>JAGASK010000048.1 GCA_017621815.1 Lachnospiraceae bacterium | reverse complement strand
GTTTCTGGTTAGTTTGTATTTTCTTTGACATATATACCTCATTCCTACTGCGGATATAAGGTATAATAGATAATACATGGTTATAACAAGGAATGTAAGACTAAATTCAGCCTAATGTGGAATTTTCTTTTTTATTTAACCAGATTAAAAAATTTTTCCAAAAAATATTGACAAGCTTTCCTATAAATGGTATATTAGCAAAGTGGCTCGGGTCAAGAGTCACAAACTTGGGATCTTAGCTCAGCTGGGAGAGCATCTGCCTTACAAGCAGAGGGTCACAGGTTCGAGCCCTGTAGGTCCCACTCCTGTGAAAGCAGGTTAATTCATAAGAATAGAAAGCTTGCAAAGAGTACTTTCTATTATTGAATATGGCGAGATAGCTCAGTTGGCTAGAGCACACGGTTCATACCCGTGGTGTCGAGGGTTCAAATCCCCCTCTCGCTACTTAAAGATGCTGATAAAATCGGCATCTTTTTTTGTATGCTGGGCTTTGTATTGCCAAATACGGAAGTGGCTGGAAGCAAAGGTTAATTGCAGGGACACGGAAGGTTTCGGATGTTCTTTATCATGCAGATGCATTGGAAAAATTCAGGAACAGATTATACATGACTATGTAAAATAAACATGAGCAATAGAAAGTAAAACATAAATGCTTTCTATTGCTCATGAATAAATGATGCTTTTTATCTTTCCATAAACGACAATTCCAGAATTTTTCCCACGGAAGCGAGAAAAGTTTTATCATACTCGGACCACATCTGACGGCGGTTCTTTTTGGCAAACATAATGTAGCCGAACATATCACCATGATTTACCATTTTGTAGAAAAGAACAGATTCGAGATAATGTTCCGTAAGGAGTTTGTAAAGGCTGGGGGACTTTCCCTCCAAATTAAAAAGTCCGTTAACGACATAAACATTGTTTTCATCAAAACTGTTAAGAAAGCTTTCTTCAGGATGAAAATATTCCCCGCCGTCGCAGCCTGTTAAAAATCCGCTGTGGTTCCAGGTGGAAGATACCTTCATGTTATCGTAAATCATAACTATTTCGTCCAGTTCAAGGCAAAATCCAATTTCCTTTAATGCCGATTCGTAAGTGACAATCTTCCGGATTAAAAACTTTTCAATAAGCCGCTGCATAACGCCCGCCCTGTCATTGCGCAGAAGTTCAAGATTGTTGTTTTCGTCAGATTTCCTGGAGAAATCTGCAGGGAGGTCGTGGATTTCAGGGGTATAAATAACATAACGGTTTTTTCCCTTGCTTTTGGCAATATACAGCATCTTGTCAGCAAGCTGAAAGATTTGGTCATAAGTATCTCCGTGGTCAGGATATACAGCAACTCCCATGGAGCAGGTAATGTGCAAGTCACTTTGCTTTTCTTTATAAGACCATTCAATGTTGGTTCGGATGGTGCGGAGCATGTTTCTGAGTTCGGCATGGCTTTCAATTTTAGTAAGAACTATCAGCATTTCATCGCCGCCGATTCTGCCCGCAATGCCGGCATTTCCGATTGCATTTTTTATAATTTCCGAAGTCTGGATAAGTACCTCATCTCCAAACATATGACCGTAGGTATCATTAATAGTCTTAAAATCATCAAGATCCAGAATAATAAGGTGAACCTTTCCGTCATTGGAAAGCATTGCCTTTTTGGCATACTCGGTAATAGACTTTTTGTTAAGGACAGGAAGCCCGGTATCCATGCTGTAGCCGATGTCGAGGTCTGCAGCTTCGCCTTCTCCAAGCATAGTAATGCATCCTAAGGTCTTGTGGGATGTATTGCTGTCTGCTATGGACTGGCATTTAAAAGTGCATAATTTCATGCTGCCGTCTTTTGAAAAACAATTTGTAAGAAGTGTGTGCTTAAAAGTTTTCTTACCTGTTTCCATATTGAGACACAGGGCATGAAGTTCAACGTCATAATCAGAATTCAGCTTTTCGTTTAAAAGATATTTCTTCCAGTCTTCCAGCTGTCCCTGAAACAAATAAATTTTTTGACCGTCACAATTTGTAAAAATAGTAAGCGAGCCGGAAGCCGAATCATAAGACAGCATAGTGGTGCCTGAAAGGCTGAGCAGAGTCTCATACTCATAATTGGCTTTCTGCAGCTCATTGCTGAGTTCAAAATGCTCGGAAAGTGATGAGAAATCAAGGCGAATCAATGGAGTGCCGTTAAGTTCAAAAGGTTCGTAGGTAAGTTTTACCAGAAACCAGTCATATTCTTCGCTGTGATTTTTGATTCTGAGAGTAACGAAATTACGGGCTACTTTTTTTGATTTTAGTTCATTAAACGCATTTTCAAATTTAGGAAGATCTTCAGGACAAATACAATGCACCACAGAACCGTAGATATTCTGCCCTAAAAACTTATAAAAAGATTCATCCGCTTTTCTCAGGAGCATCTGTTCGTCTATGGTAGCAGATGCATTATGAAATAGTGACATTTTAATAGCCCTTTCTGAAAAAAATATAGTATAATTATACATTATGTAAGGAATTTTATCAATTTTATTTACAAAATTCGTTGATTTTTTATAATATTAATGTAATATTCCGGACCTGCAGAAATGATTGTACAGATTAGCCGTGGGAACCTGCCCGCAAGGATAATCCGTACAATCATTTCTGCAGGCCGGATTTAGAAGGAGACATGTCTTATGAATATATTGTCGGTTGAAAATATAGTAAAAGCATATGGGGAGCGGAAATTGTTTGACGGTACATCTTTTTACCTTCAGGAAGGAGAAAAAATAGGTGTAATAGGCATTAACGGAACAGGAAAATCCACTTTGCTTAAGATGATAGCAGGATTGGAAGATACGGACGAAGGCAGCATTACCATGGCAGGACATGTTATGTGCAGCTTTCTGCCCCAGCATCCTGTTTTTGAAGAGGAAGAGACTGTAATTGAGGCGGTACTGAGGAAATGCCGGGAAAGCAGTAAAGCGGATGAGACCGGGAAAAATTTCGAAACAGAAGCAAAGACTATGCTTACAAAACTGGGTGTTACAGATTTTTCGATGTCCTGCGGTCATTTATCGGGAGGGCAGAGGAAGCGCCTGGCATTGGTAGCAGCCCTGCTTTCTCCTGCTGATATTCTTATTTTAGATGAACCAACCAACCACCTGGATAATGAAATGGCAGACTGGCTGGAGGAACAGCTGAAAAAGAGGGCAGGTGCGGTTATTATGGTAACTCATGACAGATATTTTCTTGACAGTGTGTCAAACCGCATTATTGAAATTGACAAAGGGAAAATTTATTCTTATGAGACAAATTATTCCGGTTATCTGAAGCTGAAAGCGGAGAGGGAAGAGTCTGCGCTGGCAAGTGAAAGGAAGAGACAGTCCATTTTGCGCAAGGAACTGGAATGGGTAAAGAGAGGAGCCAGAGCCCGTTCCACCAAGCAGAAGGCAAGGCTTGAAAGATATGAAGAACTTAAAAATACGCAGGCGCCTGCCGTGGACGGAAGAGTGGAAATAAGCTCTGCGGCATCAAGGCTTGGAAAAACCACAGTAGAAATCAGAAATGTCAGCAAAAGCTATGGTGAAAAGAAGCTGATATGTGATTTTTCCTATTTGTTTTTGAAGGATGACAGAGTGGGATTTATCGGAAAAAACGGATGCGGTAAAACCACACTTATGAAAATGCTGACAGGAACGGTAACGCCCGATGCCGGAGAAATTATTATCGGTCAGACGGTAAAAATCGGATATTATGCTCAGGAAATCGGTGAGACGGAAATGCCCCCGGAGCAGAAGGTTATTGATTATATCAGGGACGTGGCGGAATTTGTCCAGACCAAAGACGGACAGGTATCCGCAGCCAAAATGCTGGAGCGCTTTTTGTTTGAAGGAAAGGATCAGTATGGTCTTTTGAAAAAGCTTTCCGGCGGGGAAAAAAGACGTCTTAACCTTCTTAAGGTACTGATGGGTGCGCCTAACGTACTGATACTGGATGAGCCCACCAACGATTTGGATATTGTCACACTGACGGTTCTTGAGGATTATCTTGACAGCTTTCCGGGAATTGTGATTGTAGTTTCCCATGACAGGTATTTTCTTGACAGAACGGTGCGCAGGATTTTTGCATTTGAAGAAAACGGTCATCTGCGCCAGCATGAGGGCGGTTATACGGATTACAGAAACAGGCTGGAAGCGGAAAAAACAACGGATGTGGATAAAAAGGAGCGGCAAAAAAGTGAAAAACCGGAGGAAAAGTCCGGCGGCAGGAAAAATGACTGGAAGCAGCCTTCAGGAAAACTGAAATTTACTTATAAGGAACAGAAGGATTATGAGACTATAGAGGATGATATTGCTGTCCTTGAGGAGAAAATAGATAAACTGGAAAAGGAAATTATGGCAGCAGCCACAGATTTCGTTAAATTAAATAAACTGTCAAATGAGAAGGAGGAGACAGAAAAGCTTTTAGAGGAAAAAATGGACAGATGGATGTATCTTGAGGATTTGAAGGTAAGGATTGATGCGCAGTAGATGGAACGGCGCTTGGTAATTACCTAAAGATAACGCATAATGGAAAGGAGCGAAGAAGGTGTCCTTATTTGACGGAAGATTTACCTTAAATGATATTTTTGAACTGCTGACAGTTTTTGGATTTTGTTATTATTTGATAAAACGGTTTATTTTGAAGGAAGCCCCTGTTCCTTCCGGCGCTTTAAAGAAGGTGGATAAAGAAAAAATCCTTTCCTGTCTGCAGCTGCTTTATAAGAATAAAAAAAGTCCGGGACAGCCCTTTATCATGCCGGAGGAGCTTGAAGTAAAGCTTCTTGAAAATCCCCATGACCCGGAGCTGCTGCGGCAGCTGATGTGCTGCATATCAGCCCATATGGGTATTGACGGAAATCATATCAAACTGAAATTTCAGGATGATGCGGCTTTGGAGTATGCCGGCAATATTTCGACTAATGGCGCTTTTACCACAATTAATCTGCAGCTTCATGATTATTACAATCTTGATGTGCTTACGGCAATCCTGGCGCATGAGGTGATGCATTTATATTTGTATTATAACGGCATTCATTTTTCCGATACATTATCTAATGAAATTCTTACCGATACTTCTGCAGTTTATTTCGGATTTGGTGAGTATCTTTACAGGGGGTATAAAATTATTGAGGTGAATCTGGGGTTTTCTTATCATAAAGTGGGATATATCCGCCCGGAGGATGTACAATTTATTATGGAGGAAATAAAAAAAATGAATCAAACAAATGTTAACCTAAATAAAGAATAAGGTTGACAATCGACCTCCTGAATGTTATTCTATCTAAGGTCATAAAGAATAACTTTAACGGAGGAGAAAGTGATGACAACAGTTACAGCTACGAAACAAAGAATTAAAACCCTTGATATGGTTTATATTGCATTATTTGCAGTTTTAATGGCAATTTGTTCCTGGATTTCCATCCCAACGGTGGTACCTTTTACCTTACAGACCTTTGCAGTATTTCTGGCAGCAGGCGTTCTTGGCGGTAAAAGAGGAAGTATGGCAGTTCTGATATACATATTGCTGGGAGCAATCGGCATTCCTGTTTTTGCAGGTTTTCAGGGCGGTCTCAACGTTATTCTGGGCAATACGGGCGGCTACATCATAGGTTTCATTTTTTCAGCGCTGGTTATGTGGGCAATGGAAAAGCTGCTTGGCAAAAAGCTTTGGGTGCTGGGACTTTCCATGGTGCTTGGCTTAATCGTATGTTATGCAATAGGTACGGTATGGTTTATGGTAGTTTATACAAAAAATACAGGAGCAGTGGGACTTGCAGCCGTACTTGGCTGGTGCGTAATTCCCTTTATTATTCCTGATTTAATTAAAATTGCGCTGGCTCTTGGCTTAAGTAAAACGCTTACTAAAGTCATTAAGATTGACTAAGGGCAGCCCCGGCAGCATTAAGAATACCGGAACAAAGCAGGAAAGGCATATGACAGAAAATGGGCGATGGTAAATTAAGCGATTGCAAAATCAGCGGCAGCAAAGCCTGTGATTACAAAATCAGGGCACATCATGGGATGTGCCTTGCCTTTTTTGAAGGCAAAGGCTACAGCAGTGAGTTTACAATGCATATGGGCAAAATGAAACAGCTTCTTTCAGAAAATCCCGAAGTGTATATTTTTTCAGAAACTGATGATATCTGCAGTTTCTGTCCGAATAATAAAGCGGGAGTTTGTCTGTCAGAGGGAAAGGTAAAGAATTATGACAGTCAGGTGCTTGCGCTTTGCGGCCTGCGAAGCGGTACCGGGCTTTTATGGAAGGATTTCGAAAAGCTGGTGGAGACAAATATCCTGAAAGCGGGTAAAAGAAAGGATATTTGCGGCGGCTGTCAGTGGAATTACATTTGTGAAAATGCATGATTAAAAAGTATTTGTCAAAAATGTTTTCAGAAGAAGTGAGCCGTCTGCGGTGTCACTTCTTTTATGTTGAAAGCACATCCGTTCAGGATGCCATTGTACGCCTATAACAGGAAGGTAAGTATGGACAAGTCCTTCCACTACCCCATCGGGGCAAAACTGAATGTAGCGGATTCCCTGCCCCGGAGTATCAACTCCCTGATGGTGGGCGCTGTTTACAGGGAAGGAAGTACCGTAGAGCCTTTGCAGCAAAGAGCCGGCTTTTGCAGTGGTTTCATGAACCTGGTCTTTACCGTCATACTGGTGCAGCCTGCAGGTAGCAAGGTTCTGGTGGATATCCCCGCCGAAAAAAACATTGATAAGCTGCATTCCCTTACAAATGCCAAGCACCGGTTTCTGTTCCAGAATAAATGCCTTCAGGATCGTTAACTGGAGCCTGTCGAGCTTTGAATCAATGGAGCCGGAACCCTGATTGAGCTGCCCGAAGAGCCTGGGGTCAATATCGCCGCCGCCGGGCAGAATTAATCCGTCATATTGTGTAACATCCGGCACATGGAGGGTGGTAATGGGACATGAGCCTAAGGCCTTCATGGCATCTTCATAGTTTTTGGTCTGCTGCGGATACCCCGCAATTAAAATTCTCTTCAAAACATACTCCTGAAAAAAGTGATTATTAATAGTATATACGCATTGAACTACTAATGTTCAATGCGGTATAATAATTGAACATTAGTAGTTCAATAAGGTATAATATTCACAGAGGTAACAGTTCATGAAAGAAATACATAATTTTAATGATTTTTTAGATAATTTATATCAGGCGGGAATGAGCATGGGCGGCGAAAGGGATGAAGGCGTTTTCGGCTTATGCAGTTTTTTCGGAAAAGAGATATGCTGGCATATGGAAAATCCGGATACTGACCCATGGGAATGGAGAATGCGGGTTCTGCATGAAAGAAAAGATATTGCCTATGGCAAATTTTTCTTTAAAAAGAGCGGATATGTGACGGAAGAATGGTATCCGTATTTTTACCGAATCAGGAGGGGAAACAGAGAACTTGAAGAAGAATACGCAGAAGGGAATATCAGCCGGTACGCTAAAAGAATATACGATTTGCTTTTGGAATACAGGGAACTGCCTTTGCATCTGCTGAAGCAGTACGGAGGGTTTTCAAGGGAAGACAAGTCGAAATTTGACAGTGCGGTTACGGAGCTGCAGATGAATTTTTATATTACCATGTGCGGAAATGCCCGGAAAAAATCAAAAAAGGGCGAGGAGTATGGCTGGTCCTCCACGGTATTTGGCCTGACAGAAGATTTTTTTGAGGGAGATATTGTAAAAAAGGCGGCTGAACTCTCTTATGAGGAAGCGTATGCAAAATTGGAAGAGCAGATTTTTGCCCTGAATCCTTCAGCAAATCCGGCAAAGGTGAAAAAATTTATCACCGCCGGAAGATAGATTTATGTTAAGATGATGGCAAGGCATTTTAAAACATTGCTAAAAGCTGCGGAAAGGTATGGTTATTTTATGAGAATCGGAATGGGATATGATGTGCATAGACTGGTAGAAGGAAGAAAGCTGATTTTAGGAGGCGTGGATATTCCTTATGAAAAAGGGCTTCTGGGTCATTCGGATGCGGATGTACTGCTTCATGCTATTATGGATGCACTTTTGGGAGCGGCAGCTCTCGGGGATATCGGAAAGCACTTCCCGGATACGGATTCTGCCTATAAAGGCATTTCATCAGTAAAGCTGCTTGAGCATGTAGGCGGCCTTTTGGAAGAAAACTGTTTTTTTATTGAAAATATAGATGCTACGATTATTGCCCAGGCTCCTAAGATGCGTCCCCATATAGATGCCATGAGGGAAAATATTGCCAAAGCGCTCAATATAGAAGTGTCTCAGGTAAATGTAAAGGCAACTACCGAGGAAGGGCTTGGCTTTACAGGAGAGGGAGAAGGAATTTCTTCCCAAGCAGTCTGCCTTCTGACAAGCCCGATTGGGGTAGGCAGTGAGGATGTGACAGCAGGTGCCGGGGGATGCGGAGGCTGCAGCGGATGTCCGAAGACAGTAAGTAAAACAGGCATCTGAGGATATGGCGGCGTCTGTGCGGCGTATTTCAGGATTTTTACCCTTATTTTTTATTGCCCGGTTTAATGTGAAAATCATGAAACAGCTCTCATCCCACTATTATTTTTTTATTTTGCTCATGTGCATTTGCTTACGTTTGAATCATGTTCTCACGCCTCAAATGCCTGCTGTTTGAGGCTGGTCTGAAGGGTAACAATTATTGCGTTATGTGCTGGCTGTGGGTTAAAAAACGGTTGACAAAACCGGCACTTTTGCATATTCTGATATAGAAGACATCAGCAAAATGCAATGAACGGAAAGAGTATATTATCATGCATCATTAAGATGCTGTTTCACAGAGAAGGAGTGCCGCCGGCTGAGAGCATTCCTGTAACACAGATAGTAGAAGTGCATCCGGGAGCAGGTTCTGTGAAGCATCCCCATGGAAATTAACAGATGTTTCTGATGAGGATTAATAGCGGAACACGTATTCACACGTTACGTGCTTTGAGTGGAGGCTTGCCTCTAATAGAGTGGAACCGCGGATAACTTTCGTCTCTAAGCAATTAGAGGCGATTTTTTTGCGCGATAAGCAGACTCAAAGCTGTAAATGAAACGAATTGCCATGCTTGCATGGCAAGGCGATTCATTTACAGCTTTAGAGTGAGCAACGCGAACGAGAAACGCGAAGCGTTTTGAGTCTGCTGTAGTGAGAAGAAAGAAACGAATTGCCATGCTTGCATGGCAAGGCGGTTCATTTACAGCTTTAGAGTGAGCAACGCGAACGAAAAACGCGAAGCGTTTTGAGTCTGCTGTAAAGAGGAGAAAGAAACGAATTGCCATGCTTGCATGGCAAGGCGATTCATTTACAGCTTTAGAGTGAGCAACGCGAACGAAAAACGCGAAGCGTTTTGAGTCTGCTGTAAAGAGGAGAAAGAAACGAATTGCCGGTTTGCATGAGCTGATAACGAAATTAAGGGGTTGAAACAGTGGGATTTATAAGTGATATAAAGGAAGAAATCGGTATTATCAGAGAGCGTGACGCCGCAATCCATTCTTCCATGGAGGTATTTTTATACCCCAGCTTTAAGGTAATGATTCTTTATCGCATGGCTCATAAGCTGTATTTGAAGAAGCATTATTTCATGGCCAGGTGGATTTCCCAAAAGGGAGTGCGCAAGACAGGAATAGAGATTCATCCCGGCGCCCGGATTGGAAAAGGCTTTTTCATCGACCACGGTTCGGGAGTGATTATCGGCGAAACAACCATTATCGGCGATAATGTCACACTTTATCAGGGCGTGACCTTAGGAGGAACGGGAAAAGAACAGGGAAAACGTCATCCTACTTTGGGCAATAATATTATGATAGGTGCCGGAGCCAAGGTGTTAGGTTCCTGTACCATAGGCGATAACTGTAAGATAGGCGCAGGAAGCGTAGTTCTTGAGGATGTACCTTCCGGATGTACCGTAGTAGGTGTTCCCGGCAGGGTGGTAAAAAGAGTGAATCCTAACCGCCCCCAGGATGAAATGGACCAGATTCATTTTCCTGACCCGGTAAAGGAAGAACTGACCGCATTGCAACACAGCAATACGGAACTGACAAACAGACTGATTGATTTGGAACAGAAAGTCAGGCTGCTTCAGCGCAGTGAGAGGGAAAAGGAAACCGGAAGGTAAATAAAGATTAAAAGTTATCCGATAATTTATAACAGAGAAAGGCATGGTATCATCATGAAAATTTACAATACCTTATCAAAAAGAAAAGAAGAGTTTGTTCCTTTAGAAGAAGGAAAGGTTAAAATGTATGTCTGCGGGCCCACAGTATACAATCTGATTCATATCGGCAATGCCCGTCCCATGATTGTATTTGACACGGTAAGGCGCTATATGGAGCATAAGGGTTATGAAGTAAATTATGTTTCCAATTTTACGGATGTTGATGACAAAATCATAAAGAAGGCGATAGAAGAAGGAGTGGATGCTTCCGTGATTTCAGAACGTTATATCGCCGAATGCAAAAAGGACATGGAGGCAATGAATGTAAAACCTGCAACAACCCATCCCAAGGCAACTGAAGAAATCTGCGGCATGCTGGATATGATAGGAACCCTGATTGAAAAAGGGCATGCCTATACTGCGGCAGACGGTACCGTATATTTCAGAACGAGAAGCTTCAAAGGTTATGGCAAGCTGTCACATAAAAATCTGGATGATTTACAGGGAGGAAACCGTTCCCTGCTTGTAACAGGAGAAGACCAGAAGGAAGACCCGCTTGATTTCGTGCTCTGGAAGCCGAAGAAGGAAGGGGAGCCTTATTGGGAAGCCCCCTGGTGCAACGGACGCCCCGGCTGGCATATTGAATGTTCTGTTATGAGCAAAAAATATCTGGGAGAAGAAATTGATATTCATGCCGGAGGGGAAGATTTGATTTTCCCGCATCACGAAAATGAAATTGCGCAGTCTGAAGCAGCAAACGGAAAGCCCTTTGCAAAATACTGGATGCACAATGCATTTTTAAATATTGATAATAAGAAGATGTCCAAATCCGCAGGAAATTTCTTTACGGTCAGGGATATCAGTGAGAAATATGATTTACAGGTGCTTCGTTTCTTCATGCTTTCCGCCCATTACAGAAGTCCTTTAAATTTCAGCGCAGAGCTGATGGAAGCGGCACAGAATGGGTATGACAGAATTGTAACAAGTGTCAGCAACTTAAATTATCTGCTTTCAAATGCTTCCTCCGAAACCATGAGCGAAGAAGAGAAGGCGCTTTTAAAAGAGGCAGATGGTTTTGCAGCCAAGTTTGATGAAGCCATGGATGATGATTTTAATACTGCCGATGCCCTTGCAGCTGTTTTTGAGCTTGTTAAATTTGTAAATACCAATGCTTCAGCAGCAGGCAGTAAGGAGTTTTTACAGGCGCTTAAAGATGAAATCCTTTCTCTTTCCGACATCTGCGGCTTGCTTGTGGAAAAGAAGGAAGAAATGCTGGATGCTGATGTAGAAGCTCTGATTGCGGAGCGTCAGGCAGCCAGAAAGGAAAAGAATTTTAAGCGTGCTGATGAAATCAGGGATGAATTATTAGGAAAAGGTATCATTCTGGAGGATACCCGCGAAGGGGTTAAATGGAAGAGAGCATAGATTTACTTGATTTGATAAAAAGAAGCTTTGATTTAAAAGAGGTGGATATCAGAACATATTCACCTCTTACGCTTGCTTATATAGGGGACAGCATTTTTGATTTGATAATCAGAACCGTTGTGGTGGAAAGAGGGAATGAACCTGCTAACAAACTGCACCGCAAAACTGTAACTTATGTAAAAGCAGAAACGCAGTCAGCCATGATAGAAGCGCTTTTACCTGAGTTATCGGAGGAGGAACTGGCGGTGTATAAAAGGGGCAGAAATGCCAAATCCTATACCAGTGCCAAGAATGCGTCCATAGGTGATTACAGAAAAGCAACAGGCTTAGAGGCTCTTGTAGGCTATTTATATTTGTGCGGAAGAACGGAAAGAATTCTGGAACTGCTGAAAAATGGTTTACATAAGTTGGGAATGACGTTGTAGAAGTTTCGGAAACAGAAAGAATTTTTGCACAAAGGATGTGCAGAAGAAATAGGAAAAGCGGAGGACGACCATGGGCGAAATAACATCCGGGTATAATGAATTTACCATAGAAGGAAGGAATGCAGTGATAGAAGCATTTCGTTCAGGCAAGGAAATCGACAGGGTTTATATATTGGACGGATGTCAGGATGGCCCTGTTATGACAATCAAAAGAGAGGCAGGAAAGAAGGATACACAGATAAAATATGTATCGAAGGAGCGTCTTGAACAGCTTTCCAAAACAGGAAAGCATCAGGGAGTGATTGCCATTGCAGCGGCATACAGCTACGGGGAAATAGAGGACATGTTTGCCCTGGCAGAGAAAAAAGGAGAACCGCCGTTTCTCTTTTTGCTGGATAATATTGAGGATCCCCATAATCTGGGGGCTATTATCAGGACTGCCAATCTGGCAGGCGCCCATGGCGTGATTATTCCCAAGAACAGGGCTGTGGGGCTTACGGCAACGGTGGCGAGGACTTCCGCAGGAGCCCTTAATTATACGCCGGTGGCCAAGGTAACTAATCTTGCCAAAACCATTGAGGATTTAAAAAAAAGAGGACTGTGGTTCGTATGTGCGGATATGGACGGAACCAGAATGTATGATTTGGACTTGAAGGGACCCATAGGCCTTGTAATTGGCAATGAGGGGGAAGGCGTGGGACGTCTTGTAAAGGAAAAATGTGATCTGGTGGCATCCATTCCCATGAAGGGCGATATTGATTCTCTGAATGCTTCGGTGGCAGCAGGAGTACTGGCCTATGAAATTGTGCGTCAGAGACTGCAGTAAAAAATAAGGATTGAAAGTAATGGGTAAAATTAACAAGGTTTTATTGATGCTTATTGCGATGATGGCAATCATGCTTTTGGCGGTAGGCGTTGATAAAGGAATGAATTATTACGAAGATAAAAAATGGGAAAAAGAGAGAGAGGTTTTCTTCGAAGAAGCAAGGGCTGAAGTCAGGGAAATGCAGACAACCATAGAAACCCTGTCCGGTGACCCGGAAGCGCTTATGGCTTATATGGAAGAAAACGGGCTGAATTATGTAGAATCCTACGAGGAATCAGAAGCAGCAGAGGAGCCCTTGCAGGAAGACGATTTCCGGCAGTCCGAAAATGCCGGAACAGATAATGTGCCCTCAGAAGAAGCAGTCCATGAGGGAATGGTTTCAGAGGATGAACTTGCGGAAGAAACTATTTCGGAAAATGAACTTGCGGAAGAAACAGTTTCCGGCAATGAGCCCTTGACAGGAAGTATTTCGGATAACACAATTTCGGGAGAAACCGTTTCAGATAATACTGTTTCGGATAATACAATTTTGGAAGAAACCGTTTCAGATAATACTATTTCAGGCAATACGATTTCAGGTAATACCGTATCAGGCAATACCATATCAGGTAATACAGCCTCCGGCAATATGGTATTTGACAGCTTTGTTTCCGGAAACAATACAGCGGTATCGGGGAATGACCTGCGTAAAGTGCAGGTTTGTGCTTCTTATGAAAAAACAATCAGTATTAACAAGGCAGATAAAGAAATTATAGCGGGAAGCAGCATTGATTTTTCAGGTGTAAAAATAGCATGTTTAGGTGACAGTGTCACGGCAGCTTCCAATCTGGATAAGCTTGATAATTATGAGAGTATGTCTTATCCTTATCAGCTGGGGAAAATATTAAATGCCAAAGAAGTGGTGAACCTGGGAATTGGCGGTTCGTCTATCGGGCGCTATTGGGAGAATGCTTTTGTAGACAGGTACAGCAGCATTCCGCAGGATACTGATATTATTATTGTTATGGGAGGAACCAATGACGGTTTCTGTGCATCTGAGACAGAGCTTGGCTCCCTGGAGGAAAGAAAAGAAAGAACCTTTGCAGGGGATTTGGACGAGCTTTTAAGAAAACTGAAAGCGGATTATCCGGATGCACAGGTTATTCTGGCAACACCTCTTCCTAATGTGCTTCATGATATGCTTCGTAAGGACAGAAGTTATCTGCTTCCTCAGGCTTCTTTTGTAAAAATTATGAAACAGCTGGCAGAGGAATATGAGGTCCCGGTAATTGATTTGTACAATTCCAATCTGCTAGATACCCACGATGCGGCTGTTATTCACAGTTTTATGCCTGACGGTGTTCATGGTAATGAGCTTGGGTACCGGATTCTGGCAGAGCACATTGCGGCGGAGCTTATTAAAATAGAGGAACAAAGATGGGTATGAGCGGTGATTATGAACAGTATTCGGATGAAGAACTGATTGTGCGTCTGCGTGACGGGGAAGAGCGGATTACAGATTATATTATGGATAAATATAAAAATCTGGTAAGAAGCAAGGCTAAATCCATGTACATTTTAGGTGCAGACAGGGAAGACCTGATTCAGGAAGGAATGATTGGACTTTTTAAGGCCATCAGAGATTATGATATAGGCAGAGATGCCAGCTTTTTTACCTTTGCGGATTTGTGTGTATCCAGACAGATGTATACCGCTGTCCAGGCAGCCGGAAGGCAGAAGCATGCACCATTAAATACTTATATATCTTTGTATGCCAATTCCTCTGAAAAAGATGAAGGAGAAGAATGGGAAATGATTAATTCCCTTATTTCCAAATCGGAAAGAAATCCCGAGGAGCTTCTTATTGACAGGGAAAATGTGGAGCTGATTGAAAAAACCATCGAAAAGGAATTGAGCAGTTTTGAAAAGCAGGTGCTCGATTTGTACCTTACAGGCATGAAATATACCCAGATAGCCAGGGTGCTTGGCAAGGATGATAAATCTACGGACAATGCGCTGCAAAGAATAAAAAACAAGCTCAAAAGACTGATATGAATATTACTGTTAATGTATCTGCAATTTGGCAATTAAGGCTTCCTGTAATACCTGAGAAAAATTAATATTTTTTTCAATGGCTAATTGGTTTAGCCATGCAGGGATAGTTAAGGTTTTTTTGACTGATTTTTCAAAATGGGTTTTAGCGTATGCAGTTACATCAACAGAAACCATGTTGATAAATGCTCCTTCAAAAGGAATATCCAGTTCTTTAGCAATATTTTCAGGATTAATATCATTCATTGATGATGGAGAAGGTGTTTCACAGTTTTCCAGTTGGGAAGTATATAAATAGCCAGCCAGGCAATCAACGGCTGCTTCCATTGCATTAGTTGCAGTTTCACCGCAGGTAGAGAGCCAGTTTAAATCGGGGAATACTACAGAATACCCCGTTTGTTCTTTAAAAAAGCATGCAGGATATGTTGATAACATATAGAAACCTCCTTAATTAAATGTGCGCAGATAAATTTATTTTAAACCTGCCTGTTTCAGAATGGAATTTTCTGTTCCTTTTGGCAAGTCTTTGGCATGAAAAGGGATTGTTACCTTTCCTGGTTTAGTCGGGTGGACATAATTTTTGTGGGAACCAACTTGAGATTTAAAAGTCCAACCGTCATTAAGAATTATTTTTTCCATTTCCAGCGGTTTCTTTGGCATAGCCCTATCCCCCATTTTTAATGATTATATCATGGAACACGTGTTACATCAATACGTACTGCACGCCTTTTATAAAATTTATGATAAATTTTTGTCTGCATAAGAAATCTCCTTATTAGTCACAAAATAGTAAAATATTTATAAAGAAATTCTTCCGGTTATTGACAGAGAAGGTCTTTATAAATATACTGATAAGCGGAACTGACCGACCGGTCAGACGGAAATGAAAAGATTTATCAATACCAGTTATAAGAAAGAGGAGAATACATAATGTTAGGAAGATTCAGTGTTAAAAAACCTTATACTGTACTGGTGGCAGTAGTATTGGCAGTGGTTTTGGGAGTTGTTTCTTTTACAAAAATGACAACGGATCTGCTGCCCAATATCAGCCTGCCCTATGTGATTGTTATGACCAGTTATCCGGGGGCCAGTCCGGAAACTGTGGAAATGGTGGTAACAAAACCGGTGGAGGCTTCCATGGCTACGGTCAGCAACATAGAAGGAATCAGTTCCGTGTCCAGCGAGAACTATTCTATGGTTATTCTGGAATTTACACAGTCAGCGGATATGAATGCGGCTTCCCTTGAAATACGTGAAAATCTGGATCAGATTAAGAGTTATTGGGATGATTCCATAGGAAGTCCGATTATTATGAAATTAAATCCTGATATGCTTCCTGTTATGATTGCGGCAGTGGGAGGCGTGGACATGACTGCTGCAGAGGTCAGCGAAATGACACAAAACACTGTAATTCCGGAGCTGGAGAGTATTGAAGGTGTTGCTTCTGCCAGTGCCACGGGACTTCTTGAGGAAAGTGTCAATGTTATTATCAGACAGGAAAAAATAGATAAGATTAATGAACAGGTTTTTGGCTATATAGATGAAGAAATGGAGGATGCCAGACAGGAGCTTGAAGATTCCAAACAGGAAATTTATGATGGACAGGCAGAGCTTGCCGATGCCAGACAGGAGCTTGAAGACTCCAGGCAGGAGTTAATTGACGGACAAAAGGAGCTTGAGGACAGCCGCAAGGAGCTGGAAGACAGTAAAAAGAAAATTGCGGACGGAAGAGCGGAAATTACGGAAAACAGAAACAAGCTTGAAGAAGGCAGGCAGGAGCTTGCAAATAAAAAGAGTGAAACGGCGCAGCAGCTTGCAGAGGCAGAAACACAGATCTTAACAGCCAAGGCTGATGCGGAAGCCATGAAAATGCATCTGACGGCTGAAATTGCAACCTTAAAGATGCCTATGGAAAAAATGCAGGAAGGCATTGATGAGATACAAAGCGGCATAGATGAGGTACAAAAAGGGCTTGATGAGGTAGATAGTAAATATACGGAGTTGGATGCAACTCTGGCAACACTGAATGAAGCTATTTCCGGCATTACGGCAATTGATGAGCTGTTAAATGCTCTGGCTGATTCAACTTTTGATGCAATGAAGGGGCAGGTGGCAGCGGCGCTTGGAGTATCTGAGGAACTGCTGACAGATGTGGATTCGGCAAGGGCGGCCTTAGAGGAAAAGAAGGCAGCTTTAAATTCCGCAATTCCAACAGACCAGATTGCCCAGCTGGAGGAGGCAAAGGCTCAGCTTGAAAGCAGCAGACAGGAACTTGAAGCAACAAAAGCAGAACTGGAAAGGAATAAACAGGAACTGGAGGCGCAGCTTACGGCTCTTAAGGAAACAAATCTTCCCATGATTGCTGCATATGAAGCACAGCTTCCGGAACTTGAAGGAAATATTGCCAAGCTTGACAGCGCACTTACGGAGCTTTATCAGGGAAATCTGACGGCAGCTATTGAATTTGCCAATGCACAGACTACAATCAGTCTCGGCGAGCTGCAGATTACTACAGCGGAATCACAGCTGGATGCATCGGAAAAGCAGCTTGAGTCGGGGGAAGAACAGTTAAAATCAGGGCAGGAACAGATAGATGCCGGTTGGGAGCAGATTAAAGATGGAGAAGAGCAGCTGAATGATTCTGCACAGCAGCTGAAGGATGCCCTGCAGCAGATAGCGGACGGCGAGGTGGATTTGCAGGAAGCCTGGGAGGATGCCTATGACCAGGCTGATATGAGCGGAATTCTTACTGTTGATACTGTAAAATCCCTGCTTACAGCACAGAATTTCTCCATGCCCGCCGGATATGTGACTGAAGAAGGCATTGACTATCTTGTGAGGGTAGGAGATAAGCCTGATGATATTGAAGAATTGAAAAAGATGCCTATTTTAAATCCCGAAATGGACGGTGTGGATGTGATTACCCTGGGGGATGTGGCAGATGTGTTTATGACGGATAATTCCGGTGATATTTATGCCAACGTAAATGGTGAAGCGGGCATTATGGTAACTATCCAGAAGCAGACAGGATACTCCACCGGAGAGGTTTCAGACAGAATTCTTGATAAATTTGAGAAACTGAAAGCGGAAAATGAAAATCTGATGCTGATTACGTTAATGGACCAGGGCATTTATATTGACCTTGTTATGGACTCCATTATCAATAATGTACTGTTTGGCGCACTTCTTGCAGTACTGATACTGATACTGTTCCTGAAAGACTGGAGGCCTACGTTAGTGGTTGCCTGCTCCATTCCTATCAGCATGATTACGGCAATTGTGTGCATGTATTTCAGCGGCGTTACTTTAAATGTTATTTCGCTTTCGGGTCTTGCCCTGGGCGTAGGCATGCTGGTGGATAATTCTATTGTAGTAATTGAAAATATATTCAGGCTTCGGAATGAAGGGTATTCGGCAAAGGATGCGGCTATCGAAGGTGCAGGAGAGGTGGCGGGAGCCATTATGGCTTCTACCCTTACGACCGTTTGTGTATTTTTGCCTATCGTATTTACGGAAGGGATTACCAGACAGCTTTTTGTAGATATGGGGCTTACCATTGCTTATTCCCTGCTTGCAAGCCTTGTGGTGGCGCTTACTGTAGTTCCCGCCATGGCATCCAAGACCATGGCAAAGGCAAAGCCTCAGAAGGAAGGAAAATTTTTTGGAAAATTAATGTCTGTTTATGAAAAAGCTATCAGGCTTGCACTCAGGTTTAAGCCGATAGTATTGCTTCTGGTGGTAGCGCTTCTTATTGTGAGCGCGATAGCAGCTTTTGCCAAAGGAACTGCTTTTATGCCTGACATGGACAGTACACAGATCAGCATGACATTAACTATGCCCAAGGATACGCCCCTTAATGAAACTGCTGAAGTAACAGATGAAATCATTGAAAGGCTTATGGAAATTGAAGAGGTTGAAGATGTAGGCGCCATGGCAAGCTCGTCTACCATGACCATGCTTACCGGAGGCGGCAATTCCGCAACAAACGCAACCACTATTTATATTTCACTTAGTGAAGATAAGGAAAGGGAAAATACGGAGATTGCAGCTGAAATTGATTCCATGCTGACGGATATCAAAGAGGATAATCAGGCTGAAATAGATATTGAAACTGCTACCATGGATATGAGCGCCATGGGCGGAAGCGGTATCACTGTTCAGGTGGAAGGACGTGAACTTGATACTCTTCAGAAAATTGCAAAGGATGTAGCGGCTATTGTAGCAGAAGTAGAGGGAACAACAGATGTATCCGATGGTCTGGAGGAATCAACAGGCGAACTTCGTGTGATTATCGACAGGGATAAAGCGATTGAGCATGGACTTACTGTTGCACAGATTTATCAGCAGATACAGGCTAAGCTCGCTGATGCCTCCAGCGCTACTACGCTGGAAACTGAAATCAAAGAGTATGATGTATATGTAAAGCATGCAAATGATATGGAATTAACCAGAAATCTTGTTAAAAATCTGGAGATTGAAAGAACAGCGCAGGATGGTACCAGGGAAAAGATTAAGCTTTCAGACATTGCTGATTTTGAAAATACACAGTCGCCCAAATCGGTAAACAGGGTTGACCAGACAAGATATATTGCGGTATCTGCGGCTGTTGCTGATGGATATAATGTAGGTCTTGTGGCAAAGGATGTGGAAAAAGCATTAAAGGATTATGAAGTGCCGAATGGATATGCTCTTGAAATGAGCGGTGAAAATGAAACCATCAATGACGCCATGGAGCAGATTTATCTGATGCTGGTACTTGCCCTTATCTTTATGTATTTGATTATGGTAGCCCAGTTCCAGTCGCTGTTGTCGCCGTTTATCATTATGTTTACCATTCCCCTTGCGTTTACAGGCGGCTTTTTGGGACTTATTATCAGCGGAAGTGAAGTGAGTGTTATAGCCCTGATTGGATTTGTAATGCTTTCAGGTATTATTGTAAATAATGGTATTGTGCTGGTAGATTATATTAATCAGCTCCGCAGTGAGGGCATGGAAAAGAAGGAAGCTATTGTTACTGCAGGTAAAACAAGAATCCGTCCTGTGCTTATGACGGCGTTGACTACCATTTTAGCTCTCAGCACCATGGTATTCAGTAATGATATGGGTGCCGATATGTCGAAGCCAATGTCCATTGTAACAATCGGCGGTCTTGTGTATGGTACGCTGCTGACCTTAGTAGTAATTCCCTGCATCTATGATATTTTTATGAGAGATAAGAAAAATAGAGAGACGTTCGGAAAAAAGAAAAAGGCAGCTGTCAGTATGATAGAGGGGGAGGACCATGGGAGCAATGAATAAAACGCCTTCACCGAAGGAAAAGGCCATTTATCAGGCAGTCCTTACATTATTTGAAGAGGGAGCCGATTTGAACAGCCTTACAGTAGCGGAAATAACCGGAAAGGCCGGAATCGGAAAAGGCACAGCCTATGAATATTTTTCCGACAAAGAGGAAATGATTGCAAAAGCCCTTTTTTATAATGCAAGGCAGATATGTCTTAGGATTTATGAGAGACTGAAAAAGGAAAAAAGCCTGTATGACAAAATGAATCTGATATTGATAAAGATGGAAGGGCAGGTAACGGAAACAAGCTGTATTATAAAGATGGTTCATGTGATGTCGGATAATTCCATTGTCAGCAGGCGGCTGCAGGCAATGGAAAAAGAAAGTGAAAAGGAGATGCCTGCCGTAGAGATGCTGCGCAGACTGCTTCTGGATGAATTGGGAGAAGAGGTACTTTCTCCGGAAAAACTGTCTTATCTGACAATGTGTATATTGTCCAGGGTTTTATGCTACGGAATGCTTTTAAGGGATGAAAAATATATGCCGGAAGACAGCAGGGAAAAAATGCGGGATATGATTTGCCGTGGAATCTGCAGGGAAGTGGAGGAAATAAGCTGAAAAAGAGGGAGCAGAAGAGAGATAAGTCAGCAGGAAAGAGATAAAACGGCAGAAGAGAGATAAGGCTTGCGAATTACCGGAGGACAGGATACAATAGTATTACTGGCGAAACTTTACGAAAAAATGGAGGACGGTAATTTGGAAACAAATAAGAAATGGTGGAAAGAAAGCGTAGTTTATCAGATTTATCCGAGAAGCTTTAAGGACAGCAACGGGGACGGAATCGGTGATATTAAGGGAATTACAGAAAAACTGGATTATTTGAAAGAGCTTGGCATTGATGTCATCTGGCTTTCTCCCGTGTACCAGTCCCCCAATGACGATAACGGTTATGATATCAGTGATTATCAGGCAATCATGAAGGAATTCGGCACCATGGAGGATTTTGATGAGATGCTGGCAGCAGCTCACGAAAGAGGAATTAAGCTTATGATGGATTTGGTGGTCAATCATACCTCTGATGAGCATAAATGGTTTATGGAAAGCCGTAAATCCAAGGATAACCCTTACAGAGATTACTATATCTGGAGGGAGGCGAAGGACGGAAAAGAGCCTAATAACTGGGGTTCCTGTTTCGGCGGTTCCGCCTGGGAATATGACGAAGCCACAAATATGTATTTCCTGCATCTTTTTTCAAAGAAGCAGCCTGATTTAAACTGGGATAATGAAACGGTCCGCAGGGAAGTATTTGATATGATGACCTGGTGGCTTGAAAAGGGTGTGGACGGATTTCGTATGGATGTTATCAGCATGATTTCCAAAGTGCAGGGGCTTCCGGACGGACCCAAAGGCGATGGCACCCTATACGGGGATTTCGGTCCAAATGTCATTAACGGGCCTCATGTCCATGAGTATTTAAAGGAAATGCGCAGTCAGGTGCTTTCCAAATTTGACACTATTACAGTGGGAGAAACCTCTGGTGTTACCGTGCAGGAAGCCGTTAAATATGCTGCGGATGATGAAAGCGAGCTGAATATGGTATTTCAGTTTGAGCAGAATGATTTGGACGGCGGGGAGCATTCCAAATGGAATTTGAATAAAATTTATCTGCCGGATTTAAAAGAAGTTCTGAACAGATGGCAGACTTATCTGGAAGGAAAGGCATGGAACAGCCTGTATTGGAGCAATCATGACCAGCCCAGAATTGTGTCAAGACTGGGCAATGATTCAGATAAATACAGAGAACTGTCTGCTAAAATGCTGGCTACCTGCCTTCATATGATGAAGGGAACACCTTATATTTATCAGGGAGAAGAGCTTGGCATGACCAATGTGCCTTTTGGCTCCCTTGAGGATTTCAGGGATATTGAAAGCATTAATTCCTATCATGAATACACGGAAAATGGCATTATTGCAAAGGAAGATATGCTGAAATACCTCTGCTATAAGAGCAGGGATAATGCCAGAACACCCATGCAGTGGGATGACAGTAAAAATGCAGGATTTACGGAAGGAACACCGTGGATTATGGTAAATCCTGATTTTAAGGAAATTAACGTAAAGGAGCAGCTTACCAGAAAAACTTCTGTTTTTCATTATTATAAGAAGCTGATTTGGCTGCGCAGGCATAATCCCATTATTGTATATGGCGGTTTTGAACTGCTGATGCCGGAGGATGAAGATATTTTCATGTATACAAGAAGTTACGAAGATGTGAATTCTTCGAAAGAGACTTGTGAAAAACTGCTTGTAATATGCAATTTCAGCGATAAAGAACGTGAAATTGCCGTACCCGGAGAATTTGCAGAAGGGGAAATTCTAATTTCCAATTATGAAGATGCCGGATGCGGAAAAGAGATTTGCCTCAGGGCATACGAGGCTTTGGCAGTGCATAACTGATGGGTGAAAAATCTAATGATAGTGTTGACAAACTATTTTATGCCATGCTATAATATGCTTCGTTGGTGCTAAGCATCACAGGCTGCTGTGGCTCAGTCGGTAGAGCGTCGCATTGGTAGTGCGGAGGTCACGGGTCCGATTCCCGTCAGCAGCTTAGAGAGAAGTCCTTGATTTTCAAGGGCTTTTTTGTTGTGTGAGAAAGTATCAATTATTGCAGATATTCTTTCTTTTATATCATATTTGTTGGCACGCAAAGAACACAAGTTATAACTTAAGTTGTATGCAGACGGACTTCCTAATTTTAAATTTAAAGTAATAGAGTCTTGTGTCAATTTCAGAGTATATATTGAAATTGGAATGTTTACAAAAAATAACGTTTAAACCTGAATATGTTACATTAAAGAATGCTGCTGTTGTTTGCTTGGAATTATCACAGAATATTGATGCTCATAGTTCCATAAAAGGGAGGTGTATGTTTGAATTGCCAAGAAATATCCTGAAATTGCAAAGTCTATAATTCTTCACAGAGAAGTGGCAGAAGGTACAGTATCTTTTGCTTAATACGCCTAATAGACCCAAATTGTTATTAGAAGTGCCGCATACAGGTTTTGAAACAGAGTGGAAAAAATATATAGAAAAACTCAAGAAAAGAGGTTTAAAAATTTAGGGGTGAAAAGATTTAGATAAAGTAATTGACTCGTTTAATGAAGAATGGGCAAGTGTGACAAATAAGCATTTTAAGTAGGGGCATATTGCTTCTGAAAAATAGTAGTATGTATTGACATTTTTGAATATTCCGCATAATATAAAGATATAAAGGGAGCTACCGATAGACGGTTAGCCCACATAATGTCAGATTAACAAAGGTAATCGTTCAGTTTGCGAGGCTGAGGGCGGTTACCTTTGTGATTTATGATTATCTTTACTTCCTATTGAGTATCCGAGTCCGAAAGCTGTCAGACATAAACTGATAACAGCAATCAGACCTTCAAGTGTCAACATTGGCAAAGCCCTCCTTTTCCAGATTTCTGCAAGCAGATTTCTATGTAATCGGAGGGTCACAGTCCCTCCGTAGAAGGACTAACCGCCTACCGTGAATGGTAGCATCCCATATATATAGTTTAATGATATGTTTTCAAAATTACAATAATAAGTTTTTAAAATAAAGAAAAAATTAACCTGTTTGCGTAGCATTCGTAATATGGAACGGTACTTCGCAAAGAGAAACAAAAAACTGTGGGAAAAATACGTTGCCATAAAAAGGGTGAATTAAAAAAGTAAATTCCACTTTGTAAGACTGAATTCCGCGCCCCTTTTCCAGGGTGCACTTTGAACGGTCCTTACAGGAGTTGCAGGCATAAGGTGGTCTCAGTAGCTCCGGACAGGGATAGGGAACATAAGAAATACAGGATTCCGTACACCTGCCGCAGGACTTGCAGAGTCTGTTAGAAATGGATGTGCACCCGGGGCAGACAGAGAGCAGGGAACACTGGTGTCTGGGACAGAGCAGACAGTCATAGGATTAGTCAAAAATGGAAAAAAAGGTGTTACTGATTGACTGCACACTGTCACTCGGAATGATCACCATAAATGCACTTGTCTGTGCCGATTCCGTATTGATTCCGGTACAGGCGTCATATTTACCCGTAAAAGGTCTGGAGCAGTTTATTCGGACGATAGGAAAGGTAAAACGGCAGAACAACCCGAAACTGGAGATTGAGGGTATTCTTATGACTATGGTGGATACCAGAACCAATTACGCAAAGGAAATCAGCCAGTCAGTATTTATGTTCATGATGGAAAAGGAAAAGTGTAAGCATGAAAAATGAAAAATTTATCAGATTTGTTATCATGTTAATTGGAGTTTTGACAAATATTTTATTGCTATCTGCTTGCGGAAATCCGGTAAATAAACAAAAAGCAGAAGAAGAAAATGTAGAAATTCACTCTATGGAAGAAGCTGATGACAGGAAAGAATATCCTGTTTATCTGGTGGAAAGTATAGATGATCTTCATCTTGACAGTGAAGAATTTAATATAGAGAATTATTTCATTAGAAATGAGTGTCAATATCCGAACCATTATTATATTGATTCTGACAACGTCCTGTGGGGATATGGGGACAATGAATATGGACAACTTGGTAACGGTCAGCAATATAGTAGTGATGCTGATGGTGAATATAGGCTTGAAATGACCCCTCATAAGATTGCGGAAAATGTTATCCATGTAGATTTTGGCGGTTATTTTGTTATCTTCCTGACGGAAACAGGAGAGTTATATGGTATTGGCGCAAATTTAAATGGAGTAATGGGTATAGACGCATCAGAAAATTATATGGAGAATCCGGCTATAACTGTTGCGTCGGAACCAGTATGTCTGATGCAGGATGTTACATATGCCCGTGCCAGCAGAAGAGGAATAATTGCACTTAAAGATGATGGTTCTGTTTGGTGGTGGGGAGAGATAAGAACTACCTCTGCTAAAAATGTAGAAGATACAGAAGGTGTAAGTTACACAAAACCGGAAAAAATGCTTGACGATGCAATATATGTAACCTGTGGTGATTTTTGTATTGCAGCAATTAAAGAAGACGGGACATTGTGGACATGGGGAAATAATACATTTGGCAGTTGTGGATATGATAGCGGAGATCAAGATTTTATTGAAGAGCCTGTCATGGTGTTAGAAGATGTAAAGATGGTTTGGATGGATGAAGTAAGATTTGATTCTTTGGAGGAAC
The DNA here is from genome assembly GCA_017621815.1 of Lachnospiraceae bacterium. Lineage (GTDB taxonomy): Bacteria > Bacillota > Clostridia > Lachnospirales > Lachnospiraceae > Suilimivivens. The sequence continues at coordinate 4,155 of JAGASK010000048.1, read as the reverse complement.
GATTAAGTTATGGAATAAGTCCCTATACATGTGATTATACGTATGTAACATTTGTAGAAAAAAATGATGGAAGTCTATTAGCCTGTGGTTACGAAGTAGAAGGAGAAGGAAGTAAAAGTTGGACGTATATGCTTTATGGAGATATTCTCCGGACACCCGACCAGGTGAATGGCGGTGTATACGAGGAGCCGCTCACAGTGGATTATTCTGATATATTTCAAAAAATTGAATTTCGTGAAAAGGACAGGAAACCACAACTTCAATTTAAAGAACTCAAGTTTGGATTGTCCCCAGAAGAAGTAACGGAATTTTTAGATGGATTGGATATTAATTATAAAATAGTGGATGGAATTTCAGATGAAGAAAAGGTATATGAAATTGTAACAGAAGATCAGTATTTTAGATTTTGCTTTGATGATAAGCACGAACTCACTGCCATTCATTATAGTGCGTATGGAACCAGAAACGGAAAAATTAATATTGGAATGACGAGGGAGGAAGTTGAAACTGCTCTCAACAAGTCCTGTTTTGATGAGGTTTATTCAGAAAATAATAGATATATAACTACTTTTTATCAAGATGACAGTATCTATGAAGTTGGATATTTTGATGGAATGGTTTATTATATTGAAGAAAGAATGATAGAGAATATGCCGGAGGATAATACGAAATGGGAGGAGGCGTATAAAGTTATCATAAGCGCCATAGAAGATAATTTAGCAGATCCATATTTTTTTCGGGATAGTTTGAGTCTATATGTCTATATAGGAATACATGATTTTGAGACTGACGGTACCCCGGAGCTTGTCATTGGCGATGGCATATCAGCAGCAGTATTTACCTATATGGAAGGACAGGTTCAAAAGATAGCTGATTTAATTATGTGGTAGAATACCGCAGCATATTGATAATAAATACTCGCCCCGATAATTGGTTTAAGAGGGCAAGTATTTTATTATTAATTCAAAACATTGGTAAAGGCCTGCAGGCAATATAACATCAAAATTTCAGGGCATGACCGTTTAGTTCATTGTTTACAGGAATCAAAACAAAATTATCAACTCTCCGAATCATTCCTGCCGCCTGAACTATTCTGCTTAACATAGTCTGAAATAATCTGTGCATTTTCATCCCAGGACTCGTAACCCTCCTGGCCGCGGCGGTCCGGGATTTGTTCATAGGAGGACAAAAGCTGTGCAAGATAATCGGTGAATTTGCAGCTGCCCCAGTAGTTTAAGTGGGATTCATCATTGAAATCCTCCGTCAAGTTTAAGCCTATTTCATCATAATATTCATTGTAATTAATGAACAAAAGGCCATTTTCACGGGCAATTTCCGCTGCCTGATTGTAGGTTCTGGTATCCTCATCAGTGGCAATGTAGGGGGTTGCGATTAGGATGAGCTCCGTGTTATGCTCTTTGGTGCATTCTATAATCTTGTTCAAATATTTCAGGGATTTGGAAGTAAAGCCATCGGCTCGCTTTTCATTAATAACGGGTTTAGCCTGGGGTGTTCTTTTTAAATAAGGAGTATACCCCTTGAAGCTTTCCATTTGGTCACTGTTCCAGAAGAAATGGTCAAAATCATCTGCTTCCAAATCATCATATCTGCTGTGATATACCATGAAAGAAGGAAAATAGTTAAAAAGTTTTTCAGGTTCTACACTGACTGCCAGCATCTGCAGTTTATTCAGGGAAAAATGCATGCCGTGAATGTTTTCGGAAATCCAGGTATATTGATAATCTTCCTTGAAGCGTGCCGGTGCATATAAATCAAGAACAATTACTTCGGGATTTTGATACTTATATAATTCCTTCAAATAATAATAGGTCATCCATAAAGGCTGTTCCGCACCGCTGTAATCATAGGCAGCGATTCCATAATTTTCCCATAAAAGGCCTGTATTGATATTGCAGTGAATATGGCTGGTTCCCATCATGACCACATCAATGGAATCATGAGGCTGCCAGTACATACTTTCCTTCTGGTCAATTCCATGGGAGGACTTGATGCTTAAAACGGCGGATATGAAATAAAAGGTAATTATCAGCAGCAGAATAAATGTAATTCTTGCCAGTTTCTTTTTCATAAAGATTCTCCTACCTCCATTACGGTTCTTATCATAAAGTGTGTAAAATATGTTTTTATGGCTTATGACAATAAAAGCGTGCAAAGGCTGTTCCCCTGTATATATCCGGTCTAAAACTGCATATAAATAAACTGCTCCGTATGATAACCCGGTCCATAGATGCCGAAAATGAACAACAGGATAATCAAAAAATAAAAAATCACGTATCTTACAGAGTTTTTCTTTTCCTGTACAAGCTCCGGGAAAAGCAGGTTTTTGCGGTAACCGCATAAATCCATAAGAAATACAAGAATTATGCTGACAGCAATTACTGCAATTTCAATTCCGTCCAATTGAAGAAGTTCCAGCATAGCGGGCATTTCTTTAAATCGAATACCTGTTGTGAACATTGCTGCGATATATTTTAATGCTGACTTAAGCCCTGTCGCCCTGAAGAAAATCCAGGCAAATGACACTGCCAGAAAGGTGATAAGACGGCTGAAAGGCAGCTTAATGTTCCGTTTCTTCAAAAGAGTATCCATTACGGAATAGAAGCCGTGAAGAAAACCCCAGGCAATAAAGCTGAAGCCTGCTCCATGCCACATCCCGCATAGGAGAAAGACTATCATAGTGTTCAGGCACTTCCGGAAAAGCCCCTTTCTGTTACCGCCAAGCGGAATATAGATATAGTCCCGCAGCCAGCTGCTTAAGGACACATGCCATCTCCGCCAGAAATCGGTAATATTTTCAGCAAAATAAGGCGTTACAAAATTTTGCATCAGGGAAATTCCGAACAGCTTGGAGCAGCCTATGGCAATAAAGGAGTAGCCTGCAAAATCACAGTATATCTGAATGGTATAAAAAAGGGCACCGGTTAAAAGAAGGAGGCTGTCAAAGCTTTCGGGCGCTTCAAAAATTTTTGATACGAGAATGGCAAGACGGTCAGCAATAACAAGCTTCATAAAATATCCGTACAGCATATAGGTAAAAGCTGTGGAAAGTCTTCCCCTGTCCCAGACTTTCAGATGTTCCAGTTCCTGAAGCTGCTTAAAAAAGGACTGTTCCCTTTCAATAGGACCGCTGACAAATTTGGGAAAATAGGACAAATACAAGAAAAGATAAATGAAATTTCTTTCAGCGCAGTATTTTCCGTGGTAAACATCAGCAAGATAGCCGATGACCTGGAACAGGTAAAAAGAAAGTCCCACCGGAATAATCAGGCTGTTTAAAAAGTTTTCCGGAATTGCATCTGCCCATCCCGATAGCCGCAGCAGATAAGGAAGATATTTGTAGCAGGCTAAAAGCAGTACACAGGCTGCAATGGCTGCTGCGGCAAATAATTTGCTTCTTCCTTTTTTGCTGTGCAAATTTGCTTTTTCAATTACCAGTGCCGCAAAATAAGTAAAGATGGAAACAACGGCCAGTATAATCAGTGTGCGGACGCCGAACTGGGCACAAAAAATGCAGCTGAGCAAAAAAAGCAGAGCTGGACGGAGTTTTCCCGGCACTGCAAAATAAAGAATAAGTGAAACTATTAAAAAAACAGGAAAATATATTGAAACAAACAAAGAGTGCCTCCTGATATTAAATGATATTACAGACTGAAAACGGAAGCACGAGAATAAAAAAGTGACAGAATATGGAAACCGTCGACAATAGAAAGTATGCTTTGCAAACTTTTCCTGGAGTTCCTATATTCTGCCACTTTTACATTCTTTTCACAGTGGATGGTACGGCATGCCCATGCAGTAGGTTTCCACCTTAAAAGCTTTACCTTACGGCTGTAAGAAGCAGCATTTCTTATGAAGCCTGTCTTCATAAAATCCGCTTTCAATCTATATTTATAGTATCATCCAAAATTTCGGTTTACAATCACCTTAATGAAATCTTAATGAATAATTCATAATAACTAAAAAAGTAGCAGAAGGCTTTTTCGGATTATCAGCCGTTAGTGTATAGTTTTTATTGGCAATCAGAAAGATTACGTGCAGTTATGTAAACCAAAAAGGAAGCAGAGATAAAAATCCCTGCTTCCCAACCATACAGTTTTTCTTTATGATGTTAATTGCGACATTAAATCAAAGGAG
>JAGASK010000047.1 GCA_017621815.1 Lachnospiraceae bacterium | reverse complement strand
CGCTGCTGGTGGGGGCAGCGGCAGGGCTGCTTGTCTTTGTCCTTGCGCCTGCTTCCCCCCTGTTAGTGGGAGCCGGGATTACTGCCGTGCAGGCCGGCGTTTTTACAGGGGCGGTTACATCAGGTGCAGGGACAGCAGCGGTGGCAGCCACTTACGCCCGTGACAGGAAAACAGGGGAGTCTTCCCCGATAGACACATACACCGGCAATGCATTTATGGCATCAGCGCAGGTCGGCGGAGCAGTTGTACAGCTGCTGTTGATACCGCGCGGCGCAGAGCTGCTGGGCTGTATGTCGACAGGGGGGATGGCAGTACCGGTTATGAAAGGAGTCCTCACTCCGGAGCAGGTATATGTTCTGTCCCAGGCTGCGGGAAGGGGAATTGCCGTGGAAAACCTTATATTCCAGATGCAGGACGTGAATATGTTCATCTGGGAAGGAAAGGAATTAGGCGGACCAACGGAAAATGAAACATATAATAAATTAAAGGATGCGACGGAATTTTCAGCGGGTCTGCTGACCTATTATGGGATATGGAATCCCTGTACCTATGAGAAAGTTACAATCAGCCTGCTGCCTGATACACTGGAAAGCACGCTGCCGGCAGTTCAGAATGCACTGGGGGCAAACCAAAAGATTAATGTGAGCCTGCTGCCAGACCTGCCGGGCACGTCGCTGGCAGTTCAGAGTGCCGCAGCGGCAAATGCAGGCGCAGCACCGATTTCCCCAATTGATGCGTCGCTGGCATTCCAGCAGGCGGCGAATGAGAAGATGGGGGTAGAAGCAGCGGCGAATGCGTGTGAGAGTGGTAGTAATTCCATATATAAAGAAGTAAATATTCACGGAAAAATAAATACAGAAATTGATGAGGTTGACTTAGTAAATCAGATAATCTATGAAGATAAGTCTGCAGGTAAGCTTTATATGGAAAATGCCGATTTCCCTCAAACAGAGCAACAATGGGCTTTTAAGCAAATTTACAAAAAAGGGAGTAACAGAATTGATGCAATTAATCAATCAGAATATACTTTATCTATTGTGGGGGATGAGAATGTCCCTAACATCAATTCATTAAAAAGTATTAGGAATTATGTTTTTAGAATTGATACAGATACGCCTGCACTACGTCAAGCAGTAGAAGAATGTTTAGATAAGTTAAGAGCAAAATATCCCGAATACAATTTTTCGGCAACTTATGGAGGAAAATAGAAATGTCAGTAGGATTGTATAAGTATAATGGTAATATTTTTAATGATGCAGAAGAAATTTTAAGCGAAAATATAGCATCTCAAAGAATGTATGATAAGTATTTAGCACCTGCAATAGAAGAACTAAATATATACTATTTTCAAGATGGTGCAGAAATAAGAAAAGGTAATTTAGATTCGGTGATGTCAGAATTGGAATTACTAATAAAGTGGGTCACGGATAATGTTGAAGGAGATGATTTGGAATATTTATTGTGTAGATTACAAAACATCAAGAAAATTATCCTAAAATCATTAGAAAATGATGATGATGTATTGTATATTTTTTAGTGATGTTTATACTTTAGGATTTCCAAGTCCTTAAACCTTAAAAAATCTATCTCCTACATATTCATAAAAATGTAGGGGATAGATTTTCTATACTTTACCAGATGAGAGTATAAATAGCTGAGGGAAAATGATATTTTGATATTGTTGTTTATTTTAGCAATTATATAATTTCTTGCTCAAAAGAAGTCCATTGAAATTGAGTATTTGCATCGTACTGTCGGTTACTGATTATCAGCTCAGTATCTTCTTTAACGGGAGGGGATGCTTCCTTTGCCATGCAGCATGAATTTAACGGCCTTGCGGGGCAGGGCATACTGCACGGCACGGAATATGAGGAATATAAGCCGTTTGACGATGCCCCGGGCTACGACCACCCAGCCGGTGCAAAGATAGTGTCCGGCGTTATGACAGCGCTGCTGGTGGGGGCAGCGGCAGGGCTG
>JAGASK010000046.1 GCA_017621815.1 Lachnospiraceae bacterium | reverse complement strand
TATGCATGTACCCATGAGGGATGCCATACAGACGGCTTCAAGGAGAGCATTTGCAAAAGCATTATTTTGAAAAAATAAAACCGAAAAAGGCATCCTGGAAAAACTGAAAGGTAAGTTGCCAATAAAGTGTTGACACAAACGATTTATCTGCTGTGGTTGAAGAAAAGTTTTGCATGTAGTAAACTGAATTTGAAGGCAGTTTAATAATGTGAAGGTGCTGATAACAGAATAATGAAAAGGCGGGGATGATTTATGAGTCAGATAGAAAAGCTGAAGGAAATTGTGGATAACAGTAATAATATTGTTTTTTTCGGAGGAGCAGGTGTTTCCACGGAAAGCGGTATTCCGGATTTCAGGAGTGTGGATGGGTTATATAATCAGAAATATGATTATCCTCCTGAAACGATTTTAAGCTATACCTTTTACAGAAGTAAGCCGGAGGAATTTTTCCGCTTTTATAAGGACAAGATGCTTTGCCTGACTGCCAAGCCCAATGCCGCTCATTTAAAGCTGGCACAGTGGGAGAAGGAAGGGAAGCTTAAGGCAATTATTACACAGAATATTGACGGACTGCATCAGGCAGCAGGAAGTAAAGAGGTATTGGAGCTTCACGGAAGCGTGCTTCGCAATTATTGTGAAAGCTGCGGAGAATTTTATGATGCAGAATATATGCTTCATGCGGATGGCGTTCCTAAATGTGCAAGATGCGGAGGATATGTAAAGCCTGATGTAGTGCTTTATGAAGAAGGACTTGATCAGGATATCTTAAATAAATCCATACAATATATCAGAGAGGCTGATGTACTGATTATCGGCGGAACTTCACTGGTTGTATATCCGGCAGCAGGATTAATTGACTATTACAGAGGGGATAAACTGGTGGTAATCAACAAAACGCCTACAGGAAGGGACAGTATGGCGGATTTGGTAGTTCAGGGAAGTATCGGGGAAATTTTTTCCGCATTATAGGGAACAGAGTTATATTGATTGCGGTAAAAATGCAGCTGTGAAAGGATATGATATAACATGGATATTAAAGTCGGAGATATATTAAAATTGAAAAAAGCCCATCCCTGCGGAAGCCACGAATGGGAAGTACTCCGGATTGGTGCAGATTTCCGCCTGAAATGTATGGGATGCGGCCATCAGATTATGACGCCCAGAAGACAGGCGGAAAAGAACGTTAAAGAGATTATTCCAAAACAGGATTAAATGGAGAAGTGAGAAAAATTGGCGAAAAGTTTCCGTTTTTTTGTGGGATAAGCCCTTGATTAAATTTTTTTTATGTGGTATTATATTTATCCGTGATATGTTAAAACCGCTCCGAAATGAATGGGGCGCACTTTTCAAATAACTGAAAAGTAACACAATTCCTTGCTCCTGCATACAGGGGCCAGAGACCAAAAGGAGGTAACGAAGCATGAACAAGTATGAATTAGCCGTTGTTGTTAGTGCAAAAATCGAAGATGATGAAAGAGCAGCAGTAGTTGACAGATGTAAAGCCTTAATCGAAAGATTCGGCGGTACAATCACTAATGTTGACGACTGGGGTAAGAAGAGACTGGCTTATGAAGTTCAGAAGATGAAAGAAGCTTTCTATTACTTCATTCAGTTTGAAGCTGAAAGTACAGCACCAGTTGAAATCGAAAACCGCGTTCGCATCATGGACAATGTTGTCAGATTTTTAGTTGTAAAACAGGACGAGGCATAGAGAGAGTATACTAAGGTGTACTTAAAGAGAGGGACATATGAATAAAGTAATACTTATGGGTCGTTTAACCAGAGATCCTGAGGTAAGATATTCTCAGGGTGACAATGCAATGGCAATCGCCAGATATACACTTGCTGTTGACCGCAGATTCAGCCGTAATAACGGTGATGAGCAGACAGCAGACTTTATTGGCTGTGTAGCATTCGGAAGAGCCGGTGAATTTGCTGAAAAGTATTTCAGAAAAGGTACTAAAATAGCTGTCACAGGGCGTATTCAGACAGGAAGCTATACCAATAAAGACGGTGTAAGGGTCTACACCACAGATGTTGTTGTAGAGGAACAGGAATTTGCCGAAAGCAAGAACAGTTCCGGCAGTGACGGGGGTTTTGCCGGTAACACAAACAGAGCGCCTGAACCAATGGGCGCCGGTGACGGTTTTATGAACATTCCTGATGGAATTGATGAAGAACTGCCGTTTAACTAATGGATAAGGCTTAGAGCCTGAATGAAGAGTAAGATAGGAGGCAATTATTATGGCATATAATAAGACAGAGAAGTCTGATTCTCCCATGAGAAGAAAAGGCGGAATCCGCAGAAGAAAAAAAGTCTGTGTATTCTGTGGCAAAGATAACGTAATCGATTATAAAGACGTTAATAAATTAAAGAGATATGTGTCTGAGAGAGGAAAGATTCTTCCCAGAAGAATTACAGGAAACTGTGCAAAGCATCAGAGAGCACTGACAGTAGCTATCAAGAGAGCTCGTCATATCGCTCTTATGCCTTATGTTCAGGATTAATTATTAAAAATAATGATTAAAGCAGGCGGACAAAATTTTTGTCCGCCTGTAGTTTTTTGTATGAAAGGGTCATAAACTGACAAAATAATAGTATGGAAACTTTGCATAAATGATGTTATACTTAAAAAGTATAGTTTTATGGAAATATACGTCGATTATTACAGAGGGTTTTAAAGAATGACTTCTAAGAAAAAGAATATGAAACTGAAGGGAAGGCTGAAGAGCTACACGCAGACTTCGCTTTATCTGGGTTTCCTGCTTGTGGCGGTTAATTTACTGGTGTACATACTGGATGTTTCGTCCGGTCTTGTGGTGACATGTTTTACACTGTTTTATTTTGCAATTACGGTTTCGATGCTTTTGTATAATAAACCGATTATCATGAATGAACTGGTCAGCTTTGCTACCCAGTACGGACAGATTCAAAAAGTGCTTTTGCGGGAACTGGAGCTGCCCTACGCAATGCTTGACGAGGAAGGGCGGATTATCTGGACCAATGCTTATTTTGAACATGTAGTGCACCGTGATAAGGGATACCGTAAGTCCATAACATCTTTATTTCCATCCATAACCAAAGAAAAACTGCCGGATGAGATGGAAGAAGTAGACATTGATATTGTTTATGAGGATAGAAACTATCTTGCCAAAATGAAGCGGATTTCCATGAAGGAAATGGCGGAAAACAGCGATATTATAGACGGGCATAGCTATGACGGATGCCTGATTGCGTTTTATCTTTTTGATGAAACGGCTCTTAAAATTGCACTGCAGGAGGTGGATGATCAGAGCCTTGCAGTGGGGATGATTTACCTGGATAATTATGAAGAAGCGCTGGAAAGTGTTGAAGAGGTAAGGCGTTCACTGCTGACGGCACTCATAGACCGTAAAGTAAACAAATATATCGCTGCCCTGGACGGTATTTGCAAAAAAATTGAGAAGGACAAGTATATGGTTATTTTGCGTAAAAAGGCCATTACCCTCCTTCGGGAAAACAAATTTGATTTACTGGATGATGTAAAGACGGTTAATATCGGCAATGAAATGGCGGTAACCATTAGTATTGGAATAGGCCTGGACGGTCTTTCTTATGCCCAGAATTACGAGTTTGCACGCAACGCCATTGATTTGGCTCTTGGAAGAGGCGGTGATCAGGCCGTTGTAAAAACACCTTCCAATATTATTTATTTTGGCGGCAAGAGCCAGCAGGTGGAAAAGAATACAAGAGTAAAGGCAAGGGTAAAGGCCCAGGCTCTCCGGGAAATTATTTCCGACAAAGAGCAGGTTCTTATTATGGGACACCGGCTTGGAGATGCGGACAGTTTCGGCGCTGCAGTAGGTATTTACCGGATTGCCAAGACATTAGACAGGAAGGCACATATTATCATTAATGATGTAAGTACTTCCGTGAAGCCTATGATAGAACTTTTTAAGAATCATGAAGAGTATGAGGATGACATGATTATCAATAATCAGCAGGCGCTTGAGTTTGCGGGAAGCAATACGGTTTTAGTGGTTGTTGATGTCAATAAGCCCAGCATTACAGAATGTCCTGAATTACTTCATATATGCAAGCCTATCGTGGTATTAGATCATCACAGGCAGGGAACCGAGGTAATTGAAAATGCAACCCTTTCTTATGTGGAGGCATATGCATCCTCATCTTGTGAAATGGTTTCCGAAATCCTGCAGTATATTGGTGAGAGCATAAGAATAACCTCAGAAGAAGCTGATTGTATGTATTCGGGAATTATGATTGATACAAATAACTTTATGAGCAAAACCGGTGTGAGAACTTTTGAAGCAGCTGCTTTCCTTCGGAGAAACGGTGCTGATGTAACAAGGGTGCGTAAGCTGTTCCGTGAAGATGCATCAGAATATAAAGCGAAAGCGGATGCAGTAAGCCAGGCAGAAATTTATAAGAATGCTTTTGCAATTTCCACCTGTACCAGTGAGGATATTCAGAGCCCTACGGTAGTAGGCGCCCAGGCAGCCAACGAGCTTTTGAATATCAGGGGCGTTAAGGCAAGTTTTATTCTGACAGAATATCAAAATCAGATTTTTGTCAGTGCACGTTCGATAGATGAAATTAACGTGCAGATAATCATGGAAAAAATGGGCGGAGGCGGGCACCTGAATATTGCGGGCTGCCAGCTGAACGGGGTATCTATTTCGGAAGGTATCGGTATATTGAAGGCTACTCTTGACAGGATGCTGGAAGAGGGCGATATTACAATTTAACAATAATGGAGGTAGACAAATGAAGGTTATATTATTACAGGACGTAAAAAGTCTCGGTAAAAAAGATGAGATAGTAGATATTAATGATGGGTATGCGAGAAACTATGTACTTCCGAAAAAGCTGGGAATAGAAGCTAACGGTAAGAATATGAATGATCTGAAGCTTAAGAAAGCTAATGATGAAAAGGTGGCAAAACAATTACTGGAGGAAGCGCAGGCTTTTGCGGAGGCAATGGAAAAGGATGAGGTGGTAGTTTCCATTAAAGCAGGAGAAGGCGGAAGAACCTTTGGTTCTGTTTCTTCAAAGGAAATTGCCGCTGCTTATAAAAATCAATGCGGTAAAGAGATAGATAAGAAAAAAATTCAATTACCGGAAGCCATTAAGAATTTCGGCGTATATGAAGTAAACGTTAAGCTTCATCCTAAGGTAACAGGCAAGCTTAAGGTTAAGGTTACAGAGTTATAATGTGGAACGGGAGTCTTCCGGGCAGGAAGCTTTCCGGTTGTTATACATAAGTTAAGATAAGAGGAATGTAAATCTATGGCAGCAACAGAGGAAGCGCTTTTAAAGCGTGTATTACCGCATAGTATAGAAGCGGAGCAATCGGTAATCGGTTCCATGATTATGGACAGAGAAGCCATTACAGTTGCTTCTGAAATCATATCGGGTGATGATTTTTACGGCAGACAGTATGGAGTACTGTTTGATGCTATGGTGGAATTGAATGATGAGGGTAAACCGGTAGACCTTGTAACGCTGCAGGATCGTTTGAAAGAGAAGGATGTACCTCCCGAGGTAAGCAGTCTGGAGTTTATCAGAGATTTGATTACAGCGGTGCCTACTTCAGCCAATATAAAGTATTATGCCGGTATTGTGGCAGAGAAGGCAACATTGCGCAGGCTGATACGTTTAAATGAGGAAATAGCTAATACCTGTTATGCGGGAAAAGAAAATCTGGAAGTGATTCTGGAAGATACTGAAAAGAGAGTTTTTGAACTGGTTCAAAAAAGAAATACAGGTGATTTTGTTCCAATCAGGCAGGTGGTAATGAATGCCATGGATAAGATCGAGAAAGCATCCAAGAATAAAGGTAATGTAACAGGGGTTGCCACCGGATTTATTGATTTGGATTACAGAACTGCCGGTATGCAGCCTTCAGACCTTATTCTGGTAGCGGCAAGGCCTTCCATGGGTAAGACAGCATTTGTGCTTAACATAGCCCAATATGTGGCCTTCAAAATGAATCAGACAGTGGCAATATTCAGTTTGGAAATGTCAAAGGAACAGCTTGTAAACCGATTATTTTCCCTGGAGTCCAGAGTGGATTCCCAGCATTTACGTACCGGTAATCTGTCAGATGCGGAGTGGGAAAAGTTAATCGAAAGCGCCGGAATTATCGGAAAGTCGAATCTGATTATTGATGACACGCCGGGCATCAGCATTTCGGAGCTGCGTTCCAAATGCCGTAAATACAAGCTGGAGCATAATCTTCAGATGATTATTATCGACTACCTGCAGCTGATGAGCGGAAGCGGAAGGGGAAGCGATTCCAGACAGCAGGAAATATCGGATATTTCAAGGTCACTTAAAGCGCTTGCAAGGGAACTGAATGTTCCGGTGATTGCACTCTCCCAGCTGAGCCGTGCTGTGGAACAGCGTCCGGATCACAGACCTATGCTTTCCGACCTTCGTGAATCGGGGGCGATTGAGCAGGATGCGGACGTAGTAATGTTTATCTACAGAGATGATTATTACAATAAGGATACGGACAAAAAAGGTATTGCGGAGATTATTATTGCCAAGCAGAGAAACGGTCCTATTGGTACCGTAGAACTGGTATGGTTACCTGATTACACTAAGTTTGCCAACCTGGAGCATTAGTCTTGTCGGTGGGCAGGCATAGCAAATAATTTTATAATGATTATACTAAAGAGGACAAGCTTTATTTGCTGTCCTCTTCTATTTTAATAAAAAAGGAGGAATTTTGTATGAAACAGGCAGAAAAATATTATTTGATTTCGGATGCTGCAAAGCAGGTTCAGGTGGAATCTCATGTGCTGAGGTATTGGGAGGATGAATTAAAACTCCCTATAAAGCGGAATGAGATGGGACATCGCTACTATACTGAGGAGGACATTACCAGATTTAAAGAAATAAAGAACTTAAAAGAGCAGGGTCTTCAGCTGAAGGCTATAAGGAGTATGCTGCTCAGGGGGGATTTGAATTCTATGGTAGTGGAGGAAAATAATAAGCGTCATGTGGTAATGGTAAATAAGGGGGAGTTTGTGCCGATTACGGAAGAAAGCAAAGAAGCTAAAAGCATTCGTCTGCAGCAGCTTCTTCAGAATATGATTATTGAAGCGGTAAAAAGCAATAACCAGGAAGTTTGTGAAGAAATAAAGGAAAGTCTGCTTAAAGAACTTGATTATCAGTTCAGACTGCAGGAGGAACGTGAAGATGAAAGAGAAGATGCGCGGGTAAGCAGACAGGAAGAGCATTACAGACAGATTGATGAGCTGCTTCGTAATAGAAATAAAAAGAAAAAATCACGCAATAAAGAGGAATTGCAGGAAAAGGAAGAAAAGGAAAGAAATAAGACCGCAGAAGCGGAAGAATATGAGAATAAGCCCGAAAAACAAAAAGCTGGATTTTTTCAAAGAAAAAAGCGTTCAATCAACTGATTGAACGCTTTGCTCCTGATTATTCTTCAGAAATAGCACCTACAGGACATCCACCTGCACAGGAACCACAACTGATACAGGTATTAGGGTCAATTTCAAATTTGCCGTCTCCTTCAGAAATAGCGCCAACAGGACACTGTCCGGCGCAGGCACCACATGAAATACAAGCGTCACCAATTACAAATGCCATAACTTAATCCTCCTTAAATATCTATACTATTGATATTTTATTATCAATCTCTTTATACATTTTAATATAAATATACTGCGAATACAAGCAAAATATCTAAAAACTTCTTATAAAAAACTGGTAAAAATGAAAAGCACGTTTTCACGCTTTGCGAACTTTCTATTGTCTTGGATTAATGCGGCGCTTCTTCCGAGCGGCGTTTACGGATTCCCTCTAAAATGACTTCCTTTTTCTCTATGACTTTGTTTTTATCCATAGCCGGTACACCTGCAAGTTTATAAGGAATTCCCAGTTTTTCATATTTGGTTTCTCCCATTGTATGATAAGGAAGTACGTCAAGCGCCTTCAAATTGGAGAACTGTCCAATGAAATAACCAAGCTTAAAAAGATATTTATCATCATCCGTAATGCCGGGAACGACAACGTGGCGAATCCACATATCCACATTCCTGCTGTCAAGGTATTCGGCAAAAGCCAGGATGCCGTCATTGGGCTGTGAAGTAAGTTCCTTATGTTTTTCCGGATCAATGTGTTTAATATCCAGCATAACCAAATCGGTTAATTCCATTAATTTGTCAAGTTTTTTTATAAATTCGGTATTTCCCGGCTTAAAAGCAATGCCCGAAGAATCAATACAGGTGTGTACATTATCTTTCTTGGCAATAGTAAAAAGATCAATTAAAAAATCAACCTGCATTAGAGGTTCTCCGCCGGTAACAGTAATGCCGCCGTTCTTATAAAAGCCTTCGTTCCTTTTATATTGCTCATAGATTTCTTCCGGCTCCATCATAGTGCCTCCGGTCATAGACCAGGTATCAGGATTGTGGCAATAAGCGCAGCGCATGGGGCAGCCTTGTACGAAAACAACAAAACGGGTTCCGGGACCATCTACAGTGCCGAAGCTTTCTAATGAATGAATTCTGCCTTTCATAATCTCAATCTCCCTTCCAAATTCATTTATAGTATAGCAGATATTTGCCTAAAATCCAATATCAGAAAAGGTTTTAATAAATGAAATAGAAAATATAAAAGCATATAATAGTTAAAACAATGAAAAAGATATAAAATTTAACGATAAACATTAAATAATTATTGACAAACATAATGATAGAGTGTATTATGACAGTATAACAGAGAAGGAAGCATATGCGCAGCTGTTAGATAAAATTTGCAAAGTATAGGTATCAGTTAAAAGGCTGGTATAGAAATGAGGGAAAAATGAGAGAAGAAAATATGAGAATTGAAAAGATTCAAAAAAGCAGTAAGGCAGCGCTTACTATTACTACAATTGCAAAGATTTTTGCTATTACCATGGCAGTTATTTTATGTTTGTGTGGATTTTTGATGATAGGGCTGAAAGGAATTTTAAATGAAGCGATTTCTTACGGCATAGAGAGCGGGCAGCTGCAGCCGGAAGAATTTAGTTTCGCTTATGAAGGAATGATAGGGCAAAAGTTAATAGAAGAAGGCTATATAGCTGAATCGGCAGGGGCATACATGCTCGCAATGGGTGCAATGATGATTTGCCTTGCAGTGGTAATGCATTTTATCGGTAAGGTTTTTAAGGAAATGAAAGAAAGTTACTCTCCTTTTAGAGCTGAAATAGTGAAAAGTCTGAGGGTTTCATTTGTGCTGATAACAATTTTATCTTTGAAAAGCAGTCTTCTAATCGGAGCCGTAATTGGTTTTTCACTGTGGTGCGTTTTGAATGTTTTTGAATATGGCTGTGAGCTTCAAAAGCAATCAGATGAAACATTATAGGAACAGACAGGAGGAATTTGCGATGGCAATTATTTTGAGACTGGACAGAGTGATGGCCGACAGGAAAATATCATTAAATGAACTGGCAGAAAAGGTAGGCATTGCAAATGTGAATCTTTCTAATATTAAAACGGGAAAGGTCAGCGCTATCAGATTTTCCACTTTGAATGCAATTTGTGATGTGTTGGACTGCCAGCCGGGGGATATATTGGAATTTGAAAGAGATAAGCAAAATCCATCTGATACTTAGAAATATTGTACAAATTATATTAAATATAGTTGAAAAAAATGGCAAAAAAAGCTAATATAAATGTGTATGTATTTGCTTTTTTGTGCACATTGGCAGCGCCGAATGCAGATGCAGTCTGTTTTCGGCGTTGTTTTTTACCAAGTGGGAAATCTTCTGGCGGAGGAACTTTGATAATGGGAGAAGGCAGGCAGATGAGAAGGAGAATCGGCGTTTTTATGGGGGAAATTACGTCAGAATATCAGATAGTTGTTCTTAAATCTATATTTAAAAAAGCCGGGGAGTTGGATTATGATGTTTTTGTGTTCTGCAATTTCGGGGCATATGGAGATAATGTGCTTTATGCGGAAGGGGAAAAGGGAATTATCAGGCTTCCTGATTGTTCAAAATTAGATGGGATTATTGTTGCAGAGGATACCTTTGACATTGACGGAATGGAAGGCGAATTGCAAAAGCTTTTGGAAAAAAAGGCAGCTTGCCCGGTGGTTTATATCCGGGATGCTAAAGAGAATTTTTATAATGTTCTGGTAGAAGGCGGAGAAGCTATTGCGGATATGGTCAGGCATTTTATCATCCATCATGGCTTTCGGGATATCTGTTTTATGACGGGGGATATGAGAAGTCAGGATGCCAGGGAGAGATATCAGTCTTTTCTGAGTGTAATGGAGGAAGCGAAAATTCCTGTTACAAAGCATATGGTATTTGAGGGGGATTATTGGAGAAAAAAAGGAAAAGAAGCGGTAGATTGGTTTATGGAAGGCAGGGATTCTTATCCGCAGGCGATTATTTGTTCTAATGATTACATGGCGTTGTCGGTTTGCGATGAACTGAAAAAGAGAGGGGTCCGCATTCCGGAGGAGGTTTGTGTTTCAGGATATGATGATTTGCCGGACGCAAGAAGATATCAGCCGTCTCTTACGAGTATTAAGGCACCTTTTGAAAGTATGGGTGTAAAAGCAGTGGAAATGATAGATAATATCTGTGCAGGCCGGGAACAAAAGCGCGTGGAATGGCTTAAGCCCTCTCTGCAGCTGCGCAGAAGCTGCGGATGCGGGGAGCAGGGGGAATTGGAGGATTTATCATGGATGCTGTCTAAGATTTATGTTGAGGAAGATAATATTAAACAGTCAGTATTTATGACAACAGATTATCAGGATGCTTTTGAAGAGGAAGAGTATCTGAAGGTGGCTGAGAAATACCTTCAGAACGTTAACTGCAGTAAAGCTTATCTATGTATGTGTAATACAGAGGAAAAAAGCTTTGAGGCGGCGGAAAATGATAATTATTTTTCTGAGAAAATGATTTTAAAACGAATTTTTACCCGTGACAGCAGGGGAATTAAGTATGAAGAAGAATTTGACAGGGGAAGCATCCTTCCGGATAGTGTGCTTAGCGGAAAAGAAGCGCAGGGCTATCTTGTTTTTTCCATACATTATAAAAATAAGAGTTACGGATATATGGTTTTCACATTTGAGGATGATGAATGGCCGGATAGTTATGTTTCTGCGTATCTTACGAGCCTTGCCAACGCTATTGAGGATGCCTATATGCATCAGGAATTGTCCGGACTGGAACAGATTAAGAAGCTTTATTATGTGGATTCCTTAACCGGAATATATAACAGAAGAGGATATGAAAAGCACCTTCGAAGTCTGCATGAAAGATACGAGGATGAGAGAAAGTATTTAAGTATTGTCAGTATAGACATGAATGGACTGAAATATATTAATGACAATTTCGGGCATGCAGAAGGTGATGAAGCACTTTGCCGTTTGGCTAAGGTTTTGGAAAAGCTGATTGAAGAAGATGAAATCTGTGCGAGGGTAGGTGGTGATGAATTCTCTGTATTGTTGTACTCACCTACAAGAGAACGGAGTATAGATTTTGAAAGGCAGTTTATCAGTGCCATGCAGGAAGAAGAAAAACGCTGCAAAAAGCCGTATCCTTTTCAGGCCAGCGTCGGAATCTGCTGTATAAGTGATGAGAAGGATTTGTCGCTTATGTCATGTATGCAGCTTGCTGATAAGAGGATGTATATACAAAAAAGGAAAAATAAATTTACAAGAGAAAATATGCATTAAAAAGACGGCACGTTTTGCGTGCCGTCTTGTTTTTCATGACAATAGAAAGTTCTCAAAGCGTGCTTTCTGTTGTTTGCATATTAGATAGCTTCATGGAATGTTCTGCTGATAACGTCAGCCTGCTGTTCAGGAGTTAATTTAATGAAATTAACTGCATATCCTGAAACACGAATTGTAAGCTGAGGATAGTTCTCAGGATGCTTCTGAGCATCTAATAATGTATCTCTGTTTAATACATTGACATTAAGATGATGACCGCCTTTTGTTGCGTAACCATCTAATAATGATACTAAGTTATCTACCTGTGCTGCACTTGCTGCCATGGTTAATTACCTCCTTAAATATTAATGAAAATCATCTAATCCATCTTCCAGGGTAGGAACGCTGCATGCCAGAGGAGTTCTGGAACAATCAGTACATCCCATGGTTTGAACGTTTTTGGATTGCTCACTTGTGGCATCAGTGTCAACATTTACATGTCCCACGCCCATAGCCATACCGGAATCCAGCATTTTTACAAGATCATCAATCATATTTTTTTCGTCCATTACGTTACCTCCCTGAAATTAGATATATTGAATTTTTAACTTTACTTCAAATTACTTGTTTAAATCGATTTCGATATCACCAGCGAATACCTGGTCTTCTTTACCAAGAGCTCCGGGGATGATGGTGAAGGTATTGGAAATACCATCCTGTGCATCCTTGAAAGGAAGTTTGGATACGGAAGACAGAGATGCTACTGCACCATGAGTATCACGTCCATGCATCGGGTTAGCACCGGGTGCGAAAGGCTGTCCTTTCTTACGTCCGTCAGGTGTGTTACCTGTAGCCTTACCATAAGTTACATTAGAAGTAATGGTAAGAATGGAAGTTGTAGGAACACCGTTTCTGTAGGTGTGATGTCTTCTGATAGCTGTCATGAATTTGTGTACAATTTCCTGAGCAATGCTGTCAACACGGTCATCATCATTACCGTATTTAGGGAAGTCACCAGTTGTCTTGAAGTCAACGATAATGCCGTCTTCATCTCTGATAACTTCAACCTTAGCATATTTGATTGCTGATAAGGAGTCAGCTACGATAGAGAGACCTGCAACACCTGTTGCGAAATAACGCTTAACGTCTCTGTCATGAAGTGCCATTTCAGCTCTTTCATAGCAGTATTTATCATGCATATAATGAATGATGTTCAGAGTGTTAACATATACATCTGCCTGCCATTCCATCATATCGATGAATTTATCCATTACATCATCATAATCAAGCACATCGCCGGAAACAGGACGATACTTAGGTCCAACCTGCTTCTTGGTAACTTCGTCTACACCACCGTTTAAAGCGTAAAGCAGACATTTTGCAAGGTTAGCACGAGCTCCGAAGAACTGCATTTCCTTACCGATAACCATGGAGGATACGCAGCATGCGATACCGTAGTCATCACCATGAGTTACTCTCATAAGGTCATCATTTTCATACTGGATGGAAGAAGTCTGGATGGACATCTTAGCACAGTATCTCTTCCAGTTTTCAGGAAGTCTTGTGGACCAGAGAACTGTTAAGTTAGGTTCAGGGCTGGGTCCTAAGTTTGTTAATGTGTGTAAGTAACGGAAGCTCATCTTTGTTACCATATGACGGCCGTCAACACCAACACCGCCTAAGGATTCTGTTACCCATACAGGGTCACCAGCGAAAATCTGGTTGTATTCAGGAGTACGCGCGAATTTTACGCAACGCAGCTTCATAATGAAGTGGTCAACGAATTCCTGAATTTCTGCTTCTGTAAATGTTCCGTTAGCTAAGTCTCTTTCTGCATAGCAGTCAAGGAATGTAGATGTACGTCCAAGGGACATAGCAGCACCGTTCTGCTCTTTAACTGCACATAAATATCCGAAGTAAGTAGCCTGGATAGCTTCCTTTACGTTGGTAGCGGGTTTGGAAATATCGCATCCATAGGAAGCAGCCATTTCCTTCATCATCTTAAGAGCTACCATCTGCTCGGAAAGTTCTTCACGAAGACGGATAACATCATCTGTCATAACACGTCCGGTAGAATCCTTCTGTGCCTGCTTATCCTGAATCAGGTAATCAATACCGTACAGGGCAACACGTCTGTAGTCGCCGATGATACGTCCACGTCCGTAAGCATCAGGAAGACCTGTAATGATGTGTGCGGAACGGCATGCTCTCATTTCCTGGTTGTAAGCATCAAAACATCCTGCATTGTGAGTTTTTCTGTGTGTAGAGAAGAACTCGCTGATTTCAGGATCTACTTCATATCCGTTGTCAGAACAAGCTTTTTCTGCCATTCTGATACCGCCGTAAGGCTGAAGAGAACGCTTGAAGGGCTTATCTGTCTGGAATCCAACGATTTTTTCCTTGGATTTGTCAAGATAGCCGGGGCCGTGTGATGTGATAGTGGATACAACCTTGGTATCCATATCAAGAACGCCGCCTGCCTCACGTTCCTTTTTCTGTAAATCAAGTACCATTGACCATAAGTCTTTTGTGTCCTGTGTAGCTTCAGCTAAGAAGGAATCATCACCATCATAAGGATGATAGTTTTTCTGAATGAAGTCACGTACGTTTACTTCATTTTCCCACTTACCGCCTACAAAATTGTTCCATTCTGGTCTCATTTTGAGTAAGCCTCCTATTTATTTATTATTTAATTATGAGCATAACAACTATGCTGTTTTTGTACTTCTAATTATAGGTTACAAGGGGAGTATCAGTCAAGCAAGGAAATGTACTTTTTTACAAACAAAGGGTGATTTTTACAGAAATTTTATAAAAATTTACTAAATACTCTGCAGCGCTGTCATACTGTAAGTTTGATGTAAGTCAGTTTGCCTCCGGGGATTTGACTTCCTGGCTTTTTATAAGCTGCCTGATGGCATCAAAAAGGTACGGCTTCAGTTCTTCTATGCAGACAGGTTCGCCATATAAAATAGAACTGTAGCAGGTAGAACTGACAAGTTCAACAATCATAAAAAGGAGTACTTCAGGGTTTTTGAAGGCTCTGGGGGAGTTTTCAAGAATTGTGTAAATATTGTAAAAATTCACATCATAGTTATCACTTGAGGATATCAGCTCGTTCTTAAAAATGCCCCAGCTTAAGTTTTTGGATATAAAATTTAAAAGAGATTTATCAGCATTAAATTGTTCAATAATATTATCCACAAGAAAAATAATTCTGTCATCTAACTCTGTTAGTCCTGTTTGGGATAAGGCTTCGTCAGCAATAGAAAAGATGTGGCTGGCTTTATGGGCAATCAGCTTATTCCTTATATCATATTTATCCTTAAAATAAAGATAAAAAGTTCCTTTGGCGACGCCTGCGGCTTCCACAATGTTATTAATGGTAGTTTTATTGATGCCCTGGGTGGTAAACAGTTCAAAAGCAGTATTTAACAGGGCCTCCCGCTTCTGTTTTTTGTTTAAATCTATTTTTCCCATGATTTTACTCTGCCCTTTCTTACATACAGTATAAAAATAAAAAGTCGAAAAAGCAACGAATTTTGTGTTTAGAATTTTTTAATATTTAGAATATTGACCAATGGTCATTATTGTGATATAACACCCATTGAAAAATAAAAATGACCAATGGTCACAAATTTGAATGAGGTGTATGACAATGGAAAAATTCGGGAAAAAGGTCGTTCAGCTGAGAATACCGATTCTGATTTTAAGCCTGGTACTTCTGATACCATCCTTTCTGGGGTATGCGGCTACCAGAGTCAACTATGATATTCTGTCTTACCTGCCCAAAGATATTGAAACGATGAAAGGGCAGGATATTCTGGTTGACGAATTCGGTACAGGTGCCTTTTCCATGTTTGTTGTGGAAGGAATGGAGCCAAAAGAAATTGAAAAACTGAAGAAAGAAATTGAAGGTGTGGAGCATGTGGAAAAGGTGCTCTGGTATGATTCGGTTATGGATATTTCGGTGCCTATGGAAATGCTGCCGGATGAACTGTATGATGCATTTAACAGCGGAGATGCCACGATGATGGCCATCATCTTTAATGAGACCACTTCGGCGGACGGAACCATGGAGGCTATTGAAAATATCAGAAAAATAGCTGATAAAAACTGCTTTCTAAGCGGAATGTCCGCAGTGGTGACAGATACAAAAAATCTTTCGGAAAAGGAAGCTCCCATTTATGTGTGCATTGCCGTGCTGCTTTCCTGTCTGGTTTTATCTGTTACCATGGATTCGTTTTTGATTCCGTTTCTGTTTTTGCTCAGTATAGGAATGGCGATTATCTATAATCTTGGAAGCAATGTTTTTATGGGGGAAATCTCTTATATTACGAAAGCATTAAGTGCAGTGCTGCAGCTTGGGGTAACTATGGATTATTCCATTTTCCTGTGGCACAGCTATCAGGAAAAGCAGTTGGAAGCAGCGGATAAAAAGGAAGCTATGGCAAAAGCAATCGGCGAGACGATTACTTCCGTGGTGAGCAGTTCCATGACCACTGTGGCAGGCTTTATCGCCCTTTGCTTTATGAGCTTTACGCTGGGAATGGATTTGGGCATAGTGATGGCAAAAGGGGTGGTTTTCGGTGTAGTTGCCTGTGTTACAATTTTGCCTTCCATGATACTTGTTTTTGACAGGGCGCTGGAAAAAACAAAACATAAGGCGTTGCTTCCCGATTTAAAAGGTGTGGGTGCATTTGTAACGAAGAATTACAAGATTTTTGTGGTATTGTTTGTGATTATTTTGATACCGGCTTTATATGGCTACAAAAATACGAAGGTATATTACAATCTGGATGAGACCTTGCCAAAGGATTTGCCCAGTATTATAGCGAATGACAAGCTGAATGAAAGCTTTGATATGAATGCCACGCATATGCTTCTGCTCAGTGCGGATCTCTCTTCTAAGGATGTAAAGCATATGACTGATGAAATGAAAGAAGTGGATGGCGTTAACTGGATACTGGGGCTTAATTCCATAAAAGGGGCATCTGTTCCGGATGAGCTGATTCCTTCTGATTTAACGGATTCCCTTATGAATGAAAACTGGCAGCTTTTATTAATTGGTTCTCAATATAAGGTGGCTTCTGATGAAGTTAACGCCCAGTGTGAAAGACTGAATGCTATCTGCAAATCTTATGACAGCAAGGGAATGCTGGTAGGAGAAGCGCCATGTACCAAAGATTTGATAGAAATTACAGATAAGGATTTCAGTACGGTCAGTGTGGTATCCATCGGTGTGATTTTTGTTATTATCCTGTTGGTGTTTAAGTCAGTTTCTCTGCCGATAATCCTCGTTTCGGTTATAGAAATGGCGATTTTTGTAAATATGGGAATTCCTTATTATACAAAAACAGCAATACCTTTTATTGCCTCTGTGGTTATCGGAACAATCCAGCTGGGGGCCACAGTGGATTACGCAATTTTAATGACTACAAGATACAGAAAAGAAAGATTTTGCGGTGTGGAGAAAAAGGAAGCAGTTACAATTGCATGTCAGACCAGCGTGAAGTCTATTATGGTCAGTGCATTGTCCTTTTTTGCAGCAACCTTTGGGGTTGGACTGTATTCCAATATTGATATGATCAGTTCTCTTTGTACATTGATGGCAAGGGGCGCACTTATCAGTATGGTATCTGTAATTTTCATATTACCCTCCATGTTCATGGTATTTGACAGGGTAATTATGCACAGTGTTTTAAAAAGCAGTAAAAAGAAAAACAAAATAAAGCAGGAGGCAGTTTCATTATGAAAAACGAAAACAGGAAAGGAAACAGAGGGATTGGAACAAAGGTATTAAGCCTGGGACTTAGCGCAGTATTGGTAATCAGCCTTGCGGGCTGTGGTCAGGAACAGGCTGAAGTCTCTTCCGTGATCACGCAGGAAAACCAGGAAAGTGTTTTGGAAGAAGTGTTAAACGGACAGGTAAATGCCTCCCACAGCAGCGAGGCAGGGAAAGAAGAAACTGTATATGTGCTGGCTGATGCCGCGGGCGGCGTTAATGAGGTGATTGTCAGTGACTGGCTGAAAAATGCTGACGGTGACAGTGTTCTTACAGATTATTCGGATTTAACAGGCATTGAGAATGTGAAGGGATATGAAACCTTTGAAGCAGATGGGGATGGAAATATTACATGGCAGGCCCAGGGCGCTGATATTTATTACAGGGGAACTACCGATAAGGAGGTTCCGGTAGAAGTAAAAGTTTCCTATCAGCTGGATGGAAAAGATATTGCGCCGGAAGAACTGGCAGGAAAAAGCGGCAGGGTTACTATTCGTCTGGATTATGAAAATAAAGAAACAAGAACAGTGGATATCGGAGGGAAGAAGCAGGAAATAAAAATTCCTTTTGCAATGATTTCGGGTATGGTGCTTCCCCAGGAGATATTTTCAAATATTGAAGTGACCAATGCAAGGCTGATGTCGGAAGGAAATAACAGCGTAGTAGTGGGTGTTGCTTTTCCTGGATTAAAGGAAAGCATTGATGCGGAAGGATTAAAGGAGGAACTTTCAGATAAAGGAAAAGAACTTGAGGATTTGGAAATTCCGGATTATATTGAGGTGACGGCGGATGCACAGAATTTTGAACTTGGCATGACCATGACAGTGGCTATGAGTGATGTGCTTTCGGATATTGAACTGACAGATTCCTTTGACCTTTCCGATATCAATGATTCTATGGAAGATTTGCAGGCGGCCACAAATGAATTAAAAGAAGGTACTGTGGAACTGCAGGACGGAAGCAGTCAACTTAAGGAAGGAACAGGTGAACTGCTGGCAGGTACGGATGAACTGAAGGATGGTGCTTCACAGTTAAAAAACGGTACACAGGAATTATATGAGAAGTCAGGGCTTTTAAACAGCGGAGCCGATCAGCTGGATGAAGGAGCATCGGCGCTTCTGGACGGAACAGTGGCATTGCAAAATGGTGTTTCACAGTTAAAGTCAGGAACAGGTGAACTGCAGCAGGGTGGACAAAAGCTTCTCGACGGAACAAGTTCGCTGGTAAGCGGAGCAAAACAGTTGGATGAAGGCGCCGATTCTTTGAAAAACGGTGTGTTGGCAGCCAGTGAAGGTGCAAAGCAGTTACAATACAGTTTAAGTCAGATGACAAATGAAAACGGCGACAATGTCTCCATTTTAGCAGGTTCGAAGAGCCTGACAGACAATGCTGCCATATTAAATACCCTGGTGCAGGCATATTTTGAAAGTGCGGACCAGGCAGCAGGAGAACTGACAGCCACTATTGAAGCACAGCTTGCCGGGGCCAGAGAAAGCAGGTCTCAGGCTCAGGCAGGATTGGAACAGGCTCAGGCTGCGCGGGATAATGCACAAAATGCGCTGCTTGCATCATGTTCTGCTTCCAGTCAGAGCTTTGAGGTTGTAACAGGAGCAGACACGCAGGTGGTCAGTCAGGAAGTAGAAGTAGAGATAGAAGTACCCGTAACGGAACAGCGTACTATCAGTCAGGCTTCTGAAGGCGACGGCGAAGGGGAGGAAGAAACGGAAAGCTATGAGATAGAAGTGGTCACAGGAACAGAAACTCAGTCATTATCAAAAACAGCGGAAGTGGAAGTGACTTCTTACAACACAGAAAATGTGGAGGTTGAAGTTGTAAATTCAGGTGATATTCAAAGCGCGTTAGCAGCTTATCAGGAAGCGGAAAATCAGGTGGCTGCCTGTCAGGCTGCAGTGGCAGCCTGCGATGCACAGATAGGAACATTGGAAGCCATGGCTTCGGCGTTGTCCTCTGCGAATAGTGAGCAGGCAAAGGAAGCCAAAGCTAATATTAAGCTTTTGGCGGAAGGGATTGCCGGCGGTACGGGAAATCTGAATCAGGGCTTACAGCAAGTATCTGCAGGTGTAAATCAGCTGGTAGGTGAGACACCGGATAAAGGCCTGCAGGCTTTGGGAATAGGAGCAGCACAACTGAAGGACGGAACGGCATCTGCTGTTTCGGGAGCACAGGAATTAAACAGCGGCGTAAGTGAATTAAAACAGGGAATTGATACCTTAAACAACGGGGCCGGTGAACTGGCAGACGGAGCAGGAAGCCTGAAAGACGGAGCAGCTTCCCTGAAGAGCGGTACAGGCGTACTCAAAGACGGTACGAGTCAGCTGGTTTCAGGTACAGAAGCTTTGAATAATGGTGCAGGAGATTTAAAACAGGGAATTGATACTCTGAAGGAAGGTGTTTTGATACTGGATGAGGGAATGGGAACCCTGGATGAAGGCGCGCTTGCGCTGGTAGACGGCATGTTCCGGTTTGATGAAGAAGGAATCAGTAAACTGACAGAACTTTTCGGTGATGATGTTCAGGAGGTTGTTGACAGGCTCAAGGCAGTGGCTGATGCCGGTGAAGAATATAATACCTTTACGGGACTTCCGGAAGGTGTGGATGGAAGTGTTAAATTTATAATAAAAACAGAAGCCGTGAAATAAAATTCTGCTGACTAGGCTTGCCAGAAAGTGGGTAAAGTATTATACTGAATAAAGTCACAGGCATTAGGTTTTAAGCTTGTAATATTACAAATGGTTATAAATAGAAGGAGGTTTACTCAAATGGCACAGATTACTAAGGAAATGACAATCGGCGAAATCTTAAGAACCAATCCGGCTGTTGCACCTGTTCTTATGGAAGCAGGAATGCATTGTCTGGGATGTCCTTCCGCACAGGCAGAAAGCCTTGAAGAAGCCGCTATGGTTCATGGCATGAATATAGATGATTTAATGGCTAAGATTGCAGAATTATAAAAGAATATTAAGCGGTTATAAAAGAAAGGCCCCTGACTCACACACGGTGAAGCAGGGGTCTTTTGATAACACTAAATTTCCGCTTTGTCAGAAGCAAGCTTTTTTATCACAACAAGGGCGATAAGAAGAAGCAGGATTCCGATTGGAAGTGAAATAAAGGCATTTTGGGCAAAACCTGCAACTAAATAGGTAACAAAGGAGATTGCTGCCACAATCAGTGCATAGGGCAGCTGGGTGGTAACATGGTTTACATGCTTGCACTGGGCTCCCGCACTGGCCATAATGGTGGTATCCGAAATGGGAGAACAGTGGTCGCCGCATACAGCGCCTGCCATGCAGGCAGAAATGGAGATAATCATTAATTCATGATTGCTTCCGGAGAATACGGCAACTACAATAGGAATCAGAATACCAAAGGTGCCCCATGAGGTTCCGGTAGAAAAAGCAAGGAAGCAGCCAACAAGGAAAATAATGGCAGGAAGAAAATTCATAAGAGAACCTGCGCTTTGTTCCATGGCGGCAGCAACAAATTCCTTGGCACCCAGGCTGTCAGTCATAGCCTTTAAAGTCCATGCAAAGGTAAGAATCAGGATAGCAGGAACCATCGCCTTAAAACCGGAAGGAAGACATTCCATACATTCGCTGAAAGTGAGCACTCTGCGCAGCAAATAGATAATGATAGTAATCAGCATAGCACATATACTGCCAAGTGCCAGACCGACGGAAGCATCGGAATTGGAAAAAGCAGTAACAAAGTCCGCACCTTCAAAAAAGCCGCCGGTATAAATCATGCCGATAACACAGCAGATAATCAAAGTGAGGATAGGGATAATCAAGTCAATGACCCTGCCCTTTGCATCAGCAGGTGTATCATCAGTCTGAACGCTGTCATCATCAGAAAACAAATCACCTTTAAGTGCATTTGCTTCATATTTTTTCATAGGACCGAAATCTACGTTCATTATAATCAGGCCAATCATCATGACAATAGTCAGAAGCGCATAGAAGTTATAAGGAATAGCACTGATAAAAATGGAAAAGCCGTCTTCTCCTTCAACAAATCCCGATACTGCAGCTGCCCAGGAAGAGATGGGAGCAATAATGCAGACAGGAGCAGCGGTGGCATCAATCAGATAAGCAAGCTTGGCACGTGAAACCTTATGCTCATCTGTAACCGGGCGCATTACGCTTCCTACTGTAAGGCAGTTGAAATAGTCATCAATGAAAATCAGCACGCCCAGGGCAACGGTAGCAAGCTGTGCACCGGCGCGGGTTTTAATTTTTTCTCTGGCAAATCGCCCGAAAGCGGCACTTCCGCCTGCACGGTTCATCAGGCTTACCATGGCGCCTAAAATAACCAGAAAAATAATGATTCCCACATTGTAGGGATCTGAAAGAACGGCAACAAATCCGTCATTAAAAATGTGTGTAAGAGTTCCTTCAAAGGAAAATCCGGAGAAAAACAGTCCGCCGACTACAATGCCGATAAATAAGGAACTGTAAACCTCCTTTGTGATTAAAGCCAGTACAATGGCTACGATGGGCGGAACGAGAGCCCAGAATGTTGCATACATGTCCATAAATTTTTCCCTTCTGTGATGGTTTAGTAATATTTTGGGCTTCAGAAAGAAATTCTGACGGCCTATTTCATCATTCTATCATCAGATGTGACAAAAACCAAGTAATTTCGGTATATTTTACACAAAAAAACGCACATATCAGAATGCTCTGATATGTGCGGCCGCAGTTATGGCTTATATGGTACAAAAATAAAATTTAGTTTGCTGCCTGTTATATGCGGCATAAAGATTGTAATGCGGCATCTTTAATAATCGGTTCAAAATGTTCTTCCAGATACGCTTCCGAAGCGGGAACCGATTTTGATGAATTGCCATATTCGGAAAGAATATTGCAGATTTTGTTAAATTCCGCCGGCGTGTGTCCGCTTTTGGAGAGAACCAGAATATAAGAACCATCTGCTTTCCTGTACAGGGAATTCCTGCCTTCATAGTAACCGGAAAGAATCCGGGACAGCATCATGACTTCGTGGAGAGATTGGAACATATATATTTTGGTCAGTTCCATTGCTGCAGAAGCATCACTCAGCTTCTTCTGTAAGGCATTCTTAAAGGAACGTCTTGTTTCTTCCAGGGATTCAGCAGACTGTGCATGGGCGTTGTCTGTTTCTGAGCTTTCAGAAGAGGCATGCTTATTCTGGATTTTTTTGAATAAATCAAGTACATCATCGGCACCATCGGCAATGGAATCCAACACATCATCCACGGTTTCCCTGTCCTCGTGAACAGAAGGGGCAAATTTTGAAAAACGGGTATCCAATTCCTCTGGGTCCTCTACTTTGGTGATAATCAGAACAATGCATTCGGAATTTAACGGAATAGCCTCTATCATTAACGGAATATCTTCCGCTTCAAATCCAAATTCAAAAGACGCCTGCTGCATCATGTCACGGAACAAATCTTTCGCCTTTTCGGTACCGTAAGCAAGTTCGCTGAGCTTTAATTCTCTGTCAGCCAGGTCCTCTCTGGTAAGGGTACAGCGAATCTGATGATCGTTTACTTTTTCTATTTTCATTTTATCACATCCTTACTATTAAGATACTGTTATCCTGTCGTTTGGTTACAATAAATTCAACATTTCCTTATGATAAGTTATATTATACTTTGCGTGAATTTAAGTCAATAGGACAGGTAAAGTGTTTAAAAAAAATTAATAATCTTCCATATTATAAGTGGAGATAACCGGGTTTATGAAAAATATATAAAAATTATATAAAAACACTTGCAAAAATTGGTAATTTATACTATTATAGCTTCATGAGATGTCTCCGGGTAAATCAGTATCAGGAGGAGGCATGAGGTTATAACATTACAGTTATATTTATTTTAAGCAAAATTATTTTTCAGTTGATGTTTCCGTAAGGAGCATCAATCTACCCCTTCTTTAATAATAGCAGCTGAACCGCTGCTTATAATTCAAGACAATAGAAAGTTCGCAAAGCGTGCTTTCCATTGTTCAGGACAATAGAAAATTTGTAAAGAGAGTTTTCTGTTGTTGATAATCACAAATAATTTTTAAGAAGGCAGTCTAACAGGCTTAAGTGTCTGTCGCGAAAATTCCACATAGGTTTTCACCTTATAATTCACTTTGAAAATTCGCAAGCGGTAAATTTAATTTTGATACATATCCGGCATCTCTACTGTTTTATTATCGTCATGAAACAAAAAAACTATAATCAGTTTTAAGGTTTATTTTCCGACATAACATATCACGGCTTCTTTTGGCTGTTTGAAAATTTAAAACTTAAAACGGATGGGAGAAAATATGACTGACAAAAGCGAAAGAGATTCAGATTCCCTCAGGCAGCAGCTGCAAAAATGGGAAAAAGCGGGAATCAGGCTTTATCTTAATGGTACACCGACCACTTCGGAAAATATTGAAAAAAATTGTGTTAATGAAGATACTTTGTATATGCCTGATTACATAACCGATAAAGAGGGAAGAATAAAAGAAATCAGGTATGACAGGATTTCTCTGAAATAAGCCCCTATCTGAAAATTCCGGCAGCAGCAGAAATTATTTATCTGCGCGTAAGCATACCCCCATATTTGACAAGCATAAACAAAAAAGCAGCTGCCGGAAAGTAATAAAAAGTCAAAAAATGATAATGACGGTATGGAAATAGTCTGTTATAATAAAGGACGATTGGAGGAAACTTACATATGAAGAAAAAAATCATTCCCATATTAGTTGCAATCGTCCTTATTATAATTATAGGATGCGTCAGTATTGGGGCTAAATTGATAGAAAGATATTCCTATTCCAGGGAAAGGGCGGATTTGAATGATTATTTTCAAATCAGTTCACAGGAAGATACCGCCATAATTCTTGGAAATGAAATGATAGAAGAACGTGCCAGATTGATAGACGGAGTTTATTATCTGGATTTATCTACTGTCCATAAATATTTTAATGACAGATTTTATGAGGATAAAAACGAAAATCTGCTGTTATATACTCTTCCGGATGATATTGTGAAAACAAATACCGGCAGTACGGTGAAGGAAAGCAAAAACGGCAGTGAAGATTTGGGATATGTGATTGCCAGGTATGAAGAAGATACGCTGTATGTGGCAGTTGATTATGTGAAGCAGTATACAAATTTTTCCTGCGAAGCGTTTACAGAGCCTAACCGTCTCCAGATAGATACTTCCTGGGATGAAATTCAGGTTTCGGAAATCAAAAAGAATACGGCAGTCAGAATCAGGGGCGGCGTAAAAAGCGAAATCCTTGAGGATGTGCAGCAGGGCGAAAAGGTTACTGTACTGGAGCAAATGGAAACCTGGAGCAAGGTAAAGACATCAGATTCCGTAATAGGATATGTGGAAAACAAGAGATTGTCGGATATAAGGAGCGAACAGCCTATTCCGGTAACGGATTATGAAGAACCTGAGTATACCAGCGTAACAAGAGATTATAAAATTAATCTGGGGTGGCATGTAATAGCCGGCGTTGCGGGCAATGATACCCTTGGCAG
The DNA here is from genome assembly GCA_017621815.1 of Lachnospiraceae bacterium. Taxonomy (GTDB): domain Bacteria; phylum Bacillota; class Clostridia; order Lachnospirales; family Lachnospiraceae; genus Suilimivivens. The sequence goes on along the minus strand of JAGASK010000046.1, from coordinate 41,728 downwards.
CGTAACTGCAAATACAAAGGGGCTGAATGTTATTTCGCCCACATGGTTTAAGCTTTCGGATAACAATGGCGGATTTACAAGCTTTGCCACATCGGAATATGTGAATAAGGCCCATGATATGGGACTTGAGGTATGGGCACTGATAGAAAATATTGAATATAAAAACAGCATCGATATGTATGCCATTTTATCTTCTACAGCTACGAGAACACAGCTGATTGATAATTTAATCAATACGGTTCTGGAATATGGCATTGACGGCATTAATGTGGATTTTGAGCAAATCAGCATGGATTGCGGGGAGCACTATATTGAGTTTATCAGAGAACTTTCCATTCCCTGCAGGGAACATGGCATTGTACTTTCCGTGGATAATTATGTGCCTACCGGTTATACGGACCATTATGACCGGAGGGAACAGGGCATTGTAGCCGATTATGTTATTATTATGGGATATGATGAACATTATGCGGGAAGCGAAGTGGCAGGCAGTGTTGCTTCCATCGATTACGTGGAGGAAGGAATTGCCAGGACCGTGGAACAGGTTCCGGCGAATAAGGTAATTAATGCAGTTCCCTTTTATACCAGAATATGGGAAACTACAGGCAGCAGCATCAGCAGCCAGGCAGTCGGCATGGCTGTGGCAGAGGAATACGTGGCAGCTCATAATATTGAGGTGGAATGGGATGATGCGACCTGTCAGAATTACGGAGAATACACATCAGGAGATACGCTGTATCAGGTGTGGCTTGAAGATGAAAAATCAATTCAGGTAAAACTTAACATCATGGAAAAGTACGGAATTGCCGGTGTGGCCAGCTGGAGGCTGGGATTTGAAAAGCCGGAAATCTGGGATGAAATTGTGAATTATCTGAATCAGTAAAGCAATGGGAATTATTTGGATTTAAGGATAAGCTGTGGGTTATACCCACAGCTGTTTTTTCATAAATATATTATGAAATTAAATGCGGCAGGATACCTATGACAGAAAATCAAAACAGAGTTCTGAAACTGGTAATGGCAGGGATTTTGTTGTTTTCCATGTTTGTTGTGTCGAGGGAGGGAGCAGCCTTTGTGTTTTCAAAAGAAGTGCAGACACCGGTCGAAAAACAGATTTGCGTGGTAATAGATGCGGGACATGGGGGGTCTGACCCCGGCAAAGTGGGAATCAATAATGCATTGGAAAAAGATATTAATTTACAGATAGCAATTATTTTAAAAAAGTTTCTGGAAGCGGAAGATATTAAGGTAGTAATGACAAGAGAGGATGAGAATGGTCTGTATGATGAAAATGCTTCCAATAAAAAGGTACAGGACATGAAAAAACGGCTTGAGATTATTGAAGCGGCTGACCCTGTGCTGGTAGTGAGCATTCATCAGAACAGTTATCATGAAGAGTATGTCAAAGGAGCCCAGGTTTTTTATTATCAGACCAGCGACAAAAGCAAAGAACTTGCAGAAATCCTGCAGGAGCAGCTGCGTGTGCTGAATCCCGAAAATAAAAGACAGGCTAAAGGAAATGACAGTTATTATCTGCTGAAAAAGACATCGAAACCCATTGTGATTGTGGAGTGCGGTTTTTTGTCAAATTCTGAAGAGGCGGAAAAACTGGTTACTGCATTTTATCAGGAAAAAATGGCATGGAATATACATATGGGCATAATGAAATATATTAATATACATTAAGATTCTTGTTAATCCGCGCTACTAGTCAAACAGAGAAAAATATGGTAGAGTATATATGGTTAACAGGCTTGGGGAAATCATAAAATGAAGACAGAAGTTATCAGGATTGATGAAAATAATATAGATATGGAAGCCATAAGAAAAGCCGGAGAAATTTTAAAGCAGGGAGGTCTGGTGGCTTTTCCTACGGAAACCGTTTACGGACTTGGCGGGGATGCTTTAAATGAAAGTTCTTCTGCGAAAATTTATGAGGCAAAAGGCAGGCCCTCCGATAATCCGCTTATTGTACATATTACCAATATGGAAGCACTGGCAGGGATAGTCAGTTATATACCGGAGGAGGCATATCTGCTGGCAGAGAAATACTGGCCGGGACCGCTCACTATGATTTTTAATAAGTCTGATGCTGTGCCCCTTACAACTACAGGAGGGCTTGAGACAGTAGCAGTCAGAATGCCTTCCCATAAGACGGCGCAGGCTTTGATTGATGCAGCGGGAGGTTATGTAGCAGCTCCCAGTGCGAACCGTTCCGGCAGGCCCAGCCCTACGGTTGCCAAATATGTTATTGAGGACCTTGAGGGCAGAGTGGATATGATTATTGACGGCGGAGAAGTGAATATCGGCCTGGAATCCACAATTATTGATTTGACAGGAAGCTGTCCTACAATTCTGCGCCCCGGATTTATTACAGAGGCTATGCTGAAGGAAGCAATCGGACAGATAGACGTTGACAAAACGATTATAGATAATAACTCCGGGCAGGCGCCCAAAGCCCCCGGCATGAAATACAGACATTATGCACCCAGGGGAAATCTCACCATTGTGGAGGGAGAGCCCGAAGAGGTAATAAAATATATAAATGAAAAGATTGGCGTCCTGAAAAAAGACGGGATAAAAACCGGCGTGATTGCCGCGGATGAAACTGCCGGAAGGTATCTTGGCGATGAGGTAAAGAGCGCAGGGAAAAGAGAGGACGAGGAGGCTGCAGCAAAGCATTTGTTCCGCATATTAAGGGAGTTTGATGATGATGAGGTGCAGGTGATGTTTGCGGAGTCTTTTCCCCACAGGGGAATCGGACAGGCTGTTATGAACCGGCTGCTGAAAGCAGCAGGCCATCAGGTAGTGCAGGTATAAAATTTAGATAAAAGTAAATCAGCTAAATGTGTGGAGGTAAGGATATGATAGCACTTGGAAGCGACCATGGCGGGTATGATTTAAAAATGCAGGTTATTGAGCATTTAAAGGAAAGGGGCATTGAATATAAGGATTTCGGATGCTTTGACAAAAGTTCCTGCGATTATCCGGATTTCGGATATGCCGCAGCCCGGGCAGTTGCGGACGGAACATGTGAAAAAGGAATTGTAATATGCACTACGGGAATCGGGATTTCCATTGCTGCCAACAAAGTAAAAGGAGTGCGCTGCGCCCTGTGCACAGATGCTTATCTTGCTAAGATGACAAGGCTGCATAATGATGCTAATATGCTGGCGTTAGGCGGAGGTTTTACGGGAAAAAATCTGGCTATGGAGATTGTAGATACATTTCTGGATACGGAGTTTTCGCAGGGTGAGAATCATATCAGAAGAATTTCCAAGCTGGATGCGTAGGACACTGCAGGAAAACGGGAAAGATAAAAGAAAAAGTAAAATGCGGAGGTAAAAAAATGGCAAGAACAGTAATTATGGATCATCCCCTGATTCAGCACAAAATCGGTTATATCAGAAGGACAGACACAGGTACCAAGGACTTCAGACAGACCATCGGCGAAATTGCCATGCTGATTTGTTATGAAGCAACCAGGGATTTAAAGCTTACGGATGTAAAAATAGAGACTCCGATTTGTGAAACGACTGTAAAACAGTTAAAAGGAAAGAAGATGGCAATCGTGCCCATTCTCCGGGCTGGTCTTGGAATGGTAGACGGTATGCTTAATCTGATTCCGGCAGCTAAGGTGGGGCATATCGGTCTTTACCGTGACCCTGAAACCTTAAAACCTGTTGAGTATTATTGCAAGCTTCCCGCTGACTGCGCGGAAAGAGAAGTTTTTGTAGTGGATCCCATGCTTGCTACAGGCGGTTCTTCGGTTGCCGCAATTCAGATGCTGAAGGACAAAGGCTGTAAGAATATACACTTTATGTGCATAATTGCAGCTCCGGAAGGGGTAAAGGCTATGCAGGAGAATCACCCTGATGTGGATATTTATATCGGAGCATTGGATGAAAAATTAAATGATCATGGTTATATAGTGCCGGGGCTGGGAGATGCCGGCGACAGAATTTTCGGTACTAAATAATGCTGTCGAAAAGGCAGGTGAAGCGGATGAAAAAGGCAGGAAAGCAGCGTGTTGCCATATTGACGGCGGTTGCCCTGCTGCTGTGCGCCGTTCCCACAACTGCTTATGCAGATGTAAAAGATACGGAAAACAGGCTGAATCAGGCAAAAGAAGAAAGAGATAAAACGGAAGAAGCAATCGATTCCACGCAGCAGGAACTGGATAATCTGCAGGAGACGACGGAAGGCCTTAAAGGTCAGCTGAACAGTTTAAACAATGATTTGACGCAGGTAAGCAATAATCTTGCAGAGCTGGAAGATAAGATTGAGGCAAAAGAAGAAGAAATTGAACAGACGGGTAAGGAACTGGAAGAAGCAAAGGCAGTGGAGGAAGCTCAATATGCTGCTATGAAAAAGCGTGTTCAGTTCATGTATGAGAAGCGGGATTTCCTGCTTTTGGAAATGCTGTTCAGTTCTGGCAGTTTCTCGGACATGCTCAACCGTAGTGAATATATAGAAAATCTTGCTTCCTATGACCGGGAGAAGCTTACAGAATTTCAGGAAACCAGAACCCGGATCGAAGAAACGGAAGAAAGGCTTAAGCAGGAAAAGGAAGACCTGGATGAGTTAAAGGTAAAGGTGGAAGCGGAGCAGAGCCGCGTAGCCGGACTGGTAAGCCAGACCTCGGGAAAGATTTCCAGCTATCAGCATCAGATTTCGGCAGCAGAGCAGGAAATGCTTGCCTATGAGCAGCAGCTTGCGGAACAGAATAATAATATTGAACAGCTGCAGAAGCAGCTGGAGGAAGAAAGAAGGCTTTCGCAGCTGGCAGCCCAGTCAACCTGGCGCAATATATCGGAAATCTCCTTTGCTGACGGTGACAGATATCTTCTTGCAAATCTGATTTACTGTGAGGCGGGAAACCAGCCTTATGCAGGACAGGTTGCAGTGGGGGCAGTTGTTATGAACCGTGTAATGAGTTCAGTCTTTCCGGATACGGTGGTGGGAGTCATTTATCAAAATAAACAGTTTTCGCCGGTAGCCAGCGGACGTCTTGCACTGGCACTTGCAGAAGGCCATGCCACCCAGGCGTGTTATCAGGCGGCCGATGAAGCCATGAAGGGGGCAACAACGGTGGGAAATTGTCTGTTTTTCAGAACCCCGATAGAGGGCTTAAGCGGAATCCAGATAGGCGGACATATTTTTTATTAGATATCAATAATAGAAAGTACGCTTTGCGAACTTTCTATTATCATGAATAGCAAAACGGCTGATAGTATTATCAGCCGTTTTTACGTCAGGATTCGTATTTCTCAATATAAGAGGTCAATTTGTTAAAATCTCCGCCGTAGATAATTGTAAGCAGCTTATCGAGCTTCTGCAGGCAGGATTTTAAAGTGTCCAGAGTAAGGGAACGGGATTCAAGGGCAGTTACCAGCTCATCCAAATCCACCACTTTTACAAAGCCGTCGGGATAAATAATTACGTCTGCAAGCAGGTCGGTTACAATCAATTTGTTGTCTGCGGGAGAGTAATCAAAATCTACTATGTCGCAATACCAGTACAGGAGTCTGCCGTCCTCGTAGTAAAATTTACTTACCTTAAAACCTTCCTTTAAGAAATAGCAGGAATAACCGTGATGAAGATCCTTTTTGGGGTGGATGGCATTCCATGAAGTAACAATATGCTCTTCACCGCACTCCAGTATGATATCGTCTTTCAGAAGAATACATTCATCAGGAATCAGGCGTCTGCGGTACAAAACAGGATTTGTCATAATACCTCCTTTATGGGAACAAAGGTTTTGGGGTTACAGGGGTGTTCATTAATGAATTTTTCCATCCAAATCATATCATGCCAGGCTCCAAACTTGTAGCCGGATTTGTGAAAGTGTGCCACTGTGGTATAACCGAATTTTTCATGGAAAGCAATGCTTGCGGGGTTAGGGTAGGTAATACAGGCGCACATATTGCATATATTCTGCTTTTTCAGCAGCTCTTCCAGCTCCTTATAAAGTGCGGTGCCGATGCCTGAGCTGCGGGCATCACGGGAAACATAAACAGAAGTTTCCACGGACCAGTCATAAGCAGCTCTTCCCTTAAAAGACGAAGCATAAGCATATCCCATAATGCATCCGTTTTTCCATGCAGTTAAATAGGGATAGCGTGCAGAGATGTTTAAAATTCTGTCCCGGAATTCTGCAGGGGAAGGAACCTTATATTCAAAGGTGACAGCCGTGTATTCCACATAAGGCGCATAAATATTCAAAAGAGCCTCTGCATCCTCTTCCCGGGCAGGCCTGATATTAATACCGGCGTTCATAAAAAAGTCTCCAATTCACATAAAATTTCAATAAATTTAAGATAAATTTTATAAAAAATCTATTTTTCAAAATACTACTCTTAAACAGGCAGAAAGTCAACTTTTTTCCTAGACATAAACGTTAAAAATGGGTATAATCTATAAGTGTATGTAAGCGGTATGTTTTAGTATGAGATTTCTTGAGAGGGAGAGGCATGCCTAAATCTAATCGGAATGTGTATCAATCCCTGGCGATGATAGGGCAATTCGGTATTAACATGTTAGTTCCCGTCTTTGCTTGTTCTTTTCTGGGAATGTTTCTGGATAAGAAGCTGGGAACCTCCTGTTTCGTCATTGTGCTGTTCTTTATGGGTGCAGCTGCCGGTTTCAGGAATATTTACCGGTTTTCCAAAAGGATTTTCAACCGTCAGAGCAGTGAATCCGCCTATCTTCACAAGGGCAGAAAAAAGCAGAATGGAACAGAAGTAAAATCAGAGGAAACGAATTATGAAAACAGTCATAACCAAAATGAACAGGACATTATTTGAACTGTTGACCGGCATCATGATTTTCGGAATTATTTGCCAGCTGTTTGTATTTTGGGTAAAGGACAGGGCTGATTACAGCGCAGGTCTATGGATTGGTATTCTGACAGCGGGGATTTCCGCATATCATATGTGGCGTTCCCTGGACAGAGGACTGGATCTTGGAGAAAAGGGCGCTGTGAATTATTTGAGCAGACAGAATATCATCAGGTATGTTTTTATCACAGTTGTTTTGATTGCAACGGCTGTTACCGGGATAGGAAATCCTCTTTCAGCTTTCCTCGGCATAATGGGGTTAAAGGTGTCCGCATATATGAATGCCTTTACCAGAAAAATCAGCAAGCTTCTTTATGGGGAAGAAATTCTGCCTGAATTAATCATAGAAGAGCCTGCCTGTGAGCAGGAAATAAGGAGGTGAAAATATGGGGCAGGGAATCTTGTTATCGGAAGGCACGGCTGTGGATTTTATGATTCATGGGGTCTTTTCCTATGAATTATTCGGACAGACGGTATGGATAACAACGTCGCATGTATGTATTTTAATTGTAATGCTTATTATTATGGCATTCTGCCTGTTGGCGAACCGGGCTATAAAGCATGCAACAGAGGTTCCGGGTGCGTTCCAGAATGTTGTTGAAATTATTGTTGAGATGCTGGATGGTATGATCGGAGGTGTTATGGGCAAGTATGCCGTAAATTTCCGAAATTACATCGGCACTATTTTTATTTTCATTTTTATCAGCAATATATCCGGACTTTTAGGTTTACGTCCGCCTACTGCCGATTATGGCGTAACCTTTGCACTTGGTATTATTACTTTTGTGATGATTCATTTCAACAAATTTAAACATCAGAAGGTATCAGGCGTTTTAAAGGGCTTATGCGACCCGTGGCCAATCTGGGCGCCGATTAATATCATAGGTGATTTGGCGGTGCCGGTTTCTTTATCCTTACGTCTGTTTGCCAATATTTTGTCAGGAACAGCTATTATGGCGCTTATCTATGCGCTCCTTAATAAGTTTGCTGTTATCTGGCCCGCAGCATTGCATGTATATTTTGATTTGTTCTCAGGAGCAATTCAGACGTATGTTTTCTGTATGCTGACCATGACATATATTACGGATGCATGCAGTACAGATGAAAATTAAAATATTAAAATTATGCTAATAAGCACAAGGAGGAAACAAAAATGGAATTTAATACTAACTTTATTTTGGGTTGCTCAGCAATCGGTGCAGGTCTGGCTGTTATTGCCGGTATCGGACCTGGTGTAGGACAGGGTATTGCAGCAGGACATGCGGCAGCAGCAGTGGGAAGAAATCCCGGAGCTAAATCAGATATCACTTCAACCATGCTTCTTGGACAGGCAGTTGCAGAAACAACAGGTCTGTATGGTTTGCTCATTGCTATCCTTCTGTTATTCGTTAAGCCTCTTGTACCGTAACTACCGGAAAAAGGTTTTCCGGAGAAAAAGTTTTCCGGAGAAAAAGTTTTCCGGGGAAAAAAGGTTTTCCGGGGAAGAATGCTGCCGGCATTCTTCTGAAATGAATAATAACAGAAAGGAGGCTTGACGATGGAACCGAGGTTGTTTGACCTGGATTTGCAGCTTTTGGCGGATGCGGGGCTTATGATGATTTCTATCTTTGTCCTGTTTTTGTTTGCATCCTACTTTCTCTTTAATCCTGCCAGGGAATTTCTGAAGAAAAGACAGGATAAGATTAAGGGAGAATTGGATAATGCCGCAAAGGACATGGAAGATGCGGCTGCACTGAAGGCTGAATATGAGGATAAATTAAAGAACATCGAAAAGGAAGCGGATGAAATCTTAAGCGATGCCAGAAAGCGCGGGCTGGCAAATGAAAATAAGATTGTGGCAGAAGCCAAGGAAGAAGCTGCCAGAATTATTGACAGAGCCAGGGTGGAAGCTGAGCTTGAAAAGAAGAAGATGGCGGATGATGTGAAACGTGAAATGGTAGTCATTGCATCCATGATGGCCGGTAAAGTGGTTAAGGCATCCATTGATACCAGCGTGCAGGAAAGTCTTGTAAACGAAACTTTGAAAGAAATAGGTGAGAGCACATGGCTAAGCTAGTTTCAAAAACATATGGAGAAGCTTTGTTTGAACTGGCGGTAGAGGAAGGCAAAGAGGATGCTTTTCTTGAAGAAATCATCGCTTTTAAAGAAGTATTGAAGGAAAATCCCGATTTTAATAAATTGATGAACCACCCCAAGATTCTGAAGGAAGAAAAGCAGGAGGTTCTTGATAATGTTTTTAAGGGAAGGATTTCCGATGAGCTGGCAGGATTCTTACATCTGATTATAAACAAGGACCGATACGGAGATATTGATGCAATCCTTGATTATTTTATTGATGAAGTAAAGAAGCTGAAGGGCATCGGTGTTGCCTATGTTACTACAGCAATTCCGCTTGGCACGGCAAAGCAGAAGGAAATAGAAGAAAAACTTCTTTCCACTACATCTTACAAACAGATGGAAATGCATTATCAGGTGGATGAAGAACTAATCGGCGGTATGGTAATCCGCATTGGAGACAGAGTGGTTGACAGCAGCATTAAAACCAGGCTGTTTGAACTGCGCAGACAGCTGCTGAAAACAAGAATTGATAACAGCTGAACATATGGTATGTGAAGCCGTTTTAATAAAAATGATTAGAAAGGTGCGTAAGAACCATGAATTTAAGACCGGAAGAAATCAGCTCGGTCATTAAAGAGCAGATAAAAAGATATGCTTCAGAGCTTGAAGTTTCAGATGTCGGCACTGTTATTCAGGTAGCTGACGGTATTGCCCGTGTACATGGTCTGGAAAACGCAATGCAGGGAGAACTTCTTGAGTTCCCCGGAGAAGTATACGGCATGGTGCTGAATCTTGAGGAAGATAATGTAGGCGCCGTACTTCTGGGAAGTCAGAAGAACATCAATGAAGGTGATACGGTAAAAACAACCGGACGTGTAGTTGAGGTTCCTGTAGGTGATGTAATGCTTGGGCGTGTTGTTAATGCGCTGGGTCAGCCCATTGACGGAAAAGGTCCCATCCAGACGGATAAGTACCGTAAAATTGAAAGAGTGGCATCTGGCGTTATTACCAGGAAGTCAGTAGATACGCCGCTTCAGACAGGTATTAAGGCGATTGACTCCATGGTGCCTATCGGAAGAGGACAAAGAGAGCTTATTATCGGTGACAGACAGACAGGAAAGACTGCCATTGCCATTGATACTATTATTAACCAGAAGGGACAGGGCGTAAAGTGTATTTATGTAGCCATCGGACAGAAGGCATCCACTGTTGCTTCTATTGTTAAAACACTGGAGGAATTCGGAGCTCTTGCCTATACCACAGTGGTTGCGGCAACAGCAAGCGAGCTGGCTCCTTTACAGTATATTGCACCCTATTCAGGCTGCGCAATCGGTGAGGAATGGATGGAAAACGGAGAGGACGTACTGGTTGTATATGACGATTTGAGCAAGCATGCAGCTGCTTACCGTACACTTTCCCTGCTTCTGAAAAGACCACCCGGACGTGAGGCTTATCCCGGTGATGTATTCTATCTCCATTCCAGACTGCTGGAAAGAGCAGCCCGCATGAGTGATGAATACGGCGGAGGTTCCCTGACAGCGCTTCCCATTATTGAAACACAGGCAGGAGATGTATCCGCATATATTCCTACTAATGTTATTTCTATTACTGACGGACAGATTTATCTGGAAACAGAAATGTTCAACTCCGGTTTCCGCCCCGCAGTAAATGCCGGATTGTCTGTATCCCGTGTAGGAGGAGCAGCGCAGATTAAAGCAATGAAAAAGATTGCCGCTCCTATTCGTGTGGAACTGGCACAGTACAGAGAGCTTGCTTCCTTCGCACAGTTCGGCTCAGAGCTGGATGCGGATACCAAGGAAAAACTTGCACAGGGTGAAAGAATTAAAGAGGTTTTGAAGCAGCCTCAGTATAAGCCCATGCCGGTGCAGTATCAGGTAATTATTATTTATGCAGTTACAGGAAAGTATCTGCTGGATGTTCCTACGGAAGATATTACAAGATTTGAAACGGAATTCTTTGAATTCCTGGATACAAAATATCCTCAGGTTCCTGCTGCTATTGCACAGGAAAAGGTAATTTCCGAGGAGACGGAAGGTGCACTTAAAAAGGCGATTGAGGAATTTAAGGCAGCATTTAATAAATAGCAGTAGAAAGAAAAGGTGATTAGATTATGGCCTCAATGAGAGACATAAAAAGGCGCAAAAGCAGTATTCAAAGCACCCAGCAGATTACCAAAGCCATGAAGCTTGTTTCCACTGTTAAGCTGCAGAGAGCAAGGCAGAATGCAGAAAAATCCGATGATTATTTCCGCTGTATGTACAGTACCGTCCAGTCTATTTTAGCCCGTACCAGAAATTTGAATCACAGGTTTCTCCAGTCCGGTGAAAAAGACAGGGATGCAGGCGGAAAGAAAGCTGTTATTGTAATTACCTCAAACAGAGGTCTGGCAGGGGGCTATAATTCCAATGTAGTGAAACTGATTACGCAGGGAGAACTGGCTAACCAGGATTTATGCATTTATGCAATCGGTAAAAAGGGAAAAGATGCTTTGGGTAAATCCTATGAGATAAAAGCGGATTATTCCGACGTGATAGAGGAACCTGTTTATGCGGATGCCATGGCAATCAGCAAAGAGGTGCTGGATGCGTTTGCGGCAGGAGAAATCAGTGAAATTTATCTTGCTTATACTGCATTTAAGAACACGGTAGTACATGTACCCACTCTTTTAAAGCTGCTTCCGGTGGAAGTAAATGAAAGCTCACCGGCGGACAATACTGAACAGGAAGGTTCCATAAGACAGGAAACTTCTGCAAATCAGGAAGCTTCAGGAGAGGACAAGGCACTGATGAATTTTGAGCCTGAAGATGAGGAGGCATTGGATTTGATAATACCGAAGTATGTTACAAGCCTGATATACGGCGGTATGGTGGAGTCCGTTGCCAGTGAAAACGGAGCCAGAATGCAGGCTATGGATTCAGCTACCAGCAATGCAGAGGAAATGATAAGTTCCCTGACACTTCTGTATAACAGGGCACGTCAGGGCTCAATTACGCAGGAATTAACGGAAATTATTGCGGGAGCAAATGCAATTTCATAGAAATAGAATTTCATAGAAATTTGCAAATTATACAAAATACGCCTGCAAACAGAGCAGGCAGAAAGAGGGAAGAGCGCAAGATGGCAGATTTAAACAGCAAAGCCACCGGCAAAAATTCGGGAAAAATCACACAGATTGTAGGCGCCGTACTTGACTTGAAATTCAGCGACAGACTGCCTGAAATTAACGAAGCCGTTCAGGTTCCGTTAAAGGACGGCACATCGCTGACTGTTGAAGTAGCGCAGCATTTGGGCGATGATACGGTCAGATGTATTGCCATGGGCAGTACGGACGGACTGGTAAGAGGCATGGAAGCAATTGCAACCGGCGCCCCTATCAGTGTACCGGTAGGTGAAAATACACTGGGACGTATTTTTAACGTGCTTGGTGAGCCCATTGATAATAAACCGGCTCCGGAAGGAGTAAATTATGAGCCCATTCACAGACCTGCGCCTGAATTCGTGGAACAGGCAACGCAGCAGGAACTTCTGGAAACGGGTATTAAGGTTGTTGACCTTCTGTGTCCTTATCAGAAGGGCGGAAAAATCGGATTATTCGGCGGCGCCGGAGTAGGCAAGACCGTATTAATTCAGGAGTTAATCAGAAATATTGCAACAGAACACGGCGGTTATTCCGTATTTACCGGTGTAGGCGAAAGAACAAGAGAGGGTAATGACCTTTATCATGAAATGACAGAATCAGGGGTTATCGATAAAACCACCATGGTATTCGGTCAGATGAATGAGCCCCCCGGAGCAAGAATGAGAGTAGGTCTTACCGGCCTTACCATGGCTGAGTATTTCCGTGACAAAGGCGGCAAGGATGTGCTGCTTTTCATTGATAATATTTTCCGTTTCACACAGGCAGGTTCGGAAGTTTCAGCGCTTCTTGGACGTATGCCTTCAGCAGTAGGATATCAGCCTACACTGCAGACGGAAATGGGTGCTCTTCAGGAGCGTATTACTTCAACTAAGAACGGTTCCATTACATCAGTTCAGGCTGTATATGTGCCTGCCGATGACTTGACTGACCCGGCGCCTGCAACTACATTCGCGCATCTGGATGCAACTACCGTATTGTCGCGTTCTATTGTAGAGCTTGGTATTTATCCTGCTGTAGACCCTCTTGAGTCCACTTCAAGAATTCTGGATCCCAGAATTTTAGGTGAAGAGCATTACAACACTGCCAGAGGAGTACAGGAAATTTTGCAGAAGTATAAGGAACTGCAGGATATTATTGCAATTCTCGGTATGGATGAATTATCTGAAAGCGATAAGCTGGTGGTTTCCCGTGCAAGAAAGGTACAGAGATTTTTATCACAGTCTTTCTTCGTAGCAGGACAGTTTACCGGTCTTCCCGGTAAGTATGTACCGATTAATGAGACGATTCGCGGATTTAAGGAAATTCTGGAAGGTAAGCATGATGATATACCTGAGAGCTATTTCTTAAATGCCGGAAGTATTGATGACGTACTTGCCCGCGTAAAATAGGAACGGGGGAATCATAAATGGCAGATAATAATTTATTTACACTCAGGATTATTACTCCCGACCGTGTATTTTATAAGGGAGAGGTTTCCATGGTGGAGTTTAATACCACTGAGGGAGAAATCGGTGTTTTAAAGAAACATGTTCCCACTACCGTAATCGTAAGTCCCGGTATTCTTACCATTACCGAGGCTGAAGGAACAAAGGAAGCGGCTCTGCATGCAGGGTTTGCGGAAATCCTTCAGGATGAAGTAGTGATTCTGGCTGAAGTTATAGAGTGGCCGGAAGAAATTGACGAAGAACGTGCGGAAAAGGCAAAGGAACGTGCGGAAGAAAGGCTTCGTTCCAAGACGCCGGAAACCGATATTCTTCGTGCGGAAACAGCGCTTCAAAGAGCAATGGCTCGTATTCATGTTTTAAAATAATGAAATTCTTCAGGGGCAGTAAATATACTGCCCCTATGCTTTATGGGAAAAGGGAGGGTGAAGATGGCGGAATCTGTTCAGAAAAACGGAAGAAAAATAATTGAAAATGTAGGGAAGGTCATCATAGGAAAGGAAGAAACAGTTACCTTTCTTTTGACAGCCCTGCTTACAGAAGGCCATGTACTTCTTGAGGATATGCCGGGTACCGGAAAAACCCAAATGGCAAAGGCGTTGGCGGCATCTCTTGAGGCAGCCTTTTCAAGAATTCAGTTTACACCGGATCTGCTCCCCAGCGATGTGACAGGCTTAAATGTATTTAACAGAAAAAATAATGAATTTGAATTACGAAAAGGTCCTGTTTTTACCAATATACTGCTTGCTGATGAAATTAACAGGGCAACTCCCAGAACCCAGTCGGGGCTTTTGGAGTGTATGGCGGAAAAACAGGTTACAATAGATGGCGTCAGCTATGGGCTTGAAAATCCTTTCTTTGTAATTGCTACCCAGAATCCTGTTGAAACTGCGGGAACTTTTCCCCTTCCCGAAGCACAGCTTGACCGCTTTATGATGAAGCTGTCCATAGGGCAGCCATCCTTTGAAGAAGAGCAGGATATTTTGAGAAGATTCGGAAAAGAGAATCCGCTTAAGGAGTTGAAGGCCGTCATTACAAAGGAAGAACTGCTTTTAATGAAAATGGATGTCCGTGATGTTTTTGTGCATGAGTCATTGGAAAAATATATTGTAGAAATTGCTGCAGCTACCAGAAAAAAAGAAAAGGTGATCGCAGGAGCCAGCACCCGCGGAGCGCTGGCACTTATGCATGCGGCAAAAGCATATGCGGCCCTTATGGGCAGAGATTATTGTATCCCTGATGATGTAAAGAAACTTGCAGTACCGGTACTTGCCCACAGACTTGTAATTTCTTATGGCTATCAGAAGGGAAATGAAGCGCAGAGTATTATAAAAGAAATACTGGCGGAAGTACCTGCACCCACAGAGGATTTTTCAAAATTGATGTGAAAGGCAGGAGGGGAATATGGTAATTTTTTTGATTGCCTTATTTGCAGGCGCATTATTTCTGCTGCAAAGATTTTTATACCGCAGATTTTGGAATAGCGGAATCACGGTGAAGCTTTCTTTTTCCGATGAAGCAGTAAATGCAGGGGAGCGGACTTCGCTTTTGGAAATAGTGGAAAACAGGAAATGGCTTCCTTTAGCAACTTTGAAGGTCAAATTTCAGTGTTCTAAGGCTCTCAAATTTTCCGATACGGATAACAGTGCCGTAACGGATAAGTATTACCGTAATGATTTATTTTCCGTTATGCCTTATCAGAGAATTACAAGAACACATAAAATAGAATGCCCGCAAAGAGGATACTATGGGATATACGGCATAGATTTAGTGGGAGCAGACCTGTTTTTTTCAGTAGAAATGCATGGGCACCTTGACAGTGATTCCAGACTTTATGTTTTGCCTAAAATGTATCAATCGCTCTTTCTTGACAGTGCAATAAAGAAAATTAACGGAGAAGTGGCAGTAAGGCGCCATGAGGCAGAAGACCCTTTTACTTATCGGGGAATCAGGGAATATGAGCCTTATGATGAGATGAAAGCAATTAACTGGAAGGCAACCGCAGGAACAGGGGAATTGAAGGTTAATGTAAGGGAGCATACAGCGGTTAAGGCGGTAAGGATTTTCTTGAATCTGCAGGATAATAATATTTTAAGGCGGGAAGAACTGCTTGAGGCATCAGTCAGCATCTGTGCCCGCATGGTGTGGGAACTTTTGAATCAGGGAGTGCAGACAGCCGTATATGCTAATGCCAGAGATTGTATGACAGGACAGATAATGAACCTGCAGGGAACAGCTGCAGCCGGAGGAACTGAAGCAATTTTCAAATCTCTTGCAAGGCTGGATTTCCATAAAGAAACAGAAGACTTTTCCGTCTGCTTTGGTGAAAAGCTGTTTAGGGAAGAGGGGCTTTATACAGTCTTTATTTCGCCTAACCGGCATGAGGATTTTCAGGGTCTGCTTTCGGCTTATAAGGAAAGGGAAGATTTTTGCTGGCTTTGTCCTGTGAAGGAAATAGATGATGGCAATATCAGACCTGAGCTTGCAGGAAGCATTAAAATGATTTTGGAGGAAAGAGATTGAGCCGCAGAATGGAGATTGCCGGAAATATCCTGGCAGAAATATTGAATTATATGCTTGCCATAGCTTTACAGGTGGTAATATTCTCCGATTTTGTACAGCAGTGGCCGGGATTTTTCAGAATAATACTGCTTAGTGTCATACCGGTGTTTTATTATATGGTACGGGAGCTTTGCGGCAGCAGGAGTCTGTTTTTTCTGCTGCATATTCTGCCGCCGGTGGGAGTGATTGCTCTGTGGAGTAAAACACCTTATGAACAAATCGTTTTTGCGATTATATCCACTGTCTTCGCACTGCTCAGCGCAGGTAAACGCCTGACAGGAAAAGAAGTGGGCATGGGAGCAGCCCCGCCGCCCGGAGCAGCAGGATTTTTCTTTTTCATCTATTTGGTTGATGGGTGGCAGGCGGATGGGAAAAGCGGAAATTATGTGATAGTGATGATGATTTTATATATTCTCGGCTATTTTCTGTACTTTTATTTCAGGCGTTTTTCTGAGTATATGGATGTGAATAACAGGACTACAGAGCACATTCCGGTAAGACATGCATTTTATTCTTCTTTTGGTCTTATGATTGGATTTTTGGGAATATCGGCGGGAGTTATCTGCATCGGAATCGGCAGGCAGTTTATTTACCGCATCATTGCCGGAATAAAAAGAGTTTTTGTTATGGCGCTGACCTTTCTTTTTTCTCTGATTCCGGAAGGGGAAGCGCAAAGTGAAATATGGTCGGGGGATATGGAAAAGGTTGAGCTTATCTCTCCGGTTTATGAAGCGTCAGAGCCTTCTGTTTTGATCTGGATACTCAATGCGTTAGTTTATATTCTGGGAATTGCCGGGATTATTGTGCTTTTGGCAGCGGTTGTTATAGGATTCATCCGTCTGGTGGAAAGAGCCTTTCGGCAGAAAGGCAGATTATGTCAGGAAGATGAGGAAGAAGAAAAAGATAAGGTGGAATTTTTGCTGCGTCCAAAGCGCGGAAAGAAAAAAGCGGATGAAGGGATGCGGGTTTTTGTGCCAAGGGAGCCTTCGTATATGGTCAGAAGGCAGTATCTGCGCACTCTTATCCGGCGATTCAGGATAATAAAAAATGAAGGAATTGAGAAGCAGCTGCGCAGAGGAACGGCAAGAGAATGCTGCAGGAGCCTGTTTCCCGAAAGGCAAAAGGAAGCAGAGGCGTTTGCAGAGCTTTACGAAAAAGCAAGATATGCCAATGCTGCATGCAATAAAGCGGATGTAAGGCGGATGAAGCACCTGTCAGGCGAACTTCTTAAATAATATCTGCATATTATAACTGTAAAGAAATAAGGAAGTCTTGCAGCGATGTATGAACGAAAAATTCTGCCTTTTTATATGACCTATCCCCTTCCCATGTATTATCAGGAGGAAGATTCCATTATCAGAGACCTTGAATATCTTCAGCAGATGTATCCGGCAGAAGCAAAAAGGTATCAGAAAATGATAGCTTCCATATTAGATAAGCTGGATTATGAGGGCAGTATGATTTATGATGAATATCCTGACAGATGGCAGCTTTACAAGCTGTCCATGGATATTCTGGAGAGAATCAAAAGAGAAGATACCCGGGAAGAAGAAAACCAGAATGTGCCTCCTGAAAAGTGGGAGTGGATGGGTGACATGATTCAGATACTGCTTTTTTATGAAATCTATAAAAGAAGACACAACTCCCGAAGAGGGATTCTGAAATTTTAGTTGTGATTTGACACATAAATTATTAAAATGTAACTTATCGGAAGGAAAACAAGCGCCGCAAAGCGGCATTTGTTTTCACCCGATAAGTTAACGAGAAAATCAGAGAGCAGCGAAGCTGCGGCATGCACGAAGTGCATGGATTTTCGAGCGAAGTGGAAGGAAAACTGGAAATGGAAGAACTGCGTAAAGTACTTTATGAACTTTTATCAGAAAAGCTGTATCAGATAATTATCAGCAATCCCAGGATTAAAGAAGGCGCATTTAAAATAAAATTTCGTCCTGTCATGGTAAAAGAACAGTTGTTATTTCAACAGACGGTTTACGAAGGGACAAAGGTATTTCATGAAAATCTGGACAAGCAGGAGGCTCTTGAAAGCATTCTGGCCTGTATGGAGAAGGACTTCAGACAGCTGGAAGGGGAAAGTACGGAGCTTAGAGTAACTGTGCTTGTCAGCAAAAAGAGTAAGGTTACGGTGAAAACTGCGGGTAAAAAGCAGGCAGAAGAAGGAAAACAGGGGATGCTCATGCGGCCTGATTTGTCCCATAACCGCATGAAAAAATATATACTGGAAGAGGGGAAAGCCGTTCCTTTTCTGGTTGATTTAGGTGTGCAGACAAGGGAAGGAAAAATTGTCCGTGCCAGATATGATAAGTTTAAACAGATAAACAGGTATCTTGAATTTGTAGAAGATGTGCTGCCTGTGTTTAATAAGGGAGAGTGCATTCATATTATTGATTTCGGCTGCGGAAAATCTTATCTGACCTTTGCCCTGTATTATTATCTCCATGAACTGAAAGGATATGATGTTTCTATTACGGGCCTTGACCTTAAGGAAGATGTGATAGAGCATTGCAGTCTTCTGGCGGGAAAATACGGGTATGATAAGCTTAAATTCCTGAAGGGGGATATTGCCGGGTTTGAAGGAGAGGAAAAAGTGGACATGGTGGTAACCCTGCATGCCTGTGATACCGCCACGGATTATGCTTTGAAGAAGGCTGTGGACTGGGACGCAAAGGTAATTTTTTCGGTGCCCTGCTGTCAGCATGAGGTGAACAGGCAGATTGAGAATAAAGACCTTGCGCCTGTACTTAAGTATGGACTGATTAAGGAGAGAATGTCTGCGCTGCTAACGGATGCAATCAGAGCCAATCTTTTGGAGGAGCATGGATATGATACGCAGGTGCTTGAATTTATTGACATGGAACACACGCCAAAGAATATACTGATAAGAGCGGTTAAAAATAAAGAAAATAAAAAAACAGGTATTCAGGCAGTCACGGAGCTGCTTCATGTCAATACCACACTTCAAAAGCTGTTTGAAGGAGATAATCAATGAAGAAATATATTATTAAATGGGTCATTATTCTGACGGTATTTCTGGCAGCTCTTTTTGTAATCAGCAGCATTATGAATAAAGGAAATACGGATATGACAGTGGAGATGTCAGAGGCTTCCTTTCCGGTTGTTACAATGAAATACGGCGGCAGGGCAATCAATGAGCTTCATGGATATGATGATACCATGGAAGTGAATTATATGAGAGAGAGCATTACTCCGCTGGCTGCCGGAAGAAAGGTATCTCTTCAGATAGACTGTTATGGCAGGGAAATATCCGGTATTGATTTTGAGGTAAGAAGCATTGACGGGCAAAGGCTTGTTGAAAATACAAAGGTGCAGGAATTTACGGTGGAAGAGGATGTGATTTCGGTATCCTTTGGACTTAAGGATTTAATTGACAGTGAAAAGGAATATGTACTGGTGCTGATTCTGACTATGGATGACGGAGCAGAAATCCGGTATTATACCCGTGTTGTTTATTCTGAGAATTATTATGCAAATGAAAAGCTGGATTATATTGTGGATTTTTCAAACAGAACCTTTGATAAGGAGCAGGCAAAGGAACTTACCAAATATCTGGAATCCAATTCTGAGGGTGACAATACTACCCTGGGAAAAGTTACAATTCACAGCAGCTTTAATCAGGTGACATGGGGAGATTTGAAGGTAACAAAGGAGGGTGCGACTAAGATTACTATCAAAGAACTGGCCTCCCAGACCGGCAGTTTTCTGCTGCAGTATTTTGTATCCGCAAAAGAAGGGAAAAAGACGAATTATTATACTGTGAGCGAGTTCTACAGGGTGAGATATACGGCAGAGCGTATGTATCTTCTGGACTATGAACGTACCATGAATCAGATATTTGATGAGACAGAAGACGTTTTTAATAACAATAAAATATATCTGGGAATAACGGGCGATGAAGTACCCCTTGAAGAAAGTGACGGTGGAAATGTCATTGCATTCGTAACAGGTAACAGATTGTACAGCTATAATGTGGTGGACCACAAACTGGCATATCTTTTCGGATTTTATAATAAAGAAAACAGCGATGCCAGAACATTATACAATAAATACCGCGTTAAAATCCTGAATGTGGATGAAGGAGGAAACGTGACATTTATGGTATATGGCTATATGAACAGAGGGCGGCATGAAGGTAAGGTCGGAATTTCTGTTTATTATTATGACAGTACTGTCAATACAACAGAGGAGATGGTTTATGTTCCTTACAGTAAATCGCCGGAGCTTCTGCTTGCGGAGGTAGAACAGCTTGCTTATATCAACAGAATGGGAACGTTGTATTTAATGCTGGACAATGAAATATACGGAATCAGTGCCATGAATCGCTCCTGTGAAGTGGTATCGGAGGATTTGAAAGAAGGCTGCTATAAGGTGTCCGACAGTAACCGGATGGTAGTATGGCAGAAGGAAAATCAGTTATATCAGGGAACGGAACTGATTCTGATGAATTTAAATACCGGAAAACAAAGCAGTATAAAAGCAGGGAGTGGGGAAGTAATAGCGCCTGTTGGTTTCATGGGGGATGATTTAATTTACGGAATTGCCAAAAAAAGCGATATTGTGCCGGACCATACAGGAAGTGTAATATTCCCTATGTATTGCATCAGGATACAGAACGAGGCGGAAGGGGTTTTAAAGGAATATCGCCAGGAAAATGTTTATGTCATAGAGGGCAGCGTAGCAGGAAACCAGATTACCCTGAAGCGTGTCCGGAAAAATGAAGACGGGGAATATGAAGATATTCCGGATGACCAGATCCTGAATGCGGAGGTAGCGGATGACAGTCTGAATACCGTAGAAACAGTGGCAATTGATATTTATGAGAAGGTAACGCAGATAGCGTTAAAGAATGAGATTCAGAAGGCGTCCATTAAATTTTTGACGCCTAAGGAGGTTCTATTTGAAGGCGGAAGAAATATTGTTGTCACTAAGACGGAAACGGGGCTTGGAAGATATTATGTTTATGGCAAGAACGGCATCGAAGGAATCTTTATGGACGAAGGCAATGCGGTTAGTCTTGCTTCCGGGGTTTCCGGCGTGGTGGTAGACGATGCAGGCGCTTATGTCTGGATGAAAGGAAACAGAAGCCTTAAGAATCAGATTATGGCGATTCAGGGAGAGGCTGCTACAGAAGAAAAAGGAGCCCTGGCAGTCTGCCTTGATACCATACTTACCTTTGAAGGCATCAGCAGGAATTCACAATACCTGTTAGACCGGGGTGAAAATGTTTTTACTATTCTGGAAAATAATCTGGAGGATGCCACGGTATTGGATTTATCCGGCTGCAGCCTGGATTCGGTATTGTATTATGTGAACCAGGATATTCCTGTTCTGGTAATGCTTGAGGACGGTTCGGCAGTATTGCTTATCGGTTTCAATGAAATGAATACCGTGATTATGAATCCGGAGACAGGAACAGTATATAAAATGGGAATGAATGATTCCAAGGAATGGTTTGAACAGAATGGAAACAGATTCATTACTTATATAAAAGCCGGTCAGTGAGATTAGCGGCTTAAATCAGTAAAAATGCCGAAAATATGGCATATGCAACCAAAAGTTGCGGGGTTTCAACCTAAAATTGGTAGAGCAACCGAAAGAAAATATGTTTCAATTTATTCATGAGGCGGCTCAAAGAAATGATTATGAGGAGAGTAACAGCAAATGAATATTGAAATTGCAAACAGACTTGTAGAACTTAGAAAAAAGAATAATCTTTCTCAGGAAGCTCTGGCAGCAAAACTGGGAATCAGCAGGCAGGCGGTCAGTAAGTGGGAGCGGGCAGAAGCTTCTCCCGATACGGATAATCTGATTCTGCTTGCACGGCTTTATGGAGTATCATTAGATGAATTATTAAAAACGGATGATGAGATTCCTGTTCCTTATTATGGAGAAGAAAAAGAATCTGAAACAGATGATTCAGGGCAGGAAAACGAAAACAGCTCTGATTACGTGCATGTTGGTTTTGGAGGAGTGCATGTAAAGGATAAGGACGGAGAGGTTCATGTGGGCTGGGACGGAATTCATGTGGATGACAGGAAAAAGGGTGAAAATGTTCATATTGATAAAAACGGTGTCTACGTGAACGGAGAAAAATATGATAAAGAATGGATTTCTCATCATGCCCATTTCCCTATGTTTCTTCTGATTGTAGTAATTTATTTTATCATTGGCGCTGTATGGAATGCATGGCATCCGGGCTGGCTTTTGTTTCTTGCAGCGCCCATTTGGGCTTCCCTTATTGAAGCCATTGAAAAAAGGAATGCACACTGCTTTGCTTATCCTGTTTTGACGACATTGATATTCTTGTGCCTGGGATTTTTTAAATTTCTCTGGCATCCGGGCTGGGTTGTTTTTCTCACCATACCGCTTTATTATGCATTGGTGAATTATCTGCAGGGATTCGGTAAAAGGAATGAGGCGGAGCCGGGTGAAACCGGAACATATGAGGCAGGGGAAGGAACAGGTGAAGCGCATGAAGAGTAAAAGTATGATAATTGCTGCAGTTGTTATGATTCCCATTGTTATAATTGTCAGTGTTTTGTCCGTAGGATACTCCAGGGAAAGAGGAGGAAAGATACATTTTGTTTTCGGAGGAAAAGCACAGCTTAGGAATACGATAGAAATTCCCCTTTCCGACATAGATAGTCTGCAGGTATCATATACCAGTGATAACCTTGAAATATATCCCACAGAAGGGGATAAAGTTATTATAAAGGAATACTTGATAAGTGATGAGAAAGATGCTCTTGCAGATGTTGAAATTACTGACCGTACAGCTGTAATAACCGGCGGAAAGGCCGTTACTATTACCATATTCGGATTTTTCACAGGTTTAGAAAGGATTGAATTGTATATTCCCAGAGAGGGAATAGCCGGGTTAAATCTTCAGACAACCAGCGGAAATATTATGGCAAAGGATAATTTTTCCTTAGATGCACAAAAGCTGGAGATAATGGCAAACAGCGGAAATATCAAGTGGTTTGATTCTAAGGCGGAAGAAATAAAAATACAGGCGGGAAGCGGCAACATCGGACTGGAGGGAATAAGCGGCAATGCGTCAATACAGGCAGGAAGCGGTAATGTTAAAGTTATGGAAGGGGCAGGAAGCTTTAAAATAAAGACGGGAAGCGGAAATATTTCCATTGAGCAGTTGACCGGCCAAAGCACTGCCGAAGCAGGAAGCGGAAATATTACGGCAGAGCAGCTGTCAGGTATCATAGCAATGGAAACCGGAAGCGGCGGTATTACAATCCGGGAACTGTCAGGTGAAGGAAGTGTGAAGGCAGGAAGCGGTAATGTAAAGGTGGAGGCTTCACAGGTGACAGGCGATATAAAGGCCAAAACCGGAAGCGGAGGCATACGCCTGAATCTGCCGGAAGAGTTGTCTTTCCAAATGGAGATTCAGACAGGAAGCGGCAATATTAATACGTCCTTTGATGATTCTCTTTCTTATAATAAAAAAGGAAATCAGGCAAGCGGTACCATAGGCGGAAATCCTTCCTGCCTGATTTCAGTAGAAGCAAACAGCGGCAATGTGCACATCACCGCTGAATAATGAATGTTTTTATGGAATTTAAGCCTGTTCTCCGAATAACCGGCCTGCATATTTCTGAAGTGCAAATAAAAGCAGCATACCAAGCACGCCGCAGGAGATAATTTCCCCGGCTGTTACAGTAATAAAAGAAAGCCAGAGGGGTTTTACTCCGTAGGCATACAATAAAACAAGCGGAACTATGATGGCGTTGGCTACGATTGGAGGTACCGGCGCCATCCATTTATGTTTACGCAGTTTTCTGGTCAATAATGCCCCGATTAAGGTTGCCAGGGAGCCGAAAATAATGTCGGGAAGAGCGCAGCCTGTTAAAATATTCGATAATAAACAGCCTACAAAAAGTCCCGGTATGGCAGCAGGAGTAAAATAAGGCAGAATGGTCAGAGCTTCTGAGAAACGGATCTGAATTGCCTGACTGGCAAGCCCAAGAGCGTTGGCGATAAAGGTGAGCACAATGTAAAGTGCGGCAATCATTGCTGCCTGAACAAGCAGCAAAACTTTGTTTGATTCTTTGTTATTCATTTTTCTTTTCTCCTTTAGTTTTGTTTTTTTCTCCGCATTTAGCGGTTCGGTCAGGAAGGTCTCGAACTGACCGGTTATATTTCCAAGGGTTTATTATACCGGAAAAGGAAAGAAAGTCAAGGCTTAGCTCAAATTTTGACTTAACTATTGGGAAGGCCTGGGGTATAATGATAACGAGAATGAACGGAAAGATAAAGGGCTTGAAAAAATGGTGCAGAGAAACAAGGGAAGAAGACTGAATAAATATGCGGAGAATTATGTGGTTTTTGATTTGGAAACTACAGGGATTAATCAGGAAAGAGATGCTATTATTGAAATATCGGCGGTAAAAGTGCAAGGTCATAAAATAGTGGGTGAATTTTCCACTCTGGTGAATCCGGAAAGACACATTCCGGCAGCAGCTACTGCAGTAAACGGAATTACAGATGCGATGGTGGCAGAGGCGCCTCACATTAAAGAAGCTATGGAGGATTTTCTTACATTTATCGGAAGTGATATATTGGTAGGACATAATATTCATACCTTTGACACAAATTTTGTCTATGATGCTGCTTTTAACTATCTGGGAAAAGAACTGAAGAACGATTATGTAGATACGCTGTATATGGCAAGAAAATATCTGCCGGAGCTTCCTCACCATAAACTGACAGATGTGGCGCAGCATTTCTGCCTCCGGACAGAGGGCGCCCACCGGGCGTTGTTTGACTGTATGATGAATCAGGGGTGCTATGAGGAACTTGGGAAGCTCATGGAAGAAAAGAAAAAGGAAATGCCGGAAAGTGCAGAGGAAGAAATAAGCTGCCCTGTCTGCGGCGGCGAACTGATTTTACGGAAAGGGAAATTCGGTATGTTTTACGGCTGCAGCAGTTTTCCCAGGTGCCGGTTTACCAGAAATGTAAGATAGGGGGAGAGTCCCATGCTTTGGAAGAAAGATAAGAAGACAGGCGTTATTTCGGATTTTGATAAATCAGGTAAAAAGCCGGTTATCAGGGCGAGTATCTGCACCGGAGAAAAGGTGGCAGGTTTCCGGGATGAAAAAACCGGGCATATAGAAGAGCTGATGCTGATTACGGGTGAAAAAGATTTGGAAAGATTCATGCAGCTATATGGTGTTGATAAGGATGAGATTGAGACGGTGTGGTAATCCCGGGTTCATATTACAAATGTCTTAACAGACAGGGGTAATGCAACCTGAGGGATAAGAGGAGAAATAGTCATATCCCCTCAGAATGCTTCATACAATGTAAAAAAGTATTCTGAGGGGATTTCCTTTGAAAGATTATATCGAGGAGCGTGCAATCGATATTGCCAATTATATTATTGAAAATAAGGCTACGGTCAGGCAGACTGCCAAGCAGTTTGGGATTAGTAAAAGTACGGTACATAAGGATGTAACAGAAAGGCTAATGCAGGTTAATCCGGCACTTGCAAAAGAAGCAAGAAAGGTGCTTGATGTGAATAAGTCAGAGCGGCATATCAGAGGAGGAATGGCTACCAAGGAGAAATATTTGCATCAGCATGCATAGTGAAATCGGGCGGAAACAGGATGTACCTGAGGTATGTCCTGTTTTTAGAATGCAGAAAAGGTGTAAAGCTATAAAGAAATTTATATGATACCTATTTAAAAAATTTATAAGTTTATCTTGACAATTCCCCAATTTAGGTTTATGTTATTCAAATAACAAAGATGTTTGGCGTAGGGAAGCTAAGCATCTTTTTGTTTTTATAACAATAAAATATAAGTAAGGATAGCTTTTATTTGAAAAGAGACAATGGCGTTTCACACATCGGTGGTGAAGCGTCATTTTTGGTTCATGGCAATAGGTTTGCCGGTGAAGCGTGCAATCTGTTGTATATGGCAATAGTATAAGGAGGAAGCCCTATGATTAAGCTGGAACACATCAACAAGTATTTTGGAGAGCTGCACGTGCTGAAGGATGTTAATCTTGAAGTAAAGGAAGGCGAAAAACTGGTTATTATCGGTCCGTCCGGTTCGGGAAAGTCTACCACAGTCCGCTGTATGAATTTTCTGGAGGAGCCTACCAGCGGCCATGTTTTTATTGATGGGCAGGAACTGACAAGTAAAAACAAGACAAAGCTTGTGCGCAGTACGACTTCCATGGTATTTCAGCAGTTTAATCTTTATCCCCATATGACAGTGCTTAAGAATTTAACGCTGGCGCCAATGAAGCTTCATCATAAGAGCAAGAAAGAAGCAGAAGAGCTGGCTTATCATTATCTGGATATTGTAGGGCTTCGGGATAAGGCGCATGTTTATCCCACTACCTTATCCGGCGGGCAGCAGCAGCGTATTGCGATAGCAAGGGCGCTCTGTGCGCAGACAAAAATTATATTATTCGATGAGCCTACTTCCGCGCTTGACCCGGAAACCATTCAGGAGGTTCTGGATGTCATGATTAAGCTGGCAAAGGAAAATATTACTATGGTGGTTGTTACCCATGAAATGGGATTTGCAAGACAGGTGGCTGACCGGGTGGTATTTATGGCAGACGGGCAGATTATTGAGGAAGGAACGCCGGAGCATTTCTTTACCAATCCTCAAAATGAGAGGGTAAAGCAGTTCCTTGGAAAAATCATCCGGTAAGCAGGAGGGCATCAGTTTTAAAAACTGAAAGAGAAAAGGGCTGCAAAAAAAGCTGACAGACGGATTCCCGGGAATATAATTTCCTGCCTGAATTCGTTTGCAATATATTTTAAGGAGGAGAAATATTATGAAGAAAATGAAAAAATGGATGGCTTTGGGATTATCCCTTGCCATGACAATGATGCTTTTTACCGGCTGCGGCAGTAAGGCAGAGGAAGCATCAACCGGCACGGAGGCAGAGGCTCCTGCAGCAGAAGCAACTGAGGCACCTGTGGAAGAAAACGGTGCAGCAGAAGGAACAGAAGAAAGCACAGCAGCAGGCGCTGAGACAGAATTTGCCGAGGATGTGCAGGCAATTATTGACAGAGGCGTTCTTAAGGTAGGCGTTAAAAATGCAGTTGTAGGCTTTGGCTTCCAGGATACTTTAACAGGCGAGTATTCAGGTCTTGAAATCTCTCTGGCAGAAAAGCTTGCGGAATATCTTGGCGTGGATGTTGAGTTTACGGCAGTTACAGCAGCTACAAGAACAGAGCTTCTTGATTCCGGTGACATTGACTGCGTACTGGCTACCTTTACCATCACAGATGAAAGAAAGGAAAGCTGGGATTTCACAACACCTTACTTTACAGACCATGTAACAGTACTTGTTGAAAACGCAAGCGGTATTACCAATCTGGAAGGTCTTGCAGATAAGAAGGTTGGCGTATCTTCAGGATCTACTTCAGCAAAATCACTGGTAGAAGCCATGATAGCAGCAGGACTTATTTCCGGAGATAATTTTGATGCAGAAACTTTTGACCCTGCTTTGTGGACAGAAGGTGTATCCTTCCAGCAGTATGATGATTATCCCACAATTTCAACAGCATTAAGCGCAGGCGAAGTAGATGCATTCTGCGTTGATAAATCCATTCTTGCTATTTACAATACTGATTCACGTTCTTATATTGAAGAAGAATTTGCACCTCAGGAATACGGCATTGCAACGACAAAGGGCTCAGGTCTTTCCGCTGTTGCTGAAGAACTGGTAACAGGATGGCTGTCTGACGGCACAATTGCCGGATTAATTACAGAAAATGGATTAGACTAATTCAGGGATTTTAAAGTAAGTTATTAAGGAGTAATGGAGGAAACAGAATGTCTGGTATTTTTTCTGAAAATGCATGGCTTAAGGTCTGGACATACCGGGGAACCTTTGGACTGGGACTTTTAAATACGGTGGAAACGGCGCTCGCAGGAGTGGTGCTTTCGCTGGTAATCGGAATTGTTCTGGGACTTATGGCCACAAGTAAAAAAAGAATATTGAAGGGTATCAGCCGTGTTTACGTGGAATTAATCCAGAATACGCCGCTGCTTCTGCAGATCTGTTTCCTCTATTATGCCCTGGCTTTTTCGGGGCACAGTTTGGGAATACTTGTAACGGGTATTATATCACTGGGAATTTATCACGGCGCTTATATGGCTGAGGTAATCCGGGCAGGAATAGAAGCGATTCCCAAAGGCCAGTTTGAAGCTGCAGAATCACAGGGGTTCGGATATATAGGAAAAATGTTTTTTATTATTCTTCCCCAGAGTATAAAAATTATTTTGCCGCCCATGGTTAATCAGGTGGTGAATCTGATAAAAAATACTTCCTGCCTTTATATTATAGGCGGCGCCGATTTGATTTCACTGACTTATAGCTTTGTAACAGGGGCCACCACCGGCGGGGCTTATGCACCTGCTTATCTGGTCAGCGGCGCTTTGTTCTTCATTATTTGTTATCCTCTTTCCAAGCTTGCAAGCGTATGGGAAGAAAATCTGAAAAAACGTGACCAGAGAGTGCATATGGTAATATCCAGAAGGAGAGGAAAGAAGGTGGCATAAGGATGAATAACTGGATGGCAAGTCTGTCTATTTTACAAAACAGCAGCATATGGGTTTATATTTTAAAAGGCGTGCTTTTCACATTGATAATTTCAGTGATTGCGGTTGTTATCGGCATCTTATGGGGCTCAATTCTGGCGCTTCTGAGGAATTATTGTACGCAGCCTAAAAACCGCATATTCAAGTGGCTGGCAACCATATATATTGAAGTGTTCAGAAATACGCCGTTATTACTTTGGATTTTTATTTGTCTTGTGTTCTGCCCCTGCCCCAGGCTTTTTGAAAGGAAAATGTTCGGGCTGACATCAGTTGAGACAAAGCTGCTTTTCAAGGCAGCAGTAGCATTGATTCTTTTTACCTCTTCGGTTATTGCGGAAATTGTAAGGGGAGGTCTTAACTCCGTGTCAAATGGGCAGTTTGAAGCAGGGCATTCTCAGGGCTTCAGTACGGTGCAGATAATGATTTACATTGTTTTGCCGCAGGCTTATAAAAATGTAGTGCCTACTTTACTCAGTCAGGTTATTACGACAATTAAGGACTCTTCTTATCTTGCCAATGTGGCGACCATTGAGCTGATGGCCCGTGTGAAAAAGGTTTTAAGCTCGGCAAATATGTATAACGGAACGGGGAATATTAATGTTTCGGATGTTTTTGTACTGTTTGGCTGTGCAACGCTTATTTATTTTATTATTAATTATTCTTTATCCTGTGTGGTAAGGTATTTGCAGAAGAAAAACAAGAAAGCGCCTAAAACAGCGGCTGCCGAGTAGTGGCAGGAGCGCAAAATTTGAAAAAAGGGAATGTAAGGACGGGAGGTTCTTATGGAACAGTATGTTGTAACAATATCAAGACAATTTGGAAGCATGGGAAGAAGCATTGCGGAATGTATGTCGAAAAAGCTTGGCATTGAGTATCTTGACCGGGATATTGTGGCAGAAACTGCGAAACGGATGGGGCATCCGGTGTCCACTATCAGTGATGCGGAGGAAACTGCGAAATCCTTTTTCCTGAGAAAAAAATATCCCTTTAATATGGGGATTTACAGTATAACAGATGAAATATTCTGTGTGGAAAAAAATATTATCCGGGACAGGGCAGCCAGGGAATCCTGTATCATTGTAGGAAGGTGCGCTGACAGCATTCTTCAGGATTTTCCCAATCATTTAAGTGTATATGTTTATGCACCCTTTGAGGCAAGGCTCTATAACTGCACTCATGATTTGATGATGGAGGAAAAAACTGCCGTCAGAATGATGAAGGAAGTGGATACTGCCAGAAGCAATTATCAGAAGAAATATTGTCCGGAGGTCAAATCTGTTTTTGACCATAAGGATGTTATGATAGACAGCAGCAAATTTGGAATAGAAGGAACGGCAGATATTCTGGCCGGTATTGTACAGAAAAAATGGGGAAAACAGTAAAAAGAATATTACCGCCCATCGGTATGCGGATTGTGAAATCTGCGCTTGCTATCGGTATATGTTATCTGGTATCTTTCCTTCGGGGAAGCAGCGGAATTGTGTTTTATTCCCAGCTGGCGGCGCTTTGGTGCATCCAGATGTATATTTCAAACAGCAGGCAAAATGCAGTTCAGCGTTTTATCGGAACAATTATCGGAGCCGTTTATGGGCTGATATTTTTATTAATAGAAGAAAAAATGAATCTTTCTGCCGGAAAAAGCGAAGCGGTGAATGCCCTTGTAATTTCCGGCATGATTATTGTGGTTTTATATACTACGGTGCTGATTAAGAAAAAGCAGGCGTCTTATTTTTCCTGCGTGGTTTTCTTAAGCATTGTAGTTAACCATGTGTCGGATAATAATCCTTACCTTTTTGTATGGAATCGTTTTCTGGATACGATAATCGGTATTATTATCGGAATCGGTGTAAACAGTTTTTCGCTGCCAAGGAGCAAGCAAAAGGATATTTTGTTTATTTCCGGGCTGGATGATACTCTGCTGCATGAAAAGGACAATCTAAGCGATTACAGCAAGGTGGAACTGAACAGGATGCTGGACGAGGGAGCCAATTTTACCATTTCCACCATGCGCACCCCGGCATCTCTCATGGTGCCTATGAAAGACATTCGTTTAAAGCTTCCGGTAATTGCCATGGACGGAGCGGTGCTTTATGATATTCAGGAAAATGTTTATCTGAAAACCTATGTGATATCAAACTCCATGTCAAAGGAAATCTTAAAACTGGTTTACGGGCAGGGGCTGCAGTGTTTTGTAAATGTGGTTATTGATGATATGCTGGTTATTTTTTACAAAGAAACAGGGGATGAGGTGCATAATCGGTTGGTGAAGGAAATGAGGAAATCTCCCTACCGGAACTATGTAAAAAGTGAAGCTTTGGACAGGGAAAATGTGATTTACTTTATGTTGCTTTATCCTAAACAGGTCATGGAAAATTTTTATCAGGTGCTTAAGACGGAAGGGTATGTGGATAAACTGAAAGTTTTGAAGTATGATTCGGTGGATTATCCGGGATATTCTTATATTAAGATTTACAACAAAAATGCTGTCAGGGAAAATATGATTCAGTATTTAAAGGAAATGCTGGGACTTAAAAAGACGGTGACTTTCGGCAGCATTGAAGGTCGTTATGATGTGGTGGTGGAACCGGGAAATACCAACAAGGTGGTGCATGAACTGAAGAAGAGGTACGAGCCGGTGAAAGGGTTAAAGGAGATTTTGGGTTCAGAAAAGAAGAAGAGAATAGAAGATAAGGGTAGAAAACATGGATAGAAGATACGGATAGAAGAGAACGGGAGATGAGTACAACAGAGAAGAACAATGAGAACGGGACATGAGTTGATGTATTTTGGATTCGTGCTATAATAGACATTGCGCCCTGGTTATGGGCAGCTTCTGGGAATGAATAAGGTGCTCGCTGCGGAACGGAAGCAAAGGATAATTATGTCTGTCTGTAAGGCTTGCGGCATTCATAGGGTGGAATTATGTTATACACGAATAAAGATTTGAAAAAGTTAATTATACCGCTTGTATTTGAACAGCTTCTTGCCATTTTGGTGGGAATGGTGGATACGGTTATGATAGCGGGAGTCGGAGAAGCAGCGGTTTCCGGTGTTTCTCTGGTGGATACCATTAATATTCTTATCATAAATATTACTGCTGCGCTGGCAACGGGCGGCGCAGTGGTTGCAGGGCATTTTCTCGGTCAGAAGGATTCCGAAAATGCCAGTAAATCAGCATGGCAGCTTTTATTATTTTCCATATGGCTGTCTGTGATTGTGACAATTATTTTCCTGGCAGCCCACAGGCCGCTGCTTCGGGCTGTTTTCGGGCAGGTAGAGCCTGAGGTCATGGAAAGTGCCACTACTTATCTGATTATTACAGCTGTTTCTATTTGCCCTCTGGCAATCTATAATTCCTGTGCGGCACTGTTTCGTGCCATGAATGATTCTAAGACAACAATGTTTATTGCCATTGCCATGAATCTAATCAATCTGATTGGAAATGCTGTTTTAATATACGGTATTAAAATCGGCGTGGCGGGTGCAGCCATTGCCACCACTTTTTCAAGAATAGTGGCGGCAGTTGTTATTATGATTCTGATGTTCCGTCCGGAAAAGACAATCAATTTTAAGGGTCAGGTTACATGGAGAATGAATTTTGGCCTGATTAAGAAAATTCTTTATATCGGGATACCAAACGGACTGGAAAACAGCCTGTTTCAGCTTGGAAAAATTCTGCTTCTCAGCTTGATTTCCACCTTCGGAACTTATGCTATAGCTGCAAATGCTGTCTGCAATACGCTGGCAAGTTTTAATGTCCTGCCGGGGCAGGCCATTAATCTGGCGCTGATTTCCGTAGCCTCTATGTGTATCGGTGCCGGGGATTTTGAACAGACGAGATATTATACAAAGAAGCTGATGAGGATTTCTATAGGCTGTACAGCCGTGATTTCCGGTTTTTTAATTGCTTTTGCCCCCTGGGTGATGAAAATTTATCAGCTGACACCTCAGACAGAAAGTCTGGCAATAGAAGTTATTCGCTGGCATGCGGTTCTTGCTGTTTTCCTCTGGATGCCTTCGTTTACTCTGCCGAACACCTTGAGGGCAGCAGGTGACGTAGTCTGGACAATGTTTATTGCCATTGCCTCCATGTGGATTTTCAGAATTGCATTTGCCTATATTTTCAGTTACTATTTTAACGGCGGATTGCTGGGTGTGTGGATTGCCATGACAATAGACTGGGCGTTCCGTGCAATTTGCTACGAAATACGATATCACGGACATAAATGGGAGAGATTTTGCCGCGGTTCAGCCACGCGGAAATAAACTTTTTACTTTGGTGAGATAAACTGTTATGAGGTTTATATAAGAATATTTTGACAAGCTTTCTGTCTATCTTATATAATGTAACTTATCGGAAGCTGCGAAGCAGCTTCGCAGAAGGAACGAAGAGAGTTCTGCGGGTCCGAAGGACAGATAAGTTAACGAGGAGCCGGAAGGCTCTGAGTCTGTGAGGGGCTGCGAAGCGCAGTCGCAGGCAATTTATGTGATTGGTGTATTATAAAAGTGTTAAATACAACGGAGGAGCACATTTATGGACAAGGAAATGGTCATTGTACTTGACTTTGGCGGTCAGTATAATCAGCTGATTGCCAGAAGGGTCAGAGAGTGTAATGTATACTGTGAGGTACATCCTTATAGTATGAGTCTTGAGAAATTAAAGGAAATGAATCCCAAAGGCATCATTTTCACAGGAGGTCCCAACAGTGTTTATGCGGAAGAGTCTCCAAGGTGCACCAAGGAGATTTTTGAATTAGGGATTCCGATTCTGGGTATCTGCTATGGTTCCCAGTTAATGTCTTATCTGTTAGGCGGCAGTGTAAAAACAGCGCCGGTCAGTGAATATGGAAAAACAGAAGTAGAAGTGGATCAAAGCTCTGTTCTGTTTTCCGATGTATCAGAAAAAACAATCTGCTGGATGAGCCACACTGATTATATTGAGACAGCTCCCGCAGACTTTAAAGTTACCGCACATACTCCGGTATGCCCTGTAGCAGCTATGGAAAATCCTGAAAGAGGGCTGTATGCAGTGCAGTTCCATCCGGAAGTAATGCATACACAGGAAGGTATGAAGATGCTTTCCAATTTTGTATTTAATGTCTGTCATTGCAAGGGTGACTGGCGTATGGATTCCTTCGTGGAAACTACGATTAAACAGATTCGTGAAAAGGTTGGAGGCGGCAAGGTGCTTTGTGCACTCTCAGGCGGCGTGGATTCCTCTGTAGCAGCAGTACTCCTTGCAAAAGCAGTGGGCAAGCAGCTGACATGTGTATTTGTTGACCATGGACTTCTTCGTAAGAATGAGGGAGATGAAGTGGAAGCTGTTTTCGGTCCTGACGGTCCTTATGACCTTAATTTTATCCGTGTGAACGCCCAGGAAAGATTTTATGAGAAGCTTGCCGGAGTGGAAGAACCGGAAAGAAAGCGTAAGATTATCGGCGAAGAGTTTATTCGTGTGTTTGAAGAGGAAGCAAAAAAAATCGGAGCAGTGGACTTCCTTGTACAGGGAACCATTTATCCTGATGTCATTGAAAGCGGACTTGGCAAAAGTGCCGTAATCAAATCACATCATAATGTAGGCGGACTTCCTGATTATGTTGATTTTAAGGAAATTATCGAACCATTAAGATTATTGTTTAAAGATGAGGTTCGTAAAGCAGGTCTTGAACTTGGCATTCCTGAATATCTGGTGTACAGGCAGCCCTTCCCCGGTCCGGGACTTGGCATTCGAATTATCGGGGAGGTTACTGCGGAAAAGGTTCGTATCGTGCAGGATGCAGATGCAATCTACAGGGAAGAGATTGCAAAGGCAGGCGTAGACAAGGGACTTGGACAGTATTTTGCTGCTCTTACCAATATGAGAAGTGTCGGCGTTATGGGTGATGAGAGAACCTATGACTATGCGGTGGCGTTGAGAGCCGTGAATACATCAGATTTCATGACTGCGGAAGCAGCACAGATTCCCTGGGAAGTGCTGAGTGTTGTTACCAGCAGGATTGTGAATGAGGTGAAAGGGGTTAACAGGGTAATGTATGACTGCACTGGGAAACCGCCGGCAACGATTGAGTTTGAATAAAAAGGTAAATCCCTACAAAGCTTGTATTTATAGGCTTTGTAGGGATTTTTTAGATGACGTTGGGTACGATTTGGGTACAAAATCATTTGTATTTAGACATGATTTTTCTAACCAACATGACAATTATTTTTTTTAGCTGCATATACAAAAATGCAACGATTAAACTAATAATAACTGCTAAGGTCAAATAGATTATATTACCTTTTGTAACTTGGGCGGCATATTTGGCTTTAACAAATTCTAGCTTAACTAGAATCAAAACATACGGAATTATTAGAAGAATAAATGCAATACAATTTCCTATGAAAGCAGATAGCGAGTTAAATTGTTTTTCTTCTTTTTGAATTTGTGCTTTTTTATAGTTTTCGAAATCTTGTTTTAAAGAAATAAATTCTCCCGATAGTTCTGCGTTTTTTTGTGACAACAAATTGTTTTCAAAAATAATATTTTGCAAATCCTTTTTTGTCTGATTATGTTTTTCGGCTTCAATTAAGTATTCTTTTCTAGCTTGAGATTTAATTTCTTCATAAACATCAAGATAGGTTCGGTCATTAAATCTAGCATAATCACCTTTTGTTACATTCATTAATGCATCGCTGACCATTGAGTGTGAGCGCATAAATAAATATTTCTTTTCATCGATTTCTCCGAGACTTTTTGCATTCTCTAAGGACGATATATATTTATCAAGTAACTCTTTACTGGGCTGTAGGGAAGAATAGCAGTCAGCCAGAAGCTTGTGTTTATGGTAATTTACAATGTCGTTAGGACTATTTAACCATAAAAGTGCACCAAATAAATCAGCGGAAATACATGCAGGAATATGACCGGCATTCACACTTCGGTTACTTTCATATTGTTTACTAACATTTGCCAGAACTCCATTCAGTGTTAGCATAATATCAGAGCATGTTTGGATTTTTACAGATGTACGCCCCTTACGCTCGCGATATACTAGGATGATTGAACGAACATCTGTTTCGATACTCTGTGCTTTCTCTTCCGATATGCCCATATGCTGTTCATCGTATCGAGCTTTTACCATATTAAATAGTTCAGTTTCGTCTTCTTGAAATGAAGCATCTTGCATATTGAAATCAGTTTTTCGTATAGTAATACCTAAATTATTGAGTTTTTCTTCTATAGACTCACAATATTCTACCATTTCCTCAGGAGATAAATCTAAGTCGTGTAGATATTTAGCGACTTTGGTGGCTTTAGATATGGTATATTGTGTGCTATGAGCCCATGTTGCCGAACGATTTATAATTCCCTCAATTTCATTATAATTATTATCCAAAATTTGTACGTTGCAGCCAGCTTTAATCATATCCTTGAGTAAAATTTGATAAGATTTTGTGCGTTCTAGAGAATCCATGCCAAGTAGTGCAAAAACCATAGGAGAATCAAGATATACATTTAGTCCTTTAAATGAGTCGTTAACCTCTCCGCTGTATAATAAGGCATCTTTAAAAATATTACTTGCGGAAATGGCAGCAATAAAATCTAAAAGTGGCGAGGAATTTTCGGCTAGTCTTTTGATAAATCTTACCCATGCGTACTCAAAGGAGTTAGGCAGTGGCATTGTATTCTCTAAATCTGTCTGACTTATTATTAAGTAATCATTATTTTCGATA
The DNA here is from genome assembly GCA_017621815.1 of Lachnospiraceae bacterium. Classification (GTDB taxonomy): domain Bacteria; phylum Bacillota; class Clostridia; order Lachnospirales; family Lachnospiraceae; genus Suilimivivens. The sequence continues at coordinate 5,337 of JAGASK010000046.1, read as the reverse complement.
TAAGAAATAAGATCATCTTCTGCGTTTGTTGTGTCATATTCTGTTTTGTTGTCAGAACAATAGTTTTTAAATTCGTAAATTAGTTTGCTCCAATTGCTTTCAAAATCATCGGTATTTAAGGAATATTTTTTTAATTCTGAAAAATCGCTTATATAGTTATTTGCAACTTTCTTAATGGATTTGTTTTCCAAACCGACACTTAACACCTGCCTTATAAATGGAATAGTTGGTTCAAAATTGTACTTATTATTAAATTCTGTTTGTAAAAGATATTCATCAATAACTTCAATATGCTTTTCGTAAAGTATATTTGCAAAGAAAGGAAAGTATGTATTTAAGATGTTTTGTCCCATATATCCAGCTTTAAAAGCAGCATACAGTTTAATATATTTATTATTTTGCATATGTTCCTCCAATTATTTTGTCTTATTCGTTATAATTTATTCACTTCGTCCTAGTTTGTCCATAACCTCATCATGTGCCTTCTGAATTTTGAGTCGTTCCTGCCATGGTTCCGACTCCGGATAAATATCCATCCAAAGGTTAAAGTCTGCCTCCGCTTTCAGCAGAGCTTCCCCACGCTTCTTAACATCCTTTATTTCATTGCATTTCTCAACTTCTTCCATATATTCTTCATAACGATCTAACCATGAGCGCATCAAAGACAATGTTCCAAAGCTGATTCCAACCATATCATTTCCATCTTTATCCTGGTATTCAAAGAGTTGTCCGTCGTATTGCCGGAATATCTGAAAAAGTCTGTGTATGGCTTTTATACCATCAAAATCAGAATTTGCCAGTACTTCGGGATTGACAGATAAAGCGTCTGCTATTTTTTCAAGGGATGATGGCTTGGGATTTCTTCTGCCGCTTTCGTAGGCGCGAATGTAGGCTTCACTAGCTCCAACCATTTCTCCTAATTGTCTTTGAGTAAGATTACGTTCCTGCCGGATACGTCTTATGTTTTCCCCGACTGTCATAACAACATGCCTCCTGCTCTAAAGCTATATTTTCGTGAAACTGTTTAACATCATATATAGGATAACACACAAGAACAAAAAAATAAAGCAAAAAGATATTGACACGAAACAAAAGTTACGATATTATTAAAACGCAACAAAATGATACCATACAGAAACAAATAAAAGAACAGGAGGAAACAATATGAGCGAAAAAATCTATTACAGTGCGGAGGACATTGCAAAAATGCTTGGTGTGAGCATGGGGAAATCGTACAAAATCCTTAGAGAAATGAATAAGGATTTGGCAAGTAAAGGATTTCTCACAATCGCCGGAAAGATTCCGGTGGAGTATTTTAAGGAAAAATGGTACGGAGGAGCAAAGGAGGTAAGTGCATGAGCTGCAATGCAAAGAAAGATCCCAACGGTACGTGGCGGATACAATATCGGTGGACGGATTGGACGGGAACCAAAAAGAAATCACAGAAAAGAGGTTTTAAGACCAAGAAAGAAGCAGAAGAATGGTACGCACATTTCATGCTGCAGCAATCATCTGATCCGACGATGACATTGGCGGACTTTTGGGAGATTTATAAGGCAGATATGGAAAAGCGTTTACGAAAGACTACCATGAAACAGAAAGAGTATGTGATGAACGATAAGATACTGCCGTATTTCGGGAAAACGCCAATTAATGAAATCACAGCTCCCATGATACGCAAATGGCAGGGAGAAATGATGGAAAAAGGTTTTAAGCCCACATATCTGAAAACAATACATAACCAGCTTAGTGCCATTTTGAATTATGCAGTAAATTTCTATGATCTGCGCTCGAATCCCTGTCGCAAAGCCGGAAGCATGGGAAAGAGTAAAGCGGATGAGAGACCGTATTGGACACTGGAGGAGTTTCAGAAATTTTCAGATGCGATTATGGATAAGCAGGATTCCTGGATTGCCTTTCAGATTTTATTTTGGACAGGTATGCGGATAGGAGAATTACTGGCGTTACAGGTGAAAGATATTGATTTTGAGCAGGGAACCATAACTGTTGACGAATCTTTGACGAGGCTTGATGGAGAGGATTTGATTACGGCACCAAAGACGGAAAGCTCGGTTCGGGTGATTACGATACATAAGGAATTGCAGGAGGAACTTAAGGAATATATTGCGACCTTGTATCATGTGAGACCGGGAACACGTCTTTTTGCCGGAAGGACAAAGAGTTTCTTTGAGCATGAAATGGAACGTGGAATTAAGTTGTCAGGGGTAAAGAAAATTACAGTTCATTGTACCCGTCACAGTCATGCAAGTATGCTTGTGCAGATGGGATTCAGCCCAGTCGAGATTGCAAAACGGTTAGGGCATGGAAAGGTTACGACTACGATTGAAACCTATTGTCATCAGTCTATGGATGCGCAGGTAAAAATTGCAGACAGACTTGGAAAAGTGGAAAGAGGTGAGGAGAGTGACGTGTAAACGAGAGGACAGGTTTCGGCGCAATACAATTGCTTTTTGGCTGAGTGACGAAGAGAAAAGCCAAGTGGAAGCGAAGATAATTTTATCGGGGATATCGAAAGGTGAATATTACCGGAAAGCAGTTTTAGGGCAGGAGGTAACGGTTATTGCCGGAAACTATATGTCGGTTAGGGTGGCAAAAGTATTGGAGCAGATATTGGTACATTTACAGAATGGCAATACAGAAGAGGAAAGATTACTGCTGGAATTGGTAAAGCAATTGCTGGAAGTAAATAAAAATGCCCCTGCTGGTAACAAGGGCATTCATGAATAAAAAGGATAAAGCCTTTCTATCCAACACACACATTTATTATAGCAAAGGCTTTCTCCAGAGGAAAGGAGAAAATTGCATATTGAATATTTTTTCAGAGGTAAAGGAGTATCTGACGGCGAGACAGGTAGCGGAAAACTATGGTCTGCAGGTCAGAAGAAATGGGTTAGCCTGTTGCCCTTTCCATGATGATAAGCACCCAAGCATGAAGATTGATAAGAACTATCATTGCTTTGCTTGCGGCGTGGGAGGGGATGCGATTGACTATGTATCCCGGATGTTTAATTTATCGCAATATGAGGCGGCGTTAAAGATTGCAGAAGATTTCCGGTTGCCGATAGAGATCAAAGGAAATAAGGAATTAAGCGAGCAGGACAGGGAGCGTATTCGTAGAGAACGGACAGAACGTGAGAGGCTGATACACATCAGGGAGCGTTTTACCAGATGGTGCAATCAAAGTATTGAAAGTTTAAGGGACAGTTTATCACTGATAGAGCAGATGAGTATTTTCCTTAATGGTAAGCCACCGGATATTATTTTATCAGAGGACTATTCGCAGATGCTCCATGCAGAACCGGTTTTGAATTACTGGTTGGATATTCTGTGCATGGGAAGCACAGAGGATAAACAGGAACTTTTCATGAAAGGTAGGAAGGAGGTGGAAGAAATTGCAGAGAGAGTCAGAATCGGAAGAGAACGTATCATGGAACGCAATCGGGGAAGTGCTTGATACGGAAATGAGTACGGTAGAGGATATTCAGGAAGATTTGGCAAGAAACGACAAAGGCAATACATGTCAGACAATCAGCAACTGCATGACTGTATTTCAGCGTGATCCGGTGTTAAAAGGTACAATCAGAAAAAATGAACTGTCCGGAAAGATTGATATTGTAGGTAATCTCGGATGGCAGCGCACATCTTCCAGCCTGACGGATACTGATGTGTATCAGATACATTGGTACTTAGAAAAGAATTATGGTCTGAAAAATGACCGTAACATCAACAAGGCTATGAATATTGTTGCAAGTGAAAATAAGTATCACCCTATTCGGGAATGTCTGGAAAAACTCAAATGGGACGGACAGCCACGCATAGACAATCTTTTGCCCAGGTATCTGGGTGCTGATCACGATGATTATACAAAAGAAATCATGCGGCTGTTGATGCTGTCAGCTATCCGCAGGGTGTATGAGCCGGGATGTAAGTTTGAAATCATGGTATGCCTTGTAGGAGGGCAGGGAGCAGGCAAGTCAACATTTTTTCGGTTTTTAGCCATCAATGATGAATGGTTTTCGGATGATTTGAAGCGGATGGATGATGATAATGTCTATCGGAAGATGCAGGGGCATTGGATTATTGAGATGTCTGAAATGATGGCAACAGTGAATGCCAAGAGCATTGAAGATATTAAGTCTTTTATCAGCAGACAGAAAGAGACATACAAAATTCCTTACGAAACGCATCCAGAGGACAGACCAAGACAATGCGTATTTGTGGGTACTTCCAACAATATGGATTTTCTTCCTCTTGACCGCACAGGGAACCGGAGATTTGCCCCGGTGTTGGTGCATCCGGAACGGGTGGAAAAGCACATTCTTGAGAATGAAAAGGAGTCTAGAGAATACATACGTCAGGCGTGGGCGGAAGCGATGGAACTATATCGGAACGGTTCTCATGGGTTAAAGCTGTCGAGGGAAACGGAAGAATACTTAAAGGAGATGCAGAAGGACTTTATGCCGGAGGATGCAAAGGTCGGAGTGATACAGCTCTGGCTGGATGAACTGGCAGAGGATTATGTATGCAGCATTATGATTTACAAGGAAGCATTTTCCCATGAGTATGATACACCAAAGGATTGGGAACTGAAGGAAATCAATAATGTCATGAACCATAGCATTGTCGGGTGGGAAAAGGTTTCTTCACACCGATTTGCCGGGTATGGCACACAAAGAGGGTGGCGCAGGGTGGCAGGTAAAAATGAGTTTCAGAAACTGCCGGAGGATGCGGTAATACCGTTCAGTAAATGATTACTATTCAGCCATAAGCTCGAAAATGCGTTGCATTTCCTCGCTTGAGCTAAGCGCCCTATACAAATATTTGAAAATAGTCTTTATCATGCAAGCATGAACAGCCTATTTCCAATATTTGTGCATGGCTGAATAGTAGCAAAATAAAAGTTTTTTAGGCTGCGTTTACAAATTCTGTTTACAGGCGTTCGTTTACGGAAATGTAAACAATCCGGTTTACGTAAGAATGCAGTAAAATTAAGGATTTGAGGCTTTGTAAACAGAGTAAACGGAATTTTTAAAAAAGAGTATTTGTAAACAAAACGTGTAAACGGATATGTAAACAGGACATTCAGGAGGATATTTTAATGGAGAAAAATTATATTAAGAACAATGGAAAAGCAAAAGGAAAAATTTATATCGGTTTGGATCATGGGTATGGGAATATCAAGACCGCACACAGAGTATTTACTACCGGAGTGGAACCGTATGATGAGGAACCGATTGTCAGTACCAATTTTGTAAAATACCGGGATAAATATTATGTGATTGGCGAGAGCCATTTGGTATATCAGGGCAACAAAAC
>JAGASK010000045.1 GCA_017621815.1 Lachnospiraceae bacterium | reverse complement strand
TTCGTTATAAGCTGCGTTACCTTCGTTACTGCCTGGTTCTTCATATTTTCGCCCCAGGTTGCTACTTTCTGTACCGCGCTTACTATCGCGTTCCAAATTTTGCCCGGTAACTGCTGCATGAAAGTAATAATACTGTTAACAAATTCCGGGATTTTGGTAGTAGCCCATTTGTATAAATCTATACCGAACTGTATAACGTGTCCGATACAAAAGCCTATCACGTAGGCGATTTTGTTAGGCAATTCAGAAAAGAAGGTTACTACGTTCGTTACAAGCTGCGTAATTCCTTCGACTGCTGCCGTCTTTAAATCCAGCGCCCAGGCTCTAATAGCGTCTACTGTGCTTATAATCGCGTTCCATATCTTGCTAGGCAATTCCTTTAAGAAAGTCACTACGCCGTTAAACGCTGTCTTTATCTGCTCTACCAGGTTGTTAATAATATTTCTAAAGCCTTCGCAATTATCGTACAGAAGCTTAAAAGCCCCCGCGAACGGATTTACAAGAAGCAATAAAAGCCCTTGCCAGTTCCCTTTTACGAAGTCGATAACCTGGTTAAAAGCGTTCGGTATGGTTTCCGTAAAAAATGTTACGATTCCTTCTACTACCGTACCTATAGCGGTCTTGATAGCTTCCCATACATTCACAAGCGCCGCCCTTGCGTCTTCATTCGTAGCAATAAAGGTAACAATAGCAGCCACAAGCCCGGCTACCAGCGTCACAATTAAAACAATCGGGTTAGCGTTCATAGCTGCGTTCATAGCCCATTGTGCTATAGTAGCGCCTTCATTCGCCAGTTTGAACGCCTGGAACGCTGATACTACACCCTGGATAAGCGAAGCAACCTTAAATACTGCAAAGCCCGCGCCGATTCCGGCTAATACGCTTACTATCGCGTCGCCGTTATCCGCAATCCACGCCAGCCCTTCTAAAACCTTCGGAAGTGCCGCCGTTACTACTTCTGTCGCCTTTGTTACCAGGTTTCCGAAGCCTTCCGCTATCCTGTCTATCGCGTCGCCCATTCCGCCGTTACTTATTTCGTTTGCCAGGTCTGCTAAATTCGTCTGTATTCCTTCGGCTGCCTGGCTAAATGGTTCTTTTAATTTTGTCTGTACGCTTCTTTTCAGCCCTTCTAAAGTACTTTCCAGGTCGTTATACTTCTGCTGGTTTATCTTATCAAGTGCTTCTGTCGTACTGTTTACTTCGCCGCTAAGGTCGGTAAGTGCTTTTACTCCGTCTGCTCCCAGGTCTTCCCACATTGTACCGAACATAGCAACGCCTAATTGGTTCTGCTTAATCGGGTCTTCGACTGCAAATAACGCACTTGTTACCTTCTGCATAGCAGCTTTAGCCGCTTCGCCGCCTTCTCCGAACGCTGCCGTAGTTTCATCTACATTTAAGCCCAATTCCTTAAAAGCGTCGCTTGCTGTGCCGTCTTTTACCCTTATACCAAATTCCTTTACTGCGTCGCCTAGCTTGTCTACGCTAAAAGTGCCGCTTTCCGCGCCATTTACCAGCATATTAAACATATCTTCCGCACTTAGCCCTAGCTGGTCGAAGTGTACGGAATATTCGTTTATCGTGTCTAATAAATCGCCGTTTTTATCAAGTCCCTTCTGCGCTCCCTGGGCTATCATGCTATAAGCCTGTTCGCCCGTAAGTCCGAAGGTTTTCATTAACATATTAGCCGTCCTTACGCTTTCGTTTACGTCCATATCAAACGTATCACGCATAAGTAAGGCTTCTTCTGTCAAGTTCTGTAATTCTTTACCTGTCGCCCCGGTCTGCTGCTTTACAGTCGCCATAGCCCGCGCTATGTCGTCCATATCTTCGCCAAAATTATTGTTATAAATTTCGTCCATTATGGACTGCATTTCTTCCAATTCTTCCGCCGTCGCCCCGGTCTGCGTCGATAAGGTATTAAAAGCAGTCTGCGTATCATTTGCCAGGCTAAAAATATTCGTAGCCAGTTCTTTAAAAGCGTCTGCCAGCAGCTTAACGCCGCCCACAATCGCGGAAGCTACTATATTCCCTTTGATAATGTCGCCTAAACTTACCGCTTTTGCCCCGGTATCGTCCATACTTCTTCCCGCGTCTTCTACCGCGTCCCCGAAGTTTCCAAACTCATTCCCGGCGCTTTCTAATTTATCTTCTGTTTCTTTTAATTCTGTTTGTTGGTCTGCTAAGGCTGCCCGCGATTCGTTAACCTTAATCGTGTTCTTCGCTATCGCGTCTTCCTGTTTCTTAACTGCATTTTCCGCCTTAGCGTGTGCTTCTTTCGTTTCGTCTAGCTGTGCCTTTAGTTTTTTGCTTTCTTCGCTGTCTTTACCCGTCGCCTTAACGCTGTCTTCGTAAGCCGCCGTAAGTTCTGCTACCTTCTCTTTTAGCTTCTGCTCTGCTGTCTGTAATTCTGTAAGCTTCTGCTTCTGTGCTGCTAAGTTTCCTTCCTGTAACTTAATAGCTTCGGTCTGTAGCTGTATTTTGGCGGTTAATTCCTTCTTCTTAGCGCTAAGTAAATCTGTCTGACTGCCTAACGCCTTAGCCTGTGCCGCTTCTACTTTGTATTCGCTGGTTACAAGCTTCATCTGCGTAAGCATTGACTTCATTTGACTGGTAAACTCGCTTGTATTCGCCCCAACTCGTAGACTAGCACCAGCCATTTGTTAAGTTACTCCTTCGCTTGCGTTTCTCTGTCATACTCGACTTGAAATACAACGTAGTCTAAAAGGTCGCTTAAATCCGATTCCAAACAATCTTTATAACTGTTTCGCATATTCTTAATACATATCTGTAAAATGTTATCCAGGGCGCTTCTATACGATTCCCATACTTCTTCCTGGGTCTGTTCTTCTATATAGCCGTTTTCCCTGTCGTATTCATCAAAGGCGCTGCCCTGGTCTTCTACCTGGGGGCTGCCGCTTAACATTTCGCTTATTGCCCGTATCTTCTCATTTACGGAAGCGTCTATAATTTCCGCTATCGCCTTGAATGTATTAACAATTTCTGCTACGTCCAGTTGTTCTATTTCCTCTTCCTCTATCCTGTCATTAAACACTACCCGGATAACGGCAGAATACAGGTATAATAAGTCGTTTTCTTCGTTGGTGTTGCTTATCAATTCCATAAGCTTAATGTATCTTCTGTAGGCGTATGTAGTGATACTGTAAAACCGCTTAAGCCCGCCGCTGCATTTGATACAGTTATCAATTAAGCGCGTGAACTCAAATTTTTTTTTGCGTCTTCCGCCTGGTCTGCCATTCGCTTAATAATATTTGCATTGATAAGCGCAAAGTTAAAGATAATCTGCGCTACGTCTTCTAATTCCGCGTTCGCTTCATCAAAAGTAAACTGATTGTCGTATATTTCAACGATAGCGCCTACCATTTTGTCTAATTCTTCGTCTGTGTAGGTCTGTTTATCCGGCTGTATCAATTCGTTATACACCCTTCTAAATGCCCCGTATTTCTTTCTTCCAATTTTGCCGCTTTCGTATTCTCTGCCAGCGATAACAATAGTACTAATCTTCTTTGTTTTCGCTACTTCGTGCGCCTGTAAATTTGTCTTATTTAAGATTTCCGCATTGATAAGCGAAAAGTTAAGTAAAATACTGCTGATTTCGTCTAATGCGTCGTTTGCTTCATCAAAAGTAAACTGATTTCCGTAAACAACTACAATAGCTTCTACCATTTCGTCTAAGTCTTCGTCGCTAAAAGTCTGCGCGTCTTTTTCCTTTCCTAACAGTTTTTCAAACACTACCGCAAACTTCTTATACTTTTCCCTGGTAATTTTTCCGCTTTCGTACTCTTTCCCGTTTAAGCTGATTTTCATATTATCGCCCTTTCTTATAGGGTGTCAGAATCTGACACCCTACATGAGTTTATTACTGCCCTGTTTCTTCTTCTGTTTCGGGTACAGGTGTATACTCCTGTACTGCGCTGAACCATTCCGCGATAGCTTCCTTTGCTGTAGTATGTTCTTCCAGCAAGTTACTTTCATCTACGATAATCGCGTAAAGCTTCTTTCTTTCCCCGTCGATAATATCTTCTTTCTTTCTTGCGTAGAAAGTGAAGGTAATTTTAAGGGTCTGTGCGGTCTTTTTGTCCTTAACGGTTTCGTATGTAACGTCCGGGTGTTCTGCCTTTCCGCAATAATACCAGCAAAATTCGTACTTACCGTTACCCTGTTTCGCGCGGAAGCCTAACGCTACTTCCTTCGCCTTATCGCCTTCCGCTTTTACCAGGAAGCCGTATTTATAAAGCGTATCGAACAATAACGCATAATCGCCCGGCGCTAATCTGTTAACCTCGATTTCGATTTCTGTCTTTTCGTATGTTTCTACGGTATCTTCTACTTCGTCGTCGCTGTAGGTATATTCTACGCTGAAAGTATCTTTTACCGTTGCTGCAATCGCCTTAGCAAGTCTTACCGGGACTTCTGCCGCGTATACGTCTTCGTCATTGGTCGTAACCTCTGCTACGCAAATATCCTTTAAGCCTACCAAACGACTTCTAACAATCGTTTCTTTGTTTTCCTGTACTGCTGCCATTCTTAATTAACTCCTTCCACATTCATAACGAAGTAAAAGCGGGCTGCTTTGTGATAAATCCCGGTATCTGCTTCGTATTGGTCGTTACCCGCAAAATAGGTAAAACCAGCCTTCTTAAGCAGCTTTTTAACCTTCTTTTTCAGTCTAAAGCAGTCTTCTTTACTCCATATATCAACCTGTATATAGTATTCTTCGTTTTCGTTGGTATCTTCGCTAAAATCTATTTCTTCGTCGCTCATAAAATAAAAGGTTATGTGCGTTTCGTTTATATCCTGGTTATACCAGCCTTCTTCCGTATGTACCCCGGTTATCCCGATTACTTCCGCAATAAACGCCGTTAAGTCCAGGTCTTCGTTATTAGGGTAGCTTTCTACAACCTTTTCAAGCTGTTCTAACTCCAATTCACTTAAAACCGCCATATCTAACCCCCTAACTTTTCCTTTAATACCTTTTCGTATTCTTCTTCTGCAATCTGCTTAAGCTGCGGATATGTAACCCTTGCTGCTTCTAACATAAACTTCTTTTCTTTGTGCATAGGCGGATTTCCGCTTGTACCCCATTCATGGAACTTCATGTAGAAGAACGGGGACGTATCGGACACTTCCCAGCCTATCACTTCGCCATAATTGCCGCTTTGCGTTGCCGCTTTCTTCGGTACGTTATCCGCCGCGTGTTGCCCGGTTCTGCTGCCTTTTCTGCCGGACTTCATAGGATTTTCGCTATACGCCTTCTTCTTAATCTGTCCTTTTGCTTCTTCCTGGGCGATTTCCCCGGCTTTTTTCACTATCTTTTTGTTAAGTTCCTTTAATTCTGCTTCGGTGCTTAATTTCTGTATTTCCCTGTACGTTTCTTCCAGCCCTTCAAAACGCATAGTGATATTAAAACTCATACTACTTCCTGTGCCTTTATCACTACTTTTCTATGGTTGTATTTGCCGTAGTCCACCGCGATAACATTAAACACCCTTTCGCCCCATTTAACCCGGTATTCCTTCGTATTAAGGGCTTCCAGCTTACCGCAAAAGCGCGTTTCAAAATTTACTACATTTTCTAACTTCGCTTCCAGGGCGCTATAAAGTTCCTTTCCGTACAAGCTTTTTACTTCGCACCAGCATTTAAAGTAGTCTTCCCATATTTCTACAGGTCTTCCCTTTTCTACGGTCTTCTTCCGCTTCTGAATCATTAAATACATAATCACGCCCCCACATTCGCCAGCTTGTCTAATATGGTCTTTGTGATATTGTCCGTCTTTGTGCTGCTACTAATTGTCGTAGCGCGTACTTCGTACATATCGCTAACAATCTTCTTTTGAAGAAGGGCGGCGATTCTCCGCCCTTTTTCGTATTCTTCGGTACTTTCATAATTCGCCGGGTCTTTATAGGCAGTTCCTACGCAACTGTCTATATAGGCTTCCGCCGTCAAAATCAGTCCTTTTATTTCTTCGTCGTCTTCGTCATAGCTTACCCGCAAGTAGCTTTTCGCCTGTTCAAGCGTAAGTACTTCATCTGCCATTATTCCACCCCTTCCGGGAACTCATTAGGCAGCCGGGGTAAATTCTACCTTGAAGTCTGCCCTGTCGTCCAATTTCTCACAGTCAAAGCGTTCCTGTACCTTAAGCGCCAGTTCGTCCGATTCAAAGAATACAGATTTATCTGTAGAAACGGTGTAGCCCTTTCTTTCAAAGAATTTAACCAGGGCGTAAAGGTTAACCACATAGAAGACTACCGCGCCTTCTTTAGCTGCTGTGATTGCTTCATCACTCAAAGTAATAAGCTGCTTATTCTGGAAGTAGTCTTTACCGTTCACAGTCTTAACTAATTCCAGGTTTCTTCCGTTCTTATCTTCCTGGGACTGCAAGTATACATAGCCTGTAAGGTTTGTAATAACCACAGTCTTCGCGCGAAGTGTAGGTAATACGCCGTCGATTACTTTCTTAACGCCGCGCCAGTCGGTAACGCCTGTAGATTTATCTACCGCGTTTGCTTCCACAATCTCTAAAATTTCTTCGTTTTCGCTGTTAACGCCAGCTTCTGCAAAATCCGGCTTAATAACGTCCTGGACGATATTTACGGCTTCGTCTTCCTGTAAGTCGTTTGCGATAGGCACTAAAGCGCCGTAGTTTTCGATATTGTAAGTAATATCTTCCGTATTTGCTGCTTCCCCGGTTAACTTTGTGCCGGATTTATACTTAGTAAGCTTCTTTCCGCCGATTCTTGCGAAAGGCATTTTACCATGATTAGAAGTAGCGCGGACAATATGACAATGTTCCTTAAGGCTAGGGAAGCCTTCGCGCAATACCTGGATGTCGTTAACGAACTGCTCCGGCAAAATAGCGGCGTTATTGTCAATGTTTACGGCTGCTCTTTCTTCTTCTGTAAGAGAACCAGCGCCCTTAAGCGCATATTTTACGGCTGCTCTTAACTCGTTAGTAGCTGCTACGGTGCGCTTTTCTTCTTTCTTGCGCTTCTGTCCTCTCAACTCCTGGGCTTCTTCTTCGTCTTCGGCTTCTCTTACCGCTAAAAGCTTCTGTAATTTTCTCTTTTCCTCTAATGCCGCTTCTGCCTTATCTGCGTCGCGGCTTTCCAGGTAGCCGTTAATTTCCTCTGTCTTCTTTCCGATTAACTCTCTGATTTCCTGTACTGTCATTTCTTAAAACTCCTTTTCGTTTTCTTCCCTAAGCTGCATAAGCCGGGCTTCTGTTCTCAATCTCTCTAATCTGATTTCTTCTTTTGCTTCTTCCTTTACCTTCTCAAAGCTTCTACAGCTAATTTCCGAACTGTCATAAGCCGGGAAGGTGCAAGGGCTGACTTCCAGTAATTCCGCTTTTACTACGCTTCTTTTGTAAATCTGTTCGCCTTCGTACTCTACCTTGCTCCATCTATCTTCCTGGCAGATAAAGCCGAAGCTGCTACCGTCCACGTCGCCACGTCTTACGCTTTCCTTTACATCATTTCCCCAGGTATTGTTAGGTAAATCAATATCATACGCTAACCCCGTAGTATCTGCCGTATTAAAGCGTAAAGTATCGGTCTTTGTGCTGCCTAATGGTCTGCTTGCGTCGTGATTCCACAAGGCTTTAATTTCTTTTCCCGCTTCTTTACATCTGCTTAAGCTTTCATCAAAGCAGCCCGCCGCGATTTCTTCTAAGTACTTGTCGCCCCAGCGGTCTACAATCAGTACAGGCGTATTATACTTAACGGCGTAACCGCCTATAGTATTGCTTTCGCCTTCTGCTGCCTTTCGTACCTCTAAGGCTATTCCCTGGTAATTCCTGTAATAATTACGGATTTCCGGGCTTCGTCCTTCCGCTTTTTCATTCTGTGGCATTGTTCGCGCTCCCTTCTGTGTTTTTCCCTATATCCTTTAACTTCAAAACTCCGGCGTTTACTATCAGTTCGTCGCCTTCCGGCACTTTTTCGCGCTGTAGTTCTAATCGTGATTCGTTCGGCTTGTAAATACCAGCAGCCGTATAGCCGCATAATATTTCTTGCTGGGTCTTAGCGTCTGTCCTTAGAATTACGTTAGTATTAAACCGGGCTTTGTAGCCTTCTGCTCTTTTTTCTTTGGTTAATGCACTCCATGTTACTTCCTGTTCTATTGATTCGTACAAAATCAATAGCGTATCTACCAAAAAGTTTAACTGCTGCTGCTCTAACGAATTGTTATTCGTGTCTTTAAGGTCGTTTAGCTGGTGCATTTTAACCCCGAACAATGCCGCAATCTGACTTATTGACATTCTTCTAATCTGTTCGTACTGCGCGTCTGCCAGGGACAAATTAACAGGCTGTACGCTGAATCCCGCCGGGACTGTAAAAATACGTTTCCCCTTGCTGTAAAGTCGCCCGAATTTCGCTTGTATCTTCCCTAACTCTTTTTCGTCCTTAATATCTGACGTAAGCTGTACTACCATTTTGTTAGTTAACCCGTTGTCGTACAGGTTATTTAAGTAATTCTGCGCTTTTATCTGCCCTTCTATTGTGCTTTTCACAAGTTCCCGTACTGGCTTCGTATTGATTCCGTCCATTGTGAAACCCTTAAATATAAGCAAATCTTCATAAAAGCCGTAATCTGTTGTGCTGCTGCCCGTTACCCGGTATTCTATTAAAATCTTGTTTCTAAGCTTCGATTTGAGCAACCCCGCGTCGTCTATCGTCATTCCTTCGATAGTGCAAGGGTACAGCGCCAGCAATTCCCCTTTTCTTCCGTACTGTTTGACTGCTGCGCTTATGCCGTCATGCTGCCGGGTCGCTTCTATTGCCTTCCAAAAGTCTACAGCCGTCATATACGGATTAGGTCTAAGGCTCAACAACTCATTTAACGGGTCTTCTGTTGCCCTTCTTATGCCGTTTTCCGTATCTTGTACCAGGTAAAGCGGCGTTTTCGCTACTGCTTCTGCTATCTTCTTAATGCAAGTGAAGTATGTAATTTCCCGCATAGCTGCTACGGGCTGGTTTTCTTCAATCCCGAACACCTTTAAAAATAGCTTTTCTTCGTCTGTTAACTCTGTTGTGTCTATGGTTTCTTCCCTTTTTTCCAAAAAGTCTAAAAGCATTACTTCTTACCACTCCTAACCAGCAATACCGCCGCTATTAACATTTCCCCGCTTAACAGGTATAAGCCCGCGTGTCTGTTAATGTCGTATGTGACAGCAAACGCAATAACCAGGGCGGCTACTAACATTGTGTCCGCGACTATTAGCCGTAAATTCTTAATTTTCTTTATCTTCTTAAGCATTTCTTACCTTCCTTACAGGTCGTCCAGGTATTCAACCGGGTTATAATGTTCTATTCCGTTTTCTTCGATACACAGCAGCAAGCCCATAAGCATAGCTATAATACCGTCTATCTTAAATTTCGATTTCTTCTTGCTGTATTTCACGCCTAACATTTCGTCATAAACCGCTATACAGTTCTTCGCCATGAACCTAAAGCACTCATTTTCTGCTATAATGATTCGTTCATCTACTAACAGGTTTTCAAAATCGTTAATAACCTGTGTCATGGTCTTAGTACCCTGTCCCAGCGGTATAACGTCCCAGCGTTCTTCCAGTCTGTTAATGATTGTTTGGCTTCCCCATTGGTCGAAGCCTATTTGTTCTATTCTGTAAGCTTCGTCCAATTCTGTAGCATGGTCTAAGAATCTGTCGAAGTTAATATACTTTCCGTCAAGCGCTATTAAATCGCCTTTCTTTATCCAGTATTCGTAAGGGTTATTGTCCTTATGCTGCCTGTATGCTACGGTTTCCTTCGGCGTATACAGGTGCGGA
The DNA here is from genome assembly GCA_017621815.1 of Lachnospiraceae bacterium. Classification (GTDB taxonomy): domain Bacteria; phylum Bacillota; class Clostridia; order Lachnospirales; family Lachnospiraceae; genus Suilimivivens. Next base: position 34,513 of record JAGASK010000045.1, on the reverse strand, counting down.
ACGACAATAAAACGCCCTGTAGTTTCTTCGTAAAATACCAGCACGAAGCCCGTAATATCGTTTTTGCTGGATAAGTCCAGCCCGCCCCAGCATTTCCAGCCCTTTAGGTCTTTCGGGTTTACTTTCTTCGTGCAAGCGTCCCATAAATCCATATTGATAGCGCCTTTTTCATGGTCTAGCGCTACGTGCTGGTTAAGGAACATTCGCCTAAACATATTTTCTTGTAGTGGCATTAACCTAATGCGCTTCGCATAGTTCGCCAGGTCTTCCAGCTTCCTAAATACGCCTAATGCCGGATTTGATTTATACCATTGTGCTTCGTCCTCTACGTTGCAATCCTTATCTGCTTCGTATATCTTGTAATAAAAGCTAGGGTCGTCCATTTCCCCGGCTTCTATCTTCTTCGCCATTGTGTAAAGCTGCATTTCCGGGTTAGCCGGGTCTTCGCCGCTGGAAGCTGTTGTAATCGTCATAATTAACGGTTCGTCCCATGCGCCCTGTCCCGTTCTAAGCTTTCCGTACATTTCGTCGTTTTTCGCCTGGTGTATTTCGTCCAGGACTGCCACGTAATCGTTAAAGCTGTCCGCGTTATCCGCGTCCGAAGAAAGTACCATAAGCTTATTACCGTTATCTTTTCTTATAATGGTCTTTGTACTGCTTGTAATCTTACAGTATCGCCGTAAAGTCTTATTCGTCTTTATGAAGTGTTCTACTGTTGCGTATAATTCCCCGGCTTGCTTTGTTGTGTTCGCCGTTAAAATAAAAAGCGCGCCGAAGATATGACGTTGACAGAAGAACAGGTATACTACAATAATTGCCGCTAAGAATGATTTACCATTTTTTCGCGGTATGTTTATATGTGCTTCTCTGTGTTTACGCTTGCCGTCACTTCTTCGCTTCACGCACAAAATTTCTGTTATAATCTCAAACTGAAATTCTAATAACTCAAAGCTTCGGCTTGCCCCTCTATCATTTGTCAACTTCGACACGAACTTAAATATTTTTTCCGCTTCTTCAACGTCGTAATAATATTCTTCTGTGTCCCATTTCTTTTGTAACTTATCCAACCAGGCAGCTAAAAGCAATTCCCTTTTAATCATGCGCTACCATTCCGTCTAATTCCGGGTCTATACCGCTTTCCGATATATTCCCGGCTTCCTTCATGCGCTGCCGCGCCGCCGGGGTTAGTCCCAATTCCTTAGCCCATGCCCTTAATTCTGTCTGCGCTTTGTTTGCTATGCTTACTTCTGGTCGTTGCTGTTCGTAGCCGTTGTCCCCAACTAGCATACTGTAGCCCTTTTCATCTATGATTTGTTCGCACCGCTGCCATTTTGCATAATTGATACAATAGGCTTCTAACGCTTTTAAGTCCTTGTCTGTAAAGTCCTTTCCTTCTTCTGCTAAGATTTTAGCCACTCTGCGCCATTCTTTTTTAGCTGTATCATTCAGCCACTTAGGACAAGGCTTAGGCTTATTTTTTTCTTTATCCTTTTCTTCTTTTGCCATGCTGCCACCTTCTTAGACACCCCCCTATAGTAAAAATCGCCGTTTTTTTTCACGCCGACTTGAACTCGGGACTTTTAAAAATCGCTTCAAAACTTTTATAACCCCCCGTCAAGAACGAACTCCCTATAGAATCGTTCTAACATAGCGTATAAAATCATTTGCATTTTGCGTTTAGCCTTGTAGCTTCGGTCATACTCTTTATGTATGCGCCTATGGTTCGCTTCGCTTAGTCCTATGACGTTCGCCGCGTCCAGCCTTCGCCCCCAGGCTTCCGTTATCTCTTGTATGTGGTGGTAGTTCTCTGCTTCCACTATTCTTCCTGTCGTGTAGTATTCGTAAATGTCTATTCCTAATTGCTCTGCTGCCCTGGCTGCTCTGAATAACTCCCAGGCTTTGCTATTATAAAACTGCTGCCGCCTGGCTTCTTCTTCGTCCTTCATGCGCTGTTGTTTGTATTCCCTGTACTTCTTCCTGTCTGTGTCCCTGTGTTTGCTACAGTACTTAACCCCAGCTTCTACTACCTTGTGGCAGCCCGGATAGCTGCATAACTTCTTTATCAACTGCTACCCTTCTTTCTTTCAAGCGCTGCCCTGGATTTCATGCAGCGCCGGAGGTTTAGGACAAACAAAAAAGAAGAACCAGGTAAAGGGATAGTTACCTTTACCTAATTCTTCTTGCGTTTGTGTAATAATATTACCATAAAGTTTTAAGAGTTTCAATTGTTTTTCGTTGAATTATCCACATAGTTTTATTACTTTTTGCGGCGTTTTCCCCTGGCTGCTGGCAATCCATGTAGACGCTTCCAGTTATTCGACTTATCTTTATTTGCTTCTAACAACTGCTGCCGTCGTCGGCTTCTTTCCAACTGCTGCCGCTTGTCCCTTATGGACTGCTGCCGCTTCGCCTTCTTTATCAGCCGCTTTAATTCCGGGTTTGCTGTTACGTCGTACAGGCTGCTATATAATTCTTGGAACGACTTTACAATAGGCTTAAAGGCTTCCCGTATCGCTACTACCAGGTTTCCGAAGGCTTCTATAACTCTGTCCCATTGTTCCGGCGTTCCCTTCCATTCTTTCGGTACTTCCATTTTCTCACGCTCCTAAATCCAACTTTCTACAACGCTCTTAGGGTCTGCTTTGCACCGGGCGAAAGGCAGCATAGCCGGGAAGCGCTTTGTAATGTCTTCCCGGATTTCCTCTACTGTCTTCCTGGTTATTACTATATTCGTCGGTCTTGCCCCGTCAAATATCCGCGCTACACATTTGTCCGGGTAGTCTTCCGGGTGCTTGTATACGCATATAATAGGCTGTTTTAATTCGCTTGTGTCTACCTCTTCAAAGCTTCTAACTTCTTTTGTCTTCATCTTCTACACCTCTTTGTAGTTAATAAATTCTTCGTAACCTTCCAAAATTTCTATAAATATTTCTTCAAGCGGCATTAACCATTTTACGGTATTATCGTCGTATCGGCTTTCTTCGCTCAAATTCTCTAATACATAGTCTAAAAACTTCTGTTCTTTCCCTCTTTTAACATTGCTTTGGCATGGGTTGTTAGGGCTATTCTTGAACAGCCATTTAATATCTGATGTTTTAATTTCAAACCTTACTTTTTTTTCCGTCTTCTATCACTTCTGTTTTCAATAAACCGTTGTCGTATTTTTTACCTTTCATCTTCCCCACCCTTTCTTGCTGCCAGTTCACAGTTAATAACGATTTCCTGTAACGTGTAAAAGTCGTCTTCGTTGATATACTCCCTAAGCTGGAATAAATCAGCCGTAAGGATTGCCGTAGCTTCCGCTATATCTAATTCTTCTTCGGCTGCTGCCGCCGGACTTTCTTCGGCTGCCGTTTCCGGCTCATTCATAGCGCCCGCAATCCCTTGTATTTCCTGGGGTTTCTGCTGTTTCGCGGTGTCAGTTTCTGACACTTTCTTACACGTTTTCTTAATGGTATTCTTAAGGGTTTCCACAATTCCAAAATACCCAGCTTCTAACATAGCTTCCAGCAGTTCCATTAAGTCGTAGTCCCTAAGATATTCTTTGTACTGCTTATCCTTGCTTTCCAGGTTAAAGCCGCGATTATCAAAATACGCCGTATACTCTTTACCTTCGTGCTTGAAGTCGTAGCTTGCCTTCCCCGGTGCATATCTGCCGCCTTCATCATAACAAAGCTGCTTTCTATAATTCTCAATGATATTAAGCAGCGCGTTAATTCCTCTGCTACCCTTATATCTCTCTACGAAGTCCTGGCTAAATGCGCCCGAATGAAGGATAGCGGTAATATAGCAGCTATAAGGAAGTCCCATAGGTGTATAGTTCGGATTTAAAGCCCCGTCTATTTTGAAGTGTGCCGTATCAGTCTTAATGCTTACGCCGCCTGTTACTTCCGGGTAGTCGTCTAAGTCCTGCTGCCCTTCTACCTGTTCTTCCGGCTCTGCTTCCGTTACCGGGTAGAACTCATTAACCAACTGTACGAAGCGCGTCCAGGTTATTTCCTCTGCATTTTCCAGCTTTACGCCGCGTATGCTGCATTGATAATTTACGCCGCCGCTGTTGCCGCCGTTGTGGCTGCGTCCCATGTGTTCTATACACAGTTCCTTAAGCTTGCTTCTGTCCCCGTCGTATCGCTTCGCGTGGACTTCGTAGAACTTCTTTACGGCTGCTGCCGTAGGCTCTTTCTTCTGCCGTTCCTGTTCTACCATTTGCTTAACTTCGCCGCTTAACATTTCGCCGGATTCTATAACTTCCTTCTGCTTCTCTACTGGCAGCCTGGAAGCTTCGTAAGCTGTTGTAAAGTTTATATCCCCGTTCTTAAAGGCTTCCTTACCTTCTTCGCACAGATTGTTAGTGATACTTTCCATTTGCGCCATTTTCCCGGTCGATACGCCGATAGCGTCCGCTATATAATCGCGCATTTTCCCGGCTATAACCACTTCCCCGGCTTCCCTGGCTGCTACCAGGTACTTTTTAAATTCCGCTACACCTTCCGTAAGTTCCCAATCACTTAAGCGTCTGTTAAAGATATTCGCACTATGTAGTGTAAGCATAAACATAGCTTCGGTCATTTCCCTAACCTTGCAATCTATTAACTTAAAGCTGTCGTGTCCGCGCTCAATGTTAAGGACTGCTGCCGCTGTTCGTCTATGCCCTACTATAATTCTGTCCTGTCCGTCTACCCTTCCTACTATGACTTCCTGTAGCTGCCCCACAAGCAACATATTGTCCGCCAGTTCTTCTATATCGTCCTGGGCGTACTTATTACGTTCGCTGGGTATCAATGTACGCGGGTCTAATCTTACCTTCCTGTATTCTTCCGTAAATATTACGCCCTGTTTGCTATTTTGATTCAGCCTGTCGCCTATTCCTAATCTTCCCATTGTTTACGCCCCTTTCTTCGTTAAGTCCATGTACTCTAAAGCCAGGTTTTTATAGTCCCTTGTGGCTGCGCTTCGCGGTGTTACTTCTATAAGGCTCTTTCCCTTCTCATACGTCCAGTCGATAACTTTCTTACTGTAGCGGATATGTGTAGTAAAGGTGCTGTATTCGCTTTTCTGTAAAGCTTCTTCCCCTTTTACTACGCTTATATCGTTCGTAAACATTGTTACCAGGCATTTAACCAGGGACAAGCCAGGGTTATAAGGTCTTACTTCTTCTATTACCTCTGTCAGTTCTTCCATACCGTCTAAGGCGTTCTTATCTGCCTTAATCGGTATAATAACGTCATTTGCTGCTACCAGGGCGTTAAGTACGTTGATTCCTACGCCTGGCGGGCAATCAATAAAACAATAGTCGTAACGGTCTTCCACCTGTTGTAACACTTCCCTAAGCTTTACCACCTGGTTAGCTTCCTGATCTAACATAAGGTCAACTGCTGCCGCGTCTAAATTCATATTAGCCGGGATAATATCTAAGCCATAACGCCCGCTGCTTCTTATAACGTCTTCTGCTATTGTTTCTTTGTCCCTTAACACGTTTTCCATACTCTTATATTCGTAACTATGTACGCTAAAGAATTTGCTTACGTTTGCCTGTATATCATTATCTACCAGCAATACACGCTTTTTAAATACCTTTACCATGATTAAAGCCAGGTTAATAGCTGTTGTGCTTTTCCCTACGCCGCCTTTTAAGTTTACTACTGCTGCCGTTCTCATATCTTCCTACCGTCCTTTCCTCAATCTTCTTCTATGCCTAAAACGCAATACCCAGGCTTAAGCCCTTCGTTTTCTTCTTCGATACACATAATACTTGTCCTAACCGTCCGCCCGGTCAGCGCTTCTAATTCCGCGTCATATTCCTTTAATACCAGGTAGTCCCCTGGGCTGTAGCCTTTATCATTCTTTGTTATTACGAACGTCGGGAAGCCTTCTGTTACATCTTCGTATAATTCCGGGCTGCATTTGATACAATGTACTGCTACTTCTTCGCCTTCCAGGTCTAAAAGTAACATTTTCTTACACCATTCTAAAAACCTTCTTAACCATTCTTTCATTTTTCCTAAACCGTCCTTTCTGCGGCAGCAGTCTTAAAAGGCTCTGCCGCTGGTGCTTCGTTTCCTGTTACGTGTGATACATTTTCCTTGCTTTGCCATTCCTTAGTAGGTATTTTGTCTTTCGTTAATTCTTTCTTCCTAAGCAGCCCATATTATCGCAAGTCCTACAATCCGTCCCGCAAAAACCTATAAACCGCTTTTCGTTTACTTTGTCCGTAAGCTTTGCCTTTTCTGCCGGGTATGTATCGCTTTTAATATCCAGGCTGCCTATATTTCCTTCCAGGTAAGCCGTAATCACTTCTATAGCTGCGTCCGAACCGTACACAATAACCGCCCTTCCGCCGATTTCGTTAATTGTGTCTATAAAGGTTAACTGTTCTTCTGTCGCCTTATTGCTGCCTACCTTCAATTCGATATACAGGTTATTAAAGCCGCCCGCTGCATACGGTAAGCAAATATCGCTAACGCCTGGCTTCATTCCCTGGCGTTTCAGATTCGCCCCGGCTGTCCGGCTGCGCTTTCCTTCGTTGGCTGCGTGATACATGGACTTTAACGCCGGGTGCTTCGACTGCTGCCAGCGCGCCCAATCAAAAACGGCGGCTTGTGCCTGGGCTTCTGTTTCCTTACGCTCCATACATTAACGCCCCTTCCGCTGCTTCCTGGGCTGCTTCTGCTGCCGCCCTTTCTGCTGCTGTCAATTCTTCCAGGCTTAAGCATTGTCCCGCTAAGTTCAATACTACCGCCTTCTTCGTACAACCGCCTGTACTGTAATATCTGCAAGCCTTCACGCCGCACACTACATTAGTACTACTCATGCGTCTTTACCGTCCTTTCCCGCTATCTTTTCCAGTAACATAAGTCCATACAGCGGAAGCATAAGCACCCAGGCAAGGCTTAAAGCGATTGCTACTACCAAAATAGCGCCTATGTCCTTTACTGTCGTTTTCGCTGGTATAATACCGTTTTCCCTGTTATCCTCACGAAGCGCCCAGGCTATTAACGGTACTGTAATAACCAGGCATACCAGGAAGCCGCTTAAGAATACTGCCAGGACTATAAGTAATGTCCTATTCATTGTCTGCTACCTGTCCTTCCTGGACTGCTGCCGCTTCATCTGCTTTAATACATGGTAATTCGTAGCCGTTTTCTTCGTTTGGCTGCCACATACATTCCGGCTCTACTGTTTCCGGCGCGTCTGCTGCCGTACCGTAATAAATACAACTTTCGCACTTATCCCACGCGCCTTTATTTTCTTCTTCCTGGGCTGCCGCTTCCGCCTTAATCTGTTCTTTTGCCTTTCCCGGTGCTTCCGCGATATACTTACCTACTTCCTTTGTGATTTCGTCCGCTGCTGCCTGGGTAAATACGCCGGATTCTACACGCTGCTTTAATACTGCGTCTAATGCCTGTCCCGCTAATGCGATACCATTAACTAAGCCTTCTTCGTAGCCATTGTTATAGCTTTTGTCTGTTACCCTGGTTAAGTAGCCGTCTAATTCCTTTGTACTCATGCGCTTAATGCGTCTTGCTGTGTCCCTGTCGATTCCTAAAGTTTTTCCCATTCTAATTCTGTTTCCTTCCACGTTTGATTGATTTTAACGAACGTATAAGTAAAGAACGTGTAGCCCGTCTTTTCGTGTATTCCTTCCCTTACGCTGTCGCCGTCTAAGTAGTAGGATTTTTCCAGCTTCTTAGGCAGCCGGGCTATTCTGTTATACCAGCCTTTATCCTTTATAGGCTCTTTCCTTATAACCGTCGGCTTTCTTAGGTTCTTAGAACTATTCCAGCGTTTCCCCTGTAAAGCGTCCGGGTCTTTTAACATTCCGTCGCTTTGCTTGATTAGGTACGCTGCCAGCTTCGCATATTGCCCGGTATCGTCCAGGGGGTTAAAGTGTGTACGTCCCCTTCCCTTCCAAGCTTTCGTTATTGCCCGCTGGCTTACTTCGTCGGGTGTATTTATAACTAAGTGATGATGTAACGCGCCCTTCTTGCCAATTTCCATAACGTGTATGTACTTAAATTCCAGCCCCAGGGACTTATACAGCTTCCGCATTTCCTTTAAGAAGTCGTCCGCGTCTGCTCTCATACCTTCCCGCCCTGTTGGACGTTCACTAAGCTTATAATCTAATACTAAGTGTGTGTCCCCTTCCTGGAAGTTCTCGTTAATCAGTCTTCTTAGCTTCTTCTCTGCTGCTCTTTTGTTTACTTCTCTTTGTTCCTTTGTGGTTAAACTCTTACGCTCCCCCCTTCCTATTCCTCTTTTGTTAAATCTGCTGCTATAATACTTCGATACTTCTACAGTACTTCCAGCCCTTACTACTTCGATTATGTACGGCATATACTACCACCCTATAGTTAATACTTTTATCAAGCCATAAAAAGGGCGGAAAACCCTTGAAAAATAAGCACTTTTCGTTGACTTCCGCCGTACATTTTGATATACTATTTTTGTGAGTAAGTACATCAATGTACGGCAAAGCCGCTAGGTTATTTCCCGATAATCTAGCGGCTAACTTTTTGTCCTTTTTGGCTGTCGTCGGGTGTAAGTATTCCGTAGCGGCTGCTATGTCGCTACTTCGTTTGTCTTAAGTAAGTCGTATTTGTTTACGGACAGTTCGTAGCACGTTCTAGGCTCTTTTTCCCCGTCCCCTAAGTCTTTGATATATTCGCGGCTCTGTAAGCGCCCTACAGCTTCGATACAATCCCCTACGCGCAATTTGTCTTTTGCCCTGGTTGCTGTACCGTTCCACATGATAGAAGGTATGTAGTCGCTAACGTGGCTTCCGTCTTCCCTGTTTACTGCTAATACCAGGTCGGCTATAAGGATTCCGCGCGGTGTTGTTCTAATCGGTACTTCCTTGCATAAATGCCCGGTAATTACTACCTGGTTCGTTACGCCCTTGTAATCGTCGTCTTCCTTAAGCGTAAGCGCTCTTACCGATACGTCTAACTTGTCCTTAATGTTTCGTGTGCGGACTTCCCCGGTAATAAGAAGCTGCGCGCCTACGATTTCCCCTTTTTCGTCAATATCCGCCAGGGCTTCGTAAGCTTCCGTATCTTCTTCTACTACAATCGGTAAAATATCAATAATACCGCTTTCCCTTTCTACTGCTGCGTTAAATTTGTAGTACGCCTTACCCTTCTTATCTACGCTAACCTGTTGCGGATAATCTAGGGCTTCGCCGTACAATAAAATAAAATTATTCATTGTCTGTTATTCTCCTTTACTCGTTTCTTCCTGGGCTTCCTTTACCTTCCAGTACGCTTCTTCGTCTTCGTAATAAAGCTTATACATTCCGGGCGACCATTCCCCTATTTCTATAGCTGCGTCCATTCTTACGCAAAGCCCCATATATTCGTAGGTTTCATGCGGATAAGTGCCGGAAATGTTAATACAGCCCTGGTATTCCCTGGTTACGCCTGTTTCATCTGTTACCGTAATCGTTCCCCAGGCGTATTGTTCTACTTCAATCGTTCCACTTTCCGGCGCTACTGCCGTTACCTCTTTTTCTGCCTTCCCGGTATCGTTCAGCATGACTACAGTAAATAAAATAAGTGCCGCAATCGCTACGACTGCTGCCAGGCGCTTATTATGCTTTTCATTCGCACCGATACACGCCAGCAGCGCTAAAACTACGATAATTCCTAAGAAAATCTTTAAAAACATCTGCTATACTCCCTTCCACTTCTTTCTAAATGCTTCCAGGGCTTCTTTAAAAGCTTCCTGGTTCTGTTCGGGTTCCGGGTCTGCTGCTTTCGGTTCGCCCGGTCTTCGTCTAAGTTCGGGGCGCTCTGCTACTGTAAGCACTATTGTATTATTCGTGTAGAAGTCTACTAAGTGCTGCTGCCCGCACCCTTCACAGGTATTTACTACGTTATCCTTCAAATTTGTTAAGCGTCTGTTGCACTTAAGGCAATTACGCGCCTTCTTATTGCTTTTGCTTGCGATTCTCTTTAATGTCACTTCTTCGCTACCTTCCCTTCTTCTGTATCTCTCTGCGCTAAAAACATTTTGGTAGCGATATAAACCGCCTTTTGTGTTACTTCGTCTAAGCCTTCGATAAGTACGTTAGCTTCTTCGGCTCTTGCCTTCTTACGTTCGATACTTTCCGCTACTGTCGCTGCTGCCATGTTCCAGCCCCCTTCCTTCTTCTATTTGCTGCCAGGCAGCCCCTAAATAATCGTTCCTGGGCTATTTCTTCCTGGCTGCTTAAATTAAGCTTCTGCCCGGTATAAGGTACACAGGAAATAACCTTAGATTCTGCCGTAGTACAATTCCTACGGGCTGTATGTTCATCTTTCGCCGGAACTAACCGGGTTTGTCTTTTTCCTAATACCTCTACTTCTACTACAAATCTTTTCATTTTTAACTACTCCTGTCCTTCAAAGTTTTTAAGTTCCTGTATAGCTTTCTTGTAACACTCTACTTCGTCTTCTTCCTTTATCTTGCATATAGCGCGCGTCCTGGTGTCGCCTTTGTATTCGTATATTTCTATAAGTCCGTCGTCGTATATGCTAAAGCAGCTGTGCATACGCAAGCTATACCGTTTCTGTAACCGCCTGTATATTTGGTAAAATTCCTTAATTATCGTCTTTCGTTCATTATCTCTAGCGGCTTCCGTTTTACTGTCCTTCCCGGTAAGCCTGGTTTATAGCAGCGGCTATTAGGGCTGCCCCGCCCGCTGCTATTACAGCTATTCCAACTGCTGCCGCTGCTACCAAAATCAAAATTGTTTTCGTTTGTTGTTCCTCTCTTTCTGCCTAACATCAAATATTTACACGCTACCTTTAATACCTATAAACAAGGGCTTATAAGACTGCTGCCACAATCTTTTTATCTTTTGCTTCGTATTTCTGCTATTTCTTTTTCAATGTCCTTCCCGGTGTATTCCCCTAAAAGCTTCGCGCTTATCTGATACGCCCAGGTAGACGAACCCGGAAGCTGTATAGCGATTCCTATATTTAGCTTCCCTTGCTGCATAGCCACGCGGACAAATTGCGGCGATACTCCTAAAATATCCGCCGCTTCCGCTGGCTTTATGTTGTTATCCCTCAACTTATCCCGCCTTTCGTATGTATTTTCGCCTTCTGCATTTTCCCAGGCTTAGGACTGGCTACCTTAGTAGGCTGCATTACGAATAGCAGCTACTAGGGGGCGCGCGTTGTTGCACCGTTCTCATACTCTGCTTACTCCTATTCCGGCTTATTTTTACTGTGTAGGCGCTTTTTCACATTAAAAAAGCTGCTTAAAAACCTGTTAACCGTCCGCATACTCTATAGCTGGTATGCCCGCCGCTATTTTTTTCACAGTATACAAGTACAGCTATTCGCTTGCTGTACCCGCTGCAAGGTTGCCACCCTTGCCCTTAATGCGTTGTGCCGGAATCGAACCAGCAGCCTACCGCTTCGGGGGCGGTTGCTCTATCCATTAAGCTAACAACGCTTACCGGGCGACTGCTGCCGCCCTGGGTTTTTATAATTTGTAGTGCTATTTTCTTTTGCTGTAGTTAATCTTTACTACTAAACTTCCAGGCTTGAAATTCGCATTAACAAGCTTTTTAAGTCTTTCCTTCTTCATCTTCCACCCCTTCTAAATTCTACTTTCCATGTATCTGTTAAAAAAACATTCGTCTAAAGCTTCTTCGCTTATCTTTGTAACCTCTGCAATTTTCTTTAAATAGGCTACATATTCGCTATGAAGCTTTTTGAATCCTTCCGGCGCGTCGTTAACAGAAGCTTCCGTAAATCTCTTAATTTTTTCTGCGCCCTTCTCTACTACTTTTTTCCATGTTTCTAAGGCTTCTTCGCTCATTTTCTTTACCTTCCTTTCGTCTTCGGTGTATAATGCTGTTAAGCAATTTTTAGTTGCTAATCCTTCAAGTGAAAGGGGGTGTGCATTGTGAGTGACACCAGCCCAATCACTAAAGAAGAACTGATTATAGCAATTACTTCTACTTTGGAAGTCGTTCGCCCCGAATTTGACGACCCGGCTTATAAAGCCGTTGTCGAGTTTGCTAATGAACTACAAAACCAATTAGAAAAGCTATAATCACAGTTACTAAAGATAGCCTGGAAAGTCGTCGTATTAGGGGTACGGCGGCTTTTCTGTTGCTATGCGATAATTATATATCGCTTTGCTACGCCTGTCAACACTTTTTATAAATATTTTTGTTGCTTTGCGATATTTAATGTGCTATAGTAAAATTACTTCATAGAAAGGGGGTTCTAAAGTGAACGAACGATTAAAAGAATTGCGAAAAGCATTAGGTTTAAAACAAGGCGATTTTGCCGCTTCGCTTTCTATTTCACAAGGTCATTTATCAGATATAGAAAACGGAAGGAAGGAAGTTTCGGAACGTGTTATAAGTATTTCTGCTTTGAAATTTAACGCTAACGAAGACTGGCTTAGAACTGGTAACGGCGATATGTTTAACCCTATGTCCGAAGACGAAGAATTAGATTTATACATTGGTCGTATTTCCGGCGGGGAAGATAAATTTAAAAAGAATCTGCTTAAGGCTCTTTGCAAGCTTTCAGAAGATGAATGGAACGTACTTAAGAAAATCATTTCAGAAATGAAAGAAGGGTAGACGCTGTTAACGCCTACCCAACAATCCCAGGATATAAAAGTATATTTTCCTTAATAATCTTTCTTCCTGGATAGCGTCTATAAGGTTGTGTAGCTTCTCACGCATTTATAGTTAAGCCCCCTTCCTTTTGGCTGCTACCCATTATAAAAGATTTTGCCCGGCTTGTCTTAAATCTTAAAAACATTTCCAAAATCCTGGAAATATTTTTACTGCCAGGGCTTCAAAAGTTCGGTTATGGTATACTACTTATATTCTGATTCGTACAGGTCGTTGATACGGCAGCCTAAGCCTTTGGCTATCTTTTCCAGGTTAGCCAGCGTAGGCGAAGTCTTACCGTTTTCAATGTTGTTAAGTGTGGATTTGCTAACACCTGTCATAGCTGCTACGGCTTCTAATTTCAAGCCTTTAGCGTTTCGCACTTCCCATAAATTCACTTTTACCATGTTCTACCACCTTTCCGCGTGATAGAACAATGTTACTAAATTCATATTACAAGCCTTATTTTGCTGGCTGCCACCAGTAAAAAGGCATTAAAAAAGCCGCCCCAGGCTGCCACCTGGAACGGCTCACGCGATACCTATAAACAAGGGCTTATAAGTAATCTACACGCATATAAGATTATACCATAAGCCCAGCAATTTATAAAGGGGCTTATTTTTTGTACCCTTTTTTAAGGAAGGTGCATTTTATGAAATTACCTAACGGCTTCGGGACTGTGTATAAGCAGCCCGGCAACCGCCGTAACCCATACGTAGCAAAGAAAACGAAGGGCTGGGAGATCAACCCGGAAACAGGAAAAGCGAAGCAGCTTTTTACGATCGTCGGTTATTACCCTACCAGGAAGGAAGCGCTAACCGCCCTTGCCGAATTTAACGCTAACCCTTACGACGTGAACGCGGCGAAGGCTACTTTTGAAGACGTATACGAACGCTGGAGTAGCGAACACTTCCCGACGGTCAGCGATTCCAATGTAAAAGGATATAAAGCCGCCTGGCTACTCTGTGATAAAATAGCAAAAATGCGTTTTGTAGACGTAAAGTTAGATCATTTACAAATGGTCGTTGATGAATCCGGGAAGAACTACCCGACACTAAGGAAGCTTAAGGTACTCTTAGGACTTATGTATAAATACGCTGTGATACATGAGATAATACCGAAGGAAAGAAACTTAGTAGAATATGTGAATATCAAAAGTGCCGGGAATCCGAACGCATACAACCGTAAGCCATTCAGTAAGACGGAAGTTAGCCGTATATGGAAGGTTAAGGACACGAATATATATTATACTGTCGTCCTTATGCTGATATATTCCGGCTGTAGAATAAGTGAACTGCTGGACTTGAAGAAAGAAAACGTAGACTTAGAAGGACGCTGTTTTAAAATTGTGGAAGCTAAGACTGCTGCCGGAATCCGTACCGTACCTATAGCAGAAAAAATATACGCTTTCTTTGAATACTGGTACAATCTCAACGACTGCGAATATCTCTTAAGTACCCCGGAAGGCGAACACTTCAAGTATAGAAATTATTACGATAGTTATTGGTCGCCGCTTATGGAAGCTGTAGGAATGTCGCACCGCCCGCACGATACCCGCCATACTTGCGTAAGTATGTTAACTGTCTCTGGCGTGTCCGATAAGGTCATAAAGAAGATAGTAGGGCATAAAGGGCAAGGCGTAACGGAAACGGTATATACTCACTTTGAGATAGAAGAACTTTTAGACGCAATCAACAAAATATAATTTAAGGCGGGTACATATCCCGCCTTATCTTTTATGTGTCTTTCCTATAATTTTTCTTACTTCCGACGTTTTTTCACAATGTATATTCCTACTGCCTGTTACGTCGTTTATAAACCCAGCTTTTAAGTAAATAAAGTACCCTTCATCCTTCGTGTAGGATAAATCCTCTATCATATCATAATATTTTCTAGGCACTTGCCATTTTTCCAACATTCGCCGCTGTTCTTCGTTAAAGCCCTGTTTCTTCTTTCCTAATCGGCTTTCCCCCGCTGCCAGGTCGTCGCATACCAGGGCGTACAGATATTCGTTAACAGACATACCCAGGGCAGAAGCCGCCGCCCTTACTCTTTCCTTTTCTCCTTTCGGGATTGTTAAGTAAATCCTGTCGTAATGTTCCCTACAATGCTGATTTTTATAAGCTGTCCTATCCATTCTTCGCCCTTCTTTCCCGTTTTTCTTATTGTAGCAAAGTCTTACATAAGACACAAGCTTTTTATTTTTCCGTTTGTAAGTTACGTGTAAGTTATGTGTAAGTTACCGACGATTTTTTACCCTTTTTTGAGGTGTCCCACAAAATCGCGGACATAAAGAAAACCCAGGAAATATAGGCTTTTCCTGGGTTTGTGTCTTTTCTGTTTGTTCGCTTGAATTATCTCTTGGAGAACTGAGGTGCTCTTCTCGCTGCTTTGAGACCGTATTTCTTTCTTTCCTTCATACGAGGGTCTCTTGTTAAGTAGCCTGCTTTCTTAAGTACAGGTCTGAAATCTGCATCAGCCTGAAGTAATGCTCTTGCAATACCATGTCTGATAGCGCCTGCCTGGCCTGTATATCCGCCGCCGTGTACATTTACAATAACATCGAACTTGTCAACTGTTTCAGTTGCATTTAAAGGCTGACGAACGATAACCTTTAAGGTCTCTAATCCAAAATAATCGTCAATGTCTCTTTTATTAATTGTAATATTTCCTTTACCAGGTACTAAATATACTCTGGCAATTGATTTTTTTCTTCTACCTGTTCCGTAGCATTTTGCTGCTTTAGCCATCTTTATTTTCTCCTTTCAGTCCCTTGATTAAAATGTTAATACTTCGGGTTTCTGAGCTGCATGCTGATGCTCAGGACCTGCATATACGTGAAGCTTTGTATACATCTGTCTTCCTAAAGGTCCTTTGGGAAGCATGCCTTTAACAGCAAGCTCGATAACCTTCTCAGGTTTCTTTGCCAACATCTCTCTTAATGTAGTTTCCTTCATGCCTCCTACATAATCTGAGTGATGATAATAAATCTTCTGGTCTAATTTTCTGCCTGTTACTTTAACCTTCTCAGCATTGATGACGATTACATAATCGCCGGTATCAATATGGGGAGTAAAGATTGCTTTATTTTTACCTCTTAAAACCTTAGCAACTTCTGAAGCCAAACGTCCAAGTGTCATATTTGTAGCGTCTACTACATACCATTTTCTTTCGATTGTAGCAGGACTAGCCATAAATGTTTTCATTGTATTACCTCCGTTAAATTTGTCCATGTGCAAAGCACACAATTTCCTCTTGATATTTTTCCATCCTCAGTGCGGATGTCCGGGCCGCCGTCAGATTTCCAAATATACTCAGGTACTCTATTTATAACGCCCGGCTAAGGAGATTTCACCCGGCATTATTAAACTTTTCGCACTGAAATATTATATTATACGCATCCACGTGTGTCAATAACATTTTTTAAAAAAACTCATACTTAATCAGCGTCAGCCCGCATGCAGGTGCAGTAGGCCCTGCTGCCTGTCTGTCCTTTGCCTCAAGGATATCCTTCATATGCTCCGGCGGATAGCTTCCCCGTCCTATTTCGAGCAAAGTTCCTGCAATAATTCTTACCATATTATAAAGGAATCCGCTGCCGCAGACCTTAATACTGATTTCACTATCCTCTTTTTCAACCTGAATATCCAGGATGGTCCGGACTGTGGTCTCCACTACAGCTGCCGCCGAGCAGAAACTTTTGAAATCATGCTCGCCTATTAAATAGGAAGCTCCCTCTTTCATCAGTTCCACATCAAGAGGTACATAAGTAAAATGGGTATAAAGCCTTCTTGTGGGAACCGGAAACGCTGCATTTAAAATCCTGTATTCATATGTTTTCCGGCTGCTGCAATGCCTCGGATGAAAATCTGCCGCAGTTTCACAGGATTCCCTGATTCGTATGTCCTCCGGCAGTCTCTGATTCAGGGCATAAGAAATTTTCTCTCCCGGAATCCGTGTATCTGTATCAAACACCGCTATATTACAAAGCGCATGCACTCCTGAATCCGTGCGGCTTGCCCCGATTACCTGAATATCCTCGGAGAGCAGTTCCGAAAGGCATCTGTTCAGTTCTCCCTCGATGGTTCTTACCCCCGGCTGAAACTGCCATCCATTATAAGCAGTTCCATCATATGCCACCACTAACTTAATCCGTTTCATCCCATTTTCCTGTTTCATTTATAAATATTTAAAATAACATTCTGCCTATCCCGACACACAAAGCCAGATAAACGCACACCGTGCCATAAGCCATGAAATCCCTTTTGCTGTAAATTAAAGGCTTCATTTTTGTACGGTGCTCACCGCCCCTGTAGCATCTTGCTTCCATAGCCGTAGCAAGGTCGTTGGCACGGCGAAAGGCGGAAATAAAAAGCGGTACAAGCAAAGGCACCATGCTTTTGACTTTCTTCAGCAGATTACCGCTTTCAAAATCGGCTCCCCTGGCTATCTGGGCCTTCATAATTTTATCTGTTTCTTCCAAAAGAATGGGAATAAACCTGAGCGCAATAGACATCATCATGGAAATTTCATGCACCGGCACTTTAATTGCTTTCAGAGGATTTAAAATTTTTTCCAAACCGTCTGTCAGGTTATTCGGCGTTGTTGTCAGCGTCATAACCGAAGAACCCATAATCAGAAATACAAGCCTTACTGCCATCATAATTGCCAGCCTGATTCCTTCTTTTGTAATTTGCAGCTTCCATATGGAAAAAACTACCTCTCCCTGGGTCAGAAACAAGTTGAATACCACTGCAATCACAAGTAAAAACGCAATTGATTTCATTCCCCGCATCATAAACTTAACCGGAACATTGGAAAGCTTAATCACTACTGCCAAAAACAGTCCTGCAATGATGTAACCTGCTGCATTGTCCACAATAAAAAGAGAAATAATAAATGCCAGTGTAGTCACAAGCTTTACCCTTGGGTCCAGCCGGTGAATCACTGAATCTGTCTGATAATATTGTCCTAATGTAATATCTCTTATCATAACTGTCCTCTATCTGATTGCAATAACGCTATCTGCTTCTGCTTTTATCTGCCAAGGCATTCAAAATCGCTGTCCTGGCCTCTGCCACACTTGTAATTTCCGTATCTACCGGAAGTCCTTTTTCTTTTAAAGCCTGCATAATATAAGTAATCTGGGGTGCTGCCAGCCCCACTGCCTCAAGCTCTTTATAATGACTGAAGACTTTCTTCGGTTCATCATCATAAAGCACCCGGCTTTTATTCATTACAATGATTCTGTCCACATACTTTGCCACATCTTCCATACTGTGTGAAACCAGAATAACCGTCATGCCGGTTTCTTCCCTGAGTTTCGCTATCTGATCCAGAATTTCGTCCCGGCCCTTAGGGTCAAGACCCGCCGTAGGCTCATCTAATATCAAAACCTCCGGCTTCATGGCAAGCACACCTGCGATTGCCACTCTTCTTTTCTGTCCTCCCGACAAATCAAAAGGCGACTGGTAAAAATACTCGTCCGAAAGCCCCACCTGCTTCAAGGCTGCATATGCCCGAAGTTCCACCTCTTTTTTATCAAGTCCCAGGTTCCTGGGTCCGAAACACACGTCCGTAAAAACATCAATTTCAAACAACTGATGCTCCGGATACTGAAAAACAAGTCCCACTTTACTGCGCAGTTCCTTCTTATTATAGCCATCCGCATTAATATCTGAACCATTATAATAAATTTTACCGCCGGTAGGTTTAAGCAGACCGTTTAAATGCTGTACCAAAGTGGATTTTCCTGAACCGGTATGACCAATCAAACCTATAAACTGCCCGTCCGGAATGACAAGATTAATATCTGTAAGCGCCGGAAATTCCATTGCAGTGCCGGACTCATATATGTGATTAACATGTTCCAAAACAATTGACATCCCTGTATCCTCCTACAGTCCAAGAGCCTTAATAAGCTCATCGGTTGTCAGAATTCCTTCCGGTACATCCAGACCGCTTTTTCTTAATTCATGAGCCAGAAGCGTGACCTGAGGTACATCAAGTCTGAGGCTCTTAAGCTTTTCCACCTGACTGAAAATTTCTCTTGGAGTACCTTCCATAACTACCTTACCGCTGTCCATAACGAAAACCTTATTGGCATGAATAATTTCTTCCATATAATGTGTAATCAGAATAATTGTAATCCCTTCCACATCATTTAATGCCCTGACGGCTCTTATTACCTCTTTCCGTCCATTGGGGTCAAGCATTGCAGTAGGCTCGTCAAGCACAATGCATTTGGGATGCATTGCAATAACCCCGGCAATGGAAACTCTCTGCTTCTGCCCTCCTGAAAGCTTATTGGGAGAATGCTTTCTGAATTCATACATTCCCACCGCCTTCAGACTTTCCTCTACTCTCTCCCATATCTCCTTTGTAGGTACACCCAGATTCTCCGGGCCGAATCCCACGTCTTCTTCCACCACCTGTCCGATAATCTGATTATCGGGATTTTGAAACACCATTCCTGCTTCCTGTCTGATATCCCACAGCTTATCCTCATCCGAGGTATTCATCCCGTCTACCCATACCGTGCCTTCCGTAGGATAAAGAATTGCGTTGATATGCTTGGCAAGGGTGGATTTGCCGGAACCATTGTGCCCTAAAACAGCCACAAAATCCCCCTGTTTCACAGAAAGTGACACATCATCCACCGCCCGGGTAATACCTTCCACATTTCCTTCTTCATCTCTTCTTATATATTCAAAGACCAGGTCTTTTGTTTCAATAATCGCCATAGGCACTCCCATCTGCATTTTCCGCCGCTGCGTACACTAAATCAAACTCTTACTTTCCGCTGAATCGTTATCCCAAGACCATAAACAGGTTTACAATTCAGACCTGTCACCTATTTTACTAGATATCTCTTTTATTTGCAATAGAAGGAATTTAGAGGTATTATTTTATATAAATAAATCCCAGGGAGTAAATAATTATGGACAAGTGGATAAAACCTTTAGGTTTTTTAGTATTAATGATATTAGTATGCGCTGCAATTTCAAGAATTGTAACCAATTCTGAAAAGCTTTCGGATTATGCAGAAAAAAATCCTGAAATAGCATACGCTACTCAAAAACCCACAGAAGTTCCTTCTGAAGCTGAACTTCCTTCTGCAACTGAATCACCTTCTGAAGCTGAGTCCCCTTCAAGTTCACCTGTTCCCAATGCAACGCCTGTTGCCCCTCCCATGGTACCGACTGCAGAAGAATCGGAAGAAAGTACTCATTATGAAGACGGATTTTTTTATCAGCCCCTTACGGATTCCGTAATTGCTAAAATCACAGGTATTTCCTATCCCGTTTCTTCAACAATCGCACCTGCATTATCAATCCAGGCTATGAATGTGATTGCTGATGAAGAAGAGCCTGTCATTTCCTATGATGATTTACGCTATATGAATGTTCTTTACTATGACTTTAACGGAGAAGTTCAGACCGGAGAACTGATTTGCAACAAAGGAATTGCAGATGACCTTATAGAAATTTTCCATGAACTGTATCTGAATGAATATCAGATTGAAAAAATACGTCTGATAGATGAATATAACGGCGATGATGCCGCATCCATGGAAGACAATAATACTTCCTGCTTTAATTACCGGGTTGTTGACGGCACCGATTCCTTAAGCAAACACGCTCTGGGCTGTGCCATTGATATCAATCCTTTTTATAATCCATACATTGTCTTTGATAAAACAGGAAACGGCAACGACTATATTTCTCCCAAAGGAAGCGAAATATACGTTGACCGTTCCCAAAACTTTCCTTATAAAATTGACGAGAATGATTTATGCTATAAACTCTTCAGAGAACACGGCTTCACATGGGGCGGTGACTGGAATTCCTGCAAGGATTATCAGCATTTTCAGAAGGTGGTTGAGTAAATTTCTATATTACCTATCCTTTCCTAAGACATATACTCTATTTTGCTTCAAACAATAATGGAATTAAAGTTTCTAATTCACCAGTATATTCACCTTCAAACTCCTTCTTATCATATAATATTATAATGGGCGAACATTCTCCTACCGTTATAACGGCATATTCCCGTTCATCTAACAAATATCTAATTCCATCAGCTTCATATTTTTGATTATTTGGCCAGTATTCGTAATTATCATATGTCTGAGGAATAACTGCCATTTTCCAGTAAAAAATATCCGCATTGCCAAAAGGCGTTGATAGAGTCGCTTTCCTTTCATTTTCTAAATAGATGCCTTCATCATCATCATAAAGCTCTACCCTATTAATACCTCCTGCATCTGTAAAAATGCTAAAAGTATCTTCATTCTCATTCTTAAATACTCCGTCTTCGAAGATTTCTTTTAATTTAAAATCCTTAATATTAGGGTCATATTCCTTATATTCAAACGAATTTTTAGAAATTTCTGTCCAACCTTCCGGTAAATTAAAACCACCGATAATATCTGCAGGCATATTCTGTCCGGCTTCTTCATATAGAAGATATTCATATTTTTCCTCTATATTTGATATCTCTATTTTATCTTGTTCTGTATTATCGTTTTTCTTCTCTAAAGGCATTTCTACACTATTTTTCTCCTCATTTATAACTGCCGTTTCTTCAGCCCGCTGTATTTCCTCTCCTGATTCATTAACATTTTGAACACTTTGAGAATCGTCTGTTACTGATGCATTGTTGCAAGCTGTCACATATGTCAGTAAAACGATTAATGCCACTGTTAAAATATGTTTTATCTTTTTTCCATTCATTTTGTTTCCTCCAATCTCTTTAATACTTTTATATATTAGTAAAAATATTTACTAAAGCCAATAGTAAATTTATTTACTATGATAAACTACAACACATAAAATACATAGTTAAGCATCATTTCGAAATAATACATTTTAAAGTATTTAGATATTTATTATACATGAGGCTTTTTATGAATTATATTATCCGAATCAGAAATTTAAGAGAAGATTCCGACAAAACTCAACAAGAAATTGCAGATTATCTTGGTACTTCCCAAACTATGTATGCACGATATGAACGCGGTGCCAATGAAATGCCTATTCGCCATCTCATCAAACTTGCAGAATATTACAATGTCAGTTTAGATTATTTATGTGGTCTTACTGATATTCCACACCCGTATCCTAGAATCAAGTAATACTTTGTATAATCTTTTGATTTTCAAATTGACCTTTTATTAGAGTTTCATTTTACCTTCTACAAAAATTTTTCAATTTGCATCATCAATGCTTTTTTAAGGTCATTTTCATTTTAAAATGTGTTGTCAAAGCAATAAATGAGGTACTGTGCCAACATGTAAATACCTTGTGAATTTTATAAGATTTAAATATTTACCGCAATCTGGTCAGACAAATAATTTCTGAAAGAAAATGTTAAAGGGGGCTGTTGCAAAATAGATGATTATTCATCTTTTTGCAACAGCCCCTGTCATGGTCACATTATTGTGAACTGCTATCTATCTTTGGTCTGAAAAACGTAGCCTTCGTGAAAAGGAAGCAGTTAACCTCGGAGGGTCACTACGGGAATTGAAATATTACAGCTTATTGATGTAGCAAAGGAATCATATTTCAGCTTATTGCCTCCTTGCCAACTTCGCAAATAGACTGAATCTTTGCTTTCTCTGCAGGCAGTTCTTCCTTTACTATGGACTCCGGAGCATTTACTTCCTTTTCCGCAATTCTGCCTTCCATAATACTTCCTGTTTCATTTTCACTTAATCCATCCTGAAACATCCCCCTGAATTCTTCCTCCAGCAGAATTCCGGTAACAGCATATGTCAGTTTCTTCCTGCGACCTGCAAAAGCACTTCTTATCCGGCTGTTTTCAAATATTTCCACCTCGGCTTTTGCCAGAATATACTTATTTCTGTCCGTAATTTTTTCTTTCAGCTCATTACGAACTTTACAAACAAGCTCTTCATCTGCTGCTATTTTTCCTGATATTGCAAATTTGCCCATTTTCAGCTTTTCACCTGCATTTTTACCCTTAAGCACAAATTTCTCCGGACGCAACTTCAGGAAAAGAGAAGCCACACCATTAATTAAACCGGCAAATAATTCCACCACTGCAACAAATAAGTTTACAAAAGACTTCAACAGATTCTTAATTGCCGGATATATTGCATCCATAAAAATTTCCCTTTCTGAACTTAAATTTCAAATAACTCCATGCTCTTGTCCATTTGTCCTGCAATATCTTTTAAATGCTTTGCATTTTCAGCTATTCCCTGAATAATTTCACTCACCTGGTTAACAGATGCTGCGGATTCCTGAGTACTTGCGGCATTTTCCTCCGCCACTGCCGTCAGATTCTGTACTGTATCCGTTACATTTATTCTGGTTTCATTTATTTTTGTTGTTTTTTCTGCTACTCTGCTAATAGCTTCAATAGACTGATCAACCTGACCCAGAACCTGATTAACCTGCTCATCTGTTTTCTTCACATTTTCATTTTGCCGTGCCATGATTTCTTTTACTTCTTCCATGGTTCCAACAGCTTTTTCGGAATCACTCAGCAGCAAATTAATGATTTCCTCAATCTGCCTTGCTGAATCATTGGACTGCTCTGCCAGCTTTTGAATCTGCGCTGCTACCACAGCAAAACCACGCCCCTGTTCTCCGGCTCTTGCAGCTTCAATTGACGCATTCAGTGATAAAAGATTAGTTTCTTCCGCTATATCCGTAATAAGAGCCGTAGCTTCTTTAATTTTCTGGGCCGATGTATTGGTAGTATTGGTTTGCTCATAAATAATATCGATAGATTCCTTTGTTTTCTGATTAATCTGCTGCAGGTCATGAAGAGTATCAACGGCAGTCTGTCCAAGCTGCTTAATGAGCTTGGCATTTTCATTCATTGTATCAATATCATTTGATGTTTCTTCTATCATATTGCCCATAACAATAATATTTTCAGTTGCACTTTGTGTTTCTTCTGCCTGGCCTCCTGCTCCTAATGCAATTTCCTCAACAGCACGCTCCACCTGCATAACATGATCTGAAACAGCTCCGGCCTTTTCACTGAGATAAACGGAAGAATCATTAAGAGCGTTGCTCTGCTCTTTAATATCGGAAATAATTTCTATCAGCTCAGCCTTTAACTGCATGATAGCCCGGCTGATATTTCCGATTTCATCCTTACGTTTCATAGTATTTTCATTCAATTCTACATTCAGCTTTCCTTTTGCTACCTGCTCCAAAGCTTCCGTGCCCATATGTAATATTTTTACTATCCTATGTACCACAATAAAGGTTGTAAATGCACATAGAATAAAAAGAGCAGCTGTAATTCCCACAATCAACGAAATAATTCTTGTTATCTGCGCTTTCGCATCAGCCTGCGGCATTCCCGCAAAGACCATACCAACAATATTATCCGTGCCTCTTTCACGCAAAGGAAGATAATAGCCAAAATAAGCATGTCCTGCCACATCAATATCTGTATCAAAATGTTCCTGGCCGTTTTTGAGAACCTTTTCTACAATCTGCTCCCCCGCCTTTGTTCCTACAACCCGGTTTCCCTGGTCATCCAATATCGAGGTCATGTATCTTGTATCCCCAAAAAAGACAGTAATATCAGTATCGGAAGATTTCTTAAGATTATCCGCGATTTCAACTGCTTCACTGATATTAAAATCCCCTTTGTATAACTGCTCATCCTTCAGTTGGAATTCGCCGTCACTTACATAGCTGAGTGTATCATTCACTGAAACAGCAGCAGAACGCAGTCCGTTCTCAATACTCGCTGTTACCACCTCATCAATCCGTGCATTACCGATTAAAACTGTAACTATCCCCAGACATAACACCGGGAATAACGCCACTGCCAAAATTTTAGATTGTATCTTCATATTCCGTTCCCCTCTCATCTTGTATATTATGTATAATTAACAATAAAAATATTATATCACTTTGGTTGAAATTGTCTATACAAAGAATGAAAATAGCATCAAATAAGCCTCACATATTCATGTGAGGCTTACAGTTTGATTATTAAACTAACTCAAGAACAACTTCCATTGCTCCGTCACCCTTACGCTGGCCAATCTTCACGATTCTTGTATAGCCGCCGTTACGGTTTGCATATTTAACACCATACTCATCAAAAATTTTAGAAACCAGATCAACTTCCTTAGTAGCTTTCTTCTTTCCGGCTGCTGCAGAAGGAACTTCTGTTACAGGATATAAAACCTTAATCATCTTTCTTCTTGCATTCATTCTGGAAGGAAGGTCTTTCTTGATTTCCTTTTCAACAGTTTCATATTTGGTAACTTTCTTACCATCTACTACTTCTTTAACTCTCTTACCGTCCTTGTCCTTTACTGCAACTTTAGCGGTAACCTTTACTGTTTCAAAGTTATCCTTTTCCTTTACACCAAGAGCGATCAGTCCGTCAACGATTTTCTGAACTTCTTTTGCTCTTGCCTGTGTGGTAACAATCTTTCCATTATGAATAAGTGCTGTTACCTGACTTCTAAGTAATGCTTTTCTCTGGTCAGATGTTCTGCCGAGTTTTCTGTATTTTGCCATTTAAGGCTCCTTTCCAAAAGAGTATATAACTCTTTTTCTCATTGTGGCATTCCTGCCCGTTATGGTACATCCGGCTACGCACTTTGGGCTTACTTACCGAATGCAGGTGACCGGTCTGCATATAGCAGACTCCATTCATGAGAACACAGCACACACACTTTGGCTTTACTGCGCTGACTCATTGCCTTGATTATTCTTCACTGGGATTTAACTGCAGTCCCAGTTCTTTTAATTTAGCAAGAACTTCTTCAAGTGATTTACGGCCTAAATTACGAACCTTCATCATATCTTCGGAAGTCTTGTTAGTTAACTCTTCAACTGTATTGATACCAGCTCTCTTTAAGCAGTTATAGGAACGAACTGACAGCTCTAATTCGTCGATGCTCATTTCCAATACTTTTTCTTTTTCATCTTCTTCCTTCTCTACCATAACTTCTGCTGTCTTGGCATTTTCGGACAAATCAATGAAAAGGCTTAAATGTTCGCTGAGTACTTTTGCAGCTAAGCTAACCGCTTCATCGGGAACTAAAGTTCCGTTTGTATAAACATCCAGTGTCAGCTTATCAAAGTCTGTAATCTGACCAACACGGGTGTTTTCTACGGTTACATTAACTCTTTCAACAGGTGTATAAATAGAATCTACTGCAATGACACCGATTGGCAAATCTTCGCTCTTATTCTTATCAGCGCTTACATATCCTCTGCCTTTGGTAATTGTAAGCTCCATGTAAAGCTTAGTATTCTTACCGCTTAAGGTTGCAATAGTAATGTCAGGATTTAAAATTTCAATATCCTGGTCTGCCTGAATATCGGAAGCTTTAACTACACCATCTCCTTCATACTCAATGTATGCTGTCTTGGGTTCATTCGTATCGCTGTTATTTCTGATTGCAAGACTCTTGATATTCATGATAATTTCAGTTACATCTTCCTTAACACCTTCAATAGAACTGAATTCATGAAGTACCCCTTCAATCTTAACCTGGCTTACTGCTGCGCCGGGAAGTGAAGAAAGCATGATTCTTCTAAGTGAATTACCAAGTGTGATTCCATATCCTCTTTCAAGAGGTTCTACAACGAACCTGCCATACTTCTTGTCATCAGAGATTTCTGCCACCTCAATATTTGGTCTTTCAAAATCAAACACTGCAAATACCCTCCTTTACGAACATAATGAAATATTGACAGAAGAACCGCCCTGCGATTCTCCTCCATGTGACATAGAAACTCTTAGGCGGCGTATTTTGCTGCCTTAGAGTTTCTTCACATGGTATTATTTGGAATATAATTCGACGATAAGCATCTCGTTTACGGGAACGTCTATCATTTCTCTTGTAGGAAGGTTCTTAACAGTTCCTTTTAATGCTTCCTGGTCTACATCCATCCATTCAGGAACCAGTCTGCCGCCGGTTACTTCAAGGATATCTTTGTATCTCTGTAAAGATTTTGATTTTTCTCTTACTTCGATTACATCGCCGGCCTTAACTAAATAAGAAGGAATGTTAACCTGCTTGCCATTTACTAAAATGTGCTTATGGTCAACAATCTGTCTTGCTTCTCTTCTGGTTCTTGCAAATCCCATTCTGAAAACTACGCTGTCCAGTCTGCTTTCAAGCATAACCATAAGGTTTTCACCAGTCATACCTTTCATTCTGTCAGCTTTGTCATAGTAATTTCTGAAGGGTTTTTCAAGAACTCCGTAAATGAATTTAGCTTTCTGTTTTTCTCTTAACTGAAGACCATACTCACTTACCTTTTTGCCAGCCCTGGCATTTGTTCTGTTAGATTTCTTATCATATCCCAGGTATGTGGGTTCAAGACCAAGAGATCTACATCTTTTTAACACGGGAACTCTGTTTACTGCCATTTTAATTTTCCTCCTGATATTGTTTACAGCGTTAAAACGCCTTCATCCAACTTTTTGGTTTCTATTATGATTTCATAATCATCTGAACATGAGAAAATCTTCTCATGGATTAAACACGACGGCGCTTAGGCGGGCGGCATCCGTTATGAGGTACCGGTGTTACGTCTCTGATACTTGTAACCTCAAGTCCGCAAGCCTGAAGAGCACGGATTGCTGCTTCACGTCCTGAACCGGGTCCCTTAACCATAACATCTACATACTTAAGTCCATGTACCAGCGCTGCCTTAGTAGCTGTTTCAGCTGCCATCTGTGCTGCATATGGAGTAGATTTCCTTGAACCTCTAAAACCAAGACCACCTGCACTTGCCCAGCTTAATGCATTACCTTCGTTATCTGTTAAGGTAACGATTGTATTGTTAAAAGAAGACTGGATATGTGCCTGTCCGCGTTCAACGTTTTTCTTGACACGTTTTTTTGTCACTTTTTTTGTAACTTTCTTAGCTGCCATTTAAACTAACCTACTTTCTCAATAATAAATAATTTTTCTGTTTCTGTGCAGATATTCTGCATGTTACCATATCTGCTAAAGTGCATCTTTACTGTGCTGAATTTATTTCTTCTTATTAGCAACAGTTCTCTTAGGACCTTTTCTAGTTCTTGCGTTTGTCTTTGTCTTCTGACCACGAACAGGGAGTCCTTTTCTGTGACGGATTCCTCTGTAGCATCCGATTTCCTGAAGTCTCTTGATATTAAGAGCTACTTCTCTTCTTAAATCACCTTCAACCATGTACTCAGCGTCAATAACTTCACTGATTCTCTTTACTTCATCATCAGTCAGTTCTCTGACACGGGTATCGGGATTAACCTTTGCTTTTTCAAGAATCTTATTAGCACTTACCCTGCCAATTCCATAAACATAAGTTAAGCCGATTTCTACACGTTTTTCTCTCGGTAAGTCAACACCTGCAATACGAGCCATTTACGTTTCCTCCATTTTCTTTAATCGCAGATACAATTCTTATAAACTGTGCCTGCTTTGTATGCATTGCATACCTGATACTAATTGATTGAGGCATGGTCTTATGCCCAACCGGACGTTTCCGATCTTTCCACTGTAAACTCCTGTAATCCGCCGGAAATTTCCTTTGGAAATTTCTCAAGCAAATTCTCAGGAATTTGCTTGTGGTATCAACAAGTAATCACTAAGGCTCCTTGATACAATTTATTACAATAATCAGTATGACTGCTTTATCGGTCATACTGCAGCCGCTTTCATAATAAATGGACAAGAACCCTTCTGCTTATTCAGCAGTGGATTATCCTTGTCTCTGTTTGTGTTTCGGATTTTCGCAGATTACTCTGATACGTCCTTTTCTCTTGATGATTTTGCACTTTTCGCAAATCGGTTTTACTGATGATCTAACCTTCATGTTAAACCCTCCTTTCAAAAAAGACCGTTTTACATTATAGCATGGCATATCAACAAATGCAATACTTTTTTCAAAGATATTGCACTTATTTATCTCTCCAAATGATTCTTCCCTTTGACAAATCATAGGGGGACAATTCCAACGTTACCTTGTCACCCGGTAAAATACGAATAAAATTCTGTCTCAGTTTACCGCTGATATGTGCAAGCACTCTGTGGCCATTTTCCAGTTCCACCTGAAACATGGTGTTGGGAAGTTTTTCTACTACTGTTCCTTCAATTTCAATTACATCAGCCTTTGACATTTGCTACCTCCTTATTTTGCTCTGACTTTAATTGCAAACTTGATTTCTTCATTATATATGGTCTGCGCACTCTTCAGCTTAGCTGCAAGCGCTTCATCTATACCGCTTTTCACCGGCTGTATATGCTTCTTTTTCTTTTTCTTCGGATTTTCAACTGTTCTTATCCGTCCGTCAGCAAGATAAACATATTCGCCGTCTTCTTTAAGAATAACATACATCCGGCCTTTATCATGTCCTGCCTTGGAAATTGCAAACATTCCTGTCATTGCATACCTCTCATCTTCACCTCATTATCCTTTTACACCGTCCGGCAAAGTAAGAATTTCAGGTTCTCCTTCCGTTATCAGCACAGTATTTTCATAATGTGCCGAAAGCGAACCGTCTTCTGTTACTACTGTCCAGTCATCATCCAGCCATTCCACATAACAGCTTCCCATATTTATCATCGGTTCAATGGCAAGCGTCATGCCGGGCTGAAGCTTAATTCCCCGGCGCCATTGCTTAAAATTAGGAATCTGAGGATCCTCATGCAGATGGGTACCGATTCCATGTCCTACTAGATCCCGAACAATTCCGTATCCGAATTTGCTGACATATGCATCAATTGCATTGGAAATATCATAAAGATGATTACCGGCTTTTGCATATTTAATGCCTTCAAAAAAGCTCTGCCTCGTAACTTCTATCAGCTCCCTGGCTTCCTCTGAAACTCTTCCCACAGGATAAGTTCTGGCTGCATCGGAATGATATCCTTTATAAATCAACCCCGCATCAAGACTGACAATATCTCCTTCCTGAAGAATATGCTCCTTTTTGGGAATGCCGTGCACCACCTCATCATTAACGGAAACACAGATGGATGCCGGGTAACCGTTATAATTAAGGAAGTTAGGTTCACAGCCATAGCTCCTTATCAGTTTTTCTCCGAGAGCATCAATATCCCAGGTTGAAATGCCCGGCCTGATTTCCTCTCCCAGCCTTGCATGTACTTCAGAAAGAATTCTGCAGGATTCCCGCATAAGTTCTATCTCTCTTGCAGATTTAATTGATACTGCCATATATTTCCTGCCTTTCTTATCTCCTTCAAGCCTGCCGCCTTATGCAAAATTACAGGTTTATCCGAGAATGTCAACAATAGCTGCAAATACATCTTTCATATCCACAGTACCGTCAACTGTCTTAAGCACTCCCTTAGCGCTGTAAAAATCGATTAACGGCTGGGTCTGATTATGATATACATCAAGACGATTCTTTACTGTTTCCGGCTTATCATCATCACGAAGCACCAGTTCCTTACCGCAGACATCACAGATACCTTCTGTCCTGGGAGGAATATGTTCTATATGATATGTTGCACCGCAGCTTAAGCAGGCACGTCTTCCGCCCATTCTTTTGATAATATTTTCATCAGGAACTTCTACATTAATGGCGTAATCAATCTTGTCGCCGAGCTCTGTCAATGCCTTATCAAGAACTTCTGCCTGAGGAATTGTTCTTGGAAAGCCATCCAGAACATAACCGTTCTTACAGTCATCCTTTGCCACTCTGTCAAGAAGAATTTTGACTGTTAACTCATCAGGTACTAAAAGACCCTGATCCATATATTTCTTCGCTTCCATGCCAAGTTCTGTTCCGTTTTTAATATTTGCCCTGAAAATATCACCTGTGGAAACATGGGGAACGCTGTATTTTTCTGCTATCATTTTAGCCTGTGTGCCTTTGCCGGCACCGGGAGCACCTAACATAATAATTTTCATAATGATTCTCCTACCTATAATATTTTTCCTTAACGCAATATAGAGGCCAGGGGAAATAAGCCATTGCAGGCTTCCCCATAACCTCTAATCTTTAACAAATACTAGTCATTTAAAAAACCTTTGTAATTACGTACCAGCATCTGAGATTCAATCTGCTTCATTGTTTCAAGCACAACGCTCACAATAATGATTAAGCTGGTTCCACCAAATGATACTGAAGCATTAAACACGCCGTTAAATACATAAGGTATTACACAAACAACTGTCAGTCCTACAGCACCGATAAAGATGATGTAATTCAGAATTTTTGTCAGATACTCGCTGGTAGGCTTACCTGGTCTGATGCCCGGAATAAAGCCGCCCTGCTTTTTCATATTCTCTGCAATCTCAAGCGGATTAAAGGTAATAGATGTATAAAAATATGCGAAGAAAATAACAAGCACTATATACACTACAAGTCCTATGGAGTAAACAGGCTCTTTAGGATTGCACCAGTTTGATGAATTCAATCCTCTTAAAATATGTGCCCATACTCCGGTACCGCTGTAATTAAAGAAACTGCAGATGACAATAGGAAGCTGCATCAGGGATGATGCAAAAATAATCGGAATAACACCTGCTGTATTCACCTTAAGGGGAATAGAAGATGTCTGTCCTCCTACCATTCTTCTTCCCTGCATTTTCTTTGCATATTGCACAGGGATCTTACGAACTCCGTCATTTAAAATAATAACCAGAATAACCATACCTACAATGATTGCAAGTATAACAACTGCTGCAACTACCGCAACTGCAATTGCTTTGCCGAAAACAAACTGTTCAAACAACTGTGCAATATCCTGAGGAATTCTTGAAATAATATTGATAACAAGGACAATGGAAATACCGTTGCCCACACCGTTTTCTGTAATTCTTTCGCCAACCCACATAAGGAAAGCACTTCCTGCTGTCAAAGCCGCAATAACTGTAATTACATTTAAAGCATTATAATCTTCTAAAAGTCCATTGCCGCCAAATGCGATAGCCATCGCTGTTGACTCAATTAAAGCAAGCCCAACTGTTACATAACGGGTAATGGAAGCGATTTTCTTTCTTCCATCCTCTCCCTCTTTCTGCATTTCTTCCAGCTTTGGAATCGCAATAGTCAGAAGCTGCATAATAATGGATGATGTAATGTAAGGCGTGATATTTAATGCAAGAATGGACATATTTAAAAATGAACCGCCCGTAAATGCATCAAAAAAACTGAACGCATCACCTGTCTGCTGTGCAAACCAGTTAGAAAAATAATGTCTGTCTACACCTGGCACAGGCAGCTGTGACCCTAAACGGATCACAACTAACATGGCAAATGTAAATAATATCTTATTTCTTAATTCCTTGATTTTAAATGCGTTTTTTAAGGTTGTTAACATTAAATCACCTCTGCAGTTCCACCAACAGCTTCAATTTTTTCCTTTGCGGATGCACTGAATGCATTTGCTTTTACTGTAAGCTTCTTGGTAATTTCTCCGTTTCCGAGGATCTTAACGCCATCTTTAGGATTTTTGACAATTCCTGTTTCGATTAAAGCATCGATATCAACAACAGCTCCGTCTTCAAATTTATCAAGTACACTTAAATTAATACCCACGATTTCCTTATGACTGGGGCAGGTAAAGCCTCTCTTTGGAATTCTTCTGTATAAAGGCATCTGACCGCCTTCAAAGCCGGGTCTGGGTGCTCCAGAACGAGCCTTCTGACCTTTATGACCTTTACCTGCTGTCTTGCCGTTACCTGAGCCGTGTCCACGACCTCTTCTAAAATTATCACTCTTTGTAGAACCTTCCGCAGGTCTTAAATTAGATAATTCCATGCTGAACACCTCCTTATCTTCTCTTATTATGCTTCTTCAACTTTCACTAAATGTCTAATCTGCTGAATCTGTCCCCTTGTAGCTGCATTATCAGGCAGTACAATTGTCTTATTCAACTTTCTAAGTCCCATTGCTTCAACAGTAGCTTTGTGCTTGGGAACTGCTCCGATAGGAGATTTTACTAATGTAATTTTTAACATTTTCTGTTCTGCCATCCTTAATTCCCTCCTATGCTAATACTTCTTCTACAGATTTGCCGCGGTTCTTAGCAACCTCTTCAGGAGTCTTTAAATTCTTTAATCCTTCAATAGTTGCAAGAACAACATTCTGCTTATTGTTGGAACCAAGTGATTTGGTACGAATGTTCTTGATACCTGCAAGTTCACATACTACACGGGCAGGACCGCCTGCGATAATACCTGTACCTTCGGGAGCCTTCTTTAAAAGAACATTTGCAGAACCGAATTTTCCGATAAAATCATGTGTAATGGAATTATTTTCATCAAGTGCAACGTTTACAATGTGCTTCATTGCATCTTCTTTTCCTTTACGAATTGCTTCGGGAATTTCTACAGCCTTGCCAAGTCCGGCGCCTACATGACCATTACCATCACCTACTACTACAAGAGCAGTAAATCTCATGTTACGTCCGCCTTTTACAGTTTTGGTTACACGCTTGATAGCTACAACCTTATCACTTAACTCTAACTGGCTTACATCTATGATTGTATTCTTCATGATTACTTCTTCCTTTCCTAGAATTTTAAGCCAGCTTCTCTGGCTGCCTCAGCTAATGCTTCGATTTTACCCTGGTATATAAAGCCGCCTCTGTCAAAGACTACTGTATCAATACCTTTTTCAATTGCTCTTTTAGCAATCACTGTTCCTAAATATGCTGCTGCATCAACGTTATTGGTTTTTTCCAGTTCAGCTTTTACTTCCTTTTCAACTGTAGAAGCTGCCACTAAAGTATTTCCAACTGTATCGTCAATAATTTGAGCATACATATGATTATTACTTCTAAACACAGCTAAACGAGGTCTTTCAGCGGTACCGCTGAAACGGTTACGTATTTTCATGTGTTTCTTAACACGGACTTTCTGTCTTGATTCTTTACTAACCATTTTTACACTCTCCTTATCTCTTATTTCTTACCAGTCTTACCAACTTTACGTCTGATAACTTCATCAGCATACTTAATACCCTTGCCCTTATAAGGTTCAGGTCTTCTCTTATCTCTGATTTCAGCTGCGAATTGGCCAACTTTTTCTTTATCAATACCTTTTACAATGATGATGTTCTGTCCTTCAAGAACTGTTTCAATTCCTTCGGGGTCAATCATCTCTACCGGATGGGAATATCCTAAGGATAAGGTTAACTTTTTCCCGGATTTTGCTGCTCTGTAACCAACACCGTTAACTTCCAGCTTCTTTTCAAAGCCTTCTGTAACACCGACAACCATATTGTGAATCAGTGTTCTTGTAAGACCGTGTAAAGATTTCATTTTCTTTAAATCATTAGGTCTGCTGACAATTACTTCTGCACCTTCAACCTTGATTTCCATTTCTGCGGGAAGCACTCTTTCCAGTGTTCCTTTAGGACCTTTTACAGTCACTTTATTATTTTCTGCAACTTCTACAGTAACGCCTGCAGGAATCGCGATTGGCATTCTTCCTATACGTGACATGCCCGTACCTCCTATATTATTTACATTGTTTCATGCAACCGGAAGAACCGGAGGTTCTTCCAAACTTGACCGCAAGGTCAACGTTTTTACCACACGTAAGCGAGTACCTCGCCGCCTACCTGGAGTTCTCTTGCCTTCTTATCAGTTACAACACCCTGGTTTGTGGAAATGATTGCAATTCCCAAACCGCCAAGTACCTTAGGCAGTTCATCCTTGCCTGCGTAAATACGTAAACCGGGTTTTGAAATTCTCTTTAAACCTGTGATAATCTTTTCATTTCTGTCTGCACCATACTTTAAGCTGATGCGGATGGTCTTGAAGTTTCCTTCATCAATCAGGTCATATTTCTTAATGTATCCTTCCTCTACAAGAATATCTGCAATTGCCAGCTTCATTTTGGAAGAGGGAACATCTACTGTATCGTGTTTTGCAGTATTTGCATTACGGATTCTTGTAAGCATATCTGC
>JAGASK010000044.1 GCA_017621815.1 Lachnospiraceae bacterium | reverse complement strand
GGGTGTAGGAAACCGCATAAAATAGGCAAAAAAAGAAGAGGATAGGTTTTACGCCTACCCTCTGCAAATGCTTATTTTATGCGGTTTTATTGATTAACCAAAGTATCTAGCAAGCAATCCCTCGAAAGCCTTACCATGTCTAGCTTCATCGCGGGCCATTTCATGAACTGTGTCATGGATAGCATCAAGGTTAGCAGCCTTAGCTCTTTTAGCGAGGTCGAACTTACCTGCTGTAGCGCCGTTTTCAGCATCTACTCTCATTTCAAGGTTCTTCTTGGTGGAATCTGTTACAACTTCACCTAACAATTCTGCAAATTTAGCAGCATGTTCTGCTTCTTCCCATGCAGCCTTTTCCCAATATAAACCGATTTCAGGATAACCTTCTCTGTGAGCTACTCTTGCCATAGCGAGGTACATACCAACTTCTGTACATTCTCCGTTGAAGTTTGCTCTTAAATCTTCAAGGATATCTTCAGATACACCCTGAGCTACGCCTACAACATGCTCTGCTGCCCATGTCTTATCAGCGCTCTGAGCTGTAAACTTTTCTGCGGGAGCATTACAAACGGGGCATTTTTCCGGTGCTGCATCTCCTTCATAAACATAACCACAAACCTGACATACGAATTTCATGATCTTAATCTCCTTTTCTTATAAAATTTATTTAATTGTTATTTTAACATAATGTAACATTATGTTTTTTCTGAATAGAAGCTTCACAGCATTTTTCACACTTGCCGTAAAAGCAAATGGTATGGTATTCTATCTCACCGCAGAAATTTCTGCCGGCAGCTTTTTCCAGATCCATCTTGTCCATATCCATATCCATAACATTTCCGCATTCCCTGCAAATAAAGTGGTAATGGGGTGAAATGTCGGCATCAAAATGATCCACACCGTCACCTACATGAATTCTTGATATTTCCCCAATGTCCGCTAACAGGGTGAGGTTTCGGTAAACAGTGCCGAGACTGATGTTGGGAATGGTCTTCCGGACATTTTCATATACAACAGCCGCTGTAGGATGGTCTTTTCTGCCTTTCAGAAATTCTTTAATAGAATCCCGCTGCTTACTGTGCTTTAAATTCATAGCAAGTCCTTTCTTCTAAAAGTAGTAACAATTACTGATATTATTATATCAAGACAAAATAATAAGTCAATATACTTTATAAATTTTTTAGATATTATGTTTTTCTTTTATAATTTTTTTTGTACATAATATGGTATACTTTCCATTAAGATATTAATTTTTTGAAACTGGTATAAACTATGAAATTTAAAACAAGGCTTTTGGTAACATTTTTAACGATTATTTTACTGCCGCTTGCACTGGCAATAACGGCATTTTTGGGCATTGGGACATATTTGTCCAGGCAGCAGGAAGAATATGGTTTCAGGAACAGCGATTACAATGTATTGATTGACCCCACCCAGGCTTCCAGGGTCATGTCCGATGAAATTTTTTATGAAGTGAAGGGTAAGCTGGATGAGAATCCGTCTCTTTTGGAAGACATAGGAGTGCTGTCAGCTATCAATGATAAAATATCAGGCAAGTCTTCCTATATTCTTGTCAGGAAGAATGATGAATTATATTATACAGGAAACCAGCTGGCTTCCGCCCAGATTTTTGACAAGCTTCCGGAATTTGATGAAGAAAATATCAACCCGGAAATGGCTCAAAGCATTTATTATGATGATATGAATAAGTTTGTCCGCCAGATGGATTTTTACTTCATGGACGGCAGTGAGGGCAGTTTTTTTGTTATAACAAAAGCAAATCCCATTGTTTCCAGGGAATTATTTGTGGATATGGCTATTTCCATTATGGTGATACTTATTATTACCAGTATCTTTTTGACAAAGTGGATTAGCAAAGGTGTTTTTGAACCTATTAATCAGCTGAATATAGCCATGCAGAATATTGCGGAAGGCAATCTGGAATATATGCTTCCTGATAAAAATGACGGTGAAATCGGAGATCTGTACCGGAATTATGAAGATATGCGGCTTCGCCTTAAGGAATCCACCGATGAAAAAATACTGGCAGAGAAGCAGAACAAAGAGCTTGTAAGCAATATTTCCCATGATTTAAAGACACCCATTACCGCAATTAAAGGATATGTGGAAGGCATAATGGACGGTGTTGCCGATACGCCGGAAAAGATGGATAAGTACATAAAAACCATTTATAATAAGGCAAATGATATGGACAGGCTGATAAACGAGCTGACTGTATATTCGGGAATCGATTCCAACAGAATACCCTATCATTTTCACAGGATAAACGTGGCGGAATATTTCGGGGACTGCATTGAAGAGGTAGGACTGGATTTGGAGTCCAAGAATATTGAATTGAATTATTCCAATCTGGTATCCCAGGATACTGTGATAATTGCAGACCCGGAACAGCTGAAGCGTGTGATAAATAATATCATCAGCAACAGTGTAAAATATATGGATAAGCAGCAAGGTGAAATTGATATCCGGATTCTGGATGAGATTGATTCCATCAGGGTGGAGATAGAAGACAACGGAAAAGGCATTGCCGCAAGAGATCTTCCTAATATATTCGAAAGATTTTTCAGAACGGATGCTTCCCGCAATTCAGCCCAGGGAGGCAGCGGCATAGGGCTTTCTATTGTGAAAAAGATAGTGGAAGATCATGGCGGTTACATCTGGGCAACCAGTAAAGAAGGAGAAGGAACCTGCATGCATTTTGTAATCAGAAAATATCAGGAGATGCAGGATTAGAGATAAACAGGAGGAAAGGGAATGAGTAAAATATTAATTATTGAAGACGAAGAAGCTATTGCGGATTTGGAGAAGGATTATCTGGAACTCAGCGGTTTTGAAGTAAGCATCAGAAATACAGGTGATGAGGGACTTCAGGCTGCACTTTCAGAGGAATTCGATTTGATAGTGCTGGATTTGATGCTGCCCGGTATGGATGGATTTGAAATCTGCAGGCACATCAGAGAGGAAAAGAATATACCCATTATAATGGTTTCCGCTAAAAAGGATGATATAGATAAAATCAGAGGTCTTGGACTGGGAGCGGACGATTACATGACTAAGCCTTTCAGTCCCAGTGAGCTGGTAGCGAGGGTAAAAGCCCATATGGCAAGGTATGACAGGCTGGTAGGCTCCAATCAGAAGAACAATGATGTGATAGAAATCAGGGGAATACGCATTGATAAAACTGCCAGAAGAGTTACGGTTGACGGTGTGGAGAAGGCTTTTACGGGTAAAGAATTTGATTTGCTTACTTTCCTGGCAGAGCATCCCAATCACGTGTATACCAAAGAGGAGCTGTTCAGGGAAATTTGGGACATGGATTCTATCGGAGATATCGCAACGGTAACAGTCCACATCAAGAAAATTCGCGAGAAAATAGAATTTGATTCCGCCAAGCCCCAGTATATCGAAACAATTTGGGGTGTGGGATACAGGTTTAAGGTTTAAAAATGAAATTACAGCTGTCAGTTAGAAAAGTCATTTTTACGGTAATTATTCTTTTTTTAATTTTTGTACTTCTTGGATGTCTCCTGCCTCCTTTATTTCAGAAGAAGGTGGGAAATGAATACAAGGCTTCTTTTTCCGCAGATTTATCTGCAGAGGATTTGACAAAAAAGGAACGCATTCTTTGTATTGATGACAATGAAGAAGCGCTTATATGGCGGCTGCGTACTATTGAAGCGGCAGAAGATGAAATTATTTTATCGACTTTTGACTTTGGCAATGATAACAGCGGTCTTGATATGATGTCTGCGTTAGCAAGGGCAGCTGACCGCGGCGTACATATAAGACTGTTTATTGATGGGATAAACGGCATGCTGAAATTAAGTAATAGCAGTTATTTTAAGGCCCTGGTTTCGCTCCCAAATGTGGAGGCAAAATTTTACAATCCCGTCAATCTGATGAGTCCGTGGAAGATTAATTACCGTATGCACGATAAATACCTTATTGCGGATAACAGGATTTATATTTTAGGCGGCAGGAATACCAATGATTTATTTCTCGGCAATTACAGGGACAAGTATAATATTGACAGAGATATTCTGGTATATCATGCAAAGCCGGAAGAAAATTCTTCTTTAATACAATTAAGGAAATATTTTGATTCCATATGGGATTTGCCCTGCAGCCATGAAATTATGGGCAGCGGCAATTCCAAAAAGGTGCAGGCTGCTGTCGGGTATTTAAGAGACCATTACGAGGATGTACAGCAGATGTATCCGCAGGCATTTGAGAAAACTGACTGGGAAGAAGCTACCATGGAAGCGGAAAGCATAAGTCTGTGTATGAATTCTATGGAACCCCAAAATAAAGCGCCGGAGCTGTGGTATTCTCTTTATCAATATATGCGGCAGGGGAAAGACGTGATTATTCAGACGCCCTACATTATCTGCAGTAAAGATATGTATGAAGAAATAGCCGGACTTTGCGGTAATGGGACAAGACTTCAGATAGTTACAAATGCAGTGGAAAACGGCGCTAACCCATGGGGATGTACTGATTATCTGAATCAAAAAAATGAAATTCTTGATACAGGTGCGGAAGTACATGAAGTTTTCAGCGACCAGTCCCTGCATACGAAAACTATTCTCATAGATGATAATATCAGCATAGTGGGTTCTTATAACCTGGATATCAGAAGTACCTATCTGGATACGGAAATGATGCTGGTAATAGAAAGCCCGGCTCTCAATGAGTATCTTCGTGAAAGGACGAAGGAGCAGATGGAGCAAAGCAAACATGTGCTGCCTGATGGAACAGAAACCTATGGAAAGAATTATTCGGAAATAGAAATGAGCTTTGGGAAAAAATGCTTTTATGCCGTACTGAGGGTTATTGTATATCCCTTCCGGTATCTGTTATAATACATGACAATAGAAAATTAGGAAGTCAGGGACTTTTTGATGCAAAAGAACATTGTTTTTGAAGATAAATCAATTATAGTTGCCTATAAGCCGGCGGGAATTGCCACTCAGACGGCAAGGCTTGGGCAGCAGGACATGGTCAGTGAATTAAAAAATTATTTGTCAGGTAAACCGGAGAATAAAGGTAAGGGAGAACCGTATTTAGGGCTTATTCACAGGCTGGACCAGCCGGTTGCGGGAATTCTGGTTTTTGCCAAGACAAGGCAGGCGGCAGCCTCTTTAAGCAGTCAGATAACAGATGGTACCTTCCATAAGTATTATTATTCCGTTATTTACGGCCGACCGGAAAAAGAAAAATGCAGACTTGAGGATTATTTATACAAGGACAGAAAAACAAATATGTCCATGGTCGTGAAACAAGACTTTCCGGAAGCAAAAAAGGCGGTACTTGATTATAAACTGATAAAAACATTAATGATTCTGGAGGTCTTGCAGGAAGCTTCTTTAATGGAAATTGAGCTGTTTACAGGCAGGCATCACCAAATCCGTGTTCAGATGGCAAATGCAGGTATGCCGCTGCTTGGAGACAGTAAGTACGGGACGCAGGAGGATAAGCAGCTCAGCCGGGAAATAGGTTTGAAAAATGTGGCATTATGTGCCTATAAGCTTCAATTTAAGCATCCTGAAACGGGAAAAGATTTAAGCTTTATAAGACAGCCGGAAGAGGAAATTTTTCTTCCCTTTTTTACCACAAAAATTTAAAAAGTGTATATTATATTCTGAAAAAAATTACCCATACTAGCTTTAGAAAATAATCAAAAACGGGCTGGATGGGTGATTTTTTATGGATAAAATCTTTTTGACAAAAAACCAAAGAAAATATGTGACTATCGCACTGGTAATTGCAGGTGTTTATCTGTTTATGAAATTTTTAAGCCCTGTCTTTTCTCCTTTTATTCTGGCTTTTTTATTGGCGGGATTATTAAGCAGGCTTACAGAAAAAACCTCCGGAAAAATCAGGAAATCTATTATGGCAGGCATTGTGCTTATTCTGGCGCTGGTAATGGTTTTACTTTTAGTATGGCTTGTTGGCAGTTTACTTTTCCGTAAGGGAGGCGAGATAGCAGGTCAGATTTCTTTTTATGAAGAAGAACTGAACGGGCTTCTTGGCACCTGCTGTGATTTTATGGAAAGCAGTTTTGGAATAGACGGAAATGCAGTGGAAAACTATGTACTTGAACAGGTAAATATTTTTATTGAAAATATGGAAGTTAAAATACTCCCGGCAATTATGGATAAATCTGTCTTGTATGTTAAAAGTGTGGCAGCCTTTGCCGGTTTTTTTGTTATTATGGTGATAGCGGTTTTTTTAATTCTGAAGGATTATGAAAAAATCATGGAAATGATTAAGGGAAATAAAGATTTTAAAGGTATTTTGGAGGTTATAAGAAAGGTTATTCTTTACTTGAAGACTTATTTGAAAGCACAGATAACAATACTTTTGATTATCAGCTCAGTATGCGCCCTGACCTTGTGGATTACCGGAATAAGAGGAGGAATTGTATACGGCATTATTACGGGATTTATGGATATGCTGCCCTTTATCGGAACGGGTATCATGCTCATGCCGCTGGCTTTTTTTCAGTTGATTTCGGAAAATTACTGGCAGGCAGCAGCAATATTGTGCTTATATGCCGTATGTGCGCTGCTGCGGGAATTTCTGGAGCCGAAATTAATCGGAAGCAAGGTGGGAATCTGGCCGGTTGGAATTTTATTTTCGGTATTTGCAGGAATAAAATTGTTTGGTATATTTGGTATTATTAAGGGACCCATCGGACTGGTGGTTATCTGCGAAACCTGTAAGTATCTTTTTACGGATAAGGAAGCATCATGATAAAAAAGGCGGCAAATCTTTTTACAACTGCATATCTGCTGATTATATTCTGCGTTTATCCTTTTTATTTGCGCAGCGGCTATCTGGATATTGGAGAGGCTAAAAATGAATTTTTCCTTCTTGTATCCTTTGCCTCTGTCGGAATTATGAGTGTCTGCGGATTTCTTCTTTTATTGGAGAAATTTTTCAGAAAAGATTCTGGAAGGGAAGCATATTTGATTGATTGGGACAAGGTTTCATCCACAGATTTGTTTGTGCTGCTTTATGCAACATCAGTGTTTATGTCCTTTGTATTTACGGAATACAGGGAAGAAGCCTTTTGGGGAACGGAAGGCTGGTACATAGGTTTTGTTCTTTTAATTCTTTTATGCTGTCTGTATTTTTTTATTTCACGGATGTGGGATGGAGACAGAAAAGTGTTTTATGCATTGATGGTTTCTTCAGCGCTTGTTTTTTTGCTGGGAATCTGCAATCGTTTTTCTGTTTATCCCATTAAGTTTGAAGTTACGCAGCCGGATTTCATTTCCACCCTGGGAAATATTAACTGGTACTGTGGTTTCCTGTCTGTAGTGGCGCCGGTTGGTATTGGATTATTTGTGTTTGGAAATGAAATAACAGCAGTAAAGAAAGGACTTTCAGGGCTTTATGCTGTCATTGCTTTTATGAGCGGTTTTGCTCAGGGAAGCAGCAGTATTTTCCTTTGGTTCGGCGCTTTATTTTTTATGCTTTTGTGGATTTCTCCGGAAAAACGGGAATGGATTGTAAATTGGCTTTATTTATTGGTTTTATGGGGGGCATCGGCACAGCTTGTAAGGCTGCTGCGGCACATTCTGCCCGGGGCTTACAATTATGATTTGAATAATTTATGTGGATATTGCACGGATTCTTCCTTTACCTTGTGGATAGCTTTCGGTGGAATAATACTTCTTTTGGCGATAAAGAAATGGAAAATAAAAGAGCCGGATGGAAATAGTATAAGAAAAATCAGAACAGCCCTACTGCTTTTGATTTCAGCTTTAATACTGGCATGGATAATAACGGCAATATTATTTACCGGGCGGGGAATTCCGCTGCCTGAGGATAAAGCCGTATTCAGAGAATTGTTCTATCTGGATGAGAACTGGGGAAACGGCAGGGGAGCCGCCATTCTTGCAGGTTTTCAGACATTTAAGGAAATGCCTTTCTTACATAAACTGATTGGGGTTGGCCCGGATTGTTTTTCCCAATATGCATATTCTCTTCCGGAGGTAGCGGAAGGGCTCAGAAGCAGTTTCGGAAGCAGCAGGCTGACCAATGTTCATAATGAGTTGTTTACAGCGCTTCTGAATACGGGAGTTTTGGGTGTAAGCTTTTATATAGGTATTTTCGTATCTTTTGTGAAAGGATGTATGAAAAAAGGAAAAGAGAACCCGGCTTTATATGTTTTTGTTACATGCATTATTTGCTATTTCGCCCACAATATGATAAGCTTTGCCCAGATATTAAATCTTCCCTTTTTGTTTATTTTATTGGGAATGGGTGAAGCGGTAAGGAGACGGATAAAAGAATAGTGCTGCAAGCTTGACAAATTGCGAAATTTTACCTACAATCATGATACAGTCCGTGTAAACGGAAGAGCAAAATATAAGAATAACATAAACATAGCGAAGAAGAGGATTAGTACAGATAGGAACCTTCCAGAGAGAAAATCCTTTGACAGGCAGTTTTGATATATGATAAAGCGCCTGCAAAAGAGCTGTAAGATTTTTAAGCGGAATATTTGGAACCTGCCTCGGAGCTCTGTATGAATATGCTGAACGGGCGTTTAAATACAGCGTAGTACCGGCGATAACGGTTGTTAAAGAGAATGTTTATACGTAACAGAAAGGTTATGTGATGCATTAATTAGGGTGGTACCGCCGGATTCCGGTCCCTTGTGGGGTGGAAGGCGTGCCACCCTTTTGAATATTAAAGAGCAAAGGAGAATGAAAATGGCTGACAAGAAACTGGTAGAAGCAATCACATCCATGAATGAAGACTTTGCGCAGTGGTATACGGATGTGGTAAAAAAAGCGGAATTAATTGATTATTCCAATGTAAAAGGATGTATGGTAATTAAGCCTGCAGGTTATGCTATCTGGGAGAATATCC
This sequence comes from Lachnospiraceae bacterium, assembly GCA_017621815.1. GTDB lineage: Bacteria > Bacillota > Clostridia > Lachnospirales > Lachnospiraceae > Suilimivivens. The sequence goes on along the minus strand of JAGASK010000044.1, from coordinate 51,107 downwards.
AAAAGGAACTGGATGCAAGATTCAAGGCAACAGGGGTGGAAAATGTGTATATGCCCATGTTTATTCCTGAAAGCCTGCTTGAAAAGGAAAAGGATCATGTAGAAGGCTTTGCGCCTGAAGTTGCATGGGTTACTCATGGCGGTTTAAATCCCCTGCAGGAGAGAATGTGCGTAAGGCCTACCTCTGAAACACTGTTTTGCGATTTTTATAAGGGAGATATTCAGTCTTACAGGGATTTACCCAAGGTTTATAATCAGTGGTGCAGTGTAGTGCGCTGGGAAAAAGAAACAAGACCTTTCCTGCGCTCCAGAGAATTTTTATGGCAGGAAGGACATACAGCCCATGCTACAGCTCAGGAAGCAGAAGAAAGAACAGAGCAGATGCTGAATGTTTATGCTGATTTTTGTGAAGAAGTGCTGGCAATTCCCGTTGTAAAGGGACGTAAAACGGAAAAGGAAAAATTTGCGGGAGCAGAAGCTACCTATACCATTGAGGCATTGATGCATGACGGTAAGGCTCTTCAGTCAGGTACAAGCCATAATTTCGGCGACGGGTTTGCCAGGGCCTTCGGCATCCAGTTTACGGATAAGGACAATAAATTAAAATATGTTCATCAGACCTCATGGGGTATGTCTACCAGAATTATCGGTGCGATTATCATGGTGCACGGTGATGATTCCGGCCTGGTTCTGCCTCCTAAGATTGCACCTACCCAGGTGATGATTATTCCCATTCAGCAGAAGAAGGAAGGAGTGCTTGACAAGGCTTATGAGCTGCGTGATAAATTAAGCAATTTCCGTGTAAAGGTGGATGATTCCGATAAGAGCCCCGGATGGAAATTTTCCGAACAGGAAATGCGCGGAATTCCCATGCGTGTGGAAATCGGACCTAAGGATATCGAAGCCGGCAAGTGTGTGATTTGCCGCCGCGACAACGGAGAAAAGATTGAAACGTCTTTAGATAAGCTGGAAGAAACTGTGGCAGAGCTTCTTGAAAAAATTCAGGATGATATGCTTGCAAAGGCGAAAAAGCATTTGGAAGAACATACTTATGTGGCAACAAATAAAGAAGAGTTTGAGAATGTTTTTGCCGAGAAATCAGGCTTTGTAAAAGCTATGTGGTGCGGTGAAAGAGCATGCGAAGAAGAAATTAAGGAAAAGATGGGAGTTTCCAGCAGATGTATGCCTTTTCATCAGGAATGTTTGTCCGATACATGCGCGTATTGTGGAAAACCTGCGAAAAAAATGGTATACTGGGGAAGAGCATATTAAAAAATAAAAGAAAATTACGGATGCGAATACAATTATGATACAATTACCTGAAAAAGTAAAATATATCATAGACACCATTATGGCGGCCGGCTACGAAGCATATACAGTAGGCGGCTGTATTCGTGATTCCATTTTGGGCAGGGTGCCCGATGACTGGGATATTACCACTTCCGCGTCACCCCTTCAGGTAAAGGAGCTTTTCCGGCGGACCGTGGATACGGGAATCAAGCACGGGACGGTAACGGTAATGCTGGATAAGGAAGGTTTTGAGGTAACAACTTACCGGATTGACGGGGAATATGAAGATGGCCGGCATCCCAAGGAAGTAATATTTACTTCTAATCTGGTGGAGGATTTGAAACGCCGTGATTTTACTATTAATGCCATGGCATATAATGAAAAGGACGGACTTATTGATGTCTTTGGCGGAATAGAAGATATTAACAGACAGGTTATCCGGTGCGTGGGAAGTCCTTTGGAGAGATTTTCGGAGGATGCCCTGCGTATTATGCGTGCAGTTCGGTTTTCGGCACAGCTGGGGTATCGGATAGAAGAGGAAACTGCGAAAGCTATTACTGTGCTTGCTCCTAATTTAAGAAAAATCAGTGCGGAGCGGATTCAAACAGAGCTTATTAAATTGGTGGTTTCACCGCACCCTGATTATCTGAAAATTGCATACGAAACCGGAATTACCGCAGTAATTCTTCCTGAATTTGATATCTGCATGAAGACGCAGCAGATAAATCCTCATCACTGCTACAGTGTGGGAGTGCATACGTTAGAAGCGATGAAGGCAGTCCGTGCTGATAAAGTGCTCCGGCTTGCCATGCTGTTTCACGATATGGGGAAGCCTTCCTGTCTGACAATAGACGAGGAAGGAATTTACCATTTTCACGGACATCCTGCCGTATCGGAAGAAATCGCAGGAAATATTCTGCACAGGCTGAAATTTGATAATGATACTATATACATGGTAAAAAAACTGGTTAAGTATCATGACCAGTATATAGAGCCCAGGGCTAAAAGTGTAAGAAGAGCCATTATGAAAATAGGCGAAGATGTATTTCCCCTTCTTTTGGAAGTAAAGGAGGCAGATACATTGGCGCAAAGCACTTACCTGCGGGAGGAAAAAGAAGAGAACCTCAGAGAGGTTCACAAGGTTTATCAGGAGATTCTTGATAAGGAGCAGTGTGTATCCCTGAAAACGCTGTCTGTAAACGGAAGGGATTTAATCCGGGATGCAGGCATGAAGCCGGGAAAGGAGCTGGGCGAAATGCTTTCAAAGCTGCTTAACCTGGTAGTGGAAGACCCTGCTTTGAATGACAGGGAGATTTTGCTTCAAAAGGTGCAGGAACTGTTAAAAAATAAGGAAAGTCAGGCAAAAGGGAAGTAATACTTTTTAAAATACCCTCATAAGATAGGATATGACTTACATTGGGGGTAATGACTGTGAATGACAGATATGTCAGTTTGCTTGAAAATTATGATATTGAAGTGCTTCGTACCTGGAAAGGGCGGGGCTGCGCTTTGTGTGAAACTAATCAGGGAACCCTGATTTTGAAAGAATTTACGGGGCATAAGGAAAAAAGCGTCTTTCAGGATGCAGTGCTCCGCATGATTCAGGGCAGAGGGTTTTTAAATATAGAAGAAATAATAAAGAATAAAGAAGGAGAACTTCTTACCGTTGATACGGATGGAACCTGTTATATATTAAAGACATATTTTGAAGGCAGAGAATGCAATGTCCGGGATATGGAGGAGTGTGCTCTTGCCATGAGGGCGCTGGCAAAGCTGCATAAGGCATCGGAGGCAGATGAAACACTGCCGGCGGCACCAGGCGGCTATACGGTAAGCCAGGAATTTGAAAAGCATAACAGGGAACTTCGCAGAGTAAAGAAATTTCTAAAAGAAAAAGGGCAGAAAACAGACTTTGAAATTTATCTTATGCAGTGTTATGATTATTTTTTTCAACTTGCATTACACATAGCAGCGGATTATCAGCGATATGCGGAGGGAATGAAAAAGGAAGGTGCCAATATAGTCTGCCATGGTGATTTTCAGCATCATAACCTGATTTTTGCGGGAAATGAGCTGTACATCATTAACTTTGAGAAATGTATGATAGACAGTCCGGTAAGGGACATTTACCTGTTCATGAGAAAGCTTCTGGAAAAAAGCGACTGGTCAAAGACCATCGGTTTTGAACTTCTCAGCGCATATGAAAAGGAAAATGACCTTAAAAAAGAAAACTATACCGAGCTGTATTATCGTTTATCATATCCGGAAAAATTCTGGAAGATAGTAAATTTTTACTACAATTCCGGCAAAGCATGGATTCCCGGCAAGAACATGGAAAAACTTGAAAAAATCCACCTCCAGGAACAGCAAAAAACAGAATTTTTACAAGCATTTAAGCAGAAGTATGATATAATGTCCGTATAGGGCAGAGCCAAGTACCTTTAAAGGCATCCGCCAAGCTTGCTTGAGCGGAGGTATTTAAAGGGATTTGGGGAGCGAAGCGAACCGGGGAATCGAAGGGAAAATACATAATGAAAAATAATCTGAAAAAAGATAATATATTGAAAGCCTGTGTAGTTTTAATCTGTTTAGTGCTTACAGGATGCGGAACCATAGGTCTGGCGCAGGAAGCCGCCTTTGAAAGTGCATATGATAATCTGGCTGAAGAGGAAGAGGTGGATATTTACACATCTCAGGCACAGGGGGTATTAAAGGGCATAAATCAGGAGGAGGGAACTTTTACTGTTTACCTTACAAATGGGGGAGAAGAAAAGACCTTAAGCTATGATGGGACTACCATGGTGCAGGACAGATTCGGCAGTGCCCTTACCATAGCTCAGCTTATGCCGGGAGAAGTAATTTCCATAGCATATAACAGCAATCTTGAAAAAGCAGGAAGCATTGAGCAGACTCCGGGTGTGTGGAGCTATGATGGCATCAATAAATATTATCTTGATGTGGGCAATAGCACTTTACAGATAGGCAATGATGTTTATGGAATAAGCCGGTATGCCAAGGCTTTTTCCGGAGAAGACGAGATTATTCTGGATGAAATTTTAAGTCAGGATACATTGACGGTCAAAGGGGAAGGCCATGATATTGTCAGCATAATAGTGGAAACAGGTCATGGATATCTTAATTTGATTAATGACGAAGCTTTGGTTGGCGGCTGGGTGGAAGTCGGACAAAGTGTAATACAGCAGATTTCAGAGGGAATGTTGTTAACAGTACCGGAAGGTAGTTATGTGGTACGGCTTACTGCAAATGGAATTAATGAGACCAGAGAGGTAAATATTATCAGGAATCAGGAAACGATTCTTGATTTAGGAGATATAGAAATGCCGCCTGTCACAAACGGCAAGGTAGTATTTTCCATTACGCCGGAAAATGCTAATGTGCAGGTGGATGGAGTGAACGTTGATATCTCTTACGGGATTCTTCTTCCCCTTGGGCTGCATCAGGTAACTGCAAGTTTATCGGGATATGATACGGTATCGGAATATTTTGAAGTAAAAGAGGAAACTACTACTGTAAGGTTGACCCTGGGCGAAGCGTCAGAAGAGGCTTCCGGGAATGCCACCGTATCCGGAAATGAGATTTCAGAAGCAGAAACGAATACAAATTGTACGATTACGATCAAAGCGCCTGAGGATGTTGAGGTATATCAGGATAACCGTTATATGGGCATATCGCCTGTTACTTATGACAAAGTAAGCGGAGAGCATACGATTACTTTAAGAAGGATAGGTTATGTTACAAAAAGTTATAATATAGTAATAGAAGATGACGGAAAGGATGTAACATATTCATTCCCTGATTTAGAACCTGCCGATGCGGAAAAAGCGCAAACAGTCAGCGGTAATTCAGTAACAAATGTGAAGAAGGAAACCACTGACAGCAGAAATAAAACAACAGTCAGCGGAAATAAGACAACAGTCAGCGGAAATAATGTAATAGTCAGCGGGAATGATATAACAGTCAGCGGAAATAACTAAAAACCTTGGAAATCCGCATAAAAAGGCAAAATTGCCTTGACAAATATAGCCAAAAACGATATATATAAATATAGGCGTTTCACAAGAGACATCTAAATAATATTATATCACTCATATCAAGAGGAGGAGTTCGAAATGAACAAAACAGAATTAGTAGCAGCTATTGCTGATCAGGCTGAATTATCTAAGAAAGACGCAGAAAAGGCTTTAAAGGCTTTTACAGATGTAGTAGCAGAAGAATTAAAGAAGGATGGAAAGGTTCAGTTAGTTGGATTTGGTATTTTTGAAGTATCCAAGAGAGCAGCCAGAGAGGGAAGAAATCCTCAGACAGGCGAGGTTATGCCTATTGCTGCATCCAAGGCTCCTAAGTTCAAAGCTGGTAAGGCTTTAAAGGACATGCTGAATGCATAAGAGCATAAATTAAATTGTGTTTGGACCTGCTGTGTGGCGGGTCCTTTTTTCATGATAATAGAAAATTATTGAATACCGCTTATGGAGAGTGTTATGAGATTAGATAAATATTTAAAGGTTTCAAGACTGATTAAAAGAAGAACTGTGGCAAATGAAGCATGTGATGCCGGAAGGGTTATGATTAATGACCGGCCTGCAAAGGCTTCAGCAGAAGTAAAAGCAGGGGACATCATTACCATTGCATTTGGAAATAAGGATGTTAAGGTTGAAGTTCTTACTGTGCAGGAAACGGTAAAAAAAGAAGAGGCTAAAGAATTATTCCGATATTTATAGAATATAACAGCAAATCTCTTAATATAATTTTTGTATAGAAGATTATATGGGAGAGATAATATGGAAGACTTAAACAGTATAAATAAACGTGCTCATAAAATAGCCTTATCAAATAGAAGGACATGTAATTTAACAGGTGTAATTGATGTTCTTTCTTTTGATGTCAATGAAATTATTCTGGAAACCGACCAGGGTATGCTGATGATTAAAGGGAGCGAGCTTCATGTCAACAGACTCACTTTAGATAAGGGAGAGGTGGATATCGAAGGAAAAGTTGACAGCTTTACTTATTCCGAGCAGGCAGGAATGGGAGGCAAAGGAGAATCGTTGTTAACCAGACTGTTTAAGTAGGTGCCTATGAATCAGAATATTATTGATGAAGTATTATTTTTGCTGTATTCTTTTCTGCTTGGGGTAATTATAACCCTTGTTTATGACGGCTTTCTGATTCTGCGCAGGCTGATAAAGCATAATATGTTTTTAGTTTCCCTGGAGGATTTCATTTTTTGGATTGCCTGTGCAGTCAGTGTATTTTATGTGCTTTATGAGGAAAATAACGGTATACTGAGGTGGTTTGCCGTAGTGGGCGCAGGGCTTGGCATGATTGTATACAAAAAAACCTTAAGTCCGCTTATCATTAATGCTGTTTCCGGAATCCTTGCATGGATATTTCATATTATATATAAGGCTTTGTGTATTATATTAAAGCCCCTTGGCTTTCTGATAAAAAAGGCAGGAAAGGGAAGCAGAGTCATCAGGGGGAAAAGCAGTAAAATTACGAAATATCTTAAAAAGAAGTTGACTGGGTATAAAAAAGTACTTAATATAATATTATGTAAACATTGATAAGCAATAAAGGAGCAGACCATGGCAAGAAAAGCAGCTTACCGCAAAAAACGGCAGAACAGATTTGGTATGTTTCTGGTCTCTTTGGTAGTAATTATGCTTATGATAGTGGTTGCTGTTAAAAGTGCAGAGCTGAGAGAAAAGCAGGCTTATTATGCACAGAAGGAGCAAATGCTTCAGGAGCAGATAGAGGCGGAGCAGGAACGTTCTGAAGAAATAGATGAATATGAGAAATATACACAGACTAAGAAATATATTGAAGATGTAGCCAAAGATAAGCTGGGTCTTGTAAATGAAGGTGAAATTATTTTTAAGGATGAGAATCGTTAGCAGGCATGATGTTAATCATGCCTGTTTTTATATAAAAAGATTTGCCGGAAGCATCTGTATTTAACAGGCTTTTGGTGCGATTTCTGTTGATGCATTACGGTTTTTGGGGCTTTATTTTCGACAAATACTGCTCATTCTTTTTGATATGATTGATACCCGTAGATTCGCAGTTGTAAAGATATAATGGATGTTATGTCGGATGATGCAGGGAAATGTGAGAAGGGAATGAGCAGACATGAAAAAAAATATTGAAAACGGAAGAGATTCCTTTGACAGTATATTACCCGAATATGGAAGGCGCAAGCTGCTGACTTATGCCGATTCCATCAGAGAACTTGCAGATACTTTTAAAGAAACGGAAAGTGAAAAGGACAGCGGAGAAGAAATTCCCAGGGAGGACAGAAATGAATACATATGGCAGCGAAAGCTGCTTGAAAACAAAAGCCTGATGGCAGAGCATCTGCAGGAAATGGCGCAGATAATGACAAATGTGGCTGAGGAAGCAAGGCATTGTGAGCCTATGAGTGAAAGGCGCTTCAGGCAGATCGCCCATGCGTTAAAGGAAGTGGATATCCAGATAAAAAATCTTTATCTGATTGAAAACGAATCCGGGAAAATGGAAGTGTCCATTTCCATGAAAAACCGTAAGAAAAATACGCTTTCGGCGGAAGAAATAGGCGATTTGCTCTCGGTGCTTTTAAATATCAGGCTTGTAGGCTCAGGAGATAATCCGTTTTTTGTGGGAGATGAATGGAAAACCTTTTATTATGTTGAGGAAGCAAAATACCACGTACTTACCGGAGTTGCCAAAGCTGTTAAGGAAACGGAGAAGATATCGGGAGACAATTATGCTTTTTTTGAAACAGGTGCGGGAAACCAGACAGCGGTTTTATCGGACGGCATGGGTTCCGGAGACAAGGCCTGCGCTGACAGCACCAAGGTGGTGGAGTTAATGCAGAAGTTTTTGGAGGCGGGATTTCAAATAGAAACAGCCATTCAGATGATTAACAGTTCCTTGATATCCGGAGGAGAAAATTCCAATATGTCCACCCTGGATTTGTGCAGTATTGATTTATACAGCGGGGAATGCCGGTTTGTAAAGGTAGGAAGTGCATGTTCTTATATTAAAAGACAGCATCTTGTTGACAGGATATCTTCAGGTAATCTTCCCATGGGTATTTTTCAAAAGCCGGATATGGAAATTGTGGGAAGAAATTTAATGGACGGAGATTATATTGTAATGATTTCCGACGGGATTCCGGATGCCCTTTCTCAGGGAATCGGGGAGGATATGCTTTCGGAGATAATCGGCAGCAGTAATCTTGAAAATCCGGGGGAAATGGCAAATTCTATTTTAAACTTCTGCATCCATCAGTGCAGAGGCCGCATCAGGGATGATATGACAGTACTTGTAATCGGAATTTGGAAAAAAGAGGAGGATTAAGTCTTTATTTTTGTACTTAATTCAGCTATAGTAATTATATGATTGCAAAGGTATTTGATTATGTGCAAAAGTATCGAATGATAGAAGAAAGCGATACTATAGCTGCAGGAGTTTCAGGGGGCGCAGATTCTGTCTGCCTCCTTTTTGTGCTGCTCCGGCTAAGGGAAAAAATTCCTTTCCGGCTGGCTGTGGTGCATGTAAATCATGGAATCCGGGAGGATGCCGGCAGGGATGCAGATTATGTAAAAAAGCTTTGTGAAGAAAATAATCTGCCTTTTTATCTTACGGAAATAAATGTAAAGGATTATGCCGGAGAATACGGATTGTCGGAGGAGGAAGCCGGAAGAAAAGTCAGGTATCAGGCGTTTAGGGAAGCCCTTTTAAAGGAGAATGCAGGAGACAGGGGGAAGATTGCCGTTGCTCACAACAGCAATGATCGTGCGGAAACAATGCTGTTTCATTTTTTCAGGGGAACGGGTCTTACGGGAGCCAGCGGCATTAAACCGGTGAGCGGAAATGTTATCCGTCCTCTTTTGTGTCTGGAAAGAAGGGAAATAGAAGGCTGGCTGAAGGGGCAGCACATAAGTTATCAGACCGACAGCACCAATCATCAGGATATTTATACCAGAAACCGTATCAGACACCATATTCTGCCTTATGCTGAAGAGAATGTCTGCAGCGGGGTTATTGCACATATGAACCAGGCCGGAGATAACCTGCTTGAGGCAGAGGAATTTATTGTAAGGCAGACCGATATAGCAAAAAAAAGATGTGTGGTATCTGATAACAGGCAGGAAAAAGATGTAATTATAATTGCACTTCCGGAATTTAAGAAAGAAGATTCTTACTTACAGGGAAGAATCTTGTTGTCCTGTCTGGAGGAAATTGCACAGGGAAGAAAAGATATTACTTCCAATCATATCAACAGTATCAGAAAGTTATTTGTGTCAGATGGCTGTAAGGAAATCCACCTTCCTTATGGAATTACGGTTTATAAAAAATATGATGTGGGAATGATTGATAAGGGGAAAATAAGGAAAAGCCCGGGGAATACTTCCGGTGAGGATGCAGGGCGGGAATATCCGGTTCCCATACCCGGCAGCTTGTTTGTTCCGGGGCTTGGAATGGCGGAAATTACAGTGTTTTCATGTGAAAAATGTGAAAATATTCCTAAAAAAACATATACGAAATGGTTTGATTATGATAAAATAACAAAGTCTATCGCTTTCAGGGTCAGAAGAAAAGGTGATTTTCTTACGGTAAATGAAAGAATGGGACATAAATCCCTTCAGGATTATTTTGTTAATGAAAAGATTCCAAAGGCAGAACGCGATTCTTTTTACGTACTGGCGGACGGTTCCCACATCATGTGGGTTCCCGGATACAGAATCAGTGAATATTACAAGGTGTCGGAGACAACCTTAAATATTTTACAGGTAAAAGTAAATGAGAAGAATTTATAGCTGCGGGTGCAAAGTTAAGGCAGCTGCAAGAGTTACTTAAGGAAGAAAGGAGTCATAGAAGTGGCTGAGAAAGTAAGGGTTTTATTAACAGAGCAGGAAGTAGACGAAAGGATTCAGGCAATCGGAGAGCAAATCAGTAAGGATTATGCCGGCAGACAGGTACATCTTATTTGTGTTTTAAAGGGCGGCAGTTTTTTTATGTGTGAGCTTGCAAAAAGGATTACAGTACCGGTTTCTCTTGATTTTATGTCGGTATCCAGTTATGGCAGCGAAACAAAATCAAGCGGCGTAGTAAAAATTGTAAAGGATTTGGATGAATCCATTAAGGGCAAGGATGTTCTTGTTGTTGAGGATATCGTAGATTCCGGAAGAACTTTAAGTTATCTGATGGATATGTTAAAGGACAGGGATCCCGCAAGTCTTCGTTTATGTACACTGCTTGATAAACCGGAAAGAAGAGTGGTGGATGTAAATGTGGATTATACAGGTTTTCAGATTCCGGATGAGTTTGTCGTAGGATATGGTCTTGATTATGACCAGAGATACAGGAATCTTCCGTATATCGGTATTATTGAATTTGAATGAGGTAGATTAGATTGAATATGAAAAACCGTGGTTTTAGTATGTATTTTATTCTCATCCTGGGGCTGCTGCTTTTGGTAGTGTGGACCAGTATGCTGAATGTCAGACAAAGTGAATATACCAGGGGGGAACTGGTAGAGAATCTTGAGGCCGGAGAAGTGGTTGCTGCCAGTATTTTGCCAAACAGGGAAACGCCTACCGGCGAAGTGGAGGTAGTCCTCTCGGATGGACAGCATAAAACCCTGTATGTAACGGATGTAAGGGAAATTGAAGAGCTGCTTGACTCCTACGAATTAAATCCCCAGGTAGAAAAAGTGAAGGAAGAAAACTGGTTTCTGACCAGCGTATTCCCGGTGCTGCTGGCAGTTATCGTAATGGTATTCTTTTTCGTTATGATGAACAATCAAAGCGCCGGCGGCAACAGTAAAATGATGAATTTCGGTAAAAGCCGTGCAAGACTTTCCATGGGTGACGGTAAAATCACATTAAAGGATGTGGCAGGGCTTAAGGAAGAAAAGGAAGAGCTGGAAGAAATCGTGGAATTCTTAAAGGAGCCTGCCAAGTTTACCAGAGTTGGCGCCAGAATTCCCAAAGGTGTTCTTTTGGAAGGTGCACCGGGTACCGGTAAGACACTGCTTGCCAAAGCCATTGCAGGGGAAGCAGGCGTGCCGTTTTTCAGTATTTCCGGTTCTGACTTTGTTGAAATGTTTGTAGGTGTGGGTGCTTCCCGTGTCAGGGATTTATTTGAAGAGGCTAAGAAGCACGCTCCCTGTATTGTATTTATTGATGAGATTGATGCTGTGGCAAGACGGCGCGGAACCGGTATGGGCGGAGGACATGATGAAAGGGAACAGACCTTAAATCAGCTGCTGGTTGAAATGGATGGTTTCGGTGTGAACGAAGGAATTATTGTACTTGCAGCCACAAACCGTGTTGATATTCTGGATCCGGCTATTTTGCGTCCGGGTCGTTTTGACAGAAAAATCAGCGTGAACCGGCCTGATGTGGGCGGCAGGGAGGATATTCTTAAGGTACATGCCAGAAATAAGCCTCTTGCAGAAGACGTTGATTTGAAGCAGATTGCCCAGACTACCGCAGGCTTTACTGGCGCAGATTTGGAAAATCTTTTAAATGAGTCTTCCATTATAGCGGCAAAGGATAACAGAAGCTTTGTGATACAGGAAGATATTAAAAAAGCATTTATTAAAGTAGGTATCGGTGCGGAGAAGAAGAGCCGGATTATTACCGATAAGGAAAAGAAGATAACTGCTTATCATGAAGCAGGCCATGCGATTTTATTCCATGTACTTCCTGATGTGGGACCTGTATATACCGTTTCTATTATTCCTACGGGTCTTGGTGCAGCCGGTTATACAATGCCGCTGCCGGAGAAGGATGAGATGTTCATTACCAAGGGCAAGATGCTGCAGGATATTATGGTATCCCTGGGAGGCCGGATTGCAGAAGAAATTATCTTTGATGATATTACAACAGGTGCTTCCAGTGATATAAAGAAGGCAACGAATGCAGCCAGAGATATGGTTACAAAATACGGAATGTCAGAAAATATTGGTGTAATTAATTATAACAGTGATGATGACGAGGTATTTATCGGAAGAGATTTGGCTCATGCCAAGAATCACAGTGAGTTGGTATCCGGAGAAATTGATAAGGAAGTTAAGGAAATTATTGATGATTGCTATAAGAAAGCAAAAGCAATAATTTTGGAGCACACGGATGTACTTCATAAGTGTGCGGAGCTTTTGCTTGAAAAGGAAAAGATAGGAAGGGCAGAATTTGAAGCATTGTTTGAAACAAAGGATAATTCACCCGAAAGCTTTTTCCAGCAATAGAAGGATGCAGGGACGGGTAAGCAGGTTTGATAATTTGGTAAAAATGCACAAAAATGAATGCAGGAAATTGTAATATTTGTGAATTGTAAGTATTTACGCAAAATGTGGGCTATGCTATTATACTACTTGTAACCCCCCCAATACATTATATAGTTTTTTGCTATACCCCATAAGAAAGAAATACCTTCTCTAAAAAGAACAGTACTCGTACTGTTCTTTTTACTGTGCAGAAATAAGTTGGCCAAGGGGTGTAATTGTTGCAATAGTTTAATAAGTGTGAATAATGATTCTTGATTATGTGTATTGTATAGTATAAAATAAATATATTCGTAAATTTTCGAAAAGGGGTCAGTATTTTATGTTTATGGATATTAACCGTATAAAGAAGGCAGAATATGACAGACAGTATATAGCTGGAATGAGGCCTGTTTTTAACCGAAAGGCTTTATTCAGCGATACTACGGAGGATTATCTTTCTCCGGCAGAGCCGAATCCGTATTCTCCGGCTACAATAAGGTTCCGTGCTGCAATTAACAATATTGACAGGGTATTTCTGGTAAATAACGGAAACAGGATGTTAATGATGAAGGAAAGCAGTGACGAGTACTTTGATTATTTCGCATGTGAAGTAGAGCTTGAAAATGTGGAGTTTTCTTATTATTTTGAAGTAGAAGCAGGCAAGATTTCATGTATTTATGATACCAGGGGAGTGGCAAAGGAGGCTATACCCGCATATAATTTCCGGATTATTCCGGGGTTTAAAACACCTGCCTGGGCAAAAGGCGCCGTAATGTACCAGATTTATGTGGACAGATTTTATAACGGAGATACTTCCAATGATGTGTTATCCGATGAGTATGAGTATATCGGGGATAAGACAGTTCATGTAGATGACTGGAATAAGTATCCGGCAACGATGGGCGTCCGGGAATTTTACGGCGGTGATTTGCAGGGAGTTCTCGATAAGATGGATTATCTGCAGGATTTAGGTATTGATGTTATTTATTTTAATCCTTTATTTGTTTCGCCTTCCAATCATAAATATGATATACAGGATTATGATTATATTGACCCGCATTTCGGAAAGATTGTCAGTGACGAAGGAGAACTGCTCAGGCATGATCAGAGGGAAAACAGATTTGCTACCAGATATATTGACAGAGTTACCAATAAAGTTAATCTGGATGCCAGCAATGCTCTTTTTGCCAGAGTAGTTGAAGAAGCGCACAGAAGAGGCATGAGAGTTATTTTAGACGGTGTGTTTAATCACTGCGGTTCTTTCAATAAATGGATGGACAGGGAACGGATTTATGAAAATGCAGAAGGCTATGAAAAAGGAGCCCATATAACCAAAGAAAGCCCTTATCACGATTACTTCCATTTTTATAATGAACATGCGTGGCCTTACAACGGAAGCTATGACGGTTGGTGGGGGCATGATACACTGCCTAAACTGAATTATGAAAAATCAAAGGAGCTGTTTGATTATGTAATGCATATTGCGGCTAAATGGGTATCCCCTCCTTACAATGCGGATGGATGGAGACTGGATGTAGCTGCTGATTTGGGGCACAGTCCCGAATTCAATCATTATTTTTGGCAGGAATTTCGAAAGGCTGTAAGGGAAGCCAATCCTGATGCCATCGTGCTTGCCGAACATTATGGAAGTCCCAGAGAATGGCTGAATGGCAAAGAATGGGATACCGTAATGAATTATGATGCATTCATGGAGCCTGTTACATGGTTTTTAACGGGTATGCAGAAGCACAGTGATGATTACAGAGGGGATATGTACGGAAATGCCGATAATTTTATGGGCGCCATGAGACATCACATGGCAAACTTTACAACTCCTTCTCTGCAGATTGCCATGAATGAGCTTTCAAATCATGACCATTCACGTTTCCTCACCAGAACCAATAAGAGGGTGGGACGTACCAATACATTGGGACCTCATGCAGCCAATGAGGGTGTTAATAAAGCTGTAATGCGTGAGGCAGTAACTATGCAGATGACCTGGCCGGGAGCTCCTACCATTTATTATGGTGATGAGGCAGGGGTATGCGGCTTTACGGATCCGGATAACAGAAGAACATATCCCTGGGGGCATGAGGACATGGAAATGATTCAGTTCCATAAGGAAATGATTCGCATTCACAAGGAAAATCCCGAAATCCTGACAGGGTCTTTGAAATATTTGATTGGTGAATATAATATTATCGGTTATGGCCGGTTTAATAAAAACGGACAGACTGTTGTTGTTGTTAATAACAATGATTATGAGGTGACAAAGGAAATTTCTGTGTGGCATTTGGGAATTCCAAGGGAAGGTGTTACCATGAAGCGCCTTATGCTGACACATGCGGGCGGCTTTACCACTGACGAAGAGGATTATCCGATAGCAGGAGGAAAGATCAGTCTGAAACTTCCGCCCACCTCTGCCATAGTGCTTCGCCATGAGAAGAAGGCACCAAAAAATTTCTTGCTTTTTAGATAGTGTTATGATATATTTTTATATTGTCAGGATTGGAGGGTTTATTCTCTGATTGCTGTATGGATGGATTCCCGAGTGGCCAAAGGGGACAGACTGTAAATCTGCTGCAAATTGCTTCGGTGGTTCGAATCCACCTCCATCCATTTGCGTGTTGCAATGGACGTGTGCGCAGGGATATATATGAACATAATGGGAAGCTTGCTTAACAGTATGTTCATATATATCCCTGCATAGGCGGATACACCGTGAACGAAAGAACGAAGTTCTTGAGTTTGCACACGGTCGGTAATACGCACTAAAGAGATTTGCCTTTGGCAAATCAAAAATGTGCCGGCGTGGCGGAACTGGCAGACGCACAGGACTTAAAATCCTGCGGGACTAACCTCCCGTACCGGTTCGATTCCGGTCGCCGGCAGTTTTGAAAGTGCCTGAGATGCTGATAAATGCAGTGTTTCAGGCATTTTTTAATTCATGACAATAAGCTCTTAATAGAACTGTTACTATTTCTGGTCTAATTGTTCTGCCTTCATCTCCATAAACAGGAGAGAAATATCCACGTTTTTTGTCATAGCACTCATACCGAACTGGAGAATATCCTGCTTATCCCATCCATTAATTTGCTTAAACTTTTCTTCCAGTTTATTCAAACGTTTTTCCTGTTCGTCATTTAGTATTATGGTTATATTATAAAATCCAAACGCCATTATTTTTCACCATACATTCTATATTCCCTTTCTTGCGTTCATATTGTACAACGTATTCATTTTATACAATGCGTTTAAAATATGCAATATGTTCATTTTGAGGAATTGTGGGCATAATGAAATAGAAGGAAGGGAAAGCTTGAAATGTATTCATTTGACCCACTATTTAAAACAATGGAAAAACGTGGAATAACAACATATCAACTTGTTAATCACTATAATATTTCCAGTCATTTAATGTCTAATTTAAGGCACAACAGGAATGTTACAATCGAGACTTTGTATCGATTATGGGAGATACTTGGTGAGGATTGTACCTTAGACGATATTGTTAAATTTACAAAAGATAACGAATAGAAAAGGAAATTTGTGACATTTGAAAATTATCGGTGTCTGTTTTCTGTTATTTCATTCAAAAATAAATCTTTTGATTCATTCTTAATCTGTTTACGGTATTCTTTTGGAGTAACCCCATATTTTTTAGAAAAGATTTTATAAAAATAGGTTCTGTTTGTAAAGCCCAGGCTGATTGCGATATCAGAGATGGAATGCTCGGTAGATGCAATTAGCTTTGCGGCTCTTTTTATGCATAAATTCATACCATAGTCATGCAGGGACATGCCGGTATACTTATTGACAATTCTGTTAATGTAATCACCGCTGTAATTGATTTTCTGGGCAATCTCCTGCCGTGACAGGCGTCCGTCATTGTCCGTCAGTAAATGGTGGATTCTTTCAAAAATCAAGTAATCATTACTCTGGCTTATTTCTGCCAAAGTGCAATGGTAGTTAAGCGGAGAAGATATATAACACAGGATTTCACACAGCAGTCCTAATATGGCATAGGATGAACCAAAATCCGGAAACATAAGGTTATGAATAATTTTTTCTGTCAGTTCTTTCAGCTTTGTGGGACCGTTTTCGTTTTGATATAAGGGAATAAAATCCAGGTAAGCGCGCTGGGCGGGTTTTTCCAGGTCATTGGCAATAAACCGGTACATATCTGTTTGAAAGATGCTTTGCTCCTGTATCATAGGCGATTTCCTTGCATGGTCAAAAAGTTCTTTCAGCAGGCTGATTGAAAAGCCCAGATAAAGAACACGGGCATGGGGATAATAATATTCTTTATGGGACAGGTTTCTGTTAATGAGGCAGCAGGTACCCGCAGGATAAGAGTAATTTGTTCCCTCAATTTGCTGCGTTACGGTGCTCTCGAGTACAATCATAAACTCATAGTAATCATGATAGTGGGGAGGGTACTGGGCAAAGTCAAGTTTGTTCTGGAGGTATACCGATTTCTGATAGTACAGGCTGCCGCCTTCATGGAGCTGGAGGATATTCAGATAGTCATCATCATTTCCTCCGCTGCAGTATTCATAGGTAATCTGGAACGGCGCATTGATACAATATAATATGCCGTTAACATTATTTTCATTTAAATAATTAATAGCCAGAGACTCCGCATTTAATGAGTTCAGCTTTTCCTTCAGAGCCTCGGCTTCTCTTTGATATTTATTCATATCCTGTTTTTGTGCAACAAAATTGCTCATAAAAAATCCACTCCCATATTTGATACAAAATATATTATATCATGTCTGATACCGCCATTGAAAGCATTTTATAAAAATGTAAAAATCAAAATATAGCAAAAAACATTTTCAGGGAGGGAAATATAATGCAACAGGTTGCAAAAAAGAACAGCTTTTTCAAAACAGTAAAAAAGCATTGGATGCTGCTGTTAATGTTATTACCGGCAACGTTATATGTAATTATTTTTTCGTATATTCCAATGACAGGAATAGTACTGGCATTTAAGAATTATCAGTATGCCGGCGGAATTTACAATTCACCATGGAACGGACTGGCGAATTTTAAAGCGCTTCTGATTTCAGGAAAACTTGGAATGGTAACGCGCAATACGCTGCTCTATAATATTGCATTTATTGCACTGGGGGTTGTATTTGAAATGGGAGGAGCAATCCTTCTGAATGAAATTGTCAGCAGGAAATTTAAGAAGATATCACAATCTTTAATGTTTCTGCCTTACTTTATAAGCTGGGTAGTTGCGGGGGCAATTATGTATAACATCTTTAATTATGAAAAAGGTGTGTTTAATCATATTCTGACCATGCTGGGGGCACAGCCTTTTGATTTATATAATACCGCAAAAGCCTGGCCTATAGTACTTATATTTTTGAAGCTCTGGAAATCTACAGGTTACGGTTCTGTTGTGTATCTGGCAGCAATTACGGGAATGGATCAGGAAATGTTTGAGGCAGCTTCCATTGATGGGGCGAATGCCTGGCAGAAAATCAGATATATTACAATTCCTTCGCTTATTCCCACAATGATGGTTATGGTTCTCCTTGCCATTGGAAATATCTTCAGAGGAGATTTTGGCTTGTTCTATCAGACAGTTAAGAGCAGCGCTATTTTAACACCTGTAACAGATGTCATTGATACGTATGTATTCAGGCTCCTGATTACAGACGGTAATATCGGCGTATCCGCTGCCGCGGGATTGTATCAGTCGGTACTTTGCTTTATTACCATTATGGTCTGCAATGGTTTAGTAAAGAAAGTTAATCCGGACTACGCTTTGTATTAATAAGGAGGTTGCGAGTATGGCATCATCAGTTGTGGTAAATAAAAAGCATATGAGTAAAGATGAACTTGCGGTCAATATTGTCGGGTGTACGCTGGTTGGAATTTTCGCGCTTGTTTGTGTAATTCCCTTTTACTTAATAATTGTGGCTTCTTTTACATCGGAAAGTTCACTGATTAGGAATGGCTATCCGTTATTTCCGACATCATTTGATATCCAGAGCTACCTGTTATGTCTTAAAAATCCGGTATCAATTTTAATGGCATATGGTACAACCATCGGTGTTACGGTGGTGGGAACAATATTAGCGGTTCTGCTGGCTACAATGACGGGATATGTTCTTTCCAGACAGGATTTTCCATGGAGAAATAAATTTTCCTTTTTCTTCTTTTTTACAACTTTGTTTAACGGAGGTCTTGTTCCCTGGTATATGCTTTGTGTGCGGTATCTTGGATTTAAAAACTCCTATATGGGAATTATTCTTCCTTTGTTGTTTTCCGTCTGGAATATGATAATTGCAAAGTCTTTTATGCTGGGAATTCCTGCAGCGATTACAGAATCAGCAAAGATAGACGGTGCCAATGATATGGTCATATTTGTCAGACTGATACTTCCGCTTTGCAAGCCTCTTCTGGCTACCCTGGGTCTGTTCTCAGCCCTTGCATACTGGAATGACTGGTATAACTGTATGCTCTACATAACAAATGAAAATATGTTTACGCTTCAATATTACTTACAGAGAATGATAGGCAGTGCGGAAGCAATGAGAATCGTTGCGGAGAAATCCGGTATGGCGCTTCCTTCAATTCCCTTAGAGGGTATGAAGATGGCAATGACGGTAATTGCTACCGGACCCATTGTTTTACTTTATCCTTTCGTTCAGAAATATTTTGTAAAAGGTCTTACCATCGGCGCAGTAAAGGGCTGATGTTACGATAAACAAAAAACTTATATTCATTTAAAGGAGGATTACAATGAAAAAGAAACTTATAGCAATGCTTTTAAGCGTATGTATGATTGGCTCATTGCTTACAGGCTGCGGAGGCGGCAGCGATAACGGCGGTTCTGCTTCATCCAAGACAGAAAGCCAGGACAGCGCTTCGAATGCGGAAAGCGGCAGTACAGAAGGTGCAGCATCATCAAATGCCGCACTGGACAGCCTTCCGGCAGCAATAGGAGAAGGTACGATTGCCGGAAGCCCTGAATTTTATTCATCTACGGATTTAAGCAAGCCTTATACTGTAAATATGTATTTAATCGGCGATACGCCGAATGACTGGAACCGGGTACAGGATTTGATTAACGAGTATTTGGAGCCGTTTAATACATCTATTGCAACTACATTTATGAGCTGGTCGGATTATCAGACCATGTATTCTCTGGTTCTTGCCGGAACTGATGTAGATTTGATATTTACAGCTCCCTGGTGCTATATGTATACAGAGGCGGCTAAAGGCTCATTTTATGAACTGACAGAGGATTTCAGAAGTACATATATGCCTCTTACAACAAAATATCAGGCGCCTGAAAGCTGGGATGAAACTACAATATCAGGAAAGACAATAGCTGTTCCTTCCAATTATGCACAGCCCATGGGAAAAATTGTTGCAATCAGACAGGATATTGCGGATAAATATGGTATCGACTCTCTTAGTAACTGGGAAGATTATAAGAATTATATGTTAACAGTTGCGGAAAAAGAAACACCTGTAAGCGGTATTTATGCTTTGGCGGCTTCAGTGGACAATAACGAATTGTGGGATGTATATCGTCAGCAGTTTGATACCTTCCTTGCACTTGACAGTGATTATTTTGATATGATTTACAAATATAATGGAAGCTTACCGGGCAAGGATGATATTCAGCTTGTTTATGCAACTGAGGAGTTCCGGAATTATGCAAAGGATATGAAGGAAATGGCTGATGCAGGCTGCTGGAGCAGGAGCGCATTAACCAATACAGTAACAGACGACGATGCTTTCGGAAACCTGCAGGGTGCTTCCATTGCATGGAACGGTTCCGTATTTACTTATATGGAGCAGGCAGAGGGCACAGAAGGTGTTGAATGTATGGCATATGATCTGACCACAGACCATTTAGTTGGAGCAGAGGCTTATTCTAACAATGATATGGCAATTCCGGCAGGTTCCAAGAATCCGGAAAGAGCAGCGATGGTGCTTGACCTTATCAAGAATGATACTTATTTGAACAAATTACTTCTACTTGGTATTGAAGGTGAGCATTATTCTATTGATGAAGAAAATCATTATACCGAATTGGAAAATGCAGTAAACTTCCCGGCGTTAGTTGTTTCAGCATCATGGGCAATTAAGAATGGTGACTTAGGTGAAGCAGGTGTTCCTGAAAGAGAAAGCCTGATTACAGATGCATGGGAAGAAAGAGTAACGATGAATCCCACTATTACATTTGTATTTGATGATGTGAATGTTGCATCATATAAATCTGCAGTAAATTCTGTTTTAAATGAGTATGTTCCCATGTTGGAATTAGGACTTGTGGATGATGTGGATGCTACACTTGATGAAATGCTTGAAAAATGCGAGGCGGCAGGTCTTTCACAGGTAATTGATGAATTTGGCGCGCAGTATGATGCCTGGGCAGCAACAAGATAAAAGGTAATTCGCAGGAGGCTGTTTTCCATGCGGCCTCCTGCAAAATAAGGAAAAGAAAGTATGACATTAAAACAGATTGCCTGTGAATTGGGCGTTTCAAAAAGCACAGTTTCCAGGGCGCTTTCCGGAAAAGGAAGAATAGGTGAGAAGACACGGGAGAGAATCCGTGCGTATGCAAGGCAAAATGGAGTTGTCTTTGATGATGAATCATGCAGAGGTACAGGCAGCAGAAAAATAGCAGTTATTATACCATCGGATGCATATGCAGTGACGACTCAGTATTTCTATGAAATTCTTCTGGGAATCAGTGAAGCTGCGGAATCACAGGGCTGGGAAGTACTGATTACGACCGGAACAGAAAATGAACTTACCGGAATTGAATCTTTGGTTGAAAAGGAAAATATAGATGGTGTCATTTTGATGCGGAGTCTTGTAAAAGATCAGATACTGGATTATTTGATTCAGAGAAATATACCGGTAGCCATTGCGGGAAGCTGCGAATATGAAAATGTCATACAGGCAGATGTTGATAATGAAGGGGCATCCAGGGAAATGGGGATGCTGCTGTATAGTTTGGGATATAGAAAATTCGGTCTGGTTATTTCAAAACTGGGATATCGTGTGAACAGAGCCAGAAGGGACGGATTTTTAAGTGGTATTCAAGGTCATATAACAGGAAATGAAGCAGACTGTGTTATTTATGATACGGAACAGATCGACAGTTTAATAAACAATATTAATAAAGGTAAGGTAGATTGTATTGTATGCGGCGATGATGCAATATGCACTCAGATTATGTCAAGAGTACAGGCGGCGGGATATCGGGTGCCGGAAGAAATCGCTGTGGTATCTTTGTATGACAGCATGAATTTATGCTGTTTTTCACCGGCAATTACCTCAATAACAGTAAAAACAAAGCAGTGGGGCTCACAGCTGTGTATTCAGTTATTGAACTGTTTGTCGGGAAAGCATTATGAAATAAGAAATTCTGTTGAATATGAAATTTCGCTTAGAAAATCTACACTAAGTTATATGAATATAAGGAGCTGGAACTGATGGGAAATATAGCATATGGAGTCGATATTGGATGGCTGAAGCAATTGGAGGATAAGGGAATTCATTGGGAAGACTGCAATGGAAATCCCACAGAGCCGTTAGAGGAATTGATAAAGATGGGAGCGGACTCTGTGAGGCTTCGGGTTTTTGTTAATCCGCCGGAGACTGCCGAATGGCAGAAGGATGAAAATACCCGTTGCTATCTTGGTTATTGTGATGCAAAAGGTGTTCTTGAAGCGGCAAAAAGAGCTGCGGCAAAAGGACTGCGCATTATGATTGTATTCCATTACAGTGACCATTTTGCTGATCCGCAGTATCAGGATACTCCGGAAGCATGGCGCAATGAAGACATTAATGGTTTGATTAAAAAGGTCTCTGAACATACAAAAGAAGTTCTCACGCTGCTGAAAGAAAATAATATCGAACCGGAATGGGTGGAGGTTGGCAACGAAATTAACAGGGGAATATTATTTCCTCTGGGAAGCTTTAAGGAGCATCCGGATGATCTGGTAAAACTGCTGAATGCCGGATATGATGCTGTTAAGGAGATTTTTCCTGACAGTAAGGTTATTACGCATACGGCAGGAATGCAAATGGCCGACTGGATAATCCCTTTTCTGGACAGTTTCTTTAAATATGGGGGAAAAACAGATATTTTGGGATTTTCCCATTATCCTTTCTGGGGCCGGTATGGAATTGAGTCAGATATTCCTGCCACTTTCTTATCCACTTATGCGGAGAGATATCAGAAACCTGTTATGATTGCTGAAGTCGGCGGTTTGGAAAATGAGGAAGAAAAATTGTATGAATTGCTGATTAATTCAATTCGTGCGGTAAAGCTTGTTCCTGGAAATAAGGGTGTGGGCGTTTTCTATTGGGAGCCTGAAGTAGGAGCGGATTTAGTTCCTGATCATTATCCGCTTGGAGCGGCAAAAGCTATTGACAGTAAAACGATACGGTATACAAAAGCAATGTCTGCATTTGCAGACGGAAAAGATTTGGAAATTCTGGTTCCGTTTATACCGGAAATGATTAATGTACTGTAATCCCGAGTTTTAAGAGAGATATGGCGAAGTGCTGTATTTCTCTTTTTTTATGTGAAAAAAAGGATGTATTTATTGTTTTTATGGGGCAGAGTGGGTATATTATTATATATATCAATAAATTCAGGTTTTGCAAAGGAGGTATAAAAGTATGGAATTATTAAAGGATAAGGTTGCTATGGTAACAGGGGGAACAAGAGGGATCGGTTATGCGATTGTTAAGAAATATCTGGAAAACGGAGCTTCGGTTGCTTTATGCGGCTCCAGGCAGGAAACGGTTGATAAGGCTTTGGAAAAGCTGAAGGCTGAAAATCCGGACTATAAGGTAATCGGACTATGTCCTGATCTGCAAAGTACGGAAGAGATTACTAAGGCAATAGCTATTGTAAAAGAAACATTTGGAAAGCTTGATATTATGGTTAATAATGCAGGTGTTTCCGCAAGAGAAAGCCTGTATGAATATAAGCCTGAAGATTTTGCGAAAACCATGGAACTGAATGTGAATGCTGTATTTAACTGCGCACAGGCTGCGGCAAAAGTGATGAAGGAGCAGGGCGGCGGTGTCATTTTAAATACCAGCTCTATGGTCAGCATTTACGGACAGCCTTCCGGGGCAGCATATCCTGCTTCCAAATTTGCAGTAAACGGACTTACGAAATCCCTGGCAAGAGAGCTGGGAAAGGATAATATTCGTGTCAATGCAGTTGCACCCGGAATCACCAGAACCGATATGGTTGCAGCGCTGCCGGATGAATTAATTAAGCCTTTAATTGCAACCATTCCTCTTGGACGTGTAGGTGAGCCTGAGGATGTTGCCAATGCATTCCTTTATCTTGCAAGTGATTTGGCAAGCTATGTCACAGGCGTGATTTTGTCTGTTGACGGTGCAGCAAGAAGTTAAAAAATCGGCGGCGTCCAAATGAAGAAAGGACAAAGTAACATATGGGGAACGAAAAAACGGAATTGTTAACAGAAATAAAAGAAGCAATGGAAAATCATGAACTGGGGGCTTATTACCAGCCCCAGTTCGATGCGATTACAAACAGACTGGTCAGTGCGGAAGCCCTGGTAAGGTGGATTAAACCGGACGGAACGGTGATATTGCCTGTAAACTTTATTCCTGAGCTTGAAAAAGATGATTCCATTCTTGCTGTTGACTGGTACATGCTGGAGGAAGTATGTATGTTTCTTAAAAAGCAGGAAAAAGAAGACATTTGCCAGGTACCCATAGCTGTGAATTTTTCCAGAATGCATATGGTTTATGAAGACAATTTTACAGAGAAGCTGTGCAGTATTGCAGATAAATATGATGTTTTACATAAATGGATAGAAGTAGAAATAACAGAATCAGCTTTTGTGGAACAGTCTGATAAAATTGAAAAGCTGGTTAGAAGCGTCAGAGAAGCGGGTTTTCGTTTGGCAATTGATGATTTTGGAAGCGGAGTATCTTCTTTAAGCTTTGTCAAGGATGTGGAAGTGGATACCCTGAAAATTGATAAATCCCTGATAAGCAGAAATTGTGAAGATGAAAAAGAACGCATTGTTCTGGAGAGTATTTTCAATTTTGCCCACCGGCTGAAACTGACTACGGTAGCTGAAGGGGTTGAAACCAGGGAACAGCTTGGATTTCTAAGAACATGCAGCTGTAAAAAAATCCAGGGATTTCTGTTTGCAAGGCCGCTGCCTCCCAATAAGTTTCTGGATGCCTGCAGGACACAGACGGAAGCTGCTGAAACAGAAGATATTCTTTTGACCCAGGCTCCTTCAAGTGCTACGCAGCTGCTGCTTGATGCCGTATTTATTAAGTATCCGCTGGTTATTTTTTCAAATCTGACAAGAAACAGTTTTTATATGATGGCTTATGAAAATTTCTCTTCCACTTCCTGTCCTTCAACAGGAATATTTGAAGAGTTGATTGCTCATGGGGCTTCTACCATGCATCCTGAGGACAGGGAGAGGTTTTTGGAAACATTCAGTATTGCGAATCAGATGGAAGCATATAAAAGTGGAGATAAGTTTGTGCGTCTGGTAACAAGACAAATGGGAGATGACGGCATTTACCGCCGGGTGGAAACTACAAATTATTTCGTAAAAAATCCGTCGGCGGATGATGTGCTTGTTATCAGTCTGTGTGATAATCTTGATTAAAAGCAGAAAAGATAAGCATAGTTAGTAAGGAAGGAGAAAGAAAATGGCAGAAAAAGTATTTTTTTCAAAAGAAATAACACCTGAGAAAGTGGTGGAAATGTATAAGCTTGCGGGAAAAGAATTGCAGGGAAAGGTTGCCGTTAAGCTGCATTCCGGGGAAGAAGGCAACCAGAACTTTTTAAAGCCGGATTTCTGGAAGCCTGTGATTGAATATGTGAAGGGTACTGTTGTGGAGTGCAATACCGCTTATGAGGGTTCACGCAATACAACGGAAAAGCATTTAAAGACATTGGAGAAGCATGGATGGAGCAAATATTTTACTGTGGATTTGCTGGATGGGGAAGGACCGGACTTAGAGCTTTCTGTTCCGAAGGGAAAAAGAATCCAGAAAAATTATGTGGGTAAGGATATTGTAAATTATGATTCCATGCTGGTGCTTTCCCACTTTAAGGGTCATCCCATGGGAGGTTATGGCGGAGCCATTAAGCAGTTGTCCATCGGTGTTGCTTCTTCTTTTGGAAAAGCTTATATTCACGGAGCGGGAGAGCCTGAAAAAATATGGACAGCAGACCACGATTCCTTCCTGGAATCCATGGCGGATGCGGCAATGTCTGTGATAGAGTATTTTAAAGGAAATCTGGTTTATGTGAATGTAATGAAAAATATGTCGGTTGACTGTGACTGCTGCGCGGTTGCCGAAGACCCCTGTATGAAGGACATTGGAATTCTTGTTTCCCTTGATCCGGTTGCTATTGATCAGGCATGTCTTGACCTGGTGTATGCATCGGATGACCCGGGCAGAGACCACCTGCTTGAGAGAATCGAATCAAGAAACGGTGTGCATACTATTGAAGCGGCAGCAGCTCTTGGCTATGGCAGCAGGGAATATGAGATGGTTGAAGTTTGATGAAGGCAGAAATTTCAACTAAAGGTAGAATAAGTGCCATAACTCAACATTGCAGTTATTAAAAATCCGCAAGACAGAGTATATACTTGAGGCAAAAGGAGGATAAAGAAATGAACACTAATTTTGCCGAAAATTTATATAATTTAAGAAAAGCTGCCAGAATGACTCAGGAGCAGCTGGCTGAAAAACTGGGTATCAGTTTTCAGGCAGTGTCAAAGTGGGAAAATAAGCAGGCATATCCTGATATTGAGCTTTTGCCCGTTATTGCAGATATTTTTAAGGTTGATATTGACGCTCTTCTGGGATATCAGTCAAAGAAACTGAATACTACCCATTATAATCAAAAATATTTTGGTGAGGAATATTATTGGGGAAATCAGGTATGGGATAAATGTTATGAGGTTTTGAGACAGATGCCGCCCATAAGGCCGCTGAGGCTTCTTGATATAGGCTGCGGGGAAGGACAGGTAGCGGTCTTTTTTGCTAAAAACGGCTACTTGGTTTCGGCATATGACATATCGGAAGCCGGAATAGAAAAAGGGAAGCATTTGGCAGAAATAAGCAATGTTTCTGTGGATTTCTTCAAAGCGGACATGCTGGATTACAGACTGGAAAATGAGTTTGACATTATATATTCCAGCGGAGCATTGCAATATCTTCCTGAAGTCAGAAGACAGGATGTTATTGATAATATGAAAGAGCACACCGCCCGGGGAGGCATTCATGTTTTAAACGTATTTGTGGAAAAACCGTTTCTTGCATTGCCTCCGGATTGGGAAGACACAGAATATGCCTGGAAAACAGGAGAATTATTCGGATATTATCATGACTGGAAATTTGAATTTATGGAAGAAAAGATTTTTGACTGCAACAGCGGCGGAGTCTTACATAAACATTGTATGGATGTTATGATAGCAAGAAAAGAGCCTTTGCGCAAAGAAGAACATGATAAAGAGGATTAGATAAAATGGAAGAAGATATTTTTCTTCAGCGGGAGCGGGTTATGAGAAAGATGCTAAAGGAGAATTCCTATATGCAGTTTCTGGGGATAGAGCTGCTTAAGCTTAAAGAGGGTTACAGCCTTGCACGCATGAAGTATAAAAAAGAATTGACAAACCCCTATGGAATGCTTCATGGCGGCAGTTTGTATTCTCTTGCCGATATTGTGGCAGGTATGGCGGCATGTATGGGCGGGCATTATGTTACGACCGTATCGGGAAACATGAACTTTCTTTTGCCGGCAGACAGAACAGAATATGTTTACTGTGAGGCAACCAAGCTCCGCATGGGAAAACATCTGGCAGTATTTGATGTGAAATTGAAGGATGATAAAGAGAATATTTTAGACAGCGGTGAATTTACATTTTTTGTAACGGAGCACAGCCTGGTGCAGGAAGCTTAAGAAGGAGTATGGATGAAAATAGACGAAACAGCCAGGATTGCGCAGGGCGCAGTTGTATATGGCGATGTCTCCATGGGAGAAAAAAGCAGTATCTGGTATCATGCGGTAGTCCGCGGGGATGACGGAAGTATCTCCATAGGAAAATACAGTAATATTCAGGATAACTGCACGGTACATCTGGATGAGGGGCATGAGGTGAAGATAGGCGATTATGTAACTATCGGACATGGTGCGATTGTGCATGGCTGCAGCATTGGAAATAATTGTCTGATTGGAATGGGTGCCATTGTTTTAAACGGAGCCGTGATTGAAGATAACTGCATTATAGGTGCGGGAGCGCTGATAACACAGAATAAAGTAATACCCGAAGGAAGTATGGTTATAGGAAGTCCGGGAAAGATAATCCGGCAGCTGACAGAAGAAGAAAAGGAAAGTATAACAAAAAATGCGCTGCATTATGCGGAAAAAGAGTTCGGAGTATGAGGTTCGGTGTATTTTTTCCGGGATGAAAATGCGCAGGTTTAGTACATTGAAAAATGGATTAAGCCTGCGCTTTGTTCATGACAATAGAAAGTCCGCAGTGCAAAATAGTTTATATGGCGCGCCTGATTTCTCCGCAGCCGATTTTTTCACCGGAGTTTCCGGAGGGCTGGGTTGTAAAGTCATCATGGCCGGAATGAATGATAACGGATTTTCCTATAATATCCTGTATGGTGAAGCGTTTATCATAAAAAACACTGAAGGCATATCCCTGATTGCCCAGAAGAGGAGGCATATCCCCTGCATGATTGGGATGTTCCTGCATGGTGGGGTTATAATGCATTCCTGTCTGGTCAAAATTGTTGCTGCAGTTGCCGAATTCGTGAATGTGCATGGCATAAAAATCGGAAGAGCCTTCCGTAGCTATGTTGGGAAGACCGAAAATTTCCGCCTCCACCAGTACGCCTCCGTAATTAGTCTGATAGAATTTTACAAGCCCGCTTAAAGAGGGATGGGAGGAATTTCCGGTAATCCAGGCAGCGGCCTGCGGGCGCTCATAAGTAAGAAGCTGGTTAAAAGAAATTCTGGGTGTAATTTGAAGTTCGTGCATGTCAGGTTCCTGATGTTTTTCTTTATTTTATGAAAAAAAATTCGTTTTTGTGTCGTTTTATGCATGGAAAACATCAGAAATTTTTAAGATGCATAATTCCGGTAAATGTAGTATAGTATAAGTGGATTTTTGTTTTTGAATATTCAATTGAAGGAGAATAAATATGGCTTTTTGCATTATTACAGATTCAGCCTCTGATATTCCGGAGAGCATTATTAAAGAGTATAATCTTTATGTAATGCCGACACCGGTAACAATCGAGGGCACAGATTATTTTGACGGAAAAACTATTTTCCCTGATGAGTTTTATGAAATTCAGGCTTCCGGTAAGGAAATAAAAACATATCACATTAATCAGTATATGTTCCATGAGCATTTTCTGCCTTATGCCAAACGGGGGGATGAAGTGCTTTATATTTGCTTTTCCACAGGAATTGCCGGAACCTTTAATGCTGCTAATCTTGCCTATGAAGAGGTTCTTGAAGAATATCCTGATTTTAAGTTGACTATTATTGATTCCAAATGTGCATCTGTAGGATATGGACTGGTAGTGGCTAAGCTTTTGCGCATGCAAAGGAACGGTGCGCCGAAAGAGCTTATTATAGAGGCGGCACATTTCTTCTGTGAGCATATGGAACATGCGGTTACGGTAATGGAACTTGAATATTTATTTAAAGGCGGACGTCTCAGCAGAACTTCTTTCCTGGCAGGAACAGTACTTGATATTAAGCCCATTATTATTGTGGATGAGAAGGGTTCCTTAAGCGCTGTTGAAAAGGTCAGAGGATGGAAGAAGGCCCAGAAGCGTATTCTTGATATGGTGGGTGAAAAAGGCAAAAATCTGGAGAATCAGGTTGTCGGTGTAGTCTACGGAAGGGATAAGGAGTCTGCTGAATATATCAAGGAGCAGCTGAAGGAAAGATATCATGTTAAAGGATTATTAGAGGGAAGAATCGGCTGTGCAATCGGTGCCCATACGGGTCCCGGCATTCTGGGCATTACCTTTTTGAATGAAACAAATGATAAATATGATGAATACTTGAATTAATATTTTGAGTCGGGTGCAGGAAATGAAGAAATTACTTATTTACTTAAAAGACTACAAAAAAGAAAGTGTATTGGGGCCTCTGTTTAAATTACTGGAGGCTTCTTTTGAGCTTACTGTGCCCCTTGTTGTGGCATCCATGATTGACGTGGGAATTGCTGATGGCGATAAGGGCTATATTGTAAAAATGTGTTTAATTATGGCAGCTCTGGGATTAATCGGGCTGACCTGCTCGGTAACGGCACAGTTCTTTGCGGCTAAGGCGGCGGTAGGTTTTGCCACCAAACTGCGGCATGGGTTGTTTGAGCACATAGAGAAGCTGTCCTTTTCCCAGATGGATAAGGAAGGTACTTCCACATTAATTACAAGAATGACCAGTGATATTAATCAGGTGCAGTCAGGTGTTAATCTGGTGCTGCGTCTGTTTTTGCGTTCTCCTTTTATTGTATTCGGAGCCATGATCATGGCATTTACGGTGGATGTAAAGGGAGCCCTTGTGTTTGTAGTGGTTATTC
Source organism: Lachnospiraceae bacterium (assembly GCA_017621815.1). Taxonomy (GTDB): domain Bacteria; phylum Bacillota; class Clostridia; order Lachnospirales; family Lachnospiraceae; genus Suilimivivens. Next base: position 20,919 of record JAGASK010000044.1, on the reverse strand, counting down.
CTGTTTTGTCGGTGATAGTATTCGGCATTATGTTAATCAGCATTCCTCTGTTTAAAAAGGTGCAGGGAGCCCTTGACAGGGTGCTTGGCATTACCAGAGAAAATCTGACCGGTGTAAGGGTAATCCGTGCTTTTGGAGAAGAAGAAACTGAAATTCGGAAATTTGATGAAGAAACTGATAATTTACGGCATATGCAGATGGTTGCGGCAAGAATTTCCGCACTGATGAACCCTCTTACTTATATTGTGGTAAATGCAGGGCTGATTGCCCTTATTTATGTGGGAGGTGTCCGTGTGGAAGCCGGCATTTTGACACAGGGACAGGTAGTGGCTCTGGTGAATTATATGTCTCAGATTCTGGTTGAACTGGTAAAGCTTGCCAATCTGATTATTACGGTTACCAAGGCAGTAGCCTGCGGTAACAGGATTCAGGGCATATTTGAAATTCCTGCAGGAATGGAGCAGCAAGCCGGCGCAGTAAATGAGAAGAATAATTCCGGTGAAACGGGAACAGTTGAATTTGATCATGTAAGCCTGCGTTATTATAAAGGGGGAGAGGAAGCCCTTACGGATATCCATTTTAAAGCAAAGCAGGGCGATACCATTGGCGTTATCGGAGGTACCGGCTCCGGCAAATCTTCCCTGGTTAATCTGATTCCCCGGTTTTATGATGTGGAGAAGGGCAGTGTAAAGGTAGACGGTAAGGATGTAAGAGAATATGACCTTACGCAGCTTCGGGATAAAATCGGCGTTGTTATGCAGAAAGCGGTATTGTTTAAGGGGACTATCAGGGAAAATCTGCTTTGGGGAAATGAGAATGCGTCTGAGGAAGAGTTGTGGGAAGCTTTAAGGACTGCGCAGGCGGAGGAATTTGTTCTTCAGAAAAAGAAACGTCTGGATGAAATGATTGAACAGGAAGGACGTAACCTTTCCGGAGGACAGAAGCAAAGGCTTTCCATTGCCAGAGCCCTTGTGAAAAAACCGGAAATTCTGATTTTGGATGACAGCGCTTCGGCTCTTGATTATGCTACGGATGCAGCCCTCAGAAAATCGCTTAAGCAAATGCCGGGAGAAACAACGGTCTTTATTGTTTCCCAGAGGGCATCCTCCCTGATGCATGCGGACACCATTATTGTTCTGGATGACGGTAATGTGGCAGGAATGGGAACACATGATGAACTGCTGAAGGATTGTCAGGTATATCAGGAAATTTATTACAGCCAGTTTGAGCGCACTGGCGAAAGCGGGAAAAAGGAGGATATAAACGCATGAAGGGCGATAAAAAGAGCATAAAACAAAAAGAAACCCTTATGAAGGTTTTAAAATATATTAAGCCTTACAGCTTTTTACTGATACTTACTGTCGTCATGGCGGCTGTTTCGGTAGCGCTTACTTTATATCTTCCCATTTTAACAGGAAATGCGGTGGATATGCTTACCCTTTTCTTTGCACCTTCAGAAACAGGCGGGTCGGGTAAGATAGACATGGATTCTGTAAGAATCTGGGCGGGAATTTTCGATGTATTAATAAAAATGGCGGTGGTAATTCTTTTAACGGCGCTGACTCAGTGGATTATGAATATCTGCAATAATAAAATTGTATACAGTATTATTCAGGATATCAGAAAGAAAGCCTTCAGAAGACTTGAAGAGCTGCCTTTAAAATATCTGGATGCTCATTCACACGGTGATATTGTAAGCCGCGTGGTAGCGGATGTAGACCAGTTTGCGGATGGTCTTTTAATAGGCTTTACCCAGTTGTTTACCGGTGTAATTACCATTTTGGGGACCCTTGGCTTTATGCTTTCCGTAAATGTGGGAATTACCGTGGTGGTTGTGGTAATTACTCCTGTATCTTTATTTGTTGCCAGCTTTATTGCAAAGAAAACCTTCAGTATGTTTAAGCTGCAGTCGGAGACAAGAGGAGAGCAGACGGCTTTAATTAATGAGATGATAGGAAATCAAAAGGTAGTACAGGCCTTTAACAGAGAGGTTGAAACCCTGGAGAAATTTGATGAAATTAATGCCAGGTTGGAAAAATGCTCTTTGCGCGCGATTTTCTTTTCTTCCCTGACGAATCCCTGTACTCGTTTTGTAAACAGCCTTGTTTATACCGGCGTGGGACTGACAGGGGCATTGGCAGTTTTAAGGGGAGGGCTTACGGTAGGACAGCTGACCTGCTTCCTTTCTTATGCCAATCAGTATACCAAACCCTTCAATGAAATTTCGGGCGTTATTACGGAACTTCAGAATGCCCTTGCCTGTGCGGCAAGAATTTTTGAATTGATTGAGGAAGAGCCTCAGGTGCCGGATGGCGTTGATGCCGTAGCGCTTCAGAACGTGGAAGGCAGAGTGGATCTGGAGAATGTAAGCTTTTCTTATGTGCCGGACAAGAAGCTGATAGAAGGTTTAAACCTCCATGTTAAGCCGGGGCAGAGAATTGCTATCGTAGGGCCTACAGGCTGCGGTAAGACTACTATTATCAATCTGCTCATGCGTTTTTATGATGTGGACGGCGGTAGTATTTCCGTAGATGATAATAATATTCAGGATATCACAAGAAAGTCCCTGCGAACCTCTTATGGCATGGTTCTGCAGGATACCTGGCTGAAAAAAGGTACCATCAGGGACAATATTGTGGTGGGAAAACCGGATGCCACAGAAGAGGAAATTATATCGGCGGCAAAGGCTTCCCATGCCCACAGCTTTATCAAGAGACTGCCTGATGGGTACGATACTGTAATCGGAGAGGACGGAGGAAGCCTTTCAGGTGGGCAGAAGCAGCTTTTATGTATTACCAGGGTTATGCTTTCCCTTCCGCCTATGCTGATTTTGGACGAAGCTACTTCTTCCATAGATACAAGAACGGAAATTAAAATACAGAAAGCATTTGCAGCCATGATGGAGGGCAGAACCAGTTTTATAGTAGCACACAGGCTTTCTACGATTCAGAATGCAGATGTAATTCTGGTAATGAAGGATGGGCATATTATCGAGCAGGGCAGCCATGAGGAGCTGCTTGCCAAAAAAGGATTTTATGCGAATCTGTATCAAAGCCAGTTTGCCATTGCATAGCGGGGTTTATGATAATGCAGAAAGTAAAGCGCATCAGACAGGATAAAAAACAATTAAAGGATAAGCATATATTCAGCAATGCCGAAATCGTGGCATTGCTGATTCCGCTTATGATAGAACAGATTTTAAATTCTCTGATGGGAACAGTGGATACTATTATGGTAAGCAATGTAGGACCTGCTGCCATGTCGGCTGTTTCCCTTGTGGATTCCATTAATATATTGTTTATTCAGGCTTTTGCAGCATTGGCGGCAGGGGGATGTATCCTCTGCTCCCAGTATATAGGCAAAAAGAATGAAGAGCAGGCAAACAACTCAGCAAGGCAGGTGCTGCTTGTTATTTTTACAATATCCACAATAATTGCCATAATCTGTTTAATCGGAAACAAGGGAATTCTTAAGCTTGTGTTTGGTAAGGTGGAAACGGATGTTATGGAAGCGGCAGTAACCTACTTTTTTTACACCGCATTGTCTTTTCCCTTTATTGCTTTATATAATGGCGGTGCAGCCATTTACAGGGCTCAGGGAAATTCCAGACGCCCTATGGTGATATCCGTTATTTCCAATTTCATTAATATAGGCGGGAATGCGGTTTTTATCTGGGTTTTCCACCTGGGTGTGGCAGGGGTTGCAATTGCCACTCTGATTTCCAGAATCTTTTGTGCAGTGGTGGTGCTTCTGTATTTAAGGAAGCCCGGACAAATGATTTGTGTGAACCAATATTTAAAGATTCGCCCGGATAAGCAGCTGATTTTTAAAGTATTGTCTATTGGGGTGCCTTCCGGTGTGGAAAACAGTATGTTTCAGTTTGGCAAGCTGGCAATTCAGTCTACGGTTTCCACTATGGGAACGGTGGCGATTGCAGCTCAGGCTATGACAAATATTATGGAAAATTTAAACGGTGTGGCAGCTGTTGGAATCGGAATCGGGCTGATGACGGTAGTTGGACAATGCATCGGTGCGGGGGAAAAAGAAGAAGCAATATATTATGTGAAAAAACTTACTTTGCTGAGTGAAATCTGTATGATTCTGAACTGCCTGCTTGTCTATGCCCTGGTAAGGCCGGTTACTGTAATCGGCGCCATGGAGCCGGAAAGTGCGGCGCTTTGTATCAGAATGGTGGGATGGATTACGATTTTTAAACCTTTGTTCTGGGTGCTTTCCTTTATACCTGCATATGGAATGAGGGCAGCAGGAGATGTAAGGTTTTCCATGCTGGTATCTACTGCAACCATGTGGCTTTGCAGGGTAAGTCTCTGTATCTTTTTAGTAAAAGCCTTTGGTTTCGGACCTATGGCGGTGTGGATAGGAATGTTTACCGATTGGGGAATCAGAGGGGCTATTTTTACCTGGCGGTTTTACAGTAAAAGGTGGCTGGAGCATAAAGTGATCTCGTAACGGCGAAAGGAAAAGACGGAGGAAAAAGTGTGAGTGAAAAGATATTAATCGTTGATGATGAATGCGCAATAGCCGATCTGGTGGAGGTGTACCTGAAAAATGAAGGTTATCAGGTATTTAAGTTTTATAATGCGGAAGAAGCTTTAAACTGTGTAGAGAAAGAAACCGTAAGTCTTGCCATTTTGGATGTTATGCTGCCGGATATGGACGGCTTTACCCTTTGCCAGAAAATAAGGGAAAAGTATCTTTTCCCCATTATCATGCTGACGGCCAGGGTGGAAGATATGGATAAAATTACAGGTCTGACACTTGGGGCAGATGATTATATTACCAAGCCCTTTAATCCCCTTGAACTGACAGCCCGGGTAAAGACCCAGCTGCGCAGATATACAAGATATAACACTTCCATGCAGGCGATGAAAGAGCCGGAGGAAATAGATATCCGGGGGCTGCAGATTTCCAGAAGCAGCCATAAGTGCAGGCTGAACGAAAAGGAATTGACACTGACGCCTATGGAATTTGACATATTGTGGTATTTATGTGAGCGAAAAGGAATTGTAGTTTCTTCGGAAGAACTTTTTGAAGCTGTCTGGGGTGAAAAATATCTGGATAATAACAATACGGTGATGGCGCATATAGCGAGGCTTCGTGAAAAAATGCAGGAGCCTGCGCGCAGGCCCAGGTATATAAAAACGGTTTGGGGAGTGGGGTATACCATTGAATAATAACAGGAAGAATAGAAAAAGAAACAAATACAAAAGCACAATAACCGGACGGCTTATGATGCAGTATATCATTTCGCTGCTTGTCTTTTTCGTTATGCTGGCATTGTTTGCAGTGATTGTAGTGAGAGTCTGCAGACAGTTTGTATGGCAGGGAAATGAATTGCTATATCGTGTTCTTAAGGGCATAGAGTATAATATTGAAATTTGCGGAAGTATTGTGCTCGTAATAGGCTGGAGCGCAGTTACCTGGTATTATTTTGAAAAACCCATCAAATATCTGAATGAGGTAATTAATGCGGCAGAACAGCTTGCCAATCCCTCGGAAACGCCTGTAGAGCTGCCGGACGCCATGGAGACCGTGGAGGATGAGTTGAATCTGGTAAGGGAACAGGCCTTGCGAAATGCCATGATTGCCAGGGAAGCTGAGCAGAGGAAGAACGATTTAATCGTTTATCTTGCCCATGATTTAAAAACGCCGCTGACAAGCGTTATCGGGTATTTGACGCTGCTTCATGATGAACCTCAGATTTCTGCTGAAATGCGGGCGAGGTATACGGGAATTGCGCTTGAGAAAGCAGAACGGCTTGAGGAGCTGATTAATGAGTTTTTTGATATAACGCGGTTTAATCTTACCACTCTTATTTTAGAAACGGAAAGAATAAATTTAAGCCGGATGCTGGAGCAGATTGTTTTTGAGTTTCAGCCCGTTCTGGCGGAGAAAGGCCTGTCTTTTCAGACAGATATTGCGCCGGAGGTCTGGATTGTCTGTGATGCGGATAAATTGGAAAGGGTTTTTGATAATCTGATTCGGAATGCGGTAAATTACAGCTATGAGCAGACAGAAATAGCTCTTACCATGAAGAAATTTGGGGATAATGTTCAAATCTGCATTCGTAATTGTGGAAAAACGATTCCGCCTGAAAAGCTGGAGCATATTTTTGAACAGTTTTTCCGCCTTGATTCTTCACGCAGTTCCGCAACCGGAGGTGCAGGACTGGGGCTTGCCATTGCCAGGGAAATTGCAGAACTGCACGGCGGCAGTATTAAGGCGGAAAGTGAAAATGAAAGCATTATTTTTACCCTGCAGCTTCCTGTAAATGTCATAAAATCGTAAGAAATTCATGATGAAATTATAAGTTTTTAAAAACAAAAAACGAAAGAAAGAAACACTTCGTTTTGATACTATCTCAGTATCGGGACGGGGTGTTTTTTTATGAAATACATTTCCGGGAAAGGACAGAAAAATGGAAAAGAAATATAACATTGCAATTATTTTCGGAGGATGTTCCTCTGAGTACGGCGTTTCACTTAAATCTGCTTATTCGGTAATAAAAGCGCTGGACAGGAAAAGATATTTTCCTCTGATGACAGGTATTTCAATGGATGGTGACTGGTTTTATTTTAACGGGGATATTGAAAAGATTAAAAATGACACCTGGCTGAATGAAAAGGACTGTGTTCCTGCGGCGCTTTCGCCGGACAGAAAGCGTCATGAGCTTCTTCTGTTAAAAGAAACGGGAGTTGAAGCGTTTAAGGTGGATGCTGTTTTCCCGGTGCTGCATGGAAGAAACGGTGAAGATGGTACAGTGCAGGGGCTGGTTGAATTGGCGGGAATACCCCTTGTGGGATGCGGTACTCTTTCGTCCGCTCTTTGTATGGATAAGGACAGGGCGCATAAAATGGCAGCTGCGGCAGGCGTGCGGGTTCCGATGGCTATGGTGATTGAAAAGAACGGAAAGAAGAAGGAAGTGAAAGATTTTGCCGGGAAAATCGGTTATCCCCTTTATGTAAAACCTGTTAAAGCCGGCTCTTCATATGGGGTCAGCAGGGTGCTTTTGGAGGAAGAACTGGAAGAGGCCGTAAATATTGCATTCCAATATGATAATCAGGTAATTGTGGAGGAAAATATAGAAGGCTTTGAGGCAGGCTGCGCAGTGCTGGGAAATGAAACCCTGATTACAGGTGAAGTGGATGAAATAGAGCTTTCAGGAGGATTTTTTGACTTCACGGAAAAATATACTCTGAAATCCTCTGCTATTCATGTACCTGCAAGAATCAGCAGGGAAACAGCAGAAGAAATAAAAGAAACAGCAAAAAGAATCTATAAGGCATTAGGATGCCGGGGATTTGCCAGAGTGGACATGTTTCTGACACCTGCGGGAGAAATTGTATTTAATGAGGTAAATACAATTCCCGGCTTTACGGAGCACAGCCGTTATCCCGGAATGATGAGGACAGCCGGATATTCTTTTGAGAATGTCCTGGAAAAAATTATTGAATTGGCGTTGAGACAATAAGGCTGACGGAAAAGGAAAGGATGGGGCTTGTGAAAACGATATTTTTAAATGAACAGGATATGCATACCGGGAATCTGATTCTGGTAAACCGCAGATACGGATATCAGGAGCCGGAAGAAAATTCCCTGATACCGGTGTGGAGCGGAGAACCTGCTGTTTTACTGCAGCGCAGAGCGGCAGTTTTGCTCTTTAATCTTATGGAGGAAATACATGGATTTGACAGTATAGCGGCTGTCAGCGGCTTTCGTTCTCACAGGGAACAGGAGGATATATGGGATGATTCTACGAAAGAAAACGGAAAGGAATTTACGGAAAAGTTTGTTGCCCTGCCGGGGCACAGTGAACATCAGACGGGGCTTGCCATTGATTTGGGATTAAAGCAGGAAACCATTGATTTTATCTGTCCGGAGTTCCCTTATACCGGAATTTGTCAGGTTTTCCGTAAGAAAGCCTCTGAGTATGGATTTATTGAAAGATATCCTTCCGGAAAAGAGGATGTTACAGGCATCGGGCATGAGCCCTGGCATTTTCGTTATGTGGGAATTCCTCATGCCGGTATTATGGCGGAAAAAGAACTGACGCTGGAAGAGTATATCTTATTTATAAAGAAGTTTCCTTATGGAATAAAGACATATTGCAGTGTGAGCGGGAACAGGGGAATAGAAGTATCATATTTGAAAGCAAATGAAAAAGGCTGTACGGAAGTCAGAATTGATGAAAAGCGGCCTTATTGTATTTCAGGCAATAATACAGACGGTTTTATTATTACACAGTGGAGGGAAAAAGATGAGTGAAGGAAAAAAATACGGAGGTCTCGACAGGTTCAGAATGATTGCCGCTATTTTGGTTATTGCCATTCATACATCGCCTCTTGCATCCTTCAGCGGCAATGCAGATTTTTTCCTGACCAGGATTTTGGCACGGATAGCCGTGCCTTTCTTTTTTATGGTAACAGGGCAGTTTGTAATGACAGATTATTTGTATGACAATGATATGGCGTCCGGAAGGCTGTTTCAATATATCAGAAAAACAGCGCTGGTTTACGGATTAGCGGTGATGATTTATGTTCCTGTGGGAATTTATGCAGGGCATTATAAAAGCTTAAATATCATATCAGCTATACGAATGATAGTGTTCGATGGAACCTTTTATCATCTGTGGTATTTTCCGGCATGTATTACGGGAGTCCTGTTTGTATATCTGATGAGCAGATGTATGGGAAGGAAAGGCATGATGGCAATAGCAGCAGCGCTCTATGCAGTGGGTCTTTTCGGTGACAGTTATTATGGACTGATAAAGGATGTGCCTATTTTGTCTGTAATGTATGAATTTATGTTTCAGCTGTTTTCCTATACCAGAAACGGTTTCTTTTTTGCACCTGTTTTTCTTATTTCAGGCGCCCTGACCGGCAGGAAAAATCATGTTGGCAAAAAGCCGGGGCAGATTTTTGGATTGACAGTTTCTTTCCTGGCTATGACAGCAGAGGCATTTACACTTCATTACTTTAAACTGCAGAGACATGACAGTATGTATTTGGCATTGATACCTGTCATGATATTCTTATACAGGCTGCTGCTTTCATGGGATAAAAAGCCTTCCCGTATTTTGCGGAATATTGCAATGTGGATGTATATTCTCCATCCGGCTGTAATCGTTGCGGTGCGGGGAGGAGCCAGGGTGATTCATATGACAGCGCTTTTTGTTGATAACAGTCTGGTGCATTATTTTACGGTAACATTCCTGTCAGGCTTATGGGCATCAGCAATTTCCTGTTTCATATCAGGAAAGAGAAAGATAAATCCCACAGGCAGGGCATGGATAGAAATTGACCGGGCTGCCCTCAGGAACAATGCTGCATTTCTGCGCTCGAAGCTGCCAAAGCGGTGCAGGCTGATGCCTGCCGTAAAAGCAGATGCTTATGGACATGGAGCTGTTTTGATTGCAAAGGAACTGACCCGGATAGGAGTGGATGCCTTTTGTGTGGCCTGCGCTTTGGAAGGAGTGAAGCTGCGCAAAAAGGGCGTGAAAGGTGAAATTCTGGTTTTGGGATATACTCATCCGGAAGAGTTTTTTCTGTTATACCGTTATCGTTTAACTCAGACCGTAATTGATTATGCTTATGGCGTGCAGCTGAATGAGTACGGAAGACGGCTGCATGTGCATATCGGAATCGATACCGGAATGCACAGGCTGGGTGAGAGAAGCGAAAATATTGATTTCATCTGTAAATTTTATCATATGGAAAATCTGAAAATAGACGGGCTTTTTACCCATCTTTGCGCTGCTGACAGTTTCGGAAGAAAAGAGCAGGCATATACAAATCTGCAGGCGGAGGAATTTTATAAGGTTGTTCATGAACTGCAGAAAAGAGGATATTCATGTCCGAAGCTTCACCTGCAGTCAAGTTACAGTATTTTAAATTATCCTGAGCTTGCGGAGAATTACGCCCGGGCAGGCATTGCCCTTTATGGCGTTTTGAGCACGGAAGAGGATACGGAGGAATGGAAGGAGTTAAAACCGGTATTATCCCTAAAAGCAAGAATAGCTGCAGTAAAAAATCTGTATGCAGGGGAGTCGGCAGGTTATGGACTTGGGTTTACTGCAGGACATAATATGAAAATAGCCGTTGTCACCATTGGATATGGGGATGGATATCCCCGCAGTCTGTCAGGCGGTATCGGGACAGTTTTAATAAACGGCTGCAAAGCCTTTGTTATCGGGCGTATCTGTATGGACCAGACTATAGTGGATGTAAGCGAGATTTCTGATGTAAAAGCGGGAGATGAGGCAGTTCTGATTGGGAAATCAGGAGAAGCGGAAATTTCTGTCTGCGACATAGCAAAGCAGGCAGGAACAATAACGAATGAAATCTTAAGCCGTTTGGGTGCGAGACTTGAAAGAATTGTTGTGTGAAAAATGAAAATAGCAGAGCTCTTGGCAAAACTTTGAATGTTCACCGATTGGGGAATCAGAGGAGTTATTTTTACCTGGCGGTTTTACAGTAAAAGGTGGCTGGAGCATAAAATAATTTCGTAGCGGCGGAAGGAATAGAATTATATAGGCTGGCATGATACAATGTAGCTGTTGGACTTTTTGATAAATTGGATTAGATAAGGAGCAGCTGCAATGGATAAGAAAGTTGATATAATAAAAGACGCTGACGGTGAAAGCATTGTGGTCATCAATGACCTGCGTTTCAAGGGAAGAAGGAGCGTGGACTGGAACATTGTTGAAAATTGTTTGAAAGAGTATATCGGTCAGTGTGCAGAAATTACGGAAACATCAGATGTAGTGTACATTGGTGCAGATTTCCCGGACGAGTTTGCGCATTCCAAAGATACAAAGGAACTAAGGGGTGCAAATATGTATGCAAAGGCAAATTCTTCAGGAATTATTAAGGAAATGATTGAAATTGCTACGAATAAAACATTTGCGGAGAATTATGCACAGAAGCATAACACAGATGCAAAATTCGGATGGTATAGATATAATACACGTTTTGCGATTCCTGTTTATGATGATGCGGGCGAACTGGTAAGGTACAATGTCTTTAAGGCAAGAATACTGGTGCGTCATGCAAAAGACGGGAAATTGTATCTGTATGATATTTTAAGAACAAAAAAAGAAACGAGCAAGCCGCTTGAGCAATAGCTGTACGGTCGAAAAACTCATTTCTCTTTGTAAGTCATATTTTAGAGGCATACGGCAGTGTTGTCAAGAGTAAAAATTTTATAATAACGGCACAAGGGCAGTTGTGAACCTGTAAAGGGTTTGCATCTGCCTTTTTTGTGTATGTGTTGTTTGTCAAGGGCGCAAGACTTGAAAGAATAGTAGTATGAAAAATATATTTTAATAAATGTAAAATATAATTGACATTTATTAAAATATATTGTATATTATCACTGTGGAAGGAAGAACATATAATGAAGGAAAGAGAAAAGGGAACGGTGATGGTTTGAAAAATAAGAAAATGAAAATAGCAAGGATAGAAAAAGATTTGTCACAGGAACAGCTGGCGGAGCTGGTAGGGGCTACCAGACAGACTATCAGCATGATTGAGGCAGGGAAATTTAACCCTTCTTTGCAGCTTTGCATTTCCATATGCAGAGCGCTTGGCAAAACTTTGGATGATTTATTCTGGGAAGCAGAGGAATAAAGGAGGCTGTGAATGAAAGTGAAATGGTTTAAGAAAAGAGTGGATGAAAGACAGGAAATGGATTTACTTAAAGTAGAGCATTTCGGGTTCTGGTTTATGTACTGGATGCTGTTTGCGGCCTTGATAATTCAGGGGCTGTTCATGGAAGACGGAGTTAAACGGGCAGCAGGAGAATGGATTGTTTTTATGTCAACCAGCGTGGTAGTGCTGATTGGCTGTGTCAGAAAAGGAGTGTGGAGTTTTCATACCAGAAAAGTTCCCGGCATAAAAGCTTATCTGTTGTACAGTTTAATTGCTTCAGTGCTGGCAGGAGTGCCTTTTGGAATTCTTTTTGGGCTGAGGGCTAACGGGAATTCCCTAAAAGGAATCATACTTTTTATTGTATATTATATGGTACTTATGTATATAATTACCTTCGCAGGATTCCTGATAGTGGGAACAATAGCCAGAAAACGGGAAGCTGCTTTGGCAAATCAGGATTTTGAAGAGGAAGATGATGAGGAGGATTTATGAAATGAAATGGAATGAAACTGAAAAAAAGCAGCTGATTATTTTTGTACTGACGGCTTTTGGTTTGCCGGTACTGATGGGAATTATAATGGGAATCAGCTATTATCGGGGAAATGATGTAACTCCCTTTTCCAATGCACAGATGTATTATCCGGCAGCGGGCGTGATATTGGCGGTTCTCCTAACTAAGGAGAAGGAGGACGTGGTTCCCAAAAAGTTTTACATAGGTTTTTTGATTACTACCATTGCCATGATATTAACTGCTGTTATCAGTGTTTTTATGCCGCAGACTGACTGGACAGTGTTGGGACAGATTCCTTTAATCATTTTTACAATTATCTGCTGGATACTTCTCCTTATAGAAAAAAAGGAAGTAAGGGCTGAATTTGGACTGCGGTTTTGCGGGAAGAAATCCTGGCTGTATGTGCTGTTGTTTTTCGGGCTTTATTTATTAAGATTTTTTATAGGATGTCTGATGGAAGGTCAGGTTTCCATGTTTACATCTATTTTTACAGACCCTGTGACATATGTTATGATGTTCAGCCTTGTTATCAGCTTTTTCCTTGCTTTTACGGCTTTCTTCGGAGAAGAATACGGATGGAGATATTTTTTCCAGCCTCTTTTGCAGAAGCGCTTCGGATTAAAGGGCGGCGTGTTAATTCTGGGTGTGCTTTGGGGCTTATGGCATCTGCCCATTAACATTTTTTATTACAGCCCGGACACATGGCTCATCAGTGTGATTTTACAGATTGTTACCTGCATCAGCATGGGGATATTTTTCGGATATGGATATATGAAAACAGAAAATGTCTGGGTACCTGTTATTATGCATTATATCAATAATAATATGATAGTCGTATTGTCAGGGACAACAGATATCGGCGGTCAGGTATACCGGTGGATAGATATTCCTCTTTTAATTTTAATGAATTTAGTGTTTATTGTATTTATTTTCTCCAAAGCGTATAAAGAGAACTAAGAAACAAAAAAAGGAGGCGTGTTTCACGCCCCTAAAATATTTTTCAGATATTCGGTTAATACTTTGGCTGCCCGCTCATGGGATTTTACTCCGGGATGTGCATGAGCGCCTACAGTGTCATCTGTGGTATTCGGCAGCTGCAGGAAGGCAGTATTGGTGTCACCTGTCAGGGTTTGATAGGTATTCATGGCATCCGTAATAGCAAGGGTCAAATCATACCCAAGCATGCCGTAGGTCCAGACAATGTGGGAAGCGGGATTATTTTTGCGGAGCATGGAAAGGAAATCGATGACAGCCTGCTTAAAGCGCATCAAATCCTCCTGGTTATAAGTACCGTCGGGATTAAGGTGTTGTTTAAAGGTTTCGCCTGTTTCTGGATTTCTCCATTCCGGCTGATTAAAAGCACTGGCATCATTGGTTCCCAGATTCACAATGACAGCATCCGGCTGCCAGCTCTTAAAATTATGGGGCTTTGCAGCCCCCAGCTTTTCGTTAAAGCTGCCCTTTGCCAATCCGCAGATTTTTTCATAGATGGAAGGAATATTACAGTTAGGATTGTTGTCCCAGCTGCTGAGAACGCCCCAGCCCCCCTGAGAAATTAAACGGTATTCGGCATTCAGGGCATCGGATACCATAACAGCATAGTTGCGGCTGCTGCTCATATATATGGCAAGCCAGTCTGTATCTTCTTTGGCACCGTAAGTGCCTTCTCCTGAAGTAATGCTGTCACCGATAAATTCCAGTTTATAAGGTTTATCTGAAACCGGAAGAAAAGAGCCGTCTGTCTGAAATCCTCTGATTAAAACATGACAGAAATCATCCTCGGACATAGCCTGCAAATCTCTTGTAAACCGCACGTTTTTAACGGCATCAGGGCTCATTCCGCGAAACAGGCACAGGGATTGTACACCGGGAAGCAGCATCTGGCGGCTCATAAAGGCGCCGTTAATGGAGGTCCAAATCCATGGTTCATGTATTTCGCAGTCAACATCAATGTCAATCCAAAGCTCTGAACCGGTTACATTTACTTCAATACCGCTGCCGTTGAAAAATAGGGGAAGAGGATATTGTGATTCATCAGTACGGCCGTGTATTTTATAGTTTTCTAAATCCTTTAAGGAATACATTTTAAGGTCTTTATTTGGTGTCATTTCATTATCCTCCAATTAAAATCTGAATTCTCCGGTTAAATTTTATGCCCTTTTATCAGTTTATTTCCCTTTGAAATTTATTTCAACATTAAAATAGATTTTTTCTATTTTTAGCTGATTATGTTATAGGCAGAATATGGCATGAAAGATATATTGGGTATAGACTGTGCTTTGAGGAGGACAACGGCATGAAAGCTGTTAAATGGGTGTATTCTTTTTTGAAAAAGTATAAGGGCAAAATGGCAGCAGGATTATTAATGACCACGGGGATTGCCATGCTCACGATTGTAAGTCCTTTTATATCCGGAATTATTGTGGATGATATTATCGGGAAGGGGCAAAGAAGCCTTCTTCCTGTTATGATTGCCTGCCTTCTGGGAGTAACCCTCATTAAGGGGGTTCTCCGTTATTCGTCCCAGGTTATGTTTGAAATCTGTTCTCAGGGCGTGCTTTACAGCATGAGAGATACTGTATATAAAAAGCTCCTTCAGGAGGATTTCAATTTTTACAATAAAAACAGAACCGGGGATTTAATGTCAAGGCAGACAGGCGATATGGATGCTATCCGCCATTTTATTGCCTATGTCATTTATGCGGTTTATGAAAATATTCTGCTTTTGTCTTTTGCGCTGATTATGATATTTACGGTGAATGTAAAGCTGGCGCTCTGTATGCTGGTGGTGCTTCCCTTTACGGCGCTTACCACTTACGGGCAATCGAAAAGGGTGCGCCCTGCCTTCGGAAAAATCAGGCAGCAGTTTTCCTCCTTAAATACCTTTGTGCAGGAAAATATCAGCGGCAACCGAGTGGTTAAAGCGTTTGCCAGGGAAGATTTTGAAATAGAGAAATTCAATAAGGAAAATGATGCTTACAGGGAAGCGGAACTAAATGCATCCGCTATCTGGATGAAATATGTTCCGGTGTTTGAATTTTTGTCCAATATTCTTACTGTAGTGTTAATGCTGTACGGCGGCTACATGGTAATAGACGGTGAAATCACTATGGGTCAGATGGTAACTGTTAACGGCTATCTGTGGATGCTTACAGTTCCCTTAAGAATGGCGGGCTGGTGGATTAATGATATTCACAGGTTTATCACTTCTGCGGAAAAAATATATAAAACCTACAGCGTAGAGCCGGATATAAAAGAACCCTGCCAGCCGGTGGTCAGAAAACATTTTAACGGGGATGTGGAGTTTAATCATGTTTTTTATCAGGCAGATGATGCGGATATCATAACTGATATTAATTTTAAGGTAAAAGCAGGGCAGACTGTGGGTATTATAGGTTCTACCGGTTCAGGAAAATCTACTGTTATGAATCTGCTGTGCCGTTTTTATGATGCCAGCCGGGGCGAGGTAAAGGTGGACGGCATTAATGTAAAGGACCTGGACTTGTATGATTTACGCGATAATATAGGAATTGCCATGCAGGATGTATTTTTATTTTCAGATACCATAGAGGGAAATATTGCCTACGGACGCCCTGATTGCAGCTTTGAAGAGGTAAAGAAGGCTGCAAAAATGGCGGATGCCAATTTATTTATTCAGAATATGCCGGAGGGTTATGATACGATTGTGGGTGAACGGGGAGTAGGGCTTTCAGGAGGCCAGAAGCAGAGAATTTCGCTGGCAAGGGCGCTGCTTAAGGATCCTTCCATTCTGATTCTGGATGATACCACTTCTGCAGTGGATATGGAAACGGAAAGCTATATTCAGAATCAGCTTAAAAAGATAGAGAAGAATTGCACCATATTTATCATCGCCTACAGAATATCTTCTATTAAGGATGCTGATTTCATTCTCGTTATGGATAAAGGACGAATTGTAGAAAGCGGAACGCACAGTCAGCTGGTGGAGGCAGGCGGTTATTATGCTTCCGCATTTTATCATCAGTACGGAGATTTCCAAAAAGGAGGGGAAGGTTATGGCCAGAAATAAGTATGATGTGGATGAAGTTCTGGAAGATAAGTTTGATGTAGGACAGCTTAAGCGCCTTGCAGGATATTTAAAGCCTTATAAAAAGCAGATGGCAGTTGTATTGTTTCTGATGCTTACGGCTTCAGCCCTGGGTATGCTGATTCCCCGGTTTGTGATGGCTGTTATGGATGTATGTATTCCGGAAGGTGATAAAAGGAGTATCTGGATTTATGCAGGGTTTACCATACTCATTGCTCTTTATACCAGCATCAGCCTTCGAATTAAGATTAAGCTGATGACAAGGGTGGGACAGGACATTGTACATGACCTGCGGTATGATATCTTTTATCATTTGCAGGAGCTGCCCTTTTCTTATTACGATGAAAGACCTCATGGGAAAATTCAGGTCAGGGTTGTTAATTATGTAAATAACTTAAGTGACCTTTTAAGCAACGGCATTATCAATACGGTAACGGATTTATGCAATCTGTTTTTTATTATGTTCTTTATGCTCAGCATTAATGTCAGGCTGACTCTGATTTGCCTTTGCGGTCTGCCCATCCTGACGGCAGTGATAATATTTTTAAAGAAAAAACAAAGGCGGGCATGGCAGATTCAAAGTAATAAGCAGTCGAATTTAAATGCCTATATTGCGGAAAGTATTAACGGAATTCGTGTTACTCAGGCTTTTGTAAGGGAAGAGGAAAACAGCGGAATTTTCAACAGACTGAGCGACGGTTACAGACAGGCATGGATGAGGGCGGTTAAGTTTAATTTTGTAATGGGACCTGCCGTGGATATTATAAGCGCTGTGACAACCTCGTTTATTTACGTACTCGGAATTTCCTGGATGGACAGTGCAGGCAGCGGTATAACGGTAGGTGTTCTGGTTGCTTTTACAGCTTATATCAGCAGATTCTGGCAGCCCATTAATACCCTGGCATCCTTTTATAATTCACTGCTGACGGCAATTTCTTATCTGGAAAGAATTTTTGAAACAATAGATGAACCGGTTCAGGTAGAGGATAAAGCAGGGGCAAAGGATATGCCGGCTATAGAAGGAAGGGTGGAATTCAGAAATGTGACCTTCAGCTATGAGGACGGTGTGGAAATTTTAAAGAAAATCAATTTCTCTGTGGAGAAAGGTCAGACGGTGGCGATTGTAGGACCTACCGGTGCAGGAAAGACTACTATTGTTAATTTAATCAGCAGGTTTTATAATGTAGACAGTGGCGGGATTCTGGTCGACGGTGTGAATATTGAGGATGTCACTATTCATTCCCTTCGCAGCCAGATGGGCGTCATGATGCAGGACAGTTTTATTTTTTCCGGTACAATTATGGATAATATCAGGTACGGCAATAAAACGGTCAGTGATGAAGAGGTAATAAATGCAGCCAAAACGGTATGCGCCCATGATTTTATTATGGAAATGGAGAACGGATATTATACCCAGGTAAATGAGAGGGGCAGCAGGCTTTCTGCAGGGCAGAGGCAGCTGATATCTTTTGCAAGGGCGCTATTGGCAGACCCTAAAATATTGATTCTTGATGAAGCTACTTCAAGCATTGACACGGAAACGGAAATTCTGCTGCAGGAGGGACTTAACAGACTGCTTTGCGGAAGAACCTCTTTTATTATTGCACACAGATTGTCCACGATTAAGAATGCTGATATTATTATGTATGTTGATAATGGCGGCATTCGTGAAAAAGGTTCCCATGAGGAATTGCTGGAAAGAAAAGGAGATTATTATCAGCTGTATATGTCCCAGTATGATTTCCTGAAAGAAGCATAAGTTTTCCGGAAGTAAAAAGACTGTTATTAAATTTACATAAAAGAGAGGATGAGGAAATGGCAAAGCTGTACATCAATGAAAGCAAAAAAAGAGGGCATATTAATCCTGAGATTTACGGGCATTTTGCGGAGCATCTGGGAAGATGCATTTATGAAGGATTATATGTAGGCGAAAAATCCGAGGTGCCTAATGAAAACGGAATCCGTAAGGATGTGGTGGAAGCACTGAAGGAAATGCAAGTGCCGGTACTGCGCTGGCCGGGAGGATGTTTTGCGGATGAGTATCACTGGAAAGACGGAATCGGACCTAAGGAAAGCAGAAAGAAAATGGTAAATACACATTGGGGCGGCGTTACTGAGGACAACAGTTTCGGTACCCATGAGTATTTTGAACTGTGTAAGCAGCTTGGATGCAAAACCTATGTAAACGGAAATCTGGGAAGCGGCAGCATACAGGAGATGTCTGAATGGGTGGAATATATGACCTTTGACGGCATATCACCTATGGCTGATTTGCGTAAAGCCAACGGGCATGAGGAAGCCTGGAAGCTTGATTATTTCGGCGTAGGAAATGAGAACTGGGGCTGCGGCGGCAATATGACCCCAGAATATTATGCCAATGAATACAGAAGATATCAAACCTATGTCCGTCAATATCATGATGATGCGCCTGTAAAGAAAATTTGCTGCGGTGCTAATTCCGCCGATTATGAATGGACAGAAAAGGTTTTGAAAACCTGTTTTGCTTTTCCGCATAATAATTCAGGCTTTATGGATGGATTATCACTTCATTATTATACTGTGCCCGGTGAGGAATGGAGCCATAAAGGAAGCGCTACGGATTTCAGTGAAAAGGAATGGTATAAAACTCTTTATAAGGCAAATCGTATTGAAGATCTGATTAAGCGTCATGGCACTATTATGGACACTTTTGATCCGGAAAAGAAAATCGGCATGATGATAGATGAATGGGGATGCTGGTTTGATGTGGAACCGGGAACCAATCCGGGATTTTTGTATCAGCAGAATACTATGAGGGATGCATTGGTAGCAGGACTTTCCCTTAACATTTTTAACAAGCATTGTGACCGTGTAAAAATGGCATGTATTGCACAGATGGTTAATGTGCTTCAGTCTGTGGTACTGACAGAAGGCGTTAAGATGCTGCTTACACCTACTTATTATGTATTCCATATGTACAAGCATCATCAGGATGGAGAGCTTCTTGAGAGTTTCCTTGAAAATAACGGACTGGCAGGAGAGGAGAAAGAATATCAGGTTCCTGTCCTGAGCGAATCTGTATCGGAAGGAAAGGACGGTAAAATTACCGTTACTTTAAGTAATCTTTCACTTACACAGGAAGAGCAGGTGGAGATTTCATTCAGCGAACTTAAGCCCGGAACAGTGGAAGCAGTGATTTTAAAGGGAAAAATGAATGATTTTAACAGCTTTGACGAGCCGGAAAAGGTAAAGGAAGAAGTGTTTGCTGATTATAAGATTTCGGAACGTGGATTGAATCTTACCGTTCCGGCATGCAGCGTTATCAGCCTGCGTATCAGCAGATAGGGGAAATCATTGGAAAATTACAGAGTATGTAAGCGATGCCTTACGAAAGATATGGTGGATAAGGCAGAGTATTTTCAAAATATGTATGATTATATAAGTAATCTGGATGAAACCATAAAAACAAATCAGCCGCTTTATGAAAAGCGGCTGATGATTTGTAAAAATTGTGATTTACTTACTGACGGTATGTGCAAAGCCTGCGGCTGCTTTGTGGAAATGCGGGCTGCCATAAGGAAAAACAGCTGTCCTTATGAGAAATGGGTGGCAGCAACAGAATAGTCAGATTGTTGTTGTTAAATTTCGGTCTTTACAATGCTGATGGTTAAGGTTCCGTCCTTAGCCACAGCATTAATAGTAACGGGATAATCAAAATTGTTCTTAAACTTTAAATCTTTATAGCCCTCAACAATGGCAGCGTCCAGCCCCCTGGGGACATAATCCACAGGAAGAGAATGGAGATAATGCTGGGTAGCAGGAATTCCGGCTAAAACCATGGCGGCATACAAAGTAGAAGAGGTTTGGCAGATGCCGCCGCCCACGCTGGATACCACGCGTCCTCCGGCAAAGGAAGGGGCCACCACGTAACCGTTTGCCAGGCTTCTGGTTCCTACAGAATTGCTATAAGAAAAAGTATTGCCGGGCTCAATAATCATGCCGTTAATTCTGGCAGCGGACAACTCAACGTTTACTGCCCTGTCTTCCGCGGTGTTATAGAGAGTTGTAAATTTTCCAAGTGTATTTTCAGGAAATGCATCCTCTTTGTCAAAAAGTGTCTTTCTGTTTTCTGCTTTTCCGCAGGTAATATAGTGTGTATAATAGGAACTCAAATCATTATTTCCATAGACAGCCATAAGGTCGGGATTGTAATACATGTAAGCCTTTACCTGAAAAGCTGCATTGCCGTTTCTGCCTTCCTTCATGCCCGAATTAATAAAATGATTTAAAAGAGCGGCAGGATTATTGCCGATACTCTGCTGTAAATCAGGATAAGTCTGATAATAATAATCTGCATCGAAGACAAGGGAATAATCGATATTACCGGGCTGATTTTCTGTGGCTGCAGCTGTTTGAACGGGTACGGAAACCAGTAATGCTGCGGTTAATATAATTGATAAAATAGTTTTTCTTTTATTTTTCATATGATTCATTCTCCTGTGTGTTTTAAGTTAATAGTCTTCCTTGGATTCTCCTGCTTTTGTGCATGAAAAAAGCGGGTGATGGGAATCGAACCCACGTATCCAGCTTGGAAGGCTGGTGTTCTACCATTGAACTACACCCGCATAAGTAATATTTATAAAATGCCCAGAACCGGAATCGAACCAGTGACACGAGGATTTTCAGTCCTCTGC
>JAGASK010000043.1 GCA_017621815.1 Lachnospiraceae bacterium | reverse complement strand
TTCCCCTACGGAGATGAACCCTTCCGGTGCCTCTGTAACTGTAAAACTTGCGCCGTTCCATCCGTTGATTTTTATGATTCCCTTTACAATTCTGGTATCTGCATCATTCGATGTGAAAGACAATTCTCCATTTCCATTGTCAACAAAGACTCCTTTTATTTCCCCCAGTCTGTAAATGGAGATAACAGCTTCATCGTCTTCCGACACTCCCTGCCGGATAATCAGAGAACTGTAGATGCTGCCTGTCCCCTGATTGTCTACAAACAAACCGTACTTTGCCGATTTTTCCGGCATGATAAAGGACTCGCCTTTTATCTTCGCCAGCTCATTAGCAAGAACATAAGCCCTGTTCCTGGTAATCTCTTCCAGAAAAGAGTTTACAAGCAGAGGATACATGCTGCCGTTTTCTTCGCTGGATCCGATGCTCTCAAAGACCGCCGCTTCTTTCATGTCTATCCAATTCCTTTGATCTGCAAGAATATTCTCCTTTGTCTGCTGATCAGCAGAATTACTGAATCTGCTCCACAGGTTATTTAATTCCGTATCCCATATTACGTAAAGCCACTTAGATGATACATTCATTTCGCCTTGACTTTGAGCTTCCTCAGCTAGCAGATTGTACTTCTGAATAACCGTCTCAACATTCTCCAGCTCTTTTTGCAGGGAAGTTGAACTTGATACCACATAGTCAATATCCGCCTTGATATCCTCCGAATAGTCATATGTAAAATCCACTTCAAGTTCATCATTCAATTCGGTTTCATTGTTTTCGTTGTTTGTTTCTTGCTCTGCTTTTGAGGACGAGTTCTCTGTTGCCGAATTTTCCGAAGGGACTTCTTCGGTTTGTTCTTCTTTGGCAGACGTCCCTTTTTCTGTTTCGTTGCTTTCTGGTAAGGTTGGTTCTTGTGTCTTGGTTGCTTTCTGCGCCTGCGATGGCTGCTCGCTGTTCCCACCGGGCGAACACGCCACAAGAGAAAACATGAGACAAGTCACAAGAAAAATAGTTGCCCTTTTTTTCATGATGATAGGTTTCCTTTCGCTAGTAGACTCATCAAAAAAGCTTAGCTTTTAACTCCGTCACATTATACTTCCAGTAGACTGGATTTTCAATATTTTTTGCGCATCTCATATATTATTAGCGTCAATAATCTATCCATGTGGAATAGAAAACGCTCCGACGATTTTGTGTCCTCGTCAGAGCGATTCTATCATGTTTGCCTTGCCCGGAATAGCGTGGGTGACTGTCTGTATCAGTTCTCTTTACCATGCTTCTTTACCGTATATGAGCATTATGGAAAGGGATATCGCAAAAACATTTTTGCAGGACATCCACTTCTTCAAAAAAAGTACCGTCATTACATATATTGAGATATCCCATGTTCTCCTTGCAATACCTTGGCACTAAGGCTTTTTTCTGCAGGATTTCTTTTAGATATTCCGGTTTTTTCATAAAATGAAATAAAGTGTTTGCACTTTGCGCATAATCATTATAGATTAATTCATAATTTGCATTCTACTAAATACTTCAGCGATACACCGATATACAAACCATCTCATCAAAAGAATGATTAAATCCCTGAAACTCTAAATCCTTTAGGATTGCTTTGTCAGCATGTCTGGATGTTCCTTTGTATTTGCTAAATTATTTATGATTTTAGATACTTCATCTTTATTGACACCCACTATTTCATGACTTTCATCATCAATACCAATAACGATTTTCCCACCTGAAATGTTAGCAAATGCGGCTATGCTTTTTATATACCTCTCGCTTCTTTTCGGCACTTCAACCTTAAACTCAATATTAGCTGACTCACCTGCTCTTATTTCATCTGCTAACATGGTACTACTTCCATACATTTCTAATTACTTTCCAATCATATTTATTAGTATATCATTTCTTTTCAAAAAAACATATAATAATTTCCCATTTTCAATTCACTTTCTAAATTCTTTTAGAAAAATGTCCTTATAATACAGAATTGATATGTCATGATTGTGACACCCTCTGCTTGGGGTATATGTTCATGGATAATCATAAATACAGAAAACTCATTAAGCAAATATTTCTTCAAGTGCAATCAGCACAACATCATCTCTTTTTTCACATCTAAATCCGCTTCGTGAGAAAAATACATACTTATAACAGTCTAATCCTGTTGCTTTCACCTGCTTAATTTCCTCATCAATCATTTCATCCGACACTGGTTTCTTTCTGAACTTAACCTCATAAAAGACATATCCAGTCTCATCCTCTGTTACAATATCAAACTCACCATTCGTTCGCTTCTCCGGATTATCATAATAATACTTTCCAATATTTTCGATAACCGGTTCAATCTCCCCTGCCTTGTTTTTTCGAATCAGATACTGTCTGCATATATTTTCAAAAATATGCGGTACATAATATTCTTCAAAATCCTTTTCAATATATTTCTTATAGAATACATCTGAATTCATAATCTGCATCTGTGATGAATACTTGAAGATATACCTGTAATAGAAGAGAGACAAATTGTCGCAAATATAATATGCAATCTTCTTTTTATTTGCACTGTCGTTAATTGGTGCAGTCTTGACCACAACCTCCATACTGATCAGTTTAGCCAATACATCTGCAAGGGTAGGTCCGCTCGATACATGAGACTGCGAAAGAATATCACTGTACTTTGAGAATCCTCTTGATAATGCTTCAAACACCTCATTGGCATTAACAATTTTGGAAAGTTCCGCATTCAAATACATGGATACTTCATTCTCCAGTCGTGCCCCCGGAGATGCAATCAGCGAAAGTATATTTTCCTTTACGCTTTTTGAATCATCAATTAATCGGTTGTAATACGGAATTCCTCCAAATACCGAATAGATTCTTACCTTATCTTCTGCTGAATAATCTGGATAAAAAAAGGAAGACTCATAGTAATCCATCTGTTTTAGATTTATGGTTAGATCCACTCTTCCATACAGTGGATTTTCATGCTCCAAAAGCGAACGCATAACCTCCACATAAGAACCTAAAATAATCAGAGTAAGCTTTGAATCCCTGCGGTATTTATCTACAACTGCCTGTAATATACTGTCCATTCCTTTTACTGATTCTCTTAAATATGGATACTCATCCAGTACCAGAACCATCTTTTCTTTTGTAGAAAGTTCGAATATATAATTAAGCAATGACTCAATATCTGTAAACCCTAACTTTGGAAGCCCCATGGTTTCAGATACAATCTCACTTAAGCCACTCACATTGCTCTCCTGGGCAACTTGTTTACATTCATAATACAGTTTTTTTACTTCGCTCTTTGACAGAGCCTGACTGACAAGCTCACTTTTCCCAACCCGCCTGCGTCCATATATCAGGGTGAATTTCATTTCATCTGAGTTTATAACCTTATCAAGTTTTTTCAGTTCCTCTTTTCGTCCAATAAACTTCATTTTGCTCGATTCCTTTCGACTCGGTTTATTCCGAGTTAATTATAACATCTGCATATATATTTGTAAATCCTTAATTCGATTTCATCCGAGTCGGTTTGCACCGAGTTATTTTATTAATATAGACACTTTTGCGCTTTTCATTCAGTCTGTTCTGTTTCCAAACCAATACGTTTTTACCGGATTCATATTGACAAGTAGTCAATTTCCTAAAAAAGACGTTCCCCGCAGAAACCACCATGTCAAAAAGCACGGAATTCTGCGGGGAACATCTCTTTCCTTATTCATGATAGCAGAAAATTCGCAAAGCGTATTTTCTATGATTGCTTTTTTACAACTGTTTTATCTGTTATTCAATGCTGCTGCAATATCTTCTCTCATATCCTCAACCGCTGCCCTGGAAGCTTCCGCAAAATGCTCCGCTCCGAAGGAAGCATATTTTTCCTGCTGATAAGCTGCAATAATTCCTCTTGAGGAATTCACGATAGCTCCCAGTCCGTCCTCATTGAAGAAATGAACAAGGTCTGCACCCTTGCCGCCCTGAGCGCCGTAGCCCGGCACCAGTATATAGGACTTAGGCATTACCTTACGGAGAATCTTACCCATTTCGGGATAAGTTGCGCCTACCACAGCGCCGATATAGCTGTATTCTTCGCCCATGTGCTCTTCGCCCCATTTTGCGACCTGTTCACCAACCACTTCATAAAGAGGACGATTATCCGCATCCGCGATTTTTCTGTCCTGAAATTCACCGCTGCTGGGATTGGAGGTCTTAACAAGAATAAACAAGCCCTTCTTTTCTTCCTTACAGACTTTAATAAAGGGCTTAACACCGTCGGAACCAAGATAAGGATTCACGGTTGCAAAATCTTCATCAAAACCGTAAAAAGAATTGCTTCCCACCTGTACCCTGCCAAGGTGTCCTACCGCATAAGCTTCCGAGGTGGAACCGATATCGCCTCGCTTAATATCGCCGATGACTACCAAATCCTTTTCCTTACAATAGTCCACTGTTTTCTTAAATGCAATAAGTCCGGGAATTCCGAACTGCTCATACATGGCAATCTGGGGCTTTACGGCAGGAATCAAATCATAAATATTGTCCACGATTTCTTTATTGTACTGCCAGATAGCTTCTGCTGCCCCTTCCAATGTTTCTCCGAATTCCGCAAAAGCTTTCTTCTGAATATGCTCCGGAATAAACTTCATCATAGGGTCAAGACCCACTACAATGGGGGCTCCTGTTGCTTTTATTTTATTTACCAGCTTATTAATCATTTTCCTTTTCTCCTGTTTTCTGCTAAATAATCTAATATTTTTTCAGCGGATAATAATTGCCCGCCTTGTATTTCCTATTACCAGGGGCTAAATCGCAAGGCTCAAATCCCTGCTCATATATGCTTCAGCAGCTTCCCCGTATCCTGCCTGCTTAAGAACCTTTTCCACACTGCACTGAATATCTCTGGTATGGATGCCGTTCTCCTTTACCCTGTCCTGAAAATCCGCAGTGACACGAAGTGCCAGCAAATCAGCCATATCATCATTATACTGCATGTCCGCGGCAAGAAACGCTTTCATAATGGCATCGCTGATTTTTGTCAATGTAAAATCTGTAATTTCTCCGTCTTTTTTAATCACCTGAAACATACTGTCCCCCTCCGGTTACATCTGAAATCTAATATGAAAAGTTTACCATTGGGATATATAAAAGTCAATAAAAAACACAAGATATTGTGTCAGCATAAAATGATTGACATAACATCTTGTGTTCCTCTTATTAACGTGTTTTTAAAAACTCATATTCTCTCTTTGCTTCCTCATCATCAGGATAAGTTTTCAAATAGCTGTCCAGAAGCACGGATGCCTTTTTGTATTCCTCCAGTTTTTCATAGGCTACAACTTCATTCATCTTGAGCACCTGCATCATGCCGTTACCTTCAATATTCATAGCCCTTTGGAATGCTTCCAGCGCCCCCTGATAATCCTTCATCTGCAGCTTGCAAAGCCCCATCTGGTTTAATACCTGGGGACTTTCCTGCCCGCTGTCAACAAAAGTATTGTATACGCTGATGGCATAATTATAATCCCCTAAGGTTTCATAGGTCTTTCCCAGGAAAAGAACTGCCTCATATCCTTCTTCATCCCGTGCCTTTTCCAGATAATTCCGGGCATTTTCATAGTCTTCAAGATAATAGCTGATACGGCCCTTTTCATAATTAGTCATATACTTGGTGCCGCTTTCCATAGCACCCTGAAGATATTCCTGCCCCGATTCCTTATATCCGTTTTCGTCAAGCACACAATAAATATCTATCAGCCTGTCATAATCTCTGGTGTTTAAAGATATGGTCTTGTCAAAATCGGCAAGAGCCTCCTCAATTCTTCCGCTTTCGGTATAAATAACACCCCGCAGATAGTAGGCATCCCTTTCCTCCGGCCTCAATGCAATAATTGCATTGTAAGCGGACACGGCCTTATCCGTTTCCCCCTGCTTATAATAAGCAGTTGCCAGATAATAGTTGATATCATAATCCATATCATCAACTCTTCCGTCACTGTAAGAAAGAGCCGTTTCAAAAGCGGCTGCCGCATCTGTATACTGAGTTTTTCCCATATAGGCAAGTCCTTCTCCGCGGTATAATAACCTGGGATTTTCGTCCGCCTCTTTTGCCGCTTCAAAGCTGGCAATGGCTGAATCATAATCAAGTGCCTGAATGGCTGCCATTCCTGCCGCTATATTCTCATTTTTACTCACAAGTCCGCATCCGGCAGCACAAAATGAAACTGTCAGGACTGCCGCCAATACGGATATTATCTTTTTTTTCTTCATCTGTTTTCTCCGTCATATCCGCCCAAAATACAATTACACTTTTCATAGTAACATATTTTAAGCCGCATTACCAATTTTTCCGAAGTCCTTTCGGATAATGATTTTTCATAATGCCGTTTGCCGCCTTTCCCCAGCCCGTGCTGAAGCCTTCCACCGTAATCAGATTCCAGCCGCTTTCCGACCTTGTTTCAAAAGTCTGACCGCTTAAATATTTCTCTGCCATTCCATCCTTTAAATTCAGGTTTACCTCACTGAAAACCTCCCCGGATTTTAACGAAAGCGCCAGTGCATGAGAAGGCTCAAAGCGGTTCTTCTTTATGGTTCCAAGATGAAGCCCCGGACGAAGCACCTTTAACTTATGCAGGGAAGGCGCATTTTCCGGCAGCAGGTACAGCTGCTCCCCGAAACGGATAAGACAGCCTCCAAGCTCCTTATTCAGATATTCCTTCTTAAATGCAGTAAATTCTTTACATTCTTTTTCGGAAATTCCTGTCTGGATTCCATATCTGCCGGTTCCTTCTCCGGTTCCTGCCAATCCTTCTTTTTGAAGCACTGCTGCAAAATGGCCTTCACCCTTCAGTTTATGGGGCCAAAGTCTGACCGTATTTTCAATTCCCCAAGCCGGTTCCTTAATCCATTCAGGATTTCCGGATGCCATTCCTTCAAATTTGCTTACAGGCACCACTGAAAATTCCGGATGCCTTTTTAAAAACCTGCTGATACTTCCTTCATTTTCTTCCGGCGCAAAAGTGCAGGTGGAATAAACCATTCTTCCGCCGCCCTTAAGCATCCCTGCGGCATAATCCAGAATTTCATCCTGTCTTTCACCGCACATCCTCACATTCTCAGGGCTCCACTGCTCACAGGCTTCTTCATTTTTACGGAACATCCCTTCTCCCGAACAGGGGGCATCCACCAGGATTCTGTCAAAATAGCCGGGGAAGTGTTCTGCCAGCACATCCGGAGAATGATTTACCACTATGGCATTTGCAATACCCATCCTCTCTATATTTTCAGACAATATTTTCGCTCTTGCAGGATGAATTTCGTTGCAGATTAAAATTCCCTCTCCCAGCATATCAGCGGCAATCTGGGTGCTTTTTCCTCCCGGAGCCGCACATAAATCAAGAATCCTTTCCCCCGGCTTTGCTTCCAGAAAAGCAGCCGGAGCCATCGCGCTTGCCTCCTGTATGTAATAAACTCCTGCTTCATGAAAGGGATGTTTTCCCGGTCTGTCCGACTCTTCATAATAGTAGCCGTTTTTTGCCCAGGGAACCGGTTTCAGGCTAAAAGGTGACAATTCCAAAAAACGCCCGCAATCACCTTTTAAAGGATTTAAGCGCAGCGCCTGGCTTTTACCCGTAAGCTGTCCTGCGGAGCAGTCCATCCCCCGGTTTTCCTCATAGCTTTGAAGAAATTCTTCAAATTCTTCTCCCAGCATTTTCTTCATTCTGTCTGTAAAAGCTGCCGGCAGCATACATTCATCTCTCCTGTCTTACCCTTCAATATCCTCAGATGCTTTTTTCTTCGCATCAAAATGTATCTTGTTAATTTCCTGCAGCAGCTTATCCTGCCTTTTTGCCGCCCGAAACAGAGAAATGTAATAAACCGCTCCCCCGATAAAATAAGGAACAGTAAAACTGATAAAAATATCCCTGTATCCGCCTTTACTGACCTCTTCAAAAAAGCTTACGATATATACGGATAAAAATACCAGTCCCATGGCAATGACATACTGCACCAAAATCATGACAACAGGCGCCGCCGCATCAAACAGGCGATGAATGGACAACACAAGCACCGCTATGGAGCAAAAAAACAACATCATAACCGCATTCACATTACTGCTGCTTTCCCGGCCGTTTATCAGGCAAAGCACTGCATTCACTATAGATAATATCGTATAACTGACACATATGGCAATAGGGATTTCCACGCCTTTTAATATTTTCATACACTTCTTTTCCTTTTTGTCCGAAAGCTGATACAGCCTTCCTCCTACAATGCCTTTCTGACTCTTTTCAGATATTCCTCAAAAGACCGCTTATAGCTTCTGTTAATCTGCAGCTTTTCATCGTTTCTGAGGATTGCGCTGATTCGCATATTCGATTCCGGTTTTATTTTTTTAATCTGATAAATATTTACAAGATTTGCCTTATTTATTCTGATAAAGCCAAAGTCTGAAAGCTTTTCTTCCAAAGCCGATATAGTTAAGGATACCTGATAGGTCTTATCCCTTGTATAGGCAAAGGTTCTTCTGTCCACCGTGTCAAAATAATAGATTTCTTCTATATCAAGAAGCTCTTTTTCATCCTCAGTAATTCCTGTAAGAACCGGCTTTTCATTTTTTACAACTGCCGCAATCTGCCTGAGCACCGGAGTCATTTCATGATAAAAAATATCAATCCGTTCCTCTTCCTTTTTCGTCTGAAACCAGTTCAGCTGATACATATTATTGTTCCTCATTTAAAAATGTCAAAACCGCCTTTTCATATTCAGCCGGATAATCAATCGCCGCTTCCACATGCCGGCTGTCAAAATAACAGATTTCCTTATTTTCCGCCGGGATATTCTGAAATATCTGCTCCGCAATCTGATTAGGAACAATTTCATCCTGTCCGCACTGAATCATCATGGTTTTTACATGATTTTCTTTCATTTTTTCAAGCACATCGGCATCCTCAAAGCCAAATCCAAAATGTTTTTTCAGGTATCTGTCACCGCAGGAAACCACATAATCCTCCGGTATTTCTTCTGTTCCGTCCATTTCTCTCCACACGCCTAAGAACATTCTTTCCATACTGTCAATGCAGGAATCCAATATTACCGCATCCGCCTTCCGGTCATACTGTCCGTCTGATGCATATAAGGCAGCTGTTGCCGCACCCATGGACTGTCCGTGAACAACTATTTTTACCGATGACATTTCATTTTCGGCATAGTCCACCCATGCCGCCACATCCTGCTTTTCAAAATAACCGAAGCTCACCTTATCATCTTCGGAAGCTCCGCAGGCACGCTGGTCTATGGCTATTACATTCCAGTTATTTTTTAAATACATCTCCGCCACAGGATACATACTCACATGGTCTCCTCCTGCACCGTGCACAAGAATTGCCGTATTTCCGCTTTCAGGGCAGGTAAACACTGCTGCCGGAGAAATAACGCCGTCCCCTGCAGTCACACTGCACATCCGGGGCTGATACCTTTCTTCAAAACCTTCAAGGTCATAGCCCCACTGCTCCAGCTGAAGCACACTGTTTTTCCTGGTGTCATTGCCTTTATTCTGATACAGAAGGCCTTCCGCCACCTGCTTTCCCACCCAGTTATTTAAAACAGATACCCCTGCTGCCACAAGGATAAACAAAAGTATAACTGCTATTCCCGTTATCCTTAATGCCTTTTTTGCTCTCCTCATTATTTTTCTTCCCTTTCTGCCGGAGGTCAGATAATTGCGCCTGGCAATTTTCAGATGCCTCTTATAAGAACAGTATATGGGAATAAAAATAAAATTGCATGGGAATCTGCGTATCCTGCATTTTCCCATGCACATTTTGCACTCAATACCGCTGTATAAAATTAAGCTTCACTTTTTTCCTGAATATCAATCCTGATATGCACATCACGAAGCTGCTTTTCATCCACCTCCGACGGCGCTCCCATCATAACATCCTGTGCAGTCTTGTTCATAGGGAAAGGAATGATTTCACGAATGCTTTCTTCTCCCGCAATGAGCATTACCATACGGTCAACTCCGGGAGCAATTCCTGCATGAGGAGGTGCTCCGTAACAGAATGCATTGTACATGGCAGGGAATTTTGCCTTCACATGTTCTTCGTCAAGACCCACCAACTGGAATGCCTTTACCATAATTTCAGGGTCATGATTACGAACAGCACCTGAAGAAAGTTCCACACCGTTGCACACCAAATCGTACTGATAAGCATAAATATCAAGAGGGTCCTTGTTCACAAGGGCATCCATTCCGCCCTGTGGCATAGAGAAGGGATTGTGACAGAATTCCAGCTCACCGCTTTCTTCCCCGATTTCATACATGGGAAAATCCACAATCCAACAGAACTCATAGCACTCCGTCTTCATATGCGCTTCACTTGCAGCCCCTAAAAATCTGCGCAGCACACCGGCAGTCTTCTGGGCTTCCAGAAGCTTACCTGCAGACAGCCCCACAAAATCGCCTGCTTTTAAGCCTAAGGCACTTACCACTTTATCTTTTCTGTCCTGAAGGAACTTGGAAATACCTCCAACCAGTTCTCCGTTTTCATCCAGCTTGAACCAATAAACCTTTCTGCCGCTCTGCACTTCCACATCGGCACAGATTTTATCAATTACCTTTCTGGTGGCGTTAAAATTATCCACTACAACAGCTTTGACAGTTTGTCCCTCAAAAGGTCCGAATCCGCAGTCTGCCATACATCCGGTAGCATCCTGAAGTGTCAAATCAATTCGCAGGTCCGGCTTATCGGAGCCGTATTTATCCATTGCCTCATTATAAGAAATTCTCTTAAAAGGAGCTGTTGAAGCCGTCTTATATTTGCCGTATTTTGCAAAAATGGGAGGCAGCACATCCTCAATCACACTAAACACATCATCCTGGGAGGCAAAAGCCATTTCCATATCCAGCTGATAGAACTCTCCCGGTGAACGGTCTGCCCTGGCATCCTCGTCCCTGAAACAGGGCGCTACCTGAAAATATCTGTCAAATCCGGATGTCATAAGAAGCTGCTTAAACTGCTGGGGCGCCTGGGGCAATGCATAAAACTTGCCCGGATGATTTCTGGCAGGAACCAGATAATCTCTCGCTCCCTCAGGAGACGAACAGGTTAAAATCGGAGTGGTGATTTCCAAAAAGTCATGTTCTATCATGCTCTTTCTGATTTCCGCAACGATTTTACTTCTCAGAACAATTTTTTCCTTTACCTCAGGATTTCTTAAATCCAGATATCTGTATTTTAATCTGGTTGCCTCATCCGCTTCCTTGGAACGGTTAATTTCAAAAGGAAGCTCATTGTAAATACATTTACCCAGTACCGTTATATCTTCCGGCACTACTTCAATTTCACCTGTAGGAAGATTTCCGTTTTTACTGGAACGCTCCCTTACCACTCCGGTAACGGAAAGAGTGGATTCATTATTGATGCCGTTTAATTTCGCCATCATTTCTTCTGTTTCAATTACTACCTGTGTAACTCCGTAGAAGTCACGGAGAATTAAAAATCCGAGATTCTTGCTGACTTTACGCATGTTTTCATACCAGCCCACAATGGTGACTTTCTGACCCACATCGGAAATCCGCAGCTGGTTACAATTATGTGTTCTTGACTGTACCATGATAATTCATAGCTCCTTTGTTATTTGATAAACTTCTGTAATTATACATTTTTTAACGGTACTTTGCAATATCAGCCTTCTTTAAACTTCTTTTTCTGCTGATGTGCGGCTATCTTTACATAAACAGGCCTGGGAAGAAATCTTCCGAAAGTCATGGCCAGCTGCATGGTTTTTGTGGGGATAATGACAACCTCTCTTTTTCCCATCTGCTTTAACGCATAATCCACACAGTCCCGCGCGCTGATTCCCTTTAAAGCAAATTCCACATTTGCCACGCTGTTAAATTCCGTATCAACAGGTCCGGGACAAAGGCATCCCACATAAACTCTGCTTCCGCTCTCGCGAAGTTCTTCTGCCACCGCCTGGGTTAAGCTGGTAACATAAGCCTTGGTGGCATAATAGGTTGCCATATAAGGACCGGCAGGTATCAATCCTGCCGAAGAGGCAACATTCAGAATATATCCCCAGCCTGCCTTCTGCATCTTTTTAAGCATCAGTTTCATAAGTACATGTACGGCCTTCACATTGACCTGTACCATGTTCATTTCCTTCTGCAGATCCGTCTCTATGAATTTTCCGCAGTCCCCAAAGCCCGCATTATTAATGAAAACTCCTATTTCCTTGTCCTGCAGCTGATAAAACACCCGGTAGCACTCTTCTTCTCTTGACAAATCTGCCGTAATAATCTCGCATTTTGTCTTAAGCTCCTTAGAAAGCTTAATCAATCTGTCCTCCCGCCTTGCAATCAGCACAAGAGGATATCCTCTTTTAGACAGACGCTTTGCAAATTCCATGCCGATTCCGGCACTTGCGCCGGTAATTACTGCATATTTTTTTCTTTTTAACATATTCCCATTCTCCCTTTCATGTGATGTTAATCAGGTAATATTTTTTTACATTTCATGCTCCGATTTCCTGATGCGCTCCATTATATGACCGATATTTCCTTCCCCGGCAAAACGGCTCTCATCAAAATAATTCTGCTGCCTGTCTATCCACAGCAATTCATTTTCATCCCCATGCACTTCCAGCTTCTTATTTAAGCAGCCAAAATACACTTCCAATTTTGTATCTTCCAAATAATACACCAAGTCCATTAAATGCGTCAGGGTTATATCATCTCCGGTAATTCCGGTTTCCTCTTCCAGTTCCCTGTAGGCCGCCGCATATCCGTCTTCGCCGGGTTTTAGTTTGCCGCCCACCAGATTTAAAAGTCCCTTGTACGGCTCCTTTCGCCGCTTACAGACAAGAAGCTTTTCACGATTTTCATCCAATACTGCGATAATATTTACATTATTTTTCATTACCTTTTTCTCTGTTTCTCCCAATTTCTTAAAGTATTTTTTCTGCTCTACCTGACATCCTTATACATGGCATAATAATCGGACTCCATATTATTAGCATAAGTCTCATAGAACTTCTTTGCATCATCCAAGGCTTTATTATAAATACGGTTACCCAGCATTTCCCGGAAGAAATCAAAGATATTTCCGGTTCCGATAACTCCTAAGTCCAAATCATGCTCTTCTTTAAAAAACTGAGCGATTTCATCGCACATCTGCCTTTTTTCTTCCTCACTGAATGAATACATTTTCTCTCCCTTTTTATTCATTAGTCACTTTCTTTAAGTCAAAACTCCTTTTTTCTTTCCCGTAAAATCTTTTGACACAATCTTAATGACGTTTACCGTGTTTGCCTGCACCTCATTAAAAGTCACTTCTGCATTAACTATCTGCTTCATAAGCAAAGAAAGTCCTTTACACTTTTCCTGCACATCAGTCACAAATTCCGCTTTTCCGCTTCCCATTACACTTTGATAATAAAATCCGGAATTGCAGGGAATATCCTTCACATATACAGGTTCACCCTCTATGCACATTTCAAACCATACATTATCATTTGCCTTAAGCACATTAATCTTTTTTCCTTCCTTTGCCGAGTGAAAATATAAGGTCAATATTCCTTCTTTCAGCTCATAACCAAAATTCATGGGAACAAGATATGGTCTTCCCTCATCTGCCATTGCCACATGGCAGACCCTGCAACCCGCTATTATCTGCTCTATTTCCAAAAGGTCCGTAACTTCTCTGTCTTTTCTTCTCATAATCCGGCTTTACTCTCCCAATCCGTATAATTTCTTACAGAGCTCTGCAAATTCTTCCTCGGCTATTTCTTTTTCCTCCGTATACGGCTCCCCGTTCCTGACGCCCATTTTCACTGCGACGGGGCCATCCATATAATAACCCTCATAATCATAATCCGCCGCTTCGGCACCGGTAATAAGCTCTGCCAGTTCATCTGCCGCCTGCCTGCTGTCCGCATCCCGGTTTCCTCCGATTGCCGGACCGGAAGGTCCGCTGTACACATGCAGATAAATCCTTTTTCCTTCTTCATCTGCCGCAGAGATGCAGTAAGCATACTGATCCTCCAAATCTTCCGTTGTATACAAAGGCTCCCCAAACAGGGTTTTAAGCTGCCCAAGACACAGGATTCCTTTATAATAAGCCTCTTCCCCATACTCTTCAACAATACTTCTGATTTTGGATGTTCCACTCATCTTTTCGTTCAAAACCTCCAAAGACTCTATTTTAAAATCATACTTTACTCCCATAACTTTCTCCTTCCTTCTAATGAACCAAAACCCTGATAATTCCCAATATCAGCAAATGCACCGGATAAAACAGATAGAAAAACCATTTGGAAAATTCTCTTCCCCTCTCCATACGCTTTCCGTTATAAAATACCAGTATAACAATTCCCGATACTACTATTCCAATCCCGGAAGCAAGTGTGGGCAAGACCACCTGCAGTGCAGTTTCGTACATCATTCTGTAATTTAAATAATTAAATCCCATAAACAAAACTGCTGCCACCCCATATGCCACTGCCGTTTTCTTTTTTGAACCTCTGCATTTTACAAATAAAATCGTGTAAACAGGTGCCAGCAAAGCCCAGTCACTGAACAGGGAAACAAAAATCAGCAAAATACACAAAAGCGCCTGTGGCAGTTTGGGCATATCGCTCTCCAAAACGCAGATAATCAAAAAGCAAAGCAGCAGTGTAAACATCATATTAAGCATAATGAATTCTTCCCAAAAAGCAAGTAAATAGGGTGCCTGTGAAATCACTGCAAAAACCAGAAGCCGAAGGGCATATTTCTTTCTGGAACGGGTATATTGATATCCTTCCACCAGAAAATAACACATTGTTATTGCGGTAAAATAACCTATGTCCAGAAAAATCTCCCTTATGAGTTCCCCGCTGCTGAAAAATATATTTGCAATATGATTCAGCAGCATGGTAAACATGGCAATATATTTAATCACATCCCTGTTCAATACCTTATATTTCTTATCCATTATTTTCTCCTCCCGGCGCGGAAGCAGAAAACGTGCCCTGACAGCTTCCATTATCATGTATCAGCACGGCGCGGCAGGGCGCACCGTCACAGCCGCCCAGCTTTAAAGGAGCTGCATTTAAAAAATAGGTTCCCTCCGGCACCTGTGAAAGTCTGATTCCTTCCAATAACACCACTTCTTTTCCAAGCAGTTCCAGATGTACATCCTTGGGCGCATCCTCCGGCCCTACCGTCTGTGACTCCACACCGACCAGTAAAATGCCGTGGCGGTTCAAAGCCTTTGCCCCTTCCGGTGTAATGACCGTCCTTCCTTTAAACAGGATACGTTTTGGCGTATCTTCATTTATGACACGTTCCACATCCCCGTCCTTTAATTCTCCGTCAAATGCAATGACTGCCGCTTCTCCTATTACCTTTTCCAATGCTGTCTCATCTATGGTTTTCCCATCCTGATAAAAATGAGAGGGTGCATCCATATGGGTTCCGTTGTGGGCACAAAGGGAAAGCTCTGTCAAGTTGCACATATCGCCTTTTTCTATGGAAAGAATCTGCTTTTTCCGGGGCACAGGGTCTCCGGGAAATACACAGCAGGTAAAAAGTTCCTGGGTAATATCATATATTTTCAAATTTTTTAAAGAAAGCACATTCGTCGTCATTGCACTTTGCCGCCTCCTTTAATCTGCAGTTTACATGAAATACATGAGCGATTTCTTCCTGTTCCTTGCTTCCGTATATTTTTATTTCACAGGGTACGCTAAGTTCCTTCAGTCTCTCATACATAGGCTGCGCATTTTCAAGCAGAAAGTCATGATATGCACTCATCACAAAGGAAGGAGGAAAATCCCCTGTCAGATATTTCATGGTATCCAGGCTTTCCATAATTTCTTCTCCCTTACCGCTGTTTCCCCATTCTTCTTTTCCTATGTATTCCAAAAAAGGTTCGTCAAGCCCGTATTCCGCACATTTTCTGGCATCATAAAGCCCGCAGTTTAAGGCTGCTGCCCGTATTGTCACATCAGGGGTTTTAAACTTAAACAGCTTTGCAAATTCAGGATTTGTAAAAACAGCCAGATAATGGCTTGCCAGCTGTCCTCCTGCGGAATCCCCCACCACAAATAAATTGTCAGTATCCACAAAGTAGTTCTCACCCTGTTCTTTCAGGAAACAGAATACCCTGTTAATGTCCTCAAGGGCTGCGGGATATTTATTTTCCGGTGCCAGACGATAATTAATGTTCACCACCGTAAAGCCTCTCTGTGCAAGCCCCATGCAGTAAAACTGATAAATCTCCTTGCTTCCGTATACCCATGCCCCGCCATGAATATTGACGATTGCAGGCTGCTTCTTTACAGCATCCCTTGTATGATAAATATCAAGCAGATTGAAGGTTCCGTAAGGTCCATATGCTATATCATCATGCCGTATTATATTTTCCGGCGTAGTCAGCCCTTCGTCCCTTTTTCTGTCACTTTCCGCCCAGTTTTTTCTGATATCTGCCACTGCTCTGCTCACCATAAATCTACCTCTTTCTTTTCTGTCATAAATTGCACAGGCAATATTTTCTGTATACTTCCTGCTACTCATTAATATCATAGTAACTTATTTTATATTATTTGTCACTTTCTAAATAGATGAAACGTGTCTATTATAGAAACAGGAGTCACTGTTCACGGCAGTCTCAAACACTTGCTGTTTGAGACGTGAAAACATGATTCATGTGTGAGCAAATCCCATTCGCGAAGCGAATATAGGATGGATTTGCGAATGTTGCTGTGAACGGAGTGAACAGTAACAAACAGGACGCGCGCGCTGTTTAAACAGGAGGATAAACAATGTGAGTACCAGAAATGAAACTGAAATAAAACGAATAATCCAGGTACACGGTAATCTGCTCTATCGGACAGCCGTAGTAATTCTTGGTAATCCTCATGATGCACAGGATGTACTTCAGGAGACGCTGATAAAATACATGGAAAAGTCTCCTGATTTTCAGGATGAAAACCACGAAAAGGCATGGCTTCTTAAAGTCACTGCCAATTTATGCAGGGATTTTCTCCGCTTTCACAAACGTCATACCTATGTCAGCATTGATGAGCTTGAGCCCGTCTGCAGTAAACCACAGCAGCAGGAAATATTAAAAGAGGTTTTAAGCCTGCCTCCAAAATTTAAAACTGTGCTTCTTCTGCACTATATTGAGGGATACCAGCTAAAAGAAATTGCCGGTATTCTCGGCATCTCTGAAAATGCCGTAAAAAAACGGCTTCAAAGAGGAAAAGAAGCCCTGAAACAAAAATTAAGCGAATAACAGGCGATATGCCTGTAGAAAAGAGGTCTGTATGAAAGAAGAAAAATGGATAAATGCAATAGAAGAAATTACAATGCCAGAAAACATGAAAGAAGACTTACTCCGTAACTGCCAAAACAAAGTCCGCACCAAAAATCCTTTATTCCGGTATTCCAGGCTCATAACGGCCGCAGCAGTCATAATGGCCGTACTAATCACAATGAGCTTTCCTGCCTACGCCGCATATGATTTGCATCAGACAAAGAACCTTGCCATATTTTTTGAGGAAGGAATCAGCTATGAGGAAATCGAGGCTATCGGAAACGCACTGTCCGGCATGGAGGAAATTTCTTCTGTCTATTTCACCAATCCTGATGAGGCCTGGATAATATTTTCCGAGAAATATATGGATGAAGCATGGACTGCTTTTTTTTCGGAAAACCCTCTGAAGGATTCCGCTAACTACCGGGTAACCGTAAAATTAAATGCTGATACAGAGAAAGTCAGAAATAAAATTGAACAGATAGCCGGAGTAAGAAAAATAACTAATTTATATGAGTTAGATGAAATGGAATGATGTATCCTGCACTTCCGATTTTCAAAATTTATACTTATTGAACTACTAATGTTCAGTCAAATGGACATGCAAGCATGTCCGCTTGGCTCGTTGCTCGCGGGAATAAGTTATGCTATACTGTTTCTGTGCATAACAGCATAATATAAACCCGAGGTGCGAAATATGGAAATCAGAAGAGCAAAAGAACAGGATATGGATGGAATAAACAGCTTATTATTGCAGGTTTGCCTTGTACATCACAAAGGACGGCCGGACCTTTTTAAATATGGCGCAAAGAAATATACGGATGAGCAACTGAAAGCCATTATACATGATGACAAACGTCCGATTCTGGTGGCAGTAAATGAAAAGGAGGATGTTCTGGGCTATGCTTTCTGCATTTTTCAGCAGCATGAGCATGACAACATCCTCACCGATATTAAAACCTTATATATTGACGACTTATGCGTGGATGAAACTCTCCGCGGTCAGCATATCGGAAAACAGCTTTATGAAGCGGTTCTTGCCTATGCCGGAGAAAACGGCTGCTATAACGTAACCTTAAATGTGTGGAGCCTCAATGAACCCGCCATGAAATTTTATGAAGCCTGCGGCTTAAAACCCCAAAAGGTGGGGATGGAAACTATTTTGTAGTTTTCAAATCATCCCATAAAAATATGGTAAAGCACCGGCACAATCAGTGCCGGCAGCAGGTTTCCTACCCTTATTCTTTTTCCGAAAGCGATATTGATGCCCACGCAGAATATTAAAACAGAACCTACATAAGATAAATCGCTGACAATCACATCACTGACAAAGGAGCCGAAAAAAGCGGCGAGAAGCGTAATGCACCCCTGATATATAAAGATGGGAACCGCCGAAAAAACAGCCCCTATTCCATAAGTAGATGCAAAAATAAGCACAATCACAAGGTCTAAAACAGCCTTTGCCATGAGCATGGAATAATCTCCGCTGATACCGTCCTGAATGGAACCTACAATCGCCATAGCTCCCACACAGATAATCAAAGAAACATTTACAAAACCTTCCACAAACAGATTGTCATTCTGAGCCTTTACCGCTTTCTTGATTTTTTCTCCGAGGATGTCCATTTTCTGTTCAATATCCAGCCATTCTCCCGCAATTCCGCCAATCACCAGTGAAAAAATGAGCAGCATGGTGCCTGTGGTTTCCAACTGACCGTCCTTTATCACCAGCATTTTCGACAAAGCGCCTGATGCCCCGATAAAAACAGTTGCTATGCCGCAGGCCTGCATTAAAATGTCCTGTACCCTCTTTTTTAAACCGTTTTTTAAGCATAATCCAACCAGTCCGCCTGCTATGACGGCAGCCGTATTAATCAGTGTTCCGAGTCCTGTCATTGTCAAATCCTTCTATCCTGCGTATTTACGCCATTTCCTTCTGAATCTGTTCTTCACAGGAACGCATGGCAAGTATGGTCTTTTCAAATAAATCATTTAATTCCCAGCCAAGATTCTCCGCCCCCTGCTTAATCACATCCCTGGAACAGCCGGCTGCAAACTTCTTGTCTTTAAACTTCTTCTTCACACTGGCAGCTTCCATATCCATCACGCTTTTGGACGGACGCATTAAGGCTGCCGCACCGATTAATCCTGTCAGTTCATCTACCGCAAATAATACCTTTTCCATTTCATGTTCGGGCTTTACATCACAGCAAATTCCATACCCGTGGGAGCATACCGCATGAATAATATCCTCTGATGCCCCGCCGTCCCGTAAAAGTTCAGGCGCCTTTACACAGTGCTGCTCAGGATAAAGTTCAAAATCAATGTCATGTAAAAGACCTGTATTTGCCCAAAAATCAGCCTCTTCACCATACCCCAGTTCATTTGCGAACCAACGCATAACACCTTCTACCGTCAGGGCGTGCTGAATATGAAAAGGCTCCTTGTTATATTTCTTTAATAATGCCAGCGCTTCCTGTCTTGATAAATTATTTTCCATTATGACTGTTCCTCCTGCCAAAATCTGTATTTAATTCCACCTACGGTATCATATCACATTTTCGTCATTTCGCAAAGAACACCATATTGACAGCACACCAGATTTTTTTTATTCAAATACTTTATTCAAGCGCCTTACTTTGATACTGCTTCAATTTTTCATTAAACATTGCGGCGCTTCTTCTGTCGTTTACCCACATTATGGCATATACAGCTGCAAAAACAACAGCTATGGAAAGGATAAGCACAAAAAGCACCACCGGTTCAAAAACTGCGCCTGCCGAATAATTGAGCCCTAAAACCAATCCTTCAATCAGTAAAAGATGGATGCCCCTGCGCAGCCAGACCTGCTTTACAGTGAGTTCCTTTTTGGATTTGGTAACAAGACCGAAAAGGACGGAAAAAAATGCAAAAAAGGGCGGTGAAAAAAATGCGTCATACCCCAGTTTCATGTCCGGAAAAAAAAGCATTCCCAAAATTCCTTCCAAAAAAGTGATACAAGTAGTGCAAATAAAAAATGCCGTCAAAAAATCAGCTGCTTCTTTTTTAATCCTCATCGCTGCCGCCTCCCATCACAATCTGTTTCAGTTTCCCTGCATACTGTCTGGATATCATCAGTCTCTCCCCGTTTTTCATATGGGCAAAAAAACGTCCGTTCAGTGCCGGGCTGATACATTCAAGCTGCATCAGATTTAATACCACCGATTTGGAGCACCGTACAAAATGACAGGTTTTATACAGCTGCTCCGTCTCATAAAGCCGCATTTTCACTTCATACACCTGCTGCTTTGTA
This sequence comes from Lachnospiraceae bacterium, assembly GCA_017621815.1. Lineage (GTDB taxonomy): Bacteria > Bacillota > Clostridia > Lachnospirales > Lachnospiraceae > Suilimivivens. The sequence continues at coordinate 196,373 of JAGASK010000043.1, read as the reverse complement.
TAAGCAAACACCTTTTCATCCAGGGCTTCAAAATAATATACATCCTGGAGATAAAACCTTTCCATCCGCTGGTCAAAGGTCACTCCCGAAAGTCCTGTTCCCTTTGTCTGCACATAACTGTGAATGTCCTTTATTTCAGGAGTGATTTCCACGCATTCAATAATAACCTGTTCCTCTTCTTTTTTCAGTATCTTCCTGATGCTTACTTTCATTAAGCCCGTTCCTCTCTAATATTCTTCTTTTAAATCCAGATTTCCTTTTCCTTTTAAATAATAATCAAAAAAGGTCAAAACCACCTCATTCACATTTTCAATACATTCCCCGGCATCCACCTTTCCTACCCCCAGCATCTTAGCCAGAACAGGAGAAACCAGCGGCAGATCCGTAAAATTAAGATGTCCCGCATCATTAAAAATAACCGCATGGTAATCCGCTGCATTCTCTCCCACATAAAAGTTCACATATTGCCAGTCAGGAATTCTATCCGCCAGTTCTTCTTTCATTTCTCCTATAGTGTCATAAACTCTCCTGGAATTCACATCCAGCAGAGGCACAGGATAAGGCTCCTCATTATAGATTTCCATTCCGTTTTCAAATCCCACATACTCACCCAGCATAGTGCCTTCCAAATCCACCACTGCGCTGATATCATTTCTTTCCCTTCCGAGCTGTACCGATGAAGCTCCGCCCATGGAATGACCGAAAAGTCCGATTTTTTCCGCATCTATCTGTGAAAAAGGAGCTTCTTTCCCCTCTCCCGCCAGGCTTAAAACTGTATCCAGAACAAAATTCTCGTCCGCTGTACGCAATGTCATCCACTCAATGCTGTTTTCATATGCTTTTCGCTCCTCCTCCGGAGAATAAGAGCCGCTTCCCGCATACACACTTTTTACAAAATCCATGTCCGCAAAGGTCACTTTTCCGTTCACATCCTTAACATACATGGCATGATAAGGATGCGCAATACTTGCCACCACATATCCGTTAGCTGCAAGCTCCATGCAGGTGGAATAATTGCTGTCGATTACTCCGAATGCCCCATGGGAAAATACAACAAGAGGATATTTTCCTTCTTCCTCAGGATACCAGAATTTCACCGTAAGCGCACGTTTTTCTCCTGTATCCGTAAAGGTTTCCGTCCTGCTGACATCCACCCAGGTAAACTCCTTTGTCATCACCGTATAATCACCGGTAACCGCCGGCTGCTTATACGGCGGAAATAAAATAAGCCGGAACAAGGCTGCCAGCAATATCAGAATTACCAGTATTTTGAGACATTTGACAAAAATCTTTTTTCTGCTTGGTATAGCTTCTGCTGCTTTCTTATTCATTATAAATTCCTCCCTGATTTTCTTATTACATCAGCATAGCACAGGGCCGTTCTTCCTGTAATCCGCAGAAGGATAAGTTGCATTCAGAAAGGATAAGATACCCTTCCCATTACCGGGCAGCAGAAAGTGCTTTCTGAAAAATATCTATTGACACAAGAAAAGTCAGGCTCCCTTTACGGAATTCCTGACTTTAACATTTCACATATGATTTTTTCTCCGGTTTCCCTGCAGTTAACCGGAAACATCCTCAACGTAATAACCCGGAGCATTCTGCTTGGCTTTATATAAAGACGCATCTGCCTGCTTCAGCAGGCTGTTAATATCTGTCGTTTCTTCTCCGTCTATCCATGCAACGCCTCCGGAAACGCTTATGGTACGCACATGATTCTCCGTAAGCTCCACCTTTCTCTCCTTAAGCATCATCCAGAAGGATTCCAGAATTTGACGGGCTTCCTCTTTATCCCTGCAATCATATACGAAAATGCAGAATTCATCCCCTGAACGCCTTGCAGGAACACAATGCTCCTCCGGCAATTCCTTCATCATTTCCGCAAAGCTTATCAGATATTTATCTCCCACATCATGTCCATAGGTGTCATTAATTTCCTTAAATAAGTCTAAATCCAGCATAACACAGGCGCAAATCTTCCCATTTCTGTCCTTCTCCAGAATATTCTGCATCTGCTCCTTAAAACAGCGGTATTTAAACAAACCGGTCAGCTGATCATGACTGTTTTCATACTGCATCCGTTGTTTTTCAAGCACATCCTTAGTTGCATCCGTTATAACACCAAGATAACCCGTTTCCTCTGCAGAAAGATGAATACATATATATTTCTGATCATGAATACTGAAAACATCTGTCTCTCCGTTTACAGGATGCCTCATGATTTCCTGTATTTTTTGTAAAAACAAATCGGGCTTTCCGCAAAGCCGGCTGACTTCTTCTGCCGGAAGATTAATCATATCCCTAAATCCTGAAGTAACAAACACGTGCTTCATATCGCTCTGATATTCAAAGGCTGCAAGCGGCACCTCGCTCATTTCAATTATTTTTGATATCCGGTCAGAAGTATTCACTATGCTTTTTACCATAACGTTTATTCCATGGCTCAGCTCTTCAAACTCCGGATTTCCTCCCACTGCCACTTCCGTATCCAGGTTTCCGTTTGAAATCCCCGACAAGGCCTTTAAAATACTATGTATACCGTCAATTACCTTTCGTCTTACAAGATAATTCAGCAGTATAAGAATAATAATTTCAATAAAAAACAGGTAAACGAAGGTAGCTGCAACATTCTTCCAGATTTTCCCATACAGAACCCCTCCCGGAACGGATGCTCCTATCAAAACATCTCCGTATTTTCTTGTAACCACATAATAGAGTTTTCCATCTTCCATTTCCGTGAATTTACCGTTTTCACATTCGGAAAGCCTGTCTGCCTGATAATACTGCTCCAGCTCATCAGCAGAAGCCCCTTCTGAATTTCCGAGAACCTGATTGGTTTTGCTGTCAATGGCAAAAAACATTTCACCGGCATCCGTGGGGAATCTGGAGAAAATATAATCATAAGTATTTCTCGCCTGGGCTTCCATCTGGCGTACAGGCTCAAGACCTACCTGTACAATTCCCTTTTCTCCTTTTCTGGCAACCCCCACATACTTCATAATCTTACCTTCTGCGGTATTGGGCTGGGATTCCTGAATTACATAAGCGTCCTCATCATCACTTTCCAAAATAGGCAAAAATCCTCTGGTCTGCTCCCCATCATGAAAATCCATTCCGATATATTTCGGCACGGAAGAGTAAATTAAAATTCCGTCTCCGTCTATTACGTGAAGTTCGTCAACATCCAAAAGCTCTGCCAGATTCCTTAACTCAGACACACTCTTAAGAACCTCCTGGTTCCGCTCAAGTACATAGGCTGCCGCCCTTGCTCTTGTAAGATAATCTTCATCCAGATTGGTTTTTATGGACGCCAGCTCTGTCTGATTATTTTCAAGGGTATGAATAACCTGGTCTATTTTATAATCAAATGCCTCCCGCTGCTGATTCTGAAGTAAATAAAAGGTCAGCACAAAATTAATTATCAAAATTGAAAAAATGGCAGTTGTCATAATAATAAACGTATTTTTCCTGAAAATATTCTGCATGACTGATTCCCCTTAATAATTGTGTTAGGAATCTATGACAATTCCATCATCCCTTGTATCATTTTTCACTACGCCGAAATCCGATAATACCCAGTCATAAATTCCTGTGGTAACTATGCTGTCACAATATTCACACTTGCCGAAAGAGGTTCCCGTAAGCGGCGCTCCGCAGTTAGGACATACAAAGCCCTTGTCCTTCTCCTTGGAACTTCTTGTCTTTGAATCATTTGACCGCATAAAGGTCATCTTGTAATACATATTCCATCTGGTGGTCTTATTACCCAGAATCACCTCTCCCGTAGCTTCCTTAACCTGATAATCAATCATGTTTGCAGCCAGATAAATCGTCAGATACTCATACTGCGCATCTCTTCTGTAAGATGTCAGATAAGCAGTATTTACGCTGATTCTTTCCAGATGGTTTACAATACCGTCGGCAATCTTTTTCTGTATCTGTCTTTCCGTCTGCTGGTACAGGTTCTGATGCAGTACTGCCCTTACCGGCTCAAGATCCCTCTTGGACCAGGCATCCTGAATATCCACATAAACCTGCTTGGCAAAGGAAATGAAGTCCGGTGCTGTAAAGAGCGGGTCTCTTTCCCTGATAACCCTGCTGATTTCCGTTGTTCTGTCAGGCAGCACCTTCTGCTGCGTCCGTGCAGGTGCCGTTCTTGCCTGTCCGGGCTGCGTCCTGCGGCTGCTGCCCCGGGAAGCTCTTTTTTGAGACCTGTAAAAAATAAAAATAACTATTATTACCATAAGCAGCATGGAGAAAATTCTCTCTTCTCTGCTCGCATTGCTGCTTCTGTAGCTGCCGCTTCCGCTGCTGCTCCAGTCGTAATCATCGTCATCGTCCCAGTCATAATCCCAATCGCTGTCATAATCACTGTCCCAGCCGCTGTCCCAGTCACTGCCGCTGTCATAATCATTAAAATCTCCAAAACCTGCATTTGCCTGCATCTTCATTCCCGATACAAGAAACAGGAAAAGTATAAGAACTGCTCCCAAACGGACCGCTGCTGATTTAATCGTATCCTTCATACTGTACCCCCGCCCAAAACTCATCCAGTACTTTACCTATTCCGGTAATTCCGATGTACAGTGGGCACAGCGTGTTGCCTCCAAAGGTATTTCACTCTTACAGTAGGGGCACACTTTCGTAGTGGGGGCTGCAGGCTCCTCCTTCTTTTTGCCTATGCTCATCACTTTATTAACTCCCTTAATCAGGCAGAACAAAATAAATGCCATGATAATAAAATTAATAACAGAAGATACAAAGGCAGCCGCAAATCCGAGAACATCCGTCTTTGTGTAAACTGCCTGTCCCGTTACGACATTTAAAACAGGGTTAATAAAATTATCCGTAAGTGATGTTACGATTCCTGAAAAAGCCCCGCCTATAATAATACCTATTGCCATATCCATGACATTGCCCCGCAGTGCAAATTCTTTAAATTCCTTAAAAAACTTTTTCATACAAGCCTCCATCTTTTGTACTGTCAGCTAAAAAGGGCCTCACGCCTTGCGAACGCCGACACCGCTGTTCTGTTTCAAATAATCATAACATACTTTTTTACATATTACCATAATAAGAATTTCCTGATTTTACTTTTCCTCCTTTTCCCAAAAACGCCTGAACTGTACCGGCTCTATATAAGGAGTAAGGGGCTTCATTTCATACTCCGGAAGAGCATCAATCAAATCATTCAGACAAAGTGCCGTCCCCTCCACCCTGTCATGCGCCAGAAGAACCACCTTTTTTCTTCCCAAGGTGGTTTCTTTTGCGCATTGTATCAATTCATCCGGCTCTTTTTTACTGCCTGCCGCATCCTCCAGACTGGCATTCCAGTCAAAATAAATAAATCCTCTTTTTTCCATTTCCTCCACAATTTCCTGACATACCTTCTTATTATAGGCATTTACGCTTCCGCCCGGAAAACGAAACAGCTTAGCCTCCACACCTGTCACTTCATATACAGTTTTATAAGCTTTTTCAAAATCTTCTATATAACTGTCCACACTGTCATAAAGTATATCATAATCATGTACGTCACAATGGATTCCTATGGTATGTCCTTCCTGCACAATTCTTTTCGCTGTTTCCGGATATTTACGGACATACTCTCCGATAACAAAGAAGGTTGCCTTAATATTCCGCTGCTTTAAAGTATCCAGTATCAAATCCGTATTTTGGGCGGAAGGTCCGTCATCAAAGGTCAGATACATGGTCCTTGGCTTAAAATAAAGCTCTATTCCAGAAACGATTCCGTCTGCAATCTTTTGTCTGTATTCTTCCGTAACAAGCCTGCCTCTTTCCTCCCCGTTGGACAGGAATCCTGTTTCTATCAGGCAGGAGGGCATTTTCGTTTTGCCGGTAACATATAAATCCGATTCTCCCACCATTTCTCTTTCCGAAGCGCCTGTGCTTTGAATGGTTTGCTGATGAATCAGCTGTGCCAGCCTTTTGCTGTCCCTTGAAGTATCCGCTCCGTCATACCAGGTTTCAATACCGGAAATGTCCTTATCTTCGCAGGAATTCTGATGAATGCTGATATAAACAGCTGCATTGTTTAAATTGGCATTTTCCACCCTGTCCTCTTTGGCAATATAAGTATCTGTATCTCTCGAAAGCTCAACTCGATATCCCTTTTCCTCAAGCTGTGCCGACACCAGCTTTGCTATTTCCAGATTAATATCCTTTTCACTGACTCCGGCACTGACACAACCGTCATCCAGTCCGCCGTGGCCGGGGTCTATGATAATCAAAGGTTCCTTATTTTCCGGCTCTTCTTTTTCTTCCTGCTCCTGAATTTCAGGCTCCTGCTTACTGCTTTGCTGCTCCTGCTGCCGCAGCATAGCTTCTGCCGCTTTCTCCACTTCGGGGTCTTCCGGCGCTGCAAGCACACTTTTTACCATCAAACCGGACACTGTACATATACTTATGAGCAGCCAAAGTCCTGCTGTCAATTTCCATTTCGCCTTTTTACTTTTTTCTTCCTGAAAGCTCCTTCCGGGTTTCTTTCCTTTGCCTGCTCTTTTGTACATAAAAAAATGATGCTCCTTCCCTGTATGCTGATAGCTTTTCCGTATCTTCAGCATACAGGCAGGTTGCATCAAATCTTCATCAAAGTTGCATCATTTTTGCATCATTTTGAAATTTTCAGAAAAAGCTCATTGATTCCTTCATAAAAACCAATGGTTACAATGGTTCTCTCGTCTCCCATACCGGAAAAAGCATATTTCTTATAATACGGTGTGGTCTCCAAAAGAGGGTTATCCGTTATGTATTCCTCCGGCCGGCTGAGTTCCATATACGCTGCCCATTTTTCTATCATGGCATCGGTATCAATATCCTCCCACTTCAGCTGGGTTCTTACATAAAATTCATATATCTTTCCGTTATCCGCATCTATGTATGCATCCAACAGCCTGTTTTCTTTGTTGGCATTCTGATGACTGTTGGAAAGGCTTATCTTCCAGACAGCCACATTGTTCCGCGGTTCCGGCACATCAATAGCTGAATACATGGTGGCATCATAGGAGGCTGCTTTCACTTCCCTGATGCCCTCAGGCAGAATTTCAAGCTCTTTTAAGGCATCAAGCCCCTGATTACAGGCGGTATAAATTTCTTCATCGGTTATTTCCTTGCCGGAAGGACCTTTTTTATTGACCACAAACGCATAGGTACCCGTCAAATCCTGATAATCTACCCCTGTATCCCTTGTCAGGGCACTCTGTTCGCTTTCCGGTATCACCTGGCTGTTCAGGCACTGTGACAGAATATACAGCTTTTCATTGCTGCTCAGCTGATACCTGTACCCTTCGCCTTCCCCTTCCTCTTCCTGCACCTGAATCCGGTTCAATACGCTCCTGTCCTTATAAACAGCCAATGCTTCCGGTCCCCATATGGACAATGCCACTACAAGTACCACGAAAATAAGGAGGGCAGCGTTAATGATTGATTTTTTCATTTTCCTCCTCCTTTCCCTCTTTGCGGAGCACAAAGCCGATACTGCTTCCTTCTCCCGGTGCGCTGTCTATTTCCAGCCTGCTGTGATGCCGGGAAAGAATTTCCGCACAAAGGGCAAGTCCGAGCCCTGCCCCGTTTCTGCTTCTGGACCGTGACTTATCCACCATATAAAAGGCCTGGGTTATCTTATCCTGTTCTTCTATGGGAATTCCTATTCCATAATCCCGTACCGTAAAACGGTAGCCTGACTCTTCCTGATTTCCCTTTACCTCAATTACACTTCCCGGCTCAGATGCCTTACAGGCATTGTCAAGAAGATTAATCAGCACTGTTATAATCAAATCGGAATCCGCCCGGACAAAGGCCTTGTCATAAGTATACACAAATTCCATGGCTTCATTGGGAATGAACATACTTCGTATGTATTCAAACAGGCTTTCCGTTGAAACCTTCTGGAACTTTGCTTCTCCCCTTTTGGTTACAATAATATCCAAAAGCCGCAGGGACATGGCCTCCAGCCTTTTTCCTTCCGTGTAAATATAATTGGCGGAAAGAAAGCTTTTTTCCTCATCCAGCTTTCTGGAACGAAGCATATCGGCATAACCGATAATAGAAGTAAGCGGTGTTTTCAGCTCATGGGCAAAAGCTCCCACAAAATCCTCCCTTGCCTGAATTTCATCCTCCAGCTTGTCAATATTTTCTTCCAACGCCTCCGCCATGCTGTTAAAATCAAGGGTCAGCTGTCCAAGCTCATCATTGCTGACCTTATTTGCCCTGTAGCTGTAATCTCCGGCTGCCATTTCCTTTGTGGCTTTCGTAAGAAGCCTGATTGGCTTTGTCAGCCATGCGGCAATAAAATTCATAATTATCACACCGAAAATCAGCATCAGAATTGTCATTCTCCGGTAAACCGAATATCCCATGGCCCTCTCATAAAAAACCTCGGAAACATCCTTCAGGGTTTCCAGATAAAGGACCCTGTCAAGGGCATTGACATTGCTTGCCGTCTGAACATAAAAATGCTCTCCTGACCTAATCACCCTGTAGGCTCTCTGATTTTCTTTTGTCTGTTCAAGCAGTTCATTGTCCGCATCAAAACCGTCACTGATATAAAGAGCATTTTTCTCTTCATCCGAAAGCCGCAGCATACGCCTTACATCCTGCCCTCCGGTTTCCAGATTGGAAGCTATCTGCTCCACCGTTCCGTCCTGAAGCACCCCATATTTAAGGGGAACATTTAAGGCCGCTGTTTCAAATGCAAACCGCAGGATGCTGTTTTCATCCATAGCCTGGTTAATTTCCCTTTCCAGAGAGGTTTCAAATACATAATTTACAAAATAAAATCCGCTGAGTCCAAGGGTTAATGCCATAATAATCATGGTCCACAGCACAAGCTTTATGGAAAATTTCATATCTTTCACCCTCTATACCTCTAAACGATATCCAACCTTATATACTGCTACCAGATTCTGCTCAAGCCCCAGTTTTTTGCGCAGTCTCTGCACATGAAGATCCAGGGTCCTGCTGTCTGCAAAGTATTCGCCCTCCCAGACCTTTTCATATAATGTCTCACGAAACAGGGCTACATTCTTGTTTTCCACAAAAAGCAGCAGAAGTTCAAACTCCTTATTAGTGAGCACAACAGACCTGCCTGCCTTTGTCACTCTTCTTGCTTCCACATCCACAACAACATCCCCTATTGTCACCTGCTTTTCAGCCTTGTTGTAACGTCTGAGCACTGCTTCCACCCTTGCCACCAGTTCCACCACCTCAAAGGGCTTTACCAGATAATCATCGGCTCCCAGCTTAAGGCCTTTTACCCTGTCCCTGACCTCATGTTTGGCAGAAATAAAGATTACCGGAATCTTTAAAGGACGGATATATTCCATTACATCATAACCGTCCACTCCCGGCAGCATGATATCCAGAAGCACCAAATCAAAATTGTCCTTTTCAATGGCTTCAATGGCCTTTATCCCATCCTGCACCGCCACACAGTAATAGCCTGCCGCTGACAGGTTCAAATCGATTAAATCGCATATGGGTTTTTCATCATCCACTATTAATATTCTTATCATTCTTCCGTATTCCACCCCCAATAGGCTCTCGCCCTTTCCACCAGCTCTGCCACCGTACTTTCATCATTGCAACGTACTTTTTTCTTCACTTCCGTATCCGCATAAAATCCGCCTGTACGCTGATAATAAATGGAATAATCACTTTCCACCATCAATTCATTATTATTTCCTTCGTAGCTGTAACGTGCCAGAACCAGAATATCTTTCATTCCGTCGCCGTCTATATCCCTGCAGGTAATTCCCTTTAATGCATAAAGATTGTCATAATCTCCCATAGGCTGAAAGCTCCAGACGATGTTGCCCTGCTCATCAATAAGATAAATCATAAAGGTGGAAAAATTTGCCATAGTATAACTTCCGGGCACCACTTCCAGTCTGCCCAGCTTTTCAAACTGTCTGGGATAGCACTGCTCATTGGCAATGTCAAATCCATTTTGTAAAAGCTCTTTTTTGGTGGATGCCGTGTACAGAAATTCCGTAGAATATCCGTCCCTTACAAAAGCAACAATACTCTCCACGCTTTTATTCATTCCAAACCTGTTGATTTTATCGGAAAGACGGTAATCCCTGTAAAATCCCTCACTGTTTTGGAACAATACCTCCCCCACTTTATAAGGTTTGCCCGCATAAGAGCCTGCTTCATTCACACAGGTTGTGATAAGCACAATATCAGTCATTCCGTCCCTGTTCAAATCCTGAAAGGAAACGGCTGAAATGTTTCTTATGGGCTGCCTTAATGCTCCTTCATACCGGTTATTTGCCTCCAGCTGGTCCGTACGGTATAAAACCGTTCCGTCCTCTTTTATCAGAAACAGCACAATGCGGTGATATGTTTTTTCCATGGCAGGTACAAGATTTACGGTGCCGAAGCACTCTGTTTCCACCGGAAAAATCTGGCTTTCTATCACTTCAAAGCCATTTTCTTCCATATCCGCCTGCCTTTCGACTGCCAAAAGACGTCCCTGATAATCCTCATAATTTTCAAGCAGCTTTTTATCCGTCCGCGTTTTTTCCTCAGCCGACGCAGGAATTTGAAAAACAAGAAACAGCAGAGCCACACAGGCAAATACCATAAATTCCTTTTGTACAGCCTTCCTCGTCAATAAATACATCATTTCTTTTGTTTCAACCTTCTTAAGTAAAACCCCTTGTCTTTTTCATTATACCTTATTGAACATTAATAATTCAATAAGTATACTATATCCGTCCCGGCTTTGCAATTTTAAAAAGACCCTCGTTTGTGTCAACACTTTAATCATATATTTATATTACTTCTTTGAAAATTGTAGTACAATATAAAAAGCAGAAATTTGTATATATGCAATTCTGTAAATCCTACAGGGACGGGAAATCAAAATGAAGAAGAATACCATCCGGCTGATGGACATAGCCGATTATAAAGAATTATTTCAATTATGGACAAGCACAACAGGCATGGGACTGCGCAGCCTTGACGATTCTAAAGAAGGAATCTCTTTATTTTTAAAAAGAAATCCCTCAACAAACTTTGTTGCTCTAAACAGCGGCATTATAGTTGGCGCTATTTTATGCGGCAATGACGGCAGGCGTGGATACATTTATCATACAGTTGTTCAGGAAGCTTATCACAATCAAGGCATTGCAACCGCACTGATAGAAGCTTCCATATCAGCACTGAAAAAAGAGGGAATTACCCGGGTCTGTTTAAATGTAATGGAGAGCAATGAGAAAGGAAAGGCCTTCTGGCAGAACAGAGGCTGGGAAAAAAAAGATTTTTTAGGCTTTTACAGCAAATCAATTACAGAAAAAGAAAATACACCGTTATTTACGTTAGACTGACTATAAGAATCGGCAGCCTTTGCAGGCTGCCTTATGGTACCAACAACAGCCCACAGGCTTCAAATGTGGGCTGCTATTTATCATAATATCATTTACCGGAAATCTAATAACCCAGCCCCCTGTCAATAACGGTGCCGTCCATTGCATTTACGGTAAGCCAGCTGGAATAAGGCCCTGCATCTACATATGGCTCATCCTCCTCTGCATAAACAATCGTCTGGGTTCCGAAGAAATCCCACACGGGAATCATAGTTCCGGTTCCAGCTCCGGCGCTGTCCCTGACGCGCATATAGCCCAGCCGTACCTCATTAATATTGAAATAGAAGGCTATGTCATTGTCATATTCCGCCAGGGTTTTATATTTTTTTATTATGATTTCTTCAAAAATATTCTGTATGTCGGTAAAGGGCATCAAAAACACATATTCATCAGACTGTTTTTCGATGGTATAAGGGTTTTCCCAGGAAAAATCCGTCATGCCCTTTTCATCAAAAACCATTCTCAGTGTTTCATAAGGCCATGTAACATATGCGGTCACATCTGTTCCTACCGTAGTTCCTGAATTTGAAGTATAAGTCACGGGAATCCCTTCAAGAGTCCTGGTAAAATTAATGCCGTATCCGATTGTTCCCTTTGGCACCATTACGTTTTCATCATCCTCTGCCTGCTGCAATTTCTGAAAATATTCGCCTCCGGCAGGTTCAAAGTCCGAAAATCCCATTTCCTTTACCAGTCCGGCTGCCTCTTCACAGATTTCTTCTTCAGAAAGTCCGGCAGGGATTTCCTCATCAGAAAGAAATACACGGTTTTCTCCCAGTCTCCTTTCCCGGCTTCTGACTGTAAACCTTATCCACTGCCAGTCTTCCTGAAAATTGTTATCCATGAACACGTAATAATCCTCGCCGTTTACCGTTGCATTGCCATCCAGCATATTCATACTGTAGGCATTCTGCTTCTCATTTTCCGTTTTTCCGGCTTTCACATAGGGAACAACCCCGGGCACCTCCACAATAACGGGTTCCTCCGGAGCGGCTTCAAGCAATACCTCCCAATCCGCAAGAGTTTCCCCATATTTTCTTCCTTTTGCTTCCGCTTCATTTATTTGGTCAAGTCCCCCGTTCCTTTCCGCCGTTTCTTTTATCTGCGCAATTCTTTCTTCAATTTCCTCTTTGATAAAACCGTGGGATTCCTCCATTACCTCATAATCCCGGCTCCAAAGAGGAGCGTCTTCAAGGAGCACATGACTTACAGCATCATAATCTTCCTGTGAAAAAGGCCTTCCCGACACCTTGTAAAGCTTAAAACCTGCACTGTCCGGTATTATTACCGGGGCATCCACATGTACGTTAACCGCACCGTCCGAAAAATCGGCCTGGTATCTATCCGGTGCCTGCACCTGCTGTGCAATACCTCCGGCTCCTGTATTTCCTGCGACCGTTCCGGCAGTTCCCTCTGCTGTGCTGTCCTGGCTGCTTTCCCCGTTGCTTCCCTGCCGGTTATTTTCACTCTGCCCTTCCTGCATATCAACTGTTTCTTCTCCCTTAGGCGTCACCAGCTGCTGTGTTGTCTGCTTGCTGTCACTGCAGCCTGCCATGCTCATTACTGCTGCCATGCCAAGAACAGCCGTTAAACATCCTATCTTCCTTTTCCTCATATCCAAACCTCCATACTGTTATTTTCCCTTTCCGGAAACAATAACAGCATACTATGCCGCCCTGTAAAAGGTATTCAGCAAACTGTAAACATTTTGTAAATGCTACCTTTCTTCATCAAACACAACAGAAACAACAGTGCCTGTGCCTTCCTGACTTTCAATAAGCAGCCCGGCGCCGTGAAGCTCTGCAATTTTACTGCAGAGCGCAAGTCCCAGTCCGCTTCCCCCTGCCTTTCTGCTTCTGGCCTTGTCCACCATATAAAAGGCTTCCGTAACCCGTCCTATTTCCGCTTCAGGAATCCCGCAGCCTTCGTCTTTTACAGAAACCACATTATCTTTTCCGGTAAGGGTAATGACCTGCCCTTCTTTACTGGCCTTTGCCGCATTGTCAATGAGATTGACAAGAAGACTCGTAAACAAATCCCTATCCAGCTTCCTGTCCGGCATTTGACAGGAATATTCCAGCCGTATTCCCCTCTTTTTCAGATTATATTCTTCCAGGGACAGTGTCTGCTCAAACAGCTTTTCCATGGACACTGTTTCCATGCAGATACTGTCATTATCATACATTCCAATCAGGCTCATAAGCTTTCCGGACAGCCGTTCCAGACGCCTGCATTCCTCATAAATATGCTGAAGCGCCCTTTCCTTTTTTTCTTCCTTCAGATTTACATGCAGAAGGGAATCCGAATAGCCGATGATGGAAGTCATGGGTGTTTTCAGTTCATGGGCAAGGCTTCCCAGCATCTGTCTGCGGCGTTCCGACTCCATTTCCAGTTCAGTAACCTGATTTTCAATTCTGTCCGCCATACTGTTAAAGGCTTCCGCCATCATTCCCATTTCATCCTTTGAATGAACATCCGCCCGCCTTGTCAGTTCCCCCTCCCTGATATCCTGTGCGGCTCTCTGCAATTCCCGTAAAGGTCGCAGAATCCTTCCCGTCATAAAAAATACCAGTAAAACAGAAAGCAGCGACACTCCCAGATATATGAGTATATAAAAAAATGCCTGGGTGCGGATTTCATAATACATGGAGGAAATATCCTTTACCAGAACCAGACTGTAATCAGAACCGGAAGAAACGGGAATCTTCTTTCCTGCCAGCAGAATATATTCTTTTCCCGTTCTTTGGATTATGCTGAAAACTTCCTCCGATTTCCATCTTTCATCCGCTGCGTCAGCCAGTTCAAAAGGCGTTTCATTACAGACCACTCTGCCATTTTCAATCAAAATATACTCTGACGAATCATAACGCCTGATTAAAAAATGCAGATAAGAATTCTTCGTAGCTTCCCTGTAGCTGTCTATGGGACTGCTCTGCAGCTCTTTTGCAAATGCATAAGCAGCAGATTTCAGCTGCTGTTCGTAGCTTTCCACTGTTTTATTCTGGTTATAAACAGTGGACCTGTAAATTACCAGGGTACCGAAAATCATTCCCATAAGCAGCAGTACAGATACTGTTACCAGAGATAATTTTTGCCACAGCTTCATTTATTCCATGTCCTCCAATCGATATCCTGTTTTCGATATGGTGCGAATCACATCATGAAACTCAAGCTTCTTGCGAAGCTGTCCGATATGCACATCCACAGTTCTGGTTTCTCCCACATAATCCGTTCCCCAAATCCTGTTTAACAGCTGTTCCCTGCTGAAGGCTACATTTTTACCTTCTGCAAGGGTCACTAAAAGTTCATATTCCATAGGTTTTAACGGAACCTTTTCCCCGCTCTTTGTTACACTATGTTCCTTTAAGTCAATGATTACATCACGTATCTGTATTTTTTCACGGCTTTTGCCTGTCCTCTTCAGCACCTTTTCCATGCGGACCAAAAGCTCCAGCACCTCAAAAGGCTTGACAATATAATCCTCTGCCCCGCTCTTTAGCCCATGCACTTTGGAAATCACATCATCCTTTGCCGTAAGGTAAATTACCGGGACCTCTGCTCCCTGCAAATCTTCCATTAAGGCAAAGCCGTCCTTTCCCGGCAGCATCACATCCACAAGCGCAAGGGAAATACTCCCCTTTTCGGCAGCCTTAATAAAGCTTTCCGCTTCCAATCCGTCCAGAATGGGAATTGCTTCATAGCCTGCAGCTTCCAGATTCATGCAAATCAGCTCTGAAATGGAATTATCATCTTCGATTACAAGAATTCTTGTTTTCATATCATTTCCCCCGGCTCACAATTTCTCTTTTTATCGTATCATAAAAAAGGCATGAAAAAAGCATCAAAATGTAAACATTCGATGCCTTTACCGTCTTATGCCTGTTTTTCGTGGTCATAAATAATCAGTGCCATAACCTGTAATTCTTCCTCTTCAAGATTCGCCAGGCTGTGTCCTTTGCCTGAAGGTGTAAAATAATGTTCCCCTTCCTTAAGTGTCAGGGTTCTTTCATGATTGTCATCAATGGTAGCGGTTCCCTTAATCACATAATAATCTTCCCCATCTCCGTTATGCACGTGATATCCGATGGAACATCCCTTCTGCAGCGTTACTTTTGCATACACACGGTTCATACCATGCATCTCCCCGGCTTCCAATATGTGGTCAAAATGCACCACGCCCTGTCCGCCTAAAAATTCCTTCTGGTCCGCACTTCTCATAATTTCAGTCTCCTTTTTTACATATAATAATTTTCTTTACTCCTGATATATTCCTTCCATTTACAGCAGTCATTCAGATGAAGCATAATATGCCTGCTGGCAGGCATCAGCAGAATTCCTGCCACATTTTTCCTGCCCCAGAAATCCAAAAGCCAGATAGAATCCTGATGCTTGGTCACCCCGCCCTTTAACAGGATTTTATCCAGGTCTGCCGCCTGCACCTTCCGCTTCATATCCTCCGCCTTCAGTCCTGACACGATTTTCCTTGTTCTTTCCGCAACCCTGCTGCGGTAATTCAAAAGTTCCCTGATATTGATTCTGCTGCTCAGGGCAATAATCTCTTCATCCGTCAGCGCATTTCCCGTATCGGTAATGCGGACCTTCATTTTCTTTCTCCAGGTTTCATTAAAAACCTGTTCCCTGCCTGCCACAAGGTAATTCATGGTCAAATCTTCAATTCTTGTCATGTGCCACAGCGCCCAGGCAATGGTTTCATCCCGGGAGGTCGGCATAATTGTATATTCTTTATCCTGTAAATCCTCTATCAGGCTGTCAACCTCATTGTGCTCCGTCCCCGTTGCTTCGGACAGATGCAGCGCTGCATGAATTTCCAGAAACAATTCTTTAGCTTTATCAAGCATTTCTTCTTTACGGATAATGCTGTTTAATTCCTTATGCTTTTCACTCAAACCTTCTCCGAAATATTTCACTTTTTATCCCCCATCACATTTTTTCAGTCTTCTGCCCGGACTTCATCACCGCTGTGCACATAACACAGCTGTTCGCCCATGTATTCCTTTAATATCTGATACGGAACCTCACCTGTACAATGACCGGTATAAAATCTGGTATTCAGCTTTGCAAGCTCCATGCCGATTTGCCTGATTACCTTTAAATCTTCATCAGTATATCCTGATTTCTTCCGCATATGAAAACCGCTGATAACAATATCAGGATTTGTGCCATAAATTTCCCTGAACCTGTCCAGAATATTTAAAATACCGTTATGCGCACAGCCTGATATCAAAATTCTTCTTTTATCCTCTTCCAGCACAAGATATTGCTCATGCAAAAAGTCATCCTGATAAAAACCGTCTTCCTTTTTTACCTTAAGCTCCAGGTTTCCCGAAGGCCACAATTTCCTTCCTGTCACACCGCCAAAAAGAAAAATTTCATCGTCTATTCTCTTATTGCCGTCTATCCATTCTGCCTGCGGCAGCTTCTTAATCCGGGAATCAATACCTATATATTTTTCCATAGAATCATTCTGATGATAATATTCTTCGCCTGAAAGGCGCTGCATCAAAATCCGTGCGTCCGGATTTATTCCTGTGAAACCAAGGATTCCTCCTGCATGATCATAATGCCCATGACTTAAAATCACAATATCCACCTGCTTTAAGTCCACACCAAGCTTATCCGCATTTGTGATAAAGGCATCGGTAGCTCCCGTATCCACAAGCAGCTTATGCTTTTTTGTCTCAACATAGAAGCTGAGTCCATGTTCACAAAGGCACCCGCTATTGCCCGGGGTATTCTCAATTAAATTAACAATTCTCATAAATTTCCTCACTCTTCCCCGGAATTTGTCCTGCTCTCTTTATCCGCTATTTCATACAATCTGAGCGCCGAATTTTTGTCAGGTACCTTTTCCTCCCATGTCTGGTCCATCACGGTAACCAGACACACGTTTCTTTTTTTATTAACAAAAAAATAAAGGATTTTTCCTTTCAAAATATGACAGGAAAGCAGTTTCAAATTCAAATCCAGTATGTACACATAGTTATTCCTGACAGCGTAAAGGAAGCCTGTATTTTTTGCATCATAATGAACAAAAAGCCTGTCCGCCCTTTTCAGTTCCTTCATTCCGGTTGTAGTCCTATGGTTTTTCAGGTCTATCTTTTTATTCCCCATGTAGATACAATCCGTTTCTTCACAATACGCATACTTAAAATTCCCCAAAAAATCACGAAATTCCTCATTCAGCCGAACCTCTGTCCTGCGCAGGAGCTTCAAATCCTTATCAAAAAACCTGGCATCACATATAATGTTTTCGGGATTCTTGATATACTGCAGGCGCACATTCAAAACGCCGTCTGATGTCAATATGGGAATTCTTTCAAAGCTGTCCCAAAATGCATTTTCAAAATCAGGGTCTTCATATTCATAAAACGCTACAATGTTTTTCTCCGAATATCTCTTTCCCGATGTTTCAATGGCGGCCTTACGCAGCTCATCCTTCTTTTTGTGCATTTTTCCTCTTTCATAGTATTCATACTGCCCTTCATCAATCACCCGTCCCGTATGTACCGCTATAATCTGGGGAGAATCCTCTCCTCTCATGATATTCTCTTCCGGAATTTCCATTAAAGCATCCAGTTCATCCTCATATTCATGCAAATCATATTTTTCGTAACATATGGGTATGTCTTTTCCCATTACATGTATCACTTCATGTACATAATCCTTCCATGCATGTCTGGAATTTTCTTTAAATATGGCTTCAGGATAGTGAAAATCATGAACTTCAAAGAGTCCGTCTTCCCTGATTTCCAGGCAGTGAATCCAATTATAGGAAAAATCCCCAAAGCCATCCGGGTATACTGCCTGCAGAATTCCTCTTCTTTCATCTCCGGCAACAAACATTCCCGGAATTTCCTGTAAAAGTCTTGCTTCGGTTTTTCCCTTAACCTTTAATCCTTTTCTCTCTTCCTTAATTTCCCTTATCGCCTCTTCCGCATCACCATTCCACGCTTTATACTGCTCCGGCGCCATTCTGATATCGGAAAAAAAGCGAATGCCCAAAAGTCTGGAAAAAAGCCGGATACTTTCATGTGCGGACATTTGCTTTCTTGCCAGATATTGAAACGCCGCCGCTTCTTCTTCCGGCAGCTCAAGTCCCTCTATCCACTTCACAGAGCTCTTGCACTCCTTACCTGAAACACCGGTATGATAAATTGCCATTATTTTCCCTTCAATCAGGAGGGTCATTTCAAATTCATCTTCATCAAAAAAACCCACAGCAATCACCGGCACACATATCTGTTTTGAAATTCTTCTGCCCAGACTGTACAGTTCTTCCCACAAATAACTGCCGTCACATTCAAACAGGGCTGTCCAGTTCTTTGATGTCTGCATACAGACATATCTCCCCGGAATCAACCCCTTGGGTATGGTTTCAATAGGCGCTTTTATCTGCAAATTGGTAAAAGTGATGCTCATTTTTCCTCCTTTGCAGCCCGGACGCTTTCCACATACTGCTCATCAGCTTTCTCCATCAGATACCTGGGAGCAAGCAAAGCCCCATCCCGTAACTCTTCCAATGCATCCAGCTGTACCTGCGCAGGTTTTGCTGGAGATACCACCCTGGTCTGCCAGACAGCCAGACAGCCGCTGAATTCCACCAGCCAGAAAAGCGGCTCCATGCCCTTAGACATTTGCGCATGCAGCCATGACGAATCTCTGCCTGTTATTTCAATCAGCTTGTTAATATGGGACGGAAGCGCTTCATCCACACTTCCGTCAGGATAAATGATGCACTCACACTTATCCGTTTCATCTTCCTGATGGGCATGAATAAATTCAATCACTTTCATGAAATATATTTCCTCCGGTTTTTCTTATGTCACACCTTCCATAAATATGTTCCTATGGTATCAAAACCATTTCCTTTTTGCAAGCGGTCCGCAAAAAGAGAGGATTGCAATCCGCATCCTCTCTTTCAGACATCTTATACGTTGTTCTCATTCATCTTTGCCAGCTTTGCACTCTGGTCCGCTGCAATACATCCGTCAATAATTTCCTGAATATCTCCGTTCATAACTTTATCCAGCTTATAAATGGTAAGACCGATTCTATGGTCTGTTACACGCCCCTGAGGGAAGTTATAGGTACGAATCTTTTCGGAACGGTCTCCGGTGCCAATCTGACTTCTTCTGAGTTCTGCTTCCGCATCATGTCTTTGCTGCTGTTCCATATCATAGAGCTTGGCTTTCAGCAGTGCAAAAGCCTTCGCCTTGTTCTGCAGCTGGGATTTTTCTGTCTGGCTGTATACCACGATTCCTGTGGGATAGTGGGTCAGACGCACTGCAGAGTCTGTAGTATTGACACACTGTCCGCCGTTACCGGAAGCACGCATTACACCAATACGGATATCCTTATCATCAATTACAATATCAATATCATCATCCACTTCAGGCATAACCGCTACGCTGATTGTGGAGGTGTGAATACGTCCGCCTGATTCTGTTTCGGGCACACGCTGCACACGGTGAACGCCGCTTTCGTACTTCATCCTGGAATAAGCGCCCTGGCCGGTAATCGTAAACTGAACCTCTTTCATACCGCCGATGCCTATTTCATCCACATTCATGGTTTCCACTTTCCAGCGCTGGCTTTCTGCATAATGCACATACATACGGTAAATTTCCGCTGCAAACAGAGCTGCCTCATCTCCGCCGGCGCCTGCCCTGATTTCCACAATTACATTCTTCTCGTCATTAGGATCCTTGGGAAGAAGAAGAATCTTAAGTTCCTGTTCCAGCTCTTCCACTCTTTTCTTTGCTGCATTAAGCTCTTCCTTCAGCATTTCCTTCATATCTTCATCAGACTCTGTTTCCAGCATGCTGAGAGAATCCTCAATATCCTGCTTACATTTTTTATACTCCTTATAAGCTTCCACAAGGGGCGTTAAATCGCTTTGTTCTTTCATAAGAGCCCTGAACCGCTCCTGATTATTGGTTACAGTAGGTTCATTCAGTTCTCCCATAATTTCTTCAAACCGAATCAATATATCTTCCAATTTGTCAAACATCTCACTACCTGACCTTTCTAAAACTTATATTTACAATTCTAAACCGGTATCCTGAGTTAAATACATTTCTGTCCGCTCCGGCATTTTTATCCATACAGTCCATACACAACTCTGTCAAGTCCTGCAAGGTCTTTGCAGACGGTTACTTCCTGATACCCTGCCTCTTCCATTAAAGCGCTGACTGCCTGTGCCTGGTCCCAGCCGATTTCAAAAAAAAGCATTCCTCCCGGATACAAATGCTCTTTTGCCTCTTTTACTATCCGCCTGTAAAAATACAGACCGTCCTCCCTGCCATCCAGAGCGGTTAGCGGTTCATGATTTTTTACCTCTTCCATCAGAGCAGGAATCACATCTGTGGGAATATACGGAGGATTGGATACAATAAACTCATATTTATCATTCACTGTCTCAAATAAATCGCTTTGGACAAACGAAGCCTTAAGCCCAAGAGCATCTGCATTCTCCCTTGCCACCTCCAGGGCCTTCTGTGAAATATCGCAGCCGGTTCCGGCACAATCATTGGAATACCGCAAAAGACTGAGCAGGATACATCCGCTGCCGGTACACATATCCAGAATATGCATACCGTCATGAAGATACCGCATCACTTCTTCCACTAAAATTTCCGTATCCTGTCTGGGAATAAGCACATCAGGAGTCACCTTAAACTTAAGCCCCATAAATTCCTGATATCCCACTATCTGCTGAAGCGGAATGTGGGATTTCCGAAGAGCAATATATTTTACATAATCCTCATATTTTTCCCCTGAAACCTGCTCTTTTCCATGAACCAGCAGAAAATTTCTGTCTGTCCCGCAAATTTCCTCAAGAAGAAGTCTTGCATCAAGAGAAGCTTCTTCTATTCCTGCTTCTGCAAGCTGAGAAGCACCCCATCTGTATACTTCCTGATATTCCATTTCATCCCTCTAAACCGGATCAGACTCCGTCTCATCATCCTTCAGCCACGATTCATCAATTTCATATCCAAAGGTTTCTTCCAGATATGCTTTCCAGTCGAACACAGCTTCTACTGATTTCATGGCAACCTCTACCATGCTCTCATCAGGCTCTTTCGTCGTCAGCCTCTGCAAAAGCATTCCGGGAGCAGAAATAATTCTGATTAAAATATTGTCGCTTCTGCCTGCCAGCCTGATAATCTCGTATGAAATGCCCGCAATTACGGGAATCAGCGCAATACGAATCAGCACCCTGTACACCGGATTCTGCACTCTGATAAAAAAGAATAAGATGATGCTGACAAAAACTACAAAAAACATAAAGCTGGTTCCGCAGCGCTTATGAATTCGTGAGCTTCTCATAACATTATGAACTGTCAGCGGCCTGCCCTTTTCAATACAGTTAATGCATTTATGTTCTGCTCCATGATACTGATACAGCCTGTGAATATCCTTCATCAGACTGATTGCCACCACATAAGCCAGAAAAATAATAATTCTGATAACTCCCTCAATAATTGCCAGCAAGGATGCATTTCTCACATACTGGGACAGCAGGGAGGAAAGAAAATAAGGCAGCAGAATAAAAATTCCCACGGCAAGCACAACCGATACCACAGTAGTGATTCCCATCAGCACACTTTCCGCCCTTCCGCCGGAAATTTTATTCAGCGCTTTATCCACTTTTGTTTCTTCCGCTTCTTCATCTTCATAAAATGATGCCGAATAATTAATACTCTTCATGCCGAGTATCATGGAATCAATAAAATTAAAAATACCTCTCACAAAGGGTATCTTTTTCAGTTTACTTCCATGCAATATCCCGCGGTATACATCTACTTCCACTTCAATTTCCCCGCCGGGCTTTCGGATGGCTACCGCATAGTCATCCTTATTTTTCATCATTACACCCTCTAAGACCGCCTGTCCTCCGATACCTGATGACCGGCTGCACTTATCTTTTTTCATACTCATTACCTCTTATAAAAACATAAGGTTGAGATGTAGTCGTAACACCTCAACCTTATTGTACTTACATAACTTATTTGTTTACTACACCATACTTCTTGTTGAACTTCTCAATACGTCCGTCAGCTCTTGCAGCCTTCTGCTGACCTGTGTAGAATGAATGGCATTTAGAACAAACTTCAACGTGAATATCTTTCTTGGTTGAACCTGTTACAAATGTGTTGCCACAGTTGCAAGTTACTGTTGCCTGATAGTACTCAGGATGAATTCCTTCTTTCATGTTTTCACCTCTCTATAATAAGCTATATTACAAAATTCGTTCTCATCCGCTGCACTGTATGTGCACGCCGTTTCACCCGAAACAGCTTTTTAATTGTATCATAGCTTATCATGGTATGCAAGCATTTTTATCAGATAAACTTCATTTTTTTGACCATATTTACAAATTCCTGATTATTTCTCGTCTTTGCAAACAAATCAAGCACCCTGTCCACCGCTTCTTCCGGCTTAAGACCGTTCAGCGCCTTACGGATAATATTGATAGCCTCCAATTCATCGGAAGCCAGCAGCAAATCTTCTCTTCTGGTGCCGGACTTGGGAATATCGATAGCCGGGAACACTCTCTTTTCGGAAAGCTTACGGTCAAGCACAAGTTCCATGTTGCCTGTTCCCTTAAATTCTTCATAAACCACATCATCCATCTTGCTTCCCGTATCCACAAGGGCTGTTGCCAGAATCGTAAGGGAACCGCCCTCACGCATATTTCTTGCAGCGCCGAAGAAACGCTTGGGCATATGAAGGGCTGCCGGGTCAAGACCGCCCGATAAAGTTCTTCCGCTTGGGGGTACGGTCTGATTATATGCACGTGTCAGTCTTGTGATACTGTCAATCAGAATCATGACATCTTTATTATGTTCAACAAGGCGCCTTCCTCTTTCAATTACCATCTCGGAAACTCTTTTATGATGCTCGGGAAGTTCATCAAAGGTAGAATAAATAACCTCCACATTAGGTCCTTCAATGGCTTCTTTAATATCCGTTACTTCTTCAGGACGCTCATCAATCAAAAGAATAATAAGATGAACCTCGGGGGCATTTCTCTTTATGGATTTTGCCACATCCTTAAGCAGCGTTGTCTTTCCTGCCTTGGGAGGAGAAACAATCATACCACGCTGTCCTTTGCCCACAGGGCTTAACAGGTCCATGATTCTCATGGCAACACTTGCCCCGGGCATTTCCAGATGAAGCCGCTCATTGGGAAAAATAGGCGTCATATCTTCAAAGTTTCTTCTTTTTGCCGCTTCTTCCGGCGTATATCCATTGATGCTCTTTACATATAAAAGAGCCGCAAACTTTTCACCCTGGGTTTTAATTCTTGTATTTCCCTCCAGCATATCACCGGTTTTCAAGCCAAAACGCCTGATTTGGCTGGGTGCCACATAAACATCCCTTTCGCCGGGAAGATAATTTTCGCATCTGATAAAGCCATACCCGTCAGGCATAACCTCAAGAATGCCGTGAGCGGAAATACCGCTGTCAAGTTCAGCCGGATACTTGTCCTCATCAGTCTTAGCTTCCTCCCTGGTCTTTCCTTCCTCTCTGACATCCGTTTTTACTGCTTCTTCCTTATTTCCCTCAGGCTGTTTCTCCGAGGTTCTTGCCGGTGCCACCGATTTCGGTTTTACATTTTTGCCTGCCGCTTTGTCCTTTTCATCTTCCGCAAGCATAAGCTCCACTAAATCTGATTTTTTCATAGTGGAAGTTCCCTTCAGTCCTCTCGCTTTTGCGATTGCTTTCAAATCCGCAAGCGCCAAAGACTCATACTTTTCTCTCATACAATCCTCCATTCGTCTTTTTAAAAACACTCTCTGTTACCTTAACATTTTCCATTCTATCGTTTTACTGCATTATGGGATTTATATCACGACTTGTCATTTGAAATGTCTGTAACTGCATTATACAACACAAGTCAAAAAATAGAAAGTATATTTTTAGAAATATGACAGAAAGTTTTCAAAAAACGTTACTGTTCACTCCGTTCACAGCAACATTCACAAATCCATCCTATATTCGCTTCGCGAATGGGATTTGCTCACACATGAATCATGTTTTCACGTCTCAAACAGCAAGTGTTTGAGACTGCCGTGAACAGTGACGAATAAATCCCTTATGCCACGGCAGCCTGAACCAATACTGTTTTATTCCTTACCGTCCCAGCAATAAGTACACAGCCTGCATTTATCAATTCCCACCGACTCAATCATATCATCCAGTCTGTGATAACGCAGGGTGGTAAAATTAAGCTGTACGCCGATTCTTCTTACCATTTCCTGATATTCGGGAGTTTCAGGATTGGAGTAAGCGCTTAAATTCACGTTCTTGCCGTCTCCCTCCATCTCCTTGATGATTCTTCTGGTAATCAGCTCCATTTCCGAAGAAGAACGGGAGAAATTCAGATATTTGCATCCATAAATAAGGGGCGGGCAGGCAGGTCTTATATGAACTTCCTTCGCGCCGCTCTGATACAAAAATTCCGTGGTTTCCCGAAGCTGGGTTCCTCTTACAATGGAATCATCTATCAAAAGCAGGCTCTTATCCTGAATCAAGTCATGTACAGGAATGAGCTTCATTTTTGCAATCAGATTCCGCTGGCTTTGCATGGTAGGCATAAAGGAACGGGGCCATGTAGGCGTATATTTAATAAAAGGCCTGGAAAAAGGAATTCCTGATTCGTTGGAATATCCGATTGCATGGGCAATACCGGAATCCGGCACGCCCGCCACATTATCAGGGCTTACATTATCTCTTTTCGCCAGCATTTTACCGCAGTTGTAGCGCATTTTTTCCACGCTGATGCCTTCATAGGAAGAGGAAGGATATCCGTAATAAATCCAGAGGAAGGTACAGATTTTCATTTCACTGCCGGGCTTTGCCAGAGTTGTAACGCCCTCCGGAGTTACTATCACTACTTCACCGGGGCCTAATTCCCTCTCATCCACATACCCCAGGTTCAAATAAGCAAAGCTTTCAAAAGAAATACAGTAACCGTCATCCTTTTTACCGATTGCCACTGGCGTCCTTCCCATTTTATCCCTGGCGGCATAAATTCCCTTTTCTGTCAGAAGGGCAATGGTCATAGAGCCTTCGATAATCTCCTGGGCATAAGTAATGCCCTCTACCAGATGCTCCTTCTGGTTAATAATCGCCGCCACAAGCTCAGTGGCATTAATGTCTCCGCCGCTCATTTCAAGGAAATGAGAGCATCCTGAAGCAAAAAGATCCTTCACGATTTTATCCATATTGTTGATTTTGCCAACGGTAACAATGGCATAAGTGCCATGATGGGAACGTACAAGCAAAGGCTGAGGTTCATAATCGGAAATACATCCGATTCCCAGATTTCCCTCCATCTGATTTACATCTTTATCAAATTTCGTACGAAAGGGAGCATTTTCAATATTGTGAATCGCCCTGTCAAACCCTTTTTCTTTACTGTAAACTGCCATTCCCGCTCGTCTTGTTCCCAGATGAGAATGATAATCAGTACCAAAAAACAAATCAAAAACACAGTCATTTTTTAAAGCTGCGCCAAAAAATCCGCCCAAAGCGTTTTCCTCCTAATTCCTGACAATATCTATACATTAATTTCAGCTTTTACACCGAGCAAATCCTTATTTTCTTCCAAAATAGGGTTAATTACTTTCGTAAGGAATGCTTCTACCTGTTCTTTGGAACGTCCTACATATCTTGACGGCTCCATGGTCTTTTGTAAGTCTTCAAGGGACATATTAAAAGCAGGGTCAGCGGCAATCAGTTCAAGAAGATTATTTTCTTTTCCTTCCACTTTCACATTTTTACCGGCTTCCATGGAAAGCTCCCTGATTCTTTCATGGAGTTCCTGTCTGTTTCCGCCCATCTTTACGGCATCCATCATAATATTTTCCGTTGCCATAAAGGGCAGTTCGCTCCGCAGTCTTTTCTCAATTACCTTAGGATATACCACAAGTCCGTCCACTACATTCAGGCAAAGGTCTAAAATGCCGTCTGTTGCCAGAAAGCCTTCCGGAATGGAAAGACGCTTATTTGCAGAATCGTCCAGGGTTCTTTCAAACCACTGGGTTGCTGATGTAATTGCCGGATTTAAAGCATCAATCATAACATATCTGGAAAGGGAAGCAATTCTTTCACTTCTCATGGGGTTTCGCTTATAAGCCATTGCCGATGAACCGATCTGGCTCTTTTCAAAAGGCTCTTCCACCTCTTTCAGATGCTGTAAAAGTCTGATATCATTTGACATTTTATGAGCGCTGGCTGCAATACCTGCAAGCACATTTGCCACCCTGGTATCCACCTTGCGGGAATAGGTCTGGCCTGAAACAGGATAGCACTCCTTAAAGCCCATCTTCTGTGCAATCATGGGGTCAATTTTATCGATTGTTTCCTGGTCTCCGTTAAATAATTCCAGGAAAGATGCCTGGGTTCCTGTGGTTCCCTTGGAACCAAGCAGCTTCATTCCGTCAAGGACATGATTTAAATCTTCCAGATCCAGACAGAATTCCTGCATCCAGAGAGTCGCCCTCTTTCCTACCGTAGTAGGCTGTGCGGGCTGAAAATGAGTAAAAGCAAGCGTAGGCTGTGCCTTATATTTGTCGGCAAAAGATGCCAGCTCGGCAATAACATTTACGAGCTTTTTCTTAACCAGCTTAAGGGCCTTCGTCATAACGATAATATCCGTATTGTCACCTACATAGCAGCTGGTGGCTCCGAGATGAATAATACCTGCGGCTTTGGGGCACTGCTGTCCGTAAGCATACACATGGCTCATAACATCATGGCGCACTTCCTTTTCCCTTGCCTTTGCCACATCATAATTGATGTCATCGGCATGAGCCTTTAACTCATCAATCTGCTCCTGCGTAATAACAGGCTTTCCATTCTGGGAAAGACCCAGTTCTTTTTCTGTTTCCGCAAGCGCAATCCACAGCTTTCTCCAGGTTCTGAATTTCATATCCTGGGAAAAAATATACTGCATTTCCTTACTTGCATATCGCTCAGATAACGGGCTTGTATATCTGTCCGTACTCATTTACCAATCTCCTCTCTGCTACTTATCAAATTCACCGCGGATATCTTCTCCTGGCGGCTCCATGGGATATTTCCCGGTAAAGCAGCCTTTGCAGATTTCACGTCCGCAGACAATTTCCGATAATCTTTCTTCTCTTAAATAACCCAGGGAATCCGCTCCTATCATTTTGCAGATTTCCTCAACTGTTCTGTTATAAGCAATGAGCTGCTCCCTTGCGGGCACATCCGTGCCGAAATAGCAGGGCCATAAAAAGGGCGGTGAACTTACCCTCATATGAACTTCCTTTGCCCCCGCTTCACGAAGCATGCGCACAATTCTGTCAGACGTGGTTCCTCTTACTATGGAATCATCAATCATAATAATTCGTTTGCCGTCTACAGCCTCCCGCAGCACATTCAGCTTCACCTGGACGCTGCTCTCACGGTTTTTCTGCTTGGGCTTAATAAAGGTTCTTCCCACATAGCTGTTTTTCACAAAAGCCTGTCCGTAAGGAATTCCCGACTGCAGCGAATATCCCAGTGCCGCGCAGTTTCCTGACTCCGGCACCCCTACTACCAAATCCGCATCCACAGGGGAATCAACAGCCAGAAATTTACCGGCAAGAATCCTGGAATTATAGACGCTTATTCCGTCAAAATAGCTGTCCGGCCTTGAAAAATAAATGTATTCAAATACGCACCTTGCATGCTCCTGCTTCGGAATGCACATGCTTTTGTCGGATTCGATTCCTTTATCCGGAGATATGGTTACAATTTCACCCGGCTCCACATCCCTGACAAACTCCGCTCCGATGGTATCGAGAGCACAGGTTTCGGATGCCAGCACATAAGCATTGTCCCTCTTTCCGATACACAAAGGCCTGAATCCGAAAGGGTCTCTTGCACCAATCAGCTTTCTGGGAGACATGACAATCAGGGAGTAGGCACCCTTTATCTTCTTCATGGCACGTCCTACCGCTTCTTCCACCGTTTTGGAATTCAAACGTTCCCTTGCTATAAAATAGGCAATGACCTCAGAATCAATGGTAGTCTGGAAAATTGCTCCCGTATATGCCAGTTCTTCCCGAAGCTCCGGGGTATTAATCAGATTGCCGTTATGGGCAAGCCCCAGGGTTCCCTTCACGTAATTTAAAACAAGAGGCTGGGCATTTTCCCTGGTGGAGCTTCCTGCGGTGGAATACCGCACGTGCCCCACGCCGATGTCCCCTTTCAGCTTTTCCAGAATCTCAGGCGTAAAAGCCTCATTAACAAGCCCCATGTCCTTGGAGCTTAATACTTTTCCCTTAGGACCTGCGGTATCGCTTACCGCAATACCGCAGCTTTCCTGACCTCTGTGCTGAAGTGCAAGAAGACCGTAATATATGGCGGAAGCAACATCTCCTCCGTCAAAATCATACATACCGAAAACGCCGCATTCTTCCCCCGGCTTTTCCTCCGGCAGCTGCTTTTCCATAACCCGTTTTCCATTCCCCGTCAATAAAATGCTGTCTTCTGTTTTCATGTGTCTCCCTCTTTACGCGGGGCTTTCCTCAGGCAACGGCTGGCTCCCGCAATTTGTTTTTTATGCCAGGCCCAAACGCTTAAATACTTCGTTGTAAGCTTCTTCTACATTGCCAAGGTCCCTTCTGAAACGGTCCTTATCCAGTTTTTCATTGGTGTGTACATCCCACAGACGGCAGGTATCCGGTGAGGTTTCATCTGCCAGAAGAATTTCTCCGTGGAAACGTCCGAATTCAATCTTAAAGTCAATCAGCTTAATATCCGCCTGAAGAAAATATGCTTTCAATACCTCATTTACTTTAAAAGCGTATTTTTTAATGGTTTCAATTTCCTCCCAGGTTGCAAGTCCGAGAGCCACTGCAAAATAACTGTTGATGAGGGGGTCTCCCAGTTCATCGTTTTTATAACTGAATTCAATGGTAGGCTCTTTAAAAGGAGTTCCTTCAGGCACGCCAAGTCTCTTTGAAAAGCTTCCGGCAGCCACGTTACGGATAATTACCTCAAGAGGTACGATTTCCACTTTTTTAACGGCTGTTTCCCTGTCACTTAATTCTTCGATTAAATGAGTAGGCACGCCTTCCTTTTCCAGTAATTTGAAAACATGGTTTGTCATACGGTTATTGATGACACCCTTTCCTACAATAGTGCCTTTCTTTTCACCGTTAAAGGCCGTTGCATCATCCTTGTAATCCACGATTACAACATCAGGGTCATCTGTTGCAAATACCTTCTTTGCTTTTCCTTCATAAAGCTGTTCCATTTTTTTCATTGTTTTTTCCTTACCTTTCTTTCATTTTATCATATATAAATCATAAAACAGGTACACTTTGGAGTATATACCACCTTCTGGCATAAATCAACGAAACAAATGCGCTCATAAAAATTTTCTCCATTGTGCCGAAAAAAATAAAATTATGACTGAAATTTTCCGATAAATTCCCTAACTCTTTGATTAGAGGAGCTAAATATTTCATCAGGAGTTCCTTCGGCCTGAATAACTCCCTGCTCCATAAAAATAATCCTGTCGGAAAGCTCCCTTGCAAACTGCATTTCATGGGTAACGATAATCATGGTCATATGCTCTTTGGCAAGCTCCCTGATTACCTTAAGGACTTCACCCGTAAGTTCAGGGTCAAGGGCTGATGTGGGTTCATCAAAGAACAAAATTTTAGGCTGAAGGGCAAGTGCCCTTGCAATGGAAACCCTTTGCTGCTGACCTCCTGAAAGCTGATAAGGATAGGCATCCGCTTTATCAGAAAGTCCAAGCTGGGCAAGAAGCTTTTCCGCTCTTTCCTTTGCTTCCTTTTTGGATATGCCTTCCACAATTACAGGAGCATCAATGATATTTTTCATAACGCTGTAATGAGGAAACAAATTGAAATTCTGAAATACCAGCCCGAAATTTTTATGTATTTCCCTTAATTTTGCTTTGGATGCATAGACGCATTTTCCGTTCTCTTCCCATGCAGCATTTTCATCCAGATAAATAAGTTCTCCGGCATCCATGGTTTCCAGCATGGTTGCACAGCGCAGAAGAGTGGATTTTCCCGAACCGGAAGGTCCGATGACAGAAACCACTTCGCCCTCCCTTACCGACAGGGAAATATCCTTAATGACCTCCACATCATCAAAACATTTGCGCATATGATTTATTTGAAGCAGTACTTTACTGTTTTGCGCCATACCCATTCCTCCTACCTGTAATAATTCATGGCTTTTTCCAGCCGTTCCATTCCCCATGCCACAATCAGGTTAAACAGATAATAAAACACACCCGCCACCATAAGAGGGACTATGCTTGTTTCCTTTGCCGCTATCTGCTTTGCCATGGTAAACATTTCCGCATGTGCCAGGACAAAAGCCAGAGAAGTATCCTTTACCAGCGTAATGGTTTCGTTGGTGACAGGAGGCAGAATTCTTTTAATCACCTGGGGAAGTATGATTCTGCAGAAGGTCTGTACTTTGTTATATCCCAGAACCCTGGCGGCTTCATACTGGCCCACCGGTATGGACTCAATGCCCGCGCGGTAAATTTCTGCGAAATATGCCGCATAGTTAAGGGCAAAAGCTATGATAATTGCCGGAAAACGATAATTGCTGATTTTCAGTCCGAACACATAAAAGGGGGCAAAATATACCACAATAAGCTGCAGCATCAAAGGCGTTCCCCTCATAATGGATATGTATATTTTACTGATTCCTTTTACAATAGAATTTTTAGACATACGTCCAAATGAAATAAACAGCCCTAAAGGCAATGAAAAAATAAGCGTCAGAAAAAAGATTTCTGCCGTTACTACCATTCCTTTTAAGAGCTGCGCCAGCATTACCGTTGTACTCATTTCAATTTCCCTTCTGTTTAATTTCCTTTCCAGCTATACAAACGCAGAGGCAGAATTACCTTCTGCCTCATTGCATTTATCCTTTTTCTATTTTCCAAGACACACACTGTCTGTTAAACCATATTTTTCAGCAATTTCCGTGAATTTTCCATCTTCAGCCATTTCAAGCAAAGTAGCTTCCACCTGATTCTTCAGTTCATCATTGCCAAGTAAAAAGCCGATGCCGTACTGCTCGGTTGCAAGCTTTTCATCCAGTTTAACGAATCCGTCACCTCTGGACGCAATCTGATAATCAGCTACGCCGATATCAATAGCCAGGGCATCAATTGCTCCCTGCTCCAAATCCATAAATGCCGTATTGTAATCGGAATACTGTGTTAATTCAGCAAAGGTTGCCGCAAGGTCTGCCGCATCTCCCTCTAAAGCTGCCAATGCGGAAGAATCCTTCTGAACTCCGACTTTTTTACCTGCAAGGTCTGCCTGCTGTGTAATTCCCGCATCCGCAGCCACAACAAATACCTGGCTGTTATCAACATAAGGAACGCTCCATGTATAAGCATCTTCACGTCCGTTCATGGTAAATCCGTTCCAGATACAGTCAATAGCGCCGGAAGACAGCTCCATATCCTTGGAATCCCAGTCAATAGGCTGTTTTACCAGCTCCCAGCCGTTGCGGTCACAAACCTCCTGTGCCAGTTCCAAATCAAATCCGGTGTACTCACCGTTTTCATCCATATAGCCGTAAGGGGGAAATTCCGCATCAAAACCTACTGTAAATGTGGTTTTTTCACCGTTTTCAGTGCTTTCTGCGTTTCCGGCTGTTTCCCTGGCGCCGCAGCCTGCAAGCAGCCCCATTACCATGACAGCAGATACCGCCAGTGCAAAAAATTTTTTCATAACAAATCCTCCATTCCTGCCCGGTCCGTTTTTCAGACGCAGGCACTGTGTCATATTATCACACTAAAGTGTTTTCCATACGCTTATCATGCTATCATGACAGATAAGATTCGTCAAGAAAAATCCTTTTCATACTCTCCCACAATGCCCAGAATCTCTTTCGCGTACTCAGGATACTTTTCCACCAGATCCTTGATTTCCGCCTGGGCTTTGCCCGCGATCACTTCCTTATTATAATCCATTCTTCTTCTTAAAGACTGCCTCCTGATAATCAGATTGTGCCGTATTTCCACCATTTCCTTTTTATCCAGCAGCGCCGCTGTCTGATGCAGCCATATCATAGGATCCTGCACCTGATATCTTCTCAGTTCATGGAGCAGTTCCTTCTGGCATTCATCCAGGGATTTTTCCGCCTGAAGGTATTTTCTCCTCTCTTCTTTTTCCTCCTGATACTGCTGCCAGCTCCTTCCAAGTTCGTCCGCACTTGCCACATTATATTTCAAATACAGATAATCCAAAAGATGGGTATTGTTCACATACCGGATTTTTACTGTATTCTGCAGGCGGATAATCTTTCCGATTCCTGCCTCCACAGTCCCAAGCTCACTTACCGCATTGTTATGCTTTACAAAAATAAAAGTGATGGCTGCGGCTCCAAGGGCTGCGGCAGCAAAATATCCGATTCGCGCATTCATTTCAAGCCCGAACTGCAGAAAGAGCAGAATCAGAATGCAGATAACCACTGCAGTGGTACAGACAATCGCCATGGAACGGGTATCCTCTATTAAATGCTTCAAATCATTTTTACGGTAGAGATACGCATGCTTCTCACCGTCCAGTTTTCTCAAATCCCTTTTGATAAGCTCCTGATATTCCTCCGCCTCCGTAAGCTTTTCGTACCCTTCCTGCAGCTCCGATTCCATACGCTCCATCTGGTGGAATTTCATATCATTCATCCTGTTTTCACGTTTCAGATAGCCTGACTGCTGTACCTCCAGCTCGTCAATTCTTTTCGCACAGGATTGTAGAATTTCCTTTTCTTCCTCGGGAAGGGCTTCTATTTCCTCCATATCCTTTAAATATGAAGTTACCATATTATATTCAAATTGAAGATTTTCAAGCTCCTTTGAGGCCTCGGCAATCTGCTCAAGACAGCCTTTTACATACTCACCTCGCTGTTCTTTATCCTTTATCTCCAAATCATCTCTGTCATAAACAATCTCATTCCAGTCTTCAATTTCATAAATAGGGTCTTCCGTATTCCTTTTCCACTTCAGAATTTTATTTAATAAGCCCATACTCCTCTTTCCCTCAAAGCAGTTATACCCGTATTTTCCCGCTTACTGCGCTACGCTTTCCCTGTATTTATCCTTAAGTTCACCTATAATTTTATCAATTTCCTCATAATAAGAAGCTGTATTTCCTTCATCCTTATATATTTTAAGTGCTGAAAGCATTCTGTTTTCCCTGCCTGCCTCAAACTGCCCCCTGGCACCTTCTATGAGCTTTTCCACTTTCAACGACAATTCATAAAACTGTCCGTTATTTGCAATAAAGGAAATATACTCTCCCTCGCCAAGCTGCTGTCTTACCGCCGTAAGGTACTGAATTCCCGACTCCTCATTTTCCGACAGTTCATAAGCCTTTCTGAAATATCTGGCAGCGCTTTCAAATTGAAACAGCTTGCTGTGCGCCACTCCCATATTGTGGTAAATAGAAGGTCTCAGCATGCTTTCCGTCTCCGGAAGCTGCAGAATGAGTTTTTCATATTCTGCGACCGCCAGCTGAAACCGTCCGTTTTTAATAAGAAAGTCACCCTGTTTTTTCTGCCTTTCATATTGGGATAACCCCACATTGTTCTGGAGAACTTCATCTATTTTTTTCCTGTCCTCCGGGGTACAGTAACTTACATAATCCAATATAGTATTCACAAAAGTTCCGGGCTGGCTGCCCCTGCGAAATAAAGTAAGCAGCTGGTGGCTTAATTCCGTAAGCCCGCACTGCGTATCAAGCCACTGCGCCAGTTCCTTATCCATAATTTCCGCATCTATCATGAACGGATTGCTGGCAAGCAGGTAGCACAGCTCTTCAACGCAATACACGTTAACAC
Source organism: Lachnospiraceae bacterium (assembly GCA_017621815.1). Lineage (GTDB taxonomy): Bacteria > Bacillota > Clostridia > Lachnospirales > Lachnospiraceae > Suilimivivens. Next base: position 162,093 of record JAGASK010000043.1, on the reverse strand, counting down.
AAATTCCTTCAAAATGATATGGCGTTTCTGCATACTTGCCGGTACATAATAATACTTTTCCCACAGCCTTCCCCTTTCCTATACCACAATGGTCTGCGTCCATCCCTTGCCGCTTGAGGGAAATATCTCTCCAAAGCCCATGTCCTCTATAGTAGCCGTTACCTGATTTACCGCTGACATTTCAATATGAAATTTCAGCCTGCTGGTATTCCTTTGCCGCTCCGGAAGACCTTCCAGAACAACTCTTTTATCTATCACATTCTCACCTGTAAGAGGAGTAATCATAAAATCCACGGTATTGCCGCTTTCAAGTATTACTTCAAAATCCGCAGAAGCTTCATACCAGTTAGTTCCCGCATCCAGAATGGCAAAGTAAGAATCCTCTCCTCTTCTTAAAACCTTCATTCCTATATTTGCCTTCAGCTTATCCTTCCCGAGATATACATGATTTCTGCCTTCCTCACTTGGCAAAAGCCTTTCCACCCCGCCATAGCAGGCTCCCTTGCTGTAGAGATTATTTCCCTGGAATACCCGCCTGTTTCTGCACAGGAGCCTTAAGGATTCTCCTGCCCAGTTCTCCTTAAATCCGTCACCCAAAAGATAAATGGTGGAAACATTTCTTCCTTCCAGTTCAGCTGAAGCTATCTGATAAAAGGTTTCATCAAGTCCGCTTTTCTGACGGCTCTTTTCCTCCTCATCCCCTGCCCAGATAACCCTCTTTACCTCCGGGTATTCCCTGCCGCTTATAAAGACTACCTGGGGTGATGTTTTCTTATTGCATTCCAGCCAGAGACTTTTCAGAGTGCTGCTGTAATCAAAAATCATTACATCATTTCTCCAAAGTTCCTTCGGCTGATGCAGTATATAATAGTAAAAGCTCTCCACATGGCTTTGAAAAAAAATGTACTCCGCCTTCAGTGAAAGCCCACCTGCCACCTTATTTAAAATATCGACCATTCTAGGGCTCAAATCATTTACGGTAAACATGTAAACTTCCACCTGTTCCAAAGAAATCTGCATACTAAGCAAAGACAGACTTCTTTTTACAAATAAGGTTAAAAGGGCAACAGGGTCAAAGCTTTCTCCTTCTACCAGCACATCCTCGCCCCTTTCCGCAAGTGTCAGCAGATTCTCTACCAGAATCCCTTCTTCCTCCCTTGCATATTTCAGGGCTTCCTTTCCGTAAAACCATTGGTTAACGCCGCTCCTTTTACACAATACCGTGGGAATATTATACTGCTCGGTTCCTGCCACACTGGAAACAGTTTCTGCCTCTCCCCCGTTTATACTGCAGAAGCTGATTTGGGACACTATCTCTCCCAAATCATAACCTACCGCTGTCCTTCCTGTATTCTTTTTTCCCGCCTGTTCCTTCTGAACCGTAAACATGTTTTGCCTGCTCCTTATATACTGTAATTCACAGCATTTATCCGCATATACCGTCAAATGATACGGAACAATTCATTCACTACATACTCCCGTTCATAATATTCATACAGAAGCTTGTCCATAGTGTCATCATCATTCAGCATCCTGCCGATAACAATATCATTAATCAGATTATATTTGCTTTCCCTTTTCTCCCTGTCCGTATCGGAACGGCTGCAAGTGCCGCTTTGAGTCAGATGCTCTTTGTCAGCTCCGCTTTCCGTAATATAATACTGCATTTTTTCACCGAAAAAGAGAATAAACTGCTTCACACAGATGCCGCAGAACATTTCCTTCATCTCTTCCCTGATATATTCCTCTTCATTTCCGCTTTCCTTTTCCATAAGATAGTGGATAACTGCCTTATTTCCTTCTTCCGCCTTGTATTGTATCATGGTTTTATCCGCAAACTGCCGCATAAAAGCTATATTTTCCGCATACTCTTTAAAATAAGGAAAATACAGGTTTTCAGCAAGCAGCTCCCTTAAGAAGCTTATCAGGCAGCGTGAAATTTTTTCATCAATCTGCCTTTTATTTTCAGAGAAATACTTTGTATAAGCCAGCTTGCACACAAGCGGCAGTTCTTCCTGCCGTTCTATTGCCCGCTGCATGTCCTGTATGACAAAATCATCCGTTACCTTTTCACACACAAAATACTCATAGCTGCTCTGGGCAAGGAAAGCTTCCTCCACATCGGTCTTGGCTCCCCCTGAAATATAATCACGGAAAACTTCGATTTTCTCACCGATATAAGCGCCGCTGTAAAGCATTTGAACCAGAATCCGCTCACAAATATCATAAGTTTCCACGCCGAAAGCCCTGGCTGCCTTCCAGATATCCCGCATACTTTTCACAGTGCCCTCATAGTAATTTGTGAGATATTTCAGCAGATGTTCATCATACTTTCCTGCCTGAAAAGCCATATGCACCAAAGCTGTCATAATCTCATCAGGCTCAGCGATTTCCAGCGTAATCAGCCGGCTGCACAAACGCACGATGATTTTGGCTTCTATTCCCTCTCCGCCCTTGAGGCGCACCCATTCATAAGCCTTTTCGTACATGCTGCGGATAACCATAAATCTGATGATTTCAGCATAATTACCGTTTGCAATCTGCTCCGGGGTAAGTTCTTCCAGAAAACGGTCAAGCTCCTGCATTCTGTCATTATCATAGAAGAAATGAATCAGGCTCATCCTGATTTCCTTCTGCAGGCTTTCCATCAAAACATTTGAAGCCGCAATCCTCTTCATGGCATCCACATTATCATCGTTCACTACGGCAACCGCCCTGCCTCTTTCACAGAACCAGATATCAAAATCAATCTCATCCGTCACATAAGGCACTACAGCCTGGGAGAGCCTGTCCGGTTCCATAAGTCTTTCCAGCTCATATTCCTCTTCACGGCAATATCTGCATCCTTTAATATCCTCCAGAAAAATTCTGCAGTCGCTCCCGTAAATGGGAATATAAACCTCCCTGCTGCTTACGGAAAAGGATTTTTCCTCCCGCTCTTTTTCATACACAACAATAACTTTGCAGATATCTCCCCTTTTAATCAGCAGTCTGTGAATAAATAAAACAGTGGCAAGTCCCTTTGCCGTTTCCTCCGTAATCATCACAGGGGTAACAACATTACGGTACAGGTAAGAAAGCCATTTATTATTCCTGCCCTTCAATATCTGAAAAACAGTAAATCTTTCTATCTGCTCCCTGTAGCTTTCATATAATTCAGGATAATTCTCTTTCTTTTTGTGGACATAAGCATACAAAAATGCGTTATGAAGGCTGTCAAGATTGCTGTCAAAGGCAAAATACATCAGCACCATCCTGGGAATTTCCGTCTTTTCCGACAATTCGCAGGACATCATATAATATTCATATAATCTTGTAATCCGCAGTTCACTTTCTATTCCAAGGGCATACCAGTTAAAATGTTCCCTCTCCGTTTTATTTCCTTTAATCAGCAGAGTACAGATTGCACGGAGCACTTCATCAGAAGGCAGAATCTCATAACATTTTTTCAAAAGATAATATACTCTGTCCGAATAATTTTTCTGTTTTAAAGCCAGATAAACTATCTGATCCACGATATTTTTATGCAGCAGTTCCTTTTTTGCCGCATAAGTAAGGACCTGCAGTTCAAAACCTTCCAGCTTTGTCAGCAGGGTAATATTGGACGTTATCAGATTCCACGCTTCTATATATAATACCGGGCTAAAGCAGCCAAGCCTGTATTGCTCCTCCAAAACCATCCATTTTCTTGACGGGCTTCTGCTGTAATCCTCAGATAAATATAAAAGCAGCCAGGCAATCCGCCAGTTATCGGCATTTTGGGTAAAAATCCGTTCCACCTGTCCTGCCACTTCATCAATATATGCTTCATCCCTGTTTATCAGGGTGGAAAGATACAGATAATAACAATACAAAGAAGCATCAAAATGACCTTCCATCTGCTGCTGTACCTGGTCAAGCAGCCACTGCGCTTCATTATACCTTTCCTGAGTAATCAAAAGCTGCACCCGGAAGAGCTTTACGGAAATATCCCTGTCATCCGCTTCCATCAGCTGTTCCAGAATTTTTTCCGTCTCCTGCATCCAGGAAGACACACTGATTTTTTTGGTACGAAAAGCTTCATAATACTGCATCATTTCAACAATCATATGATTTTTCCGCATACGTTTTCCCGGTATTCTGCTCCTTACGTCGGGAACATGAACCAGTACCGTTACTTTCAGTGAAGTATACGCATTATAAAGCTTTATCACTCCGAAATTCTTCCCGCCGTGAAGCCTTTCCTTTGCAATGTAAAAAGGAAGCCTGTAACAGTTGCCAAGAAAATCTTCATCCCTGATAACAGACTTTTCCAAAACAAGGAAATCGCCTTCAGCTTCTGCCTTAAGTTCCGAGTATCCCCAGCCATTGCGGTTAATAACTATCTTATATTCTGCATTTTCCCTGATATTATCAATACGTATTTCATCTTCTTCAATCAGGAATTCAACCTTCTGCTTTTTCTTTATTTCAAGCAGAAATTCCTCTACGTTCTGCTGGCATACCTCTCCCCTTGACAGCCCCCTGTATAAGGAATAGTACTGCCTGTCCACACCTTTAAAAATCCGTTCAAATTCACCGGAATAAAACAGGTTAACTGCTTCATCAAAACTGGTTTTTGCAAGATTGGTGAAATGGAATAAATTCTTTATACTTCCGAGACTTGACTCTATATCAGGCTCTGCCGCCGTTACTTCATAGGGGATACTGTACTCCCCATGATTGGAAATAATACAGAATTCACCCTTAACGCTCTCTCCTTCTTCCATATCGGACGCATCAAACTGATATGCAATTTCTTCCTTCGTGCCGGAAAAACTTTCTGTCAGGCATTTCATACGAAGCCTGGTAGAAGTTACCTTTCCTTCAACGGCAACATTCTCCGGTCCGATAACAAAAAAAGAGCCCTCATATATTTCACCGCCATGTACGGTAAATTCTATTCTCGGACTGGAAAAATCCAGCGAATAGGCATCCTTATTAAATTCTCCCGCCAAAATCCGTTCGACTGCTCTATACACTTATGTATTCCTCCGGATTCCTTTTCTCATATGGTAATCTCATTGATAATAGTATACCATTATCACAGCCTTTTCCGCAAGCTATGCTTCTGTTTGCGGAAAAGGCATTTTGACGCTTATTTTCTTTTTTACGGTTCCGCAATCCTGCTGACTCCCACATAAATATTGGAAATACTGTACCAGGTAGGGAAATCCACAATACCTGATTGCGGAAGATTAAAAATTCTCTGAAATGTCCTTACCGCCTCTGCCGTAGCCGGCCCGAAAATTCCGTCTACCGCAATTGTGGGAATTGCCGGATAATTCTGGGCAATTCTGTTCAGCTGGGCCTGCATCTGCCTGACTTTTTCCCCCGTGGAGCCTATTGTCAGATTGTAACCCGGCCATGAGGAAGGAACTCCCGATATGCTGTCGGCACTGTTAATATACATATCGCTTCCATAATAATAGCGGATGATTTCAATCGGTGTATATCCCTCATTTGCCAGATACTGGGAGCCCCACTGGCTCAATCCGTCACAGGTCACCCTTCTTCCGTCACAATAAGAGGTGAAAATCGGCTGCCTTACCCCCGGTCTTGACAGGAAATTGGCAAAAATAGAGTCCACAACACGGTCCACATTTTCATAAATATTCCTGCCATACATCCATTTCTGGTCATAAGCGGTAGATGAGGTGATTGTGAAGTTATATCCCTTATTCCTGTACCACTCAGTATAGACTCTGTTAAGAGTAAATGACAAAATAGCCAGTGTATTGGCATAGATTGCATTTTCCTCCCAGGTAGCATAAATCTCTGATGAAACTACGTTCTTGATGTAATCTCTGTAACGCACATAATAATTGGGCGCTGTGGAATCATTCGGCACACCGTCATGAACGACAACATATTCAGGGATCACCACCCTGCTTAATACAATCTCCCCGCTTTCATCCATGGGCTTGATTTCATCCTCCGGGATTTTAGGCGGATATTCTTCATAAAGGGTATGACCGGGAATTACAATCGTCTCTTCGTTTTCATCTGCTGTTTCAATGGGTGTCATCTGAATAGGCTGCAGTGCCGTTACATCCGGCAGAATTTCCGTTCCTGAAATCATGACGGATTCATATCCCGGCGCATCAACCTGAATATTATATTCCGAATAAGGCATTACCTCCGAAGGTTCAACACTGTATTCAAGTGGCGGTGCGGAAAGTTCGATTTCTTCCGTCTGACCGGATGAATCAGTGCTTAACCTTTCTACCGTTACATCCGGCACTCCTGTATAGGATATGGTTACAGTGGCATCGGGAATGGGAATAAGTCCAAGGGTGGAAGTTACATTAATCTGCAGCTTCCCTTTATAATTCCCATCTGTCTGCGCACCTCTTAAGCTGTAATCAGGCATAAAAATACCTCTGCATATTCTTTATTTTATCATATGCAGAGGTAAATCATTTGTCACACAGGATTATTTTGTCAACATCATCATAATATCATTGCTTCTTGCCACAAATTTGCTCATTGCTTCCGGCTCAAGGGGTGCATGCTGCAAAAGTGCAAGGTCATAAAGCTGCTCGCAAATCATATTTACGTTATCGCTGTCTGTATGTTCCATAATATACTGGACAAGGGGATGGTTGGCATTTAAAATCAGGGTTTCTCCTTCTTTTCCGAAACCGCCCATATCCATGCCGGGCATAGAATACATCTTCATCATATCCTGCATTCTTCTGCTTTCTTCGGAAAGAGTAATCATGGAGGAAATCTTCTTGTTTTTCAGCTTTTCAACCTTGATGGTAATCTGGTCTTTCTTTAAAGCCTTCTTCATTACCTTACCGATTGCTTCCGCTGCTTCTTCCAGTTCCTTTTCAGCCTTTTTACTTGTCTTTGCCTTAAAGGTATCCGTTAAATCCGCATCAATTCTCTGGAACTTAATGCCCTCATTCTTTGCTTCCAGCTGGGATACAAAAGGCTGGTCGATATTATGTGTCAGAATTACAGCATCCATCTTGGCAGCCTTGAACATATTAATGTACTGGCTCTGCTGCTTTTCATCGGTAACGTAGTAGATAATCTTTTCCTTCTTCTCTTCCTCTTCACCCTCGGCTTCTTTTGTTTCACCGCTTACAACGTTGCCGTCTTCATCAACCACTTCTGCTTCAGGCTTATCTGCGGCATCTGTCTTTTCTTCCGCATTTTCCGCCTCATCAGGGTCAATCTTATTGACTTCAAGACATTCGGGAAGTGTCAGATATTTACCCTCAAGATTCTTAAAGAGTATATAATCTGTCATCTTTTCACAGAACTTATCATCCTTCAGGCAGCCGAATTTGATAAAGGGACTGATATCATCCCAGTATTTATCATATTCTTCTTTTTCTGTCTTGCACATACCTGCCAGCTTGTCAGCCACCTTCTTGGAAATGTAATCGGAAATTTTCTTAACAAATCCGTCATTCTGCAAAGCGCTTCTTGATACGTTAAGAGGCAGGTCAGGACAATCAATAACACCTTTTAAAAGCATCAGGAATTCGGGAATAACCTCTTTGATATTATCGGCAATGAATACCTGATTGTTATATAATTTAATCACGCCTTCAATGGACTCATATTCCATATTGATTTTAGGGAAGTATAAAATGCCCTTCAAATTAAAAGGATAATCCATATTCAGGTGAATCCAGAACAAAGGCTCCTTGTAATCCTGAAATACCTTGCGGTAAAACTCCAGATATTCTTCTTTCGTGCATTCATTGGGATGTCTCATCCAAAGAGGATTGGTATCGTTTAAAAGCTCCGGTCTTTTTACAATCTTATACTTTAATTCATCCTCTTCCTTTTCAGGCTTGATTTCCTCTACTACCGTATCGGTATCCAGTTTTTCATCGGCCTTAATTGTCTGGGTTTCTGTTGTATTTTCCTTGGACAGATAGATTTCAACAGGCATAAAGGAACAATATTTCTTAATAACCTCTCTTGCCTTATACTCATTGCAGAATTCAAGAACATCTTCATTTAAGAACAAAGTAATGGTAGTACCAACCTCTGCTTTGTCCCCTTCCTTCATATCGAATTCTGTACCGCCGTCACATTCCCAATGCACAGGCTTTGCGCCCTCCTGCCAGGACAAGGTATCAATATGCACTTCATCGGCTACCATAAATGCGGAATAAAAGCCAAGTCCGAAATGACCGATAATCTGGTCTTCATTGGTTTTGTCCTTATACTTTTCAATAAAATCTGTGGCACCGGAGAATGCAATCTGGTTAATGTATTCTTCTACCTCGTCTGCTGTCATACCGATACCGTTATCAATAAATTTAAGTGTCTTTTCTTCAGGGTTCACAATGACCTGAATCCTGGCCTTGTAATCCTCCGGCAGGGTATATTCTCCCATCATATCAAGTTTTTTCAACTTGGTAATGGCATCACAGCCATTGGATATTAATTCCCTGTAAAAAATGTCATGGTCGGAATACAGCCACTTCTTGATAATGGGAAATATGTTTTCACTGTTAATGGATAAACTTCCGTGCTTTTCTGCCACGATAATCACTCCTTCTTGTAAAAATAATTTCAAAAACTTTCGCTAAAAACAAGTGTAATTCTCTTCTAAATAAAAGTCAAGACAAAATTAGCACTCATTTGAGTTGAGTGCTAATAATTCTTCAAAAACGCCGTAAATATGCGGATTTTATAATTATAAATTTTTTATTAACTGATAATTCGGGGATTAAATTCTCTGCTTTTTCTTTTGGGTTTTGTCCTGATACATCAGTTTGTCCGCCTTTTTGATAAGGCTTTCCAAATCAGTTTCTTCAAAATTGTCAGTAATATAAATACCTGTGCTTGCAGATACCATATAGCCTTTCCCGGATGTCAGATTATATTGCTCCAACAGACTGTCCACACATCTTTTTATTTGAACCGCATCCACGACTCCGTCATAAACGGCAAACATCTCATCTCCTCCGAGCCTGGTGCACAAAGTCCCCGGCGGGCAGGCTTCCTTCAATGCTCTTGCCACAGTCACAATTGCATTATCTCCTTCATCATGTCCGAAATTATCATTGATAAATTTAAGACTGTCCAAATCTGCCAGTATAACGGAAATACATCTTCTTTCCTTGCTGCGGCTTTTTAACAGTTCCTTATATACCCGTGTAAAACCGTTGCGGTTATAAAGCCCTGTCAGGACATCCATCTTATACATTTCTTCAATCTGCCCCGTTATGTACCTCTGATAACGCATATTTCTCAGTCCGCCTACCGCATTATTCAACGTGTTGGTAATCTGCGGAATCTTACAATAATTTTCCATATTGCACTGCTCATAATAAAAACAGACATATCCCAGGGGAATATCCTGAAAACTCAGCGCCGTAAAAATAAGCGGCTGTTCCTTTTGAAGCAGACCTGCCATATCAGGAACGCATTTCTCCGGGGAAATCTTATGTGGCACAAACGACTCTTTCACCTCGCTGTCAAACAGCACCCACTTATCCTTATTAAAGTTATCATGTATACTGTTTTCCATGGGATTCATGGTCTCATCCATACATTCATCATTTATAAGAATACACATATCATACAATACATAAATCTGAAGTTCTTTTGCCACCTGCTCCATAGTCCGGCACATTTGAATCCGGGAGGACATTTCATAAAGAGTCCTTTCTTCCTCCTGATAGCGGAACATTATGTTATTAAGGCGGCTCAAATGTGCTGCGGCATCATTTACTGTGGATACCTTTGCGCAGCCGCAGGATTCAGATAAAAGCATTCTGGGAACCACATAACAATTTTTATCCGGCATACTGCCTTCAAAGCATTTCTGAATCTGTATCATAATCTCATCAGCCATATCCTGATAATCACACAGACAGGAAGAAATCTTGGGCATCGAATACTTTATGTCATCCACTCCGTCAAAACCGGTAACAATAACATCTTCCGGAACACGATAACCATGTTCGGAAAGGAAGCTGCTTACAGCAAGAGCCATTGCATCATTGGCACAAATAACAGCTTCGGGAAGAGAATCCCTTTTCAATAATTCTCCCATAGCAGTTCTGGCAGGTTCCGACCAGAAATCACCATAGCTTATCATCTCATCTGTAAACGGCATATCTTTTTCTTCAAGCACTCTTTTAAATGCCGCAAGGCGCCTTTCGGAAAAAGGATTTCCTTTTGCCCCTGCCATAAAATGAAGTTTTTTTATGCCATGTGCTTCAATGACATGACGTGTCATCTGCTCAATGCCCGCTTCATAGTGAAAACGCACACCTGTACAGCCTTCATAATCATCCCCGATGGTAACCGTAGGTATCCTATGGGTAACAGCCTTTTCTATGATTTCCCTGACGACCGTCTTATCCCTGATTCTTTCTTCAAAAATTATTACTGCATCCGTAACATCATAATCAATCAGCTGGAACACCGTTTTTTCACCTGATTCGCTGGGCGTATTCCAATACAAGTCGGAACAGGTATTATAAACCAAAAGCCTGCCGTTTCTTTTGACTACATTCTCGTTTAATGCATTTACAAAATCCTGCCCTGATGCGTCATGGATTCTTGTGGTGCAAAGGACAATGATTCTTTTTCCGTCAATCACCGTTATTCCTCCGAATAATCCTGCTTTTACTCCTGTGAAAGATTAATATACTGGTTATATATTTCAAAAAAGTCTGTTGTTTTGACCTCTTCGTTATGAATAAAGCTCACGCTTTCCCACAATTCCTCATTCAAATCCCTGGTAAGGGATGCCACAAAGGTCTCGTATTCCTGACCGAAAACTTCTTCCTTACGTTTTTCAACAATCTTCGCCTTATTGGCATCTGTTTCTTCTCTGTTAAAGGTATTGAGACACTTAATAATATGATAGCCGTAAGAGGTCTCAACAATATCGCTGATTTCGCCCGTTTCCAGGTTAAAGGCCGCTTCTTCAAAACTGCTTTCCATTTCACCCTTGCCAAAGGAGAGAGTCCCCGTCTCATCCTCACTGTAGGTCAAAACCAGCTGTTCAAAATCACTGTCCTCTTCTTTTGCCAGCTTCAGCACCTCCCGGGCTTTTTTATAAATATCCTGCCTGGCTTCATCAGAATATTCAATTTTTTTCCCTGTGCCGTCCAGGACATAGGTTTTAAACAGAATGTGCTGCACTGTAATTGTTCTGGCTTCATCATCGCTGATTTCCGGATTAATATCCTTGATAATGTACTGATAAACCTTTTCCGCCAGAGCATATTCCAGATACAGGTTTTCGATTGTTTCCTCATCTGCCCCCATACTGTCTTTTTCCGTCTGATTTAAGGAAGTAAAATAAGCTTCCGCCGCTTCTTTTATCTTTTGCCTTTCTTCCTCATCCAGTTCCACGCCATAACGCTGGGCCAGAAGGTTCATGGTTTTAATCTGGGCAAGATCTGCCAGCACCGTTTCCTTTACATTTTCCTCAAGCGTAACGCCGTTAAGGTCCGTCTGCCAGATTTCCTCTCCGTAAACATTTTCGTACTGGTTCTGGGCATTGGTTAAAAGCACCATCAATTCAGGCAGGCTGCAGGACATATTTTCAATTCTGAAGACTTCATCCTTCTGAAAGCCTGTGGTAAGCACTATTCTGGTATCTGAATTTTTCTTTCCGCAGCCGGAAAGAAAAAGGAACAGCACAGCCAAAATAAGGGTTACTCTTTTCATTCTTCTATTTTCCTCAAAATACTTCTTGCCACGCTGATACCGTTTGCCGAAGCCTGCTGAAGGCCCCTTGTAACACCCGCCCCGTCTCCTATGGCACGAAGCCCGCTGATACTGGTTTCAAAATCCCTGTTTACAATCACCTTATTGGAATAGAACTTAACTTCAACGCCGTAAAGAAGCGTTTCATCTCCTGCAATTCCCGGCGTAATCTTATCCAGCGCAAGCAGCATTTCTTCAATGTCCACCATGATTCTGTGGGGAAATACCAAAGACAAATCTCCCGGAACAGCATCCTTTAAGGTTGGAATCAGATTATTTCTGCAAAGCCTCTCTTCCGTAGTTCTTCTGCCCCTTCTGAAATCCCCGAAGGTCTGCACAAGAATCTTACCTCCGCAGAGCATATTGGAAAGCTGGGCAATCTGCTTTCCGTATTCAATAGGAGTTTTAAAAGGTTTGGTAAAATTTTTACTTACCAGAATTGCAAAATTAGTATTATTGGTCTTATAATCCCTGGATTTATAGGCATGACCGTTTACTACCGCCAGACCTCCCTCATAATATTCCGTTGCAACCTCACCGGAAGGATTGGTACAGAAAGTTCTTACTTTATCATCAAAGGTGGGGGTATGGTAAATCAGTTTTGCTTCATACAGGTTTTCATTTAAAAACTGCATGATTTCATCCCTCACTTCCACTCGCACACCGATATCCACGGTTCCCGGCGTGGTTTCAATGCCGATTTCCTCACATTTATCTTTAAACCAGTCGGCTCCTTCCCTTCCTACCGCAGAAACAATTTCCTTTGCACGGAAGAGCTCTCCTTTATCGGTTCTGACACCCACGGCGCAGTCATTTTCCACAACAATTTCCTCTACCATGGTATTAAATAAAAGGTCAGCGCCTTTCTCCTTTAAATGATGCTGGAGCTTTTCATAAATTTTATAACCTTCCTCTGTACCAAGATGACGAATGGGGCATTCCACCAGCTTTAAATTGGCAACAATAGCCTTTCTTCTGATTTCGCGGATTTCCGCCTGCTTATCAACACCATACACATTGGTATCCGCACCGAACTTCAGATAAATCTCATCCGACTCCTTAATCAGCTTCAAAGTTTCATCATAGCCAAGTATTTCGGGAAGGTTGCCTCCCACATCCGGAGACAAAGACAGTTTTCCGTCAGAAAAGGCTCCCGCTCCTGCAAAACCGGTAGTTATGGAACAGGGTTTACATCCAACACACTGTTTTGTAATTCTTTTCGGGCAGGTTCTCTTTTCAATGGAACGCCCTTTTTCTATTATCAATACCTTTAAATCAGGCTTTTTATCAAGAAGCTCATAGGCACAGAAAATACCTCCGGGACCTGCTCCTATTATAATAACATCATATTGCTTATCCATTTCATTCCTCCATCTTTTAAAGTACATCACAGTTTTTAGGATATCATAACTTCAATGGTACTTCCAGCATTTGTTTTATTAACTCTGATTTGATTTTCTATTTTTTCAGCCAGCTCCGGAACATGGGAAATAATCCCTATGAGTCTGTCCTTTTCCACAAGAGAATTCAGAGTCTGACAGGCCTGTTCCAGGGACTCGCTGTCAAGAGAGCCAAAGCCCTCATCAATAAACAGGGTATCCACTCTGATGCCCCCGCTTAAAGCCTGCACCACATCACTCATTCCAAGGGCAAGGGACAGCGATACCTTAAAGGTTTCTCCTCCTGACAGCGTTTTTACGGAACGGTACTTGCCCGTATAATAGTCAAGCACTTCCATTTCCAGATTATCCTTACTTCTTCCGTCTCCCACGGTTTTCATCCGCCTGAGCTCATATCTGCCTCCTGACATCACCGAAAGCCGTAGGTTCGCTGCCCGCAGTATTTCTTCAAAATAAGAAGCAAGCACATATTGTTCAAACACAAGCCGGAGCTTATTATTTCCGCTGGCGGCATCATCCAGATCCTTCACCAGACTGTATTGTTTTTCCAGGTTCCGGACCTTCTCCTTTTTTTCCTCAAGAGATTCCCGAAGTCTTATCATTTCCTGCCATTTTGATTTTTTTAACGACTGTTTTTCGTAGAGCTTGTTCTTTACATCTCTCTTTTCCCTGAGGCTTTGCTGAAGTTCATCAATATCAACCTGTTTCCTGCCTGACAGTTCCTCTTCCAGATGAAGGATAAGTCCTTCATTTGCGCTGCATTCTTCCTTAAAACGGCTCACTGCCATGCGCATTTTAGTGATTTCTTCCTCTGTGCGGAAAGCCTCTTTATACTCCTCCTGCGAAGAAAAGCCTTTCCCTTTTCTCTGCTCTTCATATTCTTCCCGGGCTTTTGTTTTTTCCTTCTGTAATCCGGCTTCTTCTTCCTGCAGATTTTTAAGTGCATTTTCTTTTTCACAAAGCATAATAAGGAGTGCCTCATATGCCCTCTTTTGTTCCAGAAATTCCGTCTTTCCATGGTTTTCCAGATAATGCTTCACAAAAGCTGTTTCTTCATCCCGGAGGACTTTTTGCCGGGCGGCTGTATCTTCAAGCTCCTCAATATTCTGCATAAGCACATCGGTTCTTTCCTTCAATGCAGCCGTCTTTCCATGCATTTTTACCCGTTCTTCCCGTTTTTTCTCATAAAGAAGTTTTTTCTCCTCCACTTCTTTTTCAGTGGGCATTGCCTTTTCCGGCACTGCTTTTCGGGGATGGGAACGGGAACCGCATACCGGACAGGGAAGTCCTTCTGAAAGGTCTCCTGCCAGAATCCCCGCTATTCCATGGCGGTATCTTTTATCATCATTTTCATAATCTGCCTTTGCCGCTTCTTCCTCATTTTCCGCCTGAAGATACTGTTCCTGCAGCCTGCAAAGTTCTTTTCTTTGCTTCTTAAGTTCTGCAGCGGCATCCTTCAGCTGCTTCTGCAGCTCCTTAGCTTTATCCGCAAGTTCATAGGCTGATGCCAGATTCTCACATTCCTGATAAAACAGGCTTTCCTCTTCTTTCTGCCCGTTTAATTCCGCCAACTCTTCTTTTGCACTCTCCAGCCTGCTTAATCGGTTCTGATGTTGCTTCACAGCATTTTTCCAGGCTTCTTCAAAGAGCTTCACCTGACCGGCTGATTCTGCTTTTTCAAGCATTTTTTCCCGGCTCTTAATTTCCGGCTGTTTTTTTATCAGCTGCTGCTTTCTTTCTTTTTCAGCTGCCAGCTTCTCTGAAAGATTTTTGATTCTTTCTCCCTCGGTTACTGCTATGGTAAGCCTCTCTATTTCTTCTTCTGCTTCTTTTCCTGACTTTTCCAGCATCCGCCACTCTTTTTCATATTCCTTCACTTCCTGTTTTAAAAAGCCAAGAATTTCTTCATAATAATAATGCCTGTCTTTCGTAAGCTCTTCCCAGCCTTCTTTCTTCTCCTCTTCCGGCACGAATAATTCCACATCCTCTTCCATTCTGTGGCGGTATTCCATAACCTGTTTATATAAGCTTCCGGAACGCAGACGGAGCTCTCCTGCCATTTTGTCATATAAATCAGTATCAAATATTTCCCTGAAAATCCTGGATTTCTCAGCGGAAGGCGCCGTCAGAAGCCTTGTAAATTCCCCCTGGGCAATCATGGAAAGCTGCTTAAACTGCTTTAAATCCAGCCTCAGCAGTTCCCGGATTTTTCCTGTAACTTCACTGCTTCCCGAAATCTTTTCTCCCTCCGGCATGGTGAGTACGGCGTTTTCTTTTTCCTTAGTCATATCCGCACTGCCGCTTTTTCGTTTTTTGGGGCGCAGATACTCAGGGTTTCTGTAAATATGATATTTTTTGCCCCCATGCTCCATGAAAAGCTCCACATAGGTTTTCACATCATCCCCCGCGAAATCACTCCGCACACTGTTTTTTTCCCTTGTTTCACCGCTGAGATTTCCGTAAAGCGCATAAGTTATGGCATCAAACAAAGTGGTTTTTCCCGCTCCTGTAGCGCCGGTAATCAGAAACAGTCCCCTGTCACTCAGCCTGTTAAAATCAATCTCCTGCTTTTCCCTGTAAGGTCCCCATCCGCAGAGGACCAGTTTTATTGGTTTCATAGCCCGCCTTCCAGTTTTTTCACAACCTCTTCAATCAGTTCTTTTCCCTTGTCCGCCAGTTTTTCTCCCCGCACAGTCTCATAGAATTCCTCAAACAAAGCCTCCGGCTCACGTTTTCCTACAGTAAAACTGCCTGCGGTTACAGAGGTTTTTTCCTTCTTTTCCTCCCGTACAATCTGCATAATATTAGGATAAACGCTCCTCAGGGTGCCGATTGGGTCAATAAGCTCCTCCTGATTCGTAAGGACAGCCTGTATATAATCTTCTCTTCCTGCTCCATCGTTTACCACCCTTTCCATAATTTCCTCAAGGCTGCCCTTCACCTTTCTCATTTCCCTTAAGGGTTTTAGGGGAATCGGCTCTACCCCGGAAAGCCCCTCTTTCGTAAGCTCAATAAGCAGCACTGATTTCGTCTGGTTTACCTCTCCGAAGGAATACTTTAAGGGGGATCCTGAATAATAAACGGGCTTATCTCCTATTTTCTGAGGCTTATGGATATGCCCGAGAGCCACATAATCAAAGTCCTTAAAAAGGGAGGCCTCTACGTTATCAAGGCCTCCCACATGTATAGTAGTTTCACTGTCCGAAAGTTCCGGTTCCCTGCCTGCATCCGTTACAAAATAATGGGTTACAAGAACCCGTCTTTTTTTCTCTTTTGTATTTTTTTCTTTCTTTTCTTCTTCAAAATATCCCTGCAAAAGCTTTGCAACAGCTTCTTCGCTGGTTCTTGCATCTGCCTGGGCAGGCCTTACAAAAGGGAGCAGCACGATTTCCACCGTTCCCCATTTATCCTCTGCCTGAAAAACCGGAAGCTTTCCCCGGTAAACACCTCCGATAAAAACTCTCTGATTTGCCAGCAGATTTTCTCCAAAGCTGATTCTCTCAGGGGAATCATGATTGCCACTGATTAAATAAACAGCAATTCCCTTCTTAGACAACTCCGTAAGGAAATCATTAAGCAGCATAACTGCTTCTCCTGCCGGAATTGCCCTGTCATAAATATCACCCGCTATCACCACACCGTCAACTTCATTATAAAGTGCAATGTTTTTTATCTGCTCCAGAATGTACTTTTGGTCCTCCAGCATGGAAAAGTCATTGACTGTTTTCCCGATATGAAGGTCCGCTGTATGCAACAATCTCATAAATTCCTCCGCTTGTGGACGTTCCTTAAAGGAAGCTCTTTATAAAAGCCCGCCCCGCTTATTGTACCACCTGTCACCATCTGTAAGAATATAATCTTCGCCGTTTATAATGGCGCTGCAATAATCCTGTATGGAAGCCATTTTTCTTTTAAATGCCACGCCTCCGCCGAAAATTACAGTGCTGTGAACGTCAGAACCTGCCGTCACAGGCAGCTGATACTGTGCCGCAAGACTGACAGCCTGTCTGTCCCATTCCGGATTATTATGATTAAGACTTAAGTGACAGGAATGGGTGGCATTAATTCCCTCCACCCCGTCTGCCAGTTCAGGAAATTGCCGCACTTTGGTGATATAAGGCTCATCCCTGAAAGGATGGGCCTGAATAACCATTCCTCCTGCTTCATGAATCATCTGATACTGCTTTTCAATGGAAGCATCCTTAATTTCAGGGTGCTCCTTCAGCCATTTTTTGTCCACACCGTATATCAGAAATTCTGTGCCTTCATAACAGGATTCATATCCGAAAAATACATCCAGTCCATTTTCGTCGCCCCATTTTTTTGCATTTTCATATCCTCTGCAGAAGGCTTCCACCCATTCTTCCCAGGGCAGATTTTTATCAATACAGTTATTCCCATACCAATTATGATCCGTGATAATAATGCCTGTATATCCGGCTTCCTTACATGCCTTTGCCATTTCTTCGCCGGTACTGCGTGCGCATTTACTGCTTTCGCAGGTATGCATATGTGTTTCATATAAATAAGGATAATCCTGACTAATCATTTGTTTTACTCCCTGCCGCGCTTTAATTTTCAGATAATTGCTTCCGATAAGAGTATACCACTATCTTCAGACCTTCTCCATCATTTTTTCCCGTAGGGCAAGAAGTATTCTTTTCTCCAGACGGCTGACCTGTACCTGGCTGATGCCGAGTATTTTAGCCACTTCCGTCTGGGTCTTATCCTGAAAGTACCTGAGCACAATCAATTTCTGTTCTTTTTCCGGCAGGCTTCCGATAAGCTGATTCACCACCAGGTGATTCAACAGGTTTTCCTGTTCATCCTTCCCTTTATCGGCCAGCTGGTCTACCATATAAATTTCATTGCCGTCATTTTGATAAACTGACTTATAAATGGATTCCACCTGTATGCTGGCTTCCATGGCAAGCACCACTTCTTCTGTGGTAAGCACTGCTTCCTTCGCCACTTCCTCTACTGTAGGCTCCCTGTTCAGCTGCATGTTCAGCCTCTCCCTTGCATATTTTACCTTAATGCCGTTTTCTTTTAATGTCCTTGATACCTTAACCGGTCCGTCATCCCTGATAAAGCGCTTGATTTCTCCTGCAATAAGGGGCACCGCATAGGTGGAAAACTTTACCTCAAAAGAGGTGTCAAATTTATCGATGGCCTTAATCAGCCCTATTACCCCTATCTGGAATAAATCCTCCGCTTCATATCCTCTTCCCAGAAAACGCTTTACAATGTGATGCACCAGTCCCAGATTCTGTTCTATCAGTACTTCTCTTGATTCCCTTTTTCCCGCCTGTGCCTGTCTGATAAGTACTGCTGTTTCCGTCATAGTCTATTCCTCATGCCCAATCCATGACGTTGTCCCCAGTTTCTTCTTCATCAGCACTGTGGTTCCCATTCCCGGCTCTGAAATGACCTCCAGATCATCCATAAAAGCTTCCATGAAGGCGAAGCCCATTCCCGACCTGTCCATATCAGGCTTGGTGGTAAAGAGCGGTTCCATGGCCTGTTCAATATTTTCAATTCCTTTTCCTTCATCTGCTATTTCCACATGAAGCACATCCTCCAGAATCAGACAGTGTAAGGATACCTTGCATTCCCTGTCATCGCCGAAAGTTCCCTCTTCCCTGTCATACCCATGGATAATGGCATTGGTAACGGCTTCCGAAACTGCCGTTTTAATATCGGAAATTTCCTCCATAGTAGGATTCAGGGGCGTTACGAATGCAGATACGGCAACACGCGCAAAGGCTTCATTTTCTGACACCGCATCAAATTCCAGCTTCATTTCGTTTTTCATTCTTTTTCTGTTTCTATTTCTTACTTCCATGCTTTTTTCTATTTCCATTTTCTTTCTCCTTTCACCTGGCTTTCTTCACACTGTTCAATCCCGTCTGCTCCGCAGACCGCCTCATTCGCATTCCGCGCTTTGCGCTCCTTGCTCATGCGGCCGTTCGCCAAATCCGATTCCTTGCGTGCAAGCACGCAGATTTCTCACTTGGCTTTCTTCACACTGTTCAATCCCGTCTGCTCCGCAGACCGCCTCATTCGCATTCCGCGCTTTGCGCTCCTTGCTCATGCGGCCGTTCGCCAAATCCGATTCCTTGCGTGCAAGCACGCAGGCATCGCACCTGGCTTTCTTCACCCTGTTCAATCCCGTCTGCTCCGCAGACCGCCTCATTCGCACTCCGCGCTTTGCGCTCCTTGCTCATGCGGCCGTTCGCCAAATGACGCCCCTTGCACGCAAGCGTGCAGGTGCTTCACTTGGCTCACTGGGATTTCACATGATTTCTATAACTTTATGTAAACCGCAAATCATCAGGGTTCTTTTTATTCTGGAATCTGTGTTGATGGCAAAAACTTTTCCGCCGAAATATGAAATTTTTTTATATCTTCCTATTATGATTCCTATGCCGGAGCTGTCCATGAACCTGGTATCTTCAAAATCGAATACCACATTTCCTACTCCCTCCTTCATAATATACCGGTCTGCAGTCTGGCTTATGTAAACCGATTTGTGATGGTCTACCTCTTCCGGCATTTTTACCATCAGGTAATTATCAATCACTTTAAAATCCTCTTCCATTCCTTTTCCCCTTTCGCAATTATTTATTGTCATGAAAAAAAAGAGAACATCTTTCATGTTCTCTTTCGTATCAGTATAATTTTATTCGGTTTTAATTTTCATTATTGATTTCTGCCAGATAGGTTTCTGCTTCATTCGCCCTTCTGGTATCAGGGAAATTATCAATTACCTGTGCATATATTTCCTTGGCCTTGTCATTATCTCCCAGGCGCCTGTAGGAATTGCCCAGGTAAAATAATGCATCTGCATTTGTCTCATTATACCGGTAGGCTCTTTCAAGATTCGGGATTGCTTCCTCATAATTATCGGCATTGTAGCTTTCATAACCGGCGTTGTAATAATAAGTCCCCAGCTGCTCTCCTGTCAGAGTAAGGAAATTCTCCTGCAAAGCGGTAAAGGAAGCTGTTCTTGTTTCCTCTTCTTCCCCTTCCTGCGTTTCAAGGGATTCCATGTACCCGGCTATAGTTTCTATATCCTCAGGATTCGTAAGGTAAGTGCTGACCGCCATCATAAGTCCATCCGTAGCCTTTAATGCACCGTCTGTTCCTTCAAATGATGCCAGTTCATCGCTGAGCCTCTGATTTTCATCTGTCAGGCTTTGGATTTTCTGCTGCTGCTCATCGATGGTAGCCGTCTTTACATCTGACTGCTCACTGACTATCCTGAGTTCATCATTAATATCCGCCTGGGCGCTCTGTATCCTTGCCGGCAAAATTAAAAAGCAGGCTATGGCAACACCAATCACCACTCCGATTCCCAGATTCAGCAGGGAGGACACGCCGCTTTTATCCTTTCCGTTAACCGGCTGGATAATCGTTTCATTACCGCTCTGGTAGCGAATCACTTCATCAGATGAAGTTTTCTTTTTAGGCGCATTCTTTGCCGCATCCTCCGGCATCAGCATATGCTCCACTTCTTTCAGATACCGGAGCGTGGTAGTATTATTGGTATCAATCTGACAGCATTTTAATAATTCTTTTTTGGCCTTTTCCCACTCTTCAATATTAATGTATAAAAGAGCCAGAAGCTGATGTGCCCTGATATATTTGGGGTTATAGGAAAGTACCTTTTTTAATTGAATCACTGCCAGATCCTGACTGTCCTGATAGCAGTAAACCAGTGCCTGATTATACTTCTTTATGGTCTGGTTAATCGCATCCAGCCTGGACTGATTATTCTGAATCATATCAATATAATCATCGGCAATGTTCTTTTTGGGACGGAGGTTTTTGCTGATTACCCATTCACTTAAAGCAGCAACCACTTCACCCATTTCAAAATACACAAGTCCCAAAAGGTTCCTTGCATCTATGTTATTTTTATTAAATTTAAGGCTCTGCCGAAGACTGATAACCGCTCCGGACAAATCTCTTACTGTCGCCTTGTCAAGACCATCGTTGTAAAAACGGTTGGACATATACATTATTTTCTTGTAAAGAGAAACGTCTACACCACAGCCCGTACAAAAATCGTGCTCTGACAGGCGGCATCCGCAATTATAACAAATCATGCCGCTACTCCTGTTCTTCCTTCTCTTTTGTCTTTTCAACCATTTTAATCAATATATCGGCCATATCCGTTAAATCCTGGTTATAGATAGCCTCCACTGCATCCTCAACCTCAAGGCTGGGATGAAACTTCTTTAATTCTTCTTCAAAATCAATCATCCGGTATTCTCCTTATCAGGGTCTTCATCTGCCCTATCAAATACAATGAACCGGCAATATAAATGACATCTGCATCTTCTCTATCCGATAATAAATGATAATATGCTTCTTCTGCACTTTTATGGAAGCTGCAATAAACCTTATATTGCCCCCAAATTTCTCTTAATTTATTATAAGAAGCACTTCTATCCGATTCCAAAACTGTTGCTGCCACTTCCGAAAATAAGCCTGCATCTGCAATCTGCTTTATCATCTTCCCGTACTGCTTGTCCGAAACAACACCGAAAAGCAAAAATCTTCTGCCTTTGCATTCGCTGTTTTTAACTGAATCCAAAAATGCTTCTATCCCGTCCTCATTATGGGCACCATCCAGAAATATTCCCGGAAGGACCTCTTCCATCCTTCCCGGCCAGTGTGCCCTCTTCAGTCCTTTTCTTATGGTCTGTTCACAAATTCTTTTGTCCTGTTTTGACAGAATCTCCGCCGCACTTACGGCAAGTGAGGCATTTTCTGTCTGATACAGGGCAGTTGTCTCAAGAAAAAGACTAACATAATTATAATAACCAGTATGAAAAGAAAAATCAATGGTTTTATTATGGATATTCACATCTGAAATATTATCTTTTCCGATAATAACTGCCATGCTGCCCGCTTTTTGGGCATAATTCTTTAAAACCTCTGTTACTTCCTTACGTTTATCGACAAATACCACAGGCACATTCTTCTTAATAATCCCTGCTTTTTCCGCTGCAATCTGTTCCAGTGTATCCCCCAGATACTGCATATGGTCATATCCGATTTCCGTAATCACACACACTTCCGGATGTTCTATACTGTTAGTCGCATCCAGCCTGCCGCCCAGTCCTGTTTCCAGAATAATATATTCCGGTTTCTTTTCTTTAAAATATGACATTGCCATAAGAAAAAGGTATTCAAAAAAAGAAGGATGCTGCTTCGGGTCATCAGGAAGAACTGCCTTCACACTTTCAAATGCAGTTGTAAAATCCTCTTCTGAGATCATTTCCTTTCCAAAGCAGATTCTCTCTCTCATAGTTTCCAGATGGGGCGATATAAACATCCCTGTGCTGCATCCGCTCTCCATAAGAACAGAGCGCAGATAGGCGCAAACGGAGCCTTTTCCGTTTGTGCCTGCAATATGAATGATTTTACTGTCAATGCTGCTGCCCGTTATCTGTTTCAGCAGCTTTTTTGTATCCTCCAGGGTATGCTTTCCCGCAAACTTGGGGATATCCGAAATGTACCGCTGCACCTCTTCATATGTTTGCATAATTAATTCTCCTGTACTTCCAAAATTTCTTTTATCATATTAATGCCCGGTGATATATATTTATTTTTGTGTATTGCCATATTAATATATCTGGTTACCGGAAGCTCTTCTAACGGCAGGATAACAATATCTCCTGCCTTCTGCTCATTTTCCACGATTCTTTTAGAAAAAACAGCTATTCCCCGCCCCCGGATAACAGCGTTCTTTATTGCCTCCGTATTCATGCTGCAAAAAGTTCTTTTCAAATAAATGCCCCTGTCTTCAAATATTTTTTCTATCTGATTTCTTTCCGTGCTGCCGCTTTCCCTGCTGATATAATCCTGACCTTCCAGCATATCCAGAGTAACTTTTTCTTTTTGTGCAAGTTCATGGTCTTTTCCGCACACAACAACCAGTTCATCTTCACATACAGGTGTTATCACTAAATCCCTGCTTCTTAAAATTCCTTCCACAATCCCCAAATCCACTTCATTATTTAAAATAGCCTGCTCAATATCCGATGAATTTGCCACTAAAACACTTATTTCACATTCCGGCATTCTTTCTTTTGCCTCATCCAATATGTCATTAATAAGACAGGTTCCCACAGATACGCTGCACCCTATACGCAGACTGCTCTTTTTTGCAGCACACTCTACAGCCTTTTCCATTTGTACAAAGGAATCAAGTATATGACGGGAAAAAGAGAGCATAAGCTCTCCTTCCTTTGTTAAATAAATTTTCTGTGAAAGCCTTTCAAAAAGCTTTACTCCGTAATATCTCTCCATCTCGGCAACAGCCTGACTGACCGTGGGCTGGGATATATGCATTTTCTTTGCTGCCGCACTCATTCCACCAGTATCTGCTACTGCCGTAAATATTTCAAGATGACGGATTGTCATACCTGCCTCCAGTCTTATATTGCGCCCATCAGCGCATATATAACAGTTCCTGTCACGCCGCTGCCCAGAATAATGGCTATGGCGCTTACCTTAAATTTTCTGAGAATAAATAATGCTGCGGCAAAAATACCAAGCTCAACCACTCTGATATTTCCAAGCACCACATCCTGTATTTCGGCCTGAAACAATCCCAGCATAAGAATGGATGCACCTGCTGAAGCAATGAGCGCCACTACTGCCGGGCGCATGGCACCAAGTACCACCTGAACCCCGCTTACTGTACGGTACTTATAGTAGAAATGTGCCAGGATAAGGCAGATGCAGAATGACGGAATAATACAGCCGATTGTACAGATGAGTACTCCGGGTATTCCCGCAATTCTCATTCCCACAAAGGTTGCCGAATTAATGGAAATCGGCCCCGGCGTCATTTCCGCCACCGTAATTAAATCAGAAAATTCCTCCAATGTCATCAGCCCGTAAATATTAACAATCTGTTCCTGAATCAGCGGAATTGCCGCATAACCTCCGCCTACACTGAACAAACCTACCTGAATAAAAGCAAAAAATAATTTTAATAATAACATTTATGCCACCCTGCCTTTCTTAAGAGTCAATGCCAAATCAATAAGTCCGATTCCGAGACATGTCAAAATTACAATCATTGCGCTGACGTCCAAAAGGTAAGTTGCAATAAATGCTGTTATCATCATTATAATATACAACATTCTTTTTGTCTTTAAAACATTGCCTGCTAAATTGATCACCACATCAAAGATAACCGCAGCCACACCTGCCCTCATAACCTGCAATGCAGTGGCAATATAGGGATTGGTGCGGAACTGTTCATAAAACAGTGAAATAACGGAGATAATAATCATGGGCGGAAGTATCGTTCCCAATATGGCTGTTAACGAACCCACAACACCTGCCATCCGGTAACCGATAATTACAGATGCATTCACCGGAAGCGGTCCCGGGGATGACTGTGTAATTGCAGTCACATCAAGCATTTCATCTTCTTCAAGCCATTTTAATTCTTCTACAAATTTCTTTTTCATCAGGGAAACAATTACAAATCCTCCGCCAAAGGTAAAGGCGCTTAACACAAACATGGATTTAAACAATGTCCATAATTTACTATAATCCTTTTTCATAATGCCCTCCATTACTCTTTTCTTTTTCCATGAAAAAATTTACCACAAATATTATTATTTGTAAAATACATATGTTTTATTATACCTATAGTATTTTACCTATATATTTGCTGCGAAAACAGCCGGGAGCAAAACTCCCGGCCGTTCATTCTTACCATATAATACTTCCCTTGTTTATGCTTTCCATAATCCATGGATATTACAATAAGCATATGCCGCAACAAATTCATCGCCTTCAGTTAATAAAAATTCTGCTGCAGGCGCATCCCCGGGCGTAAGGTTCACTTTCTGGATTCCTTTTTTAGTTTCAATGACAATCCACTCAATATAGTGCTCTTTCACCATAGGATGTTCCACAGCCCCTATTTTTACCAGTACCTGATTGCCATTTACCTCCACAACCGGAACATGTTTCTCAGCTGCGCCATCGGAAGTACCGGGAATCAGTTCTGTCATTTTCTGACCGCAGCACATTACCGGCACACCCACATTTTTAGCAAATTCAATGATATTTCCGCAATGCTCACATACATAAAATTTCATTTTGTCATTACCTCCTTAAAACATATACATTATAGCATACCCATCTGCAATCGACATTAAAAGTTTCTGTCACAATTATTAATTATTTCTGAAGCTGGGCAAGTCTTTCCTTTACCTGCTCCATCATCTGCGTATACTTTTCAAGCTTTGCCCGTTCTTCCGCCACCTTTGCTTCCGGCGCCTTCGATATAAATTTTTCATTGTTCAGCATTCCGTTAACACGTGCCAGTTCTCCGGTAAGACGCTTTTCCTCTTTCTGAAGACGCTCAATTTCCTGGCTGATATCAACCAGCTCGGCAAAAGGAATATACAGAGTCGCATTTGCAATCACTACGGATACCGCATCATCAGCAATTCCTGTCTTATCCTTCTGAATGGCAACCTCTGAAGCATAAGCAAGAGATTCAAAGAACAGCTTTCCTTCCGTAAATGCATTTATGATATCCTCATTTTCGCTGACCACATAAACAAAAGCTTTTCTGCTGGGAGCTACATTCATTTCCGTGCGGACATTTCTGATGCCCCTGACAGCCTCTTTAATAATTTCGATGTCCTTTTCTTCCTTTTCAAAATTCCATTCCGCCTTATACTCAGGCCACCTGGAAATCATAATGGATTCTTCTTCGGACTGCAGCGTGCAGAAAATTTCTTCCGTAATGAAAGGCATATAAGGATGAAGCAGCTTTAACGCATCAATCAATACTGTTTTCAAAGTCCACAAAGCCGCATCCTTACTGGACTGATTATCGGAATTGTAGAGGCGGGGCTTCACCATTTCAATATACCAGTCACAGAACTCATCCCAGATAAAATCATAAACCTTCTGAACAGCAATACCCAGTTCAAAGCTGTCCATATTGTCAGTTACATCTTTAATCAATGTATTCAGTTTGGAAAGAATCCACTTATCAACAGGCTCTAAGGAAGGATTCTCTGCTTTCAGCTCCTCTTCCGGCATGTTCATCATGATAAAACGTGACGCATTCCAAATCTTGTTTGCAAAGTTCCTGCTTGCTTCTACTCTTTCATAATAGAAACGCATATCGTTTCCGGGGGCATTACCGGTTATCAAAGTGAGACGAAGGGCATCTGCGCCATACTGATCAATAATTTCAAGAGGGTCTATTCCGTTTCCTAGAGACTTACTCATTTTACGTCCCTGGGAATCTCTTACAAGGCCATGGAATAATACGGTCTTAAAGGGTTTTTCTCCCATCTGCTCAAAACCGGAGAAAATCATGCGGATTACCCAGAAGAAAATAATATCATAACCTGTTACCAGAACATCTGTAGGATAGAAATATTTCAAATCCTCTGTCTGCTCAGGCCAGCCTAAGGTTGAAAAAGGCCATAATGCAGAGGAAAACCAGGTATCCAGCGTATCAGGGTCCTGTGTAAAATGGTTATGACCGCACTTAGGGCACTTTGAAGGCGCACTTGCGCTTACCACGGTTTCACCGCATTTATCGCAATAATAAGCGGGAATTCTGTGTCCCCACCAGAGCTGTCTGGAAATACACCAGTCACGGATATTGTCAGTCCAGTTAAAGTAGGTCTTTTCCATTCTTTTAGGAATAAGCTGGATATCACCTGATTTTACCGCTTCTACTGCGGGCTTAATCAGTTCATCCATTTTAACGAACCACTGCTGCTTAATCATAGGCTCAATGGTCGTCTTGCATCTGTCATGGGTTCCTACATTGTGGGAATAATCTTCAATGCGTACAAGAAGCCCCATTTCATCCAGTTCCTTAACAATGGCTTTTCTTGCTTCATAGCGGTCCATGCCGCAGAACTTACCGCCGTTTTCATTAATCGTAGCATCATCATTTAAAATATTGATTTCAGGAAGGCCATGACGTTTTCCCACTTCAAAGTCATTCGGGTCATGAGCCGGTGTAATCTTAACAACACCTGTTCCGAATTCCATGTCTACATAGGAATCGGCAACAATGGGAATTTCCCTGTTTACAATGGGAAGCAGAAGCTTCTTTCCTACAATATCCTTATATCTGTCATCCTCAGGATTAACCGCTACCGCAGTATCTCCCAGCATGGTTTCCGGTCTTGTTGTTGCAAATTCCAGAAAACGAGTGGTGCTTACACTGCCGTCATCCTCAATCAAAGGATATTTAATGTGCCAGAAATGACCTGCCTGCTCCTGATACTCAACCTCCGCGTCGGAAATGGAAGTATTACAAACAGGACACCAGTTGATAATGCGGCTGCCCTTGTAAATACAGCCTTTTTCATGCATCTTGCAGAAAACCTCGGTAACAGCCTTATTGCAGCCTTCGTCCATGGTAAAACGCTCTCTGTCCCAGTCGCAGGAAGAACCCAGCTTTTTCAGCTGGCTGATAATACGTCCGCCGTACTCCTTTTTCCACTCCCATGCACGTTCTAAAAATCCTTCTCTGCCAAGGTCTTCCTTATTAATGCCCTCTTCTTTCAGTTTTTCTATAATCTTCACTTCCGTTGCAATGCTGGCATGATCCGTGCCCGGCTGCCACAACGCATTGTAACCCTGCATTCTTTTATAGCGGATTAAAATATCCTGCATGGTATTGTCAAGGGCATGCCCCATGTGAAGCTGGCCTGTAATATTTGGAGGCGGAATCACAATGGTAAAAGGTGTTCTGGAATGGTCTACTTCTGCGTGGAAATATTTCTTATCCAGCCATTTTTGATAAAGCCTGTCTTCAATCCCCTTGGGATCATAAGTTTTTGCAAGTTCTTTGCTCATCTTGGTTCTCCTTCTTATCTCTCTATTTGGGTTTCCTCTCTGCAGAAGCCTTCATGACACACAAAAAGCCCTCTGCAGAATACTGTCTGCAAAGGGCGTATTTACGCGGTACCACCTTTTCTTATCACTCTGCGGCTGCTGAAATTCCCGGGAATTTCTAAGAGCCTTATCCTGTAACGCGGATAAAACGTGAGAACCTACCCGCCGTTATCTGCATCTTTAAACGGTTTCAGCCCTCCGGTTCCAAAGCTACCTTCCCTGCGCCTTTCTTCAAATGCCCTTTCAGCCTGTGAAGCATTTTCTCTTTAGAAGAGGAATGCAGGTACTCCTCTTTGTCATAACCTTTGAATTCATTAACTTTATATTAGTAACGGTTTTATCATTTGTCAAGTTACTTTTTTAATCAGCTTAGAGAGCTTCCTGAAAAACCTCTGATATTTTTCCTGTCTCTTTGCAGCCTTCCGGAAGGGATTCCGGTCTTTTCCCCGATTGGGCAGTATATACATACATGCTCTTAATCCCATATTCCGCAGCCCCCAGTACATCAGCCCTGTATTCATTCCCTATCATGACGGATTCTTCCTTTTTAAGCCCATGTCTTTGAAATAAAGTATCGTAAAAATAAAATGAAGGTTTTTTTACCCCTGCATCGGAAGAATAAAGAATACCGTCAAACATATCATAAATCCCAAGCATCCTCATTTCCGGTTCTGTGAACATGCGCTGGGCATTGGATAAAAGATATATCTTCTTACCAGCCGTCTTAAGTCTCTGCAAAAGCTCCGGCACGCCGTCATAAAGTCTGATATAGCTTAAAGACAAACTTCGAAATGTAATCCCGAGCTGTGCTGTCTGTTTTTCCTCCGGCACAATTCCCCTGTCTGAAAACAGCCTGTAAAATACCTTTTCCAATTGAATTTCTATTTCGTCTTCCGTAATCCTCTTATCATGAAATTTATCCTGCATAAAAGAAAGCTGCTGCAAACTTTCCGAGGCTGCCAGTTCCTTATATCGCTTCCTTAATTCAAACGGCGCATATTCTGCTCCCATCATGGAAAATATGGACGCCATATTCTTCCACAGGGAAGTTTTGGCTTCATTGGTATGTATATCAACTAATGTACCGTATAAATCAAAAATATAATTTTTCATATTCTTTCCTTTTTTCTATAACAGCAAAAAGCACTTTCTGTAAACTTCCTATTGACCCGAACAATAGATTGCACTCTTTGCGGACAAACTTATTGTCATACATAAAAACTGCTGCTTTGCATAATGCCCGGCAGCAGTTTAGTTTTCTCTCATCATCATCATTTTCATCATAATATCCATCCTCCGGCCGCATCCGCTGACCAGATTCTCAAAGCCCTTTCTTTGAGAAATGTTTCATTTTTAATTTCAATCTCAGTTCTTATAATCCGTAATTAATCTGATTTTAGCTTTCCGCTGGCAGTTTCTGGCTCTGTCAGCCATTAAAATCCTGATATTATGAGCATTCTCCTGCGCAAGCTCATATGTTTTTTCAATCTCTGTCTGAAGGCCGAATTCCATTACATCCATTCGCTCCCTGAGATCACTGACTGCCGACTGTACTGCTGCAATCTTCCCGCAAAGTTCGATATGCATATCCTGCATACTTTCATTCAGCCTTGTCTGCAAACTCTGCATATCATCTTTCAGCTCTGTGCGCACATCCTGTATATCGCCTTTCAGCTCCATACGTACATCCTGTATATCGCCTTTCAGCTCCATACGTACATCCTGTATGTCACCTTTCAGCTCTGTTCGCATCTCATCAAGCTTACTTAAAATCAGTTCCGTATCGGTCATAACACAAGCTCCTTTCCTTATAGACTTCCCTCTGTATCAGCTTCAAATGAATTCATACAAAGGGTGTACACTTATCTTATAGGAAAGGAGCTTGCTTGTCAATCATTTTTTGTCTGTTTTATAAACGTTTTATCGTTTATTTTGTCTTTCTGCATACCGCTCCGAATATAATCTGCCAATATCACTTTCAGTTCTCAGGCATTTAATATCTTCATGAATTCTTCTCCTGTTATGGTTTCCTCATCATAAAGATATTTGGCCAGTTCATGCAGCTTTGCCTTATTTTCCGTAAGCAGCTGCTTTGCCTTTTCATACTGGGTCTTTACCGTTTCAATAACCTTCCTGTCGATTTCCTTTGCCGTATCCTGTGAACATGCAAGAGAGGTATCACCGCCCAGATACTGATTGGTTACTGTTTCAAGCGCAACCATGCCAAAATCCTCACTCATGCCGTATCTGGTAATCATGGCTCTCGCAAGCTTGGTTGCCTGTTCAATGTCATTGGAAGCACCTGTGGTAATGGAATCGAAAATCAATTCCTCAGCCACCCGTCCTCCGGTAAGGGTAGCTATTTTATTCTCAATTTCTTCCTTACTCATGAGGTTGTGTTCACCCTCATCCACCTGCATAGTATAACCTAAAGCCCCTGAGGTTCTGGGGATGATTGTAATTTTCGTAACAGGCGCCGAATGATTCTGCAGCGCCGCTACAAGAGCATGTCCGATTTCATGATATGCCACAATCAATTTTTCTTTGTCAGACAAAACCTTATTCTTTTTCTGATAACCGGCAATAACTACTTCTATACTTTCCTCCAAATCAGCCTGGGTTACAAACTGACGTCCTTCCCTGACCGCCCGCAGCGCTGCCTCATTTACCATATTGGCAAGTTCGGCGCCGGAAGCGCCTGATGCTGCCCGGGCGATAGCGTTAAAATCAATATTATCTCCAAGCTTTACCTTTTTCGCATGTACTTTTAAAATTGCTTCCCTTCCTGCCAGGTCAGGAAGTTCTACCGGCACACGCCTGTCAAAACGTCCCGGACGAAGGAGTGCCGGGTCAAGGGAATCCGGTCTGTTGGTAGCTGCCAGAATCACCACGCCCTTGGAACCGTCAAATCCATCCATCTCCGTCAAGAGCTGGTTCAAAGTCTGCTCCCGTTCATCATTACCGCCCATGCCGCCGTTATCACGTTTTTTACCGATGGTATCAATTTCATCAATAAATACGATGCAGGGTGCCTTTTCATTTGCCTGTTTAAACAAATCCCTTACCTTGGCAGCTCCCATACCTACAAACATTTCCACAAACTCGGAACCTGATATGGAAAAGAAGGGTACACTGGCTTCCCCGGCAACTGCTTTTGCGAGCAATGTTTTACCGGTTCCGGGAGGACCCACGAGCAAAGCGCCTTTTGGCATGGATGCGCCGATTTCACTGTACTTCTGAGGATTATGAAGAAAATCCACAATTTCCTTCAAAATTTCTTTTGCCTCATCCTCACCTGCCACATCACTGAATTTAATTCCTGTGGTGGATTCTACATACACCTTTGCATTGCTCTTGCCAAACTGCATGGCAGACATCCCGCCGCCCATTTTTTTCATCATTTTAGAGGACAGCCATTGTCCTAATATGATGAAAACAACTATTGGAAGAACCCAGCTGATAAAAAAACTTAAAATGGGAGACATCTCCTCCTGCACGACTCTTCCGAAGGAACATCCCGATTCCTGCAGCCGGTCAACAAGGTCCGGATCATCAAAGGTAGTTGTTCTGTAGAAGACAGGAGTTTCCTGCTTATCCACAAAATAAATATATTCTCCTTCAATCTGAACCATTTCCAGCTTTTTTTCATCCACCATATTTAAGAAAGTTCCGTAGTCCACTGTTTCAACCTTCTGCTTCAGTATTTTAGGAAACAAAAGACTGTTTAAAAGCAGCATCACTATCAGAACGACAAAATAGTAAAATATCAGCGGTTTTTTAGGCTGCTTCACTTCCTTCATAATCAACAAACCTCCTTACTTTATATATCATTCATATCCTTTTACGCACTCTTTATCTTCTTAATTTTGTCATGCGCAAAAGAAAGATAAAACATCTGTATCTTAAACTTATTTTCTTTATAAAGGTCAATCGCCTGATATAATTCTTTGTAATAATCAAATAAAATCCGCTTTGTACGGATGGTCTGCTGGAAGTTAATCTGTGTATCAACAAGACTGCCTTTGGTTTTTACATAATAATACAGCGGTTTGGTGATAATTCCCACCTTGCCTGCATATTGCAGATATTCCAGATTAAACCTGAAATCCTCGCACCAGTCAAGCTCTGTATCACAGACAAGGCCGAATCTCTTAATAATATCTGCCTTAAACAACTTGTTCCAGAGCACTCCGTAATAAAAATTGGCAGGCGCCTCCATCATATATTCCGCAAATCTGGTTCTGGTAATGACAGGTCCTGCATCAATATGGCCTCTTGTCATAATTTTCCTGCCCCTTACCCTGTAATAATCGGATATTACCATATCACAATCATAAGTCTGCGCTGTTTTAACAAACTCCTCCGTAGCCTGTTTTACCAGCCAGTCATCACAGTCCACAAACTGAAAATATTCTCCTTCTGCTTCAGCAATGGCTGCATTCCTGCTGTCGGAAACACCGCTGTTTTCCTTTTTAATATAATGAAATCTGGAATCATTTTTTACATATTTTTCTATTACTTTTTCCGAATGATCCGTACTTCCGTCATTTACCACTATGACCTCAATATTCTGATAACTCTGATTTTGAATGCTTCTTAAGCATCTTTCAATAGATTTCTCACCGTTAAATACCGGTACAATAATACTTACCATGGGACTTCCCACTTTAATCACTCCCTTAATATGACAAAATACACCTAATTAAAATAAAATTCAATGATTGTTTTCTAAATAATTTATAAAAATACTATGCATCACCTTTCCTGTTAATACTATTTGGAATTCTTGCCATACTTCTTTTTATGTACTATAATCCTTTTATTGCAATCCATATAAGAACAGGAGATTTTTATGAAAGTGCTGATTTTATCCTGCAGCACCGGAGGCGGTCACAACGCGGCCGGTAAAGCAGTGAAGGAACAACTGGAATACCTTGGACATGAAGCAGTTATGCTTGACCCATTTTCCCTGGCAGGGGAAGGAGTTGCCCAAAAAGTGGGCGCAGCCTATATCTGGATTGCAAGCCGTATTCCCCGTTTTTTCGGTTTCCTGTATAAGCTGGGAGGGATGATAAGCTCTTCCAGGCATAAATCCCCCGTTTACTATGCCAATATACTGGCGGTAAAATACCTGAAAGATTATCTGGCCAAAAACAGATTTGATGCAATTGTCATGCCCCATTTATATCCTGCCGAAATGATTACCTGTATGAAAAGGCGCCGCATGAAATTGCCGCCTGCCATTGCCGTAGCCACCGATTATACCTGTATTCCTTTTTGGGAAGAAACAGAATGCGATTATTATATTGTTCCCCACGAAGATTTACTTTCGGAAAACCGGGAGCGGGGCATTCCTTCCGAAAAAATGTATCCTTACGGCATTCCCGTAGGCCTTTCTTTTTCCGGAAAGGCTGATAAACTCCGGGCAAAAGCAAAACTTCATCTTCCCGCCGACAAACCGGTATACCTTGTAATGAGCGGAAGCATGGGCTTTGGAAAAATGCATTTATTTGTTTTTGAACTTACAAGAAAGCTGACTCATGACGAGCAAATTATTATTATCTGCGGAAATAATAAAAAGATGCAGAATATTTTAAAGCATACCTATAAGAAAAATAAAAATGTTCACATAACGGGTTTTACAGATTATGTAGCCGAATATATGGATGCCAGTGATGTAATCTTTACCAAGCCCGGCGGACTTACCTCCACGGAAGCATTAGTCAAAAATATTCCCATAGTGCACACTGCTGCCATTCCGGGCTGTGAAACAAAAAACAGGGAATTCTTTGTTTCCAGAGGACTTTCACTCGCTTCCGAGCATGTGCACACTCAGGTTTCTCAGGGAATTACCCTGGCAGAAAATACAGAAATCAGAAATGCCATGATTTCTACTCAGCAGAAATTTTCAAAACCTGATGCCTCTTATGATATTGTAAAGCTGCTGGAAAAAATTACAGCAGATTAGAGCCGCAAAGAAAGGAATCATATTATGAAATACCTGTTCTGGAGCATAATCGGATATTTGTCAGGAAGCATCCTGTATGCCTATCTGATACCTAAATACCTGTGCCATACGAATATATGTGAAATCAGCGATGACGGCAATCCCGGCACAGCCAACGCTTTTAAGTATGCCGGTTTTCCCGCCGGCTGCGCAGTCATTTTATGCGAACTGTCAAAAGCTTTTTTTCCTGTATATATTGCCGCTCACAGACTGGATATTTCAAGACTGCCCTTTGCCTTCGTGATTGCCGCGCCGGTAATGGGTCATGCTTTTTCCTTTTTGCTGAAAAGAAAAGGAGGCAAAGCAATTGCCGCCTCCTTCGGAGCCGTGCTGGCGCTTTTTCCCAATCCCTATCCCTTCGCCGCACTGGCTTTCTTCTATATTTTATTTTCCACAATTATTGTGGTGAAGCCTCACTTTTTCCGCTCCATCCTGACTTTTTTGCTGTTTACCATGACGGTCTGCCTGAAGGTTCCCATTCCTTCCATCCGCCTTGGCTGCTTTCTCATTTCCGCCATCACAATTTATAAGCATATTACCTATTATCACGGTGAAAAATTAGAAATTAAACTTTTCGGATACCCAGACTCCCTCAGGAGAAAAATCAGGTAAAAGAGCTTCCTTTACCATGGCAAATTCTTTGGGAAAAATACAGTTTTTAAGACTTCCGTCTTTCATACCTTCAAGTACTGTTTCATAATCCATGAAGACCACTTCCTCCACTTCACTTTCCTGAAGAGTGAGTTCTCTTTCATTTACAGGCTTTTCATAAAGGTAAACAGCGCTGATTTCCCGGTCAATAAAAGGGCTTCCCCAAAACTCAGCCTTCAAATCCCCCGTATGGAAACCGATAAACTTAATATCCCCGGCATCCGCTTTAATTCCAAGCTCTTCCTCCAGTTCACGAAGGGCTGAGGTTTCAAAATTATCTCCCGCATGCACATGACCGGCAGAAGAAATATCATAACAGCCGGGATAGGCATCTTTATTTTTGCTTCTTTTCTGCAAAAGCA
Source organism: Lachnospiraceae bacterium (assembly GCA_017621815.1). Lineage (GTDB taxonomy): Bacteria > Bacillota > Clostridia > Lachnospirales > Lachnospiraceae > Suilimivivens. The sequence goes on along the minus strand of JAGASK010000043.1, from coordinate 127,033 downwards.
CATCAAAACCGCCGTCCTCCCGCTTTCTTACTATCCACATATGCACAGTTCTGTGAAAATCCCCGTCACGGTGAATCATGCTGCGTTCTTTGACCCTTCCCGTAGGGAAACCATCCCCGCTGCAGACATCGAACAGTTCAAGTTCCCTGCCGTTAAGCACTGCTTTCTGCCAGGTGCCGTCTGCCTTATAGCACAGCTTTAAGGAGAAGAACGGCTCTTCCCTGTTTAACAACTCAAAAAACAACCTGTCACCGTCCCACAGATTAAGCTCCCGGATTTTCTTCTTTTCCACCCATTCAAGACAGCCTTCATCGCAATCTGCAAGTTCTCCTTCAAATCCGTCAGCCGTATACAGACACATATATTCTGTCTGGTAATTTTCACTTGCAAAGGTTATAATTCCCCGGAAACGCCAGGCGGTAAGAGTCAGGCCTGTTTCCTCCTTCACCTCGCGGAGAAGACATTCTTCAGGACTTTCTCCTTCTTCGAAATGACCGCCTACGCCAATCCATTTATCCTTATTAATATCCTTTTCTTTGGAAATCCTGTGCAGCATCAGGTATTTTTCATCCCTTTCAATGTAGCACAGGGTAGTCAGATTACTTTTCATCCTTAACCGAGCATTTCTCCTACGATTTTATTTACCAGTCCGCCGTCTGCCCTTCCTTTTACTTTGGGCATCAGCTCCTTCATAACCTTACCTTTATCCTTAACGGAAGGCTCGGTGATTCCAAGCGCTGCAAGCACTGCCGTAACTTCAGCCCTGATGGCCTCTTCACTCATTTCCTCCGGCGCAAATTCTTTATAAACTGCCAGCCTCTTTTCACAGGCTTCAATAATATCAGTCCTGTCAGCAGGGGCAAGCTCCATGGTTTCCTTAGTCTGCTTAATCTCCTTCTTTACCACTTCAAATTCTTCCGCCTCTGTCAAATCCGCCCTTTTGTCAATGGCTTTGTTCTTCAGCGCTGACAACAGCATGGAAAGGGCATCCTTTCTGTCCTTTTCCTTGTTTTTCATGGCTGCCACCATCTGGCTTCTTACTTCATCAATCATGCTCATAATTTTATACTTCCTTTCTTACTTATAATAATTAGGTAATTAACTGCTGTATCTGATAATCAAAAGCTCAACACTCATGTTATCATTCATTTTCCCTGTCTTAATGGCTTCCTCCGCTTCCACGCATGCCTCCACTGCTTCCCGCAAATCCTCCTTGGAAAAACGCGCGGACTGAGTGACATATTTCCCCGCAATAAAACCGGGAAGTCCTACCTTTTCTCCGATTGCCTTGTCCCTGAATCCCTTTTTCTGCAATTCCTTCACCTGCATCAGCAGATTAAACTGTCTTGCAATTAAAAATAATATTCTCATAGGCGGTTCCTTTAAGGCAAGAAGCTCATAGTATAATTCCAGCGCTTTTTTCTGTTTTTTGTCGGCAATGGCGCTTATCATATCGAAAATATGGCTGCTGATTCTTTTAGTGCAGATTTCTTCTATATCCGCAGTTTCTATTATATCCTTTTCCAGACAATAGCAGAAAAGCTTTTCCATTTCCTTTCTGATATTTTCCATGTCAGTGCCGGTTTTTTCTATCAGATAATTCAGCGCCGCCCCGGAAATATTCTTTCCTTCCTTTTTTACCATGCCCAGAATCCACTTTTTCAAAGTAGCCTCATCCTGCACCGTAAATTCCGCCGCGTAGCCTGCCGACTGGACCTTTTTATACAGCTTACTTCTTTTATCCACTTCCGTTTCCACAAAAAGAAAATAAGCGCTTTCGGGCTTTGCAGACAAATACTCCGCAAGTTCCTCCCCTCCGCTTTTAAAAAGTCCGCTGTTTTCCAGTACAATCAGCCTTCTTTCCGCAAAAAAGGGCAGTGTTTCCGCAAGGTCAATCATTTCTCCCACAGAAATGTTTTTTCCTTCATAGTAATGATAATTCATGGTATCATCACCGATAATTGCACTTTTAAGCCTGTCCCTGTACTGTTTGCGCAGATAAGCCTCTTCGCCGTACAAAAGATAAAGCTGCTTCAGTTTTCCTGTTTTAATATCCTCATTTATACGCTGCATGAATCACTCCGTTTATCTCTTATCACAGCTTTTATTTTACCACAGGTGCGGCAATATTCAATCAATTTTCAAAAACTCCTCCAATTTCAGCTTCCTTCCGTCCGTACGGAAAGTAATGGCTCCCGACTCGTAAGTGATTAAGATTTCCGTCTTCTGATTGTCAAGCCGCTCAAGCAGCTTAGCATGCGGGTGACCGTAACTGTTGTTTTCTCCGCAGGAAATTACCGTATAAGCCGGAGAAAGAACCGCAAGCATCTCTTCCGGGGTGGAACCTTCGGAGCCGTGATGAGCAGCCTTTAATACCGTAATATTGCTTAAATTCATCTCTTCCAGTACTTTTTGCAGTTCCCTTTCTCCATTTCCTTCCACATCACCTGTAAGCAGCGCTTTAAAAAAGCCCGTCTGAAAAAGAAGCACCGTGGAATATTGATTTGCTTCACTGTTTGCATATCCTTTTTCCGGATGCAGGCAAAGCAGCTGAAAATCTTCTTCCCTGAATTCATACCCTTTGCTGATAAAATCACAGGGAACACCGTTTTCTTCTGCGCTTTCAATCAATTCGTTATAGCTTTCGTCCCTGACACTTTCATCAATATCAGGGAGATACAGCCTTTTCACCTGAATACCCTGCTCCTTTCCTTCTTCTAAAAGCTCTTTGATTCCGTTGCAATGATCTGCATCCGGATGAGTAACAAAGACTGCCTCTATTTTGTCCGCACCCTGCTCTTTTAAAAAAGGAATAATCCGGTAGGTGCCCACATTTGACACTGTAGTGCTGCCTCCGTCTATGAGATAATGGTTTCCTGCTTCACTTTTAATATGGATACAGTCCCCCTGCCCCACATCCAGAAACGTAACCGCAGTTTCCCCTGTTCCCGGCAGGAACAGCAGGACGGCTCCCAATATTACCATTGCCCATTTTTTCTTTAATGACAACTTCTTTTGAAAAATAACAACCGCCAGCAGAACGGAAATATAAATGAAAATCTTAAAGCCTGCCGGTCTGCCCGGCATTACCGTATGAAACGGCAGTTTTTCGAAAATCAGGCACAGCTTTTCATATACAGACAGACAGCCTGCAATTGGAATAGCCAGAAGACTCCCAATGCTTTTCCACCTGCCGAATACGCAAAGAAGAATGCCAACCGGCAGCAAAAGGCTCATTAAAGGAATAACAAGCAGATTTAAGAATGTGGCATAAAGAGGCGTCTGATAAAAGAAATGCAGCTGAAGCGGCAGTCCCGCCATGGTAATTGCTCCCCCTGATAAAAAAGCCGTGAGGACTTTTCCCGGCTGTTTCACAGGCTTTTGTTTTTTCTCTTGCTTTTCCGCCTGCCGCATTTGCACATTTTCCTGCGTTTTCTTTTCCCTGGTCAGAGCAGGTACCAGAAATCCAATGGCAAAAATACAGCCGAAGGAAAATAAAAAACTACTGTCCCATAAATACAACGGCTGATTGATTACTATAAGCACTGCTGCCAGAAATGCAGCCGTAATCAAATCATAGGTACGCCCAAAAAGCTTTGCTGTCATATGAATCATAAACATACATACGGCGCGCAGGGCTGATACGGAAAATCCTGTCATTATTCCATACATCACCATCAGAAACGCCGGTAAACCGGCTGCAATCCATATCGGGAGTCCGGTTTTCCTTAAAATCCGAAATAAGCTCATCCCCAGCAGGGAAATGTGAAGTCCTGATATGGCAAGCACATGAGCCATCCCATTCCTCTGGTATAATTCCTTAATTTCCTTATCCGCAGCCTTCTTCTCTCCAAGCAGCATCATTTTCATAACAGATGCATCCTGCCCGGACAATAAACTATCCAGTATATCAGAAAAATAAACCCTTATCTGATACAGTTTTTCCGATATATAATTATAATTTTGTGATTTCCCCTGAATTTCCGTTTGATTTAACTGAAATGAAATTTTTAAGGTATGATAATAAGATTCTGCATCAAACTGTCCCGGATTCGATGGCTTTTCAAAGCACTGCAGCTTTCCTTTCACTCTTACAATACTTCCCATTTCCGGCAGTATCTGATTTGCTTTCAGATAACAAATTATATTTTGCTTTTCAGCTTTTCTTTCTGTATCTGCCTGATGCAGATTGTCCTCAGACTCAATGAGGCGCAGATACAATATTTCCCTGCCTGCCGATGCAGCGCATTCTTTTTTATATACTCTGCCGGTTACGGTTACGGCCCTCCCCTCCCATTTTGAATAATCAGGAGGGGAAATACCGGCAAGTTTTGTTCCCATAAATATAAATAAAATGACTGCCAGGCAGACCATACACAATGGTCTTCTCGCCATAATACCTCTTTTCTTTATTTTACCAAATCCAGATTTCTTTCAAACATCGTGGACAAACTGATGCTTTCCCTGTAATTAATGTTTGTCTCTCCATTCACTGAAATCTGCACTTTATTGACATTAGACAGTTCTACAAGAGAATTCGTCAATGCGTAAACCGTCACTTCCGGCGTTACATTGTAAATCTGATTCAAAAAATTGCCGTCAAGGTTTACATAGCAAATTCCGTCACGGATATTGACGCTCACAACCTTTGTTCCCGGATTTATTACCGGATAAGCCACACTGTTTCCGATTCCCGTATCGTTTTCTGCCGGTCCTGCAATGATTTCCTCCACAATCAGCCTTTCCACGGAAATATTACTGTTATAAACTCTGGTTCTGGTCACTTCCGTAAGCCCATCTCCGCTTTCATTTGCAAGATAAAGCCGGAGCTTTACTTTTTCATAAGTATTAATTTCATTCCCTGCATTATTAATAAAGGTATCCTTGTTCATCACTCCTACTACGTTTCCGGAAGCATCAGTAAGTGGCTGCCCTCCCACTGAAAATGAAACATACTGAACATCCTTTACCTGTGTCAGGGTCCTTACAATAGCTGCCCTTACCAGAATTTCCGTAATGATTTCCTGATTCCTATACTCTTCACTGAAATCAAGAGATAACTGTCCGTCTGAAAACATATAAGCTGTCAGGCGGAAACTGCCCACCAGGGGCGGATGATATTCCAGCCTTTCCGGCATGGTTCCCATCTGATCCAGCAATTCCTGAAGGACATCATCCGTATCAGTGCTTTCTGTTTCATAATCATAGGAAAGCACGCCTGTATTATCATCATTCACATAAAATATTTTATAAACAGTTCCGTTTTTCGCTTCACGCTTTCCGCAGGCTGACACTGCCAGCAATGTCAGGCAGAATAATGCAAAAAACGGGATTATTCTTTTTTTTGTCATGTTGCCTGCTCCTTTACAATGCTCCGTGAATCAAAGGAATTTTCACTAAAAACCTGCTGCCTTCTCCCGGCTTGCTGTCTACCTTAATGGAACCCCTGTGCAAAAGCACTGCGCTTCTGGTAATGGCAAGTCCAAGGCCGGTACCGCCGATCTCACGGGAATGAGATTTATCAACTCTGTAAAATCTCTCATAAATCCGTTCAATGGATTCCCTGGGAATCCCTATCCCCGTATCTGACACCTCTACCGTAAAGAACTGATGATCCGCATCCAGAGTTACTGTGACCTTTCCGTGCTCCTTATTATACTTAATTGCATTTTCAATGAGGTTTGTAAGTATCAGCGACATTTTTACCTCATCTACCTCTGCAATTACCTCCCTGGTACTGACCAGAAGAAGCTCCACATCATTTTTTCTGGCAATAGGCCGCAGTCTTTTTAAAATAATTTCCGCAAGTTCATTAATATTTACCACATTGATATTTAACTCAGCAGCCGCTTTATCAAGTTTTACAAGTGCCAACAGGTCATTGATAATCTTATCTTCCCTCTCTATTTCGTGAGCTATATCCTCCATAAATTCCTGATACACCTCTGCAGGCACATCTTTTTGTGCAAGCAAAGAATCCGCAAGCACCTTCACTGAGGTTATTGGTGTTTTCAACTCATGAGAGACATTTGCCACAAATTCCTGCCTGGAGTCATCCAATATCTTCATCTTGTTAAGCAGACTGTTAAAAGCATTTACAATATGCTCTGTTTCCAGATAATCCGGAACAGAAATAGGCTCATCCACATGTCCGTCTTTAATTTCGCTGATGGCTTTGGAAATTCTGTCAAATGGACGAATCAGAATATTAGCAAGCACCATGGCAATAACCAGAATACAGAAAAACATGATAATTTCCATAAGCAATGCTTTTCTGTTCAGAATATCCATGGTATTTACAATAATATCCGTGGAAACGCTGGTTAACATAACACCTCTTGTAAGCTCTGTCCCTTCCGGAATCTCTTCTGTTGCCATTTTGGCTGAAACAGTCTCCACAATAGGAGTTGTAATCTCTATAAAACCATTATTTCTGTCATAATTTGCCATTCCGGTTCCTTTGATACATTTAATGACCTCTTCCGAAATAATCGTTTTGCCCTCGCTGATTCCGTAAGTATCCTTTACCACCTTAAGGTTTCCGTTGATTATCAGCACACGCCCGTTGTAAAGATTGGAAAGCTGCTCAAGTTCAGCATTGATTACCTCTGATGAAGTATCCTGCAGATAATTATATGTAATCAGATGATTTGCAATAATCTTAAGCTGATTCTGCACATCTGACTGTCTTACCGCTACCGCACGGTCCTCATAATTCTGCAGGATTCCGCCCTTGATAAGAAAGCAGGGAAGAAGCCCTACCAGAAAAATAATGACAAAAAGGCGGACCTTAAGACTCCGCCATATTTTTAATTTCTTTAAAATTTCTTTTATCTTTACCGCCATATCAGCACCTATGCAAAATAATACCCTACGCCCCATTTTGTATGCACATATTTGGGCTCACTGGGATTATCCTCTATTTTTTCACGCAGTCTCCTGATATGGACGTCCACCGTCCTTACATCTCCCGGGTAATCTACTCCCCAAATCAGTTTAAGGAGATTCTCACGGCTGTACACCTTATTGGGATTTAAAATAAGCAGCTCTAATAATTCAAATTCCTTGGCAGTCAGATTAATTTCTTTACCTGCCACATAAACTCTCCTGCCGTCACAGTCAAGGCGCATATCCCCGCTTTCAATCACCTTGGCTTCCTCTTTTTTCTTAGGAGCCGTACGCCTGATAATGGCCTTAATTCTCGCTTTAACCTCCAGTATGTTAAAAGGTTTTGTAATATAGTCGTCCGCACCATATTCAAGCCCGAGAATCTTATCCATATCTTCGCCTTTGGCAGTCAGCATTACAATGGGAACACTTGAAAATTCCCTTACCTGCTGACATACCTCAAATCCATTCAGCTTGGGAAGCATTACATCCAACAGGATAATATCATATTCATTATCCTTTATTTTCTGCAATGCCTCTTCGCCGTCATAGGCACAATCCACTTCCATGCCATCCTGTTCTAAACTAAACCTGATTCCTTTTACAATCAGCTTTTCATCATCTACAACCAATATTTTCTTAGCCATACTGCCCTCACATTTTTACACTGTAATACTGTCCTTAATTTTCTCAAACAGCCCTTCCTTGATTCCTTCCACCTGCATAATATCTTCTATCTTATGGAATTCTCCGTTCTTCGTCCGGTATTCAATGATGCTCTTTGCTTTTCCGCTTCCGATTCCCGGAAGCGTACACAGCGCATCCTCATCAGCTGTATTAATGTTCACAAGACCGTTTTCCTCAGCTGTGCCGGAACCGTCAAAGCCACCGGGAACCATTCCGGTTTCCATAGCCTGCTCAGCTTCTTTTAAGGTAGGAATATACAGCCGTTCTCCATCCTTAACGCTTTGCGCCTGATTTAAATAATCCTGCGCCGCCTCCTTCGTAAAGCCTCCTGCTGCCTCCACAGCCTGATAAATCCGGCTTCCCTCCGTAAGCTCATAAACCCCGGGATGCACCACAGCACCGCAGATATGTACCATACAGACTTCCGTTTCCTGCCTTTCATTCTCCGGCATGACGGGCGAAGAAGAGGTCTCCGGAATCTGCAGGGCTTCTTCTGTCTCACCGATTCCCTGCTCAGTCAGATATATGGTTTCCTTTCTCTCACAGCCAAAAAGTATACAGACAATAATTGCCAGTATACTTAAAAAAATCCTGTTATATTTTTTAATCATAATCGCCATACTCCTTCCTGCGCGCCAGCAGAAAGCCCCCATATAACGACTGATAATATTGTAAATTAAAACCAAATGTTTATCAAGGAATTTTCATCAATTCCATTTAAAAATAATGACTCCCGCAATGGCAATAATCATACCCACAATCTTTCTTCCTTCAAGGGGCTGCTTTTCCACACCGAACCATCCGAACAGCTCCAGCACATAAGCCACTATCAGCTGGGAAATGACTATCAGCATAACTGCCTTTGCAGGTCCCAGCATATCCATACTTTTAATAACCGTGTAAGTAATAAATGCGCCGATTGCGCCCCCTAAAAGCATATACTTGGGCTCCACTTTAAAAAGCCCGGCAAAAGAAGACCGGTCACTCACAGCCCATGCCGCCAGACATACGGCAAGCGCCGAAAGCTGCACAAAAGCACTGGCTACCCATATACTGGTTGCCTTTGTAACCTGAGTATTGAACACTCCCTGTATGCTCATAAGCGCACCTGAAATTAACGCAATAAAAAATCCAATCATAAAGGCCTCCTTCCTTTTATATTACTTAATTGTGCCCTTATGGTTGGATTTTATTCATCTGTTTTTCTGCTGTTTATTCTTCTCCGCTTATCGCTTCCTGAGTATAATATTCCTCATCCAGATACTCTACTTCTTCTGTTTCCTGATTTTCCTCTATATACTCTTCTTCAAAGCTGTGTCCTGTTACCTGCTTTCTAATCTGCTCTGAAAGATCCTTTAATTTCAAATTGGCATCTGCCCCATCCCAGACTTCCGCAAATACGGTTTCAAGGGATACCCAGAAGTTACTGGTTTCTATCATCTTGGGCATGGAAATGGAATTCTCATATTCCTTTGCAAACTCATCAAGCGCTTCGTAACCGTAATCAACGTCACGTGCTGCAGACACTTTGCCTGTTCTCGCATATAAAATATCATTATATTCGGATGATAAAAATAATGCAAAATCATTCGCTTCCTTCTGATGCTCGGAATATCCGTTTATCACGACACAGTTCGTCATTGACAAAGACCTGGTTTTTCTGTTTTCATCAATATCAGGCGTCAGTGTTATCCCATAATCATAAATAAATAATCCATCCTCTTTTGCCTGTTCCAGTTTGGAGACTGCATCAGTGGTTGCCACAGTAAATACCAGTTTTCCTTCAATAAATTCATCTATGACACTGTCATAATCAATTTCGCTGGTATCAATGGAAAAGAACTGATTCAAATCCGCATAGGCGCGCATGCTGCTGATGGTATCCTCATTATAAATATCAATTAAAGATACATCCCAGCCTGCTTCACCGCCCATATTAATGGCATTTCCGATAAAGAAATAGTTATAAAAAATATCCGTGACATCCCATTTAAAAACAGCCTCCACCTGCTCAGGCGCATCATAATTATCGGCAAAATCCTTAATTTCCTCTATTGTAGAGGGCAAAAGCTCTTTCATTCTTTCTTCTATCTTCTGCTGCTCCTCTTCCGTTACTGCTTCTTCATCTGCCGATTCTGCCGGTTCCGCATCCAGATCAGGCATAGCTTCATCAGCTTCTGCCTCCTGCACCGGCCCGTTTTCAAGCAAGTCCTGCTGTGCTTCCTCCGCAGCCAGCACATCGGCCTCCGCTTCCAGCTGCTTTTTTGCCATATCCTCAAGATATGTTTTGTTGTATAAAAGCGAACTGGTCTCAAAATAAAACGGATATCCGATTATTTTATCTTTGTAGGTGGCTGCCTGCAGGCCTGCTCCCATATAAAGTTCATCCAGGTTTATATTTTCTGCCGGAGATACCTCCTGCGCCAGTCCCGCCAGATATGCCTTTTCCAGAGAATCATGACTTAAAATATACATATCCGGCACTTCTCCCGACAGAGATGCCTGATTGATTTTTTCAAGGTATTCCAGCCCCTTTTCCAGTACCGGAACAATTCTCACATCATGGCTTTCGTTATAAGTAACTGCTGCGCTGCTCAAATAAGAAGTAAGCGCTTCATCCGTATACCACAGATAAAGCGTTTCCTTTCCCCTGGTAAAAACAGGCTCTTCCTCTTTCGTCGTCACCTGCATTCCCGTTTTTGCGATTCCAAAAGTAAGCGCCGCAATCAGCGCAACGGCACCTGCCGCAATCAGTCGTTTTTTCAGACCCATTCCACACTCCATTTATCAGTTCAGGCAGGAATCCAGAATATCAATCATCTCGTCCACATTCTCTTTTGAAATAATAAGAGGCGGCACAAACCGAATGATATTGGTCCCCGCATTTATCAGTATCAATCCCTTATCAAGCGCTTTTGTAATAATTTCACCAACAGGCCTGTCAAATACCAGCCCCTGTATAAGACCGATTCCGCGTCTTTCCGTAATGAAATCATATTTTAAAGCCAGCTTATCCAATTTCTCCGTCAGATACGCACCCACTTGATTTACATTATCTATTATATGGTTCTCCTCAAATAAATCAAGCACAATATTGATTGCCGCTGCTGCCAGAGGATTGCCTCCGTATGTAGTTCCGTGGTCACCGCTTTGAAGGGAGTTCTCTCCTACTTTTTCCGTCATCAGGAAAGCGCCTACGGGAACGCCGCAGCCAAGAGCCTTGGCGGTGGTCATAATATCCGGCTTCACCCCATACTTCTGCCATGCATACATAAATCCTGTTCTGCCCATGCCGCACTGAATCTCATCTAAAATCAGCAAAATATCCCTTTCATCGCAAAGAGCTCTGACCTTCTTTAAAAATTCCTCAGAAGCAGGATAAATTCCGCCTTCCCCCTGTACAGTTTCAAACAAAATGGCGCAGGTCTTATCTGTCACCTGGGAAAGCACACTTTCAAAATCATTCATTTTCGCGAAACGGATATTGCCAATCATAGGCTCAAAAGCTTCCCTGTACTTGGGATTTCCCGTTACCGAAAGGGCTCCCATGGTTCTTCCATGAAAGGAATGCTCCATGGCAATAATTTCATGGTCCGTGGTTCCGTCCTTCAAATAAGCATATTTTCTTGCTGCTTTAATCGCACCTTCCACAGCTTCTGCACCGCTGTTAGTAAAAAAAACTCTGTCCATGCCGGATACTTTTTTTATCTTTTTCGCTGCTTCAATAGCCGGAACATTATAGTAATAATTAGAGGTGTGGATTAATTTATCAATCTGGGCTTTTAAAGCATCATTGTATTTTTTATTATTATATCCAAGGGCAAATACTGCAATTCCTGCGCAGAAATCAAGATATTTTTTCCCTTCAATATCATACAGATATACACCATCACCCTTATCAAGCACTACCTGATAACGATTGTAGGTATGCAGCAGCGCCTTTTCAGCATCCTCAATATATTGTTTCATGGTTTCCATAATAAATCCTCTTTTCTGATTATTTTCTGCTTTTACTGAAGCATATTATGCTTATCCTCATCCCTGATGATTGCCGTTCCCACTCCCTGATTAGTAAAGATTTCAAGCAGCAGACAGTGAGGTATCCTTCCATCCAGAATATGCACTCTGTTAACACCGTTTTTAATAGCAGAAGTGCAGTTATTCAACTTGGGCAGCATACCGCCGCCGATAAAGCCTTCTTCAATCAGCGCATCTGCTTCAGAAGCCGTAATTCTGGAAATGAAAGAAGCTTTATCGTTAATATCCTTATAAAGCCCTTCAATATCCGTCAAAAATACCAGCTTGTCAGCCCCTACTGCCTTGGCAATGGCGCAGGCTGCATCGTCCGCATTGATATTATAGGTATCAAAATTATCCCCCAGTCCTATAGGCGCCACAATGGGAAGAAAATCCTTTTCCAAAAGGTCATACAGAATTTTAGGATTCACTTCCGTAATATCTCCTACAAAACCGATGTCCTGTCCATCCGCATACTTTTTCTCCACCTGAAGGAGACCGCCGTCCTTGCCGCTGATTCCCACTGCCTTTACACCCAGTTCCTGCACCATGGTAACAAGTCTTTTATTTACTTTGGAAAGCACCATTTCCGCAATTTCCATAGTTTCATCATCAGTCACCCGAAGACCATTAACAAATTGTGCCTCCTTGCCGACTTTACCCACCCAGCGGCTGATCTCCTTGCCGCCTCCGTGCACGATAATGGGTTTAAAACCTACCAGCTTAAGCAGCGTCACATCCTTAATTACATTCTTCTGCAGTTCTTCGTTGCTCATGGCGCTTCCGCCGTATTTTACCACAATAATTTTCCTGTTGAATTTCTGTATGTAAGGAAGAGCCTCAATTAAAACCTCCGCCTTCTTTAATACCTGCTCCATATCCTTGTTCATGATAGTGATTCTCCTTTTATCTGCTTTTTTCTAGCTTCTGTAATCCGCATTGATTTTTACATAATCATAGGTTAAATCGCAGCCCCACGCAGCAGCGCTTTCCTCTCCCATTTTCATATCAACCAGAACAGTCACCTCCGGGTCTGCCAGAATCTTAGAGGCTTCTTCCTCGCTGAAATCCGTGGCAACACCGTCCTTATAAACTAAAATTTGTCCTGATCTGCTTTCAAAATAAAGGTCTATCTTTTCAGGGTCAAACTGCACTCCTGAATATCCAAGGGCACATAAAATTCTTCCTGCATTTGCATCATGACCGTAAATCATTGCTTTCACCAGACTGGAGCAGACTACGGACTTACTTAAGATTCTGGCATTTTCCTTTGTATCAGCCCCTGTAACCTTAACTTCAAGCAGGGCAGTTGCGCCTTCTCCGTCTCCCGCCATCATTTTGGCAAGAGATTCATTTATGTAATGAAGAGCCGCCTTAAATTCTTCATATTCCGGCGTGTCATCCTGAATTTCCGGATTTTCCGCCATGCCGTTTGCCATAACCAGAAGCGTATCATTGGTTGAGGTATCCCCATCCACGGAAATCATATTGAAGGTATCAATCACATCCTCTTTTACTGCCTTTGTGAGCAATTCCTTGGAAATAACCGCATCCGTGGTAACAAAAGCAAGCATCGTGCACATATTGGGATGAATCATGCCGGAACCTTTGCTCATGCCCCCGAGGGTCACCTTTTTCCCGCCGATTTCAATTTCAACTGCCACCTGCTTGGATTTCGTATCCGTAGTCATAATAGCTTCTGCTGCCTGAGTTCCTGCTTCCAGTGTCTCCGCCTTAGCCTTTGCAAGTTTTTCAATCCCGGCTTCAATTCTGTCAATAGGAAGCTGCATACCAATCACTCCGGTAGATGCTACAAGCACTGCATCCTCCGGCACATCCAGAGCCCTGGCTGCTGCCCTGGCTGTCTTATCACAATAAGAATATCCTTCCTGTCCGGTACATGCATTGGCAATTCCCGCATTGATAATAACGGCCTGTCCGAAAGGTGATTCCTCTACCACCTTTTTGTCCCACAGTACCGGAGCAGCTTTCACCACATTACTTGTAAAGGTTCCCGCAAGCACACAGGGCTTTCTGCTGTAAATTGCAGCCATATCCTTTCTGTTCTTATACTTGATGCCGGCTTCCACGCCTGCTGCTTCAAAGCCTTTTGCTGCGGTCACGCCGCCTGTTCTTACTTTCATTTTCTCCTCTTTTCCGTGCTTTCCCGCACCTGTTATTTCATCATTTTCTATTCCATTTAACATTCCCGGAACCTTGATGGTCTTTCCCTGTAATACTGAATCGGGATTTTTGTGCCGCTCTCTTCTGACGGAACATTCTCTATCCATTTCACATATCTCACATTATCCACCCAATATTCTATTTCATATTCCGTATGTTCAGCCGGAACATGCATATACCCATTGCCCCATGATGATGATTCATATGTATTCTGTTTACCGGTCAATACAGCCTCTGAATCAACCCACGCACTTTCATCTTCGTAATCTGTCTTATTTCTGTTTATTGCAGCCAAATACACAGCAAAAATTGCAACACAGACAAATAATGCTATAAATGCCCCTCCATCCATATCCACCATCACCCCATCTTTTACTTATTATAATTGATAATATTTTCCTTATTCAATACAAAATCATAATAATTCAAATCTTCTCTTTTCGTCCAGCCGATTTCCTTCCAGAACGCATTTCCGATATCATTCTTTGTAAAGGCAATCAGCGAAACCTTACTGATATGCTCCTTTTCCAGTTCCTTCATGCAGTACACTACCATGCTTTTACCTATGCCCCGCATACGGTAATCCTCATGGACACACACATGATAAAGACAGCCTCTTCTGCCGTCATGACCGCACAAAATGCTTCCAACAATTCTGCCATCCTCTACTGCCACCACACTTGTGGTCGGATTTCTCTTAAGAAACCTCTCCACTCCGATTTTAGAATCGTCTATGCTCCGAATGGCAAACCCTTTAATGGTCATCCATAAATCATATACACCTTCATAATCTTCTATGGTCATTGTCCTGACTGTCATATTAATCCTCCGTTCCTTAAGTGTGATTTTTCACATTCTTTTCATTCCGCTTTTTCCGTATTTTAATCTTCTCCCAAAAGCTTTACCACCCGGTAGGAATGATTCACATAAGGCAGAAATTTTTCAATTACATCCCGGGTCTTTATCTGCAGGCTTGCCGTATTTACACAGGGGTGGCATCCCAGATATTCTTCCTTAAGCACATCTTCATCAATCAGCAAATTGACACGGTTTTCTTTATCATTCATCAGTCCCATAATGCTGACGGAACCTGGATGGATATTCAAGAACTCCATCATATATTCTTCCGTTGCAAAGGAAAGTCTGGCACTGCCTATCTGCTTTGACAGTTCCTTTGTTTTAAACTTCTTTTCACCGGGCATCATCAAAAGATAAAAGGTTGTTTTCTGGGAATTACATAAAAACAGGTTCTTGCACATATGAATCCCCAAAAGCTCATCTACACCCCGGCAGGCTTCAATAGTTGCCATAGCCTCATGGTCCATTCTTTTGTAAGGAATCTGAAGTTCCTTTAAAAGCCTGTAAACTGCCATTTCCTTTTCTTCCCTGCCTTCCGGCGAAGGAATATCTTCATATAAAGTAGTATCGTGAATTAATTCATTCATTGAATGACATCCCTCTTTCAAGTCTCTTTTGCAAAGTCTTTTTGCAGGTCCGGCTCTATAAATGCAGGCCTTTATCCTCTTCACAGCCAAGGGCAATGTTCAAACACTGGATGGCTGCTCCCGAAGCGCCTTTTCCCAGATTATCAAACTGAGAAGAAAGCACGATTCTGTCTTCATTTCCGGTTACAAAAATCCGAAGCCCGTCCCAGCCCGAGCAGGCGTTTCCTGAAAGCATATTTCCTTCGCCCGCCTGTGCATCAAGGGGCATTACCTTAATAAATTTCTGTCCTTCATAAAAATCACTTAAAACCTTATGTACCGCCTCCGGCGTATGTGCCTTATCAAGCAATTCCGTATAAAGAGGAACGCTCATAACCATTCCGCTGTAGTAGCTTGAAACGATGGGAGAAAACAAAGGTTCTCTCTTAAGTCCCGGAATCTTTTTCATTTCCTTCAGATGCTTATGTGACTGAGTAAGGGCATATTCTCTCGGTGCCTCAAACTCTATGGGCCTTTCTCCCGCCTCATATGCCGCAATCATTTTTTTGCCGCCTCCGCTGTAGCCCGAAAGTCCAAAAGCACTGACCGGATAATCATAAGGAAGAACACCTTCCTTTACCATGGGATACACCAAAGAAATAAATCCTGTTGCATAACAGCCCGGAACAGCAATCCTTTTACCTGTTGCAATGGCTTTTCTGTGTTCCTCCGATAATTCCGGAAATCCGTATGCCCATCCTTCCTGCGTTCTGTGTGCGGTAGAAGTATCAATAATCCTGACTTTATCATTTTCCACCAGGGAAACAGATTCCTTTGCAGCCGCATCCGGCAGGCAGAGAAAAGTAATATCAGATTCGTTAATCAGCCGCTTCCTTTCCTTTACATCCTTTCGCAGCTTAGAATCAATGGGCATCAGCTCAATATCATCTCTGCCCTCAAATCTTTCATATATTCTAAGTCCTGTAGTTCCTTCACTTCCGTCAATAAATATTTTTGTTCTGCTGCTCATAATTTTTACTCCTGTTTTATTTTTTCAGGCTCTGCGCCCGTTTCTTATCCTGTATACTTTCTCACAAAATCAAAATTCCCCTGATATTCCTTCACCTTTGCGTTACTGCAAGTGTATTCTCCGGTCTTGCTCCAATATATATCACATTATACTTTTCTGCAAGTTCCTTAATAAATTTTATACTGTCCGTAACAGGTTTATCATGCAATATATTCTTTTACCGGTAAAATTCTTCTGTTCCGAAATAGCCGATTAAGTCATAGGGCATTCCATATTACAAAGAATATCAATATATTTCCCCATGCATTGCCTGTTTTTTCCCGTATCATCAAGGAGCCATACATAAGAATGAATGTTGTAATAGCTTCAGCCAGGCTCTTTAAATCCAATCCTAACATGCCGTGTATTACAATCGCAATAACCGCACAGATAAAAGCTCCGGGATTCCAAAGCTTTCGGGGTTCTTTAATGGCATTTATCTTATCGGATAAAACCACATAAAACATTCCTTCGGAAGCACCCCAAACCAAAGCTATTGTAAGATATCCCAACACATTAAACGGAAAGGATGCGTCCAATATATCCTTTGTCAGAAACATACCCTGAAAAGGTAAAAATCCCTGAATATCATTCGTAATCCAGAGGAAAAGTACCATAGGTAAAGCAACCAGTAAACACCCTATAATTGATGGGAGTACATTCTTCTTCACCAGTCCATAATTTGATAATTTTTCTCTATTTTTAATTAAGACGATAATCATACCTAAGCCTGACATTCCAAACTGTATTAAAAGAACGGGCAAAAATCTTAACAGCAGCGGATGTGACACATCACGGCCATAATCCATAATCGGTCCTTCTAATACAATATACAAAATTGCCGCCATCACGCTCACGGACAAAATGACAGCTATATCCTTTTTTATCGATAGTTTCAAATAATCACCTCCTGCAAGTTCTTATAATTCACTACACTTTCTTCTTTGAAGTCATATTGTACAAGGCAACAGCAATTAAAGCTATTATTATCATTTGCAGCATCATAGGAAACAAATATTTAGTCAATAACTTATTCTCATTCATCTCTACTTCCTTAAAACTAAAAAACCGGAATTTATTTTCCGTGAAACCAGGGAATACACCTGTTTACTTTCCTGCAGTAATCAATATATTCCTGACCATATAAATCCCTAAGCCACTTTTCTTCTGAATTTACCAGCATAATTGTCATAGCAATCCAAAATACAAACGGAAGAATTAAAAGCCATAAATTGTGAGCAATCAGTAATGCCCCTGTACACATCATTACAATTCCAGAATAACATGGATTTCGGACAATTCCATATATTCCAGTTGTACAAAGAGTATTTGACTCTATGTATCCATCTATACTGCCTTTTCCCAAAGCGGCAGACTTCCATACTATAAAGCCACCTATAATAACAAGTACTCCCAGCGTAATAAAAGCTATCACAAGAATAATATTATGTACTATGCCGCTGTTTAACAGCCCAATGACTGACATAAAAATGCCTGCAATAGTCAATAAAATAACGCCTATTCCGTAAAAAGGTCCTACTCCATAGATAGGTAAATGTCCTTTTTCAGATTGATTATTCATATATCGATTACCTCCCCTTATTTGGCTCCCGATTTTTAACCTTACTATTTTTCACTCCGCTGCCAGGCGGGCCGTAATTGTCATTTCCTCTGATATTTCTTCAATATCAATCCAAAAAGCAAACGGATAATTCCGCCGCATAGAATAATTTTAAAGCCGTTTGCCACAAGCAAGCTGCCAATCCCCGCATTGACTTCATATTGTATCCTTAAATCCAGCGGTGGGTCCTGATAGGGGATTCCTGCTTTTACCACGCAATAATACAAACCCATGAAAAGAATAATAACTCCGGCTATTATAACAGCGTTAAGTATCTGACAAAGATTGTTCCTCATTTTTTCTTTCATAATTTCCCCCATTGAATCCTTTCTTCAAAAACACAATGCGTTTTTCAATATTACTAATTGCTATTTTGGTATTTAAGGCAGAGTCATATCCATGAATAGTTCCTTTTGTTTCATTTATTTCAACATTCGCCCCTGCTTCCCGCAGTCTCTTTCCATATAGAATGCCTTCATCATGTAAACAATCATATTCCGCAGTTTCGATATATGTATCCGGAATTACTTGAGGCAGACTGCTATGCATCGGAGATGCGGCATATATCTCTTCACTCTTTAAATTTCTGCAGTAATATAACCACATTCGTCTGTTATTTTTTGAGTTCCACAATGGAGTATCTGTAAATTTCTTCATTGAATCCGTCTGCATATTTACATCTGTTAAGGGATATACAAGCATTTGAATACATGGCTGTTTCAACTCTTCCTGCTCATAATTATTACAAATCAATGCAGCTATTGATGCACCGGCACTATCTCCAGCCATTCCAATCTTTTCATTATCAATTCCAAATTCTTCAGCATTTTCCATAATGTATTTATATAACGCCAAAACATCATCATATGCAGCCGGATATGGATACTCAGGTGTCAAATGATAATCAGGAAAATAAACCCTGCATTTTACTCTCATTGCATACATACACGCAAGTTTTTTATGATAGGCAGAAGCCCTGTAACTGAATGCCCCTCCATGAACATAAATCAAACAGGGCAGCTTTTCTTTTACATTTGCCGGCTCAAATATCTCTGCCTTACATTTCAGCCCCTTATATCCTTCCAAAGTAATTTTTTTATGAACAACCGCCTTCGGAATCCTTGTTAATTTAAAAGATATGCTCTGAAAGATATTGGCACACCTTATAATCACCTTATTATATGGTATATTTCTTGCTATTTGCTTTAATTCAGAATTAATCTGTTTTTTGTATTTCATCTGTAGATATGCCCTTCTTTTATTATCTCATTGCAATTTTTATCTAAAACCTTATTGATACAATATTCAACAACATCTGCAGTTTCATTCCCGATAATTTTTATTCTTCAAATTCAGTAAAATGACCTGCTATATAAGCGATAGTTTGACCATCAATACCACTTGAACATAATCTCCAATATACAGCAAGTGTTTGATAAGCTATTTTTGCTTCGGCATATTGATTCTTACATATTTGAATAATCCGTTCACTATCTGATTTGAGCGAATCATTATCCGGTTTTGTTCCAAGGTACTTATCTACATCAAGAAAACAAATCCGAAAATATTTATATTCACTACCAATTTTACTATAAAGAAGTCTACGATAAGGTTCATTTGTAGTTTTAGGACATACCTTTTCATAAAAAGCGCTATTAGTGTATGAAATATTCTCTGCATTTTGGTAGGCGTTACAAAATAAAAATTCTATAACATCTTTTATTTCACTTTGTACACCATTCTTGCTATGGGCAACTTGTAAACACTTCCAATCATTCTTATCAAGACTGGCAAATAACAGCCAAACTCGACTGGAATTAGATATTTCTTCGATTTTATTAGGAACATTTTCTTTAGAAAACTCCACATTTTGGACAAAGAATTCCTTCAAATTGTTATATTCTTTTGCTTTGCAATTTGCATACGTTTCTCGTAATTTCATATTTTTCGCCTTCCAACTTTTTCATTTTCAATCATTGTTTTCTTCTCTTAGAAAACAGCCACTGCTATTTCTGAAACTCCCGATTTTTCCCTCTGCTCATTTTCCCGATAACCAGAAATTTTATTATCTTTGGCACCTCTCCAATATTGCAGCGGCTTAATACTTATAATGTATTTACTTCTGCTCCGGCTTTTTATTGAACAAAAGGTTACAACAGTAAACGGCTAATGCTGCATATGTGATTACTAATATAATTAACGATATTGTCTCGTATCTCATGTTCTGCGTAAAACAATATGGCAAAGCACATATATCAATAAAGCTATGCATAATAACAGGAACCCATAAATTACCCGTCTTTTTATAAATTGTTCCGAAATAAAATCCCATACCAATGGTGGAAATGACTTTAAATAATATAACCCCAATTCCCATCCCTAACATACCCGGGATATGTCCTAATCCAAAAATTACCGCTGAGACAATAACTGCTATTTCGGTCTTGTTGTTCTTTCTGTCTGCAAATTCTTCAACAATATTAAGAAATAATCCTCTGACATAAAATTCTTCAACAATCCCCACCCCAACATAATACAAAATACCTTCTATCAATATTTTCCATATTGTTGGTTTATAATCAAAGGGAAATAATCCGATAAAAAAGGCTGCAAAAGATAATACCCCTGCCGCAATTCCCGGTTTGGCATATCTTTTCAATCCTTCGCTTAATCCATTTACCGAAAATCCGAAATTATATGTTACTTTAAACAGTTTTAATACAACTATTGCAACTATCCCAATTATAATGAAATTAATCATCAAGGGAATAATATACTCATCCACATCAGCAATATTTACTTTTAACAACACTCCCGGTAATCCTGATATGTCCATAAAGGCAATTGCTAAACATAAAATTGTCAGGATTACTTTTGTTTTTTTGCTCATTATCACTTGTCCTTTGCTCTAAAAATATGAATTTACCAACTCAAGCAAATCATTTTCTCCATATGTATCTATATCATATTCTGTAAAGTTATTATATCCTATTTTCCATCCTGTCTGAATCCGCAGTGGCTGTAATTCATAATACATTTCCTTATTCCAAATTGTAAATTAACGGCTCAAGTCTACTGTAAATATTTCTTCCACAGGAAATGTAATTTTAACCAACCCTATCGAAACAAACTCGCCACTCATCTTCCTGAACTCGCGCAGCAACAAGTCACTTGCCCGATAAAAAGCCGTACTTTCATCATCACGGGTAAGCGCTATCGTACAGTGCGGTACCCAACGTTCAGGACAATACCATTCCCAGCCAGTTGCATCAAACTCTTTCAGTTCCGCATATAATTCTCTCTGAAACTGATACATACTACTGTTCATTATAGGCGATACAAAAATCGTTTTCGTATCGTTAAACATTCCTACAGAACCAATATAAGCGGGCATAACCTTATGACTTTGTGCAAAACTTTTTAGTTTCTCTGTACAATAAGCCTCATCCACGTCATTAAAACAGGCTAATGTAAGATGCGGTCTCGTTTTCCATTCCAGAAACTTGGTACTTATTTTTTCATCAGCAATTCTTTTAGCCAACCCCCAAAGTTCCTTTTCTGTTTTTCTATCATAATATAGTTCTATCGCATATTGCATAACAACACCTCCACAAATACCCATTTGCTAATTCATTAAACAGGAAGTTACAGTACTGCTTTCTACAAATTCAAACAATTCCATTCAATAATAAGTTTATCATATATTTGGTTCAACCGATTGATTATCATTTCATTTACATCAATCCTTTTATCCCCGAATTGCATACCCCGTTCACCCATAAAGTCCACACAGTAAATTAAGGAATAATATATAAAGGCCCTCCTTTGCGTTACTGAAACTTGTCAATTCAAATTTCTTTTCATCAACTCGTAAAGCATTACTCTATCCTCGTCACTTAATAAAACCGTCTTTTTTAATGCGTAATGATGCCCATATTCAGTATCTTCATAAGCTTTATTTTTAATTATTATAGGTTGTTTATATCTTGGACGAACATGGATATGCACATGTGGATTAGGTTCAGCCTTTTTGTAAAAATCATTCATTAAGCAACTCCAGTTACACAAATCATCTGCCAATATAGTCTTGTATATCAGACAAATATATAGACCAACTTGCAGTTTCAAAGAGCAACCATTTCCTGTCATTCTCTTTCAAATTACACCATTCGCATTTCTCCTGAGGTAAACAATGTTCACTTTTTTCATTAACCGCTTCATACTCTCTTTTTTCATTATATAAATTTACATCAGAAGTATTGAATCCTTTTTCTTTTTTATTTTGATAAACTGCTTTCTGCATTTTACACAAATTCATTCTGCCATTCTCCTGAACTTTCACTCCGCTAAAAACCATCATCTGAGTGATTGAATATAATAATCTAAAAGTTCATATATCCAATCCCGAAGCACCGAAAACTTAAAACCTAATGCTTTTGCTTTATCCGTATTTATGCTGTATTCCGGTTCTCCATTATATGGAGCACTATCTCCTGCTTTATCAATAATTGCCTTTGTTCCTGTTTTCTTTTCAACATATTCAACTATTTCTTTTATGGAAATAGTTCCTTCAGCGCTTCCATTAATTGCCCCTCTGACATCTTTATCGACCAGAAAAGCCATGAACCTTCCGACTTCATCAGAACGTATATATCCCATCTGATAATCCGGATTATCAATATTCATCGGAACTGATTTCATGGTATGCTCAACATAAAACAACAGTCTTTTTGTATAATCATCTTTTCCTAATGCAAACGGATATCTTACAGCAATCCAATTTCTATTGGAATACTCCTGCCATAAAGCACACTCAGCCTGTCTCTTTATTTCCTCATATGGAAAAGCTTTTCTATCACACCATACCAGTTTTTTTGACTTTCCATTAAAATCGGATTCAATAGTATTTATGTGCTTAGGCTCATAAACCGAAGTGCTTGACATATGAATATATTTATCACAATCAACAGCTTCCATTGCATACCTTATATCATTGGAACAATAAGCTATTTTATCAATTACAACATCATAACTTCTGCCCCTCAAAGCATTTTTCATGCTCTCTTCATTTGTTCTTTCAAGAATAATCCGCCTCACTCTGTTACCATATCCATCAGAAGCTTTTCCTCTTGTAGCGATAGTAACATCATGACCTTTTGCTTTTATCCGCTTCACCGCTGTTAAAATCATTTCTTTCTGGTATAAACAGTTCTTGTAAATTTGATATCATCCCCACCGGTTTCTCCTATAGATATATCAAATTCATCAGCATCAAACTCCGGGAAGAACACATCTCCGTTATCAACCGTTATATCCACTTCTGTAATATACATTTTGTCCACTAAGGGAAGTGCTTCCTTAAATAATCCATATCCTCCCGATATGTAGAATTTTCACCAGCAGAAATATCAATTGCTTCCTGCAAAGAATGAACTGTAACAAGATTTTCATCTGAAAAATTCTGGCTTTTTGAAACAATTATATTTTTTCTTTTGGGCAGCGGATGCCCGATTTCTTCATAGGATTTTCGCCCCATAACCACAACATTCCCTGTTGTAAGTTCTCTGAATTGCTTCTGTTCACCTTTTATCTTCCACGGTATTTCTCCGTTTTTACCAATGACATTATTTTTAGAACGAGCCACTATCAATGCAATCATTTTATATACTGCCTTCCTTACTAATTCAAAGTTATTTATCCGTCCGGGAATCAAATCCTTCTATTTTAATGCTTCAATACCAATTTTCTGAAAAATCAGTCTACAGCTGTAAAGTCACCTCTTTGGTTTGCTCTGCCTTTCAAAATCTATCTGTACTAATTTTTTCCCATTAGGCAGCATATGCTCCAAAGTTCTGCTTGCAAGATAATCAATTTCAAGCATTGCTTTCTCCAGTGCCTGTTCTTCCATTTGATGATGTACCTGTTCCAGTCCGTCAAACACATGCAGATACGGGGAATCTGACACCCAGTTATCCTCCATATTGATTTGAATAATACATGAAACATACTTCGGAGCTACCTGCCGGATTGCTTTCTGAAAACATTCATATCCGATATACTCAATCAAGAGATTCGCAATAACCATATCCGCTTGGGGCAATTTATCAGTTTCATTAATCAAATTGATACATAAACATTCCAGAAGCCCTCCTAAATTCGGATATCTCAGGCTGACTGCTTTCAGATAAGAAGAGTTAATATCTACTCCATATACTTTTTTAATTTTGCCTTTCCTGATATGCTCAAGTCCATTACCGCCTGCAACCCCTAATATCATTACACTGGAAATAGGATAAGCAGAAAACTGACCTTTCATCATTTCATTCATGGCCTGCAGCTGCATAACAGAATCTAATTTCATATGATTTTCATAATCTGCTAATGAAATTTCTTCCCAGGGATTTTTCATTTAATTTTCTCCTTTGGGTTTCCGGCTTTCATTTATAGTTATATTCTTTAAATTATATTCATAATCTATATCATCCTCAAGGCACCGGATATTCCATCCAG
This sequence comes from Lachnospiraceae bacterium, assembly GCA_017621815.1. Lineage (GTDB taxonomy): Bacteria > Bacillota > Clostridia > Lachnospirales > Lachnospiraceae > Suilimivivens. The sequence goes on along the minus strand of JAGASK010000043.1, from coordinate 102,633 downwards.
TTAAAATAATCAATAAGGAAGGCTGTCATCTGTCTGCCCATCCTCGAAATGGGAATATCAGGTGCAATGACAAATATTCCAACTGCGATACCTATGCCAGCCAATGCACAAATACAAATAAGAAAAAGTTCTCTCCTTTTGATAATCTTTTTTGCCTGCATTGCAATGCCACAGATAAATATTGTAATAACGCTCACCGGAATAAAAAATACCAGGAAATCACTTCCAATAAGTCCTATTGTGGTATACTTCATTGGTATATCTCCATAGCCGCTAAAACCATGCCACATCACTTCAAAACAAATTCCGATTTCCAGGAAAGTTAAAAAGCTAAACAATAAAATAACGACTATTAAATACTTCTTCGCCATTATTGATTTTTTCATCAGAACCCCTCCCGGCAATGAAATTGCCCTATTTTGTCATCATTTTTGCCAAAATACATTCGACAACTAACATAACTGTAATCATACCGCCTATAATTGAATAATAATCAATACCCAATCTCAAAGGAACGAGTGAAACCATTACTGCAACTAAAGATATTATAAAAAGAGCTTTTCCCACTTTCATATCGTTTTTTATGATTGTAATTATTGCCAATATCAATATTATGCAAGTAAGAAAAGCCGTAACAAATGGGGCGAGATTGGCATATCCTATCGGCTCTAAACTAAAGTATGCGTATGTTTCCCTAATCGTATCAGCGGGAGATGGTGCAAATATCAAAACAGCACCATGCGGCAATAATTCCAGAATAATTGTGAAAACAGGCAATAATACTATTCCAAATTTTTTCATAAAACCATCCTTCATATCCTGCTTTTATGTACAGCGTAATTGCATTTTTATTCCATTACTGCAACATGTAATACAATTATATCGGCGTTCCTACTTCAATCAGATTGCCGTCCAAATCATAAAAGCGAATCACTCTTTGCCCCCAGCTATGCGTCATAAGCCGATTGACATATTGGACTGAAGGATATAAATTTTCCAATTTTTCAACAAACCCTTCTATATCTTTTTCTTCAAAATACAGTTCACAAGAATTATTTTCCGGAATAATATCTTTCCCCAAAAACTTTTTCCAAATTTTCTCATCCTGAAGTACAAGACCCTCTGTTAAAATCATATTACCATCATTGTCAAGCACCATATTCAAACCAAACAGGTCATGATAAAACTGTTTGGATTTTTCAATATCTTTTACAACAATCAAAATATTTTTCAGTTTCATTTCCCCTTATCTCCTACATACCGATTTCCCACTCTGATCAGCTGTTTGATAAGCTGGAATTTTCGCTTTTTTCTATATGTTCTTGTTTTTCATAATTCCAAATATCTATCAAATAGTTATCTTCATCTCGTGAATCAAAAGATGCTTCCATAATCTGAGTTAGGTTATTATTTACAAGAATAAACCCCAAATCATGGTGTTTCCATAACGATTTAATTCCATCATGCAAATTCAAAAATCTTATTTTGACCCATGTACCATGACAATCAAAAAAATAGCATATATTTTCTTTTAATTCCATACTTACAGCAATCCAAGAAATTACTTGTTCTTCAGATGATTTATATGAAATCTTACTATATGGTACGGTTGTATAGGAACACATTATTGGTTCATAAGCTGAATATATTTCACTTAATATACTATTGTCATTGTCATTAACAATCCCCATAATCTCTATTCCAGAAAGTTTCTCTAATGTCTGTTTCACAGATAAGATTTGTAATTTTTGAGCGATTAATTGTTGCCGTTCTGTCATTGTATCACCTACCTACAGTTCCTTTTTTATTACAATTTGAAAGCGTAGAAATTCCGATTTATCTTTCAAACTCATCTTCTTGAATTGACGTTCAAGAAGCATCCCTCGCTTTCAGCTCGGTCAATTCCGATTTTTCGTCCTCTGCCCCTCCTCCACAAACGGGAATTTTTCACTTCCTCTTCTTTCTTAATTTCAGAGCTATCCCTCTCTCATTTGCGATTTCACGCAATCTATTTGAGACACACTTGGCTTTATCCTTAATGGGCATATCCGATGCAAGCTGGCTACCCTCATTCAAAACCTTATGGATGTCCTCAATATCAAGAAGATTCACTGCAAGGCAAAACACAGTCTTTTCCCTGCCAGAATCGTATTTGGCAAGCAATGTTTCCAAAAGCTTCACCTTTTCAATCTGTTCCTCACAATACGACTCAATTCCGATTTTCTTTGCTTTCATCATATCCACCTTTTGGTGCAGATGTGTAATAAAAGAATCGTATTCATCTGCGTGATCATAAATCTGACAGGGATATTCCAAACACTGGAAACAGTATTCTATATTATGTTCCATTCCGCAGCGAGCGGCTTTACAGGGCTTGTTTCCTTGTCCACATCCCGAGCAATGACCGCCGAGCTTCATCGTACACAAACCGCAATTCAGCCCGCACAATGAAAATAGTGGATTATTTCGTTCAAAGTTTTTCATATACATACCCCCACAAATTACGATTTAGCGGATTGATGTTCCTATATGCTTATTTTTTCTCCATTGCGGAGCACTTCCATCATCCGCCCAGTACTCATCCATTGACACGATTTTGTTATTTACGATTTTAATAAATGATATTACATGAAACGAAAGACTCCTGTCTTTCGGATAGACAAATGTAGCTGTAATAACTAAATCATTCATCATTTCTATTCTTTCAACAATTCCATCCCAATCTCCCGGATACTCACAATTAGCAATAATAAATTCATCAACATTAAAATGTTCATTTGTACAATGCCAGTTTATATAAGCCTCTTCATGAAAATATTTCCTAATTTCTTTTTCATTTTGCGCAAGAATGGCTTTCCAAAATCCTTTTACATCCATTTCTCATTTCCTCTTAAACTTCCGCTCTATTTTCGTATTCCCTCATCTGTAAGGTTTCTTTTTAAAGCTCCCACAGCCTTCCGCAATAATCATGGGCAAATCTCCATGTATCCTTATTTTGCATAGAACGTGTTGTTCGGTAACCAATAATTCCATTGATACTTTTGGGGGAATTCTTCCACATCATTCTTCCACAAATAATCATAAACACCGGAATAAGTAAATCACAAACAAACATAAACCACCAAAACCACATTTTTTATCTCCCCATAGAAATCCTGAATCTTCTTTTGCAGTCTTCTTTTGACCTGCGTTGAAAAAGCATACTTTACAACACCGTCCAATTTTCATTGCCTGCGGATTAAAATACCTGCATCTACCTTTTTTTCGCCTGTCCCAACCCATACATCTATTCCTGTACCATCCATTGATGTTGTATTTTTTAAATATCCGTAATCTACCCGATAAATAAAACCCGAATATTTAGGAATTTACTATTCATATTTCTTTCTAATCAATCTTGCAGCTATAAAAACAATAATACCTGGAAGAATAAACTCTACTGCTCTCACAATTACCCAAAGATAAAACGGCGCAGAATTAAGAGTTGAGCTATATTGTAAATAATCCGCTGCTGTTCTTATGCAAAAACCAATCAGCAATAATGCTGATATTCCATACATTAATTTATAAACATTCTCTTTTTTCATAATATATCTTCTCCGACTGTTTCTTTGTCTCTAAACCTCTCAACCATCTCTTCAAATTCCAGAATATATTTCTCCAGTTTTGCATCATCCTTCCCTTTTATCAATTTTCGCTTCCCCTTACACAAAAAATAGAAAGTTGTTGTTCCGCGGGACTCAACGATATTGGCTTCCTTATAGGGCTTTGAAGCAGTTCCTTTTAACCCTGGAATTGCTGCAATAAGCCTGGCAAGTTCCTTCATTTCAAATTGACAGATATTTAAATCAAGCTCATTGATTCTGCTCCCTGATAAGCACAGGAAATCATTATCCTGCACTTCCTTGCCCCACCATGCAAAATGAGTAACATTGCTATTAATCAACGGCTTTAAGCTTTTAATCCGGGTTCCATCCCAAACTCTGTCTCCTATTGCAAAATACTTCAAATTCGGTGCGGCCGTAATTTTGTCTATGGCATGTAATCTGCTAAAATCATAGATGGCTAATCCTGTAAGACTGTAATTGCTTCTCATATCCCATAATTCAGAAGCCCTTTGATTGAAGAAATAATGAATATATTTAATATTTCTTAAGTTTCCTAATAAAGATAAATTACTGACCAGTTTATTTTTAAAAAATGATATTGCTTCAAATTGACAGCCGTAATTGCTTATAAAATACTCAAAAGTTTCCTGATTAAGTCCTGATATTCTAAGGGATTTTGCATCAGGATATTGCCGGATAATATCTATTTCCTCCTTCGTTACCCTTCCGCCGCCGATATCATTATCAAGTGGCACTATTATCAAATCAAAAATATCAGCATCATGTTTTTCAAAATTATTTAAATCTATTTTCATATGCCCCCGCTTTGGCATGCATCAATAAAGTAATTCCCGTTTTCCATCTCTTTTCCCCTATGGCCGGAATGTGCCTTTTTCAACTATTTCATAGATATCTTTACCGGCTTTATCTTCAAAATGCTTTTTTAACGCAAGATTGCTGTCCCACTTTTCTTTTGGATAAGCGCCATACCGCCTTTTCACATCATTCATTCTTTCTTCAATGTCCAGTACGCCCTCTGCTCCTGCCAGAGAATCACATAACTGAATTAACTTATCATATTCATCCAGTTCAATACTTTCCAGGGCATCACAGATTACTTTTGTCTCTTCTTCCGTGGTATCAAAGTTTCCAATATAATCTTTTGTGGATTTATTATTAAAAGAATGAGTCAGGCAGATTCTCGCAGCTTCGTCATATCCCAGGGACGTCATATAAGCATAACCGTCATACACATGACCCAAATGCCTGGTTCCGAATTTTCTTCCTATATCATGAAGAAGACCGACTATGTAAGCCTTTTCCGCATCCAAATCATCACACCCCTGCGCTATTTTTTCCGCACAATGGGCAACTACCCTGCTGTGATTTCCCCATGGTCCCGGATTGCACTTTTCGGCTTCTCTTAATATTATTTCAGCTTTTTCTCTGGCTGGCAGCATCCCTGACTTCCTCCGCATCTCTTAATAGTTTTAAGTAAACATAAACAATATGCTTACCGTTTTATATCCTCATTGATTATTTATAAATGCGTTAAACTCCCTAAATGAAAGCCCCCTGGGTACTTCATAAAACCTGGTAGTGGGACTTTCTTTTCCTCCGCGCAAATTTACATAATAATCCACAATTGTTTTTACAGCTTCCTCTTCACCGGCAAATTCATATATCCCTTTTCTTTCAAAATTGGGATGCTCCATATGGTATACCCTGCCATTTTGAAAAAATAAAACAAAGCAATGCATATGCTCATCTTCTTCCAGATTTCCGTAATCATCAGGTTCATATATTCTGCAGCAGAACATCTTATTGCTGATATTTATTTTATCCAGCATAAAATGCATAACCGCAACCTGCTCAATACATGTTCCAACCTTATTTTCCAACACTTCTTCAATGGACATGGTACGGTATAATTTTCTGAAATTTTTCATTTCCCCAATGTGCTTTATGCCTTCTTTATCCAGCCATCCATACTGAATATTCTCATCAATCCATTCATATACATCATTGGGAGTCCTAATATCTTCTATTTTCATTCTTTTCCTTTCAATTCATTACCATGCATCCGCAACAATAGAAAATTAACGTTTCCGGTACCTGTTCAAACTCTCATTATGTACTTAAACAAACCCTCTGCGTCCTGCTTCTTCCAGGAGCTTTGGCTGTATCAAAGGATAAGTCCAGTTATCAACAAGCTCATTCGAAAAAATGATGTACTCAATTTCACTATGCAGTTCTTCTTCAAACCTGGTAACTTCAGCATAATACAATTTCCCATAACTCCCCGTTTTTACTGTATTTGCTGCGGCAGAGCTTTTGACTTTACTGCTGTCTTTAATCACATTATAAATACAAACAGGCTTTATGGTATATTCAACTGCTCCTGTCTCCTCATAGAGTTCTCTCCTTGCCGTATCATCAATTTCTTCATTTTTTTCACGGTGACCGCCGGGAACTTCGTAGGTGTCCCGCTCCCTATGCTTACAAAATACCCACTTACCATTTGATTTTGTAATGATTACTGCAAATTCAATAAGCTCATCCTCTATGCTGTCATAAAATTCTACTTCCATAATCTTCTCTCCTTTCCTCTATAAATCTGACCGCCAGCTTATGTACCTGCTTTATTTCTTTTGAAGACAAATCCCAGGTATTTAATTCTTTTGCGACAAGCTCCGGATTCTTTCTGCTGATGTCCCGCAGTGCATTTCCTATTGATTTCCGAACATATTCACTCTTATCTTCCTTATGGGCAGCAAGTAAGTCAATAGCTTCCTGAGGATTTTCTTTGAAATATGGACGGCTTGTCCACACTCTTAAGCCTTCAGAAACAGCTCTTCGGACATTTGCCCGGTCACTGCAAAACCATTCCCTGATAAGGGGCAATGCATTTTCATATCCGATAATTTTGCAATGATTATCAAAAGTCATAGCCAGTATTTCCTGCACCTTCCAGCTTTCATGCAGACTGACAGTATCTTTCAGGAACGACAGCGCTTCTTTATATTCATGGGCGGAATACCCCAGCAGAAAAATCCCGACTTCCTGTATTTGAAAATTATCAGACTGGTAAAGTTCAAGCCCCATACGATAACATTCCTCCAGTGTATGTGCTTTATAATATTTTGCGCTTTCAGTCTTAACAATTTTCAGACTGTCTTTTTCCGGTATCACCCCGGCTAAATATACCATATAGTCGTTCATATCATTACCCTTAATCATCAGCAGAAATCAGCTGTCTTTTCGCCCGTTTCTCTAAAATACAACAATAATTACTGTCAGTATGATTCTTTTTTCATTACTTTCAGCCATCCTCATTGCTGCCCTCAATTATAATACCATTATCAGCGTACCCGCGCCTATCAGGATGCAGCCTATGAGCGACTTCACCGTAAAGGACTCATGCAAAAACACAAATGCCAGAATCAGGGTTATGACTACGCTCAGTTTATCAATGGGTACAACCTTTGATGCATCCCCGATTTGCAGGGCACGGTAATAACAAAGCCATGATGCTCCTGTAGCAAGCCCTGACAATATAAGGAAAATCCAGCTTTTTTTGCTGATATCCGCAAGTCCGTTCTGCGCATTTGTAATAAACACCATTCCCCAGGCCATGACCACCACAACTACGGTTCTGATTGCGGTAGCAAGATTTGAATTAACGCCGTCAATTCCGACTTTTGCAAGAATTGAAGTAAGCGCCGCAAATACAGCGGACAATAAAGCAAAAACAAACCACATAAAACCATCTTCTTTCTTTATTTGTTGACTTCTAAAAAAGGTCTGCCAGCTGATTATATTCAAAATCATAATTTCTTATAAAAATATCCCGTGTCAGTGCTTTGGCATTAACAGCGTAAACATAATAACATTTATACCATTGCCCGGAATAGAAGGTATACCGATAATTGTACTTTAACACGCCGGACTGTCCCTGTTCTAAAACAAATGCTGTCTCATTACATACATTAGGCTTCCCGGCAAGCTTCGCCCCTCTTTTATATAAATCCTCATTGCCGCCCCTGCGCCTTGGCATTCCCTCTCCGGAATCAAACCACTTTATGCGGATTCTGTTATTCTGCTCCTCGGAAACCGTGATGCAGGGAATTTCCAGTTCATTAACAGCATAGAATGCCCCCTTTTCCTGATTAATACCCTGATTTCTTAAGCGCGCCATTTTATGCCGGCATTCATCCCCCGCTGTAAACGGTTTTCCCTTTTCCTGTTCCTGCATTTTTTCATCTGATTTTGTACAGACCCCGGCATCACAGAAGACGGAATTTCCTTCCTGGAAGTACTGGCATTTTTTCAGAAATACACCTTCTCCCGCAAGGTCCACATCATCCTCAATTTTAAGGGGTCTGTAATATTTCTGTCTTTGCGCCGCTCCGGCGGGTGAACGGTTTTCCTTAAGCCATTTCATTTCAATCAGCAAAACAGCTAACATTATCTTTACCTCTGAAACAGTATTTGAAGAACAATATACGAATATAATTTTCTAATTCATTTTGCAACTCTTCTTTAATCAAGCCCTTACAATACTTATAAAATCACTATACTCTTTTCTGCCTCAAATCTCAATATTTTCCACATCTTCATGTGTTCCTGCATTTCACATCTTCATGTGTTCCACTCTTCATGTTTACCGGACACAATAATAGTTCTTCCCTTCCTCCAATCAGCACATCCGGCAAGCACTTAGTGGAATTAAGCCTTTTCCTGACTTTCCCATGATTTATTTATGAGCAAACTCATGGGGATTCCCCTTTTTTCCACAAAACACATTATTTTTTAGAGAAAAAGACTAATGGGGAAATCGCTATTTATGATATACACATGAAAAAGCTAATGGGAAAGCTTCCATATTTCAATATACACATGAAACAAATGCAAAAATAATAATGGGATATGTACATTTTCATATTTTACACATTAGTCAGGAAAATACCGCTAAGGGTAAAATCCAAAATATTGAAAAACACACTATTGTAAAGCAACTTACCATTGTTGTGCGGCTTCATCTCCAAATCAATACCCCCTGTCTCTATTGCTGCACTTGCATAATAATACAACTTTTATGCATAATATGCAATACTTTTTTATTTTTATGCAATTTATTCAAAATTTTCTTTTAAATATGCAAAAATAGGTATTGCATTCCCATTCAATTTGTAGTATATTATGGCTTGTCGGAAAAACAACTAAAAATACACACTGGAGGCATTTAATTATGAAAGAAAAGGTTATTTTAGCGTATTCAGGCGGTCTTGACACCACAGCCATCATCCCCTGGTTAAAAGAAAACTTCGATTATGAAGTTGTATGCGTCTGCATCGACTGCGGTCAGGAGGAAGAGCTTGACGGTCTTGAAGAAAGAGCAAAATTCTGCGGCGCTGAAAAATTATACATTTTAGATGTAATTGATGAGTTCTGTGATGAATACATTGTTCCCTGTGTACAGGCACATGCAGTTTATGAAAACAAATATCTGTTGGGAACTTCTATGGCAAGACCTTTAATTGCCAAAAAACTGGTTGAAATTGCGCGTAAAGAAGGCGCTGTTGCTATCTGCCACGGTGCAACAGGTAAGGGTAATGACCAGATTCGTTTCGAGCTTGGCATTAAGGCTCTGGCTCCCGACCTTAAAATTATTGCAGCCTGGAGAAATGAAAAGTGGACTCTTGATTCCCGTGAATCCGAAATCGAATACTGTAAGGCTCATGGAATTGACCTGCCTTTCTCAGCTGATTCCAGTTACAGCCGTGACCGTAACTTATGGCATATCAGCCATGAAGGCCTTGAACTTGAAGACCCTGCCAACGAACCGAACTTTGACCACCTGTTAGTTCTTGGCGTAACTCCCGAAAAAGCACCTGATGAAGGAGAATATGTAACTCTTACTTTTGAAAAGGGTGTTCCCACTGCCGTAAACGGCAAACAGATGAAGGTTTCCGATATTATCCGTGAGCTGAACAAATTAGGCGGCAAGCACGGTATCGGTATTGTAGATATTGTGGAAAACCGTGTTGTAGGCATGAAATCCCGCGGTGTTTATGAGACCCCCGGCGGCACCATCCTTTATGAAGCACATCAGCAGCTTGAAGAATTGATTCTTGACCGTGATGCTTACGCTGTTAAGAAAGATATGGGCAACAAGATGGCACAGATTGTTTACGAAGGAAAATGGTTCTCCCCTCTTCGCGAAGCAGTACAGGCTTTCATTGAATCCACACAGCAGTATGTAACAGGTGAAGTTAAATTCAAATTATACAAGGGCAACATCATTAAGGCAGGAACAACATCACCTTATTCTCTTTACAACGAAAGCATTGCAAGCTTTACAACAGGTGATTTATACGACCATCATGATGCAGAAGGCTTCATCAATCTGTTTGGTCTTTCAACCAAGGTACGCGCCATGAAAATGCAGGAACGCGGAGAATTATAAAACCCGAGGTAAGAAATGGATGTAATCACTTTACTCTCAGTATATTTCATTGCACTGAATCTCATCGGCTTTGCCCTGATGGGAATTGATAAATACAAAGCGAAAAAAAGGGCCTTCCGGATACCGGAAGCCACCTTTTTTATCGTTGCTATCATTGGCGGAAGCATAGGTTCCATTATTGGAATGTATGCTTTTCGTCATAAAACGAGACACTGGTATTTTGTCTATGGAATGCCTTTTATTTTAGTTATACAGATTATTCTGATTATCGTACTCTTAAATGCACCCTTTCAGGTTTCAATCTTATAACATTCTATAAATATATTCAGGAGGTCATGGGAATGCATATTGCAATTTGTGATGATAATGTCGCCGACAGAAAACAGTTGGAGCGCCTGCTCAAAAGAGAATCCGAAAAAAGAAAAAACACTACCGGCCTGCTTTATGCAGATTCTTTTGGAAACAGCACAATTCTTGCAAAAAATCACATGCAATATGATTTATTCTTTATTGATATGACTGCAGAAAAACCTGACGGACTTACTTTCGCCTTAGAACTTGTCAAATCCGGTGTTTCCGTTCCCATTGTTTTATGTTCTTCTGAAATTAATTACCTTGAGCAGATGAAGGAACTTACCTCCTGCCCTCCCAACTTCATGCATTTGGAAAAACCCATTAAAACAGCTGAGCTTACCGATACCCTTGATAAGGCGCATGTGCTGTGCGCGAAAAAAGTGCCTACCATTGAGCTTCGTTCCGAAACAGATACCTATTATGTAACAGAGGATGATATTGTTTATGCCCTCACGGAAGGCAGGTATGTTCACGTCTATTTAAAAGACGGCAGAAAGGTCGTTCTTCTTACCAATATGTTCAACTTTTATGATGAAATCTACATGTTCAGCCATATTGTGCTGATTAATGACCATGCACTGTTCAATATTGCTTATATGCAGAGCTATACTCCCTTTAAGGTGACTTTAAAGAACGGAACCAAAATCAAATCCACTCCTTTTGCATCCAAATATATTAAAAGCGCCCTGCAGATGTTTCAGGCAGAAACGCCGTAATGAAATGCCGTAATTTATGCATATTTTAAGCCCGCAAAAGCGGGCTTTTTACATCTGTTGCCGTAATTCAAATTTATAAGGTTACAATCACGCCTCCGTCATTGGCATACATGCTGCTGACGCCCCGGGTATCCATAACGAGCACATCTTTACACTTAATTTTTTCAAGTACCATTCTTTTGACACTTTCAGCCCTGTCCGGACAGTTGCAATGGGTAATCATCAATATTTTCTTTTCCGGATTGACTGCTTCTTTTGCTATAGTCTCCGCCATTTTAGCAAGTCCCTTTTTAATTCCGATTGCCTGACTGAGCTGAATAATTTCTCCTTTATTGGAACCCATAACAGGCTTGATACTCAAAGTGGATGCCACAAGCGCCTTTACTCCGGTAAGTCTCCCGTTCTTGCGAAGAGTTTCCAGATTGTCCAGTACAAAATATGTCTTCATATGGTCACGATAGTCCGTAACTCTTCTGCATATTTCTTCAAAAGGAAGACCTTCCTCGGAAAGCTCTGCTGCCAGAAGCGCCAGATGAGTTTCCCCGCAGCTCGCGGATTCCGAATCACACACGAATATGTTTTTATTCCCGTATTTTTCAATATAAAGCTTTTTACCCAGTTCTGCGCTGTTATAGCTTCCGCTCAGTTTGGCTGATAAGGTAAAAACAAAAACATTCTCCGCCTCTGTTTTGTATGCCTCCATAAACTTTTCAGGTGAGGGACAAAAAGATTTCGGACACTTCTGGGACATTGCCACTTTTTTAAGGAAATATGCCTGGTCAAAGCTTTCATCATCCATAATCAGTTCCTCTTCCACTTCAAGTCCCAAAGGAACAATTTCATATCTCGAATCCTGATGACATTCTGCCGGGAATTCACAGCAGCTGTCCGCAACTATTTTGTAACTCATAAGAACCTCCAAAACCATTTCATTTATTTTACGAAGACGTTTAACGTAGTTTTCATTACTACATATGATAGCACATAATAATATAAGTGTAAAGAGCTTTTACTATTTATTCTGCCCTTTCTTTTTACTTGCATGCATCATGCAATTATTATAAAATATTACTGTTGGCAGAACAGACCGCATACAACAGGTGCTGCAACCTGCTGCCGTAAATGGAAAGCACAGTTCTGCAAAATAAGAAAATATGAGGAGACGACACATGACAACAAATGAAAAAGCGCTTATGCTTCATAAAGAATGGAACGGCAAAATAGAAACCGTTGCCAAATCACCCGTAAAGTCAAGAGAAGATTTATCCATTGCGTATACTCCCGGCGTCGCAGAGCCCTGTAAGGTCATTGCTCAGGATAAGGAAGCCGCTTATACCTATACCATGAAAGCTAATACTGTAGCCGTAGTTTCAGACGGCAGTGCAGTGCTCGGTCTTGGAAATATCGGTCCCTATGCCGCTATGCCGGTTATGGAAGGAAAGGCTGTACTGTTCAAGGAATTCGGCGGTGTCAACGCAGTTCCCATCTGCCTTGATACGCAGGATACAGAAGAAATTATTAAGGCTGTCACTTATTTAGCTCCGGGATTTGGCGGAATTAATCTTGAAGATATCAGCGCTCCCAGATGCTTTGAAATTGAAGAACGTTTAAAAGAAATCCTGGACATTCCCGTATTCCACGACGACCAGCACGGTACTGCTATTGTAGTGCTTGCAGGCATCATTAACGGCCTTAAGGTTGTAGGCAAAAAGAAGGAAGACTGCAAGGTAGTGGTAAATGGTGCAGGAAGCGCCGGAGTGGCCATTACAAAGCTTCTTCTCACCTATGGATTTCCCAATATTGTTATGTGTGACAAGGTTGGCATTGTATCAAAAGATACTGAAGGACTTAACTGGATGCAGAAAAAAATGACCGAAGTTACCAACCCAAATAATGAAACAGGTACTTTAGCCGATGCTTTAAAGGGTGCCGACATCTTCATAGGCGTTTCCGCCCCGGGAATCGTAAGCGCTGAAATGGTTTCCTCTATGAATAAAGATGCTATTTTATTTGCCATGGCCAATCCCGTACCGGAAATTATGCCTGATATTGCCAAAGCAGCAGGCGCAAGAGTTGTGGGAACAGGCAGAAGCGACTTCCCCAACCAGGTAAATAATGTAGTTGCTTTCCCCGGTATTTTTAAGGGCGCTTTAGAAGGACGCGCCACACAGATTACGGAAGAAATGAAGCTGGCTGCGGCAAATGCCATTGCTTCTCTTGTTCCTGATGAGGAATTAAACGAAGACAATATTATGCCGGAGGCTTTTAATCCCAGGGTTGCCGAAGTGGTTGCCGAAGCGGTTAAATCGCATATTGTCCGCTAATATCCCCTTTTATCCGGAGTTTATTATGAAAAATAAGGAACAGACAGCATCCTTTCCTTCTGCTCTTTGGCATGGAAAGCCTTATTATTCACTTGATGCTTATTTAAAAAATACTTACGGAGAAAAAATATATAAGGTTGCTTTAAACGCAGGTCTTACCTGTCCTAACAGAGACGGACGCCTGGATACAAGAGGGTGCATCTTTTGCAGCAAAGGCGGAAGCGGTGATTTTGCAGCCCCGCTTTCCTCACCGGAGGAATTCAGGGCTGCTTTTCTTTCCGGCAGGCGCAGACTTGCGTACAAAACCGCCGGGGCAAAATTCATCGCTTATTTTCAGGCATATACGAATACTTACGGCCCTGTTTCCTACCTGGAAGCCATTTACCGTGTTGCTTTAGAGGATGATTCCGTTGCCGGTATTTCCATTGCCACAAGACCCGACTGTCTGCCGGAAGAGGTTCTGGCATTATTAAAAAAGCTGAAAGAGGACTATCCTCACAAGTTCATCTGGCTCGAACTGGGACTGCAGACCATCAGGGAACAGAGCGCTGTTTTTATACGCCGCGGATACTCTTTATCCTGCTTTGAAGCTGCCCTTGATGCTTTACATGACCTCTCCCTTCCTGTCATTGTCCATTTGATTTTGGGACTTCCGGGAGAAACAAAGGCAGATACCCTTTCTGCCATATCCTATTTAAACAGACTTCCCGTATGGGGAATTAAGCTTCAGCTTCTCCATATTTTAAAAGACACTGACCTTGCGGAATTGTACTTTGAAAATCCACAAAAAATCTGCGCATTCCCTGACAAAGAAGCTTATCTTGATTTGCTGATAAGCTGCATTGAACATTTGAGACCCGACATGATTCTCCACAGAGTAACAGGCGATGCCCCAAAATCTTTATTGATTGCTCCCTTATGGAGCGGCGACAAACGCGGCGTCCTCAATGCACTTCACCGGACAATGAAAGAACAGGGGACTTTTCAGGGAAGACTTTATAATGAAGAAAGGATGGTTTATCATGCAGGACCCACTGACACTCTATAAATTAATTGTACTATATATGTTAAACAGGGTGGATTTTCCCTTAACCAGAACCCAGATAAGTGATTTTATCCTGGAACGGGAATATACGAATTTTCTTACCCTGCAGCAGGTAATCGGAGAATTAATTGATGCCGGACTTGTAAGTGCAGAAACTATCCGAAACAGGACCCAGCTGATTCTTACCGGAGACGGTGCACAGACTCTTGAGTTTTTCGGAAATCAAATCAGCAGCACTATTAAAACGGAAATTGATGATTACCTGAGGGATAACGAGATGGTGCTCAGAAATGAAACCTCCATTCTGGCAGATTATTATAAATCCACCTCAGGAGAATATGAAGCCCACCTTGTTGCCAAGGATAAGGGAATTAACTTAATTGATATCACCCTTTCGGTTCCCTTAGAAGAAACAGCCGCATCCATCTGTGACAACTGGCAGAAGAAAAACCAGGAAATTTATCAATATCTTGTGGGGCAATTATTTTAGTTCATGACACCGGAAAGCACACAAAGCCTGCTTTCTATTGTCCAGCCGAAGGAAAGAACTCCTGTCCATTTACTCAGAATGGAAAGGAGTTCTTTTTTGCTGTCTTTTCTTAATACATAATTTCACTCCAGCCGGAAATTCCGATTATACTCTTGGCAAATTCGGTATACTCCGCATGCTGGGCGGTATCTATGTATTTAAATACATTATAAATCTGCTTATGGCCGCCTCCTGCATGATTCAGCCCAAAGGACAGTCCCTGGCTCACTTCCTCCGGCGCATCTGTTTCACGGTTCAGCAGAAAGCCGTCTATATGGGGATTTGCTTCTGCCCGGTAATACGCATAGGCAAAGGCTGCCGCCTGCACTGCTTCCCCTGCCTGAGAGGTATAGCCCTGTTCACTTAAAAGAATGCTTCTTACTTCCCCCTGCGGATTCAAAAGCTGCTCCTGCTCCATATAATTGGTAAGCACTTCAATATTTGCCATGGTAATCATGGAAGTATCCACACTGTGCGTCACGTATTTGGAGGATTTCCAGATTCTGGCTTCTGTCAAAGGCACATTGTAAGGATGCTGGGCCAGTCCCCAGTCAATATTCCCTTTCGAAGCAATATTTCTGTTAAATACATCCACAATATCCCTGCCGTCATAATTCGGATTGTTCTTCAAATTCCTGTCCCACTGCTGGTCTATGGAAATGTAGACTCTGGCACTGCTGCTGACGCTCTTTATCGCAGTATAAAAGACCCTGAATGCTTTGGCATATTCCTCCACATAAGTTTCTATATCTGTCTTCGCCATATAATTCCATTCTTTTCTGGCATTGATTTCATTGGCAATGACCCAGTTGGAAACCCTTCCGTGCCTGCTGTCAGAATACCGCTCTGCCAGAAATGTGCCCACAGCCGCCATATATTCCACTCCGGATTCTTCCGCACCGTTAAACATATAATACGGCGCTGTGCTTCCGCTTCTTGCATCAGGATGAATCAGCTGGGGATAAGAGGAAGAATAATTATTTAAAAGTATGGCTGTGGTACAAATTCCCTTGGAGGTCAGCGTACTGAATACCAAATCATACTCCGCCACCACCTGACCGTTGAAGGTATAGGTTTTTCCATTATATGTATAATTAATTGTGGGATAAGCGCTGCTGGTTGTAGGCCCTAAAAGTCTGGCAATGGGAATATTATATGCCGCCTGCTTTACTCCAAGGTCATCCAGTTCATTTCCCCGGAGTTTATTGGGGTCAACAAGCAGTCCCTTCTTGGAGGAGGGCTGCTGGTAAACACTTCCATATTTCGCAATCACCTCAGGATTGGTGATATATTCAGGGGCACTGACCTGCACAAACTTACCGTCAATTTTTATCGCGGCAACAAATTTTTTATACAATCTGCTGTTAGAACGGTTATAATTTAAGGCAACGGTCATCTTCGTGGTATTATCCTTGTATTCCTTTGCAATCGCTTCACTTTCCGCTGTAATACCGCTGTCATAAGTATTCAGCGCAAACAGATAATAATATTTATCATCGCTTGCAGGAATTCCGTCTCCTGTTATTGTAACTGCAATTTTTCCTGTACCCGCTTCTATTTCACAGCTTTCCACAGCAGCGAAATCCGCAGCATTTTCATCCGTAAGCTCGTGGCTTTCCGGCCTGCTTTTATAAGCTTCATCCACTGCATTTCCCGCCGTAATAATGTGCTCTACAACATCCGTTCCCAGATTTTCCGGTATTTCACTTTCCTTTTCGCTTTCGGTTATCACCGGCAGTTCAATTTCTTCTGCCGGGGTATCTGCACTCTGCTCCCGAATCACTAAAAGATAAATCAGAACTGCTGCGATGATAACACTGACCGCCAAAACTGCACACAGCGCTGCTATCAGTTTCTTAAAGTTCTTCTTATCCGCTTTTTTTCTATTGATTGGTCTTCTGTTAATTGCTTTTCTTTTGCCGGCTGTTTTTTTTCTTTTTCCGGTATCTGAATTCATGTGCTCTTTTTTCCTTTTGCTTCTTCTTTAATCTTCTTCATATGCTCCTTTACCTTCACCTCATATCCGTTGCCTGAAGGATGATAAAATTCTTTTCCGTTCAGCTCATAAGGCAGATACTGTTGGTTTACATAATTATTCGGATAATCATGAGCATATAAATAACCCGTTCCATGTCCCAGTTTGGCTGCGCCCTTATAATGGGCATCCTGCAAATGGGTGGGTATGGGAAGATTTCCCGTTGCTTCCACTGTCTCCATCGCTTCTCCTATGGCCTTTACGCAGGCGTTGCTTTTAGGTGCGCATGCCACATACATGGCAGCCTCCGACAATATTATCTGCGCTTCCGGCATTCCCACTCTCTCCACTGCCAGGGAAGCATTTACCGCTACCTGAAGAGCCTGGGGGTCTGCAATTCCCACGTCCTCTGCGGCACAAATCATAATGCGCCTTGCCACAAAGGTAACGCTTTCCCCTGCATACAGCATTCTCGCAAGATAATAAACCGCCGCATCCGGGTCAGAACCTCTCATGCTTTTGATAAAAGCAGATATTGTATCGTAATGATTGTCTCCTGTTTTATCATAACGGACAGCACGTTTCTGAATACATTCCTGGGCTACGGATAAAGTAATATGTATCTTGCCGTCACCGCTTCTTTCCGTAGTCATAATGCCAAGTTCCACAGCATTTAAAGCGTGCCTTGCATCTCCGCCCGCAATATCCGCAAGAAAGTCAAGGGCTTCTTCATCTATTACCGCATCATATGCGCCCATTCCCTTTTCCTTATCATAAACCGCCCTGTTTATCAGTGTTTTGATATCCTCCCTGTCAAGAGGTTTCAGTTCAAATATAATGGAGCGGGAAATCAACGCGCTGTTTACCTCAAAATAAGGATTTTCCGTAGTAGCGCCAATCAGGATAATAGTTCCGTCCTCCACGAACGGCAGCAGATAATCCTGCTGTCCCTTATTAAAACGGTGAATTTCATCAATAAACAAAATTGTCTTTTTCCCATACATTCCCAGGGTATCTTTGGCAGTCTTCACTACCTCTTCCATGTCCTTTTTACCCGCCACGGTAGCGTTAATCTGGGTGAATTCGGCACTGGTAGTATGGGCTATCACCTTGGCCAGTGTAGTTTTTCCGGTACCCGGAGGGCCGTAAAAAATAATGGAACTGAGCTTGTCAGCCTTGATGGCGCGATATAACAGCTTGTCCTTTCCGATTATATGCTGCTGTCCTACCACCTCATCTAAGGTAGTGGGACGCAGTCTTGCAGCCAGGGGAGATTCCTTTTCCATATTGGAGGTTCTCATATATTCAAATAAATCCATTGTTTTCCTCATTTCCATGTAATTCCTGAAAAAGCCTGTACAAAGCTCTGCCTTTTGATTTTACCTTATCCATGTTCCATCGGCAAGAAGATTTTATTTGGTAAACAGATAAAATATACGGTCTAGGAAAAATTTTCTTATTATGATATAATAACATGCACTTTATTGTTGCGGCAGCCGCCAAAGGGATATGCGGACACATACGCCGGTCCGTTGCCGCAGGAATCAAAAATATGCGTTTTTGAAGGAGAAATACCCATGATAAAACTACATAATTTAAAGCAGAAAATTATTTTTTATGTAATGACAGTATCTGTTTTAGCTGCAATACTTATTGTCACAATCATGTCTGCAGGCAGCATCCGCTCCACCAATACGGTTTTACTTGACAATATGCAGATTACGGCACGTATCGCATCACAGGGCATCAGTTCCAATCTTCATCTTCTTACGGAACGTATGTATAATCTTTCTTCCGACCGGATTCTTACCGACGCAGCTTCCTCAGACTCCGATAAACTGGCAAGGCTGGATGCTGTCAAGCTTGAAATCGAATTTGTATGGCTGTCTGCTTATGATACCTCCGGACAAAAACTTTACGGGGATGATGTTGCACCCGCTTCTATTGCAGATACCGGATATTTTTCCGATTTAACACAGACCGGGAATATTGTTATCGGCGAACCCTATTATGATAATGACTTACTGCAGCTGTGCGTAGGCGTTCCCTTAAAGTCAGGTGATGAGCTGACCGGATACTTAATCGGAAGCTATAAATATGACCTTTTAAATGATGTCTTAAGCATGCTTATTCTGGGAGACACAGGAAGTGCCTGCATTTTAAACAAAAGCGGTTTAATTATCGGTGACCGCAATCTTCAAAATGTAATAGACGGTAAAAACATTTATGATTTATATGCTTCCTCAAAAAATACGGAAATTTTCGATAAAATACTTTCTTACCAGACCGGCTCCGCTTTAATAACCATGAACCATACTAAAAACTATGCAGGATATGCTCCGATTCCCGGAACCAACTGGGCGCTGCTCATCCATGCTCCTCAAAGGGAATTTATGTCGTCAGTATTACTTTCTATTGTACTGTCCACATTATTTGCCCTGCTGCTTCTTTCTGCTGCAGGCGCTGTTATCGTACCTGTTTCCCAGAAAATCGGGGCTTCTCTTTCCGCTGCAACGGGACGTCTGCAAAAGCTGGCTGAAGGAAATCTGACTGAGGAAGTAGTCATATCACATAACAACGATGAAACAGATATTCTTACCCGGGCTTTATCAAAAACAATCGAAAGCTTAAACAACTACATACAGGATATCCAGGTAAGTCTCGGCGCTTTATCAAAAGGAGACTACACCATTGAAATTCCTGACAACTTCCATGGCGATTTCACTTCTATCCGGGATTCACTGGCGGGTATTACAGATTCTTTAAACCGCACTATGATGCAGATGAATCTCTCTTCTTCGGAAGTAAACAAAAATTCTATAGAGGTTTCCGATTATGCCAATAAGCTTCATGACGGTTCTTTGAATCAGGCTGTCTTATTGAAACAGCTGGAAGAGAGTATGAACGCCATCACTTCTTCCATCGAACAGACCAGAACAAATGCACTGCAGATTGAAAGCTGTTCCATTAATGCCAATGAAAAAACTGCTTTAGGTGACAGCTATATGCAAAGTATGCTTACCACTATGTCAGACATTCACTCTGCTGTTGAAGAAATTTCACAAATCAGCCAGATGATTGAAGATATTTCCGACCAGACAAATCTTCTTTCCTTAAACGCTTCTATCGAGGCAGCCAGGGCAGGAGAAGCAGGCCGCGGTTTTGCAGTTGTTGCCGCAGAAATCGGACAGCTGTCCGGTCAGACCACAAATGCCTTAAGACAGACAGGCGACATCATCAGCCACTCTGCCGATATTATCCAAAAGGGACTGGAAACCGCTAATCAGACAGCCCAGGCCTTCCGGGAAATCCAGAAGGTTACGGAACAATACAATGAAATCTCCAGAACGCTTTCCGACACCGTCAGGGAACAGACCACCGCTGTGGAATGTGTTAATAATCAGCTGGAATCCCTGAAAAACATTGCTGATGCAAACAGAAGCCTGGCTGAAGAAACCGATAAGATGGCAGCCGGTTCTCTGGCTCAATCCGAAAACCTGAAGGATTATGTTTCACAGGTGAAAATGAAAGAAAACGTATAGCGGGAGGATTTACTGATGAAAAAATATATTTGCTTTGTTCTTATCTTATTTACTTTCCTTTTAGGCGGCTGCGGCTCAAACTCAATGAAGGATGGATTTTATACCGCAGAAATGTCAGATTTTTCCCATGGATGGAAAGAATACTTATGTATCATGGTGAAAAATGATACCATTGTTTATGCAGAATTTAACGCCAAAGACCCCAGCGGTTACATCAAAGCCTGGGACAATGCCTATATGAAAAACATGGCTGCCATTTCCGGTACTTATCCTAATGAATATACCAGAAATTATGTTGCCCAGCTTATCGAAGTTCAGAATTCCGAAGATGTGGATGCTGTCAGCGGTGCCAGCAGCTCCGGCGGCAATTTTAAAAAATTGTCCTATGCTGTAATTGAACAGGCTAAAAAGGGAATTTCCGATATTATTATTGTAGAATCAGAAGCTGAGCATTAATAAGCATGTTCACAGAATTTCTATTGTCATAAATAAATAACCCCGTCACAACGGCTGTGACGGGGCTTTGTTTTTAACTTTTTTTATGATTCATCTTTGTTACTGATTCTTTAATCTGCTTTGCGGCATCACTGATTTCACGATGAATACCGGCTGACTGGCTTGCCAGTTCTCCCATCTGCTTGGCTACTACTGCAAATCCTGCACCGGCAACACCGGCTCTTGCCGATTCAATGGAAGCATTCAGCGCCAGTATATTTTGTTTGGATGCAATGCTCTCCAACTCTTTGGTCTTCCTGTTAATTACATCCACTGTATGAGTGGCTGCTTCCAGTTCCTCATCAAATATATTGAGTCTTTTGCTGTTCCAGTACTTCATATATTCCAGATTTACTACCTGATTCATGACATTGGCAAGCATATCTGCTGCTGCGCGAATAGATTTTTCAGACCGGACAGGTACTTTCCTAAGCGCTTCCACATAATCATCAGGGTCTATGGAGAGCTCCTTTGCAATCTCCCTGAATTTCTGCTCATCCGGTTCCATGGGCAATACCTGTCCTCCGATAATCGCGCCTACCTTTTCTCCCTCTACAATAATATCGGCCGCAAAATCCATAAGCCCTGCATGACAGTAATAAGTTCCTTTGCATTCCGTATCACACTTCACACATCTCCTTGCGCCTTCAGTGCTGTTTCTTGTATACTTCATACAAAAGTCCGTAAAGTTACTTCCTTCTGTTATGTATTTTCCATCTGCATCCACTGCAATGGCTGCAAGCCCGGTAGCATCAGAAAACTGATCCTGAATATCCTGAAGCTTTTTCAAATCCATGAATTCACTAATTTTCATCTTTCAACCCCTTCGGTTCATCCCCTTATACAATAAAAAGTACGCTCTGCGAACTTTTTATTGTCATGTACAATAGAAAGTACGCTCTGCCAGCTTTTTATTGTCATGTACAATAGAAAGTACGCTCTGCCAGCTTTCTATTGTCATGTACAATAGAAAATACGCCTTACGAGCTTTCTATTGTCATGAATCAGATTACGCCGTTCCTTTCCTGTCTGTTTTGATAAGCACTTCTTTCCTCCCTATTGTCTTACATTTCTATACATTATGTCAAGTTTTTAAAATGATTTTCTTCACTTTTTATACAAAGTTAATAATACCTTTTTTGTATCCATCACCCCGGATTTCGAATCCACTTTTCATCCACAACCAGACATTTAATCTGCGAATAGTCCTCGTCCGTAATTTCACTTCCTCTTTGACCGGCTTCACTGCTGCCTGCATCCTCTCCACCAAGAATAAAAGTGTATAATTCCGGCAATTGATTCAAACAGGAAAAATCAAATTCCCCATTATATTCCAATTCAAGATATTTCAGTGCTGTACATTTTCCTATAGCCTCCTCCGGTTCCATAACATCAATATCGCTGTTGTCAGCTGTCTTTTCCTCTTCCCCAATGCCGGTTTTTGCCGAAAATGTAGAGCCTCCCTCTTTTTGATAACCGATTTCAATTATATGAGGCATGGAGCTGACGCTTAAGGTTAATGATTCCAACTGCGGAAGCTCTGAAATCCATGCAAGCTCTGTCAGTTGTTCTTCCCCGGCAATGGAAATTTCTTCAAGCGAGGAACATTCTTTAAGCACCTCATAATCTGCCGCACTGCCGATTTCCAACGTCAGCTTTCTCAGATTAGGAAGCACTGCAATATCCGAAAGAGTAGTCAGATTGCATTTCAGGCAAGAATCAAATTCATCACTCTGCAGCCCTTGGACACATACTATATCTCTTCCCGGAATGGGGCTTTCCACAAGCTCTACTTCCTGAATCCATGCCAGTTCACTTAAATAAATGGGTCTGTCCCGAAATTCTTCCCACTGTTCATCAGTCAAATCATAATGATAGCAGGTCAGCATTTTCAAAAACCTTTCCCATTCCTTTGATACAAAAGTTACTTCCCTGTCCTCTCCCCTAAATTCTGCATCCGGTTTTTCACTTCCAAATACTTCAACAGCCATAGCGAAGGGATTGTGCAAATCCTCAAAAGGCCAGTTTTCCGCACCCAGATAAGGACGATATTTTAAACTGTCCCAGGATTTTTCGCCCTCACCTTCCGTATAGGAAGCTGCCATATAACGGGTAATGTCAATAATATCCTCTGAAGTTTCTTTCTCATCCGCAAGAATATCATAACCGATAAATTCCGCCAGAAACCTCTTTCCTGCCACATAAGCAGCTGCATACTGAATACGTTCCTCCCCCGCATTGCAGATAAAATAATAGAATAAAAGCTCCGTCCCGTCTTCACGAAGATATCGCTCAAATACGGGAATGGTAAAAGTAACTGCCGTTTCTTCCTCAGCAATTTCTATAATTTTCTGCTGAACACTTTCCCATGCATCTCCGATTCCATTCGGAAACAGCCTGTTCTCAGTCACATGGGTATACACTCCCATTCCCTTTTCTTCCGGCCACCAGCTGTATTCCAGACACACCTCCCAGCCGGGTCTTCCGCACAGCCAATTCCACGGAACATCATAAGAACAGGCATCAGAAGAAAATCCTCCCCGGCTTCCTATCTGCCTGCGGATATAATAATTCTGCGGTATGATAATCTCTTCTCCCGCAAGAATGAAATTGCCGTCTTCTTCCGGATTCAGGTTAGCATCTTTTATCATCTTCCATGCTGACCCGTTGTTATAATATTTTTCCGCAATGCCCCACAGGGTATCCCCTTCCCGGATTTGATAGAAAAAAGAATTATCCAGGTCCCTTAGCAGAATATCACGTTCTGCATTTGGGCTGTACCGCCCTGCCGCCAAGGCCTGGGATATTAACGGATACCGGAAGGCTGAATCACTT
This sequence comes from Lachnospiraceae bacterium, assembly GCA_017621815.1. Lineage (GTDB taxonomy): Bacteria > Bacillota > Clostridia > Lachnospirales > Lachnospiraceae > Suilimivivens. The sequence goes on along the minus strand of JAGASK010000043.1, from coordinate 78,741 downwards.
TTTCCTTCTTCATTTTCAGCACTTTTATTTTCTTCTTCCTTTAATCCCGCAGCTTCACTTTCTGCCGCATTTTCAGCCGACATTTCCATAACCGTCTTTCCGGAAAAACTTTTCTGCTCATTTTTTTCCTGATACGCATTGCCTGCACAGGCCGCCAAAATCAGAGCAAGAACAGAACAAACCAAAGCCAGGATTTTTTTCTTTCCCATAATTAACTCCCTTTCTGTAAGACAGCAGAAACCAAAAACTTTAATGTATTTCAAAAGAAGCTGTACTTTCATAGTAATAAACACGTGCCGTATAATTCCAGCAATCATTTTCCATATCCGGTTCCCATACCTTCATCACATGCACATATCCGCCGTCTTCTTCCACAAAACAATTCTCATAAGTCAATATCTGAATATTCTCATAAAACGGATATTTAAAACCGCCTTTTCCGGCATAAAAGCATTCAGGCAATTCCACTCCCGCTAAAATATCATGATTATACTTAATTTCTGCATTGCTGTATTCCGGAATCGGAACATTCAGGATATCCCTCATATAAGTCTGCGCCGTATACCACAGAATAAAATCCGCATCCTTTTTCGTTTCATAAAGAGGCTCATGAATTTCATATGCATAATGTCCTTTACCAACCTCCGGCATATAGTTCCAGTTTTCTATTTCCGGCAGTTTTTCATCTGTCTTTTGCTTAAGCTCTGACAGCCGTGCTTCATATTCTTCCTGCAAACTGCTTTTTTCTCCACTTTCCTTCTCATCAGCTAACAGCAGCTTCTCCATATGTCTTTCCCGTTCTCCCACAAAAGCATATCTCTTTTTTGCATCATTTTTTAAGTCCCATACATACCAGTCATAACCCTGGGACCATACATAATTATTTAAAGACAGGCTGCATCTTTCCTTTAAATATCCGTCCTGATATTCATAAATATCTGTCTGAGCCCATCTGTAACTGCTTCCTCCGTAACACTGCACCACCAACCGATTATTACATATGGCAATTCCAAGATAAGGGTCTCCCCATATTCCACCGTCACTGGGAGTAAGGGTCTGCACGGCTCTCAGCAAAGTGTATTTCCCCTCTCCCAGGCCCAGAAAGGAATAAACCTTCCTTTCTCTTTGGTTCCAATTAATAACTTTACCCTTTTCATCCACTTCTTCTCCCATACAGCCGGTGATGGCAACATCCCTGATACCGTCACCGTTAAAATCTCCCCATGCCAAATCTTCCGCAAACATTCCCTGCTGCGGCTCATATTGGCTGATTAGCCTCTGTGCCCACTGAAGTTCTTCGGAATGGTCTTCCTCTATGGCTCTCATTCCCACTGTCAGATTAGGAACCAGACACAGTTCTCCGATATCCTGACTTGGATTATCGGATACATCCAGGAAAAATAAATTCTTCATCTCCCCAATAGGGGTAAAATCTTCTATTCTGTTGCAGGAAAGCCCAAGCCATTCCATTTCCGTCATATTCCTAAGGGCATTGATATCCTGAATCTGATTCAGGGAAAGAGACAGATTGACCATATTAGTCATATCCTGTAAGGCAGTAATGTCACTAATGTTATTCCCCGCAAGTCCAAGAGCCGTTAAGTTTGTGTTATTCTTAAGCGGTGATAAATCTGTCACTTGGTTTGCCGAAAGATTCACTGCTGTCAGATTCTCTAAGCTTCCTAAAACTTCTATATTTTCTATCTGATTCCATTGCAGTCCCGCTTCTTCTAACATAGGCAGTTCTGACAACACGGAAATATCAGAAATATCATTCATTCCAAGTGACATAACTGTCAGTTTCCTGCAGGCTGCCAGCGGTGTAATATCGGATATCTGGTTGGAGTAAAAGGAAACCTCTGTCAGTTCAGGCATATTTTCAATAAATGAGATATCCGTAATTCCGCAGCCAATCAGATACAACTCAGTCAAATGATTTAACTTAAGCTTTTTCAAGTCTTTTATGGCTTTTTCGCTGTCACAGCCTTCCACATACAGGCAGGTCAGCCCCGGCAGTTTTTCCAAATCCATTAAAGTCTTTAATCCTTCCCCATCCGCAATTTCCAGACTTTTAAAGTTTAAAATTTCTTCCCTGGAAAGCAAGACATCCTTGTTCCCTGAAATTTCTCTGCAGACCGTTTCCCGAACCTTTTCATCCTTCCATCCTACTCCGTCACCTGGTATTTTATCTTCTAAAATCTCCCTGAAAGCCACTTGAAAAACAGATACTTTTTTGCTGCCGTTTTTCTTAGAAACTGCTGCCTCACTTTCTTCTTTTCCACGGTAAGCATCATAAACTGCCAGAAGATAATCTCCTGCAAGCGTAATCTCTTCCTCTCCATCCGCATCTCCCGGTACCATCTGATAGAGATTTTCTTCATTGACATAAAAAATACCGGATTCCTTTTCCTGCGTATGATAAAAAAGAAGCTTTTCTCCGAATGACGCTTCCGGCAAGAGCACATACGCCGGCAGAAGCATATAAGTTTCATGAGACCACGTGTCTTCATTTTCTTCTGCAAGAATCTGACTGCATTTCTCCCAAAGTTCATTTTCATCAAAAACATCGTTTGCGGAATATCTGCTTAATAATATGTTTTCCTTTCCATAAGTAATATTTAAGCAAAAACCATTTTTCGTTTCTACTGCATCAAAAGAAAATTTTTCTATGCTGCCGTTTTTCTGACATAAGATATCAAAAACAATATTCCTTATTACTTCATCCTGCAAAATACTGTAAAGGCGTACTGTCTCACCGTCTTTTTCATTTATGGCAAAATATCCCGCAGTTCCGGAACCTTCCGCATCAGCTGCTTTTCCAAATTGAATTCCATTTTCCTTTTTTTTCGTCAATCCATTCCGCATGGCGGAAAGCTGGGCCAGCCATACAGGCTGCTGACTGTTTATTAGCGCATTAATGTCCTTATTTATATACGCATCAATGAGAAAACTCTGCTCCACAGTAAGCGGCAGGGTCTGGTGGGTGTAGGACAGCCAGCCCGTATTTACCAGCATATAGCAATTCTTTTCCCCCACATCCGTAATTGCATATTTTTTCCCTTTTCCTTTAAAAGAACTCTGCGTTAAATTATAGCAGTTTGAAATCTTTCCAAGATTCCTCATGCAGATTCCTGCAACATCACAGCTGTCCGCAGTGCTGTTTTTCAGATTCATCCTTCCCATAAACCCGCATTTATCTATAACGCCCTCATTAAATGCGCATATTCCTGAAAGGGATGCCGGTATGCTGCTGTAGGTGCTGCTGATTTCCCCATAAAAACTGCAATTACTGATAAGGGCGTTTGAAGAGCTGTTATAAAGACAGATACCGGCACCCTGGACGCCGCCCCTGACAACAGAATCCTTAATTTTTACATTTTGAATGGTTCCGTTATTATTGCATACGATTCCATAACCGTCTTTTGCATAAAGACCGTAGATAGTATAACCCCCGCCGTCAAAGATTCCTGAATAATGCTTCGCCTTACCGCATACATATTCAGGCATTACATATCCCCAGTTTTCAATATTTTCAGTATCATTCAACCGGATATCATCAAGGAGCCTTCCGTTAATATTGAAATTTCCGTCTTCTACGGCTTCCCAGAAAATCATGTAGTCTTCCCTGTTTTTGATTTCATAAAATCCGTCGGAGGATATGTTAAGCGTGCCAAGCTTATCTTCCTTTATAAAATCATCCGCTGTCTGCAGCTGCATTCCCATGCATTTTTCAACTACCATCCATGTAATCAGAATCACAGCCGACATCGCAATCAAATACAATAACACCATTGCAGCCAGCCTTACCCATATGCTCCGCCCTTTTTTCATTTGAATACCTCACATCTATCAAAGCTTTCTTTCTATCATTATTTTACAAACCCCTTGCATCAAAGTTTCATCATTTTTGCATCAAAATTGCATCATTTGCGAACCGTCTTATTGGACACAAAAAAGCCATTTATTACACATCCTCTGTGCAATAAATGGCTCTTCACTTATTTAATCATACAGGAAATTAAATAGAAAACACATTTACACTGTCTTTCATCTGCTGCGACAGATCATTTAAATAATGGGTCTTTTCCCTAATATTGCCAAGGTCATTATAAATACTTTCCACAGACGCCATAACCTCTTCAATGCTTGCAGAATTTTCTTCGGAGACAGCTGCGGCATTCTGTACAAGAGATACCGTATTGACTCTGACATTCTCTAAATTCTCTGCTTTCTCCATAATCCTGCTCATACCCTCAACAGACTCCTCAATTCCTTCACAAACCTCTTTAAAGATTTCGCTCGTCTTTTTGATATTTGCTTCCTGTTCTTCAATGACTTCCTTTACTCCTTCTGTGCGCTCCATGGACTGCTTTGAATTAGTATTCAGATTAGATATCATCATCTGAATCTCCCCTACTGCACTGTTGGACTGTTCCGACAACTGTTGTATCTCTGCCGCAACGACTGCAAATCCCTGCCCATGCTCTCCTGCACGTGCAGCCTCAATGCTGGCATTTAAAGACAATAATTTCGTTTGGGAGGCAATTGCCGTAATTAATTCCGCCGCCGAACTGATCCTGGCTACCGACTCATTCGTCTGCGCTGTCTGCTGCGACAGGAAATGAATAGCTTCCCTGACGTGATCAATGATTTGGTTCAGCTGTACGAATTGTTCTACTGCCTGTTCTGATACGGTTCTCATATGTACTGAGGCTTCATTCAATTTCATAATTTCCGCCCCATTCTCTCCAATCATTTCTCCCATAACCGACACATTCTCGCTTGCCTCATTAGCGCTTTGTGCCTGTTCGGTGCTGCTTACAGCCATTTCCTGTGCCGAATTATTGACTTCCTGCATCACCTGATAAACATCCGCCGCAACTTTGTCGATATTGGAAACCTCCATGTCCAGATTGCGGCTTTTTTCGCTGATACCTGTCACAATACCATTGAGCTTACTCTGCAGATTAACTACACTCCTGCCCAAATCACCCATTTCATCTTTCCTTTTCAGCACGCTTGGTTCCACCACGACATTTAAATTGCCCTCCGCAATATCATTTAAAGCCCTCATGCTTCTATTGAGAGCATTCACGATCCTGCTTACCATGAAATAAATGAGAACAGTCATCAAAACCACAGCGCATACTATAATAAGAAGGAACTGCAGACGCACCTTATTGATAATCTGACTGACTGTGGACTGCAACGTTCCAAGGAATATCATACCTACTATTTCATCGCTTCCTGCCTGATACATAGGGATATAACATACAATATATTCTTCACCCAGTATTTCCACATTTCTGGCCTGATACACTTCCCCGTTTTTAAGCACGCGTTCCGTTACCTGCGTGGAAGCCTTTGTATTGATCTGCCGGTTTCCCTTTTCATCAACTATAGAAGTAAGGATTCTGGTGTCTCCCCAGAATACGGTAACCTCCATATTCGTATTGGTCTTAATATGGTCAGTAATATCCGTAGCCTGTGATATATTCAACGTCCCTTTCCATAATTCCCCGTTTTCATCCATACAATAAGGCTCTTCATTTCCTGTCTCAAATATATCCCGAACGGCAAGTGTAGTCGCCTGCATCCCTACATATGCTTCATCATAAATGCCGTTGGCAATCTTATCGCATGCTACCAGAAACATGACAATTCCCAGCGCAAGCACCGGAACCAAAGCCAGCAGCAATATTTTCATCCTCAATTTCATTTTCACTTATCTCCTCTTCTCACAAATGACTACAGTTTCGCGTTGCAGTATAACATTATTTGTGCAACCCAAACGCAACTTTCTTTCGAATTTATCCCCTTTTGGGACATTTTTCCCATATTATTTAATCTGTTTCCGTAATTTCTACAGCGTGCACGACCATTCGATAATCCTCGCCGCTGTATTCACAGGTAACCAGAGTCAGAAGCTTATCTTCAGCACTAACTTCCACCTCTGTATCATAGCGGGACAACGCTTTGATACGGGCAAGATATGCCGCACGCTCTTCCTGTGTTTCCATGTTATCATATATCGGCAGCTCCGAATAATAGCTGTAATAGGCGGCAAAAATCCGGTATTCCTTCTTTTCCCCCTCCAGATATATCGTGACCGTCCGATGATTCTCCCAATATTCCGGATTCCGATAATTCATCAGCGCATGAAACATACTGCCGTTTTTCATATTGTGTCCGTACAAAATCGTCTGAAATTCCCGAAACGGCTCTTCCGCATACTGATCCACAAAAATACTGCCCGCTTTATTTACCTCACCGCTAATGGTATGGGTCAGATAGTAGGCATCATCCTTAGAGAGAACTACCGGATAATCAATCTCACCGTCACAACCGTATATCCATGCCACACAATCGGGATTCAGGTTCCGAAGCGCTTCAAAGTCAATTTCTCCGCCATTCTCCACAGCAGTTTCTTCCACAGATGCCGCCTCCGTCTTATCCGTTATCGTTTTCTCCCTGATTTGACTGTATATCCTGTCTCCTTTCCTGTATTCATACAAATGATATCCTATAAGAACCAGCAGCACGAAGAATGCCAATGCCATAATGACTCTGGCCGTCTGCAATACGAGAATACTCTTATCTTGTTTTTTCCTATTACTCTTTATTCGTGCCCTGACTTGTTTTCTTGTTTGCATTCTTGCCTGTTCTCTTGCCCGTTTTCTTGCCCGTCTTCTTGCCTGTTCTCTTACCTGCTCTCTTGCCTGTTTTCTTGCCTGTTTTCTCATGATGTTCTCTATCCTCAAATGAGTCAGCTTATCAATTAACTTTGCGAACTTTCTATTGCCATAAATCAAGGAGACCGCAAGAACAAAGAACATATCATTGCTCCTGCGGCTTCCTTTACTTCTTATGACTGCAAAATAATACACTGCAATTTTTTACCTGTTGCTGTTTATTTCGATTTCTTTTTCTTAAGTATCAATGTCAGGATTACAAAGGCACCTAATACCGCAACTGACAAAATCATGTAAAGTTCAATCGGGGTTTTGTCCTCCGTCTTTACATTGCGTCCTCCGTCCTTAACCTGCTCACCTGCATCGGTTTCTGCTGCTTCCGGCTGTACCGCAGAAGATGCGGTATACGAACCGGCGCTGCTGCCATCGGCACTGCTGCCGGTTTCGGCGGCTGCTTCACTATCATTGTTACTCTTATCGGAAGTTTCATCAGAAGTCCCATTGGAAGTTCCGCCAGGACCCTCATCAGGAGTCTCATCAGAGCCTTCATCAGAACCCTCTTCATCTTTCATGGTTATAGTCACAGTACCCTTATCATCAACAGTGGCCTGGGCATTTTCTGCACCGCTTAAGATTTCAATATTGCCGCTGTCATCAAAAGAAAATTCAATATCTGCAGCTCTCTTATATCCGGACGGAGCCTCAGTCTCCCTCAGGGTGAAGACGGTCGCTCCTGAGAACCCTGCCACATAACCTGCCCTTGCATTCAGGTTGCCATCAGGTTTTTCATATACATAAGTCTTACCGTCAGTACCTGTAAACGAAGTTCCCGAAGCATTCGTATTACCCGCAACAGGCTTATATCCGTCGGTTTTCCAACTCCATTCAACAGCAGAACCATTATATTCCACTGCCGGAGCCTGTATACCGCCCTGCAGCAGCGTTAATGAGGCTCCCGGAATCTCGTAACCTTCAAGAACACCGTCAGCAGCCACCTTCCTGACAACTATTTGTGTTGCGCCATAGATATGGAATGTGTTGTCCGTCAGTTCCCTTCCGTCAGCCAGTACCAGCTGTCCGTATTCATCACACGTTACCACAGTGGTTGTTGTATAGCCGTTTCTATTATTCTGATAGTCATCCTTCGTCAGATAATAGGTACTGGTTAATGTATATTCCACTCCTCTTTGAAGCATATACAGAGATGCTGTTGAACCACCGGGTGTGCTGTCTATACCGTCCACTGTTATATCATGTGCAGAATTCTCGTTATAGCTGGTCAAAGTCTGGTCTGCAACTATCTTCCGCCCCCGGCTGTCCACAAGGTTACATACAAATATGCCTGCATGCGTGTAATGATTCCAAATCGCCATAGTCGCTTCCACATCCTGCATAACAATCACTGCAGGTTCAAGCTTGCTTTCGACCTTAAAGCTGCCGTTCTCCTGTAAGGTCATCGGGTACAAATCTCCCGATGCATCTACTTTAAAATAGTAATCGTCGGCCTTCATATATGTCAGAGAAGAATGGGGCTTTGTTTCTACAATCTTATACTCTTTGCCGGTTTTTAAATACTGACTGATATCATTACTGTATCCATCATAAGGTGCCAGCGACTTATCAGTTACCGGCACATTGCCCGGCTTAAAATCGGTTACTTTAATCCATTCACCGTTCTGCTTCTCATAAAGCGTCAAAGTCAGCTGCTTCCCCGGGTCTGTCAGCAATTCGGTACTGGTGCCCGCTTTGTCGACACCCTCTTTGCGAAGGTATGCCGTGATTCTGGTGTTGATGATATCATATCTGCCGTCTGCATTAATATCTATTGCGCCTTTCAATAAAGAATTGCCTTCCGCATCCGTTATCGTTATATTACCGTCCGCATCTTCCCCGATACAGAACAGATACGCCTCATCACTTTTAATCACATTGCCGACGGCTTCCGTCTCAAAGAAACAATACCAGCCGCCTGTCAAACCGTCTGAAACCGTTCTTTCAGAACCGGCAAAATCAGTATATGTCTTCGTACATTCTCTGCTGTACCAGTATCCATCCGCATCTGTCGTCAGATTATTCACAATCAGTTTGGCTTCTGAGCTGTACATGAGTGCAGCCAACTTGCCCGACAAACTATAGGAAGCACTGCCGGATGCTTTCGTCACCGCAGTATCCGCCAGCTTATACAGATTAAACTTAACGCCTTGGATACCTTTACCTTTATCGTCCGTCTTATACAGGGCTATGGAACCCTGAATTACACCGTCCTTCAGCGTAAAGGTATTCTCATTCTCTGCTTTTGATATGTCATAGTCCTTAATTTTATTTTTATTAAGCACTACCACTTTTTTGGTAGTACTGTCAATATAAAACTGTACCACATCCGGACTGACCTTGTAATCTGCCGGTGCACTGATTTCCTTCAGATAATAGCAGGTCGGATTATCAGCACTGCTTAATTCTATTGCGCTATCATCAATGAGCACCGTACCGTTCTCATCAGTGCTGAATGGATTTTCCTTAAGCGGAACAAGTTTTGTACACGATTCATCACTATACAGTCCGAATTCAACACCTGCAATCGGATTTCCGCTCTCGTCCTGTTTGATCAGCTTAAATTTATATTTGCTGTTAAAAATAATGTATCTTGCATCTTTGCTGATAGCATCTGTGATATCACTAATAATATTTCCTTTCGCGTCAGTCACCGCAAAATTCGCCCCATACTCAGGGTCAGGCTTGTCCACAGAGGATGGCCTCCTCATGGTAAATTCATAATGCTTCGTGGAGTCAGCTTTATAGCCGTTCGGTCCCTCTGTCTCTATAAAGTAATAAGTGCCCTCACCCCATGGAAGACCGGTCACTTCTATATTGCCTACAGTGCCGCTCCCGGCGGATACCAGTACGCCGCCTGCGTTTTCAGCGTCTGTTGCCAGCGCATTATCGCCTGAAGCCGCATTCACGAACTCCAGGAATTTGTAGGAACCGTCAGTATTGCTTCCCGAGCTCTGCGTCCTGACAAGTTTGGTTACACCGTCTTCTGTATAGTACAGTAAAAACTTTGCGCCGCCCAGGCCTTTCGTCGAGTCATTGTTGTCTACTTTTGTGAATGATACGGTACCGGTGGTACGGTTGTTCTCAAAGGTATGTTCCTGTGCCAGTCTTATTCTATCCTCGTCACTCTTAGTTGATCCGGTCTTAAAACTCCAAGAGGTACTGTTTTTCTCATAGCCCGGCGCAGGTGCCGTTTCTCTTATCTCATATTCTGTATTGAAGCTCAAACTTCGAAAAGTGGCCTTACCATCCGATTTGGTAGTCTGCTCCCGCAGCTTAATGCCGTTCTTGTACAATGCAAATGTTGCGCCTTCAATCACCTTATTACTTCCGATTGCATCCGCATCTTGTTTGATCACTGTAACTGAATCACGCATCGTGCCTGTCGCCCAGCTAGCATTGGCAAGTGAAACCGTAGCAGAGGCAGTGTACTCATCCTTATTAAATTTCAATGTTGCATCGTTCTTATAACTGTTCCCCGCAATGTTACTGAAAAAGTCTGTCCTATATGTTAAATAATAGGCATCCGCACAGTCAGGAATAGTAACTGTCAACACAAGATTGCCGTCTGTATCTTCTGCAATCGTCTTCGTATAAGCACTTGTCGGCACCGTATCGCCGGGTGATATCTCACCGCTTGTGTCATGCGTTGCATACTGTAATGTCACACTATCTGCATCAAAGGCAACACTCTCTAAGTTTTCCGCCAGAATCATGTCTGTGATCGTGACATCACCAAGCTTAGCGCTCCATGGATTGATTACTACCTTCCACTCCGAAGAAAATGTTCCATCGTGGTTATCAGTTACACCGCCTGAAGATGTTTTCGTAATCATTTTATCACTACTGGTGCTGTTTGCGCTCGTGCTGCCCGTTGCATCAGCTTCAAAAACAGCTGTTCTTTCATCGGTTGTTACTGATAATTCTGCACTATTTTTTGCCTTTACTATGATGCCCTGGTTAAATAGTTCATCGGCATTGGTAATCTGCACATATAACTCAATCGTCGCTTTCTTACCTTGTGCTACTTCACCGGAAAAGTCACCGGTCGTTGTCAGTGTTCCTAATGTACCATTCTCAGCATCCGCACCTGAATACGAATAATACTTCGCTGCTTCATTTCCGGTATATGTAGAGCTATTATATTCAGCATCTTCGATTGTAATCGCAAGTTTACTTATATCCAGCTGTAGTTTAGCTTTTCTTGCTAAAGAGGTATCATCTATTGGATTGCCATTCTTGTCATAATAAGTAAGCGCAAGATTATTCAAATAGTCTCTTAACTCTATCAACAATTCCTTTTCGGCACCAGCCTTATTAACTACCATTTTATTATTGTTAACCGTTAATGTATATTTATAACCGCGCCAATCACTGTCATCTGACTCTTTATAATAAGTAGAGGCGTTTTTCGAGAGCATACTGTCTATGACGTAGGTTGTAGCTGTATCTGATACTGCCGCCGCACCGTCAACACGCAACTCCGCTGTGTTTTTATATGTCTGATTTTGCGCTACACCATAAGAATTAACAAAGGTTCCCAGATCGTCCGCATGGGTTTGATACGTAATCTCAACAGTATTTAACTCTTCTGGTTCAAGTCCATTATCCTTACCCGAGTTACTGGTGTCTTTCCCGTACAACGTAATGGTTAGTGTTGAGTCTTTAAATTTTACATCATACTTACCGCTATCAACAGCTGCATTGGTATCGGTATAAACCACCTTAACACTGTCATCCACATAGGTCTGTTTATTGGAACCTTCAGAAGTCGTATCAGGAATCTCATCAGTAATCACAGCCGTACCAAATGAGCCTTGTGCGGTAGACGGTTTAATCGTCCATGTGATATTTCCGGTCTTAAGATCTACTTTAGAAGCAGATTTGATGATCATGTTCTGGTTTGCGCTAACTCCTACAATACCGTCTCCATAATCACTACTCTTATAAGTTCCTTCACTCATATTCGGAAAACGACAAACTATCTCTGCATCATTTTTAATCTCCTTGATTGCATCATTATAATCCTGCCCCAAATCAATGGCCGTATAGAAAGTAACCGTATAGCTCTTACCTGCAAGTGCTCCACTGCCATCTGTAAAGTTTATTGTCAAAGTATTATCACTGTTACTATCATAGCTGCAGGTTATGCCCTCTATCTCAGATCCTTCTGTTACACTCCCGTCCACTGAAGAATACGAAGTGCCTCCTATTTTAATATCACCCTTTATTTTTAAATAGGATGCTAATTCATCTTTGACCGTGGCACCATATATATTAGCCCCCTCCGGATTGATCTTCAAAGTCCATTCTATCAAATCCGCTGATATCTGCTTACCCTCTTTGGTGATAGGTTTCTTGTAGTTAAAGTATACCGTGTCTTCCGTATCCTTCAACAGATTTCCGTCAGAGCCATTCAAATTGACCTTATTCACAACATCTATTCTGGATGCGCCTTCCGCGGGTTTTGCCAGTAACGCCTTCGTCAGCTCATCTGTCACTTCTGTTACAATGGTTAATGTCGCAGGTGTTGTCGCACCAGTCGGTAATGTATACTTATAGATTTTTTCGTTTAAACTTGACGAATCAGCAGCAGTTAAACTTAAGGTTCCCTCCTCAGTGCTCTCGGTTATGTCTTTGCTCTCAAACTTTGCTGATTTAAAAGTCTGATAAGCCATATCCATGGTATCTTCAAGCGTATATCCGTCCAACTTGATTCCGCTGGTGCTCTCCTGTCCTACAGTAATCGTCCATGTAATTTGATTGGTCCTAGAATCATATTCACCCTTTTTCACCAAAGCATCCGGGCCCTCTGGAAGCGCCTGCGGTAATTTGATATTAAATATATCACCTACTATTGGTTCCCAAGATATGTTATCATCGCCATCATTCGGTAAATTATCTGCGTCAAGCGTCATTATCATCTGCAGACCGTATGATACGTCATACAGGTCCTCATTGTCATTACTATATTCAACCGCGTCTGTGAAAGTTATCTTAATATACCTGGCATTACTACCCGCATCTATATCCAAACCATTTTCATTCACAAGTTTGGCAGTCGCAACTATGTATTCTTGACCAAGTGTAAATGTCAAATTTCCCGAACCTGGCAGACTTTTTACAAGTAAACCTTTCGGTACTTCAATGATATAGTAGTCGCCGCATTTTATTTTACGCTCCTGAATATTTGTGTAATTATCCTCCCCATCTACGCCTACACCCTGCAATAATGCGAAATTCATCATTACACTAAATTCCGGCTTATCATTAACGTTATAACTAGAAAGATTAATGGTGTCTCCGGCGTAAACAGTCTCACCACCAACAGTAAGCGAGGTCACCTCTACTTCGCTCTTCAAAGCCTCCCCAGTCAATTCTTTGGGACTACTGTCCAACGCATCATCATCAGTAGTAGTTATCCCCATCTCTTTCAGTCCCGCAACATATTCCTCATACAACTTATCATGGATACTGTCATATACTTTTTTATATACTGCCTCATTCTGTAAATCAGCATACGCTTCCTGCTCACTGGCAGTGTTCAATTTCTCTGTCACCACTTTGTCTAACAATGTGCATGCCGATTCATAGAACTTAGCATAAAACTGTGCATACAGTTCATCCGTAATCTCCCCGTTGTCCTCATCGTTCAGACCATATTCTGACGCAATAGAGTTATACAGTTTTCCACATTCCTCATTGAAGTTCCCTTCTATCTCACCATACAGAGCATCATAAATAGCTATGCTGTTCTTCTCAATGTCCTCGTCTGTCAGCGTGGTTTCTTCTTCACCGGTATCGTCATCATCAATATTGTCTCCGCTGCCGGACACGGCTTGTGTCCCTGTATCGGTTCCAATACCGTTATTTCCGGTTCCATTATCTCCCGTTACAATTATGGTTTCCGTTCCGCTTTCCTCTGTCTTCGTTATGGCTGTGCCATTAATTATATTTTCAGCACCGGAACTGCTGTCGATATCGCTGTCGGTGCTGCTATTGGTACCGCTCGTAGTATCGCCGTTGCTACCTATGTCAGTACTGTTGGTGATGCTGCTGTCGGCATCACTGCCGGTACTGTTCTGCTCCTCCTGCGTCGCCGCCATGTTTTCAGTCGCCATAACCGTTTGAAAATCACCTGCCCATGTGCCCGCACACAACGCAAGCGCCAGCAGTAAACTCAAGATTCTTTTTTTAGTCTCCCTTATATTCATATTGCCTCTCCTTCATTTTCAAATTGTAAACAGCATAGCATTTAAAGTGCTACTCAAGCGCAACTTTTCCGGCATTTTGGGAAATTTTTATACAATTTCGGCGATTTTACCATTTTTTGTATTTTTACGCACAATTCGCTTGCCAGATATACACAACAATAGAAAGCATACTTTGCGAACTTTCTATTATCATGCATAAAAAAAGACTTCCGTCATTGGAAGTCCTTCTTGTAATATTCTGAATCAATGCTGTCCATACCATAAGCCCATGAGTACTCCTGCAGATAGCAGTTGTCAGGACCGGCATTTTTCGGTTTATGCTTACCCTCAAGATAATCAAAATAATCACACTCTACATTTTCTCTGTGAATACAGCAGTAGCCTCTGCCATTCTCAAATACATTAGAAATACCATGATCCCGGAACACAGTATTCAAATAAATGACCGACTTGCGGTAAAGACTTTTTACACTGTTGTCAAAAGGGTGGTCTTCCCACAATGTATCTACCGCCCGCTCCAGTGACACATGTTTACCGCCCATATGCACACACAGCGCCAGAAGTTCTTTTGCCTTCTTATTAACAAAATGTATCAGTTCTCCGCGGATATATACCTCAAAGCCTCCATAAACTGTAATCCGCACTTCCTTCTTCAAACGGACTTCTCCCAGGGAAAGCGCACGGATTACCACTTCCTCTATGTCCTGATGATTAAACGGTTTCAACAGATAGTAATCTGCCTTTACTTCCAGAATTGCTTCTTTAACATACTCATCATAACCCGTCAGATAGATCAATACCATCCCTTCGTGCAGTTCTTTCAACATGCCGCCAAGCTTCATCCCATCCAGAAAAGGCATTTCGATATCTAAAAGCGCAAAATCCACCGGATTCGTCCGGGCATATTCTAGTGCCTGTCTCGGGTCCTCGAAGCATCCCACAATTTCTATCTGACCAAAATCTTTCAATTCCTCCTGCAGCTGCGTCAATGCCCATTGTTCATCATCTACTATAATCGTTCTCATCTATAAATGTCTCCTCTTTGCGTTCCTCCGCCCGGGTAGGAATGCGAATGGTTATCACCGTACCTGTCTCAGGGCTGCTGTCCATGAGCATTTCTGCTCCCGCCTGAGCTATAAGCCTGCTTCGTATATTTTCCAACCCCATATAAGATGCGCCGCTAAGTTCATCCTGCTCACGGATTGGGTGTTCTCTTTCCCACGCCTTTGTATCAAAACCTACACCGTCGTCTATCACCTGGACAACAACATACTTCTCCTCCCGATACGTCCGCAGGGTGACTGTTCCTCCATCCTTACCTTTACGCAGTCCATGATACACCGCATTAACTACAAGCGGTTCCACCGTCAGGGGCGGAATATCAAACTCTTCCGTCTCAATTTCATAAACGACCTGTATTCTTTCATTAAATCGTTTCTTCTCTATATTCAGATAATTCTTAATCTGCTTCAATTCTTTGCTAAAAGAAATCATATTGGAGTTACGCAGATTATTGATGCATGCTCTCAGGAATCCCGAAAAATCATACAGCATATCATATGCCGTTTCTGCATCAGTATATATCATTATGCGGATAGCTCCTAATGCATTGAAAAGAAAGTGAGGCTGTAACTGGCTTAATGTCACCTGAAGCTGCAATTCTTTCTGCATGGCCTGTTGCTCCAGCAAAACAATCCGCCTGCGCCGGCGGTCATGAAGATACTCTGCCGCAGACAGTACAACCCACAGGATAATACCAAGCCGCAGCCAAAGGCCTTTATTCATGCTGTTAAGCCTGCAATAATAGACAAATAACTCAATACAGCCGAACAAGATGACAAACATGATAGCAGACAGACGGATATATTTCTTCACCCTGGTTTCTGCTTTCATCAATTTGAAGTTATCATACAGGATGTTTGCTGCCAGCACCACCCAGGTCACATGCACCGCAGGGATCATTTCCGGCAGTTCAAAGATTCCCATAAAATACAATCCATAATACAGGACCATCTGTGCCAGACATAGAAACTGCAGGATACGGTATTTCCGGTAATCATCCTGAAAATAATATTTGGTTAATCCGCACATTGCAATGGATATCAGCAAAAAGGTCGCATAGGATGCCTGTCTTTGTACCGGATACTGCAGCAGGCTAAACTCAACATTACTGGTTCCAACCCGCAGCCAGGCCCCTACTGCTACCATCAGAAAGCCTGATTTTAAAAAGAGATTATCCTGTTCCTTCAACAGATACAGGTATAATCCACACAAAATACCAATGATTCCTGTTACAATCAGCAGCACGTCTATCACAAAATGATACTGGTACACATTATAATACACGCGTACCAATGCCCCTTCACTGTCCCCAATCATGATATTGTTGTATCTGAGAATGCTGTTCATGTACGGAGTAGATACCTCCATACGCAGTATCTTAGTACCTTCCGGTATCTGCATATAATGCCGGCCTCCGGCAGGCACCACGCCATACTTGGGCGAATAAGCTGTTTCCTGCTCAAAGAGCAGCGTATCATCCGCATAAACTGTATAGAACTCATTCACAATATGGATGACAAACCATTTATTCCATTCTTCCCCGGTTATTTCATGCTCCAATATCAGTTTCTGCCCCTTCCCGGCATCAGTCTCATAGGGCAGCCTGCAAAATTCTTTACCGGTATCTGTGACTATATACCATCCCTCTTCCCAGACCCGTGCACCTTCTGTCCGGCCGGATGCCATACGATAAACCGGCTCTGCTTCTGCCAGAAGCAGCATTACGATCACAATCACCAGGGAAATACTAAAAATCAGTATTTTTACACACCTTTTCTTTTCCGTCTTCATATACTAACCCCACAGCTTTGATAGAATCCGAATCAATTCTTCCCCGTCAAATGTCTTCGGCACAACTGCCTGCATACCGCATTGTGCCAGAAAAGCCTGCTCATCCCCAACCGGCATACCGGTAAAAGCAAGAATCGGTATCGTGGCTGCATCGCTTCGTTCCATCTGCCGAATCGCATAAGCCGCCTCTCTGCCGTTTTTTTCCGGCAGTCCCAAATCCATCAAAACAGCATGATATTCTTCTATAGCGGAATCACGGAACAGATCTATCACCTCATCGCCGTCATAAGTTTTATCCGCATAGATTCCATACCTGGTCAGAGCCTCTACGGCCCATTCCATGAACAGTTCATCGTCCTCCGCAATCAATACCTTTTTACCCATATATTTCTTCTTGGGTATTTTACTGTCTTTCTTTTTCTCTATCTCTTTCTTTTTCTTCTCATATTTCTCATCAGAGCCGTCCGCCTCAAAGCAGACTTGCACTGATGTACCCTGATTTTTCCGTGAATCTATCTGCAGCATCCCCCGCATGACTTCTTCCACCATAAGCTTCACAACAGACAATCCCATACCATTGCCGGCTTTTTCCGGGTCAGTGTCCTGCATTCCGCTTCCGTTATCTCTCACAGTCACTTGAACCTGCGCCCGGCATTCTTCCAATTCCTTCACATCAAAAAGAATCTCTATTTTTCCGTCAGGCTCTGTGTATTTCACTGCATTGGTTACCAGATTAGCGAGGATATGTATCATGGTAATGCGTGACATGTAAAGATAAGTAAATGCATCGTTGTGCACCTGAATATCTAATTTCAGCCCTTTTTCCCATGCCAAAGGACCGAAAAACTTATACAGATATTCCCGAAACGCCGACATTTCTACCGCCTCTAACTCTATATTCGTAAAATTGCACGAATGGTCACACAACCGGATAGAATCCTCGAGATAGGTTGTCAGCTCGCTCAACGCGGCTTCACACATTGCCACTTTATCCAGATCTGCTTCCCCTTCACCCAGCATACTTCGCATAATACTGCCGACACATATAAGCGGGGTCTTAATCTCATGCATGATATATGCCTGCAGATAATTACCGCCCTCTTGCTGCTGTGCCGGCCTTTGTTCTGTCTCCTTATCCATCTCTTACTCCCACTGTTTTCCTTTGTCTATCACCGTTAAATGCTATTATATCCTAAAACGCCCGGTTTCTGCAACGACTTCAGTCAAACACGGTTTCAGTCAAACAACAGCTCGTCTACCGTAACAAATTCATAGCCTTCCTCCATCAGCTCATCCACGATTTTAAGGGCTGCTGTTACGGTAGTCTTATACTGGTCATGCATGAGGATAATATCATTTTCCTTTGCCTTAGTACAGACCGTATTTACAATACAGGAAACATCGCTGCTGCACCAGTCCAGAGGGTCTATCGTCCAAAGTACGGGAAACATATTCAGTTCCTTTTCAAATTCTTTATTCCAGCTGCCGTATGGCGGACGGACATAGATAGTATCTTCCCCTGTAACTTCTTTAATTACTTCATTGGTTTTTATAATTTCCTTCTTAAAGCTCTCCGCATTTTTACTGCCAAGCTGCATATGCTGTAAGTATGATTGCCGATTAAATGCCCGTCCTCATGAATTTCCTTCACAATTTCCGGGTATGCCTCCACATTTTGCCCGGTAATAAAAAAGGTTGCCTTTACCTCCCGTTCCTTTAACCCTTTTAAAAGCTGTTCGGTATAATAGGGGTGGGGACCGTCATCTGCTGATGTCAAGTAAGGACCAAATTTTTTTGATTTTATTTTGATTTTGGGGTTGACAAACTAAATTTTTTCCTTATGCTAATGTCTTTCCCTCAATAATTACCCATTATTCTACAATCTTCATACATATATGATACAAAATCGTTTCTTTTCCATTTCGATTATGTATGGTGATAATATATCTAATATCAGCATACTCATATTCCCTTTGAATATTTTCATTTACATCGACAAGTGCGTACGGATATTTATAATTTTTAATATGTTTAACATATTTGTCCCAAAATTCTCCAAACTCTTTTACTTTTACATATGAAACCAGAAAATTAAATGCATTTCCTAATGTATCGTATTTATATATTTTATCAATATGTTCGTCTAAATACGCTGTTATCAATCCATTCAAATTCAAAGCCTCAATAATTGATATTGGTTTTCCCTTGTCATGAATTAAAATATCTATTTCTCCAGACGCTTTACCAGAAGCAGACTTTCCTTGCCGTGTTTGGTCTTTTATCTG
Organism: Lachnospiraceae bacterium; assembly: GCA_017621815.1. Lineage (GTDB taxonomy): Bacteria > Bacillota > Clostridia > Lachnospirales > Lachnospiraceae > Suilimivivens. The sequence goes on along the minus strand of JAGASK010000043.1, from coordinate 59,646 downwards.
ATATCCGGCTGTTTCTAAAATATCCCTGATAAAGTCATTCCTCTGATCCTCAGAAACATTAGTAAAAGTAGTATTTTTCTGTAACTTGATACAAGCATTAAACAAATCTCTAAACACTACTTCTTTATCTATATTTTCCTGTACATCACTTATTAACTTTTGATTATTTTCATACCGGTAAACACATATAACACATATTTTTTTACCCGCCAAAGTTTGCACTAAATATTCAGTCTTAATTTGTGGAATAACTTGTTGTAAGGCCAATTTCACAAGATGCTCTACATCTATCCTTGTACCAATTCCATTTATGTTATAACTCTTGCCATTTTTACCGACACCAATTATAACATAGCCATGCTTTTCTGTTCTTTTAGCCACGTTTTCAATCAAATTTGCAATTATCTGCGGTCTCAATTCATATTCTCTACAAATCACATCATCATCGTCATTAGATATTCTTTCCAATGCTTCATCTACATCTATCATCTCTATACCTTCTTTAATGGTATTTTATTAATTCCTGTAAGTTTCAACATCTTCCCAAAAGTTATCTTCTCTGGTTCTTTCTTTCCATCTTCAACCCACAACTCCCAATCTTTATTATAATCAAGTACATTTTTCTCAGAATCATAATATATTGCAACATAACTATAATCTGATGGACGTGTTATTAAATATATTTGTTCTTTATTTTTTTCAATAATAAAAATAGTTTTATCAACCTCAATTAAATTTGATATATCATATTCTGATTTCTTTCCTAAAAACTCTATAATATTATTCTTAGCCCGTTCTAATATACGATTTGCAAAATCAAATTTTGAAACATCATGAGATGATGTATGCAAAAAATTTTCTTTAAAAATCTGCATATCTAAAGCCTTTTCATACTGCTCTTCTGAAGCAATACCATATTGAACCAACAATTCTTCCTCATTTTCCTCTTCATCAGAATTAATCACACTGTCTGCCTCTTGCATACTGTTAGCCATTTTCAAAAAGGCCTTTTCTAGAATACTTATATCATTAATATGACACCTTTCCAACACAGCATCAATCTGCTCAGCCTTTTTCATATTTTCCGCTATTTCCACATCATTATAGAGCCAATGGATATTTTCACATATTTCATTAAAATATTTTTCTGCCTTTTCTGAATTATCCTTTACCCAATAATAAAGTTTTTTGAATGTATCCATTACATTGCTATCCTGTACCTTGGATGATCCTTGATTTTTTTTCACATAAGATACAACATGTGGCGCAATATCTGCAATACTTTTAGTACGATTATCCGGTAGTGCTAAAAACACATCTCCTAATAAAAGTTCCTCTCTTATATCATATCCTGCGATTGCTGAAATATCTTTTAATATTTCATCCATATCGCCATTATCTAAAAACAATTCTTCCTTTGCTTTAAATTTACCATTTTGATTAGGCAAGATAGTTTTTACTTTTCTATCTAATAAAAAACCATATCCTTCTGCATTAATATATTCAATAAATCTAGAAATCCATTTTTCTATTGTTTCTTCGTTGAAATTAAATAACCAATTTAAGTTCTCTAAATTCTCATATTTACTAATTTCATCTACTACTTGAATACACAAGTATTTTATTGCTTCTTCAAGCAGTTCTGGGGAAATAGCAGAGACTTCTAAATCGTTTGGTAATTTGTTAGGAAATATAACATCTGCAAATTCTAAAAGTTCTGTCTGCTTTCTTTCTAAGTCACTTACTTCATCATCATTTGTATACAATACAACTATTTGACTATATATATTATCTTTTTGTTCAGGATAGCTCGATAATCCATTTTTAATACTTGCAAAGATATCTTGTAATGAGCATTGGGGAATACTCATCCAGTCTAATACCGTAATCTCCTTATCTAAAAGTCCATTTCTGCAATTACTTTGTACCAAATTCAAAATATCTTTATATATTTCATCAATATCTACGTCAACTGACAGTTTGTCCAATGTACAAAAAACTCCATTCTGATTGGGGAAAATACTAATTTTGTTATTCTTTATATAATCTACTGCACCTTTTGTTTTAGAAATCAAGGCATACAATCGATTGAGCCAAACTTTCCCTTCGATACATAATTTTTCTTCTAACACATCTATTTTCCCCAATTCTTGTACATCCAGCACTAAATTCTGTAGTGAATATCTATTACACCCTTTCCATAATGAAAAATACCACTGATTAAGTTCTGAATAATCTGTCATCATATTAGGCATTATATCTGAAGCTAATTTCCAAATTTCTTCACGCACCTCTGCATCAGTATCATGAACAATCCAAATATTCGTTTCGCCCCACTCATCCAACAGCGCTACTCTAGACCCCATTTTATTATCAACAATTGGAATTTTACATATTATATTCTTACATTCATTTATAATATATTTTTCTACCCATTCTGTACTTAGCCATATTTTTTCTCTTTGTGTTCTAATTTTTACAAAATTATATATTTTTTCCCATCCCCTTCGTGATACATATTCCAAAAACTGTCCATATAATTGCACTGCTTCCATCATAAGTTTTTTATTTTCTTTAGTCTCAATCTCATCTACATCTTTTAAGAAAATTCCATTTCTTGGCTCGGTCGGATTAAATTGGGAACTATTAACCACCGCCGGAAAAGCAAAATCTTCTGTTCCAATCAAAGGAAAATCACAAAAAATTCTTGGCAATTGATTTGTAAATTCTTTTACAGCAACATGATTCCCATGCTTTTCCACTTCAGCAGCTATCGCTACATTTGCGCCTTGAATAGCAGCAATATATGTACCACTCTCTTCTTCATTCTCCCTTACAATGATTTCTTGTACTTTTATGTTCTTATTTTGTGTCAAACAAAGTTTTCCTCTTGTAAATTTCCATGCATATTCCTCTACAGAAACAGATCGAATCTCCGGAACAAACATAAAAACATATGGCAGTGCATCATAGATATTGTCTAATCCCTCTTTTGCAACACCAAGTCCATTCTCATTTATTCTATATGTAAACGATGTATTAAATAAATCTTCATTGAAATCGAAAATCATTTCCCCATTATCAATACTATTCTGTAGCTGTTCAAAACTCTTTTTATTCCCTCCGATAATTCCTTCCCGCGTCTTTTCGGAACGGTTGATATCTAATTCAAATTTTTTGAATTGACTATTTTCGTCTTGTAAAACACCTGATATCGTCACTATTTCTGACAACAAATGTGTAGTCAAAAATCCTGTACCAAATTTTCCCGTGCTCTTTTTAGTTTCCTCTTTTTCGTCTCTATCTTTTGTCGATACCTGCTCTATCAAAAAAACAATATTCTGCATTGAAAATGGTTTCCCATTATGTGCAAATTGGAGTATTCTCTGTTGCTCATTAAAGCTAATCTTTACATCCACACTTCCACTACTATTAGCCACATCTTTTGCATTCTGAATAAGTTCCCAAACCCATCTGCAGCGACTTTTTTCATCTGAGCTTTGTTGTAATTCTTTTAATGAATCAATTATCTTATTAGCTACATTAGCGTCATGTGCTTGTGCACGTACCTTCTCTATATCATTTGCCATCATCTTGATCCCTCTTTTATAATTTACCTTTATCATCAGAAGCAATGCTTTCAATGTACTCACTGTTTAAGTAAGGAATATTCATTTCTTTAAATTTTATATCAATATACTCCTTCTTTTTATCAGTCATCAAAGATTCATCTATTACCAGTATCAAATCTCGTTTTGACCTTGTTAAAGCCACATATAGCCTTTTTGATTCTTTATTTATCTCTTTCTTAATACCAAATAAATACTCCAACATCGTATTATCTACGATAAACATACATAAATCTCTTTCCAATCCTTTCACTTTATCAATGCTCATACACTTCAACTTTTTCTTTTTTTCATCGATATTTAAGTCATTAATTAACCTTGCATATTCATTGTTATCCAATGTAATATCAAACCGCTTTGTAAATGAGTTAATAGCAGCTTTGGCTCCTTTGTTCTTGGTAATATTAATAAAACATGACTCTAAAGATTTTATATACGCATCTGAATCATATGCGGGACTTGTTTTTTCCAGTATTTTTTGTCTAATACTTTCTTCTAATTCAAATTTGATTCGTCCGTTCTTTGTTGAGAAGTTATCGTTCTCTTGTCGTATATATATCAACGCTTCTTGTTTCAGATATAATTTATATACTTTTTCAAACATTTTATCTGTAAAATATACATAAAAAATCTTTCCCAGTACTCTACTTATAGTTGTTTGCTGTTCCCCTATAGAGCAAAATAAATTAGACACTCTTAAATGCCTTTCAGGTATTCTTCTAGTAATTGTATTTACTGGCAATATTTCATAATTATTACTTGGCACCTTATTTACAAACTCATTAAATGCATTTGGATACTTAATTGCCTGCTTTGAATCCCCAACCATGTATAAATAAATATTTTTTCCTAATTCTCCAAACAAACTCAACGCATCATTATCTAAGTCTTGTGCTTCATCAATAAATAAAGCATCTATTGATGAAACCAGATAATCAACAATCAACTTTTTCTTTTCACAAAGTTTCTTTGTTTCTCCTTTTCTGCATACAATCATTTGTTTTGCTTTATTAAAAACCTGGATATTATGTATTATTCCTTTCTGATTCAAACGATTTAACTGGTATTTTTGCAGGCTTATCTTATCTGACAATTGAATAGATGTAGCCCTATAATAAGTTGTTCCAAAATACAATTTATTAAATGGATAAATTATTTCATTCAACAAAAAACTATGCACTGTTTCAATACTAATATCATTAGGAATATACCCATTATTTATCTCCATAATTCTCGAAATAATATTCTTCTTCGCATAATTTGTATAGGTTAGCGCATATATGTTCTTAAAATTATTCTTTGTCTCATATCTATCCAAAATTTTTTCTGCAAGAGAATACGTTTTTCCAGCCCCGGCTCCCGCAACCTGAATTTGGCTTAGTACTCCATTACACATTTTATGATTTCTCCTATATGACTTGGTACTTCAATTTCAATTTTGTTTTCACTAATTGCCTCACATATAAGTCTCATATTATCAGCTTTACTATTTTTTAAAAAATCAGACACATCTCCTTCAATTTTAAACAGAGTTCTTATTCTCTCCTCGTTATTTCCAGTTGCCACCAAATCATCTTCCATTGTGTACTTTTCCGTTGTCCTTACAAAAATATTTTCATTTTGTTCGTCATATTTGTTATGTTCTTGTTTAGCAATTTTTTGATTATCAAAATCTCTTACTATCCCTATACAACTTGTGCTATCGTTTTTATGTATTTTAAGCCATATGTCCAAAAAAGTTTTATACCCTTTTTGCCCAATTGCAATAACCTCTATTTCATTCAAAATGTAACTTTCCTTATCTAGCAGAGTATTTATGAACATTTCCTCTGTTGATCCTTCAACTAAAATCAATTTTTTTGCAAACAATAATTTTAAAATATCAAAATTAGGACGTTTTGCCAGATAATTAACAAGTTGTTTATCTACATCTTGTAAAGATATCGCTTTACCATTTTTTAAAATTACTACATTATTTAACTTAAGCTTATTGATAACTTTCGGATTATGGGATGTTATTAGTAATTGCATATAATCATTTTGTATCTCAACACTCTTTTTTATAAAATCCAAAATTAAATTAAAGTTATTCACGCATAAATGAGCTTCTGGTTCTTCTATACACAAAAAATTATATATTTTATCATTAACTTGAAAATAGCTAAACAGTAAAATCAAATACATTAAATTTCTAGTTCCCAATCCCTTTTGATACAAAAACTCATCTCCAATCCCTATATTTATATTAGAAAATATATTTTTTAGGTTAGGAAAATTGGGAATAAGCTGCATTTCATCAATATATTCTTGAATATTTTCAAATTTTCTACTATCTTTCATTCTATTGAAAATTTGTTTAAAGGATTGTATGTTTTGTATCTCTGAAAAAAAACTATTATAAGATTCTTCTACTTTAACTCTATCTTCGCTCGTAATACTTTTTGTAATCAATGAACTTATTAATCTATATGAATTCTGTTTATCGCTCTGCGAAAATGTATCTCTATCCGCATCAATTACACTAACATTAAAGTTTTTAGCTTTATCCTTATTAATTGCCTTTCCATTATTTACAGAATATATTTTGTATTCATATTTTTCTATTGGTATCATGAATCTTTTTACTTTTTCCTGTAAAAACAGACACTCTTCAATAAAATCTTTTTGTTTAACAGGTGCCGATAAATATTCTATATCATACGATATTTCATCTTCATCATCTATATTTACCCAATCCTTTAGTAACTGCTTTTGATATTCACTCTTTGCATCATCAAATGTTATTCTTATTCTGACAGTCGGTATCTTCTCATAGACTCCTTTCATAAACTCCTTATCATCTAAAGATTTAGCAATAATTGATGCATTTTCATTCAAAAAAGCATAAAATTCATCTAAAGCATCTTCATTTAAATCCGTAATTCCTAATGTACGAGAAAAATATTGCAATCCATTATTATGCAAAACTAACCTTATTGCATCCAGTAAATTTGACTTTCCTGAGTCATTTTCTCCTATTATAATAGTAAATTGTTTTATAGGTATATCAATATATTTAAAATTACGAAAATTCTCAATATGGATGTTCTTTATATACATATTGCTATCCTCCACTATGCTTTTTATCTATCGTAATATTACCATATTTATCCACCCTTTACCATGAAAAATATAAGACGGTGCACATCCAATATGCATCGTCTTATATCATCCATTTACTTCTATAGCTTTATAAGCTCATCAAACTCTTCCCGATACTTCCAAATAATCTCTATCCGCTTATCTTCATATACTATGACTTTCTCCACCATCTCCCTCATAAATTCTTCTGTCAATGCTTCGCTTGTTCCATACCTTTCCACAAGATCAGCAACACTCCAATAGTTCTTTTGTTTTTTCTTCTGAATATCAATCTGTTCGGAAACTTTCTCTATTTCTTTCCGTACCATTACTTCTTGCTGGCTCAACTGTTCTTTTTCTTTCAAGAACATATCCTGCTTTACCATGCCTGAACGGAACTGTTCATACAGATTTATTTTTTCAGCAGGGAAACGCTCCAATCTCTGTATCAGTATATTTTCCTGCTTTCTCAACTTCTCCTGCTGCTTCTCAAAGAACTGTGAGAGAGAAACTGTCGCAAACAATCGACAATGTTCCTGCCAGATAGTCCATACAGTCCGCTCGATCTGCTCTTTTTCTATTCGCAATTCATTGCACTTTACATTATCCAGCAAATTTCTGCGCTTACATAGATAATAGGGGCTTTTGGTTTTCCTCAGTTCTAACCTATTCCCACAGCATCCACAAAAGACAATCCCTCGGCGGACAGCAGAACGGTCATACTCTGCTACTTTTCCTTTTCTGATATTGTCATTTGCCTTCTTGAAAATTTCCCGGCTGACAATCGCCTCGTGATGATCCGATATCACAAGCCATTTTTCTTCTGGCTGTCTTACCTTCCGTTTACAGCCAGCTTGGGCACGGACAGCATTTCGATACACCATGTCTCCCTGATATACCCGATTATGGATAATGGAATGTATCTTGTTACGATTCCATATATCTGCCTTATAATGCCGGTTAAGTTGCTCCCCCTTTGCCTGCTTGTAGGTTAGTCTGGTTTGCACTCTCTCTGCATTTAGTTCAATCGCCAGAGTTTTTGCGTCTTTCCCATCTGCCAATTCCTGAAAAATTCGCCGTATCGTGACTGCAGCACCCTCGTCAATTTCCATTCTTTTACCATCTGACGACTTTTGGTAGCCATACACAATACAGCCTGCGTAATATTCACCTCGCTTCATACAGGTTGTAACTCCGCTTTTTACCTTTTCAGATAAATCTCTGATATACATCTCATAGATAAAATTCTTGAAAGCTACATCCATTCCACCCGTCTGCCCGAAAAAATCTTTACTGTCAAACCCATCATTAATACTAACCAACCGGCAGTACACTTTGCGAACCGTCTTATTGAACATAAAAGAACCATCCGATACAACTTTTACACTGTATCAGATGACTCTCACCACTGCTTATTCGCTCTTTATTACATACAATAGGTTTCTACCAGCTCAATGATTTCCTGATTAGTCGGTATCCGGTTATCATCTTTTTTATAGTAAATAGTAAGCAAATACACTTCCTCATCATCCCTGACTGCATAGTAAATAATCCGATAACCATTGGATTGTCCCACCTTGGTGTCCGTGTTTGCAGACCGCACCTTAAAAGTATGTCCGTCCGTTGGTATCTTTAAGCCAGGAATTTCCGTTCCCACCAGATTTCCCCTCTCCAACTCATCCGTTATGACTTTAATATCTGCACCGATATGTGTGAAACCCTTTTTCTTAATATAATACTTTACGTCCTTTTCAAACCGTTCGGTGGGTATGACTGTGTACATCTATTTTTCTTCCTCTTTGCTCCACTTTTCAATATTTGCAAACAATTCACTCAAAGAACGCTTCGGAGTCCTGCCTTCACGCATACTTTTCACTTCCTTGCAGGACTCTATGATGGATTCCGAAATTGTGCAGGGTCTTGCCTGATTTATAACTGCGCTCATTGCCTGTTCCTCCTTGTTTATATGTTTCAATTCATCCTCTTTCTTACTCATATTATACCACCTTTCAGCACATCTGTATAGATAGTATAATACCCGTCAAGCAGAAAAATAACCTGTCTGTTCCATAATTATAAGCGTTTTTCCATCATTGGGCAAGTCCTGCTTTTCTGAAATTTTTATAAAACTATCAATTTTATCATTAAACACTAATCAAACAACAGCTCGTCTACCGTAACAAACTCATAGCCCTCCTCCATCAGCTTATCCACAATTTCAAGTGCCGCTGTCACAGTCGTTTTGTATTGGTCATGCATAAGGATAATATCATTTTCACTAGCTTTCGCGCAGACGGCATTCACGATGCAGGAAACATCACTGCTGCACCAGTCAAAGGGATCGATCGTCCAGAGAACCGGAAACATATTCAGTTCCTTTTCAAATTCCTTGTCCCAGCTCCCATACGGCGGACGAATGTAAATTGTGTCCTCACCTGTCACTTCTTTGATCACTTCATTGGTCTTAACAATCTCCTGCTTAAAGATTTCCGCATTTCCGGAGGTGAGCTGGGTATGGTTATAGGTATGATTACCGATCAGATGTCCGTCCTCATAAATTTCCTTCACAATTTCAGGGTACGCTTCTACGTTTTGCCCTGTAATGAAAAAGGTTACTTTTACATTACGCTCCCTTAGCCCCTTTAAAAGCTGCTCTGTATAATAAGGGTGCGGCCCGTCGTCAAAGGTCAGTGCTATCTTTTTGCTGTCCTGATCACTGACTGCCTTTCCCATTGTGAAAACACTATTTTGATTGAAATACCCGATTATACACATAATTGCAAGGAATATCAGTATAATAATACATGAAAAAATTCTTCTTAAATTCATAAAATATTTTCTTTCCGGAACCTTATTCTATTTATATGCTTGTAAAATTTCTCCATGCATTTATTTTCTTATTAAACGCCGATGCTCTTTGCAAGTCATTTTATCATATCGAAGAAGTATTGTCTGGTGATACTCAATCTTTCGACAGAAAAAATTATTTAATCTTTGTTCAATATCTGGGGAAGCATATCAACTAATATATGTTGATATCCACCTGCCTTTTCAGTTTTGGGATATTGGTATTCTATCAGAATATCATATGTGACAGCAGGAACAGCCGTTTTAGTAGTATCATCAAAAATAACCAGATCATGAAAATCAGTAAGGTGTAATAGCACAATTTCACGTTCTGATTCATAATAGGTATTGTCATTTATCTTATGAGAAGTAACCTGATAAATAATCTGTGCGACTCCATAACTGGTATCAAGGGTTTCTTTTTTTTCAAGTGTGAGTAATTCATAATAGAGCGAATCGATACTTGCATTTTCAGGATAACGATCATTTTTAAGAAATTCCTTTAGATAAGTAACATCCTTAATCTGATCATCAGCGGCAGAAATTTCATTTTCGCATGCAAGTGCGATATGGAGACAAGGATCATAATTTATTTCGCCACTTGCGAAGCGAAGAGACTGATAACAGTCAATTTGCCTGTCGGCAAGTTTTTCTTCGGCGTTACCTCCGTAATTTGTATAGTTAACGCGAGAATTCCATGGGTCATCATGATTGAAACCGGAGAAGCCGTATAAATACCAGTCTCCTGAAGGCAGATTAAAGCCAAATATGTTGTTGATTTCGCATTCATCTCCTCGAATAGTTGTAATATCAGAAAAAACGTATTCATAATCAGAGCTAGAAATAATCATATTCTTTATTGCAGGTACCGGATCCTGATTTGAAGTTGTTTTTTCCTGTTCCTTCTCTATATTTTGTGCAGAGTTACTGAACTCATTATCAGAAGTTTGTGTTTGTTGAATGGTTTCTTCTGCTACAGCGTTTTCCTGCTTTGTATTTGCCATATCATTTTCAACGTCAGTTTCTTGTTCCCCACATGCATATAAAAAAATGAACATAAGGGAAAAGCATAAAAGAACAAATTTGTTTTTCATTTTTGTCACCTTTCATAATTTTTTTAATATTTTAACCTGTTTCAGGTTAAAAGTCAATAATCTAAAACAGGTTAGATATACTTTTAACGAGGTGACATAATGTATAAGCGAATTCGTGATTTACGAGAAGATAAAGATATTTCGCAGACAACGCTAGCTAAGGTTTTGGGAATGTCACAGACAGGATATTCCAAGTATGAAACAGGAGAAAATGATATTCCTACTAATATTCTAATTAAACTTGCTCTTTTTCATGATACGAGCGTGGATTATTTACTGGGTTTGACTGATGAAAGGAAACCATACCTGCATTCCAAGGCGGTTGATAATACAATCAACAAGTTACTGAAAAAAGAATAACTATCTAAGTCGCCACCACTCGTAAAATGGGCAATGTCGTCAACTTAAACCAAATACCACAAAAGAAAAAAAAAACACTTGACAAATTCATCAAAAAATGTTGCCTCGCATTGATTATTACTTTACAATGCGAGGTGCTTTTATGAATTCAAATCAAATTTTATCTTCCATTTTACAAAATGCTGACAAGAAAATTAACTCAAACGCTTTTGTTCAAAAATACCGTATTGAAAACTCTTTTTCTCGTTCAGGTAAACTGTCTTTCCCTAATCTGATCTACTTCATTCTGCAGTCTGCCCATAAATCCATTTCTATTAATTATTCACAACTCCGGGATTCACTTTTTTCCATGGATTTGTCTTTTGTCTCCAAACAGGCTGTTTCTAAAGCAAGGCAGAGAATTTCCCATAAAGCATTTCTTGAATTATTTCATCTTTCTGTAGACCAGTTTTATAGAAATCCAATAAATTATCTAAATGGAATGGTTTTCATATCATGAATCAAAAATATCTGAAAACAAATCATATACTATCAAAGCCGGAAAAAGGCGGTAAGAAAGAATTATAACCATTTATTGACACATACACATAATCAGCTATAAAATTAGAAAATAACAACTTTGAAGCTGCATAGGACAGTAAAAATGAGATTAGTCATAAACGAAGCTAAATATCAGGAAAATCTGACAATTGTTACTGGCAAGACTACCATTGGAACAATTAAGGGTATATGGAAAAATACAGAAAATCCCGTTATTGGTAATAAATATCATGTCGAGTTAAGTATAAATTTCCCTCATGAAGCACACATTCAGCCAAAAGAAAAACAATTTCCTTTTGTATCTTCTGACAACGCAGGTGTTATATTTGGCGGTGTTTGTGAGGGTCTCGATAATGAGGTTTACTACTTGCGTTTTGAAACAGACTGGATAGATATGCTTGATATTAATGCGATATCTTCAAAAAAGCAAAAAGGCGATTATATATCTTTTACTGCAAACTATTACGACATTGAAATCTATCCCTATACTATAAAATAACTGTGGAAAACTGCGGTAAGCCCAAAAGAGAAAGGACACACAAAAATGAATTTATTAAAAATAGCCTTGCTGCAAATTGCACCTTGCAATACTTTAAAAGAAAACCTTGAAAAGGGAATTAAATACTGCAGAAAAGCAAAAGAAATGAATGCTGATATCGCATTATTTCCTGAAATGTGGAGCAACGGATATAACATTTACAATCGGCCTGCTGCAGCCTGGAAGGCTGAAGCAATTTCCGGAAGCGGAGATTTTATCAATACATTTGGAAGTCTTGCAAAGGAGCTCGGCATGGCTATCGGCATCACTTTGCTTGAAAAACATGAAGGCGGCCCCCGCAATTCACTTGTCCTGTTCGACAGATTCGGAGAACGGAAATTTACCTATGCAAAGGTACATACCTGCGATTTTGACGTAGAACGAAACCTGACACCTGGTGAAGACTTTTATGTTACTGCGCTGGATACAGCCTGCGGTGAAGTAAAAGTCGGTGCAATGATTTGTTTTGACAGGGAATTTCCTGAAAGCGCAAGAATTTTAATGCTTAAAGGCGCAGAGCTCATTCTTGTACCTAATGCCTGCCCCATGGAAATAAACCGTCTTTCTCAGTTACGTGCCAGGGCATATGAAAATATGTCAGCTATTGCAACCTGCAACTATCCTGAAACAGTACCTGATTGTAATGGCGGTTCAAGTGTTTTTGATGGTGTAGCTTATCTCCCCGAATCGAGCGGCTCCAGGGATACCTGCATCCTGCAGGCAGATGGTAAAGAAGGAATTTATATTGCTGAACTTAATTTGGAGCAGCTCCGCAATTACCGTGAGAATGAAGTGCACGGTAATGCATATCGGCATCCTCAAAAATACAGGCTTTTAATTGACACCAAAATTGATAAGCCATTTATCAGAAATGACTATAGGGAGTAGCATGGTAAAGCTTTTCCCGCCTGGATTTTATCTTCAGGAATTTATGCTGACAAATTGATTCTTTGGGCTGTCATAGGAATAACCAATACTGCTCAGCTTCGCTTCTATTTCCCTGGCACTAATGTCCAAATCATCGCACATAGCTTCCAGGCTGGAATAATAATCGCGAAGTTTTAAGTTTACATAACTAAGAAGCATATCAGGGTCACTGGGTATCATTATTTGTTCCTCCTTCCGCAGCAGTGGAAAACTGCTTATATAATCCGGCATGGTCATAAATGCACTGCCACACGCTGCCTGCTCCGGCAGTCACACATACAAAGCCTGTTCCGTTTTCATCCACATCATAGCTTACTGCACAGTTTTTAGACTGTACCACATAGCCGGTCTTTCCGCAGATTACCTCGCCGCCGCTGTCTTTATCCTCAATACGGCGCAAAAACCAGTTGGACAGTTCAATTCCTTCCGGATGCTGCTCCGTTTCCGATGTAGTATAAATGTGAGCTGACAAAACTTCCCTGCAAAGGTCATTGTCAATGGCTGCTTCCATTATCATTGCCATATCATAAACGGTGCAGTAATGATTTTCATCATAAATACCCACGCAGTTTGTCATGTGCGCCGTATCGGCAAGCCCAAGTTCCTCCAGCTTTTGATTCATCAGCTCCACGAAGGCTTCCTGGCTCCCTGCCACATAAGTGGCAAGCCCCACTGCCGCATCCGCACCGGATGGCAGCACCGTTCCGTAAAACAAATCACGCACTGTAATTGTCTCATCCTTTTCAAAACCTGCGCTGCTGCAGTCATGCATATAACCGTAATCCGTAATTTCCAGTGTCATCGTAAAGGTATCATCTAAATTCTTTATATGCTCCGCAGCTACCAAAACAGTAAGAACCTTCGTCATGGAAGCCGGATTGATTCTGTCAAAAGCGCCCTTTTGAGCCACAATGCTGTTTTCACTTAAATCAACTAAAACCACATTCTCACTATAGAGAGTATCTCCTGATTTCAGGCTGTCGTACAGTTGCAGAACATCAGAAGATGCTTCCGCCGAATATATCTTTGGCGGAACAGCACCAACAGAAAGTGCTGCATCCGCAAGGCTTTGCAAAGGCTCCGTATCTATACTGATTACCGGAAATACTGCATCCGTCTCTGTTCCGGTTTCTGCTGCACTTTCAGTGTCTGATGCATTTTCCATGTCTGAAGCATTGTCTGTACTTTCTATCGTCTGCGCATTTCCCGCATCTTTTCTAAACTGTCCGGGCAAAACCAGAACTCCTGCAAATACCAGGAAAATCAAAGCCGCCGCAAATGGAGCTGCTTTCCTGAAACGCTCCCTTTGCATCCTCTGCTTTTCCTTCTCACGTTTCATTTCATTGATATGCTCCCTGCGGCATGCTCTTATTTCCTCTTCGTCATTTATTTGAATATCCACTTATAGATTGCTCCTTTATTTCCAGTCATTTCATAATCGTATGGTAATTAGTATAGCCTAAAATTCCGGTTCTATCAATTACTAATCTGAAAATAACAATGCAATCATTTCCGCAGGCAGCGAATCGGTGCCGCTGCCTGCATGCTCTCAATATTCAGCCAATCAATTAAATATATCAGTCTAATTTAAACACTGAAATCTCAGTTTTTAATCCGTTCATATTTTCATCAAGAACTTTAGCTGTCATATTCAGCTTTTCCACACTGCTCAGCAGCTGAGTTGCCATCTCATGAACAAGGGCTGAACCGCTGGCCGTTTCTTCAATAATAGCTGAAATATTTTCAACTGCATCCAGGGTATCGTTTCGCTCTTTATCTGCTGATTCCGTACTGTCCGCAATTCTTTTCATTCCTGTAAATAAATCTGCCATCTGTGCATTCATATCCTGGAATACGCTGATAACCTCATCCACAGCCTCTGCCTGAAGTGAAACCATGGATTCCGCTTCTTTGGCGCTTTTAACACTGCTTAAGGTCTGCGCGCTGATATTCGCCACATTATTGCGGATTTCATCTGCCGCCTTGCTTGAATCATCCGCCAGTTTACGGATTTCTTCTGCTACAACAGCAAAACCTCGTCCTGCTTCCCCTGCTCTTGCCGCTTCTATGGAAGCATTCAGGGAGAGAAGATTGGTCTGCCTTGAAATATCACTGATAGTCTCTACGAAGCCGTTGATAATTTCTGATTCTTTCTTAAGCGTTTCTATGCTGGTTCCGACTTTCGCAGTAATATCTGAAGTTTCTCTGGCACGGCTTCCCAAAGCATTTACAATTTCCGTACCCTGCTGTATCATCTTTTCCGTTCTGTCAACCAAAGACTCAGCTTCTTCCACCATGCTGCTGATATCCTGCATTTTCTCAGAAAGTACACTTGTCTTTACCACGCATTCCTGAGCATGCTCAGCCTGCTTGGACATTCCTTCGCTGATTTCATCAATTGCCCTTGTTATATCTGCGGAATAATTATTGATATCAACGGAAGCATCATTTACATCCCCTGCCGACTTTTCAAGCTGCTGTACTGTTCCTGACAGCTTCAGTACCAGTTTTTTATTGTTTTGAATCATATTGGTAGCAGTCGTTGCCAGTGACTGGAACTCATCCCTGCCCCGTGCTTTTACGCTGACCGTCAAATTGCCCTTTGCAACCTCATCCAGCTTTTTGGAAATCCCTTTCATATTCTTCTGAATTCCAAAAGTAATTATGGTACCGATAAGAAGTGATATAATGCCTGCCAGTATTACAAGGGTTATAGTGATTGTTTTAATTTTTTCAGCCTGCCCCGTAACTACATTAAGCGGTATCAGGGAACACAATGTTAAATTGCAAACTTCACTTTTCGCATAAATATATAAATAATCCTGTCCCTGCCATGTCACATCCACAGCTCCGCTCACTTCTCCGTCAGCCAGGCTCTGTGCATAAAATTCCTGTCCGGCAAATACACTTTCACCTTCCGTAACACCGTCTGCTTCTCCCAAAGCAGAACCTTCACTCAGCATTTCTTTTCCGCTGCCGGTAACAAAGCCAGTAATACTTCCTTCTCCAAAGTCCATATCCTCAAGAATACCCTGAAGTGCATCTGTCTTCACATCCACTACAATATACGCCATCTTCTGACTGGACTGAATCTGATAAGAGATAAAATAGTTCTCATTTGAAATCCCTAAATGCTCATCCAAAAGAGGATGTTCTTCCACCCATCTGGGGATATTACGCCCATCCTCGGAATAATTGAGCATTTCCGCATAATAAGTATCATAGATACCGTCATATTTCTCAGAGGAAGCAGAGGTTACCAGACGAATCCCCGATTTGGGAATAACATGTATATTGCTTACAAAAGGATTTGCCGTCTGTGAAGCCAGAAGCATCACCCTCAAATCGCTGATATAATTCACTACTTCCGCAGAACTCTTCCCCGGCATTCCAATGGCATAGGTTTCCACGCCGCTGTCAAAGGCATACCTCATACCTTCAGACTGAATATAAGTGCAGCTTGTATCGAGGTACTGGATAGCCATATTAACTGTCTGTTCGGATGCCTCTTTATACTTCTCACTTAAACCTTCTGCCGAATAATAATAAGATATATATCCTACAGCTATCATAAAAACAATGGGTATGATAAAGCATATAAATATTTTATTCTTAATTCCAAACAATATATGCCTGCCTTTTGCCCCTGCCTGTGCTGATTTATTGGCTTTCTTTGAAGCTTTCGGTTTCTTCACTTTTTCAGCTTCCTGCGGTGCTTTGGGCTCTATGGCTTTTTTCAGTTTTTTTGATTTTTTTTCTTTTTCAGCTTTCTTTGGCTTTTCAGTTTTTTCGGGCTGCGCTGATTTTCCTTCTTTTTTGGGTTTCTTCAGCGTTTTTTCCTTTTTTAACCCTTCAGGTGCCCCGGGCTCTTTTTGTTCTGTCATGGTTTCCTTTTTAGCAAATAAGCTCATACTGTGCCTCCCCAAACATAATCTCTGGTACTTACCTTTAAGTATAGTATATTTTGGGTAAAAATGACAGCACAAAATAATAATTATTATGCTTTCTTTGCTTCCGCTGTAAGTTCCCCGTTTCTTAAAGCAATCAGAATTGTGCCGCCCTGCTCCACCTTATCTGCAAGAATCAGTTTAGCTGAAAGCGTTTCCACATATTTCTGAATATAACGTTTTAAAGGTCTTGCTCCATAAACCGGGTCATAAGCATTGTCCACAATAAAGCTTTCAGCTTCCGGAGAAAGCTCCACTGTAAGTTCTCTATCGGAAAGACGCCTGTTTAAATCCTCGATAATCAGCTTAATGATGCCTGAAATATTATCCTTGGTCAGAGGCTTAAATAAAATAGTTTCATCCAGTCGATTCAGAAACTCCGGTCTGAAATGAGCACGCAGGTCATTCATTACCATTTTTTCAGTCTCTTCCTGAATATGACCTTCCTGGTCAATTCCTTCAAGAAGATAAGAGGCTCCGATATTGGAAGTCATAATCAGAATAGTATTCTTAAAATCTACGGTACGTCCCTGTGAATCGGTAATCCTCCCGTCATCAAGCACCTGCAGAAGTACATTGAACACATCCGGATGAGCCTTTTCAATTTCATCAAAAAGAACTACTGAATAAGGTTTTCTTCTGACTGCTTCAGTCAGTTGTCCGCCCTCTTCATATCCTACATATCCGGGAGGCGCTCCTATCAGTCTGGATACGGAGTATTTCTCCATATACTCACTCATATCAATACGAACCATATTATTTTCATCATCAAACAGGGCTGCTGCCAGTGCCTTGGCGAGCTCTGTCTTACCTACACCGGTAGGTCCTAAGAACAGGAAGGAACCGATAGGCTTGGTGGGGTCTTTGATTCCTGCCTTGGAACGGATAATGGCTTCTGTTACCTTGGTAACACCTTCATCCTGCCCCACTACACGCTTATGCAGTTCTTCATCAAGATGCAGTGTCTTATTCCTTTCACTTTCTGTAAGCTTGGCTACGGGAATTCCTGTCCACCTTGATATAATTCTGGCAATTTCCTCTTCCGATACACTTTCATGTACCAGTGATAAATCCTTATTTTTTACCTGCTCTTCTTCAATCTCCAGCTGCTTTCTTAAGGAGGGCAGCGTACTGTAGTTCAATTCACTGGCCTTTGTATAATCTCCTTCTCTTTGGGCAATCTCAATCTGACTGTTTACGGAGTCAATTTCTTCACGAAGCCTGGAAAGCCTTTCCACAGAAGACTTTTCATTCTCCCACTGGGCTTTCCGGTTGCTGAATTCATCCCGCAGCTCAGCTAACTCCTTCTGCAGCGCTTCAAGCCGCTCCCCGCTCAGACGGTCATCTTCCTTTTTCAAAGCAATTTCTTCTATTTCAAGCTGCATAATTCTTCGGTTTAACTCATCCAGTTCTGTAGGCATGGAATCCAGTTCCGTTTTAATCAGTGCACAAGCCTCATCCACAAGGTCAATGGCTTTATCCGGGAGAAAACGATCCGAAATATAACGATTGGAAAGCACTGCTGCACTGACAAGGGCATTATCCATAATTTTCACTCCATGATATACTTCATAGCGTTCCTTTAATCCACGGAGAATAGAAATTGTATCCTCTACGGTAGGTTCTTCCACCATAACAGGCTGGAACCTTCTTTCCAGGGCAGCATCCTTCTCAATGTACTGTCTGTATTCATCCAGTGTAGTTGCACCAATACAGTGCAGTTCTCCTCTTGCCAGCATAGGCTTAAGCATATTGCCTGCATCCAGGGCTCCGTCAGTTTTTCCTGCGCCCACAATGGTATGAAGCTCATCAATAAACAGAATAATCTGACCGTCACTGTTTTTTACATCCTCAAGCACTGCTTTCAGACGTTCCTCAAACTCCCCGCGGTACTTGGCTCCCGCGACCAGGGCTCCCATATCCAGGGCAAAAATCTTCTTATCCTTAAGTCCCTGAGGCACATCGCCCTTTACGATACGCTGTGCAAGCCCTTCTACCACGGCGGTCTTACCTACACCGGGTTCACCGATTAAAACAGGATTATTCTTTGTTTTACGGGAAAGAATACGGATTATATTCCTGATTTCACTGTCCCTTCCGATAACAGGGTCAAGTTTCTGTTCCCTTGCTTTTTCCACCAGTTCCTGACCGTATTTGGCAAGCGTATCATAAGTTGCCTCCGGATTATCCGATGTCACTCTCTGATTTCCTCTTACCGACTGCAGGGCCTGTAAAAACCGTTCTCTGGTAATTCCGAATTCCTTAAACAGTTCTTTCATGGCTTTGTTCGGATACTTAATCATGGCAAGGAACAAATGCTCCACTGACACATATTCATCTCCGAATACCTTAAGTTCATCCTCTGCGGATACCAGAACTTTATTTAAGTCCTGTCCCACATACGCTTTACCGCCCTGTACCTTTGTTCTTTTGCTGATGGCTTCCTCCACCTTATTTGTAAAGTACTGAGGATTAATTTCCATTTTTTCAATTAATTTCAAAATCAGGCTGTCTTCCATGGTAAGAAGGCTGTAAAGAAGATGTTCCTGCTCAATTTCCTGATTACCGTATTCATATGCAAGCTTTTCGCAGCCTTCTACAGCCTCCATGGACTTCTGGGTAAATTTATTTATGTTCATAAGCACTCCTCTCTGCCGGAACTGCAGGATTTCCTTTTTCTACAGTATGCCCGGCAACTTCAATGACTATTATTATCTTCCTCCTTGTTATAGCTAAAATATAACACCATTGTTAGCACTCGTCAATACAGAGTGCTAACAATTTTATTAAAACTTTATAAACCGAATAACCTAAATGCAAATTTCTTTATGCAGCCTTTGCCGCATCTGCAAATTCCTTTAATTTTCTTTTCGCTTCCGGGTTCAAATGCCGTGGCACCTGAATCTGTACTGTTACGTAATGGTCTCCTTTTACGGCAGGATTTTTCATGGAAACAATTCCTTTCCCCCGAAGCCTGATTTGCGTTCCTGACTGGGTGCCTTCCTTTATCTTACAGCTGACCTTTCCATAAAGTGTATTTACAATTACTTCACCGCCAAGGACTGCTGTTATAAAGGGAACATCAACGGTAGTATAGACATCCATTCCTTTTCTTTCATAATATTTACTTTTTCTGACTTTAACTTCCAAAAAAAGATTTCCGGCTTCTCCGCCATTTCTGCCCGGCATTCCCCTGCCCTTCAGCCTGACCTTCTGTCCGTCATCAATTCCTGCCGGAATATGAACCTCCAGAGACTGCAGTGTTCCATCCGGATTCTGAAAACGAATGACCTTATCGCATCCAAGAGCCGCTTCCTCAAAGCCGACCTCTACTTCAGCCGTCATATCCTGCCCCTTCCCCTGAAAAGCATTTCCGGTTCCGTAGCTTCCGTAAAAATCTTCCTGTCCAAAACCGCTGCCAAAATGATTTTCAAAGTGACCTCCGCCGAAACTGCCTTTATGACCAAAAATATTGCTGAATAAATCGTCCAAATCAACATCAGCGCCATTAAAATGAAACTCCTGATAATTTCCACGTGGATTTTCATTAAAGCCGGACGCATTAAACCCATCTTCAAAGGCTGCATGACCAAACCGGTCATATAATTTTCTTTTCTCCTTATCACTCAGAACATTATAAGCCTCCGTAGCTTCTTTGAACTTTTCTTCAGCCTGAGGATTATTACGATTGGTGTCAGGATGATATTTTTTAGCCAATTTTCTGTACGCTTTTTTAACAGCAGCTTCATCTGCGTTTTTGTCTATGCCAAGAACCTCATAATAATCTTTTTTTCTGCCCATTACTTTCAACCTCCTCCCTATGGGGTTTTATTGTAGCCTTAGAAGAATATACATATCAGACCGCATAAGATGCACATTCTTCCAAGGCTGCAATGCCAGATATCCGCACACTTTGTGAGCCTTCTTATATAAAACTGCCCCGGGACAATCCCGGGGCAGGCAGCTGTATCAGCCCTCAATTGCTATACACTTTTTCTGTTCCGCTTTCTTTTCCTCCACCTTGGGAATATCCAGTTTCAGAATACCGTTTTCAAATTTACCGTGAATATCTTCTTCGGTAACATTTTCACCAACATAAAAGCTTCTGCTCATGGAACCGGCAAAACGCTCCTGACGGAGGTATTTTCCTTTCTTATCTGTTTCGTCCTTATCAAGTCCCTTGGCTGCCGATATGGTCAAATAACCGTTTTCAAGCTGAACCTCAATTTCATCTTTCTTAAATCCGGGCAAATCCACCACCAGCTCATAGCTGCCATCCAGTTCCCTGATATCAGTCTTCATTAAATTCTTTGCATGTTTTCCATACAATTTTTTATCAATATCAGGAAATTCAGGAAATGAAAAATCCATTAAATCATCAAATACGTTTTCTCCAAAAATGCTAGGCATTAACATATGTCATTCCTCCATTCTTCTTTATATATAAATGCCATTAAAAAATTATAATACGGGATTTGAAGTATTTATTTTTTCTCTCCCCTTTGTTCTAGTTGTAATATAACACTTATTATTAGCACTGTCAATAGGTGAGTGCTAATTTTTTTATAATTGTATTTCAAACGCAAAAATCCCGACATAAGACACTACTTACCTTATATCGGGACTAATACGTCAATATTTGCTTTTAAGAAATAATACGAAAATCAACCTTTCCAGTATCTACTCATCTTTTCCTCAGCTTCTTTTTCCTTCATGGAAAAGATTTCTTTGATGCATTCCTTTACTTCCTGACGGCTTTGACCATTTCGCTGATTCCTTTCAATAGTTTTCTTAATGCAGCTTTCCTGCTTTTCATCTGCCTCTTCTTTCATCTGCTGAATCGTTTCATCTGTCTCTTCTTTCATCTGCTGAATTTTTTCATCCGCCTCTTCTTTTATCTGATGAATCGTTTCGTCCGTTTCTTCTTTTATCTGCTGAATCGTTTCGTCCGTTTCTTTTTGTATCCGCTGAATCTTTTCATCTGCAGCTTCCCTTATCAGCTTAATTTCAATATCTGCCTTTTCTCTGGTCAGCCTGATTTCAATATCTGCCTTTTCTCTGGTCAAAAGGATAGTCGGTTCCATAATCTCATGCACCTCCCTTTTCAGTTCAGGTTCATCCTTTAACAGATATCCGCAGGTTATACTTAAGAATTCTATGATATCCTACCCGGCCATATCTGTCAGTGTCCCGTTTCTTTTTTCACGGTCTATTATCATGATACATTCCCGTATAAATTCTGTCAAATTTTTTCTCACTGTTTCAGAGGCGGGTATTTTTATTCCGGCTTTCTTCTTATTAATATGTTTTCCGAAACGTATGGGAAGATAAGGTATCAGCATATTAAGGTGCCTATTCCTAATCATCTCAGGCGTATAATCCTGCACTTTCACAACAGGTACACGGTACTCATGGGATGTTCCATCCGCAAAACGGATACGGCAGACTTCTTCCGCCGGAACATCTCCTGCATAACCCAGATACAGGATTACACTTCTCGGCATCATCACCTCCGGCTTTAAATCCGCAGTCATATCTTTCAGAGGACGCTCTATTCCATGTACCAGCCCGATATGGATATCATATTCCAGCATACGCAGCACCATCTCTTTATTTTGTTTCATCTGGCATTCCAGATGATAAATATCCCTGTTTCCTATCTGGACTGCTATATCGGCATAAATGGAATTGATAGTGGTGCAGCCCTCCTTATGCAGCCGTCTGACCACATATTCCGTGGCCAGCAATTTGATTTCGGCATCTTCCGGATATACTTTATGAAATACTTCTTTAATTAAAGGCAGTATCAGCCACGGATGAAGCTCCAGTTCCCTCTTTGTCACTTCATCCCATATGAAATATTGCTCAATAATCTCCGGTGTCAGTTCATTAAGAATTTCAGCAGGAATGGCTCCACTGTACCTGATATTCTCAATCTGTTCATCACTTTTTTGTTTTTCTTCTTTTACAGGCATTCTTCCTCCTTTCGACTCCTCAGTTCTGAAAGGCAAATTCCCGAAAAGATGCCAGGCTGATTTCCCCTTCATCGCTTACAAGCTCTGTGAGCTTTCCATTGTTACGAATTAATTGAAATACTGCGGCGATAAGCCATGAAACTTATCATATCCCTTTTACATAAGGGACAAAGAACGTGTTACAGAAATTAGAAATATTAAACACGCTTACTTGTATTTACAATAACAGAACTTATGATTTTACGCAAGTCTTTTTCATACATAACAGCTTTGAAAGGTAAATTCTATTTGCAGCCGCCAAGATCACAAAATATGAATTTTCAAGGTTTTTCCTAAATTTCAGGCGGGTTATCCACAATCCCCGCTTGCGGAACCTCCCTGAAATTGAATTCTGTTGATAAATTTTCACTTTTCCTCTTGGCAGGCATCACCTTCTTTGCTACAATTAATTCAGTTTAGAACTGTTTCATTCAGTTTAACTGGTATATCTTCTGTTTCTGTTAGTTGCCGTCCAAAGCTGGCTAACAACTCAGAAGATATATTTTTTTGTACTTTTCTTATCTCATTCTTCTTTAAAAAGAAATATTCATACAGCTGCTTCATAAAGTCTGATATCTGTTCCATCAGGTAATGGTTCTTCTGTGCACGCTCATGAAAACTGCAGGCATGTTCTATATCCCCCTGCCATCTCTTCTGCCGGTTGAATCCATGATTTTCTATTTTCCATCTGCACCGTCCGGCTTTGACCAGCCTTTGCGCATTTTTATCCTTAATCTCCATACTTGTAATCCAGGCATACTCTGTCGTGACAGGCTTCCCTTTTCTTATCTTTGTTTCAGTAAATTTAAGAACATTTACATCCCTATCCCCCAAAGATGACCCCATTGATATATTCCGCTTTTCCTGCTTTATTTTTCTCCGGGATTGCCTGATATTCCTTTTCCATCGATGGGGCACTTCCTTGTACCGGATGATATAATCCCATCTGTTATCCCTGCACAGCTGTAGTACTTTTTCGCTTACATAAAGACTGTCCGCAACGATACAGACCGGCAGCCTCGGAAAACGCTTCTTGATCTTGGCTGCGATCCTTACAAATGCTTTGCTCTCACAGTCCTGCTTGATTTCTTCTTCGCTTAGCTTTTTCTCATTGTATTCCGCAGAATTTTCTATGGTTTCTGTCGCCATACTGCATACAAGATCATTTCCCAAATATATCTTTGCTTCAAGGACGCTCCGGTAATACTTCGTGAATTCGTTTTCCTTTCCTCTGTTGTAGCACCGGCTTAAATAGTTTTCATTCTTCTTCGTGTTTCCTTCATCCAGCTCTGTACCATCTATGAGGACAAGCCATTTCCCCAAAACTTTTGCATCATCAAATGTCTTCCTGCGGATCATCCGGTTCACAATATCTGACTGTATTTTCTCAAGTTCCACCGGGTCTAACCTTTCCAGAAATTCATTCACTGTAACCGCATGCGGAAGATACTTCTTTGTATTGCTCCCCATAAAACGGTATAGATTTTTTGCCACAATTTCATCATTGAATTCCCTGGTCATCCCCTGCATGCTGGAAATTCCTGCAATGCCTTTGTAATACATTGTTCCAAGCATTACTTTGCTGCTGTAATCAATGTAACTGCTGTGTCTTGGATCTGTTATCTGGTCAAACTTTGAAAACAATTCCGGATAAAATTTCTGCTGGATCTTATTGCACTCCTGGGCAGGATTCTTTTCCAGCTTCTTAGTGATTCGGTCACGTTCTCTGCTCATAGGGACTCCTTTGCGATAAAGTTTTTCTTTCATTTTACTCTATCTGCTTCGAGTCCGCAGTTAATCCTCTAAATTTTGTGCGAATTATTTTTACCTTTCAGAGCTGCATACATAATCAATTTCCAAAAGTAACCGTTCAGCCATACCATTCATAAGTTGCCGGACTGTATATAATTTAAAAAATATTTGTTATTTCCAAAATCACACATTTTTCATTAAGAGAACATTAAAATTTCAAAAAATAACGCTATGCTTATAAAAAAGAAAAATGAGGCGGGAACACACGTCAGTATTGGGCGGTCAACTATCACAATAAATACAAAAAGGAGAATCAAAGATGTACAAAAAAATTTATGTTACCACCAATTTAAAAAGGCTTTTTTTAATCCTTGGAACCGTTGCTGCAGTATTGTTTATATTCTTTATAAACACCTTTTCCGTTAAAGCTGCCGAAGGGCTGACCCTGTATACGGACAGCTCCGGTATCAATACAACAGCGGGAGAATCTTTATCGTTCAATTTATATGTGTCAAACACATTACAGAATGAAAGTGATGTAAACCTGTCTATCGAATCCATGCCGGAAGGTTTTACCGGATTTTTTAAACGTGACAGTTACGAAGTAAACAGAGTCCATGCAAGCCAGCGCAGTGAAAATGCCATTGCTTCCTTTCAGATAACTGTTCCCAAAGAAACACCTGAAGGACAATATGAAATAATTTTAAAAGCCTCCACTGATGAAGGACAGGAAGATACCCTGCCTATCACCTTAAATATTAGTGAGCTTGAATCCGGGGAAAGTAATTTCACTGTAGAATATCCCCGGCAGGAAGGTGTGTCTGGCACTTCTTTTACATATTCCACTACCATTGTCAACAACACGCTGACCGATCAGACTTACAGTTTTTCTTATGATGCACCTTCAGGCTGGCAGGTGGCTTTTAAGTCCAGCAGTGACAGTACACAGGTTTCCAGCATTGATATTGAGTCAGGAAACAGCCAGGGAATTACCATTACAGTTACTCCGCCTGAAAAAGTAGAAGCAGGTGAATATGAAATCAAATGCTCTGCTGTCTCCGCAAAGGAAACCATGCAGACCGCATTGAATGTGAAAATCCTTGGCACCTACGATTTGGAACTTTCCACCTCGGACGGACGTTTAAGCCTGGATGCCAATGCCAATAAGGAATCCAGCGTTACCCTGCGGCTGACCAACAGCGGAAACATTGATTTGGAAAACATAAACCTTACCTCTAATGCGCCTACCGGATGGGAGGTTACCTTTAACGAATCTACCATTGATACTCTGGAAGCCGGTGCCACCAAAGAAATTAAGGCAACCATCAAACCGGACTCCGATGCCCTGACAGGTGATTATGTCACTTATATCAATGCCGATACCTCGGACCAGTCTGCTTCTGTCCAGTTCCGTATTACCGTAAAGACCCAGACTGTCTGGGGCATTGTGGCCGTACTCATCATTATCGGAGTTCTGACAGGCCTATGGTATATTACAAGAAAATACGGCAGGAGGTAGGAAATGAGCGTACAGGATACTTTGACTCAAAGCGATGAAAGCATCATCTTAACTAAGGGTCTGACTAAGCGATATAAAGATACGATAGCCGTAGATAATCTGAATCTGAAAATAAAAAAGGGAGAAGTTTTCGGCCTGCTCGGACCAAACGGCGCCGGAAAAACCACAACCACACTGATGCTTCTTGGTCTTACGGAACCGGATGCAGGACAGGCTTTTATTAACAAAATTGACTGCACCAAAAATTCCCTGGAAGTTAAAAAACAGGTTGGTTACCTTCCTGACAATGTCGGCTTTTATCCTGACATGACGGGCAGGGAAAATCTGCGCTTTATCGGCAAATTGAACGGACTGGACGGCTCTTCTTTGGAAGAACAGATCGACAGGCTGCTAAACAGGGTCGGAATGGCAAAAGCAGCGGACAAAAAAACGCAGACTTATTCCCGGGGCATGAGACAGCGGCTTGGCATTGCGGATGTACTAATGAAGAATCCCCAGGTAATCATTATGGACGAGCCAACTCTCGGCATTGACCCCGAAGGTATACGTGAACTGATGGCGCTGATTCGGGAACTGGCAGAAAAAGACGGGCGGACGCTTCTGATTTCTTCCCATCAATTATATCAGATACAAAAAGTATGCGACAGAATGGGTATTTTCGTCAAAGGAAAGCTTGTGGCACACGGCACGCTGGAAGAGTTGGGTCAGCAAATCAACAATGGCGGGGTCAATACTATCGAATTGTCCGTATATCCTGAAAATGTAAAACTTAAAAATCTTCTGGATAATATGGAAGGCATTCTGGAATTGCAGAAACAAAATGAATATTATGTTATCAGGTCAGGCTATGATATCCGGCGTAAACTTTCAAAGCTGCTTATGGAAAACGGCTATACTATTATGCTTCTTCGTCCGGCAGGCAGCGACCTGGATGAAATTTACCGACAATATTTTGAAAAGGCAGGTGAGACAGATGCAGGCAGCAAAAGGAAAAAAATATCACGGGCTTAAGGTTCTGTTTGAAAAAGAAGTTGCTGATTTCATCAACAGCAAAAGGATGCTGTTGCTTATTCTGTTCATGATAATTATAACTATTTCCGGGCTGTATGCAGCATTATCCGGAATATCCGATTCCGTGGAAGAAAATGCTTCCTTTATCTTTTTGAAGCTGTTTACTGTAAGCGCTAATTCCATTCCCTCTTACAATACGTTTCTGGCGCTGCTTGGACCCTTTATCGGGCTGATTATGGGCTTTGACGCCATTAACAATGAACGTTCTGAGGGGACACTGAACCGCCTGGTTTCACAGCCTGTTTACAGAGATAACATTATTATCGGAAAATTTCTGGCAGGCTGTTTTATCATCGTTATAATGATATTTGCCTCCGGAATTCTGATTGGTGCAGTGGGATTTTTGCAAATCGGCATTCCTCCGGAGGCTGAAGAGCTGGGAAGGCTGTTTGTATATCTGTGCTTTGCCATAATCTACATCGCCTTCTGGCTTGCTTTATCCATTCTTTTTTCCACCGTCTGCCGACATGCAGCCACCTCCGCCCTGGCAACTATTGCTGTGTGGCTGTTTTCTGCAATTTTTGTCAGTCTTCTTGCAGGAATAATTGCAGATGCCATTTATCCATTGGACAATTACGAAGGAATGTTCAATCAATTAAATAACTATAATTGTGAGCTAAATCTAAACAGACTATCTCCTTATTATCTGTTCAGTGAAGCGGCCTCCACAATTTTAAGCCCCAGCATCCGTTCCATTAACGCAGTTACCGTTACTCAGCTGTCAGGTGCGCTTTCCGGATACCTGTCGCTGGGACAGAGCCTTCTTTTAGTTTGGCCGCACCTGACGGCATTGTGTGCGCTGATGTTGATTATGTTTGCCATTTCCTATGTTTTTTTCATGCGTCAGGAAATCAGGGCAAACTAAACATAACCGCTGTTGCTGAAAAGACGCTTCAAGACATAATGACAAATACAGGCGGGTGAAAGTTCTGCCCGCCTGTTATCTTTACCTGTTTCATTGTTAAATCAGGCAATCGCATCTGCCCCTCTCTCATACATTTCCCACTGACCGGTTTTATTCTGTCTGCTTGTGCAGTCCAAAAAGTAATATGCTCCCAATCCCGAACGCCATTTTTCAGCTTCAAAGGTAATTTCCCTTTCACCTTCTTTTTCTTCTGTTCCTTTTTCAGTAATGGAAAAAAGACAGCCGTCCTCAAAGTAAAGCTCATCTTTATCAATGTAACCCCATTCTCTTAGTTCTTCAAAGGTTCCCTGAATCATCTCCAGTCCATGAATCTCACCGAAATGCCATGAAACAGCCGACTGCTCTGCCGGAGAAAGACTTGTTCCGGACAAATCCATTCCTGCCATAGTAATATCGCTGTTTAACCCGCTATCCACTTCCCAAAGGTCCTCCAGCACGTTAAGATACAAATTGCATAAATCATCAAATTCCCCTTCCCTTACTCTGATTTCAGTCACTCCTCCAAGCTCTGCCGGAAAGGTTTCTTCGATATTGCCATTAAAAACAACTTCAAGCATACTTCCGCTCTTTATTTCATCACCGGATATTTCATTTCCGTTTTCACCAATTACCGAAACACTGCTTAATCCCACCCGGTAAACATCTCCTGAATTTCCATCTTCCTTCGCAAGCAGCAGCATGCCATTATCTTTATCAGCCAAATCCCCTGCGTAAATCACACGGCAAGTTATACTGGTTTCCTCCTGTGCTGCAGCCGGTTCTGCTGCCGACTCTTCACCGTCCGTATGGCTGACATCACTGCTGCCCCTTTCCTGTTCCATAATGATGCTCCCGCCGCCTTCCGCCGTATTTGTTTCCGCACTGCTTTCCCCGGCGCATCCGGCAAATAAATTCAGACATAAAATCAAACCAAGTACTGGAATCCATCTTTTCATATTCTCACCTTTTCCTTTCCGCATATCACTCCAAACCGTTCCCTGCTCTTGACTCAGATACGTTTCACAGCACGTTTTTTATGGCCGTTTCAGCTTTAAAACTCCAAAAAATTTTTAAAATGATGCAAAAATGATACAACTTTGATGCTATTTTGATGCAACCGCATTGTAACTTAATGATATCGAAAAAACAAATGAGGTAAAAAATTATGAAAAAGAGAAAAAAATGGCTATGCATCCTGTTAACATTACTTGTTTTTACAGTATCTTCGCCCACTGTTTATGCACAAACCAAAAACAGCAAAGACGAAACGGAGGAGACAGACAAACTTCTTGCTCCATACTTTGTGATTCAAAATCCCGACTCTGCCACAGACCGCTTTCCCTTAAAGGATACTACCGTAACCACCAATATAAACGGTGTGATTGCCGAAACCTATGTAACCCAGACTTACGCAAATGAAGGGCAAAATCCCATAAATGCCAGCTATGTTTTCCCGGCTTCCTCAAACGTTACTGTCCATGGAATGAAAATGGAAATCGGCAATAACGTTGTTACCGCACAGATTAAGGAAAAAGAAGAAGCCAAGCAGGAATTTGAAGAGGCTAAAAGTGAAGGAAAAAGCGCT
Organism: Lachnospiraceae bacterium; assembly: GCA_017621815.1. GTDB lineage: Bacteria > Bacillota > Clostridia > Lachnospirales > Lachnospiraceae > Suilimivivens. The sequence goes on along the minus strand of JAGASK010000043.1, from coordinate 29,799 downwards.
TCCCTTTTAGAACAGCAGCGCCCCAACGTATTTACCATGGATGTGGCAAACATTATGCCCGGAGACACTGCCCGCATTGAACTTCACTATACGGAACTGATTAATCCCACAGACGGCATTTATGAATTTATTTTTCCCACTGTAGTGGGACCCCGCTTTGCCAGCCCTTCGGAAAGCGGCAATTCAGGCGCAGATGCCTGGGTGGAAACTCCTTATCTCCCTGAGGGCGAAACACCTCCCGGTACCTACAACATCACTGTCAATCTTTCCACGGGCGTTCCCATTACGGAGCTTGGCTGTAAGTCTCACGAAATCAATATTTCAAAAAGCAGTGATTCCGCAGCCAAAGTTACCCTGGCAAATCCTTCCGATTATGCCGGAAACAGGGACTTTATCCTGAAATATAAACTGACCGGTGATGAAGTACAAAGCGGGCTTGTCCTCACCAAAGGAGAAACGGAAAATTATTTTATGCTTTCTATCCAGCCGCCTGAGAGGTTTGAGACTGATGATATCCCTCCCCGGGAATATATTTTTGTATTGGATGTATCCGGCTCCATGAACGGCTATCCCCTTGATACTGCCAAGGTTCTGATTCAGGATCTGGTTTCCAATTTAAGAGAAACCGATAAATTTAACCTCATATTTTTTTCAGGCGCATCCTTCCAGATGTCCCCGGAATCCGTTCCTGCCACCGAAAAAAATATAAAAGAGGCAATCAGGCTCATTGATAAGCAGGAGGGCTACGGCGGAACCTCCCTTGCTCCCGCCCTCCAGGATGCCCTTGCCATCCCCACGGATGAAAGTATTGCCCGTAGCATAGTAGTGATTTCTGACGGCTACATTTCAGGAGAACAGAATATTTTTGATATTATAAATGAAAATATGGATAAAGCCAGTTTCTTTTCCTTCGGCATCGGGAGTTCGGTTAATGATTATCTGATTGGCGGAATTGCCAAAGCGGGACTTGGAGAGTCTTTCATTGTAACAGATTCGGCAGATGCCGCAGATACAGCCCAGCGTTTCCGTACCTACATACAGACGCCTCTTATGACCGATATCAAGGTCACTTTTGACGGCTTTGAAACCTATGATGTGGAACCCTCCGTCCCCTCTACCCTTTTTGCCGCAAGACCTATTGTCCTGTTCGGGAAATGGAAGGGAGAACCTTCCGGAACCATTCACATCACCGGAAAAACGGGAAATCAGGATTATGCGAAGGAGCTTTCCGTTGCTGAAATTAAAAAGGTGGAAGAAAATGATGCAGTCAGCTATCTGTGGGCGCGGACCCGGCTGGAAAGACTTATGGATTACGGCTACAGCAAGGACGACCCTTCTGTAAAAGATGAAGTGACAAAAATCGGACTTGACTACAGCATCATGACACCCTATACCTCCTTTATTGCCGTAATTGATGTAATCAGAAATCCCGAAGCTGATGCCACTGATGTGGACCAGGCGCTGCCGCTGCCTCTTCAGGTTTCCAATCTCGCTGTAGGCGGCGGTTACAGAGCTTACTGCGAACCTGAAAGCATACTTCTCATTGCACTTATGGCAGGCGTGCTCGGTATCAGGATTTTATACCGCAGAAAAAAGAAAAATTCAAATCCGGTTCTTTAACCCAATACGCCGCAAAACAATAGAAAGCACACTCTGCGAGCTTTCTATTGTCATGAATGAAAGGCAGCCCGTATGGACCTGAAAAATATAAAAACAGCTATCAGACAGAATTTCATATTTTATCTCACAGGTTTTCTTGTGATTTTTACGCTCAAGTACTTTTACAGCAAAGCAGGAAGTGATGAGCTTACATGGATACTGACCCCCACAACAAGGTGGGTCAGTATCTTAAGCGGTATTTCTTTCACTTATATCTCCGGCACCGGATACGTAAATCACAATTTAAAGTATATTATTGCGCCTTCCTGCTGCGGCATCCAGTTTATGATAATCACCATTGCCATGTTGGTTTTTTCCTTCGTGCACCGCGTGAAAATGAAGGGTGTTTTCTGGACACTGGGAAGCATTGCTTTCTCCTTCCCGATTACTGTTTTCGTAAACGGACTCCGGATTATTCTGGCTGTTTATATTCCCCTTTATCTGGAAGATTTGCAGTTTTACAGCCATATTCTGACCCCGGACAGGCTTCATACATTAATAGGAACAGTGGTATACTTTACGGCTCTTTTGATTATTTATCATCTGGCAGACTCTTTTTCCCTGAAAATATCATCGTTGCCAAAGACAGCTTCCTCACCTGCCAAAACAGCTATTGATGAAGCCGGGTTTTCAAAACCATGCATGGAAAAGGCCGGGCAATCCTCTGACTGCTGCCGGCAGCTAATCCGTATGTGCCTGCCTCCTGTTTTCTGGTATTTCTTCATTGTGCTGGGAATTCCCTTTTTAAACAGGGCATATAAAAACGGCCCCCGCAGCTTTATGGAATTTGCCGTACTTATTACAAGTGTATGCTTTATTATCATCTTATTCCTTTGTCTGCTGCTTATGCTGCTGGGGCGCCTGCACAACCAAAAACGCCTTTCGTAATTACTCAAAATATCAAGCAGCTTCCCTTTCCTTATGATATGCTGTAACTACAGCAGCAAAAAGGAGTTGATATCCATAAAATACAATGAACTGTTTACTAAACCGCATACCGCAATCAAGGATAATAAACTGCTTTAAAGAAGGCAGTTTATTATCCTTTCGTATCATCCCTTAAAACAAATTCGACTTCCTCTTTTTCAAAAATCCCCAGTTTTTCTCCCTGCATCAGTCTCTGGCGGGCTTCCTCCGGATCTATCAGTTTGCGCAGGACCACCTGATGATTTTCTACCGGAATATAAGACACCTTTTCCTTGTTTTTCAGAGGGCGCAGTACATAATAAAGAACCGGATTGCTTTTATCGGCAGACAGCTTTACAATATCCGCCACAATACATACTCCCATATTCTCGTTAAATATATATTCCTTCTTTTGAAACATAATTCACAGTCTCCATTAAAATTCCTTCAGCTGTTTTTCTATGGTTTCATTCAGGAATTTTTCCACCCCTTCAAAGGGTATTCCAAATTGAACAGATATTTCGCCATACAAAAATTTCCTTGCCTTTTTAAGATAATCCACCTCAAACTGCTCATACCGCCCTTCTGCCATCCGCAGATGTACACTCTTTATGATGCTGACCCATTCCAAATCGTCATACTTTTCCATTGCTGTCTGATAAAAGGATTTTCTTACCTTACTGTTCGGCGCCTGAATTGTCTGTATAAAAGGAATCCTCTCTATAAGCTCCTCCAGTTCTTCCTTAGAGCTGATTTCCCTTACTATTTCAGACTCCTTCGCCTCAGCGCCTGCCATAACACCGTTATTCTTTGTAATCACATAGCCGTTTTTTTCCATGTACATCCCCTTCCCGGATAATTCATTTCTTCTGCTTCATCATCCTGATATCTTCCATAATTTCTTCCTGTGCATCCTCATCGCACATTTTCATATCACTGACAAACACTTCGGGAAAAGGAAAGGATTTATCTCCGAATATTTTCCCGAAAGTTACATAAACTTTTTCATCCTTTAACGCAAAAATCGTGCCTGCTCCGAATTTCCTGTGTTCCACCTTCTGATTCATTATTTTCATCTTGCCTGTTCTCCTTTTTCTTTTTACATCCGTACTCTTCCGGTAATCATAAATTAATGATTATTCTTCACCGTAGGCATCTAACGTAGTAGTTTCTTCCTTCTCCAGTTCCTTCAACACATTTTCAGGAATATCATCATAATTTTCTTCTTCCGCCTTCACTTCCACAATACCGCTTCCTTCTGTCTGAAAATGATAATGCTCCCTTACCTTCTTCTCTACCTCCAGCATAAAATCCGGATGCTCCAACAAATAAGCTTTCGTACTTTCCCTTCCCTGCGCCAGCTTCGTGCCGTTATAGGAATACCAGGAACCGCTTTTATTAATTACATTAATTTCTGCTGCCAAATCCAGAATATCACCTTCCCGGGATATTCCGCTGCCATACATAATATCAAACTCAGCTTCCTTAAAAGGAGGTGCAATTTTATTTTTCACCACTTTTACCCGTGTCCTGTTGCCAATGCGTTCTCCGCCTGCCTTAATCTGGTCAATCCTTCTTACATCCATACGCACGGAAGAATAAAATTTCAGTGCCTTTCCTCCTGTCGTCACCTCAGGATTTCCAAACAGAATTCCTATTTTTTCCCGCAGCTGATTGATAAAGATAACAATACACCTGGACTTGCTTACAACCGGTGTCAGCTTCCGCAGTGCCTGAGACATCAGCCTCGCCTGCAATCCGATATGGGAATCCCCCATGTCACCGTCAATTTCAGCTTTTGGTACAAGGGCTGCCACCGAATCGATTACAATGATTTCTATTGCACCTGAACGCACCAGCATTTCCGCAATTTCAAGGGCCTGCTCTCCGGTATCCGGCTGGGATATGTAAAGTTCATCAATATCCACTCCGATATTCTTTGCATATTTGGGGTCTAAAGCATGCTCCGCATCAATAAATGCCGCAATACCGCCTCTTTTTTGAATTTCAGCTACCATATGAAGGGATACTGTGGTTTTGCCGCTGGACTCCGGTCCGTAAATTTCCACTACTCTTCCTTTCGGTATTCCGCCAAGCCCCAGCGCTATATCAAGACTTAAAGCACCGGTAGGAACAACCTCCACACTCCCCATGGCATTGGAATCCCCAAGACGCATTACGGCGCCCTTTCCGAAATCTTTTTCTATTTTGGAAATTGCCGCTTCCAATGCTTTTTTCTTATTTTCATCCATTTCCTTTACCTTTCCTTCAAACATACAAAAAAGGATTGCTGCATTCAGTGAATTTGAATGAAACAATCCCCTTATTCATGTAAATTACCTGCATGAGCCTTTCTCTGTTACATTTATTTTAACATTTTTTTTACTTTAATGTAAGAAAAAATTCTCTTATGATTTAGTCAGGCCAAAACATTTATTACTGTTCACTCCGTTCACAGTAACAAACCTTTTCCTGTTTCCGTACAAACAAAGCCTTGAAAACAGTTCTCACAAGAGGCTGAATGAAAAACAGCTGGGTAAAAAAGGCAAACGGGAAATTAAAGCATACCAGTTTCAGCCAGTTCGCAAGCAGCGTTATAATATGAAAGCCCGAATAATAAGGATAATACAGCCATGCGGCAATAAAACTCATTGCAGGACACATTAATCCGACCGTTGCACAGATAATTGCTGTTTCAAAAAACATGGGATGCACTTCTCCCGGCTGAAAAACTTTAGATGCCAGCTTAAAGGAACAGGGACTTCCCATAATTACTTCCAACAGATAAGCAAAACAAAATTCAACAATAACAACTGCCCAAATGGGAAGGAACCTGCCAAACATATAGACACCGCCCTGACGGTTAATAGCGCCTATTACACTGCTTTCGCCTGTAACTGACATTAAAACATTTCCATTGACTACATAAAGACTGAAAAAAACATAAGCATGTACTGTTACCAGTACGGTAAGGAAGGCAAAAACCATCCTTTCAAATTGATTCTTCGGCATATAAACCACACTCCTCTATAAATATTGACAACGCAAAACGACACATGCACTCCCTTCGGGATATAAATCTTACGGAATAATACGTTCCGTAATCAGATTTACATACCTAAGGTAATACATGTGTCGTTTACGATTTATCTTCTGCATTTTAGCAAAACCGTTTTATTTTGTCAAAGTAATTTTTTTATCTCCGGCTTCCTTTGCCTTTTCATATTCCTCTATAGTGATGTCCAACCCCGCACATGCTTCCTGCAGACTTACATGAAAGTTCTGCATGGCAGCTTCAACATTTTTCACAAGTGCTTTTGCCTCGCCATCTGCAACTCCCCTGCCGTATCCATCCTCAAACAATGTCCGTTTCACATATTCTTCATTATATTCATAAATCGACATGGCAATCACCTCTGCTTTCTGCTCCTCTAAAAATCCTTTAAGATATTTCGTTCAATACAAAAACCGCAAACGGGCTATTGCTTTTTTCAGTGATGTATACAGTCAGCCGCATCAATCGCTATCACCAGCATAAGTCCCAAAAGTTCATCGGCCGGATTGACAAAATCAATCACATAAGTATCGCCCCAATGAAACACTTCTTTTGAAATATGAATAATGGAACTGCACCCTTCATACACATCATAATCCCAGCACGGATAATCCCCTTCCAGCCTCCAGCCGTTATAATCCAGTTCATATTCAGGCTTAAAAAAGGAAAACTTTTTCTGAATCGTACCCACTGCTTTTCCTCTTACTTCCACATCAAAACAGGGAAGAAAGGACATCATTCTCTGTCTGATTACACCGATTTCATGATTGTTTTTGTCATAGACCCGAAGGCAGTGCTTTAATGCAATAATGTCTGCCTCTACCAGATATTTTTTGTTGTCATTTTCATCATAGATATCATAAGTATCAGACCAGGAAACAATACGCTGCTTTATCAATAGCTTCATTCATTTATCCTTTCTTAAAAATAAGAAGTAATATAAACCGGCTTTTTGTAAAATACTTTTTTAAGAGACTCAATATTGTCATTTATCTGAACACCGGGAAACTGCTCAATGTCATCCGGATAATAGCCGCCCATAAGCAGAGCCGAAAAAGCCGAAACGGAAAGAACCGCATCCGGCGTCCTGTCTGTTAACGCCGCTTCCTTACACCTGCCGTCTTCAAAAACAATCTGAAAGGTGCGGTTATTTTCGTCAATAAAAGCATCCTCTATTTTCAATATACAGCTGCTGCTTCCCTTGTACGCCGCATCCTCCAGGGCTTTTTGCACATTGATAACACGAATCATGCCCTCCTGACAAAGCTGACAGCTGACAGCGCCCATAGACCATTCCGGAAGAATATGTTCCAGGCAGGAGTCGGCCGGCAGATTAAAGCAAATCTGCCTGTAATCACTTGCAAAGCTTTTTGCCAGAGAAAGAAGTCCTTTTAAGCCCTCCTCATTTACATAGAAAAACCTGCTGCACTCTATCTTCCTTGGTTCATCCATTCTCTTATTTTGGAAGGTCATGTACGCCAGGGGTTCCCCCTTTGCGGAACGGTACACATAAGTAAAAACCTGGTCCTTAAAGGGATTTGCATTCTTTATAAAATTGAAATCATAAGGCGTATCCAGCACCATGGTATTATATTTTTCCTGCCATGCCCGGTAAATATAAGGGATATCTTCCATGGCTGAAGCTTCAGTGGATTTTTCCAGCAGGTAGCAGCTGCCATCCGCTTCAAATGCAGGAATATGCGCCAATGCAACAGTATAAAACAGCCTTTTAGAGCACAGTTCATAACCGAATTTACGGTAGTAAGCCGTGGAAAAAGGATAAAGATAAGAAAATACCGCCCCTTTTTCATAAAGATAAGGGAGTGCTTTCTGAAAGCAGGCACGGATTCCTCCCTTTCTCCGGTATTGGGGAAGCGTTGCCACACCGCCCACTCCTGCCATAGGCTCATTATGTCCGTCAAAGCGAATCTCAAAAGGCTGCAGGATAAAACAGCTCATCATGGTGGCATCATCATCTTCAAAGGCTGCAAACCTCTCAAGGCAATGCTCCTGCTCCTGTGAAGTGGGATTTTCTGTATATTTTTGATATAACTCCATAGGTGAAGCTTCATTATCGTAGGAAGAATCAAAGGATATGGAAAACAACTCTTCCGTACGCTGAAGTTCTTCAGGTCTGATTTTTCGTGCAATCAAGAGAAATACCTCCTTTTATATCTTTATTAAATACCAGTTCCAAACAGCGGCACAAAAGACTGTCAAATATCCAGATAAAATGCTTTTGCACCGTGGCTTCTCAGCTTTACAGAAAGCGAATCCTCCGCTTTTATCTTTTCACCGCTCCATAATTCACGGCCTGATACTTTTTCATCAATTTCAAGGTCGCTTAAGGGAATCTGAATTTCACTGTCTGTTTCACCTGCATTAAATACTGCCATATACTGTCCTCCCTCAGAGGATACCGCTGTCCATAGTACATGCTCGCAGCCGTCTGTTTTCTTCCGCCATACCTGATGGGCATGCCGGGAATTTTTATGCATCTTTAAAATCTCTTCATTGGTAAGCAGACTCATGGTAAATGTATCAAATCCCGTCATTTCCCCGCCAATCATAAGAGGAGAACGGAAAATACTCCAGAGTGTAAGCATGGTTATCTGCTCATCCTCTGTAAACTGCGTCCAGTTGCCTTTATCGTAATCCTGCCTGATTGGCCCTATGGGAAGCATATCCGCATCAGGAAAATGTCCCGCTCCCGTATGGGTGCACCATTTCTCCGTCCTCTCAAACATATCATATAAAAGCTCCCATTTATCCCAGAAATCATCGGTAATACGCCACATATTGGAAATCTGCTTGAAAAGCTCGGCTTTTTCCAAAGGAGCCGGTCCCGGAGAAAGGCTTAAAACCATGTCCCTGCCACAGTTATGAAGAGCTTCGCTTAAAAGCAGCAGTTCATCTTCAGCATGGGGAAATTCCCTTGCAATATCATCACATTTAATAAAGTCCACATCCCAGGATGCATACAATTCAAAAATGCTGTCATAATAAGCCCTTGCTCCCTCTTTTGCGGGGTCAACGCCGTACATATCCGTATTCCACTGACAAATGCTTGCTGTTTTTGCAATTTCCCTTGCTGTTTTGTCCGTGCCCTTAATGGCTATATTGCGGTGGACGGCCTGTCTTGGCATGCCTCTCATAATATGAATACCGAATTTAAGCCCAAGAGAGTGCACATAATCTGCCAGCGGCTTAAAGCCCTTTCCTCCTTTTGAAGAAGGAAACCTGTTTTCTGCCGGTATCAGCCTGGAATACTCATCCATACAAAGATCATCAAACGGGGGATAATCATGGGTTACCGCATTGGGAGCATACCACTGAATATCCACAACCACATATTCCCAACCATACTTTTTGAGGTTTTTCGCCATAAACTCCGCATTTTTTCTTACAATATCCTCTGTGACCGCAGCGCCGTAGCAGTCCCAGCTGTTCCAGCCCATAGGGGCAGTCATTAAATTCATAAAAAGTCTGTTCCTTTCCTTTGTATTATTCATTCCGTACTGATATCATCTTATCACGATTCATGTCCCTGTAACAGAGCTTAATCAAAGAAATTTTTTACCTTTTATTTATAATACTGGGCCTGTGCCCTCCAAAGTTCCCGGTAAAGTCCTTCCTGGCTTTCCAGTTCTTCATGGGTTCCCCTCTGCACTACCTGCCCCTTGTCAAATACCAGAATATCCCGGCAAAAACGACAGGAGGCAAGCCTGTGGGAAATATAAAGAGCTGTCTTTTCTCCCACCATTTTATCGAATCCGGCATAAACATCACATTCCGCCAGAGGGTCTAAAGCGGCGGTAGGTTCATCCATAATGACAAAGGGCGCGTCCTTATAAATGGCCCTTGCAATAGCCATTTTCTGTTTTTCACCGCCGGAAAATGCCACGCCGGTTTTACTGAATTCTTTTCCGATATAAGTGTCAAGTCCGTCCGGAAGTTCCTTAAGCCTCCCTCCAAAGCCTGCCCGGGTAAGGGCATCTGCAGCCCTGTCTTTCTCCGCTTCCTTTGCTCCTGCTATGTTTTCTCCAAGAGAAAAAGCAAAAATGTTAAAATCCTGAAAAACCACTGCGAAAAGGGCGCAATATTCCTGATAATTGTATTTTCTGATATCAATGCCGTTTACCTTAATACACCCTTCCGTCACATCATACAGCCGGCACAGCAGCTTGATAAAAGTGGTTTTGCCGGAACCGTTTTTCCCTACAATCGCCATTTTCTCGCCAATCACAAAGGAAAGGTTCAAATCCTTAATTACATCCTTATCCGTTCCGGGATACCGGAAGGAAACATGCTCAAAATCCACCTGAAAGCGGTTATCCCTGCGCTTTTCCATGGGAATGGTGCCTTCGAGCTTTCGCTTCTTTAAATTCATATATTCTATATAATCCCGGGCATAAAGGGCTACTGATTTCATGTGGCCTGCCCCTACGGCACAATCAGAAGCCCCATGGGTCAGCTTCACAATGCTGGATGCATAAGTCACAACATTTCCAATGGTTATCATTCCCATATAGGCCCAGAATCCGGTAAACATATAAATGAAAAATCCGCTTAAGCCTGAGATTGTTACCCCCGTCAGCTGCCTTCTTATGTACAGCCTTCCCATACTTTTTTCCCCTTCCCGGGAGCGCTGAAATAAGGCTTCCACATCCTTTTCTATGGCCGCCTGCTGCCTGTTGATGCGCAAATCCTTTTGCGATTCCACACCGGAAAGTATATCCAGATAATAATTGCTTTTATTATGAATCCCATCCAATGTGTCAAGAATCTCCTCTGCTTTTCTCGTATAATTGATTCCTGCTCTGTAATTTTTCCATATCAAAATACCGGTTACCAGAAACAACATAACAGACACCCACCTGAAAGCTGACATATTATGCACTGCTTTTGTCTCCATAAGCACCGGTACCATAATCATTACGGCTATCAATACTGAAAGAATATTTTTCAAGATCCCCTTCATCTGCAAAAGCAGCCAGCCCCGAATACCAAAATAAGACCGGGCAAAGGCTCTTGTTCTTAGTTCCTGTACATGAGTATCCTCCAGATACTCATAATCCATTACAAAACTTTTCCGGTTCAGTTCCCGCGAATCCAGTTCTCTGGTATAATCCTCTTTTTGCCAGAACCATTCCGATGTTCTGGACTCCAGAATTTTACAGAAAAAACTGAAAATGACTGCTGCTGCCATATACCCAAACAGCATTTCATATTCCGCGCCCTGATAAAGACCGTCCAACAGCATTCCCATGCAGACAATTCTGATATAGGGAGCAACCGCTGCGGTTACTGACGCAATGATAATGCTGATAATTGTTTTCTTTTCTCTCCCTGCTATATCTTTCAATAACAGCCATATATATTTAAAGTCCTGTCTGCTCATAAAATACTCCTTCTGTCTCCTCCTGCTGTTCAAAAGCATCCTCCATAATTTCACTTAATCTTCTGCGCTCTTCCTGCTCCTTATAGTACCGGCTTTGCACTGCAAAAAGCTCAGCATAACGCCCTTTTTTCTCCATAAGCTCATCATGCGTACCCTCCTCTACTATCCTTCCCTTAGAAAGAAGAATAATTCTGTCACAAAATCTGGTGCTGGACAGCCTATGGGATATATAGACGGAAGTTCTTCCGCTGCAGGCTTCACTGTATTTCATATACAATTCATTTTCCGCAATAGGGTCTAGGGCAGCCGTAGGCTCATCCAGAATCAAAAGCGGCGCTTTTTTACAGAGTGCCCTTGCAAATAAAAGCTTCTGCCTTTCACCGCCTGAAAAATCCACTGCTTCCTCATTGGCTTCCCTCACAAGAAGGGTCTTTCCTTTTTCCGTCAGGCTTTCGTATTTCTCCACAAAGCCTGAAACTTCCAGTGCCCATGTAAGGTGCTGTCTGTCAATCTCTTCCGGAAGCCGGGCTGTCAGATTTTCATCAAGACTTAAGGGAAGCATGACAAAGTCCTGAAACAGCACGGATACAAGGCTGTAATATTCTTCTCTTCCAAATTCCTCCGCGGGGATATCATTAATCAGAATTTCCCCTGCAGAAGGCCGGTAAAACCCGCAAAGAAGTTTCACCAGGGTGGTTTTTCCCGCACCGTTTAATCCAATCAGAGCCAGCTTTTCACCGGGATGAATGACAAGGTTAATATCGGAAAGAACAGGCTCACTTTGTCCGGGATAAGTATAACTTATATTTTTCAATTCTACCTTAATACCGCTTTCTTTAAGCCTTTCCAGTTTTTCACTTCCGATGCCCCCGTTTTTTTCCCTGCTTTCGGAAAGATTCAAAAATTCCCTGATATAACTGATGGAAATGTTCATGGAATTTAAAGAAAGCACCTGACGAATCAAGGTTTCAAAATACCTGCCAAAGCCCTCCAGAAGTCCCACATACAATACGAAATCCGAAACCCTCATTTTCCCTTTCATCAGTAAGAAAATTAAATACAGGTAGGCAAAACCCTCCAGAAAAAAGGAAACCAAAGCATCCGCCAGGCTTTTATGAAAATTATTGTTATGAATCCTGCCCTGAATCCCGTCTATCCCTTTCAGGCATTCATCATATTTTTCCAGAAACCAGTCCGCCATCTGATAAATGCGTATTTCCTTTCCTGCTGATTTTTCCATGGACTGCCTGCTGATGTAAGCTGCTTTTGATGTATCATCTCCAAGCTTCTTATGATGCTGTTCATTCTTTTTCCTGATAACCGAAAGAGTTAAGAAACCGAATGACATATTAATGATAAGTAAAACCACCAGCAGAATACTTTTCCGCCCTATCATCATTCCATAAAAAACAGTTCCCAGCATCCCGCACAAAGATTCAGGCACAGCCACAACAGCTTCCCTAAGGCCAAAACCGCTCCTTATGGCATTCCAGGTATTTCCCATTGTCCTGCGGTAATCCGGCTCTTCCAGCATATCATAATCAAACTTCATAACCTTTGAAAAACAGCATTTCTGATAATACAAGTGAAGCGTTAATCCGTTCCTGTACAGATATTCCATCATCCCCGCCATCATCATTTCCAATATCCACATACAAAAGGCCAGGAAAAAAATATAAGCTGTCAGCTGCCCCATGCTCCATTTGCTTTCAAGCGCTCTTACCAGCTCTGCAGGCAGTAAGATTCCAATCCACCCTGAAGCTACAGTTGGAGGTACCGCCAAAAGCTGAAACCAGAACAGCTTTTGATCCCACTTCTTTGCTGACCTCATATTAAAAATTATGTTACTGAAAAAACCAGATTTATTTTTGTTTTCTGCTTTTATTTTGCTTTCCGCCCTGCTTTTCTCCATACCGCCTGTCCCTCATTTTTCTATTTTCTGAAGCTGTAAACATCATAACACAGTTTATGGGCATAAAAAAATTCGTGCACCAGTGGTATTCCACCATGCACGAATTGCATTTTCCGTGATTTATCCGGTCAGCGGCAGCGTCACTTCTGTGGCAAACACACCGTCTTCTGTCTGCCTGTTCAGAAAACCGCCGTATTTATCCACAATGCTGTCAATTCTAAGAAGCCCGAAGCCGTGACTTCCGGTTTTACGGGAAAGGAAACCACTTCCCGTTCTTTTCGCCTTTCCTGCCATGGAATTGGTAACGGAAATATACAGCTGTTTTTTGATAATGTCAATGTAAATTCGGATAAAACGCTCCTTTTCCTCATCCAGCTCCATACATGCCTCCATGGCGTTATCCAGAAGATTTCCGATCAGCACGGATAAATCAATTCCCGATATGGAAATCTCTTCAGGCACAATGGCAGTAGCATCTACCGCTATTTTCTTTTCCTGTATCATGGTAAGCTTACTGTTCAAAATAGCATCCACCATTACATTTCCTGTCTTCAGCACCGTATCTACCGATGTCAGATCCTCCTCCAGCCTGTCCAGATAATCTTCAGCCTGCTCATACTGGGAAAGGCTCATGTGTGCCTTCAGTACCTGAATATGATTGTGATAATCATGCCGCCATCCTCTCATTTTCCGGTACATAGTCTCCACTTCATTATAATGTCTGTCCACCAGTTCATTTTGAAACCGGGAAATTTTCCTGTCCACATACCGGGGCATAAAGATACGCCATATTACCATGTTTATAACGAGCAATATAACTGTTATAAAAAGCAGTTCCCAAGCCATTCTGTTTCCTCCTTAAGCAATCCGAATATTCCCCCGGCTTTTCGTTCCATAATTACCTATTTCTTAAGATAATTACGGATAAAAGCTTCATTTACCGCTTTTCCGGCACTGCGGCTTATGGGAATCCTTGTTCCGTTATCCATCACAATTTCTGTTTTAGCAATAGAGGATGCGTGCTGCAGATTTACAATATAAGAACGATGACACTGTACCAATTCTTTTCTGCCCCCAAACAGCAAAACTGCCTCACTAATGGACATATGGACTTCATGCTTTAAATCCCTCTCTGCCAGCAGACACTTATGTCCCATAGCTTCCACATACCAGATGGAAGAAGCAGGCAGCAGTAATAAACTGTCCTCCCTGCGAAAAGAAAACTTTTCTTCCGGCTTTTTTGTTTTCCGGAGCCTGTCAAGCACGGCAAACAGCTTTTCCTTATGAACCGGTTTTAAAAGGTAATGAAGGGCTGACACTTCATACCCCTGTGCCATATACTTTTCATAGCCTGTAATAAATAAAACAGGAACTTCTTCATTCTTTTCCCTGATTCTTCCGGCAAGCTCCATGCCGCTTAATTCACCCATTTCAATATCCAGAACCAAAAGGTCAAAATCCCTGTCATCTTCCCATGCAAATTCAAGGCTTTCCGCACTGGGAAAGCATTCCGTCTCAAGAAGTATATCCCTCGCCTTTGCCCATTCCTGCAAATATCCTGCAAGCAGTTTTCTCTGCACCTCTTCATCATCACAAATTGCAATCCGCATTCTTTTTCTCCGTTTGTTCCTTATTAAAAACAGTATAACATAAATCTGAAAGCTGCTGCCAGTGCTGCTGCAATTAATAAAAACTCTTCACCTTTCTCCTGTACTCCGTAGGGCTCTCTCCCGCAAATTGATGAAAGCAGCGGCTGAAGTAAAGCATATCATGATACCCCAGCTCCTTGCTGATTTCTCCCACTGACATCAAAGTAGACCTCAGCAGCCTGCAGGCTTCCGTCATACGTACTCTGGTATGATACTGCTGAAGGGTAAGCTGTTTTTCCTTCTTAAACACCGCCGCCATATGTTTATAGCTTAGAAAAAAATGCTGCTCCAACAAGGCAGCAGAAAAAGGCTCACAGCCATGGGCATTCAGATATTCGCAAATCTTATCAGAAAGACTTCTCCCCTCCGGTTCCTTATTATGATAAAAAGCAATTTGACTAAGCAAGTCAAATAGTCGCAGGTTAATACTCCACTTCTTCATCTTATCATCGGAATGAAAATATGCAATAAATGCCTGAATTTGCTGTTCTATAGAGCTTTCTGACATTCCTGTCAGTTTCTTGGGTAAAGCTATTGCAAGTTTGACCGGTTCGTATTGTACAAAAGGGCTGCTGTCAGGAACAAATAATGGCAGCTCATGTGTTTCGAGAAAATAGAAATGAATAAAATACCATCTTGTTCCCTTTGGTATTTCCCTTTTTCCGAAATGTCGTATTCCGCTTTTTAAAAACAATATTTCCCCGGGATGAACCTCATAGTCTACTCCATCCTCCGTAACATAAATTACCCCTTCAATTACATAAATCAAAACATGAAAATCAAGCTTTCTGTCCGCATGAAAAAAAGCTTCTGAAGCCGCACATAAGTCGCAGCCATTCAAAACTGTCATGGAACTGTTATTCAGTACAATCTCATTCACGATAATTCTCCATATAAATCCGCTAATAATCCATTTATTTTCTATCTTTTACAGAACATAATACATATATAAGCTTATGTCAAGGACTTTATCAAAACCAGGAAAGGAGACTGTTACTACTCAGATGAAAAAACAACATCAAACCAATATCAGAGCCTACAAATCCGGCGGCTTTATCGGAAAATACCAGAAACTCATCAGGGATGTGGTGATTCCCTACCAGTACAGCGTACTTTGCGACCAGGCCCCCGATACGGAAAAAAGTCATGTTATCCAAAACTTTATCAATGCCGGGAAAGCCCTTCGCGGAGAAGATGCTGCAGACGGCTTTTACGGCATGGTATTTCAGGACAGTGATGCTGCCAAATGGCTGGAAGCTGCTGCTTATTCCCTGTCCCTGTTTCCCGACAGACAGCTGGAAGAAACTGCAGATAACCTGATTGATTTCATTGCAGATGCCCAGGATACGGACGGTTATCTCAATACTTATTACACCATTAAAGATAAAGACAAGCGCTGGACCAATCTGCAGGAAGGCCATGAGCTGTACTGCTCCGGACACATGATGGAAGCTGCCTGCGCATACTTTGAGGCAACAGGAAAAGACAAGCTTTTGCAGGTCATGCTGAAAAATGCGGAACATATTTACCGGCATTTTATTGTGGAAGGACATGAAGGCTGGCCGGGACATCCTGAGGTGGAGCTTGCCCTGATGAAAATGTACCGTATCACAGGAAATGAGCACTGTCTTGCACTGGCAGAGCATTTTATCAATATCAGGGGCACTGATTCCCATTTTTATGAAAAAGAAGCTGCAAGGCGGGACTGGAGCGTTTGGAATTCCAATCCTTCAGACCTGGATTACACGCAAAGCGGACAGCCGGTGCGCAGACAGTCTGATGCCACAGGCCATGCTGTCCGTGCCGTTTATCTGTACACAGGTATGGCGGATCTGGCTTCCGTTACCAATGACAAAGAGCTTTCAGATGCCTGCCGGAGACTTTGGGAAAGCATTACAAAGCGCCGTATGTATCTGACCGGAGGTATTGGCTCCACAGTCCTCGGAGAAGCCTTCAGCGTGGACTATGATTTGCCGAATGATACTGCCTATGCGGAAACCTGCGCTTCCATCGGTCTTATGTTCTTCGCTTCCAGAATGCTGGAAACAGATATTGACAGTGAATATGCCGATGTAATGGAAAGGGCTTTTTACAACACGGTCCTTGCAGGAATGCAGCTTGACGGCAAACGCTTTTTCTATGTAAATCCTCTGGAGGTAATTCCCGGTATTTCAGGTATTTCTCCTACTCACCGCCATGATTTGACACAGCGTCCCAAATGGTATGCCTGTGCCTGCTGTCCGCCCAATGTGGCAAGGCTGATTTCTTCTTTTGGAAAATATGCCTACGGTGAAAACGAGGATACCGCCTTCTGTCATTTATTTGCCGATGGGGAAATTACCTTTGAAAACGGTATGAAGCTTACCTGCAAAACAGATTATCCTTATGATTTTCATGTAAGCTATGAAATAGAAAAAGGCGGCAGGCTGGCTGTCAGAATTCCCGGCTACAGCAAAACCTTTACTCTCACCGTAAACGGCAATAAAGCTTCCTCTACTCTGGAAAAAGGTTATGCTTATTTACAGGTAAATGATGGAGATGCTGTAACTCTTACCCTGGATGATACCCCGTATTTTGTATACCCCTCATCCAAAATACCCCAGCTTACCGGACGCACAGCCCTGTGCAGGGGACCTCTTGTATATTGTTTTGAAGGAGTGGACAATGAAGGAGATGTGCTGTCCCTTTCCCTGACTGACGCACAGCCTGAGACATCTGCTTTTAAAGAGGAACTGCTTGGCGGCATCGTAACTCTTACTGCCGGGGCAATAAGAAAGGAAGGCACAGACAGTCTTTACACGACCCTCCGTCCTTCCGGAAAAAACTGCCGCGCAGTTGCCGTTCCCTACTATACCTGGGGCAACCGGGGCGAAAACCAGATGCGCGTATGGATGAATGAAGCATGATAACGGCGCCTGCCGTTCACAGCGTCTCATTCATGCTCCCTGTGCGATAGCCCATTAAATCCATGGTCACATAGGTAAAACCATATTCCTTAAGGCTTTTCACAATGCGTTCCCTGTTTTCCTTCTGCATCAGCCTGTCAAATTCCTGAGGCAGAATTTCAATCCTCGCCATCATTCCATGAATGCGCACACGCACTTGTGAAAAGCCCATATTAAGAAGCAGCTGCTCTGCTTTGTCCACCATTTCCAGCTTTTCCACTGTAATGGTTTCCCCATATACGAAACGGGATGCCAGACAGGCAAAGGAGGGCTTATCCCAGGTAGGCAGACCCATATCCTTTGACAAAATTCTGATATCGCTTTTCGTCAGGTTTGCATGCCGCAGCGGGCTTTTGATTCCAAGCTCTGCCACTGCCAAAAGCCCCGGCCTGTAATCGCCGTTGTCATCAATATTGGAACCTTCCGCCACAGCAGCAATGTTCTGCTGCTTTGCTATTTCCTTTATCTTTTCAAAAAGCTCTTTTTTGCAGAGGTAGCACCTGTTCTTAGGGTTCTGACAAAATCCTTCTATTTCCAGTTCCTTTGAATCCACAATAAATTGTCTGATATTCTCTTTTTTACAGAATTCTTCCGCCTCCCGGAATTCTCTTACCGGAAAGGAACAGGATCTTGCCGTTACCGCAACTGCTTTATCACCAAGCACCTCATGAGCCGTTTTTAAAAGGAAGGTGGAATCCACTCCGCCTGAAAAAGCCACCGCCACACTGTTAAGTCCCTTCAGATAAGCCTTTAAATTTTCAAATTTTTCATATATTTCTGCATTCTGATTCATTTTCTAATCATCCTCTCCGCCCTGCATGCTGTCATATTCATCCAGAAAATGATGTTTTTCTCCCTTTTGTTTATAGGCAATCACGGTACTTAAATTTACATTTTCCACACTTCTGAATATATTCTTCTCAATAATAGGGTCCTTACCCGCAAGTTCCTTGATAAGAGCCTTGATTTCAGCCCGCTTGGAGCCTTTTTCCGTGCCTCCGCAGGATGCGCAGTTTTCCGTAAAACGGCAGGCACACTGAATAAAATGCAGCTCATTATAATGCATCCACTTTATAATATCCGCTTCCCTGATAAGATATAAGGGGCGAATCAGCTCCATTCCTTCAAAATTGGTGCTGTGGAGCTTTGGCATCATAGTCTGAACCTGCCCGCCGTAAAGCATCCCCATAAGAATGGTTTCAATCACATCATCATAATGATGCCCCAGGGCAATTTTGTTGCAGCCAAGCTCCTTTGCCCTGCTGTATAAATATCCCCGCCTCATTCTGGCGCACAGATAGCAGGGAGAATCCGTAATATCTGCCACGGTATCAAATATCTCTGTCTTAAACACCGTCACAGGCACCTGCAAAAGCTTTGCATTGCTTAAAATAGTCTGGTAATTGATTTCATTATATCCCGGGTTCATAACAAGATAGACCACTTCAAAATTCTTTCTTCCATGGCGTGCCAGCTCCTGAAAAAGCTTCGCCATCAGCATGGAATCCTTGCCGCCCGAAATACAGACCGCAATTTTATCCCCATCCTTAATCAGTTCATACTCATTGATGGCTTTTGTAAATTTCCGCCAGATTTCCTTGCGGAATTTCTTTACGATGCTTCGCTCCACATCCCTGCATTTATCAGTAAGAATCTCCTCTTTTTCCTCTGCCGTTTCCATAAACCGCTTAAGCTTCAGGCGAAGATAATCGCGATAACCTCCTTCAATGCTGTATGCTTCATAGCCGTCTTTCAGAAGTTCTCCGGCAATTTCATCACTGCGCTGTCCTGTATAGCAAATCAAATAAACCGGTCTGTCCTTCGGCACCCGGCCCATATTTTCTTCAAAGTCTTCCCAATAGATATTAACGGAGCCGGGATATGTTTCTTTTTCAAAATCTTCGCTGCTCCTTAAATCTATCACCAGCTTGTCCCTGCCATCCTTCTCCAAATCTTCAACTGTTTTTCTGTCCATACCTTTTCTTCCTGCTTTTAAGATTCATTTTTATCTCCGTTAATTATAGTGAACCTTGAACCTTTATGCAACTGCTTCCGCAAAAATCCCGAAAACAGCTTAAGTGTTTTCGGGGTTTAACATTGACAGTTCAATCATCAGGTATATTGTATTTCTTCCCTGGAAACTTCTGTGCGGTCTTTGATTAAAAATGCGTTCAACACCGGATTTTCCCTGTCCTGAAGAGATAAAATCAAATAATCCGCTGTAGAATCATATGCCAGACGCTTATCCTCCTCCGAAGGTCTTGAGGGAGATTCCGGATGGGAATGCCAGTTTCCGAACTGCCGGTATCCCTTTGTGCGCATATCCTTTATTGCTGCCAGCTGCTCTTTCGGGTCCATGCTGAAATGCTCATTGCTGGCATCAATATTGGTAAGAAGATAAACTTCCTTTACCACCTTAACATCATTTTCAATTACTCCTGCAATCAGCCCGCAGGCTTCATTTGGAAGTCCCTCTATGGCATGATTCAAAATTTTCTGATAATCACTTTTCGTTATCTGCAGCATCTTCTTACCTCTGTTTTACTTCATATCACATTCAGCCTGCTCATAATCAATAAGTTCCGTAATTGTGGGATGTTCTCCGCAGACAGGGCAATTATGAGTATCCTTCGGAAGCTTGATTTTGTGAAATTCCATGGTAAGGGCATCATAAGTGAGCAGGCTTCCTGTCAAAAGCTGTCCCTTGCCGATAATATATTTAATAGCTTCCATAGCCTGAAGGCTTCCGATAACGCCGCCCATAGCTCCGATGACACCTGCCTGTTTGCAGGTGGGAACGGCATCCTTCGGAGGAGGATTTTTAAATACACAGCGATAGCAGGGGCCTTCCCCCGGAACATAAGTCATAAGCTGCCCTTTAAACCTGATGATTCCTGCATGGGAAAAAGGCTTCTTCTCCATAACACAGGCATCATTAATCAGGAATTTGGCAGGGAAATTATCTGTTCCGTCAATAATAAAATCATAATCTCTTATCAGCTCCCTGATATTTTCACTGCTGACAAAGGTGCGATAGGTATTCACTGTCACATCAGGATTCATCTGATTAATGGTCTCTCTTGCAGATTTTACCTTGGCCTTTCCCACATCTGCCGTACCATGGATAATCTGTCTTTGCAGGTTGGACAAATCCACCTCATCCGCATCGGCAATGCCGATGGTGCCTACTCCTGCCGCCGCAAGATACATGGCTGCCGGCGCCCCTAAACCTCCTGCACCGATAATCAGAACCTTTGCCTTCAAAAGCTTATTTTGTCCTTTGGCACCCACTTCCTTTAAAATGATATGCCTGGAATACCTTTCAATCTGCTCATCCGTTAACGGCATTATTGTCCACCTCCCATAAAGTACAGGAACTCAATATTGTCTCCGTCCTTTATTACGGTGGCAGCAATCTGCTCCTTCGCAATAAATTCCTCATTAATGGAAACCGTTACATACTCCGGTGTTTCCACTTTTTCCAATTCAATCAGCTCCGGCAGCGTAATGCCGTCTTTTACTTCTTTTCTTTCTCCGCCTACTGTAATAAACATTCCCTTATCCTCATCTTTCTTCTGAAATATCAGTTATATTACCGGTTTCACGGTTTTCTTTTTTCATTGCCCTGTCGGCAGTTTTCTTTTCTTCTATTGTGTCAGCGCACTGTCCAGCCATGCTTTTAAATCGGCTTTTTTCTGAAGTCCCCGCTTTTTATCTGCCGGTTTGCCATCTTTAAATAAAATCAGCGTAGGAGCGCTCATAACCTGAAATCTTTCCGCCACTTCCTGGTCAAAATTAATATTGACCTTATACACCTTAATTTTGTCCCCGTATTCGTCCTCAATATCTCCCAAAACAGGAGAAAGCTGTTTACAAGGCACACAGGAATCAGAGTAAAAATCAACTAATACGGGCACCTTTGCCCCACTGACAGCTGTTTCAAAATCTGCCGTTCCAAGTCTTACTGCCATATTACAACCTCCATTTTTTCAAAGTCCGCGCTCCCGCAAACCTTCCGTGAAGCATTTTCCGGGAAAATATTTCACGCTTCTACTTTCTTCACATAAAGGGTATAGGTTCCATCCTCGTTATCCTTAAGCTTTAAAACCTGATGGCCTTCTTCCTTCATACTCCTCGGAACATTCTGCACCGGTTCCCCATCATTCATACGAATGGCAAGCACTTCTCCCTCTTCCAGCTCTTCCAGGCTTACCTTGGCTTTTACAAAGGTAAGTGGGCAAACCTTATCAGTAATATCTACTTCCGCATCAAATGTTATCTCAGGCATTATAATCCTCCAATCTTTCCTCACATTCAGCCTGTGGGTCAAAAAACACTTTCCTCACCGGCTGCCGCTGCTTTAATAACCTGTTCAAATTTTTCTTCTCCCACTCTCTGCAAGGTGAAACGGAAACGCTCCCCTGCTTTTGCATTATCTTCAAAAAACTTAATGGCAGCATCCGCTACCCTGAACAGAGTTTCTTTATCCTTAATAATAGGAACAATCGTTTCCCCCTTGTATATCTTATTCCCGAATAATCCTCCGAAAGAGACAATATATCCGCTTTCACCCTTCCATGCATCCACAGGGCAGGATTTCACACACCGTCCGCAGTTATTGCATTTTTCCGCATCCAGCAAAATACCGTCCTCCGAGGCAGTGAGGGCGCCTTCTCTGCAGGCTTTCACGCAGACGCCGCAGTTAATACAGGCTGGCTTATCATAGGTAACCACCATGCCTCCCTTGATGCCCAGGTCATTTTCTTCCGCCTTCAAACAGTTATTCTGACAGCCCGTTACGCCGAACTTAAACTTATGAGGAAGCTCCCTGCCAAAGTATCTCTCATTCAGTTCTTTAGCCAGTTCATAAGTATCAATACAGCCGCTTGGACAAATGGCTCCACCCTGACATGCCGTAACCGTCCTGACCCTGGGGCCGCAGACCCCGGGATTTACTCCCCCCTTTGCCAGCTCCGCTTTCACTTCTTCAATGTCTTCAAACTTAATGAAAGGAATTTCAATTCCCTGACGTGAGGTCATATGTACATATCCTTGTCCGTATTTCTCCGCAACCTCCGAAACCGTCTTAATATTTTCCGCTGTCAGATTTCCTCCCACTACCTGTAATCTCAGGGAAAAATATCCCTTCTGCTTCTGACGCATAAAACCGCCCTTTTTAAGTGCCGCATAATCCACTGTAGCTGCCATACCATATCTCCTTTGTCTTATCCCGTTTTTATTTAATGACCACTTTTACTGCTTTGATTTTTCCAGTGCCTGTGCAAAATCTTCTTTCAAATCCTCAATATCTTCGATTCCCACACTGATGCGGATTAAATCATCAAATACTCCCGCATCCTCTTTCTGCTTCTGACTGCTGTGAATACTGATAGTTGAAGACGGGTGAATCACCAGTGTTCTGGTATCTCCGATATTGGAAAGCTTATAAGCAAGCTTTAATCCGTTAATTACTTTAAAAGCTCTTTCCCTGCTGCCTACACGAATGGTAAGTATTGCTCCGAAATACCATTCAAACTGCTTCCTTGCCGTCTCATAAAAAGAACTTTTCGGAAGTCCCGGAAAATTCACTGTAATATCCTCATAGTTCTCGTCCAGCCATCTTGCCAGTTCTATGGCATTGGAACACTCCCTTTCCAGCCTCAGTCCCATAGTTTCCAGTCCGATTAGATTCAGGAAAGCATTCTGGGGCGAAAGACAGGCTCCAAGGTTGCGGAACAGCCCGCTTCGAAGCTTTACCGTATAAGCCATAGGACCGTATTTTATGTAATCCCGCATACCGGGATGCTTATCCGCATTCCATTTGAACTTACCGCCATCGGTGAGCACGCCGCTGATGGAATTGCTGCTTCCGTTAATATATTTGGAGGAAGAATTGACCACAATATCCGCTCCAAGCAAAAGCGGCTTTACCAGAAAAGCAGTAGCTGCCGTATTGTCTATGATAAGGGGAATCCCATGAGAATGGGCAAGTTCTGCCAGTCTTTTAATATCTGTAACATCCAGTCTCGGATTACCGATTGTTTCCGCAAAAATAACTTTAGTCTTATCGGTAATGGATCCCTCAATCTGTTCCCAGTTATTGTTTTCCACGTATTTGGCAGTAATTCCAAATGCTTCCAAGTCCCTGAACAAATCTATGGTACCGCCATACAGACTGGCGCTTGTTACGATTTCATCCCCGGTCTGCAAAATGTTCAAAAAGGCATAGGACAATGCCGCCATACCGGATGCTGCGGCAACAGTTGCCACGCCTCCCTCCAACTGGGTAATACGGGTTTCAAAAGCCGATACCGTAGGATTTCCCACTCTTGTGTAACAATAGCCCGGTGCCTTATTTTCAAATATTTTTTCCAGTTTTTCAGCCGAATCCTGTTCAAAGGCACTGGACTGATAGACAGGCGGCAGGGTTGCACCGTTCTTTTCGTTCCTGCTGACGCCTCCATGAAGTAATGACGTATTAAATTTCATCCTTATAACACCTGCGCTTTTATATGTATTATAGTTTTCTTATATTTCCTATCGTTTTTATATGAATTAAGGAGATTATAGCACAGGGTATCTGTAATTTCAATATTTATTTTTATTAAAAATGATATCCTGAAACAGCCTCGCAGGTTCTTTCTATATCCCCGGTGCTGTGGGCAGCAGATATAAACATTGCTTCAAACTGGGAAGGGGCAAGATAAATTCCTTTGTCCAGCATATAGCTGAAATAATCCGCATACCGCTTTGTGTCCGCCTTTACTGCGCTTTCGTAATCCGTCACTTCCTCATTTGTAAAGAAAACACTCATCAGGGAACCGATTCTGTTGACAGTGGCTTTTCCCCGCCATGTCTCTTTCATGGCTTCTTCCAGCCTTTTTCCCTTTTGTTCCAGCTCTTCATAAATTTCAGGATGATTTTTGAGCGCTGTCAGGGTTTCGATGCCTGCTGTGGTGGCAATGGGATTGCCTGAAAGGGTTCCTGCCTGATAAACCAGTCCCAAAGGCGAAACCATTTCCATAATTTCCCTTCTGCCGCCGTAAGCGCCGATTGGCATACCGCCTCCCACAATCTTTCCCAGGGTTATTAAATCCGGACGGATTCCATAATACCCGCTTGCTCCTCCGGTCCCCAGCCGGAAGCCTGTAATCACTTCATCAAAAATAAGCAGTGCACCGTTATCTTCCGTTATCTTTCTGAGAAAGCTCAAAAAGCCTTCCTTAGGAAGCACCACTCCCATATTGGCAGCCACCGGTTCAATCACTACCGCAGCTATCTGTCCTTTATTTGCTTCAAACAGCTTTTCTACCGATGTTTCGTCATTGTAGTAAGCCACCAGTGTGTTTCTGGTATAATCTGCCGGCACGCCCGCACTGTCGGGAACCGCTGTTGTCAATGCGGCAGAACCGGCTTTTACCAAAAGTCCGTCAGAGTGCCCGTGGTAACAGCCTTTAAATTTGATAATTTTATCCCTGCCCGTAAAGCCTCTTGCTGCACGAATCGCACTCATCACCGCTTCCGTGCCGGAGCTTACAAGGCGCATCATTTCCATGGCAGGTATCAGTTCATGTATCAGCTTTGCCAGCACCACTTCCTTTTCAGTAGGCGCTCCGAAGCTTAAGCCGTCACTGCAGGCTTTCTGCACCGCTTCAATCACCGAAGGATAAGCATGTCCCAAAATTCCCGGTCCCCAAGAACACACGTAATCAATATATTCATTTCCGTCCGCATCCACAATTTTAGAGCCTTTTGCAGAAGAAATGAACCTGGGAACCCTCCCTACGGAGCCATAGGCCCTGACCGGGCTGTTTACGCCTCCCGGCATCCATTTCTTTGCTTCTTCAAATAATTCTTTTGATTTTTCTTCTTTCATTTTCAATCCAGCCTTCTTTATTTACTCATTATACCAATATCTTTTCCTTTTGATTCGCCGGTTCTGCATACCGGAAGTCACTTTACAGCCAGTCGCCAACCTGATATTCTTCATCTATAAGAATATATTCTGCCCCATGCCTGATGCACTGTTCCAGCATCCTGGCATTATCCCGGCGCACCATCTCCGGTGTACAGTCTTCATCCTCCCCGCGGTCTTCAATGACACTTGCAAACTTCCTGATATCGTCAAAATGATTTTCAATATATTTATCACTCATAATCAGACAAAGGAATCTGATTTCATCCAAATATTCCTTTTCAAAATCCTCCGCCCAGTTAAAAGGAATATAACATCCCTCCACAATAAGATTTTGTTCATTTTCAATGGCTGTTTTAATCATTTCACGCACAATCGGCCATAAATAGTCCGTCAATGCATTATCGTCACTTATTGGTGTAAGCGTTGTATTTCCGCTGCGAATCAATCCCATTTTCAAATGATCTATGGAGAGGTACGGATATTTATACTTTTCAAGAAGTTTTTGCGCAAGCATTGTCTTGCCTGTATGGGATGCACCTGTTATTAAAATTATCATTTTTTCCTCCTGTCAGCTATACAGTAAAGCTGTACTTTTAAATCCCTGCCCATATCTATTCCTGTGTTTCCATCGGCAGTCTGTATAGAAAGTCTCTGTATCCCCATGCAGACTATCCTCTGCTATTACAATATTTTCAAACGGAAACAGGTCGTTTCTGGATAAGAAGTCTTCTTTTACAGAACTGTCACTTGGCAGAACCTTTACCGTTTTTGTTGATTTTTTTATATCATCCAGTATTTTCTGAAAATTATTATTCATTTTCTTTCATATCCTCACTTTAACCGATTTGGTCAATATCAGGAAATAAACCACTTTACAAACATCCTGTTATCAGAATCAATGAAAACGGCTTTTGATTTCATAAAAGTATATAATTTAATTAACAGATTTTTTCCTTCACAGAAAAGCTGCAGTTTTTCAAAATCCTTTAATTCATCTTCTTTCAATGGCGCCATCACAAAATTGCCATGTGCCTGATAACCGCCGTCAAATATTACCTTTCCGGCATCGGCTGTAATCAAAAATCCTGATGCCCCTTCTATTTGCGGTTTATAAACTTTTTCTTTAAGAAAATCCGTTTTTACCAGTTCAAATTCCGTATAGTAGTAGTACCAGAGATTATTATAATCATCCACATTTACGGCATAACAATCGCAAATATCCCTGTCCGCTTTCCATTTGACTTCCCCATCACTGTTCCATACAATCAATCCGCAATATCCTATGGGGTTATCCCATCCATAATTGCCGAAAACACCTTCATCAAAATAGCTTGTTATAATGTCTCCGTTCCTTGTCACTATGCAATCTTCAATCCCATCCCCAAAGCAGAACTCCCTCACTATATTCCCCTGCAGATCTACAATTACTGCATTCTTTTCCGGTCCGTTTTCTCCGTGATATCTGCATCTTGCTCCCAAAAGCAATATATTCTCTCCAACAGGCTGAATCATATGAAAATTCATTTTATGCTGTCCCAGATTCACAAAGGTCTGTCCTGTTATTTTGGACTCATACCAGTCAACCTCCAGAATAATTGCTGAATAAACGCTATTCGCTTCTGTATTAACGAACATTCCGTTAATTCTTTCCGGAATATGTTCACTTAAAAGTATGTATATTTTCTCATCATATCCGATTTTGATATTTACCCATGAATTCAGGGACTGTCCAAAATCTCTAAACAATGCCTTGATATCCATTGGTTTTGACAATTCTACTGCTTTCAAATTTTCCTCCTGTAAGACCCGGCGATATATCAGCCCGCCTTCTCCGATAAGCGACCATAAATAATAGGGGAAACAAAATCACATAAAACATTATAACACAGAATAAATGGGATAGGGTAAACGGATTGAGATTCCCTGACAGCAAATGCGCTGCGCCGTTTACAGTTCTCCTTTGGCTAACAGATTATCTTTTCCCATGCCGCATACAAAAGGATTGGAATCATAATAATAACAAAAATCCAGAAACTCTGAACGTTGTTCCTTGTCATTCATGATTTTTACAAGTAATTCATTGGGAATCGTCCTTGCATATGCACCGGGACCCGCCAATTTAATGTTTTTTACGCCATGCTGTTTCAATATATTTTCCAATTCATCAGGCATAAAGGTGTATGTTATGCACCACGGCGTACCGCCATTTTCGTATTCGGCAATTTCATCTTCACCGCCCATAAGTCCTCCTTCCCACAGTTTCATGACATCATCTTTACTGAAACGAAAAGATTCGATTGCATTTGTTTTATTTTCAACACACCATTTGACAAAAGGGTCACTGCAATTTTCATCTAATATGAACTGGTTTTTTTGAACCGGATTTGCCAGATACGGAAGATATCCCAGGCGGCTCGACACACTTATTATAATACGTTTGCGGCAAATACGTATCAATTCGCTGATAACATCTTCCTGCCTGGGATAGGTGTATGAAACAGGTGCATCAAAGGAAATGACCATATCAAATGATTTGTCCCTGAAATCTTTCAAATCCTCTAATGCTCCTTTCACAAAGGTTATTTTATCAAGCACTCCTTCTTCCTTTGCTAATTCTTTTGCCTTATCTATCATAGGCTGTGAAATGTCAAAGTGTGTAACTTCACACCCCTGTTTTGCAAGAAGAATGGAAAACCTTCCGCATCCTGCCCCACCGTCAAATACAGTTCTTATCCCATCCAAATTAGAGAGTAATTCCTTTTGGATATGATTTTTCTGAATAATGTCATCAATGAAGGTTTCCTCACGGTGACTTTCAAGTTCACCTTTATCCGGCATATTCCATAAACGTTCTGATATTTTTCTGCTGTAATCCATAAATCAGCCTCCTTTTTTAATAATTCATCTGTATCTTAGCAAATATCTTCGTATAGATATATCTTAACTTTTTTTATAAAAAAACATGAGCCAACCTAAGTCAGCTCACACTTTTTCATCGGTTTTGGGGTACCCGTTTCCCATAAACCAATCCGAAATCTGTTTTCACTTTCTCACTGTCAATCAATTTACTCATTATACCAGTATCCTTTTTCATCCTTCTTTTTCATATGTTCTTTAAGATATGGACTTTTATCTCCTTCTTGCAAATTCATAGATAGAAAAATGTTTTGGATTCAGATAATCTACGCCGCTGTCAATCACTTCAAATGCCTCATAATCAAATTCCATTGTATCATCATTCATAAAGTCATCATCTATCCAAATGATACCCTTGTATTCTTCCGGCAGCTGCTGCGGATGCTCACACATCAGATTTTCTTCCAGCAGGCTTTCTATTCGAATATAACTGAATTTATAATCTTTTGTATCTTTACAAAATTTTTCATATATCCGGTCACACACAAATGCCAGACTCGCCTTTTCAGATATGATTGCTACAATATAATCTTTATTATATAAAGCCGCAGGAAGATTATCTTCATTTACAGGAAAGTACACATACTCAAATTCATCCGGGCTGCCCTGCACAAAATATCCGCCTACGATTACTTCCAAATGGGCTTCTATGCTCAATCCCGGATAATTCATGATAATAGAAAGTTCGCAAAGCATACTTTCTATTATTGATTCTTCCCCTGTCTTTCAATAACTCATTGATATCTGCACAGATTGTATCCTTATAGGTTGCTGCACGCACATGTTCCTTCATATCCGGTTCACATGCACCAAACTCCATGTAATTCAGCTTTGCCTGATTCAGGCTGACTTTATTCGCGCCGCCCCCTTCATCAGGATTGTCAAGCTGCCATCCATCATCCTCCCAAAAACACACCGGACAGATATCATAGGTGCCGCCAGGCGGCTTATCAAATGTATAATAACCACAGCATGGACATTTATATTTCATAACATTTCCTTTTCACTATGCCATTTTCTTGCTTTCTTAGCAAACATCATTATTTTAAAATTGTACCATAATATGATAAAAATTGGCATAAATTATTATAAAAATTATTGACAAAAAAGCGGAAAAAACAATTGAATATATAGTAATTTTATGCTACCATAATTTCAAAGCAAAAGATTTCTATAAGCGAAAGCTTATTTAGCGGCGCTGCCGCATCTGACAGAACAGTCTGTTCTTTTTTCTTTGAAATCCTGCTTTTAAATTCCAATCAATATTACAAAAGCAGGAAAATGAGAACAAATGCGGCTGTTGCCGGAAAGGTTTTTCCATACATTTTCCTGCGGCAAGGAGGAAAACATATGGGAAACGAAACAGTAACAACACTGGAAAACCTGAACCTTGTAGACAGGTTTCTCTTTGACGAGACCATGGAAAACAGAGAAGCTT
>JAGASK010000042.1 GCA_017621815.1 Lachnospiraceae bacterium | reverse complement strand
GAATTTCCATTCGTGCTACGGAGTGAAAGGGAGATGTTTCACTCTGTTCCAGTGGGTACGGAAGGAGGTGAACTCTTATGGAGCAATCTTCTTCCGAAAAGCAGTCGAGGATAAGAAAGCAGTTTGACAGCTTTTGCAAGACCTTACTGAAGAATGAAATGATTGATTATGAACGGGAGAGAAGTTATCGGCTGAAGCATGAGGTTTCTTTCTCGGAATTAACACAGGAGGAGTTGAGTCGAATGACAAATACGGATGAGTACATAGTGGAGTCAGAGGTGTTTCGTGTTCTTGATTATGATGTTGAAGTCAAGGACGAGCTGATTGGCGAAGCGTTAAAGTATTTGCCGGAAAAGAAGCGGAATGTAATATTACTTTCGTTTTTCATGGATATGACAGATACGGAAATAGCCAAGCACATGAACCTTGTCAGAAGCACTATTCATCATCACCGGGTCAGCTCACTTCAGGCATTAAAAAAGATTATGGAGGGTATCAGGAATGACGAAAACAAGTAAATGTTCAAAATTGCTGCCTTACCATATCATAGTGGCGGCAGCTTCCGGCGATGTGGAAGCAATCAATACGGTTTTGAAACATTATGAAGGCTATATTGCAGCTTTGGCTACAAGAAAACTTTATGATGAGTACGGTAATCCGCACTATTGTGTTGATGAAACTTTGCGTCGAAGATTAGAAACAAAGCTAATCACAAAAGTATTGGCTTTTAATGTTGCATAATTACCGGTCAATGAGTTCCCTTTCATTTCATTGATCGGTGTGTATGCACCTTTGTACCTTGATAATTGAATATGGTTTTGCATACAGGACGTGAGGATATGTGGAGCTACTAGGCAGATCCGCCATGATATATCTGCCCTGTGATAAGGGTAAATGTGATGAAATGTTTAACAGAGCATTGAAGCTAAGGTATGGAGCGAGAAGATTTGGCAAAAAGTGTAGCAGTTACATTAGGCGATGAAGCATATCTGTGATAATGATACTTCCGGAGAAATTCGGTCAATTTGAATGACGGTGTGATACCGATGTGGACAGCGTAATGAACTGTCACCTGTTATGCAATTTATCTGTCAATAAAAGTATAGCTCATAGAGATGTATTTTTACTGGCAGATAAAGCCAATGTAAGAAATCGAAAGGAGAAGACGGATGAGTAATTCTGTGGTTGTTAAAGAATGGAAGAAATTTCGCAGATACAAAGACGGAGCTGAGTATTATGGATTCAGCAAAAGTGTTTTTGAACGCTTGGCAAAAGAAGCTGGTGCAATATATAAGGTGAAAAAAGTCGTTTTGGTAAATTGTGAGATTTTTGAAAAATATCTTGAGAGTTTTCGACTTGAAAATGATACATAATTATAATAAGGAAGTTATTATTGCAATAACAACTGTTATTTTCTGTTGACATTTTTGTCATACAAAAATATAATGGTATACAAGGAGGGATGGTATGTCGAAAGTAGGACGTCCAAAGGCGGACATCAAAAAAGAAAAAGTAGTTAGTATCCGAATGAAGCCAGAGGACTATGCTAAGGTAAAACGATATGCCGAGTCCTCGCATAAGACCATTACAGAAGTGATGCAGGAGGGTGTTACAAAACTTATTGATGATAGTAAGTAACATCTATTAGACTTCTCCATTCGTATATGAAAGGAGATTATCTATGGCATCAAGAAAAGACAAAAAAGGCAGAGTGCTCCGAAAGGGGGAATCATTTAGAATTACAGATGAGATGTATGTATATACCTATACCGATCCATTCGGGAAAAGAAGATACATATATTCAAAAGATTTGATGAAGCTTCGTGAGAAAGAAGAAAAGTTAAAACGTGACCAGATGGATGGGATTGATTCCTATGTGGCAGGTAATGCAGATTTGAACTTTATGTTTGACCGGTATATGTCTACCAAAACAGAACTTCGTATATCGACTAGAGCGAACTATTTAGAGATATATGATAGATATGTTAGAAATGAATTTGGTAAAAGAAAAATCGGAGAAATAAAGTATAGTGACATTTTGTTCTTCTACAATTATTTGATTACAGAAAAGAATTTGCATATAGGAACAATTCAATATTTGCAAAGGCTTATTAGACCGTCTTTAGAATTGGCAGTAAGAGATAACATCATCCGGGTAAATCCGGCAAACGGTGTAATGCAGCAGATAAAGAAAAAGACGAAGAGCGGAGGTTCTTATGTTCGTCATGCGTTGACGATGGAACAGCAGAGGGCATTTTTATCCTTTATTGATGAGAATCCGTTATACAATCGTTGGAAACCTTTATTTACTGTGTTGATAGGAACCGGATGCAGAATTGGAGAATTGATTGGATTGAGATGGGAGGATGTTGATATGGAAAATCGTACTATTGATATTAACCATTCATTATTCTATTTTGCCGGGAGAAGAAACAAGACTTCTAGCAGATGGGTTATCAATGAGCCAAAGACAGAAGCAGGAAAAAGGGTTATTCCTATGGTAGAAACAGTCTACACAGCTTTATTAGAGGAAAAATCCAGACAAGATGAAAATGGCATCTTTTGTCAAACACAGATTGATGATATGTCGGGTTTTATATTCTGCAATAGATTTTATGAAGTATATACACCGGAATCTATTAACCGGGAATTAAGTAGAATAATTGAACAGCATAACTCCGTTGAGGAAGTTAGGGCAGCAAAAGAAAAAAGAGAGGTTGTATTATTACCTCATTTCACATGTCATCATTTACGGCACACGTTTTGTGCGAGATTATGCGAAGCAGATGTTCATATCAAAGTAATTCAGACAATTATGGGGCATAAAGATATTCAGACAACTATGGATATTTATGCGGAAGTAACAGAATGGAAGAAAAAAGCTTCCTTAAATGAAATTTTTGAACAAATGAAATTATTTTAGTATTATGAGAAGTCCTTTGGGCTACTCAGGTGCAACAAAAATCCCGAAATACAACAAAACTGCAACAAATAGGGATTGAATAGCACTTAATAATACTCGATAATAACTTTTATGAAATTGACATAAAGGGCAAAATAAACGATAATACTTCATAATCAGTTAAACTGATTAATAATGGAAGAGAAACAGACCATTGTGGCGCTGGGAGCAGGTTCGATTACCAAAAGAGTGTATCAGGATGGAAGGATTGAACGCTGCGATAATGTGAAGGATGTGGGGCTTTATATAGAAAAAATCGACGAAATGATTGAGAGAAAGCGGAAGCTTTTAAGTTATTCTTAAAACTTTTTGTAGTAATTGACACAGAAAGGATGAAGAGAATATAATGAATGATACATATACGTTAAAGAAAAGACAAGTAGTAAAGCTGGAATATGAATCTTGTATTCATATATGAATGGAGTAAAAATGCAGGAAAAGAAAAACCATCCGGTGATTGTTGCAATGCTTTGGATATGCTTTCTGGCAGCAATCAGTTTAGTTGCTTATCTGTCCTTTCAAAACGGAGAGGATGCGAAAGAGGTTGGGAAAAGCGCTATACAGCTTATTGCGCAGCAGAATTCTTCGGGAAACGGAGTTTCCCAGCAGGATATAGATACGCTGACGTATATCATACGTCAGGCGGGACGCACAGGGGCATTTTTTGTAATTGGAATATTGGGAACGCTGGCTGTATATGTTTCCTTTAAAAAATGGAACTGGTTTCTTAAGGGCGGCATTACAGCGGCAGTACTGATTGGATTTGCTTATTTAACGGAAAAGCTGAAGATATTTATTCCCAGCAGGCATTACAATTACGATGAGATGATGCTCAGCATCATAGCAGTTATAGCAGGATTTGCACTGGTCACCGTTATCACCCTTATTTTCTGCGCAATGAAAAGAATTTCCAGACTGCTTGCAGCAGCCTTGAATCCATAAAAATTTATGATACAGGTATATTACAAATGAAGAGTTTAACTTCAGGCAGGCCTCTTAGAATAATATTGCTTTTTGCTGTTCCGTTATTTATCGGACAGCTTTTTCAGTTGTTTTACAGTCTTGTGGATACCAGAATTGTAGGCTCCACCTTGGGAGAAGTATCGTTGGCAGCAGTGGGGGCAACGACTACCCTGAGCGATATGCTGACGGGACTTATGAATGGTTTGACGAATGGATTTGCCATTGTAATTGCTACATATTTCGGGGCAAAAGATGAAAAACATATGAAAAAGGCAATAGGCGGAACTGTTTTGCTTGGTTCGGCCTTTGCTGTTGTAATCAGTGCAGTTTGTCTTTTGTTTTTACCCTTTATTTTGCGGTTTCTGAACATATCTTCCGAAATACTTCCCCAGTCAAAGGCTTATATCAGTATTGTATTGGCAGGACTGATAGCAGCTACGCTTTATAATGTTTGTGCGGCAATTCTCCGGGCCATAGGCGATTCCTTTACACCTCTTTTGTTTCTCATTGCAGCTTCCTTTATGAATATTTTTCTGGATTACATTTTTATTCTGCAATTTCACATGGGAGTGGCAGGAGCGGCTCTGGCAACGGTTATTTCACAGTCGCTTTCAGCATTGCTTTGCTTCTTGTATATGAGAAAGAAATATCCTGTGCTTACCCTTCAAAAAGAAGATTTTGTGCTTGTACCTGAGATATATAAAAAGCTTCTTTCTGCCGGTGTATCCATGGGCTTTATGGTATCCTTCGTAAGCCTCGGAACATTGGCTCTGCAGACCAGCATCAATACCTTCGGTACGGAAATTATCGTAGCCCATACGGCGGCGAGAAAAGCCACTTCGCTCTTTATGCTGCCGTTTTCTGTATTGGGAACCACCCTGGCAACCTATTGCGGTCAGAACCTGGGTGCAGGAAAGTATTCGCGGATTAGAAAGGGGCTGCGTGACACGGTGATTTTGACCTTCGGATGGTGCATCTGTGTAATTATTATGGCGTATACTGTTTCACCGGTCCTGGTAAAGCTGATAACCGCATCTTCTGAGGAAAGAGTAATTTATACGGCTTCCCTCTATTTAAAGGTAAATACTTCCTTTTATTTTGTGCCGGCGGTTATTTGTCTGTTCCGGAACAGTATGCAGGGAGTTGGTGACGGCAGGACACCTGTGCTTTCAAGCTCTTTGGAACTGATTGGCAAGGTGGCCATTGCCTTTTTACTGGCGCCTGCCATAGGATATATGGGGATTATTGCAGCAGAGCCCATTGTCTGGATGATTATGGTAATTCCCCTGATTGTGAATATGGTCCGTAATCCTGTTTTTCATATGGAAGATACAGAATAAGTTACGATTCGCTCAGCTCAGCATTCCGCCTAACATACCGCTTCCCGTACAGAGGGCAAGAACGGTAAAGAAGCTTGCAGAGAGTCCTGAAATGCTGTGATTTACGATGAGAGAAACCAGGGTAAGCACCAGAAAATACAGGCAGCCCATCAGAAGTCCCCAAAGGAATTTGCGGGTGCCCTCTCTTTTTCCTGCCAGAAAGCCGGCAAGAAAGGTGACAACAATGTAAATTCCGGTAATGCAGGCGGATACAATCTTTTCTGTGAGAGAAAAGCGGTAGAGCAGCAGTGCCAGAAGAAGTAAAAGCCCTGCGGTAAGCAGGTAGGAAATAAGCAGGCTTTTTAAAATGAAGGTAAGCCGGCTGCTGAAGGTAAGCTTTTTTAGCATGGTATGCCTCCTGAAAATATTTTACGAAATATATATAATCATATGTCTGAACTTGACAGAGAAGACCCCATATTGTAATATTTGCTTATTAAATTTTAAAATTATATGAAATAAGGAGTGATTTGATTTTGGATACCGATGGTGTCATACAATTGTTTGCGATTTTAGTTCTGGTGTTTTTATCCGCTTTTTTCTCTTCAGCAGAGACAGCGCTGACTACGGTCAACAGAGTGAGGCTGAAGGCTTTGGCGGATGAGGGAAGCAAAAGGGCGCAAATAGCGCTGGATGTACTTGATAAGTACGGAAAGATGCTCAGCGCTATCTTAATAGGCAATAACATTGTAAACCTGTATGCTTCTTCTCTGGCTACAACGCTGGCGCTCAGAATTAATCTGGCAGTGGGAATTGCAACCGGAATACTGACAGTGGCAATTTTACTGTTCGGAGAAATCATACCCAAAAATATGGCTATGATATATTCCGAAAAACTGGCTCTCTTTTATGCATCTATTATTGCGGGGTTAATGAAAATAATGACTCCTGTTATCTTTGTGGTGGATAAACTGGCAGGCGGCATTATGAAAGTGTTACATATTGATTCCAATAAGCGTACGGCCATGACGGAGACGGAACTTCGTACTTATGTGGAAGTCAGTCATGAGGACGGCGTTATTGAATCGGAAGAAAGGGAAATAATATACAACGTGTTTGATTTTTCAGACGCCGTTGCGAAAGATATTATGATTCCCCGAATCGATATGGCTACAATCAGTGTGGATGCAGGCTATGATGAAGTCCTGGAGCTGTTTAAGGAATGCATGTATACCAGAATTCCTGTTTATCAGGAGGATAAGGACAATATAATCGGTTTAATTAATATCAAGGATTTTATACTTGTCACAGACAGAGAAAGCTTTTGCATTCATGATATTATGAGAGAAGCTTATTATACCTATGAGTATAAGAAGACGGCTGACCTGCTCATGGAAATGAGGGAAAAGAGAGTTAATGTCTCCTTTGTGCTTAATGAGTACGGAGCCACTGTGGGCATGATTACACTGGAGGATCTTCTTGAGGAAATCGTCGGGGAAATCAGGGATGAGTATGATGAGGACGAGGAAGAACTGATTCAGGAAGTAGGGGAAAGAAGTTATCTGGTGGAAGGCAGCATGAAACTGGCAGATATTAATGATGAGCTTGGAACTACTCTTGCGTCTGAGGATTATGATTCCATCGGAGGTCTGATGATAGAAAATCTTGACAGACTTCCTGAGGATGAAGAGACTATTACCATTTCCCAGGGTATTACCCTGCAGGTAAAGGGCATCAATCAAAACCGGATTGTAAAAGTGCTGATGACCCTTCCGGAGAAAGAAAAAGAAGAGGATGCTTCTGAAGATAAGCATAAGAATGGAGAAACTGCCGGAAAAGAAGCAGACGAAGATGAAGAAATAACGGAATTATCCGGTGAAAAAGAGGTTTCTTCTGAGAAATTTTCAGAGGAAAATTCCGAAAAGTAAAAAAAACTTTCCCAAACGGAAGATGTATGATATACTATATGAAAATCAGAGAAACAACCTGTTAAAGGAGATATTATTATGAAGCGTATTAAAACATTAACAACAAGAGACTTAAAGGAATCCATGAAGAAAGGCGGATGCGGTGAATGCCAGACATCATGTCAGTCAGCATGTAAAACATCCTGCACAGTAGGAAACCAGAGCTGTGAGAACGTTAAATAATCTTTTGAAAAGATGAACTACAGCAATTATCACAAAAGTAGATAGTGATTGTAAGCAGCGATGTACAGTCGCTGCTTATTCTGCGTTAACAGTGAGCGGATGGCGAAGCCTTAAGCGAATGTTTAAACGCATATTTGTAAAACGAATCAGGAAGGACAAGTTTAATCGTGGTACATCAATATAAAAATAATGGCTACAACATCGTGCTTGACGTGAACAGCGGTTCCGTGCATGTGGTGGATGATGTAGTATATGATGTGATACCGGCAGTGGAAGAAGCTTTAAATTGCGGGATGGAAAAGGAAGCCATAAAAGAAGCCGTTATCTGCCGGCTTAAGAATCGTTATGAAGAAGCTGACCTTACGGAGGCTCTTGAAGAAGTACTTGAGCTTAAAGAAGCCGGATTGCTTTATACGGAAGATATTTATGAAAACTATATTATAGATTTCAAAAAGAGAGAAACTGTGGTTAAGGCTCTTTGCCTTCACATTGCCCATGACTGCAACCTGGCATGTAAATACTGCTTTGCGGAAGAAGGTGAATATCATGGCAGACGTGCGCTGATGAGCTTTGAGGTTGGAAAGAAGGCTCTTGATTTTCTGGTAGCCAATTCAGGAAACAGGGTGAATCTGGAAGTGGATTTCTTCGGCGGGGAACCGCTTATGAACTGGCAGGTTGTAAAAGACCTTGTGGTTTACGGAAGAAGCCTGGAAAAAGCCCATAATAAAAAATTCCGTTTTACACTAACCACTAATGGAATTCTTCTGAATGATGAAATTATGGAATTTCTCAATAAGGAAATGGCTAATGTGGTTCTCAGCATTGACGGACGTAAAGAGGTCAATGACAGAATGCGTCCTTACAGGGGCGGTCAGGGAAGCTATGATACTATTGTTCCCAGGTTTCAAAAGGTGGCTGAAAGCAGAAATCAGATGAATTATTATGTAAGGGGGACTTTCACCCATAATAATCTTGATTTTGCAGAGGATGTGAAGCATCTGGCGGATTTGGGCTTTAAGCAGATTTCCGTGGAGCCGGTAGTAGCGTCTCCGGAAGAAAGCTATGCGCTTAAGGAAGAGGATATTCCGGTGCTCCTTAAAGAATATGACCGTCTGGCAGCAGAGCTTTTAAAAAGGCAAAAAGAAGGAAAAGGTGTTAATTTCTTTCATTTTATGATAGATTTAAAGGGTGGTCCCTGCGTGGCAAAGAGACTTTCGGGCTGCGGTTCGGGGACGGAGTATCTTGCGGTGACTCCATGGGGAGATTTTTATCCCTGCCATCAGTTTGTGGGGCAGGAAGAATTCCTGATGGGAAATGTGGATGAAGGAATCACAAGATGCGATATCAGAGATGAATTCAAAACCTGCAATGTTTACGCAAAAGAAAAATGCAGAAAGTGTTTTGCAAAATTCTACTGCAGCGGCGGATGTGCAGCCAACTCCTATAATTTTCACGGGAATATTAATGATGCTTATGACCTTGGCTGTGAATTGCAGAGAAAGCGCATTGAATGTGCGATTATGATAAAAGCGGCATTGGCCGAACAAGAAGGAGAATAGTGGAAAACCAAAGATTTTTCCACAGCAAATTTGCGCTTACGCCCAAATTCGCAGGTTTTGATAAGAATGGAGGATTATGTAATGAAAAAAAGTAGAGCAATTGTGATTCTGCTGGTGCTGGTACTGCTGCTTGGCGGTTTCGGTTATACAGCAGCAGTGGGAATTGGAAGCAGTAATTCCGGTTCCGCTTCCGACATTAAGCTGGGACTTGATTTGGCAGGCGGCGTCAGCATTACCTATAAGGTGGTGGGAGACGAAAAGCCAAGCAGTGAAGATATGGCAGATACCATTTATAAGCTGCAGAAAAGAGTGGAAACCTATAGTACGGAATCTGTTGTATATAAAGAAGGGGATGACAGAATTAACATTGAAATCCCGGGCGTTTCCGATGCCAACGCCATTTTGGAAGAACTTGGAAAGCCGGGTTCCCTGTATTTTATTTCCGAAACAGATTCAGAAGGAAATTATAATTATCAGGCAACGCTGGATGCCAACGGCAATATTATTTATGTGATGTTAAAGAGCATTGATGAGATTATTGCAGACGGCAGTGCGGTTCTGTCCGGTACGGATGTAAAGGATGCTCAGGCCGGTTCCTTTACCAACAGTATGCAGAATACAGAGGTTGGGGTTGACCTGACCATGACGGAAGAGGGCACGAAGAAATTTGCCGATGCCACCACAAAGGCATATCAGAAGGGTGAAAGCCTTGGTATTTATTATGACGGAAACATTATCAGCGCACCCACAGTACAGGCAGCTTTAACAGATGGCAAGGCTCAGATTACAGGTAACTTTACTTATGAATCCGCTGAGCAGCTGGCTTCCACCATCAGAATCGGCGGACTTAAGCTGGAGCTTGAAGAGCTTCATTCCAAAGTGGTAGGCGCCCAGCTGGGTGAGGAAGCAATTTCCACCAGTATTAAAGCCGCAGCAGTAGGATTTGTGATTATTGTTGTTTTCATGATAGCGGTATATTATATATCCGGTCTGGCAGCCAGCCTGGCACTTGGTTTGTATGTGGAATTGATTATTATATTGCTGAACGGTTTTGACATAACGCTGACCTTGCCCGGCATTGCCGGTATTATTCTGTCAATCGGTATGGCGGTGGATGCAAATGTTATTATTTTCGCAAGAATCCGTGAAGAAATCGCAAAGGGCAAAACGGTAAAATCAGCGATTGACACCGGATATAAAAAAGCGCAGTCAGCCATTTTCGACGGCAATATTACCACCTTGATTGCAGCGGCAGTGCTTGGGGTAATGGGTTCAGGAACCATAAAGGGATTTGCTGCAACATTGGCCCTTGGTATTGTTTTATCCATGTTTACAGCCATGGTGGTAACAAGAATTATTATGAAGGCGCTTTATGCGCTGGGATTGCAGAATGCAAAACTGTATGGTACGGCAAGGGAAAGAAAGGCTGTCAACTTCACATCCAGAAAGACGGTATTTTTCGGCATTTCCATTGCAGCAGTTTTACTTGGCTTTGTATTTATGGGAGTTAATAAGGCTCAGACGGGCAATGTGCTGAATTACAGCCTTGAGTTTATCGGTGGTACCTCCACTGATGTTACTTTTAATGAGGATATGAGCCTTGCGGATATTGATGCAAGGGTAGTTCCGTTAATTGAAGAAATTACCGGAGACGGAAATGTACAGACACAGAAAATTGACGGAACCAATGAAGTGATTTTCAAGACACGTTCCTTATCGGTAGAAGAAAGAGAAGAATTTAAAAATGCCATGGTGGAAAATTTCTCCGTGGATGCAGAAAAGATAACGGCTGAAACCATCAGCTCCACCATAAGCAGTGAAATGAAGCAGGAATC
This sequence comes from Lachnospiraceae bacterium, assembly GCA_017621815.1. Lineage (GTDB taxonomy): Bacteria > Bacillota > Clostridia > Lachnospirales > Lachnospiraceae > Suilimivivens. The sequence goes on along the minus strand of JAGASK010000042.1, from coordinate 47,947 downwards.
CATTATTGCAGTGCTTGTGGCAACGGTATTTATGCTGATTTATGTATGGTTCCGGTTTAAGGACATCCGTTTCGGCGCCAGCTCGGTTCTCTGCCTGCTTCATGACGTATTGATAGTGCTTGCTTTTTATGCGATTGTAAAAGTATCCGTGGGAACCACCTTTATTGCATGTATGCTGACAATCGTAGGTTACTCCATTAATGCGACCATCGTTATCTTTGACCGTGTGCGTGAGAATATGGCATCCATGAGCAGAAAAGATGCGCTGGAGGATGTTGTGAACACCAGTATTACCCAGACCTTGTCAAGAAGTATCTTTACTTCACTGACAACCTTTATTATGGTAGCTGCACTTTATATCTTTGGTGTATCTTCCGTAAAAGAATTTGCACTGCCCCTGATGGCCGGTATTCTTTGCGGTACCTATTCCTCCGTATGTATTGCAGGTTCTTTGTGGTTGGTACTTCGTAAAATGTTTCATGCAAAGGAACAGTAAGATTACAGTCCGGACAGTAATTTGTATTAATGAAAATAAATGATTGACAAATGAATACGAGGATTGTATTATTGTATACAAGAAATACAATATTGCTGCTGTGTATGATATACAGTAGAAAGTAAAATGAACAAAAGCGTTCTGCAAAAATGCAGGACGCTTTTTTTATCCGGTGCGGCACCTCATAAAGCGTGCCGGCACTGGCGTTCAAAAACAGAAAGAGGGATTATATGTACGAAACAGATTTGTTGGACCATGCGGATACCATTAACAAATTACTCGCCAGATATGGGGTAAAATTCGGTATCTACAAAAACAATGTATTTAAGGAGCAACTGTTTCCTTTCGATGCGATTCCGAGAGTGATTGACAAAGGGGAATTTGAGTATCTTGAAAAGGGGCTTAAGCAGAGAGTATCAGCCTTAAATCTTTTCCTGAAGGACATTTACAGTGAGAAGAAAATTGTAAAGGACAATGTGATACCGGAAGATTTCATTTTTGCAAGCAGCGGTTATCTTGCCCAGTGCGAAGGAATCAGTCCGGTAAAGGACGTTTATTCCCACATATCAGGTATTGATTTGGTTCAGGCGAAGGATAAAACCTGGTACGTGCTTGAAGACAATCTCCGTGTTCCTTCCGGAGCTTCTTATCCTATGATTGCCAGGGATTTGTGCAGGAGAAGCGACCCTGTGACTTTTCAGAATGCAAAATTGTGCGATAACCGGAATTATGCGCAGCTGCTGAGAAGAACCATGGATAATGTTAATGTGGGCGGACATACGGTTATTCTTACTCCGGGAAGATATAATGCAGCTTATTTTGAGCATTCTTATCTGGCTGAAAAAACAGGCGCCCACCTTGTAAACGGCAGTGAGCTTCTGGTGGAGGATGATAAGCTTTATTTCTTGGATTATAAGGGAAATAAAGAAAGAGTAGGAGCTGTTTACCGGAGAATTTCGGATGAATATTTGGACCCCATGAATTTTAAGGAAGAATCTGTAATCGGCATTCCTCATATTTTCGATGTCTATAAAAAAGGAAATGTGGCGCTTTTAAATGCGCCGGGCAACGGAATTGCCGATGATAAGGGCATCTATTACTTCGTGCCGAAAATGATAAAGTATTATCTGGGAGAAGAACCCATTTTACATAATGCGCCTACCTATCTTCCTTTTTATGAAGAAGATATGAAATATGTGCTGGAACATTTTGACAATCTGGTGCTTAAGGATGTGGCAGAGGCAGGCGGTTACGGAGTGGTTTTCGGCAGCAGCATGACAAAATATCAGAAAGAGGATTTCATTGAGCTTTTGAAAGCACAGCCCAGACGTTTTATTGCCCAGGAGGTTATAGATTTTCTGGACATTGATATTTGGGAAAAAGGAGAAGCCGTTCCGAGAAAAGCCGATTTGCGTGCATTTGTGCTTATGGCAGATGAGCCCCTCGTATGGAAAAGCGGGCTGACCAGATTTTCACGGAATCCGGAATCATTTATTGTAAATTCATCTCAGGGAGGAGGATTTAAAGACACATGGGTATTATCTCAGTAGAACAGACAAACAGATTATATTGGCTCGGAAGATATTCGGAAAGGGTGTATACCACACTGAGGCTTTATTCCGACAGCTTTGACCGGCTCATAGATATTGACAGCTACGATTATCAGGAATTCTGCAGACGCCTTGACATACCGGATGTTTACGGTTCAAGGGAAAGCTTTAAGGAAAAATATCCTTTTGATGAGGAGGACACTAATTCCATTATCAGCAATTTAATCAGAGCTTATGACAATGCCATAGTGCTCCGTGAGGAAATAGGCAGCGAAACACTTTCGTATATCCAGCTTGCCATTTACGATATGCATAAAGCGAAAATAAGCCGTGCCCCTTTAATAGAAATGCAGAGCGTGATTGACAACCTTTTGGCATTTTGGGGAATTGCGGATGATATTATTGACAGCGAACAGATCAGAAACATTATAAAAACCGGCAAAAGAGTGGAGAGGGTGGATTTATTCGGAAGGCTTCATATGGCAGCTTCAGGTCTTACAAGAGAAGTTCACAGGCTGATTCCCCGTGTGGAGCGAAGCGGTATCAAATATGACAAAGACGGGTTAAACTGTTTAAAAAATCTTGTGGAAGCGGAGGAAATCGATTATTATAAGGTAGTGTATGAAATCGAACATCTTCTGGAGGTGTAAGCAGTGAAAAACCTGCATTTTACTTATGAAATGCTGTTTGAATTTTCAGAGCCTGTAAGGAATCACCGCTTTACGTTAAAGTGTATACCGGAAAGTAATGAATGCCAGTTCATCGAGGGCGTGGACTTAAGGATTGAGCCGGTTCCTAAATACAGTGAAAGCAGGGATTCCTTTGGAAACAGGGAAATATACGGGATGGTGGAGGAATCACACAGTATGTTTCATGTAAAGGTGGAGGGAACGGCTCTCACCGGACTTGACAGTTGTGAAAAGGCATTGCCCTCTCATCAGCTTGGAATTTTTAAATATCCGTCAGGATACACAAAGCCCGGCAGATACTTAAAGGAGTATATGGCTTCTTTGTCATTTGCAAAAAACTGGTCTGCTTATGATAAGGGAGTTTTTCTCATGCATAAAATTTATGAGGATTTTATTTATGAAAAGGGGGTAACTACTTACCTGACCACTGCGGAAGAAGCTATGGAGCTTGGAAGGGGTGTCTGTCAGGATTACGCCCACATTTTGATTGCCCTTCTTCGGATGCTGAAAATTCCCGCAAGATATGTAGTGGGAATGATGATTGGGGAAGGCTTTTCCCACGCATGGGTGGAAATGGAGGCAGACGGGAAATGGTACGGGCTGGATGCCACCAATAATGTGCTGGTGGATGACAATTACATTAAAATATCCCACGGAAGAGATTATGATGACTGTGTTGTCAATAAAGGCGTGTTTACCGGAATGGCAAAGCAGAAGCAGGATATCAGGGTAGTTGTCTGTGATAAGCAGTAGGAGCTGTGGCGAAAGCTGCCGCTTCTTAAAACAATAGAAAGCACGCTTTGCGAACTTTCTATTGTCATGAATTAAATAAGGGAATGAGGTAACAAAAAATGATAACAACAGTTGCCAGCGTGGAAATGCCGCTGGATGAAAGCCTTAAGATTCAAAAAAATCGGATTATGCCGGAAGAGGGAAAAGATTCCGGTAAAAGAATCAGCATAGTGACAGGAATTCACGGGGATGAGCTGGAGGGGCAGTATGTCTGCTTTGAACTCATCAGGAGGATAGAAGAACAAAAGCACTTCCTGACGGGAACAGTGGATATTTATCCTGCAATGAACCCTTTGGGAATCGATTCCATTACAAGGGGAATTCCGGCCTTTGACCTGGATATGAACAGGCTGTTTCCGGGAAATACGGAAGGCTCCATGACAGAGTTTCTTGCGGCGGAAATTGTTAAGGATTTATGCGGCAGCGATATGTGCATTGATATTCATGCCAGCAATATTTATTTAACAGAGGTGCCCCAGGTGAGGATTAATGAGCTTCATAAGGATATTCTGGTACCTTATGCGAAAGAACTGAATGTGGATTTTATCTGGGTGCATGGTGCCAATACCGTTTTGGAAGCCACTCTTGCCCACTCCTTAAACAGCAGGGGAACTCCCACTTTAGTAGTGGAAATGGGCGTGGGAATGCGGATTACGAAAGAATACTGTTATCAGCTTGTGGACGGTATTTTTCACCTCATGCAGGTCATGGGTATCTGGCAGGGAGAAACCATCACTCCCAGACAGCCAGTCATATCGGACAATAATGATGATGTATGCTTTTTAAATGCTTCCGTTTCGGGTGTTTTCATAAAGGAAGCAAAACACTGGGAAAAAATACATAAAGGAGAACATATCGGTGATATCATTCATCCCCTGACAGGCAAGGTGCTTGACAGAATAGAATCTCCGGTGGACGGCATTCTGTTCACCATCAGGGAATATCCCATTGTGGATGAAGGCTCATTGATTGGAAGAATATTGAAATGGTAAAAGAAACTTTATTTGAAATACAGTCATTGTACCGGGACACCTTCCGGGTTACAGGGTACCGGTTCGGAAAAGGCGAAAAAGCAGTCTGCATTGTAGGCAGCATCAGAGGAAATGAGGTGCAGCAGCTTTATACCTGCTCTCAGGTTATCAGGCGGCTTAAGGAACTGGAAAAGGCAGGAAAATTAAAAGAGGGAAAAGAAATACTGGTAATCCCCTCCTTAAATCCCAGTTCCATGAATATTAAAAAGAGATTTTTCCCTACGGACAACACGGATATCAACCGTATGTTTCCGGGGTATCATCTGGGAGAAACCACTCAGAGAATTGCAGCCAAGGCATTTGATATTATTAAGGAGTATGTATACGGCATACAATTTGCTTCCTTTTATATGCCGGGGGCTTTTATTCCCCATGTAAGGATGATGAAAACAGGCTTTGAAGATGTGGAAATGGCGAAAGAATTCGGCTTTCCATATATTGTGCTGCGAAATCCCAGACCTTATGATACCACAACCCTGAATTATAACTGGCAGATTTGGGAGACTCATGCCTTCAGCATTTATACATCCAATACGGAAAAGGTGGATGAGGACAGCGCTAAGCTTGCAGTAAAGGGCATTCTTAATTTCCTGGATAAAGAGGGCGTGCTTACCTATGCGGGGCATGACGGTTATATTTCCCAGGTGGTGGATGATAAGGATTTAATCAGTGTGAGAACAAAGGAAGCGGGATTTTTTGAATGCTGTGTAAAGGTTAATGAGGAAGTGCACAAGGGGCAGCTTCTTGCCCGGATTATTGATGCTTATGAAGGTGAAGTAAAGGACTGTCTTTATGCTCCCTGGGACGGTATAGTTCTGTTTATGCATGACGAGCCCATGACTTATGAGGATACGGCGGTAATTAAACTGATTTCCTTAAGGGAGAACAGATAAGCTATGGCAAAATGGATGGTAGCTGCCAAGAAGGCAGATTTCAATAAAATAGCGGAAAAGTACAATATTACGCCGGTGCTCGCCAGGATTATGAGAAACAGGGAGGTAACAGAGGATGAGGACATCCGTAAATTCCTGACGGGGAATCTTACGGATTTGCACAGCCCTTTTTTAATGAAGGATATGGAAAAAGCTGTGGAAATTATTCTTGCTAAAATAGAAGCAGGGGTTCCCGTGCGGATAATAGGGGATTATGATGTGGACGGCATTTGTTCCACCTATATATTGCTCCGGGGAATCGGAGAGCTTTCAGGTAAGGCGGACAGAGTAATTCCCCACCGGATAAAAGACGGATACGGATTGAATGAGGGATTAATTGAAGATGCCGGGCGTGATGGTATAGATACTATTATTACCTGCGACAACGGCATTGCCGCAGCCCCTCAGATTGCTCAGGCGAAAGAAATGGGAATGACAGTGGTGGTAACGGATCATCATGAGGTGCCTTTCGAGGAAGAAAACGGAAAGAAAGAATATCTTATTCCCGGGGCTGATGCGGTTATTGACCCCAAGCAGCAGGACTGTCATTATCCTTTTAAGCAGATTTGCGGCGCTGTAGTGGCTTACAAGCTGATTGAGGCGCTGTTTATAAGAAAAGGAGAGCCGGAGGGCAGAAAGAAGGCTGTTTTGGATGAGCTTCTTCCTTTTGCGGCTCTTGCCACGGTCTGTGATGTCATGGAGCTGCGGGATGAAAACCGTATCATTGTAAAATACGGGCTGAAAGCCATGAAAGAAACCGGGAATTTCGGACTGAAGGCTCTTCTTTTAGTCAACGGTATTGAGGAGAAGGAAATCACTCCTTATCATGCAGGCTTTATTATCGGTCCCTGCTTAAATGCCACGGGGCGGCTGGATACGGCAGACAGGGCTCTTCGTTTGTTTGAAGAGCGGGAATGGAAAGATGCAGTCATTATTGCCACGGATTTAAAAAGCTTAAATGACAGCCGTAAAAAAATGACCGAAGACGGCGTAAAAGAGGCCGTGGAGCAGGTGGAAAAGAGCTGTCTTAAGGATGACAGAGTACTTGTTGTCTATCTTCCGGACTGCCATGAAAGCCTGGCGGGAATTATAGCGGGCAAGGTCAGGGAAAAGTTCGGAAAGCCTGCTTTTGTGCTGACCAGGGGAGAAGAGGGAATAAAAGGCAGCGGACGCTCCATTGAAAGCTATTCCATGTATGAGGAAATGACAAAATGTAAGGAATTATTTACAAAATTCGGCGGACATAAAATGGCGGCAGGGCTTTCTCTTGCAGGGGAAGAGGATGTTGAACGTTTCAGACAGGCGTTGAATCAGAACTGTACTTTGACGGAGGAAGATTTTGAAGAGGTGGTGCATATCGATGTGCCCATGCCCCTGTCTTATGTAAGTAAAGCCTTCATTAAAGAACTGTCTTATTTAGAGCCCTTTGGGGTGGGAAATCAAAAGCCCCTGTTTGCCCAGAAAAACATAAGTCTTTTAAGGGGCAGAATTCTCGGTAAGAATAAAAATGTGGGAAAGTATCTGATAGCGGATGAAGAAGGACATTCCTTTGATATGATATATTTCGGGGATTTGGAAAGCTTTGATGAATTTCTTGCGGAAAAATTCGGCGAAAGCACAAGACAGCGGCTGTATGACAGCCATCTGGAAAAAGAAGAAGCGCCTATCAGCATGGCGTATTATCCTGACCTTAATTATTTTGCGGGAAGGGAAAACATTCAGATTGTAATGCAGCATTACTGCTGATAACACTACTAAACAACAGCACGCAAAGCAAAAGCCTCCGGGGGATGCCGGAGGCTTTGCTTTCTTATGAGGGGGGAGATAGTGAGTTGTTCAACTATCTTGATATTTATAATAAATGGAAAATGTGTACAAAATGTGTCCACTTCATTATAAAAATCTAAAATCATCTAAACAAAAAATTAAGCATATCGAAAAAATGTGCTAACATATACATTAAAAACTGCCGTATGGCTGCAAAAGTCCGTCGGCCGCCATTATAAGTTGAAAAAAACAGGTTTTCATGCTATTTTATTATAAGGAAAAGAGGGATAGCTTATGTTTCAATGTGCAGAACTGTTAGAAGGACTGTCCTACCGGTGTGTAAGAGGCAGCCTTAACAAAAGAGTAAATGAAGTAGTATACGATTCCAGAAAAATAAGCAGGGACTGCCTGTTTATCTGCATCTGCGGCTATAATGTGGATGGACACAGCTTTGCTTTAGAGGCAGCCCGGAAAGGGGCAGCTGCTTTAGTGGTTCAAAAGGAAGTGGAGATTCCTGAGGAATATGATATTACCGTGATTAAGGTAGAAGATACCAGATATGCCATGGCATTTATCGCAGCGGCTTATTTCGGACACCCCGCAGATGAAATGAAAATTATCGGCATTACCGGCACTAAGGGAAAAACCACAACTACTTACCTGATTAAATCCATTTTGGAAGCAGCAGGCCATAAGGTGGGATTAATAGGAACGATTGAAGAAATTATCGGAGATGAGCATATTCCGGCAAATAACACAACACCGGAATCTTTTTTGCTGCAGCAGTATTTCAGGCGGATGGCGGATGCAGGCTGTGAAATTGTTGTTATGGAGGTGGCATCCCAGGGGCTTAAGCTTCACAGAACCCAGGGCTTTACCTTCGAAATCGGCATTTTTACCAATTTGTCCCCAGATCATATCGGACCCAATGAACATGAGGATTTTGAGGAATATCAGGCATGTAAGGGGCTTTTATTCAGGCAGTGCCGCCATGGGATTGTAAACATGGATGATGCCCATATGGAAGCGGTGATTCAGGGACACACCTGTGATATAGAAACTTATGGCTTTAATCCTGAGGCCGATTTGTATGCAGAGGATTTGAAACTGGTGAATAAGCCCGGCGAGCTTGGCATTGATTTTCATGTAAAGGGCAGAATGGATTTCAGGGTAGAGGTTCCAACCCCCGGAAGATTCAGCGTATATAATGCTCTTACCGCCATTGCCGTATGCAGGCATTTTCAGGTAGAGGAAGCAAAAATACAGAAGGCGCTTTTAAAAGCCCATGTAAAGGGAAGGATAGAGATGGTTCCCGTATCGGATAAGTTTACATTGCTGATTGATTATGCCCATAATGCCATGAGCCTTGAGAGCCTTTTATCTACCTTGAGGGAATACAATCCGGGCAGGCTGGTATGTCTGTTTGGCTGCGGCGGAAACCGCTCAAAACTGCGTCGTTACGAAATGGGAGAAGTCAGCGGCAGACTGGCTGACCTGACCATCATTACATCTGACAATCCCAGATTTGAAGAGCCGCTTGACATTATTCATGATATAGAAACAGGCATGGCAAAGACTGACGGAAAATTTCTGGAAATCTGTGACAGGAAGGAAGCCATTGCCTATGCAATCGATAACGGACAGCCGGGGGATATTATTGTTCTGGCAGGCAAAGGACATGAGGATTATCAGGAAATCAAAGGGGTGAAGTACCCTATGGATGAAAGAGATTTGATCGCGGATATACTGAGGGAAAGAAAAGACAGGAGCTGACAATATGACAGAGGGCAGATATGCGAATATCATTATTGATATCTCCCATGAAAAAGTGGATAGAGCCTTTCAATATAAAATACCTGCTGCCCTTTATGGAATATTGGATGTAGGAACCTGTGTGACGGTGCCATTCGGAACAGGAAACCGCCTGCGTCAGGGGTATGTTGTGGAAATTACGGATAAGGCAGAATATCCGCCTGATAAAATGAAGGAAGTGTTTCAGGTAGTTAAGGGCAGCGTTTCCATGGAAGAGGATGCGGTGAAGCTTGCCGCATTTTTAAGGCACACCTATGGCTGCACCATGATAGCGGCTTTAAAAACAGTTTTGCCCATCAGGCAGACTATGAAGCCCAGGGAAAAGAAGAAGATTACAAGGCTTGTCACTAAGGAAGAGGCAGTTTCCCTTCTGGGGGAATGTTTAAGAAAGAAGCAAAGCGCCAGGGCAAGAGTTCTTTCAGAGCTTGTAAAGGAGCCGGTGCTTCCTTATGAACTGATGACAAAAAATCTGGGTGTTTCTTCTGCTTCCCTGAGAAGTCTGGAGAGCCAGGGCGTACTTTCCATAGAGGCGGAAAGTTATTACAGAAATCCGGTGAAGCTTGAAACAGGACCGGAAGCCGGAAAAGTTTTGAGCGATGAACAGAAATTTATCAGGGATAAGATTCTTGCCGATTATGACAGTGGAATCCGTAAGACCTATCTGATACATGGAATTACGGGAAGCGGCAAGACGGAGGTTTATCTCAGCTTAATTGAAGCGGTGGTGACAAAGGGAAAGCAGTGTATTATGCTGATTCCGGAAATTGCTCTGACTTATCAGACTTTGCTTCGTTTTTATAAAAGATTCGGAGACAGGGTGTCTGTTATGAATTCCACCCTTTCGGCAGGTGAAAAATATGACCAGTGTGAGCGGGCAAAAAATGGCGAAATTGATGTGATTATCGGTCCCCGCTCGGCGTTGTTTGTACCTTTTCCGAAGCTGGGGCTGATTGTAATGGATGAGGAGCATGAGACCAGCTATAAAAGTGAGTCCATGCCCCGGTATCACGCAAGGGAAACTGCCCGGTATCTTGCGCAGATGAAAAACGCAAGTCTGGTGCTTGGCTCGGCAACGCCTTCCCTGGAAGCCTATTACAGGGCAAAGAGCGGTGAATATGAGCTGTTTACTTTAACCAGACGATTGACCGGAGGCAGCCTGCCTTCTGTTTACACAGTGGATTTAAGGGAAGAATTAAAAAATGGAAACCGCTCCATTTTCAGCATGAAGCTTCAGGAGCTGATAAAACAGAGACTGGAACGGAAGGAACAGATTATTCTCTTTTTGAACCGCAGGGGGTACGCAGGCTTTGTGTCCTGCCGCAGCTGCGGCTATGTGATGAAGTGTCCTCATTGTGATGTGTCCCTTTCCCAGCATATGGGCGGGAAGATGGTATGTCATTACTGCGGCTATGAGACAAGACAGCCGGATAAATGTCCTTCCTGCTCATCGCCGTATATTCTGGGATTTAAGGCAGGTACCCAGCAGATTGAAGAACAGCTTTATAAAAAATTTCCGGGAGTCCGGGTGCTGCGCATGGATGCCGACACTACCAGAAAAAAGGACAGCTACGAAGAAATTTTGTCTGCTTTTTCGGAAGGGCGGGCAGATATTCTTGTAGGTACCCAGATGATTGTAAAAGGACATGATTTTCCCCTTGTTACTTTAGTTGGGGTGCTGGCGGCGGATTTATCTTTAAATGACAGTGATTACAGGTGTGGGGAGCGTACCTTTCAGCTTCTGACCCAGGCGGCGGGAAGAGCCGGAAGAGGAGAAAAGCCGGGAGAAGTGGTTATTCAGACTTACCGTCCGGAGCATTACAGCATCAAACGTGCGGCCAAACAGGATTACGAAGCCTTTTATGAAGAAGAAGTGCTGTATCGGGAACTGGCCGGATATCCTCCGGTATCCCATATGATGGCAGTTTTAATTACTGCAAAGGATGAGCAGGAAGGAGAGCAGACGGCGAAGGCTATAGGAAACTGTTTAATAAGGGAGACCGGAAAAAAAAAGGAAACTGCCGACCGGATTCAGGTGATTGGGCCTGCCCGGGCATCCATATCAAAAATAAATGATATTTACCGTTTTGTGCTATACTGTAAACACAGGAATTATGAAAAGCTCATTGAAGCCAGGGAAATTATAGAAAATTATCTGAAGCAGACAGAAAATAAGCTGAATGTCCAGTTTGATTTTGATCCTGTGGACAGATTTTGACAGAAAGGAAAGGAATAAGAAAATGGCAATCAGAAACATAAGAGAAATAGGAGATCCCGTATTGAATAAAAACTGCAAAGAGGTTACTGAGGTTACGAAAAGAACCAAAGACCTGATTCAGGATATGTTTGATACCATGTATGATGCGGACGGTGTGGGGCTGGCAGCGCCTCAGGTTGGCATTTTAAAAAGAATAGTGGTGGTTGATGTTACGGGAGAAGACCCTGTTTTATTGATTAACCCCGTGATTATGGAAACAAGCGGAGAGCAGACGGGAAACGAGGGATGCCTGAGTGTTCCCGGAAAGACGGGGGTTGTGACCCGTCCCAATTATGTGAAGGTAAAGGCTTATGATGAAAATCTTCAGCCCTTTGAAATTGAGGGAACAGAGCTGCTTGCCAGAGCTTTCTGTCATGAAATAGAGCATCTGGACGGTCACCTGTATGTGGAAAAGGTAGAAGGAGAGCTGATGAATACAGCTGACCTTGCGGAATAGGAGGTCTGTAAAGCCATGAAAATTGTTTATATGGGAACACCTGATTTTGCTGTGGCGCCTCTTGAAGCGATTATAAAAGCAGGGCATGAGGTTACAGCTGTTGTTACTCAGCCTGATAAGCAGAAAGGCCGGGGTAAGGAGATGCAGATGACCCCTGTTAAGGAGTGCGCTTTAAAGAATGGGATACCGGTGCTTCAGCCTGTAAAGATTAAGGAGCCGGAAGCCATAGAAGAACTGAAAAAGTATCCTGCGGATATTTTTGTGATTGCCGCTTTCGGGCAGCTTCTGTCAGAGGAAATCCTTCATATGCCCAGGTTCGGGTGCATTAATATTCATGCATCCCTGCTCCCTGCATACAGAGGGGCGGCGCCTATCCAGTGGGTGATTATCAACGGAGAAAAGAAAACCGGCGTCACTATTATGCAGATGGCAAAGGGCCTTGATACAGGGGATATGCTTCTGAAAAAGGAAGTGCTTATTGATGAGAAGGAAACAGGCGAAAGCCTTCATGATAAGCTTATGGCAGCAGGTGCCGGACTGATTGTGGAAGCCCTTCCCAAAATTGAAAAAGGTGAAATTGTGCCGGAAAAACAGGATGATGCCCTGTCCTGCTATGCATCAAGGCTGACAAAATCCATGGGGCTGATTGACTGGACTCAAGATGCGGTTTCCATTGAAAGACTTGTAAGAGGCTTAAATTCCTGGCCCAGCGCCTATACTATATATAAGGGTAAAACCCTGAAAATATGGGAAGCGGATGTAATAGCCGGCAAATCATCCTATAAACCGGGAACAGTTGCGGAAGTAGGAAAAGATTATTTTGACGTGGCAGCAGGAGAGGGGAGGCTTCGGATAAAGACCCTGCAGCTGGAGGGGAAAAAGAAGGTATCAGTCAGGGATTTCCTTCTGGGATATGAGGTTGTTTGCGGCATGGAGCTTTCGTAGCATTCAGGAAAGAGAGGTATAAAATATGTTTGGATATTATTATGACCCTACTTATCTGTTAGTGTTGTTTGGAGCGGTTCTTTGTATGTGGGCAAGCTCCCATGTAAACAGCACTTACCGCAAGTATGCAAGGGTAAGGTGCAGAAGCGGCATGACAGGGGCACAGGCGGCGGAAAGAATTCTTCAGATGTCAGGAATAAGGGATGTGCAGATTCAGCATGTGAGCGGTGAACTGACAGACCACTATGACCCCAGGGCGAAGGTGCTTCGCCTGTCCGATACGGTTTATGACTCACGTTCTGTGGCGGCAATCGGAGTTGCAGCTCATGAATGCGGACATGCCGTACAGCATCAGAAAGGTTACATTCCGCTAAAAATCCGCTCCGCACTTGTTCCGGCGGCCAACATCGGTTCAAAACTGGGACTGCCCCTTGTTATTTTAGGGCTGATTATGGGACTTGAGTTTGCCCTTCCGGGAGGCGGCAGCTTCTCTCTGGCAGAAATCGGGATTTGGGTATTTTCCCTTTCCGTTTTGTTTCAGATAGTAACGCTTCCGGTGGAATTTAACGCATCGGGAAGAGCCCTTCGGATGCTGGGCAGCTATGGCATTATGAATGAAGATGAGGTGGATGACTGTAAAAGAGTTCTCGGTGCTGCGGCACTGACATATGTGGCGGCAGCCGCATCAGCTATTTTACAGCTGCTTCGTTTAGTACTTCTCTCCGGCAGGCGCAGAAGAGATGATTAGAAAGGAATAAAAATTGGAAAACATAAGGGAACTGGCAGTGGATTCGCTGCTTGAAATTGTAGAAAACGAGCAATATATCAATCTGGTAATCAGGGATGTGCAAAATAAATATAATTATATGGAAGGAAGAGATAAGGCTTTTTATAAAAGACTGACGGAGGGTACCTTGGAGAGGATGATTCAGATAGATTATATTCTGAATCAGTTTTCCAGAGTACCTGTTTCTAAGATGAAGCCCTTCATCCGAAATCTCCTCAGAGTAAGCGTATATCAGCTGCTTTTTATGGACACGGTGCCTGACGGCGCGGTATGTGATGAGGCGGTAAAGCTTGCGGGCAAAAGGGGATTTAGAACCCTGCATGGCTTCGTAAACGGAGTTCTCAGAAATGTTGCCAGAAAGAAGCAGGAAATTGTGTATCCGGACAAAGAAAGAGATCCTTTGCTTTATCTTTCCGTAACGTATTCCATGCCCCTGTGGCTTGTGGAAAAATTTGTATCGGAAAGAGGAAGGGAAAATACGGAAAAAATGCTGGAAAGCTTTCTGGTGCCGTCTCCTGTAACGATTAGGGTAAAAGAATCTTTAAAAGAAGAAGAAAAGGCGGATTTCCTGGAAAAACTGGAGAAAGCGGGAGTATCTGTTTCACAGCATCCCTATCTTCCTTACGCCTACTGCCTGAAAGGAGCGGAAGGGGTACAGAATCTGCCCGGTTTTAAAGAAGGTCTTTTCATGGTTCAGGATGTAAGCAGCATGCTGGTGTGCGAAGCGGCAGATATTCATCCCGGAGACAGGGTAATCGATGTATGTGCCGCACCCGGCGGGAAAGCCATTCATGCAGCGGAAAAGGCGGGGAGTACAGGATTTGTTTCAGCAAGGGATTTGACAGAGTATAAAGTAAGTTTGATTCGGGATAATAGTAACAGAATGCAGGTGAAAACAATAGAAGCCATGGTTTATGATGCCTGCGATTTAAGAGTAGAGGATGTGGCACGGGCAGATGTGTGTCTTGCGGATCTGCCTTGTTCAGGTCTTGGAATTATTGGTAAAAAACCGGATATTAAGTATAATGTTTCTGAGAAAGGCTGTATTCAGCTCAGGGAGATGCAAAGAGATATTTTAAGTGAGGTTTGTCTGTATGTAAAACCCGGCGGAGTGCTTCTTTACAGTACCTGTACCGTAAATGCCGGGGAAAATGAGGAAAATGTAAAATGGTTTCTTAAAAATTTCCCCTTTGAGCTGGAAAGCCTGTCTCCTTACCTGCCGGAATGTCTGAAGGAGGAAGGCAGGAGCGGAATGCTTCAGCTTCTGCCCGGGGTTCATGAAACAGACGGATTTTTTATGGCAAGGTTTCGGCGAAAAGGTTATTATTTCGGCGGAGGAAAAACATGACAGATATTAAGTCTATGACTTTAGATGAGCTGAAGGCAGATATAGAGGCAATGGGGGAAAAATCCTTCCGGGCAAAACAGCTTTATGAATGGATGCATAAAAAGCTTTCAAGAAGTTTTGATGAAATGACAAATATTTCCGCGTCTTTAAGGGAAAAATGTAAGGAGCGGTATGAATATACCGCCCTGAGAGCCATAGAAATACAGGAATCCGCTATAGACGGCACAAAGAAATATTTGTTTGAACTTTCAGACGGAAATGTGGTAGAAAGTGTATGGATGAAATATAAGCATGGGAATTCGGTCTGTATTTCCTCACAGGTGGGCTGCCGCATGGGCTGCGCTTTCTGCGCTTCCACTTTGGACGGACTTGAAAGAGGGCTGACTCCTTCAGAGATGCTGGACCAGATTTATTCCATCACGCTTTTGACAGGAGAGAGAGTTTCCAATGTAGTGGTTATGGGAACAGGTGAGCCTCTTGATAATTACGAAAATCTTCTCCGGTTTTTAAAACTTCTTACCTGTGAGGAAGGATTACATATCAGCCAGAGAAATGTGACGGTATCCACCTGCGGAATTGTACCCGGAATGCGTGAACTGGCTGAAAGGCAGCTGCAGATTACGCTGGCGCTTTCCCTGCATGCAACAACCGATGAAAAAAGAAGGAAGCTGATGCCCATTGCCAATAAGTATTCCATAGCCGAGCTCATGGATGCATGCGGTTATTATTTTGAAAAAACAGGCAGAAGGATTACCTTTGAGTACAGTCTGGTGGGCGGCGTGAATGATACAAAAGAGGATGCAGAGGAATTAATCAGGCTTGTAAAGCCTTTAAACTGCCATGTGAATTTAATTCCCGTAAATCCCATTAAAGAGCGTGATTTTGTGCAGTCTGAGAGAGAAGCCATTTTGGCGTTTAAAAATAAACTTGAAAAAAATGGAATTAATGTTACTATTAGAAGGGAAATGGGCAGAGATATAGATGGTGCCTGCGGACAGCTCAGGCGTAGACATAATAAGCAGCGGCAGCAATAGGAGGTAGGAAAAGTGATTAAATCCTTTTCTGTAACAGATATCGGTAAAAAAAGAAAATTGAATCAGGATTTTGTATATGCGTCGGATGAACCGGTAGGAAATCTTCCTAATGTTTATATTGTTGCGGACGGTATGGGAGGACATAACGCAGGTGATTATGCATCCAAGTGCACAGTGGAAACTGTAGTCAGGGAAATAAGAGGATGCTTTGAAAAAAGTCCTATCCGTATTTTGAGTAAGGCAATTCGTGTTGCCAATGACCAGGTCAGAAGAAAGGCCAGAGAGGACAAAACTCTTTACGGCATGGGAACTACCGCGGTGGTGGCAACCTGTCTTGGAAAATATCTGCAGGTAGCTAATGTAGGCGACAGCAGGCTTTATATCATTAATGATGAAATCAGACAGATTACCAGAGACCATTCTCTGGTGGAAGAAATGGTCCGAATGGGAGGAATTGACAGGGCGGCAGCAAGAAACCATCCGGATAAGAATATAATTACAAGGGCAATCGGTGCAAGAGATACAATCGAGATAGACTTCTTTCATGAAGAATTGCAAAGAGGTGATATTGTGCTAATGTGCTCCGACGGACTTACCAATATGTTGGAAGATGAAGAAATCGGCAGAATTCTGAAAAGTCAGGGGACTATAGAGGAGAGAGCTGAAAAGCTGATAAAAGCAGCCAATGATAATGGCGGAAAAGATAACATTGCGGTAATTATTATTGATGTGTTCGCCGAAGAAGGCAGAAGTTAGAAAATGCCAATATGCATGGAGAGGTAAATCATGATAAAAGTTGGAATGATAATTGGAGAAAGATATGAAATACTGGAAAAAATCGGTACAGGAGGAATGTCCGATGTATATAAAGCAAAGGATCATAAGCTGAACCGGTTTGTGGCCGTAAAAGTGCTTAAGCAGGAATTCAGTGAAAATGCTAATTTTGTATCTAAATTCAGAATTGAAGCCCAGGCAGCAGCAGGGCTGATGCACCCTAATATTGTCAATGTATATGATGTGGGGGAAGAAGAAGGAATATACTACATTGTTATGGAGCTGGTGGAAGGGATTACCCTGAAGAAGTATATAGAAAAGAAAGCAAGGCTGTCCGTAAAGGAAGCTATCAGCATTGCGATTCAGGTCAGCATGGGAATTGAAGCTGCCCATAACAATCATATTATACACAGGGATATTAAGCCCCAGAACATTATTATTTCCAAGGAAGGAAAGGTAAAGGTAACAGATTTCGGCATTGCGAAGGCGGCTACCAGCAATACGATTACTTCCAATGTGATGGGTTCGGTGCATTATACCTCTCCTGAGCAGGCGAGAGGCGGTTATTCCGATGAAAAGAGCGACATTTATTCTCTCGGCATTACCATGTTTGAAATGCTCACAGGCCGTGTGCCTTTCAACGGGGAAACCACTGTGGCTATTGCCATTAAGCATATTCAGGAAGAAATGCCTTCCCCCAGGGATTATGTTTCGGAAATACCTATCAGCGTGGAGCAGATTGTTTTTAAATGCTGCCAGAAGAGCCCTGACAGAAGATATCAGTCCATGGGCGAACTGATTATTGACTTAAAGAAATCCCTTATGACACCGGACGAAGACTTCGTCAAAGTAGTGGATGCCGACGAGGAAGCATCTACCCGCACAATTTCCGATAAGGATATGGCACAGATAAAGAAACAGTCCGAAAAGCGTGACTCCATGGAGGAGGCACTGCATCTGCGCAAGGAAAAGGATGTGAAAAAAAGCGTCCAGAAGAAATATGTGGTGGTAGAGGAAGAAGAGGACGAAGATGAAGACGAGGATTACGAAGATTATGAAATAGAGGAAGAAGAGGAAGAGGACAGCTACGATTCCAAAATGGAGAAGCTGACTACTGTGCTGGCAGTTGTGGCAGCCGTTTTAATCGGCTGTATTGTGTTGTTTCTGGTGGGCCGTGCATTCGGGCTTTTTGACTTCGGTTTTCTGACAGCCCAGGAAGAAACCGTGGAAGAAGAGGAAGAAAAACCTCAGGTACAGATGATTGAAGTGGTGGGAAAGAATATTGATGATGTAAAAGTTTCACTGCTCAATCTAAATCTTACACCGGAAATAGAGTATAAGGAAAGCGCGGAATATGAGCAGGGCATTGTTATGGAAGCCAGCGTAAATCCCGGAACCATGGTAGAAGAAGGAACCAATATCATTCTCACCGTCAGCGCCGGCTCTGAAGGGGTAGAAGTACCTGATGTGGTAGGACTTACGGAAGCGGAAGCGGTATCAAGCCTGGAACAGAAAGGCTTTGTTGTAAATAAAACCGACGGATATGACCAGTATATCAAAGAAGGAAGTATTGTCAGCCAGTCGCCGGATGCCGGAACCAAGGCCCCTTCGGGAACAGCTGTTACAATCCGCATCAGCAAGGGAGTGGAAAATACCAAGGTCAGGGTGCCGGATGTTATCGGCAAGGATGAAATGGAAGCCATGAGCATTTTGGTTGAGGCAGGTCTTCAGATGGGAGTAGTATCAGAGGTAAACAATGAAAATGCAGCACTTTCGGGGCTTGTATGCTATCAAAGCTATTCGGTAGGTTCTTATGTTGAGCCGGGAACAACTGTGGACATCAGCATCAGCATAGGTCCCATACAGTCTACTTACAGATTTTCGGAAAGTATAGCGGCTCCCACACCGGAAGAGGATCCCAATTATAAATCAGGAACTCTTGTAACGGTAACCCTGATGGCGGATGACGGTACCCAGCTCCTTAGCACACAGGTAACGGATTTCCCTGTGCCCCAGCAAAATATTACAGGAATAAAAATAAATACGGGATACATTCTTTTTCAATATCAGAATGTGATAGAACCCACCACCGTTACCAATGAGGACGGTTCTACTACCACCATAGAAGGAAGTACAGAGAATAAAGAGGTGCGCAGGGCCGTAACCTTTACTGCAGAATAAGCGGCAGAGGAGAAAAAAGTGGAGCAGGAGATACAAGGGAAGATTATCAAGGGAATCGCAGGATTCTATTATGTTTATACAAATAAAGGCCTGATAGAGTGTAAGGCCAAGGGAATTTTCAGGAAAGATGGGGTAAAGCCCCTTGTGGGGGATGATGCAGTACTGACGCTGACGGATGAGGCGGAAGCTAAGGGAAATATTATCCGGCTCCTTTCAAGGAAAAATCAGCTGATACGGCCGGCCTGCGCCAATGTGGACCAGGCGCTTATTATCTTTGCCGTTACGAAGCCGGAACCCAATTACAATCTGCTTGACCGCTTTCTGATTACCATGGAACAACAGAGACTTCCGGCTGTAATCTGTTTTAATAAGCAGGACATTGCAAGTGAAGATGAAAGAGGACAATCAGCACAGATTTATGAGCGCTCGGGTTATCAAATGCTGTGCGTTAGCGGGAAAAACCAGGAAGGCATAGAGGAAATCAGGCGCTGCCTTAAGGGAAAAACAACGGTAGTAGCCGGTCCCAGCGGCGTAGGAAAATCCACCATTGTGAACGCATTGTATCCGGCGGCTAATATGGAGACAGGGGAAATCAGCAAAAAGATTGACAGAGGGCGGCATACCACCAGACACTCTCAGCTTTTTGCTTTAGGAGAAAACACCTATATTATGGATACACCGGGATTTACCTCCTTAAGTCTTGGGGAGATGGAAAAGGAAGAGCTTTCCTCTTTTTATCCGGAATTTGGAAAATATGAGCAGAAATGCCGCTTTACAGGCTGTTCGCATATCAGTGAACCGGACTGCGGCGTAAAGAATGCCCTGTCAGAAGAAAAAATCAGTCCGGTACGCTATGAGAATTACAGGCTGCTTTATGAGGAATTAAAGAGCAGAAGAAAATATTGAAACAATATGAGGGAAGCAAGATGACAAAAGAGAAATTCTGGGAGGAAGCCGGAAAACTCTGCCCTGAGATTATCGGTACAGTGGCAGACCTTTCAAAAGATACCTGTCTGCTTTTTACTGATCTGTTAAATGATATAACATGGGTTCCTGATAAAACAGCAGAATATTTTGGTATCAGGGAAAATCTGTGCCCGGATTTCTATCATTTCTTTCTTGAAAAGGTGCACCCTTACGACCGGCCGGAGTATTTAGAAGCAATGGAGAAGAAGTGCAGCGGCCGTGAAGTCGGAAATGAACTGCATATTCGCCTGAGGCCTGCAGGGAGCGAACAGTTTTATATGTATGGCTTTTCGGCAGAAATTCTGAAACAGGAAGGGAAGAACCGATATCTGCTTTTGCTGCTTAAAAATGAAAATGTGATTCCCGAGATTGATCCGCTGACGGATTTGTACGGAAGAAACAGATTTGAAAGAGCCATTGCGCAGTACATAAAGGAAAAGCGCAGGGTGACGATTCTGGAAATTGAAATTGACCATATTAATGACATTAATGTACTTTACGGAACCAACTACAGTGATGAAATTCAAAGAAGAATTGCACTGGAACTGATATATATGATGGATGAAAAAAAGGCTGTCTACCGTATGGATAACGGAAACTTTATGTTTATACTGAAGGACGGCAGCAGAACCCAGACAGAGGAATTCCTGTCAAGGGTGAAAAAAACACTTCGGGAAAAAATTCAGCTGGACGGGCAGCGTTTTGAACTGCAGGTCAGCGCCGGAGGAATGGTGCTTGAGCAGTATGAAGGAGAAATTGCCACCGTACAAAGTAAGCTGGAATATACTTTGGAAAAGGGAAAAGCAAAGGGGCATCCTGGGTTGTTGTTTTTTAATGACCTGGTGAAGATTAACGGAGGAGCAGTTCTGGATTTAATGAAGATTCTTCATCAGTCGGTAATAAACGGCTGTGAGGGTTTTTTTGTGGAATATCAGCCGGTGGTAAATGCAAAGGACGGCAGAATTGAAGGAGCGGAAGCCCTTGTCAGATGGAAAAAGGAATCCTACGGAGTGGTGCCGCCGGGGATGTTCATTGACTGGCTGGAGGATAATCCCTGTATGTATGATCTGGGCAATTTTGTGCTTGAGAGGGCTTTGAGGGATGGTGTGGGCTTTCTGAAAAAGAATCCTTCTCTTTTTCTGAATGTGAATGTATCAGCCAGGCAGCTGGAACGGAAAAGTTTTCGCGGTGCAGTGCTGGAACTTCTGGAGAAAACCGGATTTCCGGCAGGAAATTTGTGCCTGGAAATTACGGAGCGGTGCAGAAATCTGCCCCTTGACCTTTTGAGGGAGGAAGTTACTTTTCTCAAAAAGGAGGGAATCCGCTTTGCTGTGGATGACTATGGTACCGGGAGTGCATCTTCCAATGTGGTACTTCAGGTTCCGGTTGATGAGATAAAAGTTGATATGAGCTTTATCAGGGGAATTACCGACAATTATAAACAGCAGATGCTGGTTCAGACCATCGTTGACTTTGCCAACAGCATTCATCTGCAGACCTGCCTGGAAGGCGTGGAGAATGAAGAACTTCAGAATTATTTACGCAGGTTCAAGGCCACATGGTTTCAGGGATACTATTATTCAAGACCTGTAGGAAGCAGCAGACTGGAGGAACTTCTTGACTGTGAAAGGAAAGAAAATGGATAAGCCGGGAACAAACCAGGGAAGCTTAAAGACGGGAGACACAGAAATGTTTAAACTGGTAACCTTTAATATCAGGTGTGATTATGGGCAGGATGGCGTTAATAATTTTCAATACCGGAAAGAGCTGATTAAGCAGAAATTGGAACAGCAGCAGCCGGATGTCATATGCTTTCAGGAAGTACTTCCTCACGTGGCAGACTGGCTTAAGGAAACACTGGCAGCATATTATGTGGCAGGCTGCGGCAGGGAAAAGGCGTTTAATGGGGAGCAGATGACGGTGGCTTTTCGGAAGGACAGAATGAATCTGATTGCAATGGATACCTTCTGGCTTTCATCTGACGAATATTGTCCCGGAAGCCGTTATGCGCAGCAGTCGGATTGCCCGAGAACCTGTACGGAACTGGTATTGGAAGATATGGAGAGCAAAAGAGTATTCAGGCTGATGAATACCCATCTGGATCATCAGGGAGCAAAGGCGCGGGAACTGGGACTTGCCCAGATTTTAAAAAGAATACATTCTCAGCAGTTCCTGCCGGATATTCCGGTTTTGCTGGCAGGGGATTTCAATGCGGAGCCGGACAGTGAGGAAATGTTGATGCTGCAAAAAGAAAACGTCATGAATCTGACGCAGGATATCGGCATTACATTTCATGGCTTTTTGCCGGAAGAAAGGCCGGAAAAAATTGATTATATCTTCCTGTTTAATGGGAAGGATAAGGAGCAGCAGCTGGAACCGGAAAAAACAGAGAAATGGGAAGACCGGGAGGGAGAAGTATGGCTTTCGGACCATTATCCCATCTGCGCATGGTTAAAGTGGAAGAATCAGGAATGAGAGCAGAAACAGCATAAGCTGTTTAAAAATATCTGAAACTATAGAAAATAAAGGAGACGTGATAAATTTATGAAATTAGGAATCGTGGGTCTGCCCAATGTAGGAAAAAGTACTTTATTCAATTCACTTACCAAAGCCGGAGCGGAATCGGCAAATTACCCTTTCTGCACCATCGACCCCAATATAGGAATTGTGGCCGTGCCGGATGAAAGGCTTAAGCTTTTAGGGGATATGTATCATTCCAAAAAGGTTACTCCTGCGGTTATTGAATTTGTGGATATCGCAGGACTTGTAAAAGGAGCCAGCAAGGGAGAAGGTCTTGGCAACCAGTTCCTGAGCAATATCAGGGAAGTGGATGCTATTGTACACGTAGTGCGCTGTTTTGAGGATGCCAATGTGGTTCACGTTGACGGAAGCATTAATCCCATGAGAGATATTGAAACCATTAATCTGGAACTGATTTTCTCGGATATTGAAATTCTGGAAAGAAGGATTGCCAAAACCGGAAAAGCCGCCCGCATGGACAAGTCCCTTGCAAAGGAAGCAGCCCTTCTGGAAGCTTTGAAAGCACATCTGGAAGAAGGAAAACTGGCAAGAAGCTATGTTACGGATGATGAAGACGAACTTGCTTTATTAAATTCCTATAATCTTTTGACCTATAAGCCGGTTATTTTTGCGGCAAATGTAGGGGAAGATGATCTGGCAAATGACGGAGCGGATAATGAAGGAGTGGCAAAAGTGAGAGAATTTGCTTCTGAAACCGGCAGTGAGGTTTTTGTTATCTGCGCCCAGATTGAACAGGAAATTGCAGAGCTGGATGAGGATGAAAAGGCTATGTTCCTTGAGGATTTGGGACTTTCCGAATCAGGGCTTGAAAAGCTGATTAAAGCAAGCTATAAGCTCCTTGGCCTGCACAGCTTTTTAACGGCAGGCGAAGATGAAACGAGGGCATGGACCATTAAGATGGGAACAAAAGCTCCCCAGGCAGCAGGAAAAATACATACCGACTTTGAAAGAGGCTTTATTAAGGCAGAAGTGGTAAATTATAAGGATTTGCTGGAACAGGGTTCCCTTTCTGCCGCCAGGGAAAAAGGCCTTGTGGGTATGGAAGGAAAGGATTATGTGGTAAAGGACGGAGATGTAATTCTGTTCCGATTTAACGTTTAAAAAATATTTAAAAACCAAAAACACCATATATAGTGTTAAAAGGAAAAGAAAAATACAATATCTGGGAAAGCCAGTATTTATGCGCCTTGCAGGAAACTGCAGGGCGATTTTTTTTGCTCTGAAACGCTTATTTTTACTTGATTAATCCTGTGAATTGGGGTAGAATATCCATAAAAGTGGTGGAAAGTGGATGAAAGTGGATGCATAGTGGTAGAAAGTGGTGAATTTTGCTTGAACTTCATTTTCCGGTGGCAGACCACCAAACGGCGGCATATACCGCCTTATTGGACAAACGGCGGCGCGCTTTGCGGGCCGGACAAAAATGATGAAGCAGGATGAGCGGACGGGTGATTGCATATGTTTATGGGCGAATATAACCATACAATAGATGCTAAAGGCAGACTCATCATTCCTTCCAAATTCCGTGAAGTATTGGGCGATGAATTTGTGGTAACTAAGGGAATGGATGGCTGCCTGTTCGTTTTTGACAATCCTGAATGGCAGGTATTTGCGGAAAAGCTCCGCTCCCTGCCCATGATAGATAAAGAAGTAAGACAATTTACACGTTTTTTCCTGGCAGGGGCTGCAAGCGTGGAAGTGGACAAGCAGGGAAGAATTTTACTTCCGGCAGTGCTTCGGGAGTTTGCAGATATACAGAAGGATGCTGTTTTAATCGGTGTGGGAAGCAGAATTGAAATCTGGAGTAAGGAAAGATGGGAAGGAACTGTTACCTATCAGGATATGGACGAAATATCCAGGCATATGGTTGAACTTGGCATAGGAATTTAAGGAAAAAACTATGAATTTTAAACATACATCTGTTTTGCTTTATGAAACAATCGAAGGACTTAATATAAAACCGGACGGCATTTATGTTGACGGTACTCTCGGCGGCGGCGGACATTCCTTTGAAATTGCAGGAAGGCTTTCGGAAAAAGGCAGGCTGATTGGCATTGACCAGGATGAAGCAGCCATAACGGCAGCCGGCGAAAGGCTTAAGAAATTCGAAGATAAGGTAATAATTGTAAGAAGTAATTACAGAAATACAAAAAGCGTGCTTTCTTCCATGGGTATTCAGAAAATAGACGGCATGATGCTGGATTTAGGGGTTTCTTCCTATCAGCTGGATAACGAGGAGAGAGGATTTTCTTACAGATATGATACAGCTCTTGATATGAGAATGGATTTACGCCAGTCATTAACCGCAAAGGATATTGTAAACGGTTATGGAGAAATGGAATTATTTCATATCATCAGAGATTACGGAGAAGATAAATTTGCAAAGAACATTGCGAAGCATATTGTCAGGGCGAGACAGGAAAAGCCCATAGAAACAACCGGTGAACTGAATGAAATAATAAAGGCGGCTATACCGGCAAAAATGAGAGCGGAAGGGGGACATCCTTCCAAGAGAACCTTTCAGGCCATCAGAATTGAATGCAACAGGGAATTAGAGGTTCTTCGTGAGTCCCTGGAGGAGTTAATCGATTTGTTAAATCCCGGCGGAAGGCTTTGTATTATTACTTTTCATTCACTGGAAGACAGAATTGTAAAGACAGCCTTTAAAAAAGCGGAAAATCCGTGTACCTGCCCGCCTTCTTTTCCCGTCTGTGTATGCGGAAGGACAAGCAGGGGAAAGGTAATTACCGGAAAACCCATTCTTCCAGGTGCGGAAGAGATGGATGAAAATCCCCGCTCTAAAAGTGCAAAGCTTCGTATTTTTGAAAAATCTTAAGAATAATCACCCGAAATCGGCGGGGTTGCAGGAATGGAGATTAGTATGGCAGCAACAAATAGCAGAAAAAGTGCATATACAGGCAATGCTTACAGACAAAGGAATCAGGTATATATTCAGGGAAATACAGCAAGAAAGCTTCAGGTGGTTCCTTCAGAATATGAAAGAAGACCTGTTAAAAAGAATACTCATGCAGCCCGCAAGAACAGAGAACGGGCTTTACACATGAATGTGGGTTATGTAATGTTTTTGGTAACTGCGATGGTATTGGCAGGTTTTGTTTTAACCGGATACCTGAAGCTCCAGTCGGACATTACCAACAGCATTAAGCATATTGCACAGCTTGAGAGCGATTTGAATACAATGAAACTGGATAATGATGAAAGATACAGCCGTCTTACCAGCGATATCAATCTGGAGGAAGTAAGACGGACTGCCATTCAGGAGCTTGGCATGCAGTATGCTCAGGAAGGTCAGATTATCACTTTTAACGGTGACGACAACGACTATGTAAGACAAACGGGAGAAATCCCTGACTAAGCAGGTGTTCCATGGAAAAAGAAAAAAAATACAGTAAGTTTACAATGAGGATGCAAAAGAAGCTGGTGGTACTGTTTTTATTGGTACTGCTGGCTTTTGCCGGATTATCCTATCAGTTATTCGCCATTACAAGAGACAACGGAGAACGTTACAAAAAGCAGGTCTTATCCCAGCAGAGATATGACAGCACTACTATACCCTATAAAAGAGGATCCATACTGGATACCAATGGGAGTGTGCTGGCTGCAAGTGAAAAGGTATATAATGTCATACTGGATGCGGTGGCTGTTTCTGAAAAAGAGGAGTATCTGGAGCCTACCCTGGAGGCTTTGCGGAGCCAGTTCGGAATCGATACTTCAGGCGTCCGCTCTTATATTGCGGAAAATAAAGAGACTTCAAGATATCATGTGCTGGCGAAAAGACTGCCTTATGAGGAAATTTCCGGATTTCTGGAGTTGCAGAATGCAGAAGGCTCCAATGTGAAAGGCATCTGGTTTGAGGAAGAATATAAGCGTGTATACCCCGGCAATACTTTGGCATGTGATGTAATTGGTTTTACTACCAATGATAACATAGGGCAGTACGGTCTGGAAGAATATTATAATGATATTCTTTCCGGCACTGCGGGAAGGGAATACGGATACTTAAATGATGATTCCGACCTGGAGAGAAGGACCATTCCGGCAGAGGACGGCAATTCCATAGTTACCACCATTGATGCCAATATCCAGAGTATTGTGGAAAAGTATCTGCTGAAGTTTAATGAAGAATACAAGGATAATTATCATGTGGGAAACGGCGCCGAAAATGTGGGCTGTATCATCATGAAGGTGGATACGGGAGAAATCCTCGCCATGGCAAGCTATCCTAATTATGATTTGAATAATACCAGGGAGCTGTCGGCATTGCTGGGTATGCCTATGCTGGATGCTGACGGCAAGAAAACAGGGGAATATATCACAGAAGAAAATCTGGAGAGCATTGAAACGGAAGAACTTCTGTATCTGCATCTGGATGCATTGTGGAAAAATTTCTGTATTTCAGACACTTATGAGCCGGGCTCTGTTTCCAAACCTTTTACGGTGGCGGCAGGAATAGAAAGCGGCAGTATAATAGGAAATGAGAGTTTCTACTGTGACGGCTATCTGCATGTGGGAGAATATGATATTAAATGCCATAATACTTATGGTGACGGATGGTTAACGGTACAGGAAGGAGTGGAACGTTCCTGCAATGTGGTTATGATGTATGTAGGCCAGGCAATGGGAATTGAAAATTTCTCCAAATTTCAGCATATTTTTAATTTTGGTTTAAAAACCAACATTGATTTGCAGGGAGAAGCAAGAACAGCCAGCCTGATTTATACAAAAGATACCATGGGTCCTACGGAAATGGCAACCAACACTTTTGGACAAACCTTTAACGTTACCATGATTCAGATGATAACAGGCTTTTGTTCCCTGATTAACGGAGGCTATTATTATGAGCCCCATATGGTGAGTAAAATTGTAAGTCCTTCCGGGGCTACCGTTCAGAATATTGAACCAAGGGTGCTGAAGCAGACAATTTCAGAGGAGACCTCGGAAACGATTAAGGAGTTTTGCAATACAGTTGTTACGGGAGAACACGGTACCGGTAAAACAGCAAGGCCTGCAGGCTATATGATTGGCGGTAAAACAGGTACGGCGGAAACTCTGCCCCGAAAAAACGGTGAATACGTGGTTTCCTTTATGGGCTATGCGCCTGCGGATGACCCGGAAATCGCCATTTACGTGGTGGTGGACAGACCCAATGTCCGTTATCAGGATGACGCCAAGTTTGCTACCAGGATTGTGCGCAGTGTTCTGACGGAAGTGCTGCCTTATATGGGAATCTTTATGACAGAAGAGCTTTCTGAATCTGAAATAGCAGAACTGGAAGCGCTGCAGATTGAAATTATGACACCGCCTGAAACAGAGGAAACGGAAGGAACCGAAGGCGAAGAAGGCGGAGAAGGACAGAATGGTGAAGGCTCCGGTGAAGATACAGAAAATACACAGCCGGAGAAAGAAGAAGTATGGAAATCCTTTGCTATTGATCCTGCCACCGGATATGCGGTAGACCCCAATAACGGAAACCTGGTAGATCCTGTAACAGGTGCAGTTATCGGTGCAAGTTATGATGGAGGCTCCAGTCCCGGTACGGGAAACAATGAAGAGAATAGTGACGAAAAGACGCCGGAGGAAACGGCAGCGCCTTAAGAATACCAAGGAGAAGCATTTGAAAGGAATAACCTCATAGATTAGGTAATAAATTATAATAATACCTTTTCTATGAGGTTTCTATGATAAAGAATAAAACTTATAACAGAAAAAAAATAGTGACGGTTTTCTTTGTCTGTCTTGCAGGTTTCCTCCTTCTTATAGGAAGGCTCTTATATTTAATGATTTTCAGCGCCGATTATTACAGCGAAAAAGCAAAGCAGCTTCATGAAAGGGAAAGAAGTATTAAGGCAGCCAGGGGAAGAATTATAGATGCAGGCGGTACAGTCATTGCCGATAATAAAACGGTCTGTACAATATCCGTGATTCACAGCCAGATAAAGGATGCGGATAAAATTGTAGAGGTTTTAAGCAAAGAACTGGAGCTTTCCGAGGAATACGTAAGAAAACGGGTGGAAAAGTATTCTTCCATTGAAAGAATTAAAAGCAATGTGGATAAGGAAAAAGGAGATGCCATAAGAGCTTATAACCTGGACGGGGTTAAGGTGGATGAGGATTATAAAAGATATTACCCTTATGACAGCCTTGCTTCCAAGGTTCTTGGATTTACGGGAGGAGATAATCAGGGGATTATCGGACTTGAGGTTAAATATGAAGAATACCTGAAGGGCGAAGAAGGTACCATACTTACGGTTACCGACGCAAGAGGAATAGAAATTGACGAGGCTGGAGAAGAAAGAGTAGAGCCAGTTCCGGGAAATGACCTGTATATCAGCCTGGATATGGACATCCAAAGTTATGCTACCCAGCTGGCAAAGCAGGTTATGGAAACAAAGGAGGCAGAGCGGGTATCCATTCTTGTTATGAATCCCCGGAACGGTGAAATCATGGCAATGGTGGATGTGCCGGAGTTTGACTTAAATAATCCCTATGAACTTCCTGATACGGTGGATACTGCCGGACTCAGCGAAGAAAAGAAACAGGAGCTTTTAAACAGCATGTGGAGAAACGGCTGTATTAACGATACTTATGAGCCGGGTTCCACTTTTAAGATTATTACAGCGGCGGCAGGGCTTGAAGGCGGTGTGGTAACTGTGAATGACAGCTTCAGCTGTCCCGGCTACATTATGGTGGAGGACAGAAGAATCAGATGTCATAAGACCACGGGTCATGGATCGGAAAACTTTGTGGAAGCCACCATGAACAGCTGCAACCCTGTTTTTATTACGGTAGGCCTGAGGCTTGGAGTGGATAACTACTATAATTATTTTACCAAATTCGGACTTTTGAATAAAACAGGAGTGGATTTGCCCGGTGAGGCGGGAACAATTATGCATAAAAAAGAGGATATGAAGGCGGTGGAGCTGGCAACGGTTTCTTTCGGCCAGTCCTTCCAGATTACGCCCATTCAGCTTGCAGCAACGGTTTCTTCCATTATTAACGGAGGAACCAGGGTGACGCCTCACTTTGGGGTTATGACGGCAGACAGGGACGGAAATCAGATAAAGCGGTTTTCCTATCCTGTAACAAAAAACATCGTATCAGAGGAAACTTCGGAAACCATGCGCATGATTCTGGAGAAAGTTGTTGCCGAAGGAACAGGAAAAAACGGTTATGTGGAAGGAGCAAGAGTAGGAGGTAAGACGGCAACAAGCCAGACGCTTCCCAGAGGAAGCGGGCGTTACATTGCGTCATTTATAGGATTTGCACCGGCAGATAATCCCAGTGTGCTGGCACTTGCCATTATACATAATCCTCAGGGAGTGTATTATGGAGGACAGGTAGCGGCACCGGTGGTAAGGCAGCTTTTTGAAAATATTCTTCCTTATTTGGGAGAAATGGATTATAATTGAGAGGTGCAGTCATGGATGCCAGTTTAATAATGATGCCTTTATTGATTTCATTTGCGGTCAGTGTGATATTGGGACCGGTTATAATTCCCTTCCTTAAAAAAATTAAGGCGGGGCAGACGGTAAGGGATGATGGCCCGAAAACTCATTTGAAAAAATCAGGAACACCTACCATGGGAGGCATTCTTATTATCATCAGCATGAGCATAACTTCAATGCTGTATGTGAAGGAATGCAGAAAAATCGTGCCGGTTTTGTTTCTGACACTGGGATTTGCGCTGATTGGTTTTCTGGATGATTATATTAAGGTAGTACTCAGACGTTCCATGGGGCTTAGGGCATGGCAGAAAATGCTTCTTCAGATAGTGGTGACGGGAGTATTTGCTTATTATATGGTAAATATGTCGGGAATTTCGCTTGCCATGCGCATTCCCTTTTTTGAAGGGCATTATATTGATTTCGGGGCTTTGAATATACCCATGCTTTTTATTGTGGTAATCGGATGCGTCAACGGAACTAATTTTACTGATGGACTGGATGGACTTGTAAGCAGTGTTACTGTGCTTACTGCCACTTTCTTTTCAGTAGCGGCAATCGGAATCCAGTCAGGCATTTATCCGGCTGCCTGTGCAGTGGCGGGAGCGCTTTTAGGCTTCCTTTTGTTTAACGTCCACCCTGCAAGTGTATTTATGGGGGATACCGGTTCCCTGGCCCTTGGCGGTTTTCTGGCTGCTTCGGCATACATAATGCAGATGCCGCTTTTTCTGCCCATAGCAGGATTTGTCTACGTGGCAGAGGTTTTGTCAGTAATGCTTCAGGTGTTTTATTATAAAGCAAGCGGCGGAAAACGTCTGTTTAAAATGGCGCCGCTTCATCATCATTTTGAACTTTGCGGTTTTACGGAGAATCAGATTGTAACATGTTTTTCCATCATAACAGCTCTGCTGTGCCTTGTGGCACTTTGCGGGCTGTAGATGAGATTTATATTGAAAATACGGGGAAAGGATATAACAATGAATTTACAGGGCAAAAAAGTGCTGGTTGTGGGAACCGGCAAAAGCGGAATTGGAGCGGCAAAGCTTTTAGGCGAGGTGGGAGCAGAGCCTGTTTTATTTGACAGCAATGAAAAGCTTTCCATAGAAGAGATTAAAGAAAAAGCAAAAGATGTGCAGAAGCTTTCGGTTTTTCTGGGCAGTATACCTGAAGAGGTGAAATCAGAGCTTACATTGGTGGTGGCAAGCCCGGGTGTTCCGGTAGATACTCCTTTTATGGAAGAATTCAGGGAAAAGAAAATTCCCGTATGGGGGGAAATTGAGCTGGCATATGTTTACGGTAAAGGCGATGTAATTGCCATTACAGGTACTAACGGAAAGACAACCACTACAACTCTGGTGGGGCAGATTATGAAAGCTTATTTTCCTTCAGTTTTCGTGGTGGGGAATATTGGAAATCCCTATACGGAAGCGGCGCTTGAAACAAGGGAGGATACTGTTACCGTGGCGGAAATCAGCAGCTTCCAGCTGGAAACCGTACACAGCTTTGCACCTAAGGTATCCGCCATTTTAAATATTACGCCTGACCATTTAAACAGGCACCATACCATGGAAAATTATGCGGCTGCCAAAGAGGCTGTTGCCAAAAATCAGACAAAAAAAGATATCTGTGTTTTAAACTATGAGGACAGTTACACACGTTCCTTCGGAGAACGGTGTCCGGCAAGTGTCAGGTACTTTTCATCCAAAAGGGAGCTTGAAGAGGGGATTTATCTTAAGGATGAGGATATATGGCTGGCAAAAGACGGAAGAAAAGAAAAACTGCTAAATATTCATGAAATGCATCTGGTGGGAATCTGTAATGTGGAAAATGTAATGGCGGCTGTCTTAATCAGTCTTGCCATGGAGGTTCCCATGGACGTGATTTTAGATACCATAAGGAATTTTAAGGCTGTGGAACACAGGATTGAATTTGTAGCCACTAAAAACGGTGTGGATTATTATAATGATTCCAAGGGAACCAATCCTGATGCAGCCATACAGGGAATACGTGCTATGACAAAGCCCACAGTTTTAATCGGGGGCGGCTATGACAAGCAGAATGAATATGATGAATGGATAGAAGCTTTTGACGGGAAGGTGAAAGCCTTTGTCTTAATAGGACAGACAAAGGAAAAAATTGCGGAATGTGCCAGAAAGCATGAAATTGAAAATGTCATTCTGGCAGATACCTTTGAAGAAGCTTTTGACATATGTGTTAAGCAGGCGGCTCCCGGGGATGCGGTATTGCTGTCACCGGCCTGTGCCAGCTGGGGAATGTTCCCCAATTATGAGGTAAGGGGAAAAATGTTCAAAGAGTTAGTAGAAAAGATTGGAGTATAAGGATAAGTGACTGACAGAAGGAACGGATACAATGGAAGAAGGAGAACAAAAGGGCAGCAGGAGTCGTTCTTTGATTACACGCTGCTGTTTGTTGTGCTGTTTTTATTGGGTTTTGGTCTGGTTATGCTGTATTCTACCAGTTCCTATGAAGCAAATCTGGAACATGGTGGGGATTCCGCTTTTTATCTGAAAAGGCAGCTGGGTGCAACTATTTTGGGGTTGATAGTCATGATGGTGGTAGCAAACATTCCCTATCATTTTTGGGAGCGGTTTGCAGTTTTGGGATATATTGTATCCGTTGTGCTGATATTGCTGGTGCTTACC
Source organism: Lachnospiraceae bacterium (assembly GCA_017621815.1). Taxonomy (GTDB): domain Bacteria; phylum Bacillota; class Clostridia; order Lachnospirales; family Lachnospiraceae; genus Suilimivivens. The sequence goes on along the minus strand of JAGASK010000042.1, from coordinate 15,465 downwards.
CCCCTTGGAATTGAGGCAAACGGCGCCAGAAGGTGGCTGAATATCGCCGGTATCTCTCTGCAGCCTGCAGAGGTGGCGAAGCTCGCCATGATTTTATTCCTTGCCAGCCTGGTATGTAAAATGGGAAAAAGTATCCGCACCGGCAAAGGGTTTGCAACAATGCTGCTTGCGCCTGTGCCTATCTGCGGTCTGGTGTATATTGTTACTAAAAATTTAAGCTCGGCCATTATTATTTTCGGTATTGCAGCCCTGATGCTGTTTGTATCCAGCCCTGATTATAAGAGATTTGTACTGATTGCGCTGGCAGGAATGGCTGCCGCTGCGCTTGTCGTGTTTCTTATTGTAAATGCGGCGGATTCGGATTCTTTAAGTTTCAGAGGCGGGCGTATTCTGGCATGGCTTGACCCTGAGGCTTATGCTGACGGAAAAGGGTTTCAGACCCTTCAGGCTCTTTATGCAATTGGTTCCGGGGGAATCTGGGGCAAGGGTCTGGGTCAGAGCATGCAGAAGCTTGGATTTTTGCCGGAAGCCCAGAACGATATGATTTTTTCCATTATTTGCGAAGAACTGGGGCTTTTCGGGGCTGCGGCAGTTATGCTTCTGTTTATTCTGTTGATTTGGAGGTTTATGGTAATTGCCAATAATGCGCCTGATTTGTTCGGCGCTATGCTGGTGGTGGGAGTAATGGGACATATTGCCATACAGGTTATTTTAAATATTGCGGTTGTTACCAATACCATTCCCAATACAGGTATTTCCCTTCCCTTTATCAGCTATGGAGGTTCTTCTGTATTATTTCTCCTGATTGAAATGGGAATTGTCCTAAGCGTCGGAAAGGGAATCCGTCTGAAGGATTTATAATATCAAACATCGTACAAGATGCATTTTAGGTTTGCGTTCATATATTAAAATAGGTTGTAATTCTTCAGTAGGGGTGACAAATTGGACGCAATTCATATAAGAGGAGGAAATGCTCTTTTCGGAGAGACCAGGATACAGGGTTCTAAAAATGCGGTATTGCCTGTTATGGCTGCGGCACTTTTAATAAAGGACATCAGTATTATTGAAAATTGCCCCAGAATTTCGGATGTGTATCATATGCAGAATCTCCTGACCCAGATAGGATGCAGAGTGAGCAGGGCGGACAGGACGCTTATGATAGATGCCAGACATGTATCCCAGGATAAGATGTCTGGAGAATCCGTTACGGGAATGCGTTCTTCCATTATGCTGCTTGGCGCCATGCTGGGAAGATTCGGAGAAGCAACTTTGGCATATCCGGGAGGCTGTGTTATTGGAAAAAGGCCTATTGACCTGCACCTTAATGCCCTTCGCAAAATGGGTGTTTCCATAAAAGAAGAGGAGGGAGCCTTTACAGCCAGGGCAAAGCAGCTTTGCGGAGCAGTTATAACACTTCCTTTTGCCAGTGTGGGAGCTACGGAAAATGTGATTCTTGCGGCAGTAAATGCCAGGGGAGTAACAGTGCTTAAGAATGCGGCAAAAGAACCTGAAATAACAGCGCTGTGCAGATTTTTACAAAAAGCAGGAGCTGTAATAGAAGGAGTAGGAGGTTCGGTACTGATAATTCAGGGAGGAAGCGCACTTCACGGAGTGCAGTTTGCGGTTCCGGCAGACAGGATTGTGGCAGGCACTTATCTATTCAGCGTGCTGGGAACAGGAGGACATATCTTTTTAAAGGATGCACCGGTATCCCAGATGAAGGGAATGCTGAAAACTGCAGTGGAAATGGGAGCGGAGGTCACAGCTTCCCGGGAAGGGCTGAGTGTTCTTGCAGGGCCGGTAAAAAAAACGGTTCCTTATATTAAAACAGATGTATTTCCGGGCTTCCCCACAGATATGCAGTCACCTCTTATGGCAGTCCTTGCAAAAGCATCGGGAACCAGTATTATAGAAGAAACAATCTTTGAGAACCGTTTCAGAATTGTTGAAGAGCTGGTAAAGATGGGCGCTGACATAAAGACCGATGAAAACAGGGCGGTAATTACCGGAGTGACGAAGCTTTATGGCTGTGAAGTAACAGCCAGGGAGCTGAGGGGCGGAGCGGGGCTTGTCATTGCAGGCTGCATGGCTGAGGGGGAAACTATTGTGAGAAACAGACATTTTATCGAACGCGGATATGAAGATATCTGCAGGGATTATCAAAATCTGGGCGTCAATATTGTAACCGGGTAAAATTGAAAAATGGCAGAAAAAAAGAGTAAAAGGAAAAAAACGTATAAAAAAGTGAATTATGTGTCTGCAGGGACAGTGTGGAAAATCATCATTCCTGTTATGGTACTTCTCATTGTCCTTTCGGCAGGCTACTATTACATTATTTCAAATTATACAGTTACCACGGTTTATGTGGAGGGAAATGTACATTATACCAATGAAGAAATCATGGATATGGTCATGGAAGGGTATTACGGAAATAATTCTTTGTTCTTATCCTTTAAATATAAGGACAAGAGTATCAGGGATGTACCCTTTATAGAAAAAATGGATGTTTCCGTATTGGATCCCCATACTATAAAAATTGAGGTTTATGAAAAGGCTCTTGCCGGGTATGTGGAATATTTGGACAGGTATATGTATTTTGACAAGGACGGCATTGTGGTGGAAAGTTCCACGGAAAAAACCGCGGGAATTCCCATGGTAACAGGCCTTAGTTTCGATTATGTCATCCTTTATCAGCCCCTGCCCGTGGAGGATGCCGATATTTTTAAGGATATTCTGAGCATAACCCAGCTTGTCAATAAATATGACCTTTCTGTAAGCCGGATTTATTTCGGCTCGGATGCAACCCTTACGCTTTATTTTGAGAATGTAAGAGTGGCTCTGGGAAACAGGACCAATCTGGAGGAAAAAATTATGAAGCTTCAGTATATGCTTCCTGAACTTGAGGGAAAAAGCGGCACGCTGCGTATGGAAAACTATACGGATGAGACAAAGTCCATAACCTTTGAGCCGGATTAAGGGATTTTGGAGGACTGCAAAAAAGTTTCTAAAAACTGAAATTTGTGGTTGATAATTCAGACAAAAAATTATATGATAATCTATATGAGTTTAATGGGATTGATGAAGGAGGAAGTACCTTGCTTGAAATAAAGACAAACGATGCTGAGGCTGCAGCCAAGATTATAGTGGTTGGTGTTGGCGGTGCAGGCAATAATGCTGTTAATAGAATGGTAGATGAAGATATTACAGGAGTTGAGTTTATTGGTATTAACACTGATAAACAGGCTCTTCAGCTTTGTAAGGCTCCCAAGCTTTTACAGATTGGAGAGAAGCTTACAAAGGGACTTGGTGCAGGCGCCAAGCCTGAAATCGGTCAAAAAGCGGCGGAAGAAAGCAGTGAAGAAATATCAGCAGCTTTAAAGGGAGCAGACATGGTGTTTGTTACCTGCGGTATGGGCGGCGGCACCGGAACAGGTGCAGCTCCTGTAGTGGCAAAGCTGGCTAAGGATATGGGCATTCTGACTGTCGGGGTAGTTACCAAGCCCTTCCGTTTTGAAGCAAAGGCACGTATGGTCAATGCTTTAAGCGGTATTGAAAGAATTAAAGACAACGTTGATACTTTAATTGTTATTCCTAATGATAAATTACTTGAAATTGTGGACAGAAGGACAACCATGCCGGATGCCCTTAAGAAAGCGGATGAAGTGCTGCAGCAGGCAGTACAGGGCATTACTGATCTGATTAATGTTCCTGCAGTAATTAACCTTGACTTCGCGGATGTTCAGACCGTTATGAAGGACAAGGGTATTGCCCATATCGGTATCGGAGAAGGCAAGGGAGATGACAAAGCCAGCGAAGCAGTGAAGATGGCTGTGGAAAGCCCGCTTCTTGAAACAACAATTTCAGGTGCAACCCATGTGATTATTAATGTGTCAGGTGATATTACTCTGGCAGATGCATCAGATGCCGCAAGCTATGTTCAGGAGCTGGCAGGTGATGATGTTAACATTATCTTCGGTGCGATGTATGACGAAAATAAGACAGACAGCTGTACGATTACGGTAATTGCAACAGGTCTTGAGGACGCTACACTGCCTACCAATAAGCCTGTATCCCCTTACAGCACTTTTACGAATAAGTATGTAAAACCGGTATCTCCCAATATTTCCCTAAAGCAGACGGGACATGGAACTGAAAATGTAAATGCCATGCAGGGGCAGGGAACTCCGGTTCCGAGGAAACCTATTACAGGTATTAATAATCCCGGTGATATCAGAAGCAATGTGGCGGACAAGCCTCTTAAAATTCCGGATTTCCTGCAGAAAAAATAAATATTTGATGAATGAGGCTGTATACCTGAGGTGTACAGCCTTATGTTGTTACTTGCGGCAATAGAAAATTTGCAGAAAGTGCTTTCTGTTGGTTATAAATTATTAATTGTAAGAAAATGAAAGAGGAAAAAGTATGTTAAATTTTTTGACAGAGGCTGAGGAATGCCTTGCATTTATTGAAAAGAGCGTAACAGCCTTTCATGCAGTGGAAAATATGGAAAAAGAATTGCTTAAAAATAATTTCAGTGAGCTTAAGGAAAGCGATACCTGGAAGCCGGAAATGGGAAAAGGCTATTATGTGAAAAGAAATGATTCTTCTTTGGTTGCGTTTAAGCTTCCTGCCAAAAAGACAAAAGGGTTTCATATTATGGCATCCCACAGCGATTCCCCTTCCTTTAAGCTGAAGGCTGAAGCGGAGATTACTGTGGAAAACAGCTATAGAAAACTGAATGTGGAGCCTTATGGGGGAATGATTCATGCCACATGGCTTGACAGATGCCTTTCTGTTGCAGGCAGAGTTGTGTACCGGGAAGGCGGGGAACTTATCAGCAAAAATGTAAATGTGGACGAGGACCTGCTTGTAATTCCTAATGTGGCAATCCACATGAACCGTGAAATGAACAAGAATCTTTCTTATAATCCCCAGACAGATTTACAGCCGCTTTTAAGTGCAGGCAGGATAACAAATGAGAAAGAACAGGAAAATGCCGGGGAGGAAGGAAAGCATAAGAGCAGTGTCCTGATGAAAAAAGTGGCGGATTACGCACAGGTTGATGCTGAAAGAATTTTGGGCAGGGATTTGTTTTTATATGTCAGGGAAAAGGGGAAGCTGGCAGGAGCCGAAAAAGAGCTAATGATATCCCCCAGGCTGGATGACCTCCAGTGCGTATTTGCATCCCTGAAAGGATTTTTAAAAGCACAGCCGAAGGATTATATTTCTGTCTGTGCAGTGTTTGATAATGAGGAAGTGGGAAGCCTTACCAGACAGGGGGCGGCATCCACTTTTTTGAAGGATACGCTGGAAAGAGTGTCGGAAGCCCTGGGACTGCAGGGAAGTGAATATCGTAAGCTTTTATCGGAAAGCTTTATGATTTCTGCAGACAATGCCCATGGAGTGCACCCCAACCATCCCGAAAAAGCAGATGCTACTAACAGGCCTTATTTAAATCAGGGTATTGTGATTAAATATCAGGGCGGACAGAAATATACCACAGATGCCTGGTCAGAGGCAGTCATGAGGGAAATCTGCATGGAGGCAGAAGTGCCCTGGCAGACTTATTGCAACCGTTCCGATATTGCAGGAGGCTCTACCCTGGGAAATATTTCGGAAGGACAAGTCTCTGTTCCCTGTGTGGATATCGGACTTCCCCAGCTGGCCATGCATTCGGCTGTGGAAACGGCGGGAAGCAGGGATGTTGGCTACCTCATTAAGGCGGCGGAAGTATTTTATGGGAAATAAGCAAGCCGGGGCAAGATTTTTAATATTATATTAAAATCATAATAATTATGAATATGAAACGGATAAATGAATTGGTTTCCATAGCCGAAACCTTCATTTATCCGTTTTTTTGTTATATGTCATTTTTTGACGATACCTAACGCATCAGCCGCCGACCGTTTGACAAATTATGAACCTCTTAATGTTTATAATGAGGTAGTACCAAAGAAAAGGAGGTGAAAATTGTTAAGAAGCATATATATTGACAGAGTATTTCTGAACAATTTTGTTATGGACCTGTTCCTGATAACGCTGACGGTGAAAACCTTAAAGAAAACTGCCACTTTTTTCAGGATTTTGACCGGAAGTTTATTGGGAGCCGCAGGGTATTGTCTGATTTTATGCCTGCCGGGCATCCCCTATTTTCTTAAGGTTATATTCGGTATGGTGCCGGTTGCCATGGGAATGATAAAGCTGGGATGCAGGACTAAGGGGTTAAAGGAACTTCTTTATGGGCTGGGATATTTATTTACTTATTCTTTTTTTACAGGGGGCTTCATGTTATTTCTCATCAGGAGAGTACCTTTTTTGAAGTCTCATAAAGATTCGTTTTTGCTGATTCTTCTGACAGGTTATGTGAGTTTTTCATTTTGTGTATGGGGGCTTAACAAATATAAAAAAAGCCGGCAGAATCATTTTTGCAGGGTAGAGCTTGAAGGAGATGATGAAAGTATTCTGGTCTGTGGTTTGATTGATACCGGAAACGGGCTGACAGAACCTTTAAGCGGCAAACCGGTGGCGATATTGGAAGAAGAAGTCTGGAAAAAAATGAATGGGTTAAAAAAACCGGAAAAATATAAAATTATTCCTTATCACAGTATAGGGAAGGAAAACGGAATTCTGGAAGGATATGAAATAGAAAAAATCCGGATAGAATATGAAACGGGCACCAGAGAGCTTGCACATGTGCTGATAGCAGTTTTTAACGGAAAATTATCTGTAAAAGGGGAATATCAGATGATACTGCCGCCACAGTGGGCTTCTTAAGAGGGCTTACGGCAAGCGTTGCGTCCAAAGTCCTGTTTAAAAGAAAAAGCAATGCAGAAATGAGGAGAGCAATGGTTTTTAAAGTAGCGATACCGGGAAAATTTCAGTTTAAATTATACCGCAGGGAACCCGGCTTTTTATTATCAAGACAGGGTGATGTACATTACATAGGAGGAGCGGAGGTACTGCCGCCTCCTCTGGAGGTGGAAAAGGAGAATGCAGTTATCAGTGACCTGGGCACGGAATATGAGGATGAAGCAAAGTCCATATTGATTGAGCATAATTTAAGGCTGGTGGTTTATATAGCCAAAAAGTTTGACAATACGGGAGTGGGAGTTGAGGATTTGATTTCCATAGGAACCATTGGGTTAATAAAATCCATTAACACCTTTAACCCTGAGAAGAACATTAAACTGGCTACTTATGCTTCCCGCTGTATTGAAAATGAAATTCTGATGTATTTAAGAAGAAACAACAAAACCAAGCTGGAGGTTTCCATTGATGAACCCCTGAATGTGGATTGGGACGGGAATGAGCTTCTTCTTTCGGATATCCTTGGAACGGATGAGGATGTAATATATAAGGATATTGAAAGCGAAGTGGAAAGAAAATTGCTTTTAAAAGCTATCGATAAGCTCTCAGACAGGGAAAAGACAATTATTAATCTGCGTTTCGGGCTTGGAACACCTGACGGAAATGAGATGACTCAGAAGGAAGTGGCAGAGCTTTTAGGAATTTCACAGTCCTACATATCAAGGCTTGAAAAGAAAATCATGAAACGGCTGAAAAAGGAGCTGGTAAGAGAAAGTTATAATTAAAAAACAGTGGAACGTCCGGGTAGAAATATCCGGACGTTTTTTTGCCGTTCATGGAAAGAGAAAGTTCTCAGAGAGCACTTTCTGTTTTTCATGATAATAAAAAGTTCACAAATCACGCTTTTTACTGTTATAATAGCCAAAGGGCATAGGCCCCTGAATCTAACGAATCAGTAAAAGGAGATTTTAGAAGCTTATGATAAAAAACATGAAATCAGCAAACGAATTAAAGCAGCTTTTGCAGTCCATTGACCGTAAAAGCTATCCGGCTTACAAGGCGCTTGCGGGAAGCTGGCAGTTTCAGGGATATTTACTTGTAATAGACCATGTTCAGGGAGACCCCTTTGCATCCCCTTCCAGTCTGCATGTGGAAATAGAGGGTACCAGGGCAGGTTTTCCGGCAGCTTATTATGAAAAAGACTGTTTTCGCATAGCCCTTCAGGATTTTCTGACAAGGCAGATTTCTTCCCAGTTTGAGAAATACAATTTTAAAGCCAAAGGCTCCGGCAAAAGCGGGCTTTTGTCCATCAGCAGGTGTGGTCAGGAGGTGCTTCAAAGAAGTGCCTGTGAGATTAAAAACGGAAAGCTGACAGTGCGTTTCCAGGCAGGTTTTCCTGCCTTTGGACGAACCATTAATGCAGGAGAACTTCAGAAGATTCTGTTTGAATTTTTGCCAAGCTGTGTTGAGAACAGTTTGTTTTATGAAAAGCTGGATAAGAAAAAAGTGGAAAAATGCGTATTCCTTTCGGAAGACCAGGAGGCGCTTCGGAAAATACTGCAGAAGGAAGGGTTAGTATGCTTTGTGGCAAACGGTTCCATTCTGCCGAGGAAGAGTGGGGTATCAGACAAACCCCTTCTTAACAGTGTGCCCTTTGCTTCACCCGCTTCCATGGAAAGAACATTCCTTCTGCCTCACCATGGAGAAATCAAGGGGATGGCAGTGCCTGAAGGAGTTACTTTGATTGTAGGAGGCGGTTATCATGGAAAATCCACTCTGCTTGAGGCCATTCAATCGGGAGTTTATAATCATATAGAAGGAGACGGCAGGGAATTTGTGATTACGGAGGACACGGCAGTAAAGTTAAGGGCAGAGGACGGGCGTTCCATCCGCAATGTGAATATTTCATTGTTTATCAATGATTTGCCCAATAAAAAAGATACTGTTTCTTTTCAGACAGAGGATGCCAGCGGAAGCACTTCCCAGGCTGCAGCGGTGGTGGAAAGCATGGAGGCAGGCTGTAAGCTGTTTTTAGTGGATGAGGATACCTCTGCCACTAACTTTATGGTAAGAGATGAACTGATGCAGAAGGTAATCCGTAAGGAAAAGGAGCCAATTACTCCCTTTATAGAGAGGGTGAGAGACCTTTATGAAAAAGCCGGCATTTCCACGATTATGGTTGCGGGAAGTTCAGGCGCCTTTTTCTATATTGCCGATAATATATTATTAATGGACTGCTACAAGGCGGTGGATATTACGGAAAATGTGAAAACTCTCTGCAGGGAATATCCTGCACCCAGGCTTTCTGCATCCGGATTTTTTGTGCCGGAATTTCAGAGAGTTTTTCCTTCCTGCAAGCAAAATGGCAAAGCGGGAAAGGAAGGCAAAGCCATAGGCGGCAGACCTTCAGGTGTCAGGGAACGTCATGAACATATGAAGGTAAAGGCCTATGGTCTGGAATCCTTTTCGCTTGATAAAGAGAGCGTGGATGTGCGTTATCTGGAGCAGCTCACCGATGGGGAACAGACAGCGGCGCTTGCATATCTGCTGCGGCTGGGGCTGGAAAAGGTATTTGACGGAAAAAGGACAGTGCAGCAGGGAGTGGAGCTTTTGTATGATACTTTGCAAAAAGACGGATGGGAAGCATTTTGCAGCTCCTATGTGCCCTGCGGCCTTGCAAAACCCAGAATACAGGAACTGTACGCCTGCGTAAACCGCTTCAGGCAGTGAGATAATTTTTCATGGTTTTCAGGGCGTTTTTTTCAAGGCGGCTGACCTGGGCCTGGGAAATCCCAATCAGGTCGGCTACCTCCATCTGGGTTTTGCCTTCAAAGAACCGGAGACTGATAATTTCATGCTCCCGGTCATTTAATCGTTTCATGGCTTCGCTTAAGGAAAGATGTTCCACCCAGTTTTCTTCCTTATTTTTTTTATCGCTGATTTGGTCCATAACATACAGAGTATCTCCGCCGTCGGTAAATACGGGTTCGTACAGACTCATAGGGTTTTGGATTGCGTCAAGGGCATATACAATATCCTCCTTGGAAATGCCGATTTCCTCCGCAATTTCATTGATAGTAGGTTCTTTCATATTCTTTTTAATCAGATTTTCCTTGGCATAGATTGCTTTATAGGCGGTATCCTTTAATGACCTGCTGACCCGTATGGAACTGTTATCCCGCAGGAATCTGCGGATTTCACCGATTATCATGGGAACTGCATAGGTACTGAATTTTACATTTAAAGAAGAATCAAAATTATCAATGGCTTTAATCAAACCTATACACCCGATTTGAAATAAATCGTCTACATTTTCGTTGCTGGAAGAAAAGCGCTTGATGACGCTTAGGACAAGTCTTAAATTACCTTCAATATATTTTTCACGGGCTCCTTTATCGCCCTCCTCAATGCGTGTAAAAAGTTCTTCTTTTTCCGCAGCCTTTAATAATGGAAGTTTTGCCGTATTGACGCCGCAGATTTCAACTTTTCCCTGTGCCATGTTTTTGCCTCCTGATTTTGATACTTAAATCATTCTCAAAACAGGCAAAAAATATTCATGGCGGAAGGTATCAATTATAAATTTAAGTGACAGCAGAATGCACCAGATGACATATAATATCTTATAGATAAAAAAGGAAGTTGAAAGTAATGCGTTTTTCTGATTTGAAAGCAAAAGATGTAATAAATTTACGGGATTGTAAAAAGCTTGGAAGGATTTGTGACCTTGAGTTTGACGAATGCAGCGGGCAGATTTGTAAGGTTATTGTGCCCAGCGGCAATAAGTTCTGTAATTTTTTTAATACCGACCCGGATTACTGTATTCCATATAAGGATATTAAACAGATCGGTCCGGATATTATTATTGTGGACATTTGTTATTAATCATGTTTGACTCTGCCGCAGGAAAAATAAGAGAAAATAAGGTAAAATCAGGGTTTTGCTGTAATTAAAGCGGTTGACATAATTTGCAGTCCGGAATATAATGGTGTTGTTATCAAAATTATGTACAGGGTGTTACGATTCTATTTTTAGCAGGGGGAAGCATATGAAATGTCCATTTTGCGGTCACGAAAATACCAGAGTAATTGATTCAAGACCGGCCGAGGATAACAATTCCATCAGACGCAGAAGAGTTTGTGATGAGTGTGATAAGAGGTTTACCACTTATGAAAAGGTAGAGACGATTCCGCTTATTATTATTAAAAAGGATAATAACCGTGAGACTTATGACCGGGCTAAAATAGAAGCCGGCGTTCTTCGTGCCTGTCATAAAAGGCCAATCAGTGCAAACCAGATTAACCAGCTGGTGGATGAGGTAGAAACAGAAATCTTTAATATGGAAGAAAAGGAAATACCGAGCCGGGTTATAGGTGAGCTTGTTATGGACAAATTAAAGAATCTTGAAGCAGTAGCTTATGTCAGATTCGCTTCTGTTTACAGAGAGTTTAAGGATATCAATACCTTTATGGATGAGCTTAAGAAGGTATTGGAATAATAATTACGAAAGACAGGAATTTGCAATGGCAGTAGGAACAGGAATGGGAACAAACAGCGGTGCGGCAGAAAAAGAGTCTGCACTGACCAAGGAGCAGAAAATACAGGTGGCGAAGGCCAAAAGGCCGATGGAAATAGCTAACAGCTTCCGGTTATTTTTTCTCTTTGTGGCAGTAATTCTTCTTTTATTTGTATACTTTGGAGGAAAATTGTGGACAGGTGTGGCATGGTATGATAATGCGGTACAGAGTATTTATAATTTTCTCTTATGGGATATACTGTTGATGCTTCTTTCTACTTTTATTAAATTCTTTTTTGCGGCAAAGTATAACAAGGTGGTAAAACATTTATAGGCGGATGACATCTTCTGATGTGAATTTGCATTTGATTACATATTTCGGTTAATTGGTTTCATGAAGCTAAAGGGTATGTAGAATTATTACGATATACAAAACAGAATAGTCAGGCTAAGGAGAGCGTATTTTCAAAGGAATGAGAATCTGATGGAAATAGGCTCTTTGTTTTATTTTCTGAACCGGAGCGGAAATGGAGGAAATGATATGATATCAGGAATAGGAAAAGAAAGCGGTTATGAAGGAAGTTTTGTTCTGCCCAAAGCAAAAAGGGATGAGAAAGAGGGCGTCTCATTTAAAGATGCTTTTCTGGCTTCCGTGGATACTGAGAACAGAATAAAATCAAGAGAAATTAAAACCGGGGAAAAAGAGGTGCCTTATTCTGCTCTTGCCAAGGACGGTATTATCAATTATAACGGCGTGGTGTTCATATGTGATTATGAAAGGAATGCTTTATGTCTTGGGGATATGAGTAATCCTGATGATGTATTGTCCATTCCGCTGTCAGGCGGCGGCACATTGAAGGTGAACCGGGATAATATTGATGAACTGTCAAAAGCAATCGGTATGTTTTCGCCCGAAGATGTTAACAGGATTTTAAGGGCTATTGCAGAAGATGCGCAGTGCAAAAGAAAGCTGAATGAAATTGAAGATGATAAAGTCCGCTTTGCGAATTCTCTATTGTCATGAAATAAAAAATTTTTGAAATATAAAGATTCCGGTTGCAGTTTCCGATATATTAAATGGAAGAAACAGAATAAGTTTTTTGCATATAATTAAAAAGGAAGGAGTGGAAGCAATGGGAATTGATTTAATGTCAGGTTTTGGAAGAGTGCAGCCTTATTACAGGGCATCTGAAATTCCGGCTGTCACTCCGTCAGAAATAGAAAAACAGGATGGGGAACAGCAGTATTTAAGCAAGCCGTTTGAGAAAACTGCAGATACAAATTCTCCAATAAATAAAATGGAGCCGGATACCCGGAGCAGGGTAACGGATTTTGACAAGGTTTCCCTTACCTTTAATAAAGAAGAAAGCTTCGATTATATAGGAAGCGAAAGCGGTCTGGCTGATTTGGATGTCCAGAAGGCCATATCGGATATGAAAAGGGATTCCATTTTGCAGGAATATCAATATTTTGTAGGAAGTGCACAGACACTTATTGATCCGGAGGATGGATTTGTTTTTCAAAAGTAACAGTTTAATATGGGTAATGCCATGAAAACACCTTGCATTCATGCAGGGTGTTTTGTTATACTAAAGCATGTTAAAGGAGATATTTTATGTTGCAGCGTTTTTATCCGGATAAATATATGAAATCCGCTTATGAAATTGACTTCAGGAGCTATTATAATGCAGGGTACAGGGGCATTATTTTTGATATCGATAATACATTGGTTCCTCATGGGGCTCCCGCGGATAAAAGAAGCATAGCGCTGATAAGCGAATTGAAAGAACTTGGTTTTGGAATTATGCTTCTTTCCAATAATAAGGAACCCAGGGTCAAAATGTTCAATGATGCTGTGCATGTTTCTTATATTTTTAAGGCCGGAAAACCGGGGAAAAAAGGATATGAAGAGGCCATGAGGCGGCTTCGGACGGATATAAATACCACGCTTTTTGTGGGTGACCAGCTTTTTACAGATGTTTGGGGAGCCCGGAATACCGGGATTTTTTCTATTCTGGTAAAGCCTATGGATAAAAAGGAGGAAATACAGATAGTGCTGAAGAGAGTGCTTGAAAAGATAGTGCTGGCCTCCTATAAAAGAATGTGCGGAAAACAGGGGAAGCCGTATCTGGAGTAGTATTTTTAACGAAAAAGAGTGAGGAAGGGATTTGAAAGATGGAAATTAACGGACATACCAGACTTTGCGGTCTGATTGGAAACCCGGTAGAACATACCATGTCGCCGGTCATTCATAATACCCTGGCAAAAGGTCAGGGGCACAACCTTGTGTATGTGCCGTTTCATGTGGAAAGGGAACAACTTGAAGCTGCTGTAAAAGGCGCGTACGGGCTGAATATTCTGGGAATGAATGTGACCGTTCCCTATAAAAGTGAAGTGAGAGCTTTCCTTAAAGACATCGACGAATTGGCAGAAAAAATCGGAGCTGTGAATACACTGGTTAGGATAAATGGCGGGTATAAAGGCTACAATACTGATATACTTGGCCTGTATCGCGCCATGTGCAGTGAAAAGATTAAGCTGGAGGGAGAAAAAGTAATTCTTTTGGGTGCAGGAGGCGCATCAAGGGCGGTTGCATTTCTGTGCGGGGAAAAGAAAGCAGAAAAGGTTTACCTTTTAAATCGTTCCCTGGATAAAGCGGAGCTGCTGGCTGATGAGGTAAATTCAGCTTTTGGAAGAGAGTGTATTATTCCTATGGCTATTGACAGTTATGAAAAGCTGCCGGATGAAAAATTCCTTGCAATTCAGGGGACAAGTGTAGGACTGTATCCTGATGTGGATAAAGCGGTAATTGAGGATGAGGAATTTTACCGGAGAATACATACAGCATATGATTTAATATATAAGCCTGCAGAAACAAAGTTTATGCGGCTGGTAAGGGAAGCAGGAGGACAGGCCTGTAACGGGCTTAAAATGCTGCTCTATCAGGGAATTATTGCTTATGAGCTATGGAATCAGGTAGAAATACCGGAGGAAAGCGCTCAGGAGATTTATGAACTTTTAAAATAGTACCGGAGATAAATAAATGAAGGACAACGTAATTTTAATTGGCTTTATGGGATGCGGCAAAACCAGTGTGGGTATCAGACTTTCCTACTCCTTAAAAAGAACCATCATAGATACAGATAAATGGATAGAAAAGAAACAGAATATGACGGTTTCTGAAATCTTTGCAAAGGAAGGAGAACAGGCTTTCCGGCAGATGGAAACTGATTGTATTAAAGAACTGATTAATACGGCAGACGGTCAGATTATTTCCACAGGCGGGGGACTTCCGATCAGGGAAGAAAATCACGGGCTGTTGAAAGAACTGGGCAGAGTATACTACCTGAAGGTAACACCGGAAGCGGTATATGAAAGGCTAAAGGACGATACCACAAGACCGCTTCTTCAGGGAGCAGACCCGAAGGCCCAAATAGAGGAACTGCTGTTAAAAAGAGCTCCCCTTTATGAAAAGTGCGCCGATGTTATTATTGAGGTTTCAGGTAAAAGCTTTGACGAGATTATAGCGGAAATTATGAAAGAGGAGAGCAAAGAAAGATGAAAATACTGATTATTAACGGACCTAATTTGAATTTTCTGGGCATTAGGGAAAGAAACATATACGGAACTCAGGATTATGATTATCTTTTGAAGATGATTGCAGATAAGGGAAAGGAATGCAGCTGTACCATAGAAGTATTTCAAAGCAACCACGAGGGCGCTATTATTGACAGGATTCAGGACGCTTATTTTGACGGAACAGAAGGTATTGTTATTAATCCGGGGGCTTATACCCATTACAGTTATGCCATTCATGATGCTCTTGCCAGTATCACCATTCCCAAGGTGGAAATTCATATCTCAGACATTACAAAGAGAGAAGAATTCAGGAAGGTTTCGGTAACGGCGCCTGCCTGCGATAAACAGATATACGGACACGGTTTGAACGGTTATCTGGAAGCGGTGGATTTCCTGCTTGGAAAATAATAAAATAATAAAATTTTGGTGAATTGAAAAAGTAAATTCCACTTTGCAAGATTAAATTCCACTTTGAAAAAGTAAATTCAATAGAAATACAGAAAAATAGAGATTTAATATATGAAATACCCGAAATCAGAGTTAAAATACCAGTAAAAGCTGTGGTT
>JAGASK010000041.1 GCA_017621815.1 Lachnospiraceae bacterium | reverse complement strand
GTCTTATAAATAAGGGCGCGAAGCGCCGCATTTTTCGAAGGATTTGTCAAGTGTTTTTGGCAAAAAAGTGGGGGATTTTAATAAAAAAGGAATCTGAAAGCCTTATATTTACTGGCTTAAAGATTCCGAGAGATTATTATAATTAAAAGGAGGACTTACTTTGATAAAGGTTGAAAATCTTGTTAAAAGATACGGAAGCCATGTGGCTGTAGACCATCTTTCCTTTCAGATTGACACAGGAAAAATATATGGATTTCTGGGACCAAACGGCGCAGGCAAAAGTACCACCATGAATATTATGACAGGATATATTGCGCCTTCGGAAGGCACGGTAACAATTAACGGACATGATATTGTAAAGGAGGCAGAAGAAGCGAAACAATGTATAGGCTATCTGCCGGAAATGCCGCCCTTATATCAGGATATGACTGTGAGGGAATATCTGACCTTTGCCGCGGAACTGAAAAAAATTCCGAAAAAGGAAAGAGCGCAGCAAATCCATGAAATTATGGATATGACCATGATTGCCGATATGGAAAAACGGCTGATTAAAAATCTTTCAAAAGGCTACAAACAGCGTGTGGGGCTTGCGCAGGCCATACTGGGCTATCCGGAAGTCATTATTCTGGATGAACCCACAGTGGGATTAGACCCCAAGCAGATTATTGAGATAAGGGGACTGATTAAAAAACTGGGTGAGAAACATACGGTAATATTAAGCTCACATATTCTTTCCGAGGTGCAGGCTGTTTGTGATGAAATCATGATTATATCAAAAGGAAGACTGGTGGCAAGTGATACACCGGAGGGATTAACCGGACTTATGAATGGAAAAGCCAGCCTTGAAGCTCATATTCTGGGCGAAAAAGAAGAAGTGGAAACGGTAATCAGAGGGCTCTCCGGCATTACAAATTACAGTATTGAAAGCAGTCATGAAGCGGACTGCGTAAAGGCTGTATTGGAAACAGATGCAAAAGAGGATATCCGGGTGCCGCTTTTCTATGCATTGGCGGATAAAAAACTGCCGGTATTGGCTTTAAGCCGTCTTGAAAAATCCCTTGAGGATATTTTCCTTGAACTGACCGGTGAAGCAGCAGAAAAACAAGAAGCGGAACCGGATATTGAACGTCAGGTACAGGAAAAGGAAGAAGAAGGAGGAAACCATGATGAAAGCAATCTATAAAAGAGAATTACAATCCTATTTTCATTCCTTTCTGGGAGCATTGTTCATAGGGGCAACCTTGCTTTTATTGGGTATTTATTTTACAGTGTATGATTTGTTCATGGGATATCCTTACATTGGATATGCTTTATCCTCTGTGGTATTTCTGTTTTTGATCAGTATCCCTGTTTTAACTATGAAAGTTCTGGCAGAAGAACGGCATCAGAAAACGGATCAGCTGATATTAACCTCACCCATCAGCGTAGGCAGCATTGTAACAGGTAAATTTCTGGCTCTTATTACTGTTTTTGCTGTTCCTATAGCCATTATATCTTTGTATCCTGTTATTTTAAATCTGTTTGGAACCGTTGATTTCGGAGAATCTTACCTTGCAATTCTTGGATTTTTCCTGTACGGAGCGGCCTGTATCTCAATTTGCATGTTTGTATCGTCCCTGACAGAAAGCCAGGTGATTGCAGCAGTAATTTCCTTCGGCATTTTATTTCTGACTTATGTTATGTCGGGAATCTGCAATATGATTTCATCAACGGGAAATCTTCTTACAAAAATACTGGGTGCATTTGATATGGTAAGCCGCTTTGATGATTTGCTGAACGGCTCCCTTCATATCAGCAGTATTGTTTATTATTTATCGGTAATTGTCCTGTTTCTGGTATTCACAGTACAGTCAATTCAAAAGCGCAGATATCAGATATCAAAAAAGACATTAGGTATTGGCACTTACAGTTCATCAATTATGATAATTATTACAGCTGCAGTTGTTTTACTTAATGTATTTGTATCGGAAATACCTGCAAGATTTACGGTGTTTGATGTTACGGCAGACAGGCTTTATTCCCTTTCCGACGAAACGAAAGAGTTTGTAAAAGGGCTTTCAGAGGATGTGAATATCTATGTTTTATCAAATGAAAGCCAGTGTGACGCTACCCTTATTACCACTCTTCAAAATTATGAAGGATTAAATTCCCATATCAAAATATCCTATGTGGATCCTGCCGTAAATCCTAAATTTTACACACAATATACGGACAGCAGTATAACCCAGAACAGTATAATTGTGGAAGGAAGCAAGAGAAGCAAGGTAATAGATTACAGTGAGATTTATGAGACGGAATTTGATTATATGACTTATTCATCCACTGTAACCGGTTATGACGGAGAAGGGCAAATAACAAGTGCAATTGCTTATGTGACAACAGATGAGATGCCGAAAATTTATTTTATTACGGGGCATGATGAATTGTCCTTTGAAAGCGCTTTTGTATCTGCGGTGGAAAAAGAAAACGTGGAATATGAGACCATTAATCTTATGGATTATGATGAAGTGCCTGAGGATGCCTCCTGTGTCATAATCAATGCGCCTGCTGCCGACTTATCAGATGATGATACCTCCAAAATGCTGGATTATATGGAAAAAGGCGGAGATGTATTTTTGATTACGGCATATACCGGAACAGAACTTACAAACTTTAACAAGCTTCTTGATTTTTACGGTGTAACAGTTACTGAAGGATTGATTATAGAATCAGCAGTAAGCAATTATTATCAGGATCCCTTTTACTTGCTTCCCGATGTAACATACGATGCGGTAACGGAAAACGTATATAACAGCGGAAGCTATGTCTTTGCACCCTATGCAACAGGAATGTCAGTCAATGAAACGGAAGGCATAGAAACAATTTGTTTGCTGTCTTCATCGGACAAAAGCTATGTCAGAAATAATATAGAAAGCAGCAATGATTATTCCAGACAGGAAGGAGATGCGGAAGGACCTTTTGCCATCGGTGTTAAATGTATAAAAGACACAGATGGGGAAAGTTCTGTGGGAATCATTTATTCCTGTGAATCTTTATTTACGGAAACCGTTGATTCCATGGTGGCAGGAACGAATATGAAGCTGTTTACCTCAACACTTGGAAGCTTTGTATCACATACAAGCAGTATATCCATTCCCGTAAAGAATCTTGAAACAGAATATCTGACTATTCCCCAGGGAATTATCATTATTCTGGCTTTGTTAACAGTAGTTGTAATACCTTTTGCAGTACTGGTGTACGGCTTTATAATCTGGCTTAAGAGAAGAAAGCAATAAAAGGAGCGTTAGTTATGAATAAAAGAAAAAAAGTACAGCTGGCTTTTGTCTGTATTGTTTTTATATTGATATTGGGAGCCTATCTGAGCTTCCGGTATTATATGAATCATCTTCCGGAAGAAGCGGAAGAAACCGCCGAAACTTATGAAGCAATTAATATAGATACTTCTTTGGTGACGGAAATCGGAATTATCAGCGGTAATGGAACTGTTAATCTGCAAAAGACAGGAGACGAATGGCTGTGCATTGATAATGAAGAGGAAAAAATCGATTCTGCAAAGGTTGAAAGCTTTTTAAGCAGCGCAGGACAAATCTCTTCAGAACTGAAAATAGAAGAGGTTGATGATATGTCGGAATACGGACTTGATAATCCCTCAATCAATATTACCCTTCAATGGGATAATAACCTTTATGTAATTAAAACAGGGGATTATAATTCCATAACCGGATATTATTATTTGTCCGTTAATGATGATAATAATGTATATACAATAGACGGTTCGCTTTATTACTCTCTTAACAAAGCACTTGAGGCCTTTATTGCAGATGATACAGAAGCAACCAAAGAGGAGGAAGAAAACGAAGATACAGAAGCTGCAGAGAGTACTGAGTAGCTATTGCATTCAGTGATTGTTTGTGTTTTAATATTTTTGAGAAATATTATCAATAATTAAAACATAAGAGGGAACGGACATGTCACTGTTTGAAGGGAAAAAAGATAAAAATTATGAAATATTGGGCCTGCATGTCGAAGAAGGAATTACCAGACGGCTGCAGGCCCTTGGTCTGAATGACGGCACAGTTATTACGGTGCTTAACAGAAAAAAGAACGGTGCCTTAATTATACGTGTCAGGGGAACAAGGCTTGCAATCGGAAAACACATCAGCATGGGCATTGAAGTAAAGGAGGCAGCGTAATGAAATATGAAGAAACTGTTCATGTAGCTTTTGTGGGAAATCCAAACTGCGGCAAAACAACATTATTTAATGCCATAACAGGCTCTAAGCTGAAGGTGGCAAACTGGCCGGGAGTTACAGTTGAAAAAATAGAAGGGGAAGCTGAATATGAGGATGTACATATGACCCTTGTGGATACACCGGGCATTTATTCTCTGACCAGCTATACGATAGAAGAAAAGGTAACAAGAAATTGTGTTATGGATGATGATATTGAGGTTATCGTAAATGTAGTTGATGCCTCTTCTTTGGAAAGAAACCTATATCTCACCTTACAATTATTAGAGCTTGGAAAGCCTGTGGTACTGGCTCTTAACATGATGGACATTGTGGAAGAGAGAGGAATGGAAATAGATTTGCACAGACTTCCCGAAATGCTGGGAGATATTCCGGTAGTTCCTGTTTCTGCAGCCAGAAGAAAAGGACTGGATATTCTTCTTCATGCAGTTATTCATCACTATGAAGAAGGTTCCAAACCGGACGTGCTTCATTACAGCGATGAAATTGAGGATAAAATTGAGAAACTGTCGGTTGTTATGAAAGCTCATTATCCCACACATTCATCGGTAAGATGGCATGCAATTAAGCTGCTTGAGAATGATGAAGAGGTAATGCAGGAGCATCCTGTTAATACCACTGATATTACAGACAGAAGTTATGAAAAAGAAATCATTCAGACAAAATATGCTTTTATAGAAAGTATCATAAAAGAAGTTTTGATTGACAGTAAAAAGAATAAAGACAGTACTGATAAGGCCGATAAGCTTTTGACACATCCTGTTTTGGGAATACCGGTTTTTCTGTGTATTATGGGACTTGTGTTTTTTCTGACATTTACAATCGGCGACTGGTTAAAAGGGTATTTTGAAGTTTTTCTGGATTACTTTTCAGGAAGTACGGCTTCCTTCCTTGCGTCCATCCATACAGCTAACTGGCTGAATGACCTGATTGTGGACGGTATTATTGCAGGAGTTGGCGGCATCCTTACCTTTATCCCTAATATAGCAATTCTCTTTCTGGCACTGGCTGTTTTGGAGGACAGCGGATATATGGCCAGGGTAGCTTATGTTATGGACGGAATTATGGGGAAAGTGGGATTGTCCGGAAAAGCCTTTCTTCCTATGGTGCTTGGTTTTGGATGTACCGTACCTGCTATCATGGCATCCAGAGCTCTTGAAACGGAAAAGGACAGACGGAGAACCATGATTATTACACCGTTTATGTCCTGTTCGGCAAGACTTCCCATATATGTGTTGTTTTCCGGTATGTTTTTCGGTAAATATGCGCCTCTGGCGGCTTTTTCCATGTATGTGATCGGCATGGTCTGCGGCATTCTGATTGCCAGAGTGTTGCATGTTCTGGAAAAGGAAAAGGTAAATGACAGCCTGCTGATTGAACTTCCTGAATATAAGCGCCCCAATGCAAGAACCATACGTATTTACGTCTGGAATAAGCTGAAGGATTATCTTACCAAAGCAGGAACCACCATTTTTATTGCATCAATTATTATCTGGTTTGTTTTAAACTTCGGATTGGGCGGAAGAGTGGAAAATCCGTCAGAAAGCTTTGGCGCCATGCTGGGTAAGTGGCTGGAACCTGTTATGAAGCCTGCAGGTCTTGGCATGTGGCAGATAATTGTTTCATTAATAGCCGGTATTTCTGCAAAGGAAGTTGTGGTTTCCAGCTTCTCAGTTTTATTTGGAGTGGGAAATGCCAATTCGGCGGCAGGAATGGACACCATTATATATAATTTAAAGCAGATAGATTCCTCCTTCGGTCCCTTAAATGCTTATTGTATGATGATATTCTGTCTTCTGTATGTGCCCTGTGCGGCAGCAATGGCTACAATCCGCAAAGAAAGCGGCTCCTCTAAGTTTACACTGAAACTGGCGGTATTCCAGATTTTCTTTGCATGGCTTATATCGACTGTTGTTTTTCAATTAGGAAGCATTATATTATAAAATCCTTGATTTCCTTGCGGGTTTGTGCAAAAATACAACTTAGGAATTCTATATTGAAAAATTCTGTAAGGATTATTAATAATTGAAAGGGATTAGACTATGAGCATGCGTGGTATTGATACTCAGGTTCGCAAAAATCGAAGGCGCATATTTAAAGAGGTTGCCAATCTTGCCTATACATCCGAAAATTTAAAAGATGATGTGGAAGCGCTGCCTTATAAAATAGTGGATTATGATGAATCGGAGTATGAAAGCATCTATAGAGAAAGGGCTATTACAAGAGAGAGTATCCGGCTTGCCATGGGACTTTCTCTTCGTCCTGAAAATCAGCCTGTTCACGTAACCCAGGGACTTGAGGAAAGTAATATTGATGAGAAATATTATGAACCGCCTTTAATGCAGGTGATACCTTCTGCCTGTAATGCATGTCCTGAAAACAGATATGATGTAACGGACAAGTGTATGGGATGCGTGGCTCATCCCTGCCGTGAGGTATGTCCAAGGGGCGCCATTTCAATGAAAAACGGCAAGTCCGTAATTGACCAGGAAAAATGTATCAAATGCGGCAAATGCAAATCCGTATGTCCTTATGATGCGATATCCCATCAGACAAGACCCTGTCTTGCCAACTGCGGAGTAAATGCCATTAAAAGTGATAAAAAAGGAAGGGCCTATATTGACCCTGATATTTGTGTATCCTGCGGTCAATGCATGGTAAGCTGTCCCTTCGGGGCTATTGCTGATAAATCCCAGATTTTCCAGCTGATTCGCGCCATGCAGTCCGGACGGAAAATCATAGCCCAGGTAGCGCCTGCTTTTGTGGGGCAGTTCGGAAAAAATGTAACTCCCGATATGCTGAAGGAAGCGCTGAAAGAGCTTGGATTTTTTGATGTATATGAAACAGCAATCGGTGCCGATATGGGTGCCATGGCAGAAGCGGAACATTATGCAACGGAGGTTGCAACGGGAAAACTTCCTTTTCTTCTTACGTCCTGTTGTCCGTCCTGGGCAATGCTGGCAAAAAAATTTTTCCCGGAAACGATTGATAAAATTTCAAATGCTTTAACGCCTATGGTAGCAACGGCAAGAAAAATCAAAGAAGAGCATCCTGATGCCAGCGTAGTGTTTATCGGACCCTGTGCATCAAAAAAACTGGAAGCCTCCAGAAGAACCGTCCGCTCGGATGTTGATTTTGTAATTACCTTTGAAGAACTTGCCGGTATGTTTGAAGCAAAAGGCCTTCTGCTTGACAGCATCAGTCCTGACGAACCGATGAATGATGCAACAGGCGCCGGAAGAGGTTACGGTGTGGCAGGCGGTGTTGCAAATGCCATTGAAGAATGTATCAGGGAATATTATCCTGATGTGGAAGTAAATATAGAACATGCGGAAAGTCTTACGGAATGTAAAAAAATATTAATGCTTGCAAAGGCAGGCAAAAAGAACGGATGCCTGATAGAAGGAATGGCCTGTCCCGGCGGCTGTATTGCCGGAGCCGGAACAAATATACCGATTCCTCAGGCAATGAAAGAAGTGGCAGGATTTAAGGCGGCAGCCGATAAAAAGATTCCTGATATGGGAGGAAAGATAAAAAATGACTAAAATCAGAACGAGATTTGCACCAAGTCCTACAGGAAGGATGCATGTAGGTAATTTAAGAACAGCGCTTTATGCGTATTTGATTGCCAAGCATGAAGGCGGTGATTTTATTTTAAGAATCGAGGATACTGACCAGGAACGTTATGTGGAAGGAGCTGTGGATATTATCTACAGGACGCTTCAAAAAACAGGTCTTATACATGATGAAGGTCCTGACAAGGATAAAGGAGTTGGTCCGTATGTCCAGTCCGAAAGACAGGCTAACGGCCTATATCTTGAATATGCAAAAAAGCTGATTGATAAAGGCGAAGCTTATTATTGTTTCTGCGATAAAGAAAGACTGGCAACCTTAAACAGGGTTGTAGCGGGAAAGGAAATCAATGTATACGATAAACATTGTCTTTCATTATCGAAAGAAGAAGTGGAAGCAAAGCTTGCAGCCGGCGTTCCCTATGTAATCAGACAAAACAATCCCACAGAAGGCACAACAACCTTTCATGATGAAATTTACGGCGATATATCAGTGGATAATGCAGAACTGGACGATATGATTCTGATTAAATCCGATGGATATCCTACTTATAACTTTGCAAATGTTGTGGATGACCATTTAATGGGAATTACCCATGTGGTGAGAGGAAATGAATATTTGTCTTCTTCCCCTAAATATAACCGTTTGTATGAAGCCTTTGGCTGGGAAGTTCCTGTTTATGTACATTGCCCGCTGATTACGGATGAGGAGCATCATAAGCTCAGCAAAAGATGCGGTCATTCTTCTTACGAGGATTTAATTGCGCAGGGATTTTTGACAGAAGCGGTTGTTAATTTTGTTGCACTTCTGGGATGGAGTCCTGAAGTAAATGAAGAAATTTTTTCACTTGAGGAGCTTGTGAAGATTTTTGATTATCATCATATGTCAAAATCTCCTGCAGTGTTTGATTATACGAAATTAAAATGGATGAATGGTGAATATATTAAAGCGATGGATGATGACAGGTTCTATGAGATGGCAGAGCCGTATCTGAAAAAAGCTTTGACAAAAGACCTGGATTTAAAGAAAATCGCAGGCATGGTTAAAACCAGGATAGAGATTTTCCCGGATATCTGTGAATTGGTGGATTTCCTGGAGGAGCTTCCGGAATATGATACTTCCATGTATGAGCATAAGAAAATGAAAACTACAAAAGCCTCTTCTCTTGAAGTACTGGAAGAAATTTTACCGGAGCTTGAAAATACAGATGATTACTCCAATGATGCGCTGTATCAGCTTTTGCTTGCTTTTGTGGAGAAAAAAGGCTGTAAAAACGGCTATGTAATGTGGCCCATAAGAACAGCAGTATCCGGTAAGCAGATGACTCCTGCAGGAGCAACGGAAATCATGGAGCTTCTGGGAAAAGAAGAATCTCTTAACAGAATCAGAAAAGGAATTGAATTGCTTAAGAATGCATAAAGCCAGTAAAATGCAGTCAGCTGCAATTCATCACGGAAAAGGGCCTGCGATTGTAATAGCAGGTCCCGGTTCCGGAAAAACCTTCACCATCATTCAGCGAATTTTGTATTTAATCCAAAATCTTAAAGTCAATCCCGAAAAAATTTTGACCATTACTTTTACAAAAGCCGCAGCCACGGAAATGCAGCAGAGGTATTTAAAAGAACTATCCGATAATCTGTGTCCTTGGCATATAAATCAACCCGTTCGCTTCGGAACCTTCCACAGTATCTGCTATTTTATCATAAAAGAAACCGGTCTGATGAACAATTATTCCCTGATAAAAGAATCGGAAAAAAGAAAAATTATAGAAATGCTTCTCCGAAACCAGAACATAGAAGATGCTCATGACTATGATGCTGTTACTAAAGTTTTGGAAGCAATCAGCAGGAAAAAGAATCTGCTTAAGGCATCCCTGCCTTTAAATCTGACAGAAGTGCAGTTTTGTAAAATAGAAGATGATTATGAAGACATGCTGAAGCAGCTAAAGCTCCTTGATTTTGATGATATGATATTAAAATGCCTGTCTTTCTTAAAAACAAACCATGAATTTTGCCGTAAATGGCAGAAAATGTTTGAATATATTCTGGTAGATGAGTTTCAGGATATTAATGAACCGCAGTATCAGGTTATTAAACTGCTTTCTGCTTCATCACGGAATCTGTTTGCAGTAGGCGATGATGACCAGGCGATTTACGGGTTCCGGGGAGCCGCACCTGAAATTATGCTGCGTTTTCAAAGGGATTTTCCTGATGCAGTACAATATCTGTTAACCGAAAATTACAGAAGCGGTAATTGCATTGTGGATTTTGCAGACAAAGTAATAAAGAGAAGTAATCATCGCTTTTCCAAGACGGTATATCCCGTAAAAAGAGGCGGGCGGATTTTCATATGCTTTAAAGAAAGCAGAAGAGAAGAAGAATTGCAGCTTCTTTCCGATATAAACAGAATATCCAAAGAAAACCAAAAGCTAAGCGCAGTTATTGTCAGAACGAATCTGGAAGTATTTCAATATACGGCATTGCTGAAACAGCATGATATTTCCGTTAAAGAAACAAAGACGAAAGAAAATGATATTTTTCACCATTATATTATGGAGGATATAAGCGCTTTTCTTCGGTTTTGTAAGGAAGGCTGTCACAGGAGCGACTTTATTAAAATCATGAATAAACCTAATATGTATTTATCAAGAATGGCTCTTACAGGCGAAATCATTACTGTTGAAAAACTTACCGGATATTATAAATATAATACAGAAATGACAGATAAGATAAATCTTTTCTTTGCTCATTGCCAGGCAGCGTCCGGATTGTCGCCTTCCCTTGCTGTCAGATATTTCAGAAAAATTATCGGTTATGATAATTATCTGAGAGACAGGACGGACAATGAAAATGAGCAGTGTCATTTGTTAAAAATTGCAGATAATATCCAGGAGCATTTTAAGAAAATGAAACCCTGTGAAAAAACAGATGAGTTTTTGAAAAGAATCAGGAACATGGATAACAGCGGCTGTAAAAACAAACCACAGACAGAACTTCCGGGGATTTCTGTTATTACAATGCACGCTGCCAAAGGGCTGGAGTTTCATTCGGTTTTCCTGCCGGACTTGAATGAAGGAATTATTCCGGGAAAAAATGTAAAAACGCCTGAGGAAACAGAAGAAGAAAGAAGGCTCCTGTATGTTGCCATAACAAGAGCCGAAGATTCGCTGTATCTTTATTATACAAGAGAACGAAACCGGAAGCTTACGAGATTTCTGGAAGGAATTATTCCTCCGCATCAATAATCTCATCAAATTCTACATTGTCCAGGTATTCGTCAAATGCATCTGCCACAATTTCATATTCCTCATCATCCTCGATATAGGAAAGCTCAGGTTCCGCATTGGGGTCATTTTCATCCTCACGATAACCGTAGAACCATACCATACCGTCATGATTTTCTCCGTCTTCCTCCAACGGAAGGAGTACGATATAATCTTTTTCCTGAACTGTTAAAATGGTTACAACAGCGCAGGTGACACTTGTTCCGTCATCAAGATCCAAAGTTACAGTCATTTCTTCATCATTTTCTTCAGGTGTTTCAATATTTTGTTGTTTTTCCTTATCCATAGGGCTCTCCTTATAAGATATTATCAGTTTATACTGTCTTTATTTTACTAAGCAGCGTAACATTAATCAATAATATTTTTTACACAGCTTGTTTTATTTATGTTAAGATATAATCATTGAAACTAACAAAGGCATATCTGGAGGACGCATGAATCAGAATCTTAACATTACTTACTATAAACCGGAAAAACAGGGCGTTTATCCTGTACAGGACGGTTATTGCTTTGCAACAGAAATACAATCCTGCAATGAATGCGGCTTACTTCTTTATAAAAAAAACGGTGGTCAGCTTCGTATTCCTTTCTCAAAGGAAGGAAAACGAGGTTCCTTATACGGTATCAGAATAGAAGGAGAAAACCTCAATTTTTCAGGATATAATTATTATGACGGAGAGACGGTTTTTACAGATTTTTATGCAAAAGGAATTACAGGACTGGAGAAATTCGGCGATTTTGGGAATGGCAAACGGGCGACAAAGGGTGTTTTAAATACAGCTGAATTTGACTGGGAAGGAGATTCCCCTCTTTTAATACCTTATGAAGATACCATTATCTATGGCCTTAATGTCAGGGCTTTTACCATGCATAAAAGCTCAGGTGTCAAAAACAAAGGAACCTTTGAAGGCATTGCAGAAAAAAAAGATTATTTAAAGGAATTGGGAATTACCGCAATAGAATTGATGCCCGCCTATGAATTCGATGAATGTATGTATTTATCAGAGGTATCACCAAAAACCATGGAAGAAGCAGTAAAAAATCTTTCCGTTTCCGAAAAAACAGAAAGGCGTCTGAATTGCTGGGGCTTCCAGAAAGGATTTTATTTTGCGCCGAAAGCTTCCTATAGTGCGGACAAGCCGGAGCTTTCGTTTAAAAAGATGGTAAAAGAACTTCATAAAAACGGAATTGAAGTTCATATGCAGTTTTATTTTCCCCCTGAATTAACACAGGATTATATACTGGATTTGTTGAGATACTGGGTAATTGAATATCATATTGACGGAGTCCGCTTATGCGGCTTTCACATTCCTTTCAGGCTGATTGCCCAGGATCCGGTATTGAAGGAAACCAAAATCAGAAGCGCTTATCTGCCTGTGGAGGAAATTTACGGGAATGAAATTCCTTTTTACCGGAATCTTGCATCGGATAACGGAAATTTCAGGAATGAAATAAGACGCTATTTGAAAGGTGATGAAAATCTGATGAATCAGGTTCTCTATTACCAGAAAAATAATCCTGTTTCTCATGCGGTTATAAATTATCTTGCAGATTATGACGGTTTTTCTCTTTTTGACAGTGTTGCGTATGAGAGGAAGCATAATGAGGCAAACGGTGAAAACAATAAAGACGGAACCGATGCCAATTATACCTGGAACTGCGGTTTTGAGGGCGAAAGCCGTAAAAAATCCGTACAGGAACTCAGAATGAAGCAGATAAAGAACGGACTTGCTTTTTTGTTTCTGTCCCAGGGTGTCCCTTTTATTTTCAGCGGGGATGAAATGGCAAATACCAGATTCGGAAATAATAATGCTTATTGTCAGGATAATGAAGTGGGATGGATCAAATGGAAAAGCAATCATTTTTCAGACGAAATACTGCGTTTTACCCGCTTTTTGATTGCGCTGAGAAAAGAACACCCTGTTTTTCATATGAGGAAAGAACTGAAATTAATGGATTCTTTAGGATGCGGTTATCCTGATATTTCCTATCATGGAACAGAAGCATGGCGCCCTGATATTTCCTATATCAGCAGAATGGTGGGAATTATGCTCTGCGGACAATATGTTCAGGGGACTGCGGATGATTCTTTTTATATTGCTTTTAACATGCACTGGGAAACCCATGAACTTGCTCTTCCCAAGCTTTCAAAAGGAATGCGGTGGACAAAGGTTATGTCTACGGCAGATGAACCTTTGGAAACTGACTTGCCGGATGAGAACAAAATTCCGGCATCAGGCAGAAGCATATCCTTATATCGTTCGGAGACTGACCCTATGTATGTGGAAAAGCCGAAACGACGTCATACTTTGAAAGGCGGCTTAACGGACAAAAAATTCAAAAGGAAGACGGCAAAAAATGAAAGCATGGAAACACTTTAAAACAATCACCCATCATAAAATGTTAGTCATGCAGGGGTGTTTTAAGGTTGGTCTGTATAAGCAGGGGCTGCTTCATGACCTTTCAAAATACAGTCCCGCAGAATTTCTTGTGGGCATAAAATATTATCAGGGAAACAGAAGTCCCAACAATGCGGAAAGAGAAGCAATCGGATACTCCAGCGCATGGCTTCATCATAAAGGAAGAAATAAGCATCATTATGAATATTGGATAGATTATAGTACAAAAGAGATTCCGGGCGGCATGGCACCTGCAAAAATGCCCGAAAAATATGTAATTGAAATGCTGATGGACCGTATTGCCGCCTGCAAAACTTATAACGGAAACGCTTATACTCAAAAAGATGCACTGGCCTATTATATGAAAGGAAGGGAACAGGCACCTATTCACAAGGAAACAAAAGCGCTGTTAGAAAAACTTCTGACTATGCTTGCAGAAGAAGGGGAAGAAAAAACCTTTTCTTACATCAGGAAGGAAATGCTTCACAAAAAGCGGTAAACAGCAATAACCTTTTTTGCAATTCCTGCATATGATAAAGCATATGAATAAGGAGTGATTGCGATATGAATTGTTTGCTTTTACTGGTATTGCTTTTCTGCTGCGGCAATAATGGCTGCGAAAATAATTGTTTTGGAATGAATCGTTGTGGAAATGACAGGCGAAATGACAGAAGAAATGACAGAGATGAAGAATGTCACCACCATCATCACAATGACAATAATGACTGCAGAAATGACAATGACAACAACGGATGCGGTTGTTTAAATCCAAGAGACAGTATCAGAAATGATGACTGCGGATGCAGGGCAGATGTTCGTCCCGAGCCCCGTTTGGAGCCAAGGCCGTTTATTTCCTTCCAGGGTGGTTCAACCTGTGGATGTGAAGGTTCAAAGGACAATTAAACCTTGCCGGATTTAACAAAATAGAACTTCTTTTAAAATTTAATATTTAAAAATAGGAATGTCATGTTATAATAGCCTATGCATGGCATTCTTTTTATGCCTGAAATATACAGATATGGAGACAGAATATGAAAAGATTATTGGAACAAATACTGAAATTCGGAGTAGTTGGTTTTGTATGTTTTCTGATTGATTTCGGAATTACAACAGGACTTACCAATTTATTTGGTGTACATTATTTAATTTCCAAATTTCTGGGCTTTGTTATTTCAGCAGTAGTGAATTATATTTTAAGCATTAAATTTGTATTTACCCAGAAAAAAGAAATGGATAAGAAAAAAGAGTTTACTGTTTTTCTTATTTTATCAGCAATCGGACTTGTGATTAATGAAATTGTAATGTATGTATGCATTGATGGTATTTATGCCCACAATGGCTTCCTTCAGGCTAACATAACAGACGGATTAATGGTGTCAATCAGCTCCGTTATTGCAACGGGAATTGTTATGGTTTACAATTTTATTTCCAGAAAACTGTTTCTGGAACGTAAATAGCCATATTAATGTTGGAAACAGTTATGGATGAACAGCGATTTGAATTCATTAAAAATAATGTGATAAACTCGCAGAGACAGCGCAGTGGAATCGGAACTTTACAGGAAAAAACGGTTCATGCCATTTTAAAGGATTACTATGCGCCTGATAAGGACATGCAGGAAATTCCCATAAATGGTTATGTGGCAGATATTTTTACCGGCAGTGAGATTATTGAAATCCAAACGGCTAATTTTAATAAAATGAGAGAGAAGCTTGACAGCTTTCTGCCGGAATATCCCGTCACTATTGTTTATCCTATTCCTCATATAAAATGGCTGTCCTGGATAGATGAACAGACAGGCGAATGCTCGCCCCTGCGTAAAAGTCCGGTAAAGGGAAGTATTTACAGGGCTTTTTATGAGTTATATAAAATCAAGTTCTATCTTCCAAATAAGAATTTAAGGCTGTGTTTTCCACTTTTAGATATAGAAGAATACCGCCTGCTTAATGGCTGGAGCCGTGATAAGAAAAAAGGCTCCTGCCGATATGACAGAATTCCCGTATCCATGGTAGATGAAATACGTTTTGACAGAATTGAAGATTATATGCAGCTGATTCCCTATGAACTGGAAGAACCGTTTACGGCAGCCGATTTTGCAAAGGCTGTAAAAATCCGTAAAGAAGAGGCAGGGAGAGTGCTTCATATTCTTAACTACCTGAATATAATTGAAAAATGCGGCAGCAAAGGCCGTGCTTATGCATATAAAGTAATAGAATAAAACGAGGTAGCAGATGAATCAGATAAATCAGCAGATAACAGAAAAAATAAACGGAGCAGAAGAAACAAAACGTCAGATTTTCTTTATGAATAAAGCGAAGGACTATGTAGAGACCCTTGCCGGAAAACTGGGAAGGAAACCTACCTGCTGTGTTACCACCTTTGGCTGTCAGATGAATGCCAGAGATTCCGAAAAGCTTGCAGGCATTCTTGAAAAAGTGGGATATGAGCTTACAGAAAACGAAGAGGCGGATTTTGTTATTTACAATACCTGTACCGTAAGGGACAATGCCAATCAGAGAGTTTACGGCAGGCTTGGTCATTTAAACAGTCTGAAAAAGAAAAATCCCCACAAAAGAATCGCTCTTTGCGGCTGCATGATGCAGGAACCTTCCGTAATAGAAAAAATCAAACAGAGCTATCGGTTTGTAGACCTCATTTTCGGCACCCACAATATTTACAAATTTGCCGAGCTTCTCACTATTATGTTTGAATCGGATAATATGGTAATTGATATCTGGCAGGATACGGATGAAATCGTGGAAGATTTACCGGTTGAAAGAAAATATCCTTTTAAATCCGGCATCAATATCATGTTCGGCTGCAATAATTTTTGCAGCTATTGTATTGTTCCCTATGTAAGAGGACGGGAGCGAAGCCGCAGTCCCAAAGATATTATTCAGGAAATTGAAGCTCTTGTGGCTGACGGTGTAGTGGAAATCATGCTGCTGGGGCAAAATGTAAATTCCTATGGAAAAAATCTGGAAGAGCCTATGACTTTTGCACAGCTTCTTAAAGAAGTTGAAAAAATAGAAGGCCTTCAGAGAATCCGTTTTATGACTTCACACCCCAAGGATTTATCCGATGAATTGATTCAGGTTATGAAGGAATCAAAAAAAATCTGCAGACATCTTCATTTGCCCCTGCAGTCGGGCTCTACAAAAATCCTGACGCAGATGAACCGCCGTTATACAAAAGAGCAGTATCTTGCACTGGCGGAAAAAATCAGGAAAGAAATTCCGGATATTGCCCTCACTACTGATATTATAGTGGGTTTCCCGGGGGAAACGCCGGAAGATGTGGACGAAACCATTGATGTGGTTAAAAAAGTAAAATATGATAATGCTTTTACCTTTATTTATTCCAAGCGCACCGGAACCCCTGCCGCTGCAATGGAAAATCAGGTACCTGAGGAAGTTGTTAAAGAAGGTTTTGACCGTTTGCTGAAGGTAGTGCAGGACACAGCCAGGGAGCGTGTAGCACTATTGCAGGGACAAACGCTGGATGCACTGGTGGAAGAAGTGAATGAACAGGATTCTTCCTTGCTGACAGGCCGCTTATCCAACAACACAATCGTACATTTTAAGGGCGGAAAAGAATTAATCGGAACGATTGTACCTGTTTATCTGAAGGAATGCCATGGCTTTTACTATTTGGGTGAGAGGGCGTAACTTTCTGCTATCATGAATAAAATACTTGCATTCTCTTATATTTAGGTTTATTATCAAAAATGTTGTGTTTACAACAAATTTTTTATGAGGGAATGTAATATTATGGAAAAACTAAGACCAAAGCTATTTTATGTACTGAAGAATTATTCAAAAGAGCAGCTCCTGAAGGATATTGTTGCCGGCATTATTGTTGCAATTATTGCCCTGCCGCTTTCCATTGCCCTTGCACTGGCATCGGGAGTCGGTCCTGAAAAGGGATTGTATACTGCCATTGTTGCCGGGTTTGTGATTTCCTTTTTAGGCGGAAGCCGTGTTCAGATTTCAGGTCCCACAGCTGCCTTTGCAACGATTGTTGCCGGCATTGTCGCCACTGACGGCGTTTCAGGGCTTGCAACAGCAACGATTATGGCAGGTATCCTTTTGATTATCATGGGACTTCTGCGACTCGGGGATTTAATCCGTTTTATCCCCTATACAATTACTACCGGCTTTACCGCCGGAATTGCGGTAACCATTGCAATCGGACAGATTAAGGATTTCCTCGGACTTACTTATCCGGCAGGTACAAGCCCTGTGGAAACCATGGAAAAAGCAGAAGCTGTATTTGCCAATATCGGAACAATTAATATACAGGCTCTTATCGTAGGACTGGTATGTCTTGCCATTTTAATTATCTGGCCTGTGCTTGGCAGAAAGCTTTCGGGAATCCCCGTAAAAGTGGTTGGCAGCATTCCACCTTCACTTTTGGCAGTAATTGCCGGAATTATTATGGTAAGCGGATTTCATATGCAGGTAAATACTATCGGCTCTTTATATGAAATTACCAACAGACCGCCTGCCTTTACCCTTCCGGAGTTTAGTTTCAGTCTGATAAGCGCACAGTTCAGCAACGCACTCACCATAGCAATTTTAGCGGCTGTTGAATCTCTGCTTTCCTGCGTGGTATCGGACAGTATGATTAACTCCAAACATAATTCAAATATGGAACTGGTAGCCCAGGGAGCCGGCAATGTGGCAAGCGCTTTGTTCGGAGGGATTCCGGCAACAGGAGCGATAGCAAGAACAGCCGCCAATGTAAAAAACGGCGGGCGTTCTCCCGTTTCCGGCATGGTGCATGCCGTGGTGCTTCTTTTAATCCTTGTGATTTTTATGCCTTATGCAGCCCTGATTCCCATGCCGGCAATAGCGGCAATTTTGTTTATGGTAGCTTATAATATGTGCGGCTGGAGAGAATTTTTATATCTGGTTAAAACTTCTCCTAAGAGTGACATTTTCGTACTTTTTGTTACCTTTATTTTAACTGTTGTATTTGACCTTGTCATTGCTATCGAAGTGGGAATTGTTTTTGCAGCGATTCTGTTTATGAAGCGAATGAGCGATGTTACACAGGTAGAAGGCTGGAAATATCTGAAGGATTCTGATGATCCCGATTCCATTGAACTTAGGGAAGTACCCGCAAATACACTGGTATATGAAATCAGCGGTCCCTTATTTTTTGCGGCAGCCGATAAGCTTTTAAAAATTTCGGTTCCCGAAAATATAAGCTGTCTTATTATCCGAATGAGAAGCGTAAATGCCCTTGATGCTACGGCAATGCACAGCCTGGAGCAGCTTTATCAAAAATGCAAAGACAGAAAAGTGCAGCTGATTCTGTCACATGTCAATGAACAGCCTATGCATGTTATGCAAAAAGCCGGCTTTACGGATGCTGTGGGTAATGAGAATTTTTGTGCACATATTGATGATGCGATTAAGCGGGCTGAAGATTTACAATAATTCAAATTTATGCTATATTTAAGCGGGTGTACTTTTTAGTATGCCTGCTTATTTTCGCTTTAGATTTTTAACGAAACGATAAAACTTGGATGGTGAAGAAATGGCAGAAATGACCCCCATGATGCAGCAGTATCTGGAGACCAAAAAAGAGTATCCGGATTGCATTTTGTTTTACAGACTCGGAGATTTTTACGAAATGTTTTTTGAAGATGCCCTTACGGCATCAAAGGAGTTGGAAATTACTCTGACAGGCAAAAACTGCGGACAGGAAGAACGGGCTCCTATGTGCGGAATTCCATATCATGCAGTGGAAGGCTATTTAAATAAACTTGTTTCCAAAGGCTATAAAGTTGCTATCTGCGAGCAGATGGAAGACCCCAGGCTGGCTAAAGGCATTGTAAAAAGAGAAGTAGTCAGAATCGTAACACCGGGCACCAACCTGGATATTCAGGCAATGGATGCGGATAAGAATAATTATATTATGAGCATCGCATGTTTTCAGGGTAAATCCGGCATTTCCATTGCTGATGTAACCACAGGCGATTATTATCTGACGGAAGTGGAAGACCAGAAAAAGCTGTTGGATGAAATCAACAAGTATATGCCCAGTGAAATTGTATGCAATGATGCGCTTTTGGTAAGCGGTCTTGATTTAGAAGATTTAAAAGGCAGACTTGGAATTACTATTTACTCTCTGGAGCCTCATTTTTATGACGAGGACAGATGCCGGAAATGTTTGCTTAAGCATTTTCACGTAAATACGCTGCAGGGAATGGGAATTGAAGATTTTCCCGCAGGGCTGATTGCGGCTGGGGCTCTTTTACAATACCTTTATGACACCCAGAAAACAGGTCTTTCCCATTTTACCCATTTATATCCGTACCTGACCAGCAAATATATGCTGCTTGACAGTTCCACAAGAAGAAACCTTGAACTTACGGAGACACTGCGTGAAAAGCAGAAAAGAGGCTCTCTTTTATGGGTGCTTGATAAGACAAAAACAGCCATGGGAGCAAGAACCATGCGCCAGTACATAGAACAGCCCCTGATTGACAAAGCCCAAATTGAAAAAAGACTGGATGCAGTGGAAGCGCTCAGCAGACAGCCTATGCTCCGGGATGAACTCCGGGAATACCTGAATCCTATCTATGATTTGGAAAGACTGCTGGGTAAGGTCAGCTACAAAACGGCAAATCCAAGGGATTTGATTGCATTCCGCAATTCTTTAAAAATGCTGCCTCATCTGAAAACCCTTTTAAGCGAGTTTGATAAAGGGCTGCTGAATGAGATTAACGAATCCATAGATGCCCTTCAGGATGTCTGCGGACTGATAGAAAATTCCATTATTGAAGATGCACCTATTTCCGTTAAAGAGGGCGGAATCGTTAAAGAGGGCTTTGATGCTACTATAGATAATTTAAGGAATGCCAAGACAGAAGGAAAAAACTGGCTGGCGCAATTGGAGGAAGATGACAGGGCACGTACCGGCATTAAAAACCTGAGAATAAAATATAATAAAGTTTTCGGATATTATTATGAGGTTACAAATTCTTACCTCTCTATGGTTCCTGACGATTATATAAGAAAACAGACATTGGCAAACGCAGAGCGTTATACCAATCCGAGATTAAAAGAGCTGGAAGATTCCATATTAAATGCGGAGGACAAGCTGTATACTCTGGAATATGATATATTTTGCAGTGTCAGGGATGCGGTGGCTAAGGAAATTGAAAGAGTTCAAAAAACCGCCAAAGCTGTTGCAATGCTGGATGTTTTTGCTTCTTTTTCCCTGACAGCCGAACGGAATCATTATGTACGTCCCACCATTAACGAAAAAGGCGTGATTGACATTAAGGCCGGCCGTCATCCGGTGGTTGAAAAAATGATAGACAGCGATATGTTTATTGCCAATGATACCTATCTTGATAATCATAAATATTGCGTATCTATCATTACCGGTCCCAATATGGCAGGCAAATCCACTTATATGCGCCAGACCGCACTGATTGTGCTGATGGCACAGATAGGCTGCTATGTGCCTGCTGAAAGCGCAAACATCAGCATTGTGGACAGAATTTTTACAAGAGTGGGAGCTTCGGATGACCTTGCAAGCGGCCAGAGCACCTTTATGGTGGAAATGAATGAAGTGGCTAATATTCTGCGGAATGCCACCTCCAACAGTCTCCTTGTTCTTGACGAAATAGGCCGCGGTACTTCCACCTTTGACGGCTTAAGTATTGCATGGGCGGTAATTGAACACATCAGCAATAAAAAGCTTTTAGGCGCCAAAACACTGTTTGCCACCCATTACCATGAGCTGACAGAACTGGAAGGAAAGATGAGTAATGTTAATAACTATTGTATTGCCGTAAAAGAAAAGGGCGATGACATTATTTTCCTTCGTAAAATCATAAAGGGCGGCGCAGACAGAAGCTATGGCATTCAGGTCGCAAAGCTTGCAGGTGTACCCGATATGGTAATAGACAGAGCCAAGGAAATCGCAGAGCAGCTTAGCGACAATGATATTATGGAAAAGGTGCAGAGCATTGCAGTAGACCATAAAGAACCTAAAAAGAAACCCGTAAAATTTGACGAGGTGGACTTAAGTCAGATGTCTTTATTTGATACGGTAAAGGATGAAGATGTTGTAAAAGAATTGATGGAAATTGACATTTCCAATCTGACGCCTCTTGATGCTTTAAATACACTTTACAAGCTGCAAAACAAGCTGAAGAACAGGTGGTGACTATGCCGGAAATTAATCTTTTAAGTCAAAGTACAATTGACAAAATCGCTGCAGGAGAAGTAGTAGAAAGGCCCTCAAGCGTGGTGAAGGAGCTTTTGGAGAACGCCATAGATGCCGGAGCAAAAGCAGTTACCGTAGAACTGAAGGAAGGCGGCATTTCGCTGATAAGAGTGACGGATAACGGCTGCGGCATTGAAAAGAATCAGGTAAAAAAAGCATTCCTGAGGCATGCTACCAGTAAAATCAAATCCATTGAGGATTTAAGCTACGTGGAAAGTCTCGGCTTCAGGGGAGAAGCTCTTTCCAGCATTGCAGCTGTTTCCCAGGTGGAGCTTATTACAAAAACGAAGGATGAACTGACAGGTGTAAAATACTCTATTGCAGGCGGTGTGGAAGAGGATATGGAAGAAATCGGGGCTCCTCCGGGAACCACCTTCTTAATTCACAATCTGTTCTATAATACCCCTGCCAGAAGGAAATTTTTAAAACAGCCTCAGACGGAAGGCGGTTATGTAGCGGACTTAATGGAGCATATTGCTTTATCAAGACCTGATATTTCCATTAAGTTTGTAAACGGCGGGCAGGTGCGCTTCCATACCTCCGGCAACGGAGATTTAAAAGAGGTTATTTACCGGATATACGGAAGGGAAATGGCAGAAGCAGTTGTTCCTTTTAAGGCTGATAATGGTACTTATAAAGTTTCCGGTTACATTGGAAAGCCCGAAATCAACCGTTCCAACCGGAATTTTGAAATTTATTTTGTTAACGGACGTTTTGTAAAAGACGATATTATTTCAAAGGCCCTTGAAGAAGGATACCGGCAATACCTGATGCAGCACAAATTTCCCTTTGCAGTACTTCATTTTGAAATGGATACGCAGGAAATAGATGTAAATGTGCATCCTTCAAAAATGCAGATTCGTATTCACAATGGGAACGGGCTGTATTCCTTCCTGTCTGATGCCGTTTATCAAAGGCTTCATGAAATAGAATTAATACCGGATGTACTTCTTACAGAGCCGGAAAAAGAGAAAAGGGAACCACTGAAAGCGCCGGAACCCTTTGAAACGAAGAGAATTGAGAACCTTGCAAAAGAAGAAACCGCATCTTACAGGGCAGCGGAAAAACTTCCGGTTATCTCTGTTGTGGCACAGACGGAAACTGTAAAAATGACAGATTCCCTGCAGAAAAACTTTACAAATAAGGTTCTTGGTGTTACGGACGGGGAAAACGGATTATTAAATGAAAGAATTCATTCAAATGTAATTAAGGCCAGTGAACACATTCTGGTGGAAAAGCCCGTGCAGATGAATTTGTTTGAAGAGAAAATCCTGACTTCGGACGCCAGAAACGAGTATACCATTCTGGGACAGGTTTTTGAAACTTATTGGCTGATTGCCTATAAGGATAAGCTTCTGATTGTGGACCAGCATGCA
Organism: Lachnospiraceae bacterium; assembly: GCA_017621815.1. Taxonomy (GTDB): domain Bacteria; phylum Bacillota; class Clostridia; order Lachnospirales; family Lachnospiraceae; genus Suilimivivens. The sequence continues at coordinate 73,247 of JAGASK010000041.1, read as the reverse complement.
GCACATGAGAAGGTGAAATATGAACGTCTTGTAAAAGAACTTTCTCAGAAGACTGTAGCCTCGCAAATGCTGAACCCGCCTGTTATTCTTACACTGACAGGAAAAGAGGAAGAATTGTTAAATGATTTCCTTCATTACTTTGAACAGCTGGGTTTTGAAATAGAAGAGTTTGGAGGAGGCTCCTTTGCACTCAGAAGCATTCCTTCCGATTTATATGGCTGTAATGAAAAAGAACTGTTTGTCGAAATTTTAGACGAACTTTCAGAAAATCCCATGAAGGGAACACCGGATGTTATTTTGCATAAGCTTGCATCCATGGCATGTAAATCAGCGGTTAAGGGCAATAATAAAATGGACAGGCTGGAAATGGAAGCCCTGATTGACGAACTTTTAACACTTGAAAATCCATATCATTGTCCCCATGGAAGACCCACCATTATTTCCATGAGTAAGTATGAACTGGAAAAGAAATTTAAACGTATTGTATAAGTTCTGTGTGAGGTGTTTATGGAAGAAAAGAGACCTTTAATCGTACTGACAGGTCCCACAGCTGTAGGAAAAACAGCATTGTCAATTAAGCTTGCTAAAAAGATTGGCGGAGAGATTATCTCCGCTGATTCCATGCAGGTATATAAATATATGGATATCGGTTCCGCTAAAATTACCGTAGAACAGATGCAGGGAGTACCCCATCATTTGATTGATGTCTTAAATCCTGAAGATGAATTTAATGTATATACTTTTCAGACCATGGCTAAAGAAAGTCTTAAGGGAATTTATGAAAGAGGACATATTCCCATTGTGGCAGGCGGCACCGGATTTTATATTCAGGCGCTTCTGTATGACATTAACTTTGAGCCCGAAGAGGAAAATACGGAAATCAGGAAAAAACTGGAGAAACTTCAAAAGGAAAAGGGCAGTCACTATTTGTATGAGCTTTTAAAGGAAAAGGATCCTGATTCAGCCCTGGAAATTCATGAAAACAACGGGAAGCGGATTATACGCGCGCTGGAATTTTATGAATTAAACGGAATTCCCATTTCCCTTCACAACAAAGAACAGAGAAAAAAGGAGACGGCCTATCGTTCTTGCTATTTCGTACTGAATGATGACCGTCAAAAGCTTTATGAGCGCATCGATAAGAGAGTGGATGAAATGCTTGAAAGCGGTCTTTTGCAGGAAGTCTGCAAGCTAAAAGATATGGGATATCACAGGAATATGGTTTCCATGCAGGGGCTGGGGTACAAGGAAATGCTCTCTTACCTGGAGGGTGAGCTGCCATTTGAAGATGCAGTATATCTCATTAAAAGAGATTCCCGGCACTTCGCCAAAAGACAGCTGACCTGGTTCCGCAGGGAAAAAGATGTGATTTGGATTGATAAACAGGCTTTTTCCTATGATGATGAAAAAATACTGGAATTCATAATTGCTACTATGAAACAGAAAGGAATTGTTTGAAATGGATTTTGCTAAAGAAGAAATTTATGAAAAAATGGGAATCAGCAGAGAAGTCTATGATTTCAGCGAAAAAATCTGGAATTCCTTAAAGGAACGGTTTGAACAGATAGATGCTGTTTCCGAATACAACCAGTTAAAGGTAATCGGCGCCATGCAGAAAAATAAAGTCAGTGAAGCGTGCCTTTTAGGAACTACCGGCTACGGCTACAATGATTTGGGAAGAGATACACTTGAGGCAGTATATGCAGATATTTTCCATACGGAAGATGCCCTTGTCCGTCCACAGATAACCTGCGGAACACATGCTCTTGCCCTTGCCCTGATGAGCAATCTCCGGCCGGGAGACGAATTACTTTCCCCTGTGGGGAAGCCCTATGATACCCTGGAAGAAGTTATTGGAATCCGGGATTCCAAAGGTTCCTTAAAGGAATACGGAATTTCTTATAAGCAGGTGGATTTGCTGCCGGACGGAGGCTTTGACTTTGAGGGGATTAAAAATGCCATTAATGAAAAAACAAAGCTTGTCACAATTCAGCGTTCCAAGGGTTATCAGACAAGACCCACTTTATCCGTTGCAAGAATAGGAGAACTGATAAGTTATATAAAAAATATCAAACCCGATGTGATTTGTATGGTGGATAACTGCTACGGTGAATTTACGGAAACCAGGGAACCTTCTGACGTGGGTGCTGACCTTGTGGTAGGTTCCCTGATTAAAAATCCGGGAGGCGGACTCGCCCCCATCGGCGGTTATCTCGCAGGAAAAAAGGAATGTATTGAAAATGCGGCATACCGGCTGACTTCACCGGGGCTGGGTAAAGAAGTGGGGGCTTCGCTGCAGGCTCTGAATCCTTTTTATCAGGGACTTTTTCTCGCTCCCAGCGTAACAGCAAATGCTTTAAAAAGCGCTGTTTTTGCAGCCAATATTTATGAAAAGCTGGGCTTTTTTGTAGTTCCTGACGGCAAAGAAAGCAGGCATGATATTATCCAGGCTGTTACCTTCGGAACCCCTGAAGGAGTCATCGCATTTTGCCAGGGTATTCAGCAGGCAGCCGCAGTTGACGGACATGTGACACCCGAGCCATGGGATATGCCGGGATATGACAGCCCTGTTATCATGGCGGCAGGCGCTTTTGTTTCCGGTTCCTCCATTGAGCTCAGTGCAGATGGTCCCATAAAGCCGCCTTATGCCGTCTATTTTCAGGGAGGACTTACCTGGCAGCACGGCAAATTCGGAATTATGAAAACGCTGCAAAAGCTGGTCGAAAAAGGAATTACAGCCGCCGATTTTAGTAAGATTTTGGAAGAAATTGAGGAATGAAACTTATAAAAAATCCATGAAATTGGTATACACAAAAGTCTTTCTGTGATAAGATATTTTCATATGCAAAAGAAGAAATGTGGAGGTTTAACATGCGTAAGAATAATTGGGCATGCTTCCTGCTAATCCTTGCGGGAATCGTAATCGGCGGTTTTATCGGCAGCCTTTTTCCCGTATCATGGCTGAATTATGGACAAACCTTCGGACTGTCAAGTCCCATTGTGCTTGATTTTGGTATTCTGTGTATTACCTTCGGTTTATCAATCAAGATTACGGTTGCCAGCATTATCGGTATTATTGCAGGTATTGTCATTTATCGTTTTATCTGATAGCCTGACATTTCCAATCTGACCGGATGAGAGAAAGGGCCGGAAAGGAATATTATGCATCAGAAATCAAAAAAGCAAAAGACACAGGCGGATTTACCCTATGAGAAATTTTTAAGACTGGGAGCCGAGTGTCTGTCAGAGGCGGAGCTGCTTGCCATTATCCTTCGTACAGGAACCAGAAATTGTCCGGCACTGGAGCTCGCCAAAAAAGTTCTTTCCCTGTCAAGCGGAAAGGAAAAGGGGCTGAATGCCCTGCATCATGTATCCCTTCCGGAGCTTATGAGCATATCCGGGATTGGAGAAGTAAAGGCGGTTAAAATCAAATGTATTGCAGAACTTTCCAAGCGCATGGCAATGGAAAAGGCCTCCTGCGGGCTGCGTTTTGATACGCCGCAGACAGTTGCGTCTTATTTTATGGAAGAGCTGCGGCATGAAGAAAAGGAAAAGATTTTATTGCTGTCATTGGATAATAAACTGCATTTAATCGAAAAATATGTACTGTCTATCGGTACGGTCAATGCTTCCCTTTTGTCTCCGCGGGAAGTATTTGTACAGGCAGTCAAGTGCCAGGCATCCCATGTTATGCTGCTGCACAACCATCCAAGCGGAGACGCCCTGCCCAGCAGGCAGGATATTTTAATTACCAGAAAGATAAAAGAAGCAGGAGAGCTGGTTGATATTCCCGTAGTTGACCATATTATAATCGGTAATGGAAGTTACACCAGTCTCAAAGAAAAAGGCTTATTGTAGAAAGGGGTATTAACTTTGTCTAACAACGCATTCGGTATTGATTTAGGTACCAGCAACATTAAAATTTACAACAGGGCAGATGACACGATCCTTGTTGAAAAAAACATGATTGCCATCGAAAACAAAAATACATTGTTTGCCTATGGTGATTCCGCATTTGAAATGTATGAGAAAGCTCCTTCCAATATTCATATTTCTTATCCTCTTTCCAATGGGGTTATTGCAGATATTAAGAATATGGAATTATTAATCAAATATTTTATAAACGATTTGGCAAGAAGCAATGTAAAGCCCGCAGATTTTTATATTGCGGTTCCTTTTGATATTACTGAAGTTGAAAAAAGGGCTTTTTATGATTTGGTGAAAGAAGCAGGCGTGAAGGCCCGTAAAATTCTTGTAGTGGAAAAAGCAGTGGCTGACGGTCTTGGAATGGACATTGATGTTAAGAATTCCCAGGGTGTTATGATTGTAAATGTGGGATATGATACTACGGAAATTTCCATTCTGTCACTTGGAGGCATTGTTTTAAGCAAATTAATTAAAGTCGGAGGACTTAAATTTGATGATGCTATCCGCGCAGCCGTAAGAAAACAGTTCAGTCTGATAATCGGCGGAAAAACTGCCGAAAATGTAAAAATGTCCCTTCGTGATTTGGAAAAAGAGGATAAGGGAGCTGTTGTATACGGACGTGATATTGTAACAGGGCTTCCTGTAGAAAGAGAACTGCCCACTCAAATGATTGATGAATGTCTGATTGAACATTTTCACACAATCATTGACAGTGTAAAGGTCATTCTTGAAAGAACTCCTCCTGAACTTGCAGCCGATATCTACCGTCACGGAATCTATCTGACAGGAGGCGCCTCACAGGTAAATCATCTGGCTGAACTGATTCACAGAGGAACAGGCCTTAATGTCAACACTTCGGAAAATCCTGTTACAAGTGTTGCCCTTGGTCTGTCCAAGATTATAAAGGATGATAATTACAAATCAGTTGCCTATGCCATTGAAGGAATGAGTAAATGAGTCCAATAGTAAAAAGAAAAGGAGAGAAGTTTACGCTGCCCGGTAAATATCTCCTTTTTATTTTAACGATACTTTGTACGGGTTTAATAGTATTGACCTTTAATACCAATTTTTTGAGTGCGCCTGTCAGTGCAGTCGGCGGTTTTATCATTGTTCCCCTTCAGGAGGGAATCAGCAAAGCCGGGAGCTGGATAAATACACGCTCCGAGGAACTGGTCCAGATTCGCTCCCTTTTAAAAGAAAATGAGGAACTGAAAGCGCAGATAGATGAACTTACAATGGAAAATATCAAGCTGCAGCAGGACAGATATGAGCTTACCAATTTAAGGGAGTTATTTGACCTGGGAGCCCAGTATGATGAATATGACAAGGTTGGCGCCAGGATCATTGCCAAGGATTCCGGAAACTGGTTTCATTCGTTCACTATTGATAAAGGCTCCGAAGACGGTCTTATGATAGACATGAACGTTATGGCAGGAAGCGGACTTGTGGGACGAATTATTGATGTAGGCCCGAATTGGTCTAAGGTAATGGCAATCATAGATGATAATTCCAATACCAGCGGTATGGTTCTGTCCACTTCGGATAATTTAATTGTAACCGGTGATTTGGAGCTTTATGCGGACGGCATTATCAGCTTTGAAAAACTGGTAGACAGTGCCGACAGGGTTGTGGAGGGTGATAAGATTGTAACCTCCAATGTCAGTGACAAATATCTTCCCGGAATTCTGATTGGCTACATATCCAGTATTAATAAAGATTCCAATAACCTTACCAAATCCGGATACATAACTCCGGCGGTGGATTTTGAACATCTGGAAGAAGTTCTGGTAATTACGCAGCTTAAACAGACTGCAGAGGAGAAAGAATGAGAAGAGTTCTTGTTTCGGGCATACTGGTTATTTTGTGCTTTGTATTGCAGACTACCGTTTTTAATGAAATTGCATTTGGCGGAATTGTTCCCAACCTTATGATAGTTCTTACAGCTTCCTTCGGGTTTATGAGAGGAGAACGTACAGGGCTTGTTTTCGGTTTTTTCTGCGGCCTGCTTTCCGACATTTTTTTTGGAAGTGTTATCGGCCTTTATGCCATGATTTATATGTATATAGGTTACATAAACGGCAAGTTTAACCGGATTTTTTATCCTGAAGACATCAAGCTGCCAATGGCGCTTATTCTTGTCAGTGATATTGCTTACGGTCTGATTTGCTATATCATACTTTTTCTGATGCGGGGAAGATTTCATATTTCTTATTATTTTATTCATATTATCCTTCCTGAAATGGTATATACCATTCTGGTGACGCTGATATTATATCCGATTATTTTATGGATTAATAAAAAGCTTGAGGATATAGAACAAAGGAGTGCAAGAAAATTTGTTTGAGGATTTCAAAGAAAATTTTTTCAATATGGTAACTTCCCGGGTATTTGTGCTGATACTTGTTGTCATCCTGATTGCTGTTGTGGTTGTACACCGGCTTTTTGATCTGCAGATAGTCCACGGCGAGGAATACCTTGAGTCTTTTCAGACGAAAATCATGAAAGAACGTACCATACAGGGAAGCCGGGGATGCATCTATGACAGAAACGGCAATCTTCTGGCTTATAATGAACTGGCTCACTCCGTAACGATCGAAGACGTGTACGAGAGCGGCAAAATGAAGAATTATAATTTAAACAGTACCATCTATACCCTGATTAAAATGATAGAATCCAACGGTGATAATATTGTCAGTGATTTTAAGATAATTCTGGACAAAAACAATAATTATGCTTTTACCGTGGAAGGAACCCAGCTTTATCGTTTTCTTGCCGATGTTTACGGCAAAACAACAATTGATAAGCTGGAGGAAAAAGAAAAAACCGCTACTGCAAAAGAAGTAGTTGAGTATTTATGCGGATGGGACAGGTTTAGAATAGGCATCTATACTTCCGATGATTCCAAGGACAGTTTTGTGGCGGGAAACGGATATACAAAGGATGAAATCTTAAAAATACTGACCATCCGGTATGATATGAACACAAACAATTATCAGAAATATATTGCTACCACTGTAGCAACAGATGTCAGTGAAAGTACGGTTGCCGTAGTAATGGAAAACTGCAATGAACTGGAAGGCGTTTCCATTGTTGAAGATACCATCCGCAAATATGTGGACAGTATTTACTTTTCCCAGATTATCGGGTATACCGGCAAGATTTCCCAGGAGGAACTTGAAACGCTGCAGACAGAAAACGGAGAAGGTTCATACGATTTAAATGATACGGTGGGCAAGCTGGGTATTGAAAAATCCATGGAAACATCGCTGCAGGGCAAAAAGGGAAGCGAAACCGTATTTGTCAATAATGTGGGAAAGGTAATCGAAACCACCAATTATGTGGAACCTGTAGCCGGCAATGACATTTATTTAACGATTGATAAGGATTTACAAATTGCCGCCTATAAAATTCTGGAAGAAAAGCTTGCCAGTATTTTATATACCAATATTATTAATGCAAAGGAATTTAATTCGGAAAATGTAAGCAGCAGCAACATAAAAATTCCTATTTACGATGTTTACTATGCGCTTATTAATAATAATATTATAGATACAGATCATTTCAGCACCGGTTCTGCCGGAGAATCGGAAAAAGCAGTATATGAAAGCTTTCTTAACAGAAAAAACTCTGTTTTTGAGACCCTGCGTACGGAGCTTACAGAGACCTGCACACCTTATGAAAAGCTGACTATGGAATATCAGATTTATGAAAGCTTTATTGCCGAGATGCTTTATAATAACGGAATCATTGTCAGAAGCAGGGTGGATTCATCCGATGCCACTTATATTGCATGGACGACGGAAGAGGTAATCAGTCTTAATGAATATTTAAATTACTGTATTGCCATGAACTGGATAGATATTACAAAACTGGATTTAACCAGCCAGTATTCTGATTCAGAAGAAATATACAATAAAATTACAGAATATATCTTTGAACAGCTTCAGGACAATGTTGACTTTGCTAAAAGAATTTACCGTTTTATGATAAAGGATGATACCGTATCAGGCCGTCAGATATGTAATATTCTGTTAGAGCAGGGAATCGTGGAGATTGATGATGATGAAAAGTCCAAATGGGAAACCGGAGCTATTTCCGCTTATACCTTCATGATGAACCGGATTCGGGATATTGATATCACACCTGCACAGCTGCCTCTTGACCCCCACAGCGGCTCCATGGTAATTACGGATGTCAATACAGGCGAAGTGCTGGCTCTTGTATCGTATCCGGGATATGACAATAATAAAATGGCAAACGGTGTGGATGCCGAATATTTTTCACAGCTGCTGAATGATTTATCCACGCCTATGATTAATTATGCCACACAACAAAAAACAGCCCCCGGTTCTACCTTTAAAATGGTATCGACAACTGCAGGCTTCAAAGAAGGAGTTATTACTCCTGTAACCACATTTACCTGTACGGGGCAGTTTGATAAAATAGAGCCCCCTCCCAGATGCTGGATATACGGCAAGGGAAGCCATGGTTCATTAAATGTGACGGGCGGAATCAGACATTCCTGCAATGTATTCTTTTATGAATTAGGCTATCGTCTCGGAATGATAGGAGATACTTATTCTAATGATGTGGGATTGAAAAAACTGGCATCATATGCGGATATGTATGGTCTTACGGAAACTTCGGGAATTGAAATAGAAGAGTCCTCACCTCAGGTTTCCGATACGGATGCTGTCCGTTCCGCCATCGGCCAGGGTACCAACAGCTACACCACAGTAGGGCTTGCCAGATATGTAACAACAGTTGCAAACAGCGGCACCTGTTATGACTTAACGCTGATTAATAAAATTACGGATCACAGCGGTAATCTGCTTGATGAAAACCATGCCTCTGTCAGAAATACTGTAGAGCTCAGCAGTTCCGAATGGAATGCCATTCATACCGGCATGCGTCAGGTAATTGAGGATAAATCGTATTTCAAGAATTTCGGTGTCAATGTGGCGGGCAAGACCGGTACTGCCGAAGAGAATAAAAATCGTGCCAATCATGCTTTATTTGTATGTTATGCGCCTTATGAAACACCGGAAATAGCCATTGCTACCAGAATAGCAAACGGCTATACATCATCCTATGCCGCCCAGACCACAAAGGATGTGCTTAAGTATTATTTTGATTTAGCTGATGAGGAAGAGTTGATAACAGGTACGGCATCTCAGCTCAGCGGAAGTACCGCCGTAACAGATTAAGCTAAAGGAGTCTTGTATTGTGAAAAATTCTGTCATTATAAAGAGCTTTCCTAATGGAATAGTTCTGCATCTGGATCCCGAATTGGATTTTCAGGAATTACTGCTTCAAATATCCATAAAATTCAAAGAATCCAGCAGCTTTTTTAAGGATGCAAAAATGGCACTGTCCATCAAAGGAAGAAATCTTACCCAGGAAGAAGAAAAGGCAGTATTAGATGCAATTTCGGAAAATTCGGAAATTCATATTTTATGTATTGTATCTGAAGATGAAGAAACGGACAGGCAGTTTATAAAGGCAATATCCCATACTGATTTTTCGGAAGGTTCTCTCACCGGAGGTGAAGGCCAGTTTTATAAAGGCACATTAAAAAACGGACAGGTGCTTGAAACAGAATCAAGCATTGTCATACTGGGAGATGTATATCCCGGTTCAGCTATTATTTCCGCAAAAGACATTATCATTTTAGGAGGCCTTTACGGCGAAGCCTATGCCGGCGGAAACGGAAGCGAAGGGCATTATGTTGCGGCGCTTGAAATGTCACCAGAAAAATTAAAAATTGGTGATTTCAAATATAATACAAAAGAAAAAATCAGTAAATGGTCGATAAAACCTAAGGTACAGCCGAAAATCGCATACGTAAAAAATAATAAAATCGTAATGGATTCCCTTACAAAAGAATTACTGAGCGAACTGCCTGTGTAGCTTTGCTCAGGGGACGAAATTTTTTATTCATTTAGGAGGTAAAGAATGAGTGAAGTAATTGTCGTCACATCAGGGAAAGGCGGTGTAGGCAAGACCACTACATCAGCAAATGTTGGAACAGGTCTGGCAGCAATGGGAAAGCGTGTGGTTCTGATTGATACTGATATCGGACTGCGCAATCTGGATGTGGTAATGGGGCTTGAAAACAGAATTGTTTACAATCTCGTGGATGTTGTTGAAAACAAATGCCGGATTAAACAGGCCCTTATTAAGGACAAAAGACATCCCAGCTTATATTTGATGCCCTCTGCACAAACAAAAGACAAAACAGCAGTAAATCCCGAGCAGATGGTCAGAATGATCAATCAGCTCAGGGAACAGTTTGACTATATCATTTTGGATTGTCCCGCAGGAATAGAGCAGGGATTTAAAAATGCCATTGCAGGAGCCGACAGGGCGCTTGTGGTTACAACCCCTGAAGTATCTGCAATCAGGGATGCCGACAGAATTATCGGTTTGTTGGAAGCCAATGAATTTAAGCAGATTGATTTGATAATTAACCGCTTAAGATATGATATGGTAAAGCGCGGGGAAATGATGAGTGCAGCAGATGTAGTTGATATTTTATCCATTCCGCTTATCGGCATTGTTCCGGATGATGAAAATGTTGTTATTGCTACTAACCAGGGAGAACCGCTTGTAGGAAACAATACACTGGCAGGAAAAGCATATCAGAATATATGCTATCGGGTTACAGGAAAGGAAATTCCTTTTATTGAATTTGATAAAAGTGTTTCCTTCTGGACAAGAGTGTCAGGTATTTTTCATAAGAATTAGGAGGTGGCAATATGGGAATCAAACATTTTTTCAGCAGGAAAAAATCCAGGGATATTGCAAAGGACCGTCTTAAAATTCTGCTTATTTCGGACAGAGTAAACTGCTCACCGGAAATGATGGAAATGATAAAAACGGATATCGCAAAAGTAATTTCAAAATACATGAAGATAGATACACAAAGCATGGAAATCCAAATCAGCAAAACCGGAATAAAGGGCCATGATTCCAAAATGCCTACGTTATATGCGAACATTCCGATTTTGGATTTACATAACAAATGATAGTTTTCAGAAAGGTCAATTTATGTTAAAGCAGTATAGAATACGGGATTATAATTTTAAACTGGTTATTATGGTAATTGCTTTAGCGGTAATCGGAATTATTGCCGTAGGCAGTGCCGAAGAGTCTTTACAAACAAGACAAATTGCCGGCTTTGCCTTCGGCGTTTTTCTGATGATAGTAATATCATTGTTTGATTATTCGGTTATTCTGAACCTATACTGGATTATTTATATTTTTAACCTGATTCTTCTTGCTCTTGTTATTTTCATGGGAGATGAAGGCGGCGGCGCACAAAGATGGCTTGAACTGGCAGGAATCCGTTTTCAGCCTTCGGAAATTGCCAAGATATTTATCATCTTATTTTTTGCACAGTTTATTTTAAAACATCAGGAAAAGCTGAATACATTTAAATATATTGCATTGTGTGTGATTTTATTCGCATTTCCCGCATTACTTGTACTCAATCAGCCGGATTTATCCACTACATTGGTTATATGTCTGATTTTTTCTGTTATTATGTTTGTGGGAGGAATCAGCTGGAAGATTGTCACGGGGGTATTGGCAGTGTTTATTCCGGCAGCCATTATTTTCATTATTCTGATTTTGCAGCCGGACCAGAAAATATTCGGCGGTGACAGGGCTTATCAGGGAAACAGAATCGTAGCCTTTTTTAACAAAGAAGAATATGCCAATACGCTGGGGTATCAGCAGGAGTACTCTGTTATGGCTATCGGTTCCGGTCAGCTGACGGGAAAAGGCTATAAAAATAACCAGATCAGTTCCGTAAAGAATGCCAATTTCATTTCAGAACAGCAGACAGATTTTATTTTTGCCGTAATAGGAGAGGAATTCGGATTTGCAGGTGCATGTACGGTGGTATTCCTTTTGATGTTAATAAGCATAGAATGCTTTTTGACTGCCAGAAAGGCGAAGGATATTGCGGGAACGATTATTGCAGCCGGTGTAGGCGCACAGCTTGGCTTTCAGGGCTTCATCAACATCGGCGTAGTAACTTATCTGCTTCCGAATACGGGGCTTCCCCTGCCGTTTTTAAGCTATGGACTTACTTCTTTGATTAGTTCATTTATTGGAATTGGATTTGTTTTAAATGTGGGGTTACAATGTAAACAAAAATAGTGTATACTATTGACTAGCAGAAAAATGTGACAGAAGGGGTTACAGTACAGGAAGGGGTTATTATACAATATGAACATCGCATTAATTGCGCATGACGCGAAGAAAAAACTTATGCAGAATTTTTGCATTGCATACCGGGGAATATTAAGTAAAAACGAACTTTACGCAACAGGCACAACCGGACGGCTGGTTGAAGAAGTAACTAATTTAAATATTCATAAGTATTTGGCAGGACATCTCGGAGGTGAACAGCAGTTATGCGCTCAGATTGAGCATAATCAGCTTGACCTCGTCATATTTCTAAGAGATCCTGTTACTCAGAAACGCCATGAACCGGACGTTAATAATGTTGTCAAGTTTTGTGATGTATATAATATTCCTCTGGCAACAAATCTTGCAACGGCTGAATTACTGGTTAAATCCTTAGACAGAGGAGATTTGGAGTGGCGTGAGAATTATAAATGATATGAAAATACATTTTAAAAGAGGCATAGCCTGTTTTCTGGCAGCCGGCACTTTATTTGCGGGTGGCTGCGGCAGGGCACAGTATGATATGCCGTATACGGTAAATTCCGATGTAAGCGGATTCCGGATTGTGGATACCCGCGAAGAAAACAGTACTGCGGTTCCTTTTGCTGCGGACTTATGTGTTGTTTCTTCAGATATTAATGTAAATGCTGTAGATATGTCAAAAGCATCGGGTGCTGCTTTATTTGACATCAATAATAAAAATACTATTTATGCCAAAAATGTGCATGAAAAGCTGTATCCGGCCAGCCTTACCAAAATCATGACTGCCCTGGTTGCCATGAAGCACGGTTCTGCTGAAATGATGCTTACCGCATCCGGTAATGTTACCAATCTTGAGTCAGGAGCTACCACCTGCGGGCTGAAAGAAGGCGATCAGATGACTCTGTCTCAGGCACTTCATGTTTTACTGATTAATTCCGCCAATGATGCGGCTGTCATGATTGCCGAAGGAATTGCAGGCTCAATAGACGCATTTGCAGACATGATGAATGAAGAAGCAATGGCGCTTGGAGCTACCAATACGCACTTTGTAAACCCTCACGGCTTATCGGATGATAATCATTACACTACAGTATATGACATGTACTTGATTACCAATGAAGCAATTAAGTATGATATGTTTAATGAAATTATACATATGCCTGAATATACCACGGCTTATAATGACAAAAACGGAAATTCCAGGGAACTTACCGTAGGAAGTACAAATTATTATATGCAGGGAACAGCAAGTGCGCCTACCGGCGTTACAGTTCTCGGCGGGAAAACAGGAACAACAAGCGCCGCTAAAAGCTGCCTTGTTCTGGTTTCCAAAGATACAGCAAATAATCCTTATATTTCTATTATTCTGCGGGCTGAAACCAGAGATGACCTGTATTCACAAATGACAGAATTATTGGGTGAAATAAACAATTAACAGTTGTTTTTTAATACATAATATCTTATAATAATAACAAGTTATATATGAAATGCTTTTCTTTCATATAAGCGAATATACTTCAGGAGGGATACCAATGGTTCAATTAATTGTAGGTAAAAAAGGAAAAGGCAAAACGAAGCATTTGTTAGATAAAGTTAATACTGAAGTGCAGAATGTGTCCGGAAATATAGTTTATCTGGATAAAAGTACGAAACATATGTATGAGTTAAACAATAAGATCAGATTAATTGATGTATCTTCTTATTTGATTTCCGATTCTGATGAATTTGTTGGCTTTATTTGCGGAATTATTTCACAGGATCATGATTTGCAGCAGATGTATTTCGACAGTTTCCTTAAAATTGCATGCAAAGAAGATGGCGATATTGAGCCTATCATTAACAAATTAGAGGTTATCAGCGAAAAGTTCGGAGTAGATTTTGTATTAAGTGTATCATGTGATGAGGCTGAGTTACCGGCATCATTAAAAGAGAAAATTATAGTTGCTTTATAATTCATGACAATAGAAAGTTCGCAGAGTGTGCTTTCTATTGTCAATACGCAGTTTATTTTACTTTACATAAAACCCCGGAGAATGTATCTGGGGTTTTTGTATGTTTCTAAATATCAAGGAGCAGACATTTGAATAATAACGGAAATAATAAAATAGTAAAATATCGGAAGCCTTTAAATATCAACATCGGAATGATTATTTTTGCCGCTATTTTCGTATATATTATTATTTGTATTTTCGGCTATTTTACAGCAAAGCACATTGTACCTTATGAAGTAACAGTCGGTTCCCTTTCCACCAATAATATATATCAGGGAATTGCCGTACGTAATGAGGAAATCATAACAGCGCAGCAGGCCGGTTACATTAATTATTATGCGAGAGAAGGAGAACGTGTGGGAACGGGAAATCTTGTATACACATTGGATGAATCCGGACGTCTTTCCGATTACCTGAATACGGAAAATGCAGGAGAAAATACCCTTTCAACAGAGGACTTATCTGAGTTAAAATCGGAAATACTGGGTTTTGTCTCCGGTTTTGATTCAGAGCATTTTTCCAGTGTTTATGATTTTAAATATAATGTAAAAGGAACTGTTTTAAAACTTGCCAATGCCAATATTCTTGAAAATGTTGACAAAATAAACAGCTCGGGAATTTCGGAATTAATTTCATTCTGCAGAGCTCCCGATACAGGTATAGTAGTATATTCCGTAGACGGATATGAAGACCTGACACTTGAACAGTTTACCAGGGACTTGTATGATACCAAAGAATATGAGAAAACACAGTTAATCAGCAATGAGCTGATTGCTGCCGGAGAACCTGTATATAAGCTGTCCAAAGACGAGGACTGGTCCATTGTAATACAGGTAGATGAAGAAAAGGCTGATGAATTAGAAGAACTGGAATATGTAAAGGTTAAATTTCTAAAAAATCAGGATATGTCCTGGGGACAAGTCAGCCGGTATACCAATCCTGACGGAGATACCTTTGTAGAACTGACTTTTACCAATTCCATGATTACCTTCTGTACAGACCGTTTTATTGATATTGAATTAATTACGGAAGAAGAGAAGGGATTGAAGGTTCCTAATTCCGCAATCGTTGAGAAGGAGTTTTTTATCGTTCCCAAGGAATATGTTACCCAGGGTGGTAAATCCGGCAATTATGGTGTGATACGTGAGGCTTATACAGAAGACGGAACGGCTACAACGGAGTTTATAGAAACTACAATTTATAATGAAACAGAAACAGAATATTATCTGGATGACTCCCAGCTTCGTATTGGTGATTATATCATTAAGCCGGAGTCTACACAAAAGGAAGTAATCAGCAAGCGTGGTACACTGATAGGGGTTTATAATGTCAATAAAGGATATGCTGATTTTAAACAGATTAATATTCTCTATCAGAATGATGAATATTCAATTATTAAGTCCAATACGCAGTACGGTCTCAGCGTATATGATTATATTGCGTTGGATGCTTCTTCTGTAGAAGAAAATGAGATTATTAATGGTTAGAAGGGATATTATGATTAAAGAAAATTTGCAGGAAGTAAATCAGGTACTCATAAACTCCTGTGAAAAAGCAGGAAGAGCGGTTTCGGATGTTGTTCTTATTGCCGTGAGCAAAACAAAGCCAATAGAAATGCTTACAGAGGCTTATGAATGCGGATGCCGTCATTTTGGAGAAAACAAGGTTCAGGAACTGACTGAAAAATACGAAGTCATGCCCAAGGACATAAAATGGCATATGATAGGGCACCTGCAACGCAATAAAGTAAAATATATCGTTGATAAAGTATATCTTATTCACAGCGTTGATTCCGTCAAACTGGCAGAAGAAATCAGTAAAGAAGCTCAGAAGAAAAATGTTACCGTGTCTGTTTTAATAGAAGTCAATGTAGCAGGCGAAGAGAGCAAATTCGGGATAAAACCTGAAGAGGCGGAAGATGTGATACGGCAGATTGCCCCGCTTCCCGGCGTTGCAATTAAAGGTTTAATGACAATAGCACCATATGTTGATAATCCAGAAGATAATCGTCAATATTTTGCACAGCTGAAACAATTATCTGTTGACATAAGTAAGAAAAACATTGATAATGTTAATATGAGTGTTTTATCAATGGGGATGACAGGTGATTATGCTGTAGCTATTGAGGAGGGTGCTACTTTCATACGAGTAGGCACCGGTATTTTCGGTGAAAGGCAATATGTCATATAGATAAGGAGTGCTTAAAATGGGAGTTATGGATAAATTTCTCAATTACATGAAGTTAAACGGAGAAGAAGATGATTTCTATGATGATGACTATTACGATGATGATGTTGTTGAAGAGAAACCAAAGAAAATTCCTCAGGTAAAAGAAACTATGCCGGAAGCAGAGGATGACAAGCCCCTGCAGAAAAAGAATTTGCCTAAGGTAACTCCAATGCGGCAGGTCAAAAAATCCGGCAGCGGCATGGAAGTGTGTGTGATTAAACCCACTTCGATTGAAGATGCCAGAGAAATAACGGAAACACTTTTAGCTAACAGAACCGTAGTATTGAACCTGGAAGGTCTGGATGTCGATGTGGCGCAGAGAATCATAGATTTTACATCCGGTTCCTGTTTTGCAATCAGCGGAAATCTGCAGAAAATATCACATTACATATTCATTATTACGCCGGCTATTGTAGATATATCCGGAGATTTTCAGGAAATTTTATCCGGTTCATTCGATGTACCAATTAATAATGGATTATAATAATAGAAAGTACGCTTCGCGAACTTTCTATTATCATGAATAAAGACTTCCTGTCCCGGCAGGAAGTTTTATTCATGGCAGTAATAAGTTCGAAAAGAAAAACAGGAGACCAGGAATATGGCAGAAAAAATTACAATTAATTATGAAAAAAAACCTTGCTATGATATTGTTTTTTCAACCTCATTTGATGAGCTTTTGGCAGAACTGGATAAACTTGATGTGGCAAACCGCCGTATTTGCATCATTACGGATTCCCATGTTGCAGAACTATATGGAGATGAAGTTATGCAGCTTCTTACCGGAAGATGCAAAAAAAATGTATTATACAGCTTTCCGGCAGGGGAAGAAAACAAGACCCTTGATACCGTACGCAATGCATATAAATTTCTGATTGAAGAAAAATTTGACCGTAAAGATTTATTGATTGCTTTGGGCGGCGGTGTTGTAGGAGATGTTACCGGTTTCATTGCAGCCACCTACCTGAGAGGTGTGGATTTTGTGCAGATACCTACTACTTTACTGGCACAGTCAGATTCAAGCATCGGAGGAAAAACCGGCGTTGATTTCGACGGATACAAGAATATGGTGGGTGCATTTTATATGCCGAAACTTGTTTATATGAATGTATCCACTCTTAAATCCCTTGAAGACAGGCAATTTTTCAGTGGTTTTGCCGAAGTTATGAAGCATGGACTTATTAAAGACAGTTCCTTTTATGAGTGGCTTCTTGACAATATGTATGAAATCTGTGACCGAGATGCGGATGTTCTGCTTGAAATGGTAATGAAAAGCTGTACTGTTAAAAAGCTTGTTGTTGAAAAAGATCCTACAGAAAAAGGTGACCGTGCCCTTCTTAATTTTGGACACACAATAGGCCATGCCATTGAAAAAGCAAAGAATTTTACCCTGACTCACGGGGAATGCGTTGCCCTTGGCAGTGTAGCTGCAGCCTATATTTCATGGAAGCATGAATGGCTTTCCATGGAGGAATATTATGAAATCAGGGATATGTTTGTTCCCTTCAATCTTCCTATTTCAATAGAAGATATCAATCCTGAAGAAATTCTGGCATTGACAAAATCAGATAAAAAAATGGCAGGTTCACAGATTAGATTTGTTTTACTGAAAAAGGTCGGAAAAGCAGTAATTGATATGAATGTAACTGATGATGATATAATTAATGCAGTAAAAGAAATTCTCTATGTGGAAGACGGAGAATAATTTTTCCCTTATTATGGTGGTAATATGAAAAAAGGTAAGTTATTAATCTTGGATTTGCTGTTTTTGTTTATTCTTGTTGCAATTGACCAGTTTACCAAAAAGATTGCGGTTATTAAATTAAAGGATCAGCCTGCGTTTAATATAATTGACGGCGTTTTAGAATTTAATTACCTGGAAAATAAAGGCGCTGCCTTCGGAATGCTGCAGAATCAAAAAGTGTTTTTCGTATTTGTTGCAGTAGTTTTTCTGGGGGTGATCGTGTTTGTTTTGTTCCGTGCCCCTGCTGAAAAAAAATACACACGGCTGCATATACTTCTTGTCATGATTGCTGCAGGCGCAATCGGAAATATGATTGACAGGCTCCGTTTAGACTATGTTGTTGATTTTATTTATTTTGTATTGATTAATTTTCCTATTTTTAATGTGGCGGATATTTATGTTACCGTTGCTACGGCAATATTAATTATTCAGGTACTGTTTGTATATAAAGAAAATGACTTCAACTTTTTAAGCTTTAATCAGAAAAAATTCAGGGAATTGAAATAAATTTATGTCAGAGGAATTAAAACAGTATAATTTTATAGTAACCGATGAAATGGAGGGGGAAAGAATTGATAAGTTTTTAACCGGACTTATGGATTCTTTGTCCCGTTCCTATATACAAAAACTGTTAACAGACGGGAACATTACTGTAAATGAAATTAATATTAAGGCTAATTATAAAGTAAAGGCAGAGGATAATATTAAGCTTTATTTACCCCCGGCCATTACACCGGACATTGAGCCTGAAGACATTCCGCTTTCGGTTTTGTATGAAGATAATGATGTTATTGTAGTTAACAAACCGAAAGGAATGGTGGTTCATCCGGCTGCAGGACATTACAGTCATACACTTGTAAATGCCCTGCTTTTTCATTGTCATGGAAATTTAAGCGGTATTAACGGTGTTTTAAGACCCGGAATTGTTCATCGGATTGATAAGGATACTACCGGCTCTGTAATTGCATGCAAAAATGACGCTGCCCATGCTTCAATTGCAGAGCAGCTTAAGGAACACAGTATTGTAAGAAAATATCATGCCATTGTCTGCGGCAGGCTTAAAGAAGAACAGGGAACAATTCATACCCTCATAGGACGTCACCCCTCCGACCGGAAAAAAATGGCAGTAGTGCATTCCGGCGGCAAGGATGCCATTACACATTATAAAGTGTTGCAGCGCTTTGAAAAATATACTTATGTGGAATGTGTTCTTGAAACAGGAAGAACACATCAAATCAGGGTTCATATGGCTCATATCGGACATTCCCTTTTGGGCGATGAGGTTTACGGAACAGTAAAATCACCTTTTCATCTAGAAGGTCAGACCCTGCATGCTAAAGTTCTTGGTTTCCGCCATCCGTCAACCGATAAGTATATTGAAACAGATGCTCCGCTGCCGGAATATTTCTGGAAGCTTTTGAATAACCTGAAATAAGTATTTATCATGTATTTTTAAAGAAAAAAGTTGAAATGTAGAGGTTTTCATGGTATTATCATTTTTAGTAAATTAATATAAAATTAAGTTTTATTAATTTTACTTTATATTTTAACTTATGAATACAGGAAAAACAGAACGATTTCTGCTTTTATGATTATAGTACAAAGGGGTAGTATAATGAAGACGGCTGAATACCTTGACAGACTCCTTTTGCGTTATTCCGGGAGTTTCGACATTTATCAGCCTTATATGATAAATGGCAAAGAATACCCGGCGTATGGGTATTTTTTTTCTTACATAGAAAAATACATATTGGTTCGGGAAATTAACATGTGGTCTACCCGCAGTTATGAACATCTTCTTTTTATGGAAGTGGAAGAGTGCACGGACAACATTTTAGATGAAGCAGAGGCGATTATCAGTAATTATATGGAACCGGTGCTTGTCCGTAAAAATGAAAAGCTTCCTGAGAAGAATCATATGTCCAGTTATTTAAATGTGGTAATTATTTCAAATAAAGCACTTTCCGAATCTGCTGCGAAAAGAATCAAACATTATCGTTTTGAAAAGGGGTATAAATTCAATATAAGAGGTTTTTCCCAGGGAACAATTATGTGTGCTTCCATGGAGGATTTCAAATTTACCAGCAGCTATCATGGCCGTAAGAAAAAAGAAATTTTTTCAAGTGTTTTTACCGAAGTAAAAGAAGGTAAGCCCGGATTTAAGCAGGTAATGGAAGAGAAGGGATTATCACCATATAAGCAGGAAATACCGCAACAGTAAGGTTAATTATCAGAAAACATGTACTGCTTATAAAACATACTGCTTATATACAAATGTTTATACATTTGTTTTATATAAGAATGCTCAAACATAAGAAAAAATATTAATAGGAGGGATTGTTGTGAGCGCATTATTATTAATAATTTTAGCGATTGTAATTTTCGTAGCAGCTTATCTTACATACGGACGTTACCTTGCTAAAACATGGGGAATCGACCCCAGCAGAAAAACACCTGCTTACGAACTTGAAGACGGTGTAGACTATGTTCCTGCCAAAACACCTGTTTTAATGGGACATCATTTCTCATCCATCGCCGGTGCAGGCCCTATCAACGGACCTATTCAGGCAGCATTTTTCGGATGGGTACCTTGCTTCTTATGGATTGTTATCGGTGGTATCTTCTTTGGTGCCGTTCAGGACTTTGGTGCATTATTCGTATCCATTCGTCATGAAGGTAAATCCTTAGGTGAAGTTATTGAAGATAACATTGGACACAGAACAAGAATTTTATTTACCGTATTTGCATGGCTTGTATTATTACTTGTTATTGCAGCATTCGGTGATATCGTTGCTAACAGCTTTATCGGCGCAAGCCACGGCGGAAGTGCCAGCAACGGTTCTGTAGCAACAGCATCCATTCTGTTCATTCCCTTAGCTATCGGCTTTGGTTTCCTTGTATACAGAAAGAATGCTCCTATGTTAGTAGCAACCATTTTAGGTGTTGTATTACTTGCAGTATGTGTAGGTATTGGTTTGGCATGTCCTTTAGACCTTTCCAAGAACTTCTGGATTGGATTTGTATTTATTTACATTATTATTGCATCCGTAACACCTGTTTGGATTTTGTTACAGCCCAGAGATTATTTAAGCTCATTCTTACTTTATTTCATGATGGCTGCAGCAGTAATCGGTATTGTCGGTGCTACAATTGTAAATCCTGCATCTACAACTTTCCAGACACCTGCATTTACAGGTTTTGCAGTAGGCGGAAATTATTTATTCCCCACACTGTTCATTACAATTGCCTGCGGTGCTATTTCAGGTTTCCATTCACTGATTGCATCAGGTACAACCTCAAAGCAGCTGGATAATGAAAAGGATGCCCTGTTAGTTGGTTACGGTTCCATGTTAATCGAATGTGTACTTGCAGTTATTTCCTTAATTGCAATCGGAACACTTTCTGCAGATGGTTCCCAGAATGCAGTAAAAGAAATGTTAGGTTTGGAAGCAATTTCACCTACTGTAATTTTCGGTACTGCAATTTCCAATTTCTTTGCAACCATTGGTTTCGGTGAGGCTGCTGTTAGCGCAACAAAGACAATTATCATGCTGGCTGTAAGCTGCTTCTGCTTAACATCACTTGATACAGGTACCAGACTTGGACGTTTCATGTTCCAGGAATTATTTGCAGGTACTGAAGCCGGCAAGAAGCTTAAGCTTGACAATATGTATGTTGCAACAGTTATTACCGCATTCTTCGGATTTGTACTCTGCCTTGCAGGATATACCAAGGTATGGCCTTTATTCGGCGCTGCAAACCAGTTAGTAGCAGTTCCCGCATTCCTGGCTTTAGCTGCTTATCTTAAGAAAATCGGTAAAAACAACAAGATGCTTTATATTCCTATCATCTTCATGGCATGTGCAACCATTTCTTCTCTGTTATTAACCTTCAAGAAGAATGTGGGTGAAATTATCAGCGGTGCAGTAACCGGTACAGCATTATTTACAGATGTACTTCAGAGTATCATTATTGTTCCTCTTGTGGTTCTTGCTGTAATCCTGATTATTGATGGCGGTAAAGTATTATTAGCAAAGAAGAAAGCTCAATAATTGAATTTTTTCTGAAATTAGTTTTATACTATATAATAGACAGGACACTGACAGACAAAGCAGTCTGTTGGTGTCCTGTTTTGTTAAAATGATAAAGGAGAAGAGCATGAATATATTTGATATATTGGGTCCTGTTATGGTTGGACCAAGCAGTTCACACACTGCCGGTGCTGTAAGAATCGGATATATTTCCAGAAATTTATTGCAGGATACTCCGGTAAAAGCAGTGATTTCTTTTCATGGTTCCTTTGCCACAACGGGAATCGGACATGGGACTGACCGCGCCATAATTGCAGGTTTACTTGGGATGCAGCCGGATGACATCCGCATTCCCGACAGCTTTTCTCATGCTGAAAAAATGAATCTTTCTTATGAATTCAAGCAAGTTTCATTAAGAAATGCGCATCCTAATACTGTAGTTCTTGATATGCGGGGAATGAGCGGCAGAACGCTTCAGGTACAGGCATCCTCCCTTGGCGGCGGCCGCATTATGATTAATAAGCTGGATGGCATAGATGTTAATTTTACAGCCGAAAAGCCCACTCTAATTGTTCATAATCAGGATCAGCCCGGTCATGTAGCGGAAGTGACCTCTATGCTGTCACATAAAAGCGTTAATATTGCAACTATGCAGCTATACCGCAATAAACGGGGCGGATATGCCGTAATGGTAATAGAAACTGACCAGGAAATTCCGGCTGAATCCATAAAATGGCTGGAGCATCTGGAAGGGATTATTAAGGTTACTTATATCAATTCATAGCTTGTCAGGTACAGGAGGAATTCAATATGTTTCAATCCTTAGAAGAAATAATAAAAAAATGTGAGACGGAAGAAAAATGCTTTTGGGAAATTATCCGGGAGGATGATGTTCAGGAGAGAAGAGTAACTCCGGAAGATTCCTATGAAAAAATGATGGATACCTGGGATGCTATGCTTCTGGCTGCCGCTAATTATGATGCCAAGCAAAAATCTTCCAGCGGACTTGCCGGAGGAGACGGCGCCAAAATGGAAGAATATATTCTGAACAAAGAATGTCTGTGCGGCAGCTTTTTAGGACAGGTTATAGCCGGTGCACTTCAAATGGGGGAATCCAATGCCTGCATGAAAAGAATAGTAGCAGCTCCGACAGCCGGTGCCTGTGGGGTGATGCCCGCAATTTTAGTTCCATATTTTAAGCGTCTTTCAAACAATGCTGCTAAGATTGTAGAAGCGCTTTATGTTGCTGCCGGTATTGGACAGGTAATTGCTCTGCGAGCCTCCATCAGCGGCGCTCAGGGCGGCTGTCAGGCCGAAATCGGCTCAGCCAGCGCTATGGCCGCAGGTGCCCTGACATATCTTGAAGGCGGAAACAATCTTCAGATTGTCCATGCCGCTGCCATGGCCTTAAAAAACCTTCTGGGCCTTGTTTGCGACCCGGTTGCAGGGCTTGTGGAGGTTCCTTGCGTAAAGCGCAATGTTATCGGCGCCGTCAATGCTGTATCCAGCGCTGAAATGGCGTTAGCAGGCATAGAAAGCCGTATACCTCCGGATCAGGTTATTGATGCCATGAGAGAAGTGGGAGATAAGATGGATATATCGCTGCGTGAAACAGGTCAGGGCGGACTTGCCGGAACACCATACGGTAGAGATATCGAAAAAAGACTCTTTGCCTCCTCATAATTTATGTACAAAAAAGTTACGAATATTCAGACAATACATTGTATTTCTTGGTAATTTTGTATATAATATAATTAAACAGGATTGGAGGTTTGATTATGAATACTGTAATAACAATCGGAAGACAATTTGGCTCAGCGGGAAGAGAAATCGGACAGAAAGTTGCAAAGTATTTTGATATTACTTGTTATGATAAAGAATTACTTTCCAGAGCTGCAAAGGAAAGCGGTTTTTGTGAAGAAATGTTGGAGAACCATGATGAACGTCCAACCAATTCATTTCTCTATAATCTGGTTATGGATACCTATTCATTTGGATATAATGCATCTCATTTTGTAGATATGCCCATCAGCCATAAGGTATTTTTAGCTCAATTTGATACAATCAAGAAGATTGCCAGTGAAGGTCCCTGCGTTATTGTAGGCCGCTGTGCAGATTATGCTTTAAATGATTTGAAGAACTGCGTACATATCTTTATTTACGGTGATGAAGAAACTAAGACAAAGAGAATTATGGAAAAATACAATCTGGATGCTTCAAAAGCCAAGGATATGTGCATTAAGAAGGATAAACAAAGACAAAGTTATTATAATTATTATTCTTCCAAAAAATGGGGCCGTGCTGACAGCTATGATTTATGTATTAACAGCAGCATTTTAGGCGTGGAAGGCACTGTGAAGCTTCTCATTCAGTACATTGAGGATTTTGAAGCCAAGAATTTTTAAAAAATAAATTGTTTTAAATACTATGAATAAAAATAACTCAATCGATGTTGTCTAATCACATCTGATTGAGTTATTTTTCATGTAAATAAAGGTTCGCAGAGCGTGTTTTCTATTGCATTGAATAAATATAGTGATTTCTCTTATTCGTTTTCTGTAATAGCAGTACAGCTATAACTATTCGCAAAACACAAGTTTAACGAATAGTTGGCTCTAAAATCGATAATTTAAACAATTTAACTATACTTAAATTCAGTTTACATAGAAATATTATGTAAACTATTTGGATAAATCCTTTTTTTCCAAATAATCCAGCTGGCTGTTATACTTTGTAATATAATTATTATAATTTGAAGAATTTGAATTTTTATTATTTTTTATGTTTTTATGAAGATATTTTCTGTTATATTCAGAAACGGTATTTTTGTTATTTTTACGACGTTTACGAAGCTTAATAAAATTATATATAAAGACCAAGGCTGCAAAGGCAATTAATAGCCAGATTATAATTTTCATTTACATTCCACCTTACATATTAAAGGATTCTCATTATTTAATAATTTCAGCAGAGTCAAGAACAATGGTAAACGGTCCGTGATTAATCAGCGAAACCTCCATATGGGCGCCGAATTCTCCGTGGGCAACAACAGGAATTTCTTCACGGCACTTGCTGATTACATATTCATATAACCGATTTGCTTCATCGGGTTTACCGGCATTTATGAAGGATGGACGGTTGCCTTTTCTGCAATCAGCATACAACGTAAATTGTGAAATAATTAACAATCCCCCGTTTACATCTTTAAGACTTAAATTTGTCTTTTCATTTTCATCTTCAAAAATCCGCAGGTTAACCAGTTTATTAACCATTTTATCGGCAATTTCTTCCGTATCAGTATTACTGATTCCAAGCAATACCATAAATCCGTGATCAATTTTTCCTATAATATTATTCTCTACACTGACACTTGCTTCTTTAACACGTTGTATAACAAATTTCATTATCTACTGCTCTCTTTCTTTTTGATTATCATTGATTGTATTTTCTTTTTTCTGAAATAACTTTTTAAAGGAAATTTTAAAGAATTTCTTCTCTATGCTTTCATCTCTGGAAATAAATTTATCTTCATCTATATAATCCAAATTCAAATAATTATTTGTCGAAACCGGAAGTCCTCTTTTAATGAGCAGACGGTCAATAATGCGTCTCACCATGGCATATAGCACTGCAAAAAACGGAACACCGATTATCATTCCCGGAACACCCAATAATCCTCCAAAAATGGTAATTGAAAAGATAACCCAGAATCCGGATAAACCGGTTGACTCTCCCAGAATCTTAGGTCCTATCAGATTACCGTCAATCTGTTGTAAAATCAAAATAAATATAATGAAATAAAGGCATTTAACAGGATTTACCATTAAAATAATTATCGCACTTGGTATAGCTCCTAAATAAGGCCCGAAAAACGGAATTATATTTGTAACACCTACAATAACGCTGACAAGCAGTGCATATGGCATTTCGAGTATGCTTGTACCTGCAAAACATATAACACCGATAATTGCAGAATCAATTATTTTGCCGCTGATAAAGCCGATAAAAGTATCACTGACAAACCTGAAGTCCTTAATAAGACTGTTGGCAGTTTTCGTTGAAAAAACTGCATACATTATTTTTTTTGCCTGGCCGGAAAAGGTTTCCTTGCTGGCTAAAACATAAATAGAAATAATAAGACCAATTATTAAATTCCATAAGGACTTCATAACGCTTATTAAGCTTAATGATACTGTTTTTACAAGGGATTCCATTTGTGAAATAATACTGTTATTTAAAAAATTATTAAATTCTTCAGAATAAGTATCAAGTATCTGAACAAAAATTCTTTCAATATCCGGATTATCTTCCAGATATTTTTCAGCAAAGCGGGTCAGATTCTGAACATAATACGGAAACTGAACAGAAATGCTTTTTATGCTGGATATCAGGTTAGGAATTAATATGGAGAAAAAACCATTGATAAGAAAAATTACTAAAATAATCGTAATGGTTATTGATAAGACCCGCATTCCTTTTTTCTTTTTTAATGTCATTTCTGACGTTTTAGAAAACAGCGGCATCAAAAGCTTACTTTCAATATTATTAACAACAGGAGTAAGTAAATAGGCTAATACGATTCCATATATGACAGGACTCAATATCAGCATCAGGGTATTGAGTTTTGCCGAAAAACGGTCTCCATGAAAAATAATATAATAAAAACAAATGGATGCTGCAATAACAAGGAATGAGGTTATCCCAATACTGATATATTTTTTATCAATTTTAAATTTCATATTTCCGCCCAAACCGATTATATATTAATTATTAAATCGCATTTCCTTTCCTGCATTTTGATTTCTATGTTTATAAGTATAGCATTTTTTCCAGAAATATACTATGGATTATTCTTGAAATATGTTAGAATTAATTGTATTTTGAATGGAGCCGTGAGAATATGGAAAACAGTAAAAACTATCATGATGAACAGAACAATATCAATACCATGCGGATGCGGGAAGTTTTAAGTACTCTTCCGCCCTTCTGCAAGCAATTTTTCAGAGGGATTCAGGAATATACTTCCTCCCGTACAAGACTTGCTTATGCATATGATTTAAGGGTCTTTTTTGAATTTATACATGAAAATAACAGCATTTGCTCTAAAATGAAAATTGAAGATTTTCCGATAACACTTTTAGACCAGATAACACGTGAAGATATTGAGGAATACATGGATTATATTTCTTATTACATAAAAGACGGTAAGGAATATATGAATAACGAACGTGGAAAAAAACGAAAGCTGTCAGCTTTAAAAAGCTTTTACAATTATTATTTTTGTTCTGAGCTTATTAAAACCAATCCCGCTGCTCTTGTTCCTCTTCCCAAGCAGCATGAAAAAGAAATTGTACGACTGGATGCCGATGAGGTCGCCATATTACTTGACCAGGTAGAAGACGGCAGCAAACTTACCAAAAATCAGCAAATATATCACAATAAAACTAAAATAAGGGATGTTGCCCTGCTTACTCTCCTTCTGGGTACCGGAATTCGTGTTTCAGAATGCGTAGGATTGGATATTAATGATGTAGACTTTAAAAACAATGGTATTAAAATACGCAGAAAAGGCGGATATGAAACAGTGGTTTATTTCGGAGAAGAGGTAGCTGATGCATTACATGATTATCTGGAAAAAAGACATCATATGATACCATTGGAAGGACATGAAAATGCTCTCTTTCTGTCAATGCAGAACAGAAGAATTACCGTCCGCGCTGTCGAAAATCTTGTAAAAAAATATGCTTCGACAGTCACGAGCTTAAAGAAAATAACACCTCACAAATTAAGAAGTACTTATGGTACATCTCTCTATCAGGAAACAGGCGACATTTATCTTGTAGCTGATGTTCTCGGACATAAGGATGTAAATACTACAAGAAAGCACTATGCTGCCCAGGAAGACTCCCGAAGGCGGCAGGCAGCAAAAGCTGTAAGGCTGCGCGAAAAATAAGCTTAATCAAACGAATTCTCTGCTGTAATAAGGTATAATGATATTCTGGCCTGCTATAATATTTTCATCCTGCAGATGATTTATTTGTATTACTTCTTCAATATAGCTGTCAAATGAATCATAAAATTCTTTATCGGCATATTGATTTGCAAAATCCCAGATAGTATTTCCTGCTTCTATTGTAATGCTTTTATAATATTTATAAGAAATATCCTCAGGCGCTGACTGTGCTTTTGCTTTAACGCTGAAAAATACAGTGGAAATTCCTGCAATCAGAATTATAGTTAAAAGAGACATAATGATGTTTCTTCTCATCTCGCGTCTCCTTTTTATTCTGTTATTTCTGATTCTGCGTTCACTGATCTGATTATTCATCATAAGTACCTCCGTGCGAGTATTCTCTGCGAACTTCCTGTTAGCATGCTTTTCCAAACATTTGTTGCGAACACTTGTTGCAAACAGCTGTTCTATATTAAATTATACCGAACAAGCATTCTGATGTCAATACTTTCAGGGGAAAAATTCGAACAAATATTTGGAATATATGTTTGCTTTTTTGAAGATAGTATGTTATACTTTATCTATACAAAAAATACATAAGGGAGGATTTTACATGGCATATGGGAAAATAAGCAGTAAACAGCAGGAAATTTTAGATTATATTAAGGAAGAAATCTTAAAAAAAGGATATCCTCCGGCTGTTCGTGAGATTTGTGAAGCTGTTCATTTGAAGTCAACATCCTCTGTTCACTCTCATCTTGAAACTTTGGAGAAAAACGGATATATAAAAAGGGATCCTACTAAGCCGCGTGCTATCGAAATTTGCGATGACAGTTTCCAAATGGTTCGTACCGAAATGGTCAGCCTGCCTGTTATCGGCCAGGTCGCTGCAGGTCTTCCCATTTTAGCGGAAGAAAATATTGAAAGTTATTTTCCGGTTCCGGCTGAATATGTTCCAAGTGGAGAATCTTTTATTTTAAATGTAAAAGGTGATTCTATGATTAACGTTGGTATTTTCAGCGGTGACCAGGTTTTTGTAAATTCCTGCAATACTGCTAAAAACGGCGAAATTATAGTTGCCCTTATTGATGATTCTGCCACAGTCAAAACTTATTATAAAGAAGATGGGCATGTTCGTCTTCAGCCTGAGAATGATACTATGGATCCCATTATTGTTAATGATTGTCAAATTCTGGGAAAGGTTTTCGGTATTTTCCGCATTTTCCGTTAGTTTCCGTAAATAATGAACCAGGCGAATGTTTTGCCAAACACAAAACTGCTCTTTCCGTTTATGGATGGAGCAGTTTTTTATAATGACAATAATAAAAATTACACTTTGCGGACTTTCTGTTTATTGTCATGAAATAAATCCCCTGTTAACAAAGAATTTATTTTTAATTATGAATAATTATCAGGAATACGGTAAAAATAGAAATGAGGCCTATTTTATAAAGAGGTATAAAAGCCGTTAATACGGCAGAATGAGAGGGATATATGAATAATAAGGTATTAGACTGTATTGCTCTTACCATAGCAATTATAGGTGCCGTTAACTGGGGACTGATTGGATTTTTTTCCTTCGACCTTGTTGCCTTGATATTCGGTAATATGACCTGGATTTCAAGAATTATTTATGCGCTTGTAGGACTCAGCGGTTTGTATTTGCTTACATTTTATATGTATGCAGGCGGCACCGAAAGAAACGGTAATTAAGCATTTCTATGCGAACAAAGAAGGCGCACATTTCAATTAATATGCGTCTTCTTTCATATGCTTTTTATATGCATCTTCGCTCTCTTCTTATTTCTTCAGCTCTTCCAAATCAACTTTCTTGCCGTCGCTCCAGATACGTTCCAAATCATAGAATAATCGATTTTCTCTGTCAAATATATGAACTATAATATCACCAAAATCAAGCAGAATCCAATTTGCATTATTATATCCTTCTATCTGCTTTAAGGGAAATCCTGCTTTGCCAAGCTTTTCATCAACCGCATCTGAAAGAGCCTGAATCTGGCTGATATTATTTCCGCCGGCAATGATAAAATAATCTGCCAGTACCGAAATTTCACTGATATCGATGACACAGATATCTTCTGCCTTTTTATCCTCCAGTGCATTTACTGCAAGAACCGCCATTTCCTTAACTTTATTATCTATCATAAACTTCTTCCTTTCCTTTGATTCCCACGGACAAAGAGCCAAGCGACTATGCGCAGTACTTCTATTGTTTTAACTCTCCGGAATTCCTTAAATTTATATAATAATCATAGGTTTCCTGAGTCATAAAATCCACCTCATTGCCTGTGCTTTTTAAATAAGCAAGTGTATCTTCCAGAACCCTTAGCAATGCCATATCAAGGTTTTGAAATGCCAGCTTTCGTATTTCTTTCAAATTAGAAGCCTGTTTTCTGCCGGGTTCAATATAATCTGCTATGTAGATTATTTTTTCCAGCTTAGACATTCCGGGTCTGCCTGTTGTATGATACAAAATTGCATTTAAAATATCTTCATCTTCCACATGGAATTTCTTCCTGGCAATGCAGCTTCCTGCTTTAGCGTGAAGCAAAAAAGGATTTCTGTTTTCTACGCTATTGATTTCCACATGATTTTTTTTACATATTTCTATTTTTTTCTCATCACTTAAACACTTTGCACAGTCATGCAAAAGTCCTGCTGTCTGAGCCTTGGTCATGTCTACATCATTACACATGGCAAGTGCGCATGCAGTATATGCCACTCCGAGTGTATGTTCAAATCGTTTGGCATCCAGGGATTTTTCCATGGATTTTCTGATCTTTTTGATATCTGCGGATTTCATGTAAAGCCTCCGAACTTTTTTAACGGATATAATATAATCTGTTCTTCTGTATATAAGAAAGTACCTTATCAGGTATCATATAACGCACTGATTCCCCATTTTTTAACCTGTTTCTGATTTCTGTGGATGACAGGTCTATTTTTCTTTCCGGAAGCACAATTATTTCTGCCTGATATTTTTTCTGCAGATTAGCAGCTTTTTCTTTGAGCTGCGATGTGTCCTTCTCATCTCTGGATTCCACAACCAGAATACAGTTTGCCAAAATCTCATTATAATTTTTCCATTTTTCAAAAATGAAGAATGCGTCAGCTCCCATAATAAAGAAATATTCTATGGATGGGTTCAATCCTTTCAATTCTCTTATCGTATCACAGGTATAAGTCGCACCTTCCCGCTCCACTTCCATGGTGGACAATGCAAAATAAGGATTATCTTCGATTGCCAGCGCTGTCATGGAAATGCGGGTCTTTCCATCCAGAATTTCATCAGATGGCTTCATATAAGAGTTGCCGCTGGGAATAAAAAGCACTTCATCCAGCCCACAATATTCTCTGGCCTGTTCAGCCAAAATTAAATGACCTTGATGAATGGGATTAAAGGTGCCTCCCATAATCCCTATTCGCTTTTTTTGAGCCATACAATACCTGCTTTCCTATAAAGGAAGATTAATCTTCTTATGATTTTTACTTTCCTTATATAATACAATTTTTTTGCCGATTACCTGGACAACCTGAGATTTTGTTCTTTCACCCAGAAGGGATGCAATTTCTTTAGGATCTTCCATACAGTTCTTAAGTACGGCAATTTTAATTAATTCTTTTGTATTAAAAGCTTCACTTACTGCTTCTGTTACTTCAGGGATAAGTCCTGATTTTCCAATCTGGAAAACAGGCTCAATATTCATTGCAAGTCCTTTTAAATAGGCACGCTGCTTACTTGTCATAATAAAATATCTCCTATTTGTATACAGATTTATCTATAATAGTCAAAAGACAAACCATACATTCGTACAGTATCACCATCCTTGATTCCCAGTGCTTCCAGTTCATCTAAAATTCCGTTTAATTTCAGGAAATTCTGGAAAAAGGTAAATCCCTTTTCGGAATCAAGATTTGTGTACCCGAGCATTTTTTCAATACGAGGGCCTTCCACTACATATTCATCCGCTTTCTCATCATAAGCTACAGTATAAGGTTCATTTGAACCGCCAAGCATATATTCAGGGAAAAACTCCTGTTCAAAGACAACAGGCTTGTCATCAACAGTATCCAGAAGACCTCTGACATGATAAAGCAATTCACGGACTCCTTTTCCACTGATAGCAGAGATGGGGTACACTTTAATTCCTTTCGGCTCAAATTCCTTCTTAAGAGCTTCAACCGGGTCATTGCCTGAACCGTCATCATAAATCATATCAATCTTATTGGCGGCAATTACCTGTGGCCTGGCTGCAATTTCAGGATTATAGGCTTCCAGTTCCTTATTAATGGCATAAATATCCGCAATGGGGTCTCTGCCTTCAGTTGAAGCCGCATCTACTATATGAATGATAACCTTGGTTCGTTCAATATGACGTAAAAATTCAAAACCAAGTCCCACACCGTTAGAAGCACCTTCAATCAGCCCCGGAATATCAGCCATTACAAACCCTTTCGCATCATCTAAATCCACAACACCAAGATGAGGATTAATGGTAGTGAAATGATAATTGGCAATTTGCGGTCTGGCATTGCTGACCTGGGTAAGTAAAGTGGACTTTCCTACATTGGGGAAACCAACAAGACCCACATCTGCAATCACTTTAAGTTCTAACTGCAGTTCCAGCTCTTTGGCAGGCTGACCGGGCTGTGCATATTTAGGGACCTGCATAGTACTGGTCGCATAATGCTGATTGCCGTTACCGCCTCTTCCGCCCTGTAAAAGCACAAAACGTTTATTATCCCCTGACATGTCAGTAATTACTTTTCCGGTTTCAAATTCCTTAACTACAGTTCCTTCCGGAAGCTTTAAAATTAAATCAGCGCCGTTTTTACCTCTGCAGTTTCGTTTTCCGCCGCATTCACCATCTTCAGCATGATATTTGCGCACATGTCTGTAATCACTTAAGGTGTTGAGACCCTCATCAACTACAAGAATGACACTTCCGCCATCGCCGCCGTCGCCGCCGTCAGGTCCGCCGTTAGCCACATATTTCTCTCTTCTGAAGGATACATGCCCGTCGCCGCCTTTTCCGCTTCTTACATATATCTTCGCTCTGTCTGCAAACATAGTTTATTTCCTTTCAAAAAGGGCTTCAAACAGTTAAGTTTGAAGCCCGATTCATCGTACTATTTCTCTACAGGATATACGGAAGCCTGTTTCTTATCTCTTCCTTTTCTTTCGAATCTAAGTACACCGTCAACTAATGCGAACAATGTGTCATCACCGCCGATACCTACATTAATGCCGGGATGAATCTTTGTTCCACGCTGTCTGTATAAAATATTTCCTGCTTTTACGAATTGTCCGTCAGCTCTTTTCGCACCTAATCTCTTGGATTCGGAATCTCTACCGTTCTTAGTAGAACCAACACCCTTTTTATGAGCGAAAAATTGAAGGTTCATCTTTAACATGGTTTACACCTCCTTGAATTTAAGTTCCAGATACTTCTTACCGTAGTCACCTACGATACCCTTTAATCCAAGTACAAGAGAATCCATCAGCAATATGCCCTCTTTAGAAAGAGTATTCTGAAATCTGCAGTCTATCAGTCCCTGCTGCTCATCAGTCATTATATCCATTTTTTCATGAACCAATTCATCCAGTGAATTAATGGTATTGATGACAAGGCAGGAAACCGAGGCACAGACAATATCTTTGCCATAAGCTGCATAACCTGCATGACCTTTACAGGCCAGTCTTTTATATTCTCCGTTTTTGGATTTATAAATCGTAATGGTTGTCATAACCTGATCCTACATACTAAGCGTTGATTTTTTCAATCTTAACCTGTGTGTATGCTTGTCTATGACCATTTTTCTTATGATAACCGGTTTTTCTCTTATACTTGTAAACGATAACCTTACGGTATCTTCCCTGCTCCATAACTGTTGCAGTTACGTTAGCATTCGCTACATCTCCGGCAACCTTAAGCTCGTTATCACTTACTGCGATAACCTGGTCAAAAGTAACTGTTTCGCCGGGCTGTGCATTCAGTTTTTCAACTTTAATTACATCACCTTCGGAAACTTTATACTGCTTTCCACCTGTTGCAATGATTGCGTACATATGGGCACCTCCTTCTAATCAGCCGAAACTGATTTTCTCGCTAACTACGGTGGCGTCTTTGCGCACTTCTACCTCGTTATGCGGCATACTCATAAACTATACCATTTAAGCCATGCCCTGTCAAGTAATTTTCTCAATTTTTAAATGGAAATCCACCAACATACCCCAAATTTATCAATAATAGTGGCGCAACATTTACTCCATGGAAGTTCATGAATAGGTTCAATAATCACTCCACCATTGCCCAAAACCTGAAATGCGTTATAAACAGCTTCCTCAGTCCCCATCTCAAATACATTAAATGTCATGGTTTCCCATTTATACTTGTGCACTACATTTATATCACAAGGATTTTTCGCTTCCGCTAATGCCAGAAATCCTTCTCCATCTACAGATAATTCACAGTGGTCATAAGCAGTATTGTTCTCATTTCTGAACTCACGTGTAATCTCTGCACCAAATGCTTTGCAATACATTTTTGCCGCTTCAAAACTATTTTTCACATAAACTTGATTATAATTTTTCATTTTTCCTCCTGCAAATTTATCTTAAACCACCCTCTGAAAGTCATTTCCCCTTGTTTTTGCCCTTACGAGCCAAAGCAAGAGGAATTCTACGGCTTGTACTCAGCATATTTTCCCCTGCGGGGAACTGCCTTTCCATGGAGCCGTATAACCGTAGTCTTACCGAGCAGGATAAATTAGCGCTATAATATTTCAACCAGCTTTTTACAAATCGTCACAAGGTCATAGCGAATTCCTTCTCGGCTACGCCAGTTCCTATTGCTCCACTCGTCCTGCGAAACATCATCCCCACCATATATCAATGCTCCATATTCAAAACCTCTGAATTGTGAAACGGCAATACACCCTGCCTGCTCCATTTCTACAATCTTTGCACCTTCTTCTTTTCTCCGTGCTATTCTGTCAGCAGTTTCTCTGAATACTGCATCCGTTGTCCAGGTCAACCCGCGAATGTAGGAAATAGAATTTTTTTCTAAATACTGCGTGATTTTTTTGGTTGTTTCGGGATTTGTAAAGATATATCTTGAAGGTTCTATGTAATGGTATGAAAACCCCTCGTCCCTAATTGCTCCGTCCACCACAAGTACCTGACCCACTTCGATGTTTTTATCAAGAACTCCACCGCCGCCACAGAACATAACCTTGGTAATACCCATGGCATTAAATAAATCTAAATTTCCCGCACAAGCCGGACAGCCGACCTGTCCCAATGTAATCAGAATATCATTGTCCAGAAAACGATATATTAAGACCGGGTTTTCACCACTAATCGTTCTTTCAAGCGTAATCTTACCCTCTTTTACTAACTTATCCATAACCTCAGGAAAAAAAGTAATAATTAACTTATCTGTTTCAAACGATTGGTCTACAAAAGATGTTGGATTTAATTTTGCAACTTTGTTATCATCAAACTCAAATATTGGATATTTGCTTTCCGTAATCATAATATTTGTTCTCCCTTCCATGAATCCCATATGTGACTGTGCTTCTTTTGAATGCGCACATATGTCACAGTTTCCCGATTGCCACTCGCTTCTCATGTTTTTGCCCCTATGAGTGGCGGTAATCACTTATAAAATCGTGGTTTTCAAATTTCGATTTATTTTACAAGGTTTTCTGCCGTTTAGCATTTTTCGATACCACAAATTCAAATACTATTTTTTATAGCAAATTTTCATATTACTTTTCTGTTAAAAGCCCATATCCTGCCAGTCCTTCTCTGTTAAAAAATTAAAACCTGTCATTTGCTGATAAGATTCCAAAAACTGTTCCTTTGAAATTGGCTCCTGCATCCTGAAGAAATAAAAACCGCTGCCGTCCTTTCCGAAAGTATCCGGATATTGTTCTTTTAAATATAATATTTCTTCATCTTCATAATATTCTTCATCTTCAAAATGATATATTTCCAGCTTATCAAGCAATACTCTGTCCCATGTTTCATCAAACCGATATTGGGAATAACTTCCATAATCCACCAAACCATAATTACTATAATTATAAATAAGATTTCTGTTTTTTCCAATGAAAAAAAATTCAGTATAATCATTTAAATCAGAAAATACATGTTCAACTTTTCCGGCTTTATATATAAAAATATGCTCTATTGGGCTTATGGAATTTTCTGCATTTTCTGAGTATAAACTGAGCAGTTCCGGTATTTTGTCACCATTTACATCGGCTTGCAGCCATTTTAAATTCTCTTTTCGGGTCAGATTTTCCATTCCTTCAAAAGGAATTACTAAAGACCAGTCCCCCTGCTTAATAAGGGTAAATGCATTATTGCAGGCTTCCAGAGTTTCATAAGTCCCATCTAAAAAATCTGCCCAGTAAAGACTCTCTTCAAGGAAATTATATCCCGTCATTCTCTCATAATCTTCCAAAAACTGCTCCTTTGAAATAAGGTTCCAGGTCCAGTATTCATTCTCCTGGCTATTTTTTAATTCTTCCTCTGTTTTAGGCTCCACGGAATAAAAATAAAAGCCGCCTCCTCCGGCACCATATGTGTCAGGATATAATTTCTTTAAATATTCATCTTCCTCTTCGGAATAAGAATCAAGAAAACGGTATAGTATTAGTCTGCGCAAATCCTTTCTTTCCCATTTTACATCAAAGACGCATTGCGTAAAAGAACCATATCCGATAGTGCTTTCAGAATCATATATCAAATTTCCGTTTTCACACAGGAAATAATATTCCATTCCGTCATTGACATCCGCCAAAACCATTTTTATTCTGTCATCCTGATAAGCAAAAATAACTGCAATTTGTTTTATATTTGAATTTTCAGGGGCAAAATAACCGATTAGTTCCGGCAGCCCGTCTCCATTAACATCCTGTGTGCACCACTCATCTCCTGTAAGTCCCCGCAGATATTCCTTATCACTGTCAATTTCTACCATAGACCAGTCACCCTGCTTCAGACATTCAAAAGCTTTTTCACATTCCTCAAATACTTTCCTGTCTTTTTTCTCATCATAAACTGTAAGCAGATAGGGAACGGCTGTTTCTTCTCCGGAAGCTTTATTCCATTTCCAGTCAATGTAATATTTTTCGCCTGTAGGTTTGTGAATGCCTGAGGCTTCACCTTTTACAATATAGGTTTCATTTTCTTTTTCAATCCCTGTGAAAGAAAAATGTAAATCAGAAAATGTCCTCACAGAAAGCTGATAGGCTTCTCCAATCAGTTCTGCAAGGGAAAATCTGTTCATTATTTTATATTCATAACCGGTCTCATTGTCAGCAATATCAGAAAAACTGATTTCCTGCATGGTAATAAAATCTGATATTTCACTGGATATATAAAGGGTTTCCTCCTCTGTATTAATCAGAAAATCCTTAACCGGAAATATCTGCACATTTTCAGAAGGTGTTTGAATATAAAAAACATATTGAAAGTAAGGAAAATCTTCATCCACCCAATCATAGTTGCTGATATATTTTGAATAAATCTGAATTCCGTTTTTATCATATTCGCAGTTACAGTCTTCAAGGGAAATAATAATGTCTGTTTCTTTCCCGTCATAAGTTAATACAAAACTGTCAGGCTTTTCTGAAGTCTTTTCCGGAGTTTTTTCCGCAGACAATTCAGGCTTTGGAGTTTCTTTATACAGAGTTTCATCAGAATAATTTTCATTGGATGCTTTGATTCCTTCATCTGCAGCATCTTCTTTTGGGGAACCGCACCCGGAAAATAATAATCCTGCCAGATAAATTGCTGTCAATACAGTTAAAGAGCATATTCTTTCTCTGATGTATCTCTTTTTCATTTATCCTTTATCCCTCCAGTTCCAATAATTGCTCAAATCAGGATAAAGCTCCCTGATTTCATCATAACCGCCGGTAATAATGTGTGTGCAGACAAGCTCTTCCATTTCATAATAATACAGAATATTACCTTCTCCTTCTGTACCTATATGGTAAGAAAGTTGTCTGGTCAGCCTGTATTCTCCATTCACTACTTCATAAACAAGCACGTAGGGACAATAGGCGCCGACCTGCCCGAAGGATATAATTCTTTTACAATATGGCTCAAAAAAATTGAACTGCTCCGGAAATGATGGATAATAGGAGAAATATTCTCCGTTAAAAATAATCCCGCAATAATTATCCCATTCTCCTCCGCTTCCGTAAGAATAACCCTCATGAACCATTAAATCCTTTTTTCCGTCAAAATTGATGTCTTCTTTTTGAATATGATAATCATAAAAATAAGCGTCTTCATTTTGATTGCGGGGAATCATCAAATGCTGCAGCGGAATCTCTTTTCCTTCCCACATTCCCTGCAGCAGCACATGATATTCCTTCCATTCCCCGGAATTACAGACGGCAAAGGTGCATATATTTAAGCCTTCCAAACACTCCAGTCTGATAAAGGAAAGAAAGCTGCCAGAAGCTGTCAGCTCCAACCTCATTATTTCCTGCATTTCCTCATCAGGAATTTGCATAAAGGGGCTTATGGACACAGGAATTATTCCATTCTCGTATCTTTCCGGCTCAAATTTTACTTCAAAAAAATATCCGTTACTGCCTTTATTTCTGTTCCAGTTTTCCTTTAATAACTCTGCCAATTCTTCCGTATTGGCAAGATAATCCTGAACACTGAATTTTGGTCTGCAATCAGGATATTTTCTAAGATTCCTGCAAATTTCTTCCAATTCAGAAGCATTTTGAAATGCGGCAAAAATCTCCGAATCCCTGTGCATACAGTTACTTACATATAAATTAGCTGTCTGAGCCTGTTCTCCCAACACCATAAAGCATTCAGCATTATTATAGTCCCCTAAAGCAAAATTGCCAAAAATCCTGTGATTGTCTCCATCCAGCATCCCATTAAAAGGAAATGTTTCCGTTCCCAGTGAAAACCAATCATCCAGATATAAATTATTTTGTAACCGGTAGCGGGCTTTGGCTGCCAGTACGCCGGGTTCAATTTCCTTATTTTCTTTAATCAGCCCGGCAAGCAATTCCATCTGAGATTCGTCATTTATCAGGTATACGCCGCCCTTTTTGACAAAACCCGATTCCGCAGTTATTTCTTCCATGCTTTCATATTCTGAAAGTTGCTGTCGGTATCTGTCATTTTCTGCCTGATATTTTTCTATCATGCTTTTTTGAGACATAATAATCTGATTTAAGATAAGCAACAGGAAACTGGCCGCAAACAGTACAAATACTTTCTTTTGAGGAGAATTCTTCATATCAGGATTCTCCTGGCGCTGACTGCCTGTTTATTTTATCAGCTGCTTTTTCTGTTTCCCTTTTCTCTTCTTCATTAATTTCCAGTATCCTGTTAAGTTTGGATGTGAAAAACTCATCTGCGTATGCAAAAGCATTAAACATTCCCTTAAGCTCCCATTCTGTATCAGGAACGATACTCATATTGGAGTCATTGACAGTAAATTTCCCGTCACTATCCGTTTCATAGTGCTCTTCAAAAGAGGCTGTCACATAACGCACACAGCCGCAAATATCATAATCGTCAAAAGTATAGCCTATAAACTCTGCCTGAATATGGTCAGTCACCTTTAAGCCTGCACAAACCTGTGCTGTCAGAGAGGGATAGTCGGAGCTGATATGCCAGGTAAAAGAATATATGTACAGTTCTCCGGAGTTCTCTCCCTGATTTTCCATACAGTAATGCTCATATTTCAAATCTGATACTTGTTCCTTATAATTTTTTTCAGCATAACCGGTAATCTGCTGTGTACATTGCTGCCAATCACTGACTGTAGGCAGAATTTCACTCTTTTTATCCTGAATCAGACATGCAATTACGCCATCGCCCGACAGCACAAAATTAGCAAAGGCGCTGCCGGATTGTGTCATTCCCACTTTCCATCCATGAGGAAAATCCATGGAATATTTCCCCATCTGGGCACCGCCGTATTTGGCCTCTTCCCTGACAATATAACCTGTTTGCGATATTTTAAGACGCATACCAGGATATATTAAATCGGGGTCTGTTACGGTATCTTTATTAGCAGCGGCAAGCCTTACATAAAAATTACCGTCACCCCATAGTTTTTCAGAAATTTTCCAAAGACTGTCACCGGAAAGGACAACATAATCTTCCGAATCCTGTGTCAGTGTCATAACAGGCTCATTTCCATCAAATTCACCGCCATAGATAATGGGATAAGCCTCCTTGGATGCAAAAGCATTTATACTCGGTATTCCTGACCATAAAATCACTGCAGCTCCTAAACACATTAAAATCCTTTTTGATAATCGCATTCCCATATTCCTGCATTTTCTCCTAACCATATATTTTCTTTTTCAGATTCCTTTCAATACAGAAATTTTTCATTTTCATCATCAAGTATAATACTTCATAAATGCATCAAAGTTGTATCATATTTGCATCATTTTCACATTTTTATATTAATATAAACAAAAATTCCCTGCCGTTTGAGGTTTTCTCATCTCAAACGGCAGGGAACCAAACCTGATTTATACCTCACCGGGCTTTATCCACTCACTTAAGGGCCTTTTGACCTTCTTTCTGGTTATTTCCACGATTCCCAGCGCCGTCATATCCACAAGTCTTGTCCTCACCTTATCTTTTTTAAGGCAGGCATCCAGGAAATCAAGGAGCTTCTGATTATCTTCTTCTGATTCCATATTGATAAAATCCACCATAATCATTCCCGAATAATTTCGGATGCGAAGCTGCCTTGCTGTCTCCTTTGCAGCCTCAAGGTTTACTTTCAGGTAATAATCTCTGCTTTTCTTCCCTTTACTGTCGGCTTTACCGGAATTTACATCAATGACCACCATGGCTTCCGTAGGCTCAATAATCAGATAGCCGCCGCAGGGCAGCCATACCTTTTTGGAAAGTGCCTCCTGCAGATACGTATCTATACTGTAAAGCTTGGCAAGGGACAGCATATCGTCCTGATAGAAACGAACCGGCCTGTCAGCCAGGGATTTCGTAAGCAGTTCATAAGTATCCCTGTCATCAGTAACAATTTCCTCATAATCAGCTAAAGAAATATTTTTAATCTGACTCACTATCTCAGGCTCCCTGCGGTAAAAACAGGTATAACAGGTTCTGTGTTTATAAGTTTCCTCAATTAAATTAAAAATCTTTATAAAAGATTTCATTTCTTCAAAAAGAACCGAAAAATCATTTAAAGCTTCTGCATTCGTACGAATGGTAAAACAATATTTTTTGCGTCCTTCTATAGAAGCAGTTCTAATGGCATCATCTATGCACTTCCTTTTAACTTCACTTAATTTTTTTGAATAGTGAAGGCCATGCCCGAAAAAGCTGCATACGCAGTACTGGCCTGTCAGCGTAAGCTTTGCAGAAGAAGAAGGCTGTTTTGTTTTTAATGCCTCTCCTGTAATCTGCACTACAATTTCATCGCCCTGCTTCAGAGTTTCCCCATCCTTCAATTCTCTGTTGGCAATTAAAACCTCTTTACATTCCTCAAAGGGAAGATATACGGTCTGATTTCCCCCCACAGAAAGAAAAGCACCGTTTATTCCGGGTACAATATCCTTTACTTTTGCAAGACAGATATTTCCCAGAATACTTTCTTCATCAGGGAAAGGCGCCGTTTCCATTAAACAGGGCTTCTTCTCATCGAACAGAGTAAGAAGAAGCCGGTTTTTCTTTTTAACAATAATAATTTTTCCCATAAACAATATCCTAAACGTTATTAAACCCTGATTCTGCTCCGTTTACATCAGGCGATAAGGGGTACTAAACTGCCATCATCTTTTTTCTTATAGGTTTCCAGCCTGTGTACCCTGAAAGGAAATTCGGGCAGTGCTGTATTCATGCCTTTAAAAAAGGTCTCAAGTACAAATCCCGGTTTAATATTGCTTCCGCTGCCTGCATCAAGCAGCATATAAACACTTTCGCCTCGGATTTCCAACTCATAAATTCCCTCTTTTAAATTCATTTCCTTTTCGCCTTTTTTCGTTTTCTTTATAACGGGAATAGATTCCCTGCCGAAAAATGCAAGAAGCCTGTCCTTCCAGTCATCCGGTAAAATCAGCTTATCACTGAAGGATACCAGATAAGAAGCTGCCGCCACGCTTGCCATGGCATTCCCTTCCTTTTCATCCAATACCGCAGCTTTAAGAATACGGATTCCATCCACCATAACAGCATTCAGCCTGTCTACCAGATCTTCTGTGCAGGTTAAAGAATTCAATTCCACATCAAAATATTCTCCTTCGCTGGTATGACCTACTGACAGAGGGGAAGCAAAAGACATAATCTGATGAGGGGAAAATCCTGTGGAATAGGCAATATCAATATCCGCTCTTCTGATTGCTTTCTGGAAATATCTCATTACATCAAGATGCCCGATAAACCTGACGGGTCCTTCTTTGGAAAATTTAATTCTTACTTTCATCTTTATCCTCTCTTCTCAAAGCAGACACCTGTCCCAAAGCGTGCTGCCCCGCAGCCCTGACACTGCATGCGGCAATTAGGAGTAACAATCTCTTCTTTCGCCCGATTCCATTCTCTCAGCAGAAATTCCCTGGACACACCGCAGTCAAGGAAATCCCAGGGGAAGATTTCATCATCTTTTCTTTCCCTGACGGTATAAAAATCAGGGTCAATACCACAATCCTCAAAGGCCTGCATCCAAACGTCATTTTTATAAAATTCGCTCCACGCATCATAAAAGCAACCCATTTCATAAGCCTTTAAGATAACCTGATTTAAACGTCTGTCCCCTCTTGCCAAAATACCTTCCAATACACTTACATCAGCCTCATGCCAGTTATATTTTATGCTTTTTTGATTCAGCTGCTCTGTAATAGACTTCCGTGTAAGGTATGCTTTATCCAGAAATTCCTCTTTCCGGCACTGCGGCGCCCATTGAAAGGGCGTAAAGGGCTTGGGAATAAAAAAGGATGTGCTGGCTACAATCTGCACCTTTCCCGTCCTTTTTTCCTTGGGAACCGTATCATAAAAGGTTGCCGCAATTTTATTGCACAGCTCCGCAATTCCCCTGATATCCTCTTCCGTTTCAAAAGGAAGTCCCAACATAAAGTACAGCTTTACCCTTGTCCAGCCGCCTTCAAAAGCAAGTTTGGCGCCCTGAAGAATCACTTCCTCTGTAAGTCCTTTGTTAATAACATCTCTAAGCCTCTGACTGCCTGCTTCCGGTGCAAAAGTCAGGCTGCTTTTTTTTACATCCTGCACTTTATTCATAACATCCAAAGAAAACGCATCGATACGCAAGGAAGGAAGTGATATATTTATTTTACGTTTATTACATTCCTCAATCAGAAAATCAATTAATTCCGGCAGTCTGGAATAATCGCTGGAGCTTAAGGAACTTAACGAAATCTCTTCATGCCC
Organism: Lachnospiraceae bacterium; assembly: GCA_017621815.1. Lineage (GTDB taxonomy): Bacteria > Bacillota > Clostridia > Lachnospirales > Lachnospiraceae > Suilimivivens. The sequence continues at coordinate 29,755 of JAGASK010000041.1, read as the reverse complement.
GGTGCTTGAAAGCATGGCAATCGCATACCGCTTTAAAAATTCCAGGCTTCTCTCCCTTACCGGTCTGTAAAGCTGTCCTGCCTGGCAGAAACGGCATCCCCTGATACAGCCTCTTTGGATTTCCAGAACCACCCTGTCCTGGGTTACTTTAATGAAAGGTACCACAGGCTTTTCGGGATAATAAGTATCGGAAACCTCTGTTACCATTTCTTTAAGAATTTTAGCGGGAACATCAGGATAGAGCGGCTTCATCTCAGCAATCGTGCCGTCCTCCTGATAGGAAACTTCATATAAAGAAGGCACATACATACCCGGAATATGAGCCGCTTTTCTAAGAAAATCCTTCCGGCTTTCTCCATTTTCTCTGCACTCCTTATATAAATCAAGGAGATTCCGGTATTGGGTTTCCGCTTCTCCAATATAAAACAAATCAAAAAAGTCACAGATAGGCTCAGGATTATAGGTACAGGGTCCTCCGCCTATTACAATCGGATCCTCGTCCGACCTGTCCGCAGCTAAAAGCGGAATTCCAGCCAAATCAAGCACCTGTAAAATATTGGTATAACACATTTCGTACTGAATGGTAATGCCGAGAAAATCAAAATTCTTTACTGCATCCTGGGATTCCAGCGCAAACAAAGGAATATGTTCTCTGCGCATTATTTCATCCAAATCCACCCAGGGAGAATACACTCGTTCACACCATACATCCTCAAAGCTGTTCAGCATATCATAAATAATCTGTATTCCAAGGTGGGACATTCCGATTTCGTAGACATCGGGAAAGCACATGGCAAACCTGACTTTAACCGCTTCCTTATCCTTCATTACGGCATTTACTTCATTGCCGATATATCTGGCAGGCTTTTCCACCTGCATCAGTATTTCATCACTTAAAGCTAATGTTCTCATTTTAAAATCCTTTTCGTTCTGTAATACTTATCAGTATAGTCAAAATCATATCATAAATCAAATACATTTAATATATCCGGATTTTCTTTAATCTCAGTGGTTTGGGTAAAAAGCTGAAATAAGTCATCCGTAGTCATTCCGTAAATATCTATTTTATTTATATCAAGATAAATAAATATGCCGATCAAAACAATAGCCAGGATAAAGCGAAGACGGAACCCACTTAATATCCTTTTTTGGGGATGTGAAACGGTGCTCTCCTCATATCCCGGCATATATGCCGCCGTTTCCGTACTGAACAGCTCTCTTTTATCCTGTTCGCTGCCAATCCCGTATATTAACTGCTCTCTTTCCCTGCATTTCATTCTGTTGTATTGATTCTGCATTCTGATGGAATGAACAAGTGCAAGTTTTTTATCTGTATCAATCTTACTCATTTCATATTCCTTGCGTTTTTAATAAAATATGCACTGCAGTCTGAATCTATGCAGTGCACATCATGAATCCATGTCATCGGAAAAACGCAGGGCATGATTTTGGTTGTTATCGTTTTGCAAGCTCTTGTGTGATTTCTTCCCAGGTCACTCCCTTTTCAACCATTAAAACCATTAAATGATACAGGAAATCGGAAACCTCATATTTGATTTCGTTGGCATCAGGATTTTTGGCAGCAATTACAATTTCCGTTGCCTCTTCCCCCAGCTTTTTTAAAATTTTATCAAGCCCTTTATCAAACAGATAATTGGTATAAGCGCCTTCTTTAGGATGAACCTTTCTGTCCTTAATCACCTGAAAAACACTCTCAAATACCTTTAAAAGATTAGTCTCATCATAATCTTTTTTCATAATCCCGTTAAAGAAACAGCTGTAGCTTCCCGTATGGCAGGCTGCACCGATTTGGTCAACCTTTGCCAGGATGGTATCTTTATCACAGTCGGCAATCAGCTCCTTTACATACTGAAAATGCCCGCTGGTAGCGCCTTTAAGCCAAAGTTCATTTCTGCTTCTGCTGAAATAAGTCATACGTCCGGTTTTTAAGGTCATCATATAGGCTTCCTCATTCATATAAGCAACCATTAAAACCTCATTTGTCCTGTAATCCTGAACAACTACAGGCACATGACCGTCAGAATTTTTCTTAAGTTCATCCCATTTTATATCAGGCTCGAAGGTACGAACCTTAACACCGTTGCCGGCACATAAATCTTTGATATCATTAATTTCCTTTGCATTTGCATTTACCGCAGGTCCGGTAATGCCGGCAATGGACTCACAGGATAATAATTCAATCAGCTTATCAAGGGAAACCTCCGGCAAAGTAACCAGCAGCGGCAGCTTTGATACTTCAACCGCCTGCTTTATGGTTTTCTCATCCAGCAGGATAATCTCCTGCGCAAACTCCGAAAGTAACGCTGCATTCAATTCAATTTCATGAGCTTTTGCAATGCAGGCAACAATTTTTTCCCTGCCGAATTTCAATGAAACTTCTTTGGTGAGATTTACATTGTCTTCTTTGGAATAATTTAAAGCCGCCTTTTTACATCCCGCATAAAGAAGCTTTTTTACATCCTCCATGCGTTTGATATTGCCTGCTCCTATCACAGGAATCTGAGCCTGAACTGCCATTTCACGGATAACGGATATAGCCTCTTCGTGTTCCTCATCTGTTTTGGATAAATCAAAAACTATCAATTCGTCCGCATTGCTTTCCCCATAGAATTTTGCCAGTTCCACGGGAGAATCACTGACGGGCGTTAAATCCTGAAATCCTTTTACTGCACTTCCTTTCCACAAATAAATGCATGGAATGATTCTCTTATATGTATTCATTCTATAAACTGCCTTTCGTACTTAAAACATCCTTTATTCTTTCGTCCTTAGCGGTAGCCGCATCAAGCGCCTTGGCAAAAGCCTTAAACATGGCCTCTATCATATGATGATTATTGATTCCCGAAATCATTTTAATATGCAGGTTCATTCCCGCTGCATAAGATACGGCATAGAAAAATTCCCGCACAAGCTCCGTTTCAAGATATCCTACTCTCTCTGACGTAAAATTACAGTCAAAAGAAAGATAGGGTCTTCCGCACAAATCAACGGCGCACAGCGCCAGTGCATCATCCATGGGAAGAATGCAGGAACCATAACGTTTCATTCCGGCTTTATCGCCGACTGCTTCCTTAATGGCACTGCCAAGCACAATGCCGGCATCTTCCACCGTATGATGTCCGTCCACCTGCAAATCACCTTTAATTGTCATGTCTAAATCAAAAAATCCATGCTTGGCAAAGCCCTCAAGCATATGATTAAAAAAACCGATTCCCGTATCAATATGACTGCTTCCGCTGCCATCAATTTCGAGAACTGCTGTAATATCCGTTTCCTTTGTTTTTCTGCTTATGGATGCACTACGGCTCATAATAACCTCGTTTCCGTGCTATTTGCACTTTAAATAAAATTTATGCCTCATTTTCAAATCTGACTTTTATGGAATTGGCATGAGCGGTAAGCCCTTCTCTTTCCGCAAACAGTTCAATATCCTTATGTACCTTCAAAAGAGCATCCCTGGAATAGGAAATAATGCTGGTCTTCTTCATAAAATCGTCCACGTTCAAAGGTGAAAAGAATTTAGCGGTTCCGTTTGTAGGCAAAATATGATTGGGACCTGCAAAATAGTCGCCCAAAGGCTCCGAAGAATATTCTCCAAGGAAAATTGCACCCGCATTCTTGATTTTTGTCATGGTTTCAAAGGGATTTGCGGTCAAAATTTCCAAATGCTCCGATGCAATCTCATTTGCCGCATCTATGGCATCATCCATAGTTTCCGCAACGAAAATATAACCGTAATTATCAAGGGATTCCCTGATAATTCTTTCCCTTGAAAGCTCCTTGGTAAAAGATTCCACCTCATCGGATACTTTTTGGGCCAGTTCCCTGCTTGTGGTAATTAAAATAGCGCTTGCCATTTCATCATGTTCCGCCTGGGAAAGCAAATCTGCTGCAACATACCTTGGATTAGCGGTTTCATCCGCCAGCACAAGAATTTCACTGGGACCGGCAATGGAATCAATGCTGACAAATCCAAAACAGGCTTTTTTGGCAAGAGCCACAAAAATGTTTCCAGGACCGGTAATCTTATCCACCCTGGGAATGCTTTCCGTGCCGAACGCCATAGCTGCAATAGCCTGAGCGCCGCCGGCCTTATAGATTTCATCCACACCCGCAATATCTGCCGCCACCAATGTGCCAGGCGTTACCTTACCGTCCTTTCCCGGAGGCGTTGTCATAATAATTCTTCCTACACCTGCAACCCTGGCGGGGAGAACATTCATCAGCACGCTGGAAGGATATGCTGCTTTACCTCCCGGAACATATACGCCCGAAATGGCAATGGGCAGAATTTTCTGACCTAATATGGTTCCGTTATCCTCCGGAACTATCCAGCTGTTATGAAGCTGTTTTTCATGAAACTTCTTTATATTTGCAGCGGACTTTTTCATCACCTCAATAAATTCCGAATCCACAAGGGTATAAGCTTCATCAATTTCTTCTCTTGTTACACGAATATTTTCAGCCGTAATCTCACAATGGTCAAACTGAAGGGTATAATCAAACAATGCTTTGTCTTTGTTCTGCTTTACATTTTCAATGATTTCATTAACTGTCTGCTCATATGTTCCATAGCTGGAGGGGCTTCTTTTCAGAAGCTGTTCCAGTAAATTATTTTTTGTACTTTCATTTAAAGTTACTATCCGCATTTTAAACCGTCATTCCTTTCCTTTTTGCTTTTATCCTTTAACACAATTCTTTCAGCTTACCTATTAAACTCCTGATTCTTTCCGTTTCCATCTGCATACTTACCTGATTTACTATCATTCTTGCAGATAAGGGACAGATTTCTTCAAGAACCTGAAGACCGTTCTCACGCAGCGTTGAGCCGGTTTCCACAATATCTACTATAACATCGGAAAGCCCCACGATAGGCCCCAGTTCCACAGAGCCATTCAGCTTAATAATGTCAACTGTCTGATGCTTCTTATTGTGAAAATAGTCTTTTGCAATATTGGGATACTTGCTGGCAACACGAATCATCTCATGATGCTGTAACAGTTCCCTTGCCGATTCCGGTCCGCAGACACACATCCTGCACTTTCCAAAGCCCAGGTCCAAAACCTCATAAACTCTTCTGTTTTCTTCCATAATGGTATCGCTTCCAACAACGCCGATATCGGCTGCTCCATATTCCACATAAGTCGGAACATCAGGCCCCTTGGCAAGAAAAAACCTGAGTTTTAATTCCTCGTTGACAAAAATCAGTTTTCTGGAATCCTTATCCTTCATTTCTTCACAGGTTATACCAATCTGCTCTAACAACTCTAACGTTTTATTGGCAAGTCTGCCCTTTCCAAGGGCAAAGGTTAAATATCTTTCATCACTCATCATTATTTCCTCATTTCAACACCGGTTATTCTGATTCTTTTTCAGGTACAAGCACAGTACGGATGCCTTTTTGCCGAAACGCCCTGGCTTCTTCCAGTCTGCTTTCATAATTACTCTTATTATAAGTCAGAACCCTGTTTTCACAGGAAACCTGAAATTCATGATTTTGCCTGTTAAGGGCAGACATTAAGTCATCAATAATCACCATGAAACCGATTGCAGGCGCATTCTTGCCGAAATAACTGAGAAGCTTATCATACCTTCCGCCCTTTACAATGGCATCCCCCACTCCGTAGGTATATACCTTGAAAATTACACCTGTGTAATAATTATACTTACTCAGCATACCAAGGTCAAAGGAAATATACTTTTCAACGCCGTATGCGCAAAGTACCTGATACAGCTTTTCAAGTCTTTCAACTGCCTGCAGGGAACGACGGTTATTTACGGATTTTTTTGCTTCTGCAAGGGATGCTGCCGGCCCGTAATAATCTGTTATCTTCAAAAGCATTTCACAGGATTTAGCATCAATGCCTCTGTCGGAAAGCAGGTTTTCAGCGCCGAAAATATTTTTACCGGAAATAAAATCCCGCAGATTCAACTCTGTTTCTTCATCCAGCCCTGCCTGTTCACAAAGCCCCTTAAAGTATTCCACTTCGCCGATGCTTAACTGGAATTCCTTTAATCCTGCCGCCAGAAGAGATTCTATCACCATGGCAATCATTTCACCGTCAGCTTCCACGCTTCCGTCTCCCATAAGCTCTGCGCCCATCTGGGTAACTTCCTTCAGCTTTCCCTGGAGATTGCTTGTATTCGTAAAAGTATTTCCCTGATAGCAGAAACGTATGGGCACATCCTCATCCATAAAATATTTTGCGGCACACCTTGCCATGGATGGGGTAAAATCCGGCCGCAGCACCAATGTATTGCCTTCTTTATCAAAAAACTTATAAAGCTCCTTGGAGGGAGTTGTACCTATTTCCTGGGAAAATACATCAAAAAACTCAAAAGTCGGCGTCTGAATATCTTCATACCCGTACAAATTCAGCTGATGGTGAATAAGCTCCTGCGTGGCTCTTTTTCTCGCATATTCTTCTCCATAAATGTCACGCACACCTTCCGGCGTATGTACCAGTTTCTTATACATAATCAGCACTCCTTATTCTGTATTAATATTTTATTACTTTATCACATTACAGTGCTACTTTGATAGCAAAGTAGCACGTAAAACTATTGACAGTATATAAGAAAAGCGTTTGAATGTCAAACAGTTTCTTAAAAATCTCTGTCTTCCAAATCCTTACTTAAAATATCAAGATAAGGAACAAGAATCCCTTCTTTTTTAGGAAGATAATACTCAGGATTCAATTCTTCCCGCCGGAAGCTTTTACGACCGCCTTCTTTTGCCCTGTCCCAAAAGAATTTAAGCATTTCATAGGGCAGATAGTAAAATAAATCCTGATGTGTATAATATATAAGAAAAAACGCAACACCGCCCTGCTTTTCAAACTGCTCCATAAAAACCACCTGATGCTCATGAATATTCTGAAGTGAAAAAGTATCTACCGCACATTCTTTGGCATCGAAGCAAACAGGAATTCCCTGTACAACACCGATATAGTCTACCGTACTTTTCTTTTCAAAATATGCCAGTGTTATATGTCTGCTCTTCTTATCAATATTAATGGGCGTAATGGGCGTAGGTATTTTCTGAATCAGAGCCAGTCCGTTTTCCAGATATTTTTCATTTGTATGATTGATTAAATCTTCAAGAGTAGAGCCGCGAAGCCCCCTTGAATTCCAGGTTGCCATAACCGTTCTTCCTTATTATTTAATATCTTTTAATATTTCTTGAAATACAGCAGGTTCATCCGCTGTAAAAATATGGGACTTTCCCCCGAAAAGAAGTTCATCCTCTGGGAACTCCAGCCGGTACGCATGAAGCAGCTGGGAAGAAATTCCATATCTTTCCCTATATTTATCATTAAAGCCCCTGTTTCCGTATTTGTAATCCCCAAGCAAAGGATGACCCGCAGACGCCATATGGGCACGAATCTGATGAGTTTTTCCCGTAATCAGTTCTGCCTCAAGATAAGTCATATCAGAAAACTTCTCAAGGGGATAATATCTTGTTTTAATATAAGAACTGTTCTCAACCTTCCCGGATGATATCGTTACTTTATTGCTTCTCTCATCCTTGGTAAGATACCCTTCCAGATTTTCCTCTTTGGGAACGCTGCCTTTCACGAAAAGCCGGTAAAATTTACGGACACGGCGCTGCTTAATCAGCTCATTCAGCCTCTGGCTTCCGGCAAGGGATTTGGCACAGATAATCAGTCCGCTTGTATTCCTGTCAAGACGGTTGCAAACAGAAGGCTTATAAGTGGAAAGTTCGCTTTCCGAAATCTCCCGCTTATTTAAAAGATATCCAATCAGCCATTCATTGACCGAAACATCTGAATCCTTTGCTTTTTGTGCAAGAATTCCTGCAGGTTTGACTGCAAGCAGCATATGTTCATTTTCATAAACAATCTCAATGCCCTTAAGCTTTTTGTAAGCCTCCAGATATTCATCCTCCCTCCTCTCTGCCTGAAAGCCCGTAAAGGTCTCGTCTGAGAGGAAAAGAGATACCTTGTCTCCTACTGCAAGTTTTTCTTTTCCTTCCGCTTTCTTTCCGTTGAGTGTAATGTTCTTCTTACGAAGCATTTTATAAAAGAAAGAAGAAGGCGCTTTGGGCAAAAGCTTCCCCAAATATTTATCGAATCTCTGTCCTGCTTCATTAACAGTAATTGTAAATTGATACATAATCTATCCTTTAAAGTGAAATATCATATAAAACTATTCTGATTCCGTCATCATGCTCAGGAGTCTTTTCACGCTCCAGGCCATTCAGCTGCCGTAGCCGTTCACAATACTTAGGAAGCTCCTTAAAAATTTTAACTGTTAAATCCTTATAGCCTCCCTGTTTCAGCATTGTAACAAGATGTTCCTCGCAGGCCTTTGTATCGCAATTCTCAACTTCTGTATAACCGCACACATTTTTCCCTTCCACAACCATATGACTAATGGGATAATTCTTTTTATAGGAAGTAAAATACATGTCATACATTCCTATTAAATTTCCCTCTTCCGGTTTAATCTTTTCTTTAGCCTTCTCACTGCAGCCTTTAGCTTTAAAATACATAATTAAATTAACAAGACTTTTACAGGCAGGAAGGCAGCCCAGCACTGCTACCACCGTCAGAAGATTCTTTCTCGTTCCGGTACTGATAATTCCTGCCGCCAAAAGAGCCTGTGAAATGGCAAAGAAAACAATCGTTCTGATAAGCACCTGTTTCCTTTTAGCGACCAGATATCCAAAATTTCCTTTAATTGCTTTTCTCATAATAATCTCCTGCTATTTCTTTTTATGAATAGTTCTATTTGATTTCTTATTTTTCCGGGGTTTAATCAGACAGTTTTTGTCATATCCTACCAAATCCATTCTTCCCGCTTTTTGCAGCGCTTCATAAACAAGCTCATAATTTTCGGGATTTCTGTATTGTATCAATGCCCTCTGCATGGCTTTTTCATGAGGATTCCTGCATACATATACTTTTTTACCGTTTCTCGGGTCAATTCCCGTGTAATACATGACTGTGGATATGGTAGATGGCGTAGGATAAAAGTCCTGCACCTGCTCCGGCATATATCCAAGATCACGCAGATAAACCGCCAGTTCAACGGCCTCCTTTAATGTAGAACCGGGATGGGATGACATCAGATAAGGCACTAAATACTGTTTCTTACCAAGCTCTTTGTTTATCTGATAATATTTCTTTACGAAGCGTTCATACACTTTATTTTCCGGCTTTCCCATTTTGGAAAGCACTGCATCTGAAATATGCTCCGGCGCCACCTTAAGTTGGCCGCTGACATGATGCTCCACCAGTTCCCTGAAAAAATCATCATTCTTATCCGCAAGAAGATAATCGAACCTGATTCCCGAGCGGATGAACACCTTCTTTACCCCCGGAAGCATCCTGAGCTTGCGCAAAAGGGAAAGATAATCACTGTGGTCTGCATTCAGGTTTTTGCAGGGAGACGGAAAAAGGCACTGCCTGTTTTTGCACACTCCCATCTTAAGCTGTTTTTCACAGGAAGGATGCCGGAAATTAGCCGTGGGACCTCCCACATCATGAATATATCCCTTAAAGTCCGGCTCTTCCGTCATCTTTTTTGCTTCTTCAATAATGGATTCATGGCTTCTGACCTGAACAATTCTGCCCTGGTGAAAGGTAAGGGCACAAAAGCTGCAGCCCCCAAAGCAGCCCCTGTTGCTGATAAGGGAAAATTTGATTTCCGCAATGGCAGGTACTCCGCCTTTTTCTTCATAAGAAGGATGATAAGTTCTCATATAGGGAAGTCCGTAAACATCATCCATTTCCTGCATGGACAATGGCGCAGCAGGGGGATTCTGTACCACATAAATACCGCTGTCATAAGGCTCTGCCATTGTTTTTCCTGTATAAAAGTCGGTATTTTCATATTGTATGCCGAAACTTTTTGCATAGAGAGCCGGATTTTCCTTCATTTCATTATAGGAAGGCAGTATGATTGCATTATATTTTTCATCCATCAGGCCTGTTATTCCTGATATATCCCTTGTTTTATACACAGTGCCCGGAATATAAGTGATATCCTTTACATCAATCCCCGCAGCCAAAGCATCTGCAATTTCTATAATAGAATGCTCCCCCATTCCATAGGAAATCAAATCTGCCTGACTGTCAAGCAGTATGGAATGCTTAAAGGAATCGCTCCAATAATCATAATGGGCCAGCCTGCGAAGACTGGCTTCAATTCCTCCGATAATCACCGGAACATCCTTATAGGTTCTCCGAATCAGATTTCCGTAAACAACAGTGGCATAATCAGGCCTCTTCCCCATAACACCGCCGGGCGTATATGCGTCTGTCTTTCTTCTCTTTTTGGATACATAATAATGATTCACCATGGAATCCATATTCCCGCCTGAAATCAGGAAACCCAGTCTTGGTCTTCCAAACACATTAATACTTTCAGCATCTTTCCAGTCAGGCTGGGAAATAATTCCCACGTGATAACCATGAGCTTCCAGTATCCGGCTGATAATGGCATGTCCAAAGGACGGATGATCCACATATGCATCTCCGATTACATACACAAAATCAAGCTGCTCTATTCCCATGTCTTTCATATCCTGCTTTGAAACAGGTAAAAAGCCTTTTGCCAAATTGACCTCCTAATAGCTTATCTCATGATAATTCCTGATATAATAATCTGCCAGTTTCTGCTTATTTTCCTTCTGGTCCATGGAATAAGCATCCTCTACGGCACAAACTTTCATTCCCGCTGCTTTTCCTGCCAGAATGCCGGGAACAATATCTTCAAACACCAGACAGGCAGAAGGCTCTGCACTGCATCTTGCACAGGCTTCCAGATAAACATCCGGAGCAGGCTTTCCTTTGTTCACTTCACAGCCCGTTACCACACACGTAAAATACCCTGTAAGCCCATGTACCCTGATAATATTCTCTACAAGCTCCCTGGAATTGCTGGTAGCAATCCCAAGCTTAATTCCGTTTTCCCTGCAATAGTCAAGAAATTCCTTTGCCCCCTCTTTTAAAGGAACCTCATAAGTATATTTATTCCATGCCATCTGGTTCCAGTCATCTTTCATTTTCTCAACGGAATCCGGTATTTGGAACCTTTCCTTCATATAAGCAGCTGTTTCGGAAAAACTCATTCCTTCAATATCTGTCTGTAAACCGCTTGGAAGCTCAATTCCGAATCTTCCCAGATATTCCACATCTATCTCTTTCCAAAGCCACATGGAATCCACCAGAGTTCCATCCAAATCAAACAAAACCGCTTCTATATTTTTAAGCATAAATTACTAACCTCTGTTTCTGTCAATTCCCGCACGCATCCTTCTTTCAGTGCAGAATCTAAAACGAGACTTCCCATGGAAAGTCTTTTCAAATAGATTACTTTCAAACCGACTGCCTGAAACATTCTTTTAACCTGATGAAATTTTCCTTCTGTAATGGTAATCGTACATGTCTTTTCACTTAACAGCTCCACCACAGCTTCTTTTGTCAGTTCTCCCTCACCGATGTCCACACCTTTCTCCAACATCAGTGCCTTATCCTTATCTATGGAAAAATCTGTCTCTACATAATATTTTTTAGGAACATGTTTTTTAGGTGATAACAGATTATGCGCCATTTCCCCATCATTAGTTAAAAGCAAAAGCCCCACCGTATCCTTATCAAGACGCCCCACCGGAAAAATGTCCTTTACAGGAATACCTGACAAATTTCCGCCATACAAATGGATGCACTGCTCCCTTAAAAGGTCAACTGCCGTTTTGCATGACGCATCTGTTGTAGCGCTGACAATACCTGCCGGTTTATTCATCATAAAATACACGAAAGGCCTGTATCTGTACTCTTTCCCCTGAAAGGAAATGATGTCAGACATTTCATCCACTTTGGTTTCCGGTTTAAGTACCTTTACTCCATTTACAGAAACAAGTCCTTTTTTCAGGAATACTTTTACCTCGCTTCTGCTCCCAATATTCAATTCGCATAATAATCTGTCAATTCTCATAAATATTATAATAACACAAAATAAGAAAAGAACCACTGTTTTGAAAAAAAATCCTGCTAAGCTTCTTTCCACCGGAGTCGTTTTCGGACTCACCGCAATTATCCTGCTTTTTCCTGAAAAAAGCCTGTATTTCGCATGCAATGGCCTGAATCTCTGGTTTCAGAATATGATACCCACCCTTTTCCCCTTTATGGTTTTGTCCGGTATCATGATACGAATGAATCTGACCGATTCATTTGTAAAACTGTTAAAGCCCATATTACAGCCTGTATTTCGGATAAATTCAGATTGTTTATATGCAATTATCATAGGATTTTTATGCGGCTTCCCCATGGGAGCCAACGTCAGCGCCCAGCTCTATGAGCGGAAAAAGATTACATATAAAGAAGCCGAATTTCTGCTGGCATTCTGCAACAATATAGGTCCCGTTTATTTTATCAGCTTCGCACTTCCCACCATGGGAATTACCGGGCATATCATTCTTTTTCTACTCGGCATGTACGGTATTCCTTTTCTATATGGAATTTTGTTAAGATATACTCTTTACCGCAATGCCATAAATCCTCAAAATGAATCGAAAAGAAGTGTCCTGCCGGCTGACTCTTTTCTGCAGGCCCTTGATGAATCTGTTATGGCTTCTTTAACCAGCATTACCAAGCTGGGAGGATATATGATATTTTTTAATCTGTTAAATATTCTTCCTTTTCTTTTTATAAAAAACCGGCTGCTGAATTCCGTAATCAGCGGTATTCTGGAAATTACAGGGGGCATCAGGGCTCTTTCCTCAAGCCTGCCTCTCCTGACACTGTGCCTCCTTCCCTTCGGAGGTTTTTCCTGTATTGCCCAGACCTACAGTATGATTAAAGGCACCGGCCTCTCCCTGAAAAAATATGTAATCCACAAATTAATTCTTACTGCTTTTTCTTTTATTTACTACTGCTTTTTAGCCGGAATATCATTTTAACCATGGCAAATAATATAATTGTCATAATCAGGCTGATTAACAAAATCAAAATAATAAGCTGCACCTTTTCTTCCTGATTCATTTTATTGTCGCTGACCGGTTCACATATCATTTCAGGATCTATTTCTTCGTAAGCAGATTCTTCCTCTTTTATTTCCTCCTGAGGTTCTGGAATCGCCGGAATATTTATAATATTGCTTTCCTTCCATACATCAAAACCATTGTAAGCATTAGTCCTGAGTTCAATATCCTTATCAAAGGGAACAGTAACAGTAAAGGTAAACTCAGGCTCTGAGCTGTTCCATTCAGGCCTTGGCCAGCCGCTAAGCTCCGAATAAGTATTTCCTCCGTCAAAGCTGTAATTATAATACAAAATATAGCTGTCATAATCTGCAGCCTTCATTTTAACAGTTACTTCTCCTGTTTCTTCATCTATGGAAACAACTTCTATGCTGCACTCATCCGGTTCTGTTTTATCCGGCCTGACTGCCTCGCTTTTGCTTTCTAATTCAAGCCTGGGGTAATCACTGTAATCAATTCCCTTTTCCGTACTGGAAAGTCCCAGATACTTTGCTGCAGCCTCCGCATCCGCCCTTCCGAAAGCCTTCAGCTTTTCCTCGCTGTCCTGATAAAAGCCTCTGTCATTGTCATGGTCCAGATGACAATGCTCAATCAACGCAGAAGGAACATTCAATTCGGAGCAATATCTTAAAATTCCGTAATAATCTTCATCATCATCATTCAGCCTTGTTTTGATTCCTCTGGAGTACAAACCCATATCCGTCAGCTGTGCCATCTCAATTTCAGCGAACTGCCTTCCCGCCACATACAAATCTCCGTAGGCGGGAACCCAGACTTCCGCACCGAAAAGATTATGGTTTACGGAACTGTTAAAATGCAGGCAGAACAGAAAATCCGCATTCTTTTCTTTAGCAAAAAGAGCCCTGTTTTTTATTGTCATATCCACGTCGGTTTCATGGGTCAGATATACCACAACATTATCATATTTTTCCAGTTCTTCCTTCATAGCTCTTGCCACAGCCATGTTTAAGTCTTTTTCCACATATCCGTCACACTGTGCGCCCAGATTTTCACCGCTGTGGCCCGGATCTATAACAACAATTACCGGCTGTCTGCCGGCATAAACCTTACCGGATATTAAAAAGACAAAACAAAATGTTAAGAAAAAAAATAACACTCTTTTTCCCATAAAGCCCCCTATGTGTCAAACGCCTGAATGCTTTGTGCGCAGGCTTAGAAAAACCGGCTTACAAAATGGTAAGCCGGTTCTGCTTTTACATTACAACATATCAACACTAATATCATCTGATGCTGATGGATCTTCTGAAACATCTCCCGTATATTCGTCCGCTTCCGGAGGATTCAGTTCGACACGATTTGCATTTACCACATCGCTGTAACTTGTCATCGCATTCATAAAGCTTTCGTAGTGATCCTGAGTTGTCTTCATTGTCTGAGTCAGGAGATTTTCTACATTAGCCAGTATTCCGTCCGTATACTGCATAGCGGCCGTGCGCATATTATTTGCTTCCATAGTAGCATTATCAAGGATTTCCTGCGCCTGATGCGTTGCCATCGTAACCACTTCATTTGCCTGTGCATATGCCTGCTGCATAATTTCATGCTCATTAACAAGCTCACTGGTATGTATTGTTGCTTCATTAATTAAGGCTTCTGCTTTGGCCCTGGCATCATTCAAAATAGCTTCCTTATTGCTGATAATTTTCTGATACCGCTTAATTTCATCCGGTGTCTTCATGCGAAGTTCCCGTAAGAGTTCATCAATTTCTTCTTTATCAACAATAATTTTGGAATTGGAAAACGGCTGATATTTACATCCGTCAATATATTCTTCAATTTCATCGATTAGCTGTTCAATTCTACTGCTCATTCGATTTCCCCCATTTTATTTCATATCATGTCCAAATTTTTCATATACCTTCTTAGCCACAAATTCGGGAACACACATGGAAATATCCCCGTTAAAACTTGCAATTTCCTTTACACTTGAAGAACTTAAATAGGCGTATTCCAACTTAGTAGTAAGAAAAACCGTATCCAGCGCTCCCTTTGAAAGCAAAGCATTGGTCTGCGCATTCTGCAGCTCATATTCAAAATCAGTAATTGCACGAAGCCCCCTGATTACCACATGAACGTTGCGTGATTTGGCATAATCAACCAATAATCCGCTGAATGATTCCACCTTAACATTCGGAATATCTTTTGTTGCTTCCTTCAATATATTAACACGTTCCTCTACAGAAAACAATGGAGTTTTTAGTTTATTGTTTAAAACGCTTACCGTTAATTCATCGAAGATTTCTGCCGCTCTTTTAATAATATCAAGATGACCGTACGTCACCGGGTCAAAACTTCCGGGGTAAATTGCTGCTTTCATTTTATTTGACCTTTCTGCAAAAAACATGCTTGTTAGTTTTATAATTTTTTTCCTTCCATACAGTAAATCCCAATTCCTCAAGAAAACTAAAATCTTTATTCAATTCCGCTTCAACAATAATCATGGTATCTTCCGTCACATATTTTTGCTGCGCTAAAAGAGAAAATACGCTTCTTTCGCAGTCGGCACGATAGGGAGGATCCATAAAAATAATATCGGCTTCTTTTTCGGAAATTAAAGATAACGCTCCTAAAATATCCTGTTTGATCAATGTGGCTTTATCCGTGAATTTGGTAAATGCCAGATTATCCTGAATGCAGGAAATAGCTTCTTTTCCGTTTTCTACAAAATATGCATGTCTGGCGCCCCTGCTGAGAGCCTCGATTCCGATACCTCCGCTTCCTGCAAACAAATCAATAAAAATACTGCCCGGTACCTCCATCTGAATCATATTAAATAAGGTTTCTTTAATCCGGTCTGTAGTCGGACGGGTATCCAGCCCTTCCGGCGTCTTTAATTTTAAGCTTCTGGCAGTCCCAGCAATAACACGCATATGCTCCTCCTATACCCTGACCTTTGTGCCCTTGGTATCCCGCTTACCAAGCTTCAGCTTTGAAAGTTCCATGTGTTTGTCTCTATATTCAATAGACACTTCCTGTCCTGCTCCGGTATAATATACGTTCTCCACATAATCCTTTGCTCCCAGCTTCATGCCGCGGACTCCGATAGCTCCCTTTTTCTTTTCAGGTATTTCATCAATGGAAAACTTAAGGAAATAACCTTCCGCAGACTGCAGGACAATATTCTTCTGCTCATTCATAACAACTACACTTACCACTTCATCCTGCTCCTGAAGCTTGGTAGCTGCCACAGTACGTTTTGCCACATCAAATTCACCGCCGTCTACAACCTTCAACATGGACTGCTTTGTTACAAAAATAACACGATAAAGATTTAAGCTGGTCTGACTGGTCACAAAAATCATTGTTTCTTTTTCAGAATTATAATTGCTTACATTGTCAATCGGGATTCCTTTATCCCTGAACTTACCGAAAGGCAAATCCATTACCTTTACTGTATGAAGCTGTCCGGTATTTGTAAAAATACAGATACGCCCTGTATTTTTGCAGGTAAAGACAAATTTATTTTCTGCATCTGCTGCGTCCTTATTTCTCTCGTATACAGCCATATCAATTGTCTTTGCATAACCGAAGCGGTCCATTAAAAATACCACTTCCATCTCTTCTGCTTTCTTTTCCTCATAAACAGCTTCCGCCACATTTTCAATGACGGTTTTTCTCGGCCTGCTGAACGAATGTTTGATTTCATCAAGTTCATTCATAATAACCTGCGCCATGGAATCCCGCCTTGACAGAATATCCTCATAGCGGTAAATGTTGGCCATAGTATCTTCATGTTCATTGATCAGCGCTTCAAGTTCCAGACCGATTAATTTATATAACCGCATCTCCAGAATTGCATTTGCCTGTTTTTCCGTAAATGCAAGCTGGGAAGCCATGATTTTGGACTCCTTAAACTTGAATTTAATGCCGTCTGTCTTTCCTTCCACAAGGCAGGCTTTAGCCATGGCCCTGTCCTTGGAACCTCTGAGAATTTCAATTACAAGGTCAATTACATTGCAGGCCTTAATAAGACCTTCCTGAATCTCCTTTTTCTCAAGCTCCTTTTCCAGCATGGTCTTGTATTTTCTGGTTGCCACCTCAAACTGAAAGTCCACATTGCATTTGATAATCTGCTTCAGACTCATGGTTTCAGGTTTTCCGTCTGCTATGGCAAGCATATTGACACCAAAAGTATCCTCAAGCCTGGTCTTTTTGTAAAGCATATTTACAAAATTATTGACGTCTGCATCCTTCTTAAGCTCAATTACAATACGGATTCCCTCTTTAGAAGACTGATTGGTAATATCCACAATATCCTGTGTTTTCTTTGTTTCTGCCAAAGCAGCCACATCCGTCAGGAACTTACCGATATTGGCTCCTATCATAGGATAAGGGATTTCGCTGATAACCACATTAGTTTTTCCCGCTTTTCCCTTTTCGATATCCACCTTGCCCCTGACTTTTATTTTCCCTGTTCCTGTGGCATATATTTCTGTTAAATCATCCTTATTAATTACAATGCCGCCTGTGGGAAAATCAGGACCCTTTACATATTTCATAAGTCCTTCTGTGGAAATGCTTTCATCCTTCATATAAGCCTTTACGGCATCAATTACTTCTCCCAGATTATGGGGCGGTATGCTTGTTGTCATGCCTACTGCAATACCTTCCGAGCCATTTACCAGCAGATTGGGAAATTTTGCAGGGAGTACGGTGGGCTCTTTCTCCGTTTCGTCGAAATTCGGCATGAAATCAACGACATCCTTATCAAGATCAGACAAAAAGGCTTCCTGTGTTACCCTTTCCAGTCTGGCCTCCGTATAACGCATGGCTGCCGCTCCATCGCCTTCTATGTTGCCGAAATTACCGTGTCCGTCAACAAGCGGCAATCCCTTTTTGAAATCCTGGGTCATTACCACCAGTGCTTCATAAATAGAACTGTCTCCATGGGGATGATATTTACCCATGGTATCACCTACTATACGGGCGCTTTTACGATATGGTCTGTCATATCTGATTCCAAGCTCATGCATATCATATAAAGTACGGCGCTGAACCGGCTTTAATCCGTCTCTTGCATCCGGAAGCGCACGGGCAATAATGACGCTCATAGCATAATCAATAAAGGATTTCTGCATGACCTCGGAATATTCTGTTTTTATAATCTTTTCTTCCATTTATAAACCAAAGCCTTTCTATACATCCAGTTCTGCATCCTGTGCATGTTTGTAAATAAATGCCTTTCTGGGCGGGACATCGGTTCCCATCAGCAATTCGGTTATCTCCGATGCCATGCGGGCATCCTCAATTTCAACCTGTTTCAAAATCCTGGTTTCGGGATTTAAAGTGGTCTCCCAAAGCTGGACCGCATCCATTTCCCCAAGGCCTTTGTACCTCTGCAAGGTAAAGGGACCTTTATGACGTTTTCTGTAACGTTCCAATGCTTTATCATCATACAGATATTCCTCCTCACCCTTACTGGGCATAGCCTTATACAGGGGAGGCATGGCAATATAAACATGTCCTTCAAAAATAAGCTCCGGCATAAACCGGTAAAACAATGTCAGCAGCAAGTTGGAAATATGCGCGCCGTCCACATCCGCATCCGCCATAATGATAATCTTGTTATAACGCAGCTTGGTAATATCAAAATCATTGCCGTAACCTTCGGAAAAACCGCAGCCGAAAGCATTAATCATGGTCTTGATTTCCGCATTGGCAAGAACCTTATCAATGCTTGCCTTTTCCACATTCAAAATCTTACCCCTGATAGGCAGAATTGCCTGATAAGCACGATTCCTGGCTGTTTTTGCGCTGCCACCTGCAGAATCTCCCTCTACAATGAAAATTTCGCATTTGGAAGCATCCCTGGATTCACAGTTAGCCAATTTTCCATTGGAATCAAAAGAAAATTTCTGCTTTGTCAGAAGATTTGTTTTGGCCTTTTCTTCTGTCTTTCGTATTTTTGCCGCTTTTTCAGCACAGCCGATTATATTTTTAAGTGTTTCCAGATTTCTGTCAAAATACCGTACCAGTTCGTCAGCCGTTATCTTACTGACAACCTTGGCTGCATCCTGATTATCCAGCTTGGTCTTGGTCTGTCCTTCAAATCTGGGGTCGGGATGTTTAATCGTAATAACCGCAGTCATACCGTTGCGGACATCGGCTCCTGTAAAATTCAAATCCTTTTCCTTCAGGATATTTAATTCTCTTGCATAAGTATTGATAATATTGGTAAAAGCGGTCTTAAATCCGGTTAAATGGGTACCGCCTTCCGCATTATAGATATTATTGCAAAAGCCCAGAACATTTTCATGAAATTCATTTACATATTGAAGGGCTCCTTCCACGGTAATCCCATCACTCTCACCTGCAAAATAAATCACATCATGAAGGGATTCCTTGGACTTATTCATATCCTTGATAAAGCCTACAATTCCGTCAGGCTCATGAAATTCCAGATGTTCTGTTTCCTCTTTTCTCTTATCTTCAAAAATAATAGTCAGATTCGGATTCAGATAAGCAGTTTCATGCAATCTGCTCTTGATATCATCTTCCTTAAAACGGGTTTTGTCAAAAATAGTGTCATCGGGCAGAAAGTTAATAGTGGTACCGCTTCCCTTTGCCTTTCCAACTACCGGTAAAAGACCGTTTACAAGTGCAGTGACCGGATTTCCTTTTTCATATTTATCCTCATAAATATTTCCGCCGTTTTTTACCCTGACAGTTAAGTGCGCAGACAACGCGTTTACAACAGATGAACCTACACCATGAAGGCCGCCGCTGGTTTTATACGCCATATTGTCAAATTTTCCGCCTGCATGTAAGGTGGTAAAAACAATACGCTCGGCGCTGATTCCTTTTTCATGCATACCTACCGGAATTCCACGTCCGTTGTCCTCCACTGTAGCGGAGCCATCCTCTTCCAGCGTCACTGTAATCCTGTCACAATATCCCGCAAGATGTTCATCTACTGCATTATCAACAATTTCATATATTAAATGATTCAGACCCTTGGTGGATACACTTCCGATGTACATACCGGGTCTTTTTCTTACTGCTTCAAGCCCTTCCAGCACTGTAATGCTGGAAGCATCATAAACCGGTGCTTTTGCCATTTGCTAACCTCTTTCTTACTCTTTAACATTAAATCTTCTTACAGCAGGCAACTGCAAGGGAACCCGGACCGATATGGCATGCCACGCTTAATGACAACGGGTCAATCTGGATGTCAAAGCCCGGAAATTCTTTTAATAATTCTTCTTTAAACTGCATCGCCGCATCTAAATCTTTGGTATAAGCAACCTCAAGCCAGATATTTTCTTTTGTTGCCCCGCCGAATCTGTTTTCCATATCGCTGCGTATTGCATTAATCATCGTGGTTTTACCCTGATTTACCGTTCTTGCCTTTGCAAACGCATCCAGCTTTTCTCCCTGAATCTGAAGTACCGGCTTCAGTTTAAGAAGTGTTCCGATTGCAGCCGCTGCCGGAGTAATGCGTCCGCCTTTTTTCAAATAATAAAGGGTATCCAGCATAATATAAATACTGGAATTAAATTTATCTTTTTCAAGAAAATCCTTGATTTCAGCAGCGTTCTTCCCCCGGGAAACCAAAAGGAGCGCATCCAGTGCGGACTGCCGCTGGGTTACAGATATACGCTGGTTATTAACAACCTGAACTCTGCCGTCAAAGTCATTAGCCAGCATCATTGCGCTTTGGCAGGAACCTGACAATCCGCTGCTCATAGGAATATGAACAATCTCGTCATAGTCTTTAAGGATCTCCTTCCATAAATTAAGCACGGCTTCAGGTGACGGCTGACTGGTTATCACCTCTGCTCCCGCTTCCAGCTTTTCATAAAATTCTTCCTGAGTCAGATTGATATCTTCAAAATAAGGTACTTCATTAATCATAAACGGCATAGGAAGCACAAAAATCCCCATTTCTTTTCCCTGTGCCTGAGTAATGCCGCTGTTGCTGTCCGTCACTATTGCTATTTTCCCCAACTGTGTTTCCTCTCTTTCAAAAATAGTACTTAAACACAATATCTTGTGTTTTGAAAACATAAACATACAAATATATCATACTGTCAGATTGTTCTAAAGTCAATAAAATTTGCCTGATTTTGCTCTAAATACCTTTTTATGGAAACATACTTTTCCGTTTCAAGATTCTCATCTTCACGAATAATATCATCTACCGTTACACTTATTTTCTTCAGCAGCCCGCTGTCCTGATAAATATCAGCTATTTTAAACTCCATGGCGCCGCTTTGCCTGATGCCGAATAAATCTCCCGGTCCCCGCAGTTTCAAATCCTCTTCCGCAATAAAAAATCCGTCATTGGATTTATTCAGGATTTTCAGCCGTTCCATGGAATGCTCCTTATCGGTTCCGCTGACAAAAATGCAGTAAGACTGGGCATTTCCTCTTCCGATTCTTCCCCGCAACTGATGAAGCTGGGCAAGCCCGAAACGCTCTGCATTTTCAACCATCATCACAGTTGCGTTCGGCACATTAATCCCCACTTCAATCACTGTAGTAGAAACAAGCACATCTATATTTCCCGCACTGTACTCTTCCATAATCCTCCGTTTTTCGACAGCTTTCATTTTCCCATGTAAAAATTCCACATGGATTTTTTCAGGAAGCTCATTTCTCAGTTTTTTTGAATATTCCACTACATTTTCAATATCCCCGGCATTTTCATTTTCATCCACCATGGGACATATAACATAAACCTGATGCCCCATTGAGACTTCTTTTGAAATAAATTCATATGCTTTTTTTCTGTAGCCGGTATTTACAACGCAGTTTTTAATCGGCAGCCTGTTTGAAGGAAGCTCATCCACCATGGACAAATGTAAATCCCCATACAGAATAATCGCCAGAGTCCTGGGAATTGGCGTGGCGCTCATAACAAGAACATGTGCATGATTTCCCTTATCGCTTAAGCTTTCCCTTTGTTTCACCCCGAATCTGTGCTGTTCGTCCGTAATTACAAGGGCAAGATTGCGGTAATTTACTTTTTCCTGAATCAGGGCGTGAGTTCCTATTATTACATTAGCTTCTCCTGATTCAATTTTCTCATATATTTTCTTTTTACCTGCGGCTGTTACCGACCCGGTCAGAAGCACCGGTTTTAAAGGCAGGTTATATTTTGTTATCATGGAAAGCAGCTGTTCATAATGCTGCTGTGCCAGAATTTCGGTAGGTGCCATCAATGCCCCCTGATAACCGTTTGAGACAGCCATAATCAGGGAAAGAAAGGCCAAAATAGTTTTTCCGGAACCTACATCCCCCTGTACAAGTCTGTTCATAACCTTTCCGCTGAGCAAATCGGCCTTGATTTCCTCCCACACCCGCAGCTGGGCACCGGTTAATTGATAGGGAAGGGCTTCTATCAAACGCGAAGCATCCGCCGTTTCAATCATAGGATATATCGAAATCTGTTCTTCATTCACTTCCTTCAGCTTCCGCAGAGACAATAGGAACAGAAAAAACTCATCAAAAGAAAGCCGTTTTCTGGCCTTCAGCATATCTTCATAGTTTTTTGGAAAATGGATATCCTTAAAGGCCTGCTTTCTTGAAATAAGCCCGTATTCTTCACAAATGCTTCCGGGCAGATATTCTTCTTCATCAGCTGCTTCAAGAGCCTGTTTCATTGCTTTCATCACAGCATTGTTGGTAAGTCCGGCTGTCAATCCGTAGCATGGCTGAAGGCTTCCTGTCTTTTTGGCATATTCTTCATAAGTAAACAGCTTCGGCTGATCCATCCGAAGGACGCCTCTCTCCCTTTTCAGTTTTCCCCTGACAAGATACACGCCTCCGCTTTTAAGCACATTTTTCAAATAAGGTGCATTAAAATAAGTAATGGCAATCCGTCCTGTATCATCAGCTGCAAATCCCGTCCCGATAGTCAACTGCCTGATTTTTTTCCACTGAAAGCCTGAAAGCAGTGTAAGCTCCAAAGTTACAGGCTCTTCTAAAGGTGCATCGGCAATTTTTACAGGCGGTCCGAACAATTCATAATTTCTTGGAAAATGATGAAGCAAATCTCTTACCGTATAAATATCCAGCCTGCAAAAAAGCTTGGCTGTTTTATCCCCTATTCCTTTTAATTTCGTTATATCATCCGAATAGTCCATAATATAAAGCCCCAGATTCAAATATTGTTATACAAAAAGGACGGTGGTTGCCGTCCTTTTGTCAAACCAAACGCAGGCTCATAAGCGCACTGCTGTCCGGTTTTGTTATCAGAATGATTATTCAGCAGAAACAATATAGTAGTAAATCGGCTGACCGCCATACTGTAATTCAACATCACAGGAAGGATAAGCCTCTTCAACCTTTGCCTTCAATTTTTCTGCATCCTCTTCCGTTACATCCGCACCATAATAAATACTGATTAATTCAAGGGAATCATCCATCATTTCCTGAACCATTGAGAAAGTAACATCTGCTACATCCGCACCTACAGAAAGGATTCCGGCATCTCCGATACCCATATAATCGCCCTGTTTAATTTCCTTATCATCAATAACAGTATCTCTTACAGCATAAGTAACCTGTCCTGTTTTCACATTGCCGATTTCGGAATTCATAGTCTCTGCATTATCTTCTGCTGACATGTCAGGAACATAATTAATTACCGCTGTAATTCCCTGGGGCACTGTCTTAGTGGGAATTACAATAATTTTCTTATCATCCGTCATAGCCTGTGCCTGATTTGCAGCAAGAATGATATTCTTATTGTTAGGAAGAATAAAAACAGTATCCGCATTTACCTTATCGATGGCGTTCAGCATATCCTCTGTGCTGGGGTTCATGGTCTGTCCGCCCTCAATAATGTAGTCTACACCAAGGCCTTTAAAAATTTCATTAATTCCGTTACCGACAGATACGGCAATAAAGCCTGTATCCTTATGAGGCATTTCCTCTTCTTTTTCCTGTGCTTTTGCAGTCTCTTCCATTTTGAAAAGCTTTTCCTGATGCTCAAGGCGCATATTGTCAATCTTCATATTGGAAAGGGCACCGTATTTCAAAGCTTTCTGAATTGCAAGACCCGGGTCATTGGTATGTACATGTACCTTAACCACATCATCATCTGCAACCACTACAATAGAATCACCAATGGATTCCAGATATTCTTTGAAATCAATTTCCTGCTTAATATTGAAATTCCTGGTCAGCATAATAATAAATTCCGTGCAATAGCCAAATTTAATATCTGCTTCTGCCTGTGCATCCATATTCATTTGTGTAGGCTTTACATGTGTTACTTCAGGAATTGACAAATCAATTTCCTTGCCCAGGAACGCATCATAAGCTCCTTTTAAGACCTGCATAAGCCCCTGTCCGCCGGAATCCACAACGCCTGCCTGCTTTAAAACAGGTAACATTTCCGGAGTTTTTTCAAGAACTTCATCGGCATACTTAATTACTTCCTCAATAAAACAGGATAAATCCTCACAGCCTTCTTCTGCCAGCTGCCTCGCTCTTTCGCTGCCGCCTCTTGCCACCGTAAGAATAGTACCTTCTTTGGGCTTCATGACAGCCTTATAGGCTGTTTCTACAGCTTTTTCAAAGGCATCTGCTAAAATGGCCACATTCAATTCATCATACTCTCTGATAGATTTCGTAAATCCCCTGAACAGCTGTGACAGAATAACGCCTGAGTTTCCTCTTGCCCCACGAAGGGAACCGGATGAAATTGCCTTGCACAAGGAAAGCATATCAGGTTCTTCCATTGCGGAAACCTCTTTTGCCGCAGACATAATCGTAAGCGTCATATTCGTACCGGTATCACCGTCCGGCACAGGAAATACATTTAAATCATTAATCCATTCCTTTTTGGATTCCAAATTTTTTGCACCAGCTAAGAACATCTTTGAAAGTAACTTAGCGTCGATTGTATTAGCCACAACATATCCTCCTTAATCAATCACTCTAACACCTTCAACAAAGATGTTTATTTTTTCGATTTCAATTCCGGTAAA
Organism: Lachnospiraceae bacterium; assembly: GCA_017621815.1. Lineage (GTDB taxonomy): Bacteria > Bacillota > Clostridia > Lachnospirales > Lachnospiraceae > Suilimivivens. The sequence continues at coordinate 4,765 of JAGASK010000041.1, read as the reverse complement.
TTCTTCTACCTTGTATTTTACATTGCTGATTAAATTATCAGATACCGCAAGAATACTTACGCCATATGCAACAATTACGTGAAAATTCAATGTAAGTTTATTATTTTTAATAGAAACATTGATCCCTCTGGTCATACTGTCCATTTTCAGTAATTTAACCAGACCGTCCTTCACATTAATGCCTGCCATGCCCACAATACCGAAGCATTCCATAGCCACACTGCCTGCATACTGGGCAATTACTTCATTATCAATCGTAATATTCCCCATATGGGTATTCATTGAAGAAGATTTCATAGGCTGCCTCCTTAAATTTTACATATCTATTCGGGACTTTGTCCTTAATAGTCACAATCACATATTTTGATTATACCCTTAATCGCCAAAAAATGAAACCACAAATTTCATGATTTGTAATATTTTGAAAAATGTTTTTTAGTTCGTTTAAAAACATTTTAAATTTTTACTTGCATTATCAGCGTTTTTCTGATATTATACAACTGTTGCGGATATATATCCGCATAAAATTATAAAATAAGCACATAGATATTATTAATTGTTAGGAGGTGCAACGATGGCTAAATGTGATATTTGTGGTAAAGGCGTTCATTTTGGTAATAACGTAAGCCATTCTCATAGAAGATCTAACAGAATTTGGAAATCAAATATTAAAAGTGTTAAATGTAATGTAAACGGAACTCCTAAAAGAATGCACGTTTGTACAAATTGTTTAAAATCCGGAAAAGTCGAAAGAGCTTAATCATTGAATGGATTTAAGACTGCTATACTGAAAAGTATAGCAGTTTTTTCATGCCATCATGCATGTTTTCCCATCTCATAATCCTCTTTTAATTTTTCATACGCGGAATTGATAATTAAAACCATCTCATGGTCTCCCGCTATATTATCCGGATGAAACATCTTAATCAAATCCTTGTACCGCTTTTTCAGCGCAAGCTGGCTTTTCACGCCCTGAAATAAAAACCGGGCCACATCCACACTCTTCTCCTGTTTTCTGAAGCTTTCATGAGCATCCTTCCGTGCTTCAAAATTTATTATATCCTTTTCCAGCTTTTTTCTTTCCGCATCAAGCTGAATAAATCCGTTTTTAAGGATGTCCATCTTTTTGTCAAAAAATGCTTCATCCTGTTTCAGCCGTTTTCTCTGGATATCAAGCTGTCCGTTTATTTCCTTCATTTCCTTCTGAAACTTCTGCTTTTCTTTCAGAAATTCTTCTTCCAGGTGCTTTAATTCACTTTTTGCCATTTCAACCCTGATATTTTCCTTAAAAAGCCACGCCTTTAATTCATCCAGTTCTTCTTTGGAACCATCCGTAAGTTTTTTTTCAAAAGCTTGTCCCGTATTTACAGTTTCATCAAAAATATCCATGTGTGTATCTCCAATAAAAAAATTAATCACAATAGAAGAAATTGTACCCTATTAATAACAGCAATGCAATAATAATCAGTCCCACCAGATAATGACGTGCAAGAAAAAGCATAAGTAACATTCCCACTGCAATCCAAAACGCTATAAATCCAATCATCTTTTTCATGCTGCAAACCTACTTATGCTTCTTAATTCATCTTATGCAATTAAAAGGAGTTTATTGCCTGTCCTTTTCATCTTCCTCAGGGAATGCAATTTCAACTGCTTCTTCATCCTTGATCATTTCTTCCTTAGGGGCAGTAAACTTATCCACAATATCAGGAATCATATCAAGCACCTTGGTCATGGTATCCTGATTTTTAATGTTTACCAGCTTAGTGGTACCGTTTTTAATAACAAGTACTGCACTTGGCGTCATCTTGCCGCTGAATCCGCCTGCTCCTCCGTTTTTCTTATCTCCCACGCTGGCTCCGGCTCCTACACCAAAGCTGACGTCCACAAGGGGTAAAATAATGGTATCATCCGGAAGCTTTGTCGCTTCGCCTACTACCGTCTTCGTGGATAAAATGGTATTCATTCCCTTCATAAGGGAATCTATTACCCCTGAAAAATTATTATCTGCCATTAATACTGCCTCCCTTTTTGAATAATCGTATTACTTTACGCAAGTCCTTGTTGAAATATACTTTTGCGGCTGTTTTCAAAACCCGAAACACCGTAACTTTTCCTTTGATGAAAAAATCACCTTCAAAAACCGAACGCTCAAAATCAGGTGTAATATTGATATGATTTCCAATTACCGGATATAAAATACCCTGTACGGAAAGTATTTGTGCCGTTTTTGCAGGATCTCCCAGCCCAATGACAAAATCTCCTGTAATTTTCCCCGGAAGTATGCTTTTAATGAGTTTTAAAGCTTCTTCCCTGCATACCCGGAACGCACTTCGAAAACTGTCGCTTTGAACAATTTTTATATAATACCTGATGTTTTGAATAATCTCTTTAATCTTATCACATATTTTGCATATTGTGTACTTAATATTTTTCAATATTGCAATCAGCTTTTGGATAAATCTAAAAACCGTAGGTTCTTCCTCTTCATTTTCATCATTCTGCCCCGTTTCAGGCTCCGGCTTTTCATTACCTTCATCAGGCGTCCGGGTTTTAACGGCTTCCTTTTGTTCTGCGTCCTCATCCCTGACAGGAGACTTATTTTCAGCTGCACTTTTTTCTTTCTCCAGAGTTCCGGCGTCGTCCTGTTTTCCTTTATCTTCCGCTTTCTCTGCCGTTTTGTCATTCGCTTTCTCTTCTGCCTTTTCCTCCGTTTTTCCTTCAGGCGTTTCTTTCTTTAGGGTAGAAAAAACAGTAAAGCAGAATATTCTGACCTTAATATAAGGCTCCTCAGGATACCTGAAAGCAGCATTCAGTATATGTAACAGCCATGTAATTTTAACAGCAGCCCTTGCCGGCACCTCATCTCCTTCCCTGCGGCATCCCTTTACCTGATACCGGACGGGCACAAAAAGAATCAGCAGTAACACTGTTAATATCAAAGCCAGAATACATAACAGAACAATACCTATTATTTTTAAAATACTCAAAAGCACTGTAATCATTCTTTGTCTCCAGATTGTTTTGTTCTCATTTTTAAGTATTCCTTCAAATTGCAGCCCCCTGTAGCAAGAAGACTTTCTTTTGTAATCTGCATCACAATATCCACTGCTTCCTCATAATTTGATGCAATTCCCACTATAACCGGCGGATGATATCTGTAATATTTTTGCTTAAGATAAGCGCTGTGAAATATTTCCAGCTGATCATTTCCCGAGGCAATACAGATAACATAAATCAGCTGCCCCGCATGGCGTTTTAACCTTCTTTTTACTTTAGCCGGTTCTTTTACAGTATCACCAATATAAAGATATTTATAAAATTTCATTTCACCGTCTCCACTATTTTTCAGGCACCGAAATAAGCGTCAAAAATTCTTTTGGCAATGGGAACCGCATAGTCTCCGCCTGCTCCGGCTCCTTCAATGATTATTGTTACGCAGATTTCCGGATTTTCAACCGGGGCAAACCCCGTAAACCATGCATGACTGTCACCTTTTACCGTGCCGTATTCTGCCGAACCCGTTTTTCCTGCCGCAGTATAGGAAAGCCCTTTCAGCCTCGATGCCGTTCCTTCCGTTACAACATCAGACATTAACTCAGATAAAATGGCAGCTTCTTCTTCACTCATTATCTTTTTATATGATGACGGATTGAAGCTTTTTATTACACTGCCTGCACTGTTTTCAACCTTTTCCACCACATAAGGCTTCATTACAGTTCCTTTGTTGGCAACGGCACAGGTTATCATATTCATGTGCATGGGAGTAATGGACGTTGTTCCCTGCCCGATGGAAACCTGCATCATATCGGAATCCGCCGTATCAGCGCTTACATCCACCCTGCTTTGACTGTAATTTAAAGTAAGGGGCAGTTCCTGATTAAACATTAAATCCGATAAGGTACCGGAAAATGCATCGCGGTCCAGGGACAAGCCGATATTGGCAAAAGAAGTATTGCAGGATTTTGCAAAAGACCGCTTAAAATCCACCGTTCCATGAACAGTTCCATGATAACACTGAATCCTGTCCTGTCCCTTTGTAATCGCGCCGGAACAATTATAACTGTAATTCTGGTAAGTATCCGGGTTTTCCCTGATATATTCCAATGCCGTTATTATTTTAAAAGTGGAGCCCGGCGGATACAATCCCTGGGTGACCCGGTTTAACAAAATTCCGCTGTCACTGTCAGTACGCAGTTCCTCCCACTGTTCTTCGATTGTTTCCGGATTAAAATCAGGTTTTGAAACCATGGCAAGTATTCTGCCCGTAGCAGGCTCAGTAACCACGATAGCTCCCCGGTATACCCCAAGGGCCGTGGACGCTACCTGCTGCAGTTCCACATTCAGGGTAGTATATACATCATCCCCCGGATATTTTTCCTGTGCCACATCCAGGCTTGCTTTCTGGGATAAGGGGGCATTGGAATTAATCAGGTAATAATTTGCCAGCGATTCCACTCCCATTCTTCCGTTTACAGAATAACCCACTATATGCGAAAAAAGATTCTGATAAGGATACTCCCTGATTTCATTCCCGTTATCATCTTCCACCGTTCTTGCAAGAACTTCACCTCCGGCAGCAAATATGGAGCCTCTTCTGTTCTGTGCAAGGAGCATCTGCTGTCGTCCGTTATAACTGTTATTAATCAGTTCCTGCTTATGGGTTGCAGAATAATAAGTGATGTATCCGATCATTCCCAGAAACAGGAATGTAAAAAACCATGTAACCAGCATAATCTGCCGGTTTTTTTTCTTTTTTATTTTT
>JAGASK010000040.1 GCA_017621815.1 Lachnospiraceae bacterium | reverse complement strand
TGTCCGGACTTAAAGCTTTTAGACGGGGCAGTCAGAATCTTTATTAATACAAAGGGAAGAAACAGGGAGGATTTCTCGGAAGAATTCCTGGATTTTATGGAGTATGTGACGGATTCTTCCGGGGAAAGAGCGGACAGGACGAAGAGTAAAAAAATCAAACTGATTCACAAACAGGTACAGGCGGTGAAAGAGTCGGAAAAGATGGGAGTAAAGTATATGCAGAGGTGGGAGGAACTGGCAGAAGCCAGAGATGAAGGTCGTACAGAAGGGCATAGCGCCGGTCTCGCAGAAGGGCATAGTGCCGGGCTTGCAGAAGGGCATAGCGCCGGTCTCGCAGAAGGACACAGTGCCGGCCTTATAGAAGGATGCGCAGAAGGCGAAGAGAAAAAGCTGATAAGGATGGTGTGTAAAAAACTCTGCAAAGGGAAGAGAGCGGAAGAAGTTGTTAAAGAGTTCACTGAGGAGTTTGAAGAGGATGCAGAGGAAATAGAAAAAATCTGTAAAGCAGCGGAAGGCTTTGTGCCGGAATGTGATTATGAGGGAATATATAAGAAGCTGCATGAAAGACAGGATTTTGTGCATTAAAAGACAGGATATGATTGTGGTTAAATTGAAAAATTGGATTGAGGTAAAAATTGGAATAAAAGCGGAATAAAAGCAATATGCGTTTTATTGACAAAATATTTTCGGGAGGGGTATAATCAGATGGAAGAATGCCTGAAGATGAGGGAGGATTAACAGAAATGAAGAAAAAGATATTATGCATATTGCTTGCAGTCAGTATGATGTGTTCTTCTTTAGTTGTTTATGCGGAAGAAAATCCGTCAGAGCTGGAAGAATTATTGACAGCAGAAAGTCCGTCTCCTGCTTTTAAGAATGAGGAGACAGAGCCGGAAACAACTCCTGAATTTATTGAAAAAGTGGAGTCTGAAGAATCTCCCGAAGCTGCGGAAGAGTCAGTACTTCCGGAAGAAGGTGTGTCACCGGAAGCGAGCCTGTTACCCAGTGTAAGTCCTGAGGCAACGCAGGAGCCGACGGTTACACCAAGCGAAGTTCCTGTGGAAGAACCCACGATTACACCGGGCATCAGTCCGGAGCCGACTGTCAGTGCAGCGCCAAGCGCAAGTATAACGCCAAGTGCAAGTGAGTCCCCCAGTGCCAGCCCGATACCAAGCGTTACTCCCAGTATCAGTCCGACACCGAGTATCAGTCCAAGCCCGGAATCTGTTGCACAGGAGGATGAGGTTCTGGAAATCAGTGGTGCATTAACCGTAATTTCCGGTACTACAAAACTGACTGAGGATACTACAGTATCATCAGTATTAACAAGCGGCAGAGGTGTTTTGGACCTGAATGGCTATACACTGAATGTAACCGGTGATGTTGTTCAGCAGGGCGGAACTATAACTTTAGACAGAAGTACGATGAACGTCAGCGGAAATTATACACAGGAAGAAGGATATAAAAGCCTCCTGAAAATGAGTTATACTAATGATATTTTAAACATAGGGGGAAGTTATACCACTTATTCTACAGGAGCAAGCACGTTGTCAAATGGGGTAATGACTATTGAAGGTGATTTGGTTGTAGGAGCAGGAAGTACCTCAAACTTTAAGAGCAGTTCCAACCATAAAGTAGTATTCAGCGGTTCTTCGCCACATTTAATCAGCTTTTCTAAAGATAACGGCACGACAAATCAGATTGCCGACTTAAAAGTGGAAAGCGGATTGGTTACAGTTAATAACTTACTAATAGTAGAAAAACTGGAAAGCGATTTAAATGTAACAGGAATAAATGGAAACGAATTATATTTAACTGAATTTGGTATAAACGGGCATAATGTTACTATTAACGGAAATGTTGCTCAGTTTAATCATTCTATTGACTTAAATGGCGGATCTTTATCAGTAACAGGTGATTTTATCCAGCAGGGCGGCACCTTGAAGATTAATAAAGGTACTGTGAATATTGGCGGAAACTATACCCAGACGGAAGGGTATGCAAGCTATCTTCGGATGAATTATACCAATGATATCTTGAATATCGGAGGAAGCTTTGCAACTTACTCTACAGGTTCTACGTACAGCCTTACCAGCAACTATCTGACAAATGGAACTATGACGGTTGGAGGAGATTTTATTGTTGGGGCAGGAAGTGCTACCAATTTTTATAGCAGAGTCAATCATACCGTAGTGCTCAGCGGTAACGGTTCTCATCTGCTCAGCTTCGCAAAAGATAATTACAGCAGCATAGGAAGCCAGATTGCTAATCTAAAGGTGGAAAGCGGGCTGATAACGGTAAATGATTTGTTGAGAATAGAAAATCTGGAAAGTGATTTGAATATAACTGAAATAAATGGTTCCATGCTGTATGTGGCAGACTTGGGAATGAACGGACATAATGTTACTATTAATGGTAATACTACGCAATTTTATAGTAGTTACGATTCCATAGATTTAGCCGGAGGAAAGTTGACTGTTAATGGAGATTTTGCACAGCAGGGCGGCAGTGTTTCACTGAATCAGGGTACTATGACTGTAAACGGAAATTATACGCAGGAAGAAGGGTATGAAAGTACGCTGGTTATGAAATATACAAATGACATCCTGAATGTCTATGGAAATTATTCGACAAAATCTACTTCTTCCAATACCCTTACGGCAGGTACAATGACAGTGACAGGTGATTTTACGGAAGGAGCGGGAAAAAACACTAAATTTGCAGCCTCCGGAACACATCAGGTAAGGCTTACGGGAGATGGCGTCCAAAGGGTTACTTTTGAAAATTATCCTTCCTCTCATTTTAACCGGCTGTACCTGTCAAAGCCTATGGATACCGGATACATTTTTAATCCCAATCCCTGCTGGAGGGAATTAATATCCTGGCCCTTTGCAGATGTTGCAATGAAGGAAGGAAACTGGAAATATGACAATATTAAATTCGTATATGAAAACGGAATCATGACAGGGGTAAATTCCTCAGAATTCCAGCCCGATGTTCCTCTTACCAGAGCCATGTTTGCATCGGTAATCTACCGTCTTGCAGGTTCTCCGGCAGTAACTTATAAAAGCATCTTTTCGGATGTACCGGCAGGAAAGTGGTACAGCGATGCTGTTATCTGGGCTTATGAAAAAGGTATTGTGGCAGGACTTGGAAACGGTAAATATGGAATCAATGACAATATTACACGTGAGCAGATGGCAAGGATGCTGATGGAATTTGCCAGAGTACAGGGATATGGTACAAACGAAAGAGCGGATTTTGGAAAGTTTGCGGATGCTGCGCAGGTAAGCCGCTGGGCAACGGAATATATGCAGTGGGCTGTCGGAAGCGGTGTGATTAGCGGAAGCACGAAAGATGGCAGGTATTACATGAATCCCAAGGGACAGGCTACCAGAGCGGAGTGCGCGGTAATGCTTACGAAGTTTATTCAGAAGAATCAATAAAATAGATTTATAAAAATATAGTAGAAATTCTTAAAGAAGGTGTTCATGAATCGGGTGAACACCTTCTTTTGAATTTATGTATGTGTCTTTTATTCTATTAAGGTTTATGGGCTGGCATAAAATGAAAATTGAAAAATGTTAATGTGCGGTATATTGACAAAATATTTTCGGGGGGGGGTATAATCAAAATGCATAATACTCAAAATGAAGAAAGGAACTGAAGACATGAAAAGAAAGATATTGTGTGCATTATTAACAGCCGGTATGCTGTGTTCTTCCATGATAGCCTATGCGGAAGAACCTTTGACAGAGCAGGAAGAACAAGTAACAGCAGAAAGCCCATCTCCTGTTGCCGAAGTGGAAGAAAGTAAAGAATCGGAGGTTAATGCAACTCCTGAGAAGATTGAGGAAAGTGCGGAAGAAAAAGGTATTCCGGATGCAGTGCCTGATATAGAGCCGGAAGCAAGTGTGATTCCCGAAGTGAGTGTCACGCCGGAACCAAGTATAGTTCCGGACGAAATGGAATTATCAGATGAATTAAAGGTAAACACTGATGAAATTCAGGAAGATGAAATAGAAGATGAGTTGCTGGAGGCAGGTATAACAGCAGGTGGAAGCACCAGGGAAACTGCCGTGGAAATTTCATTAAATGAAGATTATGTAGTCAATTTTAATCAGGAAAATACGGAAAAATGGTATAAGTTTACTACAAAAAACGGACAGGGAAATTATCTTTTATATGGTAAAAACATATCCATTAATGAGCAAATAAGTATTTCCTTGTATGATGCTCTGGATGAAAAATTGTATGAAAGCAATTATTTAAGATTGGAAACAGAATGTAATTTTTCCGATCAATTAGAACCAAATCAGACTTATTATGTAAAAGTCTGTCCTGCATATAATAGGGTATCGACAGGAAACTTCAGGTTTCAGATTAGTTACATAGAAGATTTGGAGGGGAATACCAGGGAAACAGCGTATGTATTGACTGAAAAACAGGTATATAATGCTACAGCAGTGGCTGGTGATATTGATTATTACAAATTCACTACTGAAAAAGCGGGTCACTATGAGATTAAGCTATACAATGACAATATCACTACAATGGAAGGAAAACTGGAAAATGTTTATGGAGAAAAAGTAAAGGACATACTGGAAGCAGTTTATAGTAAAAAAGGGAAAAGTACAGCGATTAATTTGTTGCTGGAAGAAAATACGGTATATTATATATATGTTAAGAGTTCCTATTTAGAGTCCGAAGTTGGTAATTATCAGATAAGTTATGAATATAAGGCGGATAATGAAGGAGATACAGAGGCTGAGGCGTATGTATTGGGTGAAAATATTCTTTATGAAACCGATTTTTGCGTAGATGAAGATGTAGACTATTATAAGTTGGTACCAAAGTATTCAGGACGCTATTTGATTAAGATTGTAAATAAAGATGTTGATGAGAGTATAGAATATAAGTTAATATCAGCACAGGGCGAAGAGTTAAAGAAAAGTTTCATTAAAAAGGGAAAAAGTGAGACTGTCAGCTATGATATGAAGACAGGAAATATCTATTATTTATATATGAAAGGCAATAATGGTGTTTTAGGCGCAGGAACTGCTACAGGAAATTATTCTGTTTCTTATTGTAAGGATTTTCCGTTTACCGATGTTCCTATGATAGAAGGCAACTGGCAGTATGAAGCAGTTAAGGACGTTTATGAGAAGGATATCATGACAGGAAAATCCGAAACACTGTTTAATCCGAAAGACTGCTTGACAAGAGCAGAATTTGCAGTAGTGTTGTATCGTATGGAAGGCTCACCTTATGTATCCTATCAAAATATTTTCAGTGATGTTCCTGATGGTAAATGGTATAGTAAGGCAATCATCTGGGCTTATAAAGAAGGGATTGTAAGCGGTTATTCTGACGGAAGATATGGAATTAAAGATAATATCACAAGGGAGCAGATTGCCAGAATGCTGTATCAATATTCCGATTTTAAAGGGAATAATGTTTCCATGAGAGCGGAGCTCGGAAAATTTCCTGACAGCGGTCAGGTGAGCGGATGGGCGAAACCCTATGTGCAGTGGGCAGTAGCTAAAAATATGCTGTCCGGTAAAACTGTTAACGGGCAATTAAGCTTAGTGCCGAGAGGACAGGCCACCAGGGCAGAATGTGCATCTATGATTAGCCGTTTTTTAAAAAATCCGTAAAGTGTAAATGATAGGGATACTAAATTTTATAAAAATTTTTACCATGATTTTCTTGTAATCAAATTAT
>JAGASK010000006.1 GCA_017621815.1 Lachnospiraceae bacterium | reverse complement strand
TTTAACCGTTCAAGCTGCCTGCTTTCCAGCCAGCTTGTTTACTGTTTTTAAGGTTGTTCACAAAAAACTGTCATGGACAGTTTTCCAAACAGTCATTTATGACTGTTCCCATGGCCTTTTATGGCCATGTGTACTCTGAATCTTCTTCAGAGGCGCATCCGCTTTGGATGCTTACTCATTTAGAATTTTCAGGGTTGCATTACTGTTTATTTGTCAAGGTGCATGCTTCCTTTTTACCCGGAAGCTGTTTCGTCTTTCCCAGACGCAACTCTGATATAATATCACAGGCGTTTTTTGCTGTCAAGGCTTTTTAAAAACTTTTTTGAATTATTTTTTGCAGTGTTTTGTTTCAAAACCCTGCGTTTCCTCCACTCTTTGCGGTGGGTTTTTATTATAGCATTAATCCAAAAAATTTGTCAATGCATAATTTAAAAAAATCATACATATTCAGAAAACAATTTTAACTGCCTCGCCCATAAGCGAAAAATTTGGAAGCACCATCCTTCCGGCACTTCCACCAGTTATTTATTGGCAGCTAAAACGGAGAAAGAGGGATTTGAACCCTCGCGCCGCGTGAACGACCTACACCCTTAGCAGGGGCGCCTCTTCAGCCTCTTGAGTATTTCTCCATAATCTGAATTGCTTCCCGCTACCAATATTTTGTTATGAGTTTTTCACAACGCAAAAGTTATTATACATAAGCCGGTTTCGTTTGTCAACTTATTTTTCAATTTTCAGTCAAATGCCTGCGCCCGACTCATTGTCTGAGGAAATAAAACACTTTTTCTTTCTCCTCTTTCTTTCTCTCATTGCGTTTGATATTGAGCAATCACAGCTTCAATTCTCTTTTTTACTTCTGCTGCTATTTCAACCGTCTTCATATCCTTATATTCATCATAGTACATAGGCGGTAAGTATATTAATTTTACTGTAACAGGGCGAATAGAATTTTCATCAAAAGGAATAAAGGAGTCAATTAACGCGCAAGGGACAATTGGACATTTTGCTTTTGTTGCACTCTTAAAACTTCCTCCCTTAAAATCCAGTAATTCATTCCCCTTTCTGCTTCTGGTTCCCTCCGGAAAAATAATAAAATTTTTCCCTTTTTTAACATCCTCCGAAACTTTATTTATTATCTGCATTGACTGCCTGATATCTTCTCTGTCCATTGCGTAAGAACCAAGCGCCCTTGTTACTTGCTTTAACAAGACAATATTACTTGCTTCTTTTTTAATTACAAACGCAAAAGGTCTGGGACATGATTCCAGGAATACCAATACGTCAAACAATCCCTGATGATTTGGATAAAATATAAACCCATCCTTCTCAGGTATATTTTCAATACCATATGACTCAATTGTTACCCGCCCCGCATGGTTTGCTTTTTTCGTGACCATTTTTATAAAATCGAAAGTTTCTTCAAATGAAATTTTTTTGCTTTTTCCGCACCACCAAATTCGGAATAAATAATACGGTGCCACAAAGAAAAGCCTTAAAACCATCAACACAATTCTCAATGTTCCTACTCCTATTGTTATGAGTCAAATACTCCGCAGCAACTTAACAATCATCAAGCTTCCAACTCAGCATAAGCTTTCGCTGCTGTCTCATACAGGTTATTTCCTTCTGAATCGATTACCACAATTACAGGAAAATCCTTTACTTCCAACCTTCGGATAGCCTCCGTTCCCAAATCATCATATGCAATAACCTCAGAACTGACAATTGCCTTGGACAACAAAGCACCTGCCCCACCCACTGCCGCAAAGTAAACTGCATTGTTCTTAATAATCGCCTGGCGGACAGCCTCAGAGCGTTTTCCTTTTCCAATCATACCTCTCTGACCAAGTTCAAGCAGGGCAGGTGCGTACTTATCCATCCTGCTTGCAGTAGTCGGTCCGGCTGAACCTATAGGCCGTCCTTCTCTGGCCGGTGAAGGTCCCATATAATAAATAATATTATTTCTAATATCAAAGGGCAGCTCTTCGCCTTGCTCTAAAGCTTCATACATTCTCTTATGGGCGGCATCCCTTGCTGTATAAATAATACCTGATAAATATACATAATCACCGCTTTTTAATTCCCTTGCTTCCTTTTCACCAAATGGAACTGTTATATGCTTATCCATTATAATTCCTTTCCTTATATAGTATTAAATACAAATGTCAGCTACTACATATAGAATAATTACACTATTAATATAGAAGAAAGATTTACATTTATAGTTCCCTGACACAATGTCTGTTCACATGACAGCAAATATTTACTGCTACGGGAAGTCCTGCAATATGCGTAGGATATGTATTAATATTCACTGCAAGCGCTGTAGTACTTCCGCCAAGTCCTCCCGGTCCAATGCCGGTCTTATTAATCCTGCAAAGCAACTCTTCTTCCATATCTTTCACATAGGGAATATCAGAGTGCTGATTCACCGGTCTTGTTAATGCCTGCTTTGCCAATAATGCACATTTCTCAAAGGTACCGCCTATTCCTACTCCCACAACCATAGGCGGACAGGCATTAGGACCTGCATCTTTTACTGCAGTAAGAATTGCATTTTTCACACCTTCGATTCCGTCTGCGGGCTTCAGCATAAAAACCCTGCTCATGTTCTCACTTCCAAATCCCTTTGGTGCAACTGTAATTTTAATTTTTTCACCGGCAACTATATCATAATGAATTACTGCAGGCGTATTATCTTTTGTATTTTCCCTTAAAATAGGGTCTTTTACCACCGACTTCCGCAAAAATCCTTCGATATATCCCTGCCGTACCCCTTCATTAACAGCATCTGTCAAAAGCCCGCCTTCAATTCTGACATCCTGACCAATTTCCACAAAAACAACTGCCATACCGGTATCCTGACAAATGGGTATCATATCTTCAGCTGCAATACAAAGATTTTCCTTAAGCTGGCCGAGAATCTGTTTACCCAACGGCGACTTTTCAGTCTTCCCGGCTTTTGTTAAAGCCATATCCATATCCTCAGTAAGAAAATGATTAGCTTCAATGCACATCTCTTTTACGTTTTTGATTACTTCATCTACATGAATTGTTCTCATTCCGCTTTCTCCATGACTGATATTTACTATGGTCTTTTAGCCGATAATAATATTTTTAATCTCTTCCAGTTCTTCCGAAGATGCACTTCCCGACTTCCCGCTGATTACCTGCCCGTCATCTTTATACCGGGGAATTAAATGCATATGAAAATGAAATACTGTCTGACCTGCTATTTCTCCATTATTCTGCAGTATATTAAATCCGTCACAGTGCAGCTTATCTGTCATCAGGCCTGCCATCCTCTTTGCAAGCTTCATTGCATCACCCGCCGTTTCCTCCGGCAGCTCATAGATATTTCCATAATGATTCCTGGGCAGAATCAGTGCATGCCCTCTGGTTGCCGGTCCTAAATCCAAAATCACGCGAAACTGCTCATCCTCATAAAGAGTTTTAGAAGGAATTTCTCCTGCTGCGATTTTACAAAAAATACAATTATCGTCTTTCATCATCCGATCTCCTTTTTATATTCATATATTTTATATGGTTTTTCCCATAAAAACAAAAATCTGGTCCAAAGTACGAAGTATCCTGAAATCACCTTTCATTTTCATGGCGCCTCCCATAAAGGCCCTTTGAAAAGTCATACGCGAAAAAATAATATCGTCCATGGTCTCCTTTTTCATTCGTATCTCCACATCACAGGAAGATGCATTCCCATAATAATAATTATTTTCCGCCCCATTAATTTCAATAATCAGAGGTCTTTTTTTTCCTTCAATCTGAATTTTATAAACCGCTTTAAATCCGGGTTGAGGAACAAAATGAGTTTGAAAATCCCTGATATACTCTTCTTCTCCTTCTTCAGACTCACCATTTCCCATCATATCCCGAAAAAGGCTCGTCAACTCCTGTATATCTTCTTTTTGTCTTCTCACGTAACTGTCATCAGACGCATATCTCGAAAGCTGCTCTGATTCCTGAGGTGTTAAATCCGTGTTTTTAGTTATGGATACCATCTTTTTAACAGCCTGATTGCTAGCAGGAAAGCTTGCCATTTTCTGATTAATAGTGCGGTACATATTTTCCGCTTTTTTTTCAATTATTTTAATATATTCATCATTATCCTCAAAAATCGATGTGTCTGAAATATATCCGCAGATACCGCTGCAGGGACGCCCTCCCAGTATCTCCCATGCATTAGCCAGATTCAGTTTTCCTTCCCTTTCACCATATGTTGTGGACATGACAATTGGGCACATATATGTCTTAGAAATTTTTTCCTTATCCCCATATAACCAGCACGCATCCAAAAACTGCTGCATATATCCGCCTATTCCAAACCATTCCACCGTCGTAGCCAGCACAATGCCGTCAGCTTCCTTTATGGTCTGAGGTAATGTAGTAATATTATTTTTTAATTCATACAAATTAAAGCGCTCCACAGTTACATGAAGCTCCTGAAATACTTCTTCCATTTTATTAATTACATACAATGTAGGGTCATCTATCAATCCTCTTCCACCATAGTAAATATATATTTTCATAGAAATCTGTCCTTTCATTTTGAAACAAGCATACTACATTAAGTATAAAGCGAATTTCATTATCTGTAAATAAATTTCAATTTTCCTAATTTTATTTCATCTCCCGGTTCCAACACTTCCGATGTATTAGGCTCCAGGCGCAATCCATTTTTAAAGGTTCCGTTCGTGGAATTCAGGTCTGTCATATAAATTCTGTTTCCTTCCCGTGCAAATTTTACGTGCCTTCGGCTGATGCTCTGATCTGTAATTACCATGTCAACACTTCCTGCCAGTTTCCCTACTGTAATAGGAAGCCTGCTTAAATCAATATGGTTTTTATTTCCTTTTCCCACTCCATACAGTTTATTTTCACTGCTTTCCACCCATGGAATAAACACTGTATTCCCATAAGATTGATTTAATTTTTCCTGCACGCTTTCGCAAACCATTGTTTTCTGGAAGGGTTTTTCATCTCCTTCATCTTCCCGTTTTCCCAGGATGACCGGTTTATTCCGCAAAAAAGGACTTTTCCTGCCAAACTTTTCATAAAGTAATCCTATTCCTCCGGCAAGCAGCAATATACCCGCCATAAATATTCCTGCATAGCAGTAAATTTTTTCCGTTTCCGTTAATTGATAACCATAAATTATATAGCAAAGAATCCCTGAAATTGCTGCTCCTGTAAATAAACTGATAAAAGCCGCCCTTCCGGATAAACAGTTCAGCTTGCCGGAATCTGCTGTTATCTCCGGAGCTTCTTCCTCCTGCTCATCTTCCTGAAAGCTTTTCTGATATTCATGGTTATCAAACCGTTCTGCCTTTGTTTCTCCGGATACTTCATAATCCTGTTCAAACCACTGCAATACTTCATCTAAGACAAATTGTTCTTTTTCTACCAGTTCCAACATTTTATATGTTATTTCCACCGCTTCATTATCTTCAGCGTCTACCTTATTCGCAAAAAATTCCAACAGGGATGTAATATACTTTTCTTCTGTTTCACAAGGATAATAAATAAAAAATAATTCCTGCGTTTCCACATCCACATATATATATTCAGGGTTCAGCAGCAGATTCCGTTCGTCCAGCAGATACCGGGATAAGCCTTCCCATACCATTTTAAGCTGCACAAAAAACTTCCGAAGCTGCCGGCAATCGATATGACTGTTTTCATAAAGATATGCAAGGCTTTGCTTCGAAGTAATTTCATAATATAAAAGCATATCTCCATTAATGTGTCTTTCCTGACACGCAAGTAATCCTCCTATTTTATTGCCGGTTATCATTTTGCATTGATACATATCAATAGAAAAATCCAAAACTTTTAAAATAATATAATTATGACGAAAATCCTTATAATATTCTTTCTCAATCATACCCTATCTCCTTGTTTTCTTTACTATTTCCAATATATTTATTCTTTCTGCTTCTTTTTTCATCACAAGTGCCCCTTTATAGCCTGCCGTTGTAACAACCACCTTATTACCGGTATCTTCTGCCTTCCTCTGATTTACATTGCAGAAGGGATACAGCCGGCTTTTATATTCCATGCGTTCCAGAATATATTGATGATTACTGTCATTACCTTGTTCCATTTCTCCATATATTACTTCTCCGTAATTTTTTCCTGCATCGGTAAACCTGCTTCCCCTGAAAGCAAGCAAATAATTGTCCTGAGAAATTACGCACCTGTTATACAAATAGAATCCGCATAAAATCATAAGCAGATAAATCATGATAACCAGAGGCATCACCAGGGACGCTTCCACCGTCAAATAACCATTCCAATTTTTATTCATATTCCAGTTCTTATTCATGTTCAAACTCTTATTCATATAAAAGCATCACCTCCATGGCTGCCAGCAAAAAAGGGACAAACGGTATCAGTTCTTTTTTCCCTTTCAGTAAAAGGTAAACGGAATATAAGCCTGAAAGAAAAACTGCCATACAGGTTACCATCATGCAGAAGAAACCATTTGTCCACAATCCCATCACCAGCAAAACCGCACCATCCCCATATCCGACTTTTTCTCCTGTCAGCAAAGACAGTAAGAGGAAAAGCATTCCCGGCAGCATACAAACCATGAAATACTCCATACTCATCCCTTTCCCTGCAAGCACATATATCACCGACAATATACCTGATACCAATAACGGTACTACAGATATCTTCTTTAATTTAATATCTTTGCCAGACAAATACCCCAGCGTAAGCAACATCATACAATATCCTGCTTTTTCATACATATTTTCTATTTCCTTCTACCCGCATTTACTGCATGGGGTTCTCAGTCCTGCTTCGGAAAGGGGCACTATATACACTGTTCTTTTCAGGGCAGGACAATCGGCTTTGCCATGATACCTGTTTCCCCAGTCAGTCAGATAAACCAGTCCCTCATCCTGAGGCCTGCACCACTCACAGGCATAGTATTTTTCTCCGGAACCGTTACGCTTTTCTTCCAGTGCCTCTCCCGATACTGCATAAATTTTAACCTTCAGATACGTACATTCCTCAGAAACATGATATTTACTTCCGGACGGTGTAATATATACATAAATCTCCGGCTTCTTTTCCTCTTCAGCATTCATATCTCCGGTATATCCTATAAACCCATGTCCGAAAAATCTGTCATTTACAGTAATGCCGCCAATCGGCAGCCACCATATAAAGGGCTTTATATCATAAGATATTTCTATTTCCATATTTCCTTTTCTTCCGCTGTTTTTGTTTTCCAGAATTGAAAGTCCGTCTTTTCCTCCGTCCACACACAAGTATGGTAAAAACTGCGCTCCCAGATACTGCCTGACCATGTTTCCTGCCGCATTAACACCGGAATTTTCATCATCAGCTTCACCATATTCCTCCCTGTATGCCGAAAAGCAAATTTTACTTCCGCTTTGGTGCATTGCCTCAAAAACACAGCTTTGAAATCTTATTATTTCAAGCCCGAATAATAAGGTCATCATAAAAAGCAAAAGAAGCGGAAGCACCAGGCTTCCTTCCAGAGCCATACTTCCTCTAAGATAAAAAGAGGGAAAAAAAGATACTCTCTTTAACGACTTGATGAGAGAAAGGGCCTTGAATTTAGTTTGAAGTTGCTTGATGTTATTTAATGAAGAGAGCATCTTTTTTTCCCTCCTTTCCGTCTTAATAATATCCATAAGTCCTGCGAAGAACATATTCATGATTCCATCCGCCGTAGGCTGTAATCTGTGAAGTATATCTTTCAACGCACCAGTCCATGGCAAAAGCAATATTCCCTGTCAAATATCTGATATCCATTTCCATAATATCCATGCTTCGAAGATTTCGGACATCCTCATCAAGGAAAAACAGCATGCACGCAAGATATTGCCCGTAATTAAGACCGTCTGCTTCAGATACTGCTGCCGCCGGTATAACACCTTCCAATACCTGACTTACTCCCACCGACAAATTTTCTTCTCCTATATTGATACTGCCTCCTGCAAGAAGACATTTGACCTCCGCAATCGCTTCCAGATATGCACATGCATATAGAATGCTTTCCGTAACAGGCCGGCGAAACTCCGTTTTTAATTGAACAGCCAATAATTCATCTGAGGCTGCTGCCGCCTCAGCATATAATCCTCCATCCCCGAAAACCCGGTTTACGGCAGCTGCGAATCTCCAGTCCAACAGCTTTTCTGCCGCAGCTTCCAGATTTTCATAATCAGATAACCGGCCATGGACAATATATTCCAACTGGAAATTCAAAAAAGAATCCTCTTTTACTTCCCTGTAATTACCCATTTTTTCAAAAAGATAAGAAATAAACATCCTGTCGTCCGCTGCTTTTACCGGTGCGCCTGTGATATTGGCAATCTCTCTGTGTGAAATACAGGTTTCTTTTTGTATACAGCCTGTACCCACGCCATTCATATCCACTCCCAATAGATACAACACATCGCTTCCCAAAAATCCGAAAATTCTGTCTGCCGGATTCCCCAACGGAACCTCCTCCCATTCTCCCTTTTCATTTTGAATGAAAGGAAGCTCCATTCCCGCTATCTGCTCCTCCAGAGAAATCCATTCCTGCCGGGGATTTCTGTTATCCAGTTCTTTTACTTCATTCAGATAACCTGAAGCATCCGCCTCTTTTCTTTCAATACCGTAATCCTCCACATAGCAGACTGCCTGATTTTTCATAGAGTTTCCATTACCTTCGGCCGCTGTTCTTATTTCCGTGACCCTTACTTCTTTAAGGGTTATATTTCCCCAGGGCTTATTTTCCGACCCATTGCCTATGTTTTTCTTCATATAAAAAGCCAGTCTGTCTTCCAGATTGGAAACGGATGGCTGTCTTCCAAGATAAGACGCATCAATATATAAAAGACCATATCTTTTATGTAATTCAATATCAAATTCTGCCAGAACAGAATTCATTCCTATATCTGCAATTCCTTCCAGCCGTACTTTTTCAGCATTTCTGGTGGCATTACCTGTCAGAAGAAGCACAAATCCTATGAGAACAGATAAAGACAGTGACATAAATACCGTTAAATATCCTTTCATCATGCCAGAATTGCCGAACTGTCTGCAGCTATTTTTTGAAATACGGTTCCTACCAGCTCCTGTATCTGGGTTTTAAAAATAAGCACCAGACCAATTAAAACCACAATAATCAAAATCATTTCCACAGTTCCCATTCCTTTGTTATTTATTAAAAACCTTCTCAATTTACCTTTCATTCCTTTTTCGTCCTTTCGCTTTTTATTGTTCATAATGATTCATTTCTGTCATCTTATATACTTCCGAAACCGTTAAGTGCCGGAAGGAGCACTAAAAACATTACCACTATCAGCATTAATATCATGGGAAAAAGCAATTTGGTTCCTGCCTCCTCCCCCTGCCGTCTGGCCCTGCCTTTTCGTTCTTCCATTGACAAATCCCTTTCCTCGGAAAGCAGAGATAAAATTTTATCATTCCCCCGCTTCAGATGTGATGCCAGTAAAAACCCAAGTTTTCTGCAATGCATTTCTTCGCACCTTTTTCCCCATTCCCGATAGACCACATCCTCCGGTATGCCATTCATAAGCTGATAGCCTGAAACCAGCACTTCTTCATATAAGTAAATTTTTTTACCTGTTTTGCCCTTATCCTTCTGATAATCTCTTCCTATTTTTACAAATGCGTTTTTTGCTGTCAGCCCGGCTCCCATATACAGCTGCAGTTTGCAGACAAACTCAGGATAAAACCTTATAATGTCTTCATTTCTCAGTCTGTTTTTCTGCTGCAGGTCTCTTTTCATTCCCCAGGCAATCAATGCAGCACCTATAATTCCGGATATCACAAGCATATAGCTGTCGTCCTGCTTCTTTTCCTCCCAGGCAATCGGTTCATCATTCATTTTATCGGGTAGGACGAATTCACTGCTTGTTTCAGAAAGCTTATCATTATCTGCCAGCAGCTGTTTTACGGCATTCAAATATTGCTGTTCCGGCTGTAAAGCTTCCGGAAACAGTGTAACATCAATATCCCGGCTCCAACGTTCCTCTCCGTATGAAAAAACAGCGGTCAAAACTACCCGTTCTCCTTCTGCTCCAAGGCCATCTGTCAGTACCTTTCCGTCTGTTCTTATTCTTTCATAATTACTGCTTTGCCATGTAATTGCAAAAGGATATCCTTCCAGCCGGGTAATGAGATCTAAATCTGTTTTTACTTTTATCAGGCTTTCATTATTTCCGATAATTGCCTCCGGCAGTATTTCTAAAGCCTGCTTTTTCAATATCTCTGTTTCTTCTTTTGAAAGAACCCGCTCTTTCACTTCGTAATCCAGCTCTGTCTCGCCCTTATTCGTCTGCGCAGATAATGTGACAAAATAACTTCCCTCTCCCCATTCATTTCTGTATAAATGGTTTCCCTCTGCCAGTCTGCCCTGCATCCGGCTGCTCAGATGTATGCAGAAGGCAGCTGCAATCCCAATCACAATTACTGTCATCATAATAAGGTATTTTTTCCCCTGATACTCCCGATATTTCCTTTTTACATTTTCGCCCGGATACAGCTGTGCCAGCTGTTTTTCTATTTCGGAATCTATTTTTTCCCGACAATACCTGTGAATCCATCCATAGAAATTAAACGGAAGATTTTTGATTATACTTTTTCTTACTACTGCCATCATGTCCTCCTTTTAAACTTCAGCAGCAGCAATTTTATATCCCAAAAGATAGGCACTTATATAAACCAGAAAACAAAAAGTCATAATGATAACCCCCTGCAGGGAATGATAAAGACCTCTGAAATAATCAGGCGATGTAAAATTCACATAAATAATCAGGAAAAAAGGCATGATGTTCATTATTTTCTGTTCCAGTCTCCTTGCGCTTAACAAGGTTTCTATTTCCTTTCGAGTTTCCGCTTTGCTGCTGATGGTTTCTGCAGTTCTCTCCATAATCGCTGTCATATTGCCGCCGCTCTCCTTTGCTATGGAAAATACTTCCGAAAATTCTCTTATTTCCACAATGCCGCTGCATTCCCCAATTTTTTTCCACAAATCCGAAACGGATAAATGATTATTAAGCCCGCTTTTTACCTCTCTCAGCATAAGACAGACATAACTTTCTCTCCCGTAAAGAGCTGCCATATCCTCATAGTTTTTTAAAAATGCATTTTCTACCGAATATCCGGCCTTTTGTCCGGCAACCGTAAGAAGCAGCAGTTCTTTAAACTGCATTCCTGCTTCTTCCTTCTTTTTGTGTATCAGTTCCTTTTTTTCCGTTTGATAAAACCAATAACCCACAGGAAAAAGACAGACAGCCGCCGCTATGCTGCGGTAAAAGCAGAAATCCACAAGAACAACAACTAAGGCTCCTTTTATGCACAAAACAATTTTTTCTTTTAAAGACACAGGAAAAAATAATTCACTCCTGATACCCTGCCGCTTTAAGTTTTTCAACATTTCTAAGTTCCCCTACCTTTACCAGTTCTCCTGCCACCAGTCCCGCCCGGCTTTGACCTTTTTCCTCAAACCGGTATAACATATGAAGCTTAACTTCTCCGTCAACCACTGAAACCGGCTCTGCAATTTCCATTACACGCCTGCTGCCGTCCCTTAACCTTCCTAAGTGAATGAGAATATCGAATCCTGAAACAATTTGCTTGCGAATGGCAGCAACCGGAAGTTCCATGCCCATTAAAACCATGGTCTCAAGCCGGCTGGTTACGTCCCTTGCGCTGTTGGCATGTACCGTTGTCATGGCACAGTGTCCTACATTGACACTTTGAAGCATGTCTACCGCTTCTTTTCCTCTTACCTCGCCTACAATAATTCTGTCCGGCCGCATCCTCAAAGAAGCCCTTATTAAATCCCTTATGGTTATCTCAAGACAGCCTTCCACATTGGCATTTCTTGTTTCCAGCCGGACCAGATTCTGAAGTCCCTGCAACTGAAGCTCTGCACTGTCTTCAATCGTTATAACCCTTTGCTCCTTCGGAATAAACCCCGATAAAGCATTTAGAAACGTAGTTTTTCCGCAGCCCGTTCCTCCGCTGACAAGAATATTACAGCCTGCTTTAACCAGCTTTTCCAAAAAAGCTGAAGCCTCCCTGCTTACAGAGCCGATTGCATTCAGCTGTTCCATGGTAATGGCCTTGTCCGGGAACCGTCTGATAGTTAATACAGGCCCGTTCAGTGCCACCGGATAAAGCACCGCATTTACTCTTGAGCCGTCCTTAAGTCTGGCATCCACAATAGGCGAGGCCTCATTAACGACTCTGTTGCAATCAGCAACAATCTGCTGAATCACATGATTCAGTTTTTCGACAGACTCAAACCGGATATTAAGTCTCTCCAGTTTTCCTCTTTTTTCTATAAAAATCGGTTCAGTACCATTTACCATAATCTCAGTGATGTCCGGGTCATAAATTAAATCCTGTAAAATGCCGAGCTGTCTGATTTCATAAAAGATTTCCTTTCGCAGGGCTGCCTTAGTTCCAAAGCCCAAATACCTTGCTTTTCCTTCCCTGAGAATTTCCTCATCAATGGCATCCCGTATTTCTTCTTCATTCATCTGTCTGGATAAATCCATCCTGTCAAGAATACGGCTTTGTAAAATACTGAATTCTTTTTCCGATATTTCACTCTTCCCGGAATAAGTCAGGGAAAACTTCTCTTTTGATATATCCTGCCAGTTCTCCATAAGTCAGTTCTCCGAAATGCAGGGGAAGCTGTCTGAAAACCGGCAGATTCCATTTTTTCGTTTTTGTTGTGATATCTCCATATTTCATTTCCTCCAATGCTTTTTCATATTGCTCAACTTTTGCCAATGCCAGCGCATCTTCCCGCACAATGGTATAGATACGGTCACAGCTTTGTAAAACCTCCCACAAATCCATAAGACTGTCCGTCAAATCCAGAATAAGAAATTCATATTCACTTATTTTTTCAATTTCCCCGAACAAATCCACCCACTGCGTACCCCTGATTCCCGCAAGATTTTGATATATTTCCACCGGCGGTATAAAGTCCATTCCATTAATGCTTTCCACCATGCTTTCCATGCGGTAAAACAATTTTTCCCTGGCACAGTTAAAGTAATAAGCCAAATCAGAGATATCATTTTTAAATTCTCTGTTCAGCATCCTGCCCAGTCCTGAGTATGCTTCAAAATTTAAATAAAGGGTTTTATAGCGGCGGGCCAGCATCTGACCCAGGGTCAATGAAAATGTGGTTTGAAGACACCTTCCTACAGGTGTATAGATTCCGATGATATGCATCTTTTTATTGCCTGTTCTGAGAACTGTTTTTGTATCCTGCACTTTTTCCGTGTAATATTCCATTACTTCCCGCAATACATTTTCACAGGACTGATATTTATTAATGTGACACAAGGCACGGTTTAAATTGTTTCCGTTTTCGCTGAGAATAATAATGTGCGGTATTTTCAGTTGCTCAATTTCCTGTTGATATACGCTTTCCGATATGAGCAGGCACTCGATTTCCTCCTTCTGTGCATAAGGCAGGAACTTGTCCTTCTTTGTAAAGACATGGATTTCAAAGGGAATATTTTCTTTCCCGCCGATATAATCCATAAGACGATATGCGTAGCCCTCCTCACCATCAAAAATCGCAAGGATTCTTTTGTCCAATCATAACCCCTTTCTGCTTTGCTGTTAAAATTTCAAGCTGCTTTTTACTATTTGAAAAGGCGGAAAGAAACTTTCCTAAGACCTTTTGAGAAATGTTATATCATTCCTCCATAGAATAAATAATAGATACTAACTAAGACCGTCTGTAGTTTGTAATCTGAATTATATAAGAGATTTTTGCTTATGTAAAGTAATTATTTTCATCTTTTTAAATTTTAGTACATTTGTATAAAATTTCGATAATTACAGCATTATCAAAATTCCAAAACCATTGAAATTACAAGGCTTTTGAGCGATTTAAAAATAACCAAAGACCATTTCTATCCTATAAAATACCACATTAAATAATCATATATAAATTAATTCCGTACAGCATTAAAACACCCGGAAACCCAAGAATGCCCGAAGTTATAAACGTAACCGGATTATATCCGATTTCCATTCCCGGCACCCTGCCGGCCAGAAAAAAATTCACAAAATAAATCATCAGCATGCCAAGCACTCCCCTGAGCACAAAGTTGATAATAAGCTCTGCACGATTTTTCAGGGCACCTATTAAAAGAACAACTGCAAGTATTCCTAAAATCCAAAATCCACCGCTGTAAGTATTCATATCTATCCGCCCATTGTTTTTCATAATAATATATGTCCTTGTTTTTCAAATATTCCATGTTTTGCTGTTTCCTGAATAAACAACAAATTTTCTGCCTATACTTCTTTTCAAAGGCAATTATTGGATAATACCGGAATATTATGTAACAAGCACATATGCCGGGGCCATAATTATTTTAATACTGCGCCCTTAAAAGCAGAAATGAGGTCATTATGAAAATGTTTTTTAGCCAGTCCTCTCAAACAAACAGGACTCTGTCTGAACGGGAAATCGAAAGAAATGCGCTGCTGTCTGATTTGGAAAAAACAAAAAAAGCCCTGGAAATTGCATATGCGGGCTTTGATAATGTTACCGAACCGGATTTAATCGACTGCTATATCTACGAAGTAAACTCGGTTCTGAAGCGATATAAATTTTTAATGGAACAGGCAGCACACCTTAATATGCTGCCTGAAGAAAAAGAACATTTTGCCTCTTTAAATGCGGAAACCCCTGCTGCTTCCCTCATCGGCTAAGCTTTCCGTCAAGTCATTTTTTCCATAAGTGAGCCCAGCATAAACAGTCTGTGTATTGGCCAT
Source organism: Lachnospiraceae bacterium (assembly GCA_017621815.1). Classification (GTDB taxonomy): domain Bacteria; phylum Bacillota; class Clostridia; order Lachnospirales; family Lachnospiraceae; genus Suilimivivens. Next base: position 56,570 of record JAGASK010000006.1, on the reverse strand, counting down.
TATCGGAGCCGAGGTGTCCTGTGCACTGACTGTTTCATAGGCGTCATGAAGTTTTTTCATAATTCCTTCCACATGGACAAGTTCTTCCAGACTGAACCTGATATCTGCTCTTGTCAGTTCTTTATCTGCATATGCATAAAGCTGCAGCAGATTTCCCGAAAGCGCATATTCAAAATGGAGCGATGCCATCAGTTCGTGCAGGCATCCTTTTGCTCTCTTAATTTCCTGCCTGAAACCGGCTTTATCCTGATTTCTGTAAGCCTGTTTCGCTTCTTCTATATACACCAGCAGCATTTCATAAAGTATTACCACCAGCTGGGTTTTATTGGCGTTAGATATTTTTAATGTAAACTGCTGCTTCAATTCCTTCGTCATTGCTGTTCCTGCCTTTCACGATTTGCCATACTTTATGTATTTTATTGCAGTAACTGTAAAACCTGAGCCGGTCTTTCATTTGCCTGGGCAAGCATGGAAGTGCTGGCCTGGGAAAGAACCTGTAATGTGGTATATTCCGTCATTTCTTCCGCCATATCCACATCCATAATGCGGGAATAAGCAGCTGTCATATTTTCTGATGTAATATCAAGACTGTTGATTGTATGCTCAAGACGGTTCTGATATGCACCCAGACGGCTCCTCACACCGGAAATATATTTTATTGCCGTATCTACCCTGGTAATTCCATCCTGAGCCTTCTCCGATGTTGTAACATCCAAAGAAGAAATTCCCATATTTTCAAGAGAAATCTTAGGGATGCGGATACCAAGCTGCTGCCCTTCATTTGCACCAATCTGCATATCCATTGCACCAAAACCTTCCAGATTCATTTTTAATGAAGCCAGGCTTGTAACGTTCTGAGATTTAATTTCCAACTTCAATTCAAATTTCTGGCTTCCTGTGATCGTAACAATATTTCCGTCCGTCTGAGTAACTTTGGCATCAGCAGGAAATCCGGCTCCTCCCTTAAAGGATGCCGCTGCCGCATTTTGGTCAATATTTCCTTCCGCATCATAGCTGATGGTCATAGCCGTGATTTCATATGCCCCCGCAAGGACATCGTCACTGTAATAAGCAACCTTTACATCCACATTGTCCGTATAGCCTTTTAAATCAAAAGAGCCGTCCAGAATATTCTGTCCGTTAAACTGTGTTTCCGATGCAATTCTGGTAATCTCTTCCTTCAGCTGCTGTACCTCATTATCAACGATTCCCCGATCTTCTTCCGTCAAAGTTCCTGTAGCAGCCTTTACTGTAAGTTCATTCATTCTCTGCAGCATATCATGAATCTCACTTAAGGTTCCGTCTGCTATTTCGATAACAGAAATACCGTCACCTGCGTTCTGGGTCGCTACGCCCACTCCCTCTATCTGTGCATTCATTCTCTTTGACATGGCAAGTCCTGACGGATTATCCTTGGCATTTACGATTTTAAGTCCTGATGAAAGCCTTGCCAGAGACTCCGATAATTTATTGTCATTTTTTAACAGTGAGTTGTTGGCAAGAACTGCCGATGCATTATAACTGATTCTCATTTTTATACTCCCTTTCTATTTACTGATTTCCTGTACAAAACCTATATATGCCTTAGCCGCTTTGTACAGGGCATCCGGTGTCTGTCCCGATATCCTGTCTTTACTCAGCTTTAAGGAAAAATCCTGCAGATTAAGATTTTCGCCGGTAATAAAATGAATATCTCCTGCCGAAATATTTTCTTTTAAAAGCCTTTTTTCAAACAATTCCCTGTTTCCGGACATCATTTCGGTTCCCTGTTTTTTGCTGCAGATGCTGTAGCCCGACAAGCCGGAAGCTGTGTAGGTGAACTCAGCTGCACATTTACCCAGCGCTTCTGTTTCCAGAGTAACCGCAACCTTGCTCTCCCCGCCGTTTTTATGAATCATCTTTAAATTAACTGCTGTAAGTTCTCCGTTAATCTCCACCGGCATTTCAAAATTTTCTTCTCTGGCCATTGATTTCATAAAAGTAATCTGCTTGTAAAAAATACCCATATCTTTTATATCCAATGACGCCTTTTCCCCCGAGAAAGCAATTTTCTCAAGCACATTTTGTATCCTGCCGGAAAAATCCTCATATGCTTTCACCGCAGAGCTGCTGTCAGTGAGCCTTTCCGGAAAATCTTCCGTTTCAAAATCCGCCTCCCCGTTTTCCTCAAACAGCTCTCTGAACTTTTTAAACCCATTATAGGAACCCTTCAGCAGTTCTCCCGCTGTCAGAAGATTGTCTGCCGTTACCGGCTGTCCGTAATCCACAAGCAGTCTTAAAACCGCTTCCTCACTGCCTGCTGCATTTCTGACACCTTCAAATATGGAATGTTCAAATTCCGCCTGCGCCCTTTCGGTCTGCTCATCCGATATTGCTTCTTCTAAATCCTGTCTGGTCTTTACATAGCCTTTTTCAATCTGATCCGTAATGGATTCAACATCCGGCCTTTTGGACTCTACGCCGGCGAATCTGTCATTTATCTGATAATCTATCTGTCTTCTCTTACTGCTTCTGACTGCTGTAAGAAGATTTTGAAGCGTGGGAGAAACACCTGTCTGCATTACCGCTCCCAAAGCTGCATCATCGCCTTTTTCCACTTGTCTGAGCAATCTGTAGATACCGATAAATGCACTTCGCTCTTCCTGTGAAATTTCTTTTTTCTTCTCCAGCTTATACAAAAACCGGCTGTAGGATTCCAACTCCTGCGCTGTATCAGGTGCTTTTTCATTCAAATAAGTTCTAAGCTCTTCAAGGGACATTGTAAGGGGATTCACACCTTCTCTTATCATGGAAAGCACCGTTCCCGGTTTCATTTTTTCTGCTACTTCTGCTAAGAGAGCTTCGGACTGCCTGACTTTTTCAAAATTCTCTTCTGTCATTTCCATACTGTTATAGCCGAGAATTCTGATGGTTTTTCTGTTTTCTTCAGTAGCTTCTTTATGAAGGTCCGCAAGAATATCATCCACATTTTGAAAAGCCTTATTAATGGAATCACCCATATCCTTCCGCGGCGCTGTCATAAGCGCTTCATAGCTTTCTCCGGCTTTTTTGTATTCGGATTCTTTTATTTTTCCGGCTTCATTTACTTCCGGCAGGGTATCTGTTTCCGATACGGCAGCCGCTATTGCGGCCGGAGCTGTTTTAATACTTTCAAGCGTATACAGTGTCTGATGATATAAACTGCTTTTTTCCTTTGCAGCCTGCCCATCCGTTTCCTGCACTAAAGCCATCCCGTAGCTGTTTTCCGCTTCCTTCAGCCTGCTGATCAGCTCTTCCATGGGGGCCGTTTCAATACTGAAACCGCTTTTCAAAAGCTTTAAATTGGCGCTTACGGTCATGGAAAGTCTTACTTCCTCCAGCAGCCTTCTCCCATGAAGATTTACAGCCGTACTGCCCTCTGCAGTTTTCTCCGATGTCCGGCTGCTGCCTTTTTGCATTTCATCAAAAATATAAAATAAATTCTTAAGGTTAAACGGCAGTTCTCTTGCCAGAATCACATCTGCTGTCTGTTCATCCAGCTGCTCTGTTTTTTCCTTTATGGTCACTGCCTGCATAAGAAAGCTTTGCTTTTTACTGATATCCGCTGCGCCGGGGGATATGCCGTCTGCAATCGCCGCTGATGCGGACTGTAAAAAGTCCTCTGCGCTTTCAGGTAAAGAAAGTCCTTTTATCCGGTGCATTCTGGAAAAAGTATCTTCATTTAGCGGTATTCCCTTTTCAATCAGCCACCTGGCTTCCGAAAGAGTATTCTCATCAACCGAAAATCCGGCTTCCTGTATAACCTTTTCTATTTGAGGCATCAGTTTTTCATAATCAATGCTTTCCGGCTTCTTTGCATAATAGCCATTAACTTCTCCCGCCGCATAATATCCTCTTCCCTGGCGGCTGCCGTCATCCGCAGCGGAAAAACGTGCCAGGTATAAATTTTCTACCGTAGGCTCCAGTTCATTTTCCACCATGTACTTCATACTTCCTTCAGGAAAATCCTGAACTTCCTCCATGGTTCTCCATGCTTCCTTCACCGCTTCTATATTATCTTCCGTCAATGGAATATCATATTTTTCAAACTGATTTTTCAGTTCATTCGCAAAAGTCCTGCTGCCTGTAATATCTTCAAGCTGTTTATTCCCCAGTGTATCGGTATAACCGACAATACTGGTACCGCCCTTCATTAAAGCAGTTTTTATATGGTCGACAATCGTTACAACTGTTTCTATTTCTGTGCTGCCCGGATGAAATCCATCTCTTTGCAGCCTTGCAAAATCCTCGTCAGACATGGAATTAGACATAACTGCCATATAGTTTCTGCGGGCAGTAATATCCTGCTGCCCTGCTTCCTGCATAACCTCTTCTGCGGTCCGTCCGTGACCAAAGTAAGCGCTGTTATCCATAACTGTGCCAGAAATGTCCAATGCAAAATTGTTCTGCCGCACCTTCCCTGTGCTTTCAGAACTACGATATGTAGTTGTACTCCTGTCTACATTTGAGTGGGTATGAACAGTACTTTTTTCTGTTCTTTCAAAATTAATATTCATAGGTCTGCCCTCAACTGTAGAAAAATAAACACCGCTGTATTTACCAGCCGGTTCACTATAAAAGGGTGAATGTAATAAATACATTCACCCTTTATTTCGGCATTTATTTTATGCTTCTTAACCTTTTAAAATACAAAGATTGCCGCACTGTATGGCGGAAGGTCAAAGGTAATGCTGTAATCTTTATAATTGCAGGTTTCCTTTACCGCATTAAGTTCTTTGGGAATTACCCCGCCGTTTCCTCCGAATCTTTCCTCATCACTGTTTAAAAGCAGCTTGTATTTTTTCTTTTTCGGCACTCCTACTTTATAATTCTCCCATTTCATAGGAGTGAGATTAATTACAAACAACAGATTATTCTTTCCGTTTTCGGATTTACGGAAGAAGCTGTAAGTGCTTCTGTCCTTATCATCACAGTTCAGCCATTCAAATCCTGCCCAACTGTTATCGTTTTCATACATACAGGGATATTTGCGGTACAAATTCAGGAGTTCCTTTACGTATTCCTGCATTCCTTTATTCAAATCCTCTTCCAGCAAAAACCAGTCAAGCTCTCTTTCCTCGCTCCACTCTCTTTCCTGGGCAAATTCCTGACCCATAAACAGAAGCTTCTTGCCGGCATGACCAAACATATATGTATATCCGGCTCTCAGATTGGCATATTTATCAACCTTATATCCCGGCATTTTATTTACCATGGAACACTTCAGGTGCACTACCTCATCATGGGATAAGGGAAGAATATAATTTTCACTGTCATTATAGCTCATGGCAAAGGTCATGGCATAATGATTGTCCTTCCTGAAATACGGATCCAGCTTCATATACTCACAAAAATCATGCATCCAGCCCATATTCCACTTAAAGCTGAATCCCAATCCTCCGTCTTCTATGGCGCCGGTCACTTTAGGCCATGCTGTGGATTCTTCCGCAATCGTCATAAATCCGGGATATGTTCCCCTCACTACGGAATTCAGATGTTTAAAGAATTCAATGGCTTCCAGATTTTTATTCTCGCCATATTTATTGGGTACCCATTGACCGTCCTTCTTGCCGTAATCAAGGTAAAGCATGGAAGCAACCGCATCCACACGGATACCATCCACATGAAATTCCTTAATCCAGAATAATGCATTGGCAATCAGGAAATTTTTAACTTCATTCTTTCCATAATTAAAAATCTTGGTTCCCCAGTCGGGATGTTCACCCTTTCTTGGATCCGGGTCTTCAAAAATACACTGACCGTCAAATCTTCCAAGTCCATGGGCATCCGTGGCAAAATGCGCAGGTACCCAGTCAAGGATAACTCCGATTTTATTTTTATGCAGTTTATTTACCAGATACATAAAATCTGTCGGTTCCCCATAACGAGAGGTAGGCGCATAATAACCTGTTACCTGATAACCCCAGGAACCGTCAAAAGGATATTCTGCAATACCCATAAGCTCTACATGGGTATACTTCATCTCTTTTAAATAATCTACAATTCTGTCAGCAAATTCCCTGTAATTATAAAAGCCTTTTTCCTCCGGCCTTGGATGACGCATCCAGGAACCGATATGACATTCATAAACAGCAAGGGGCTCCTTATAATAATCCTTGCTGTCCCTTTCCTTCATCCAGGTTTCATCTGTCCACTTAAATCCGGTAATATCAGCGGTTTTAGATGCAGTGCCGGGACGCAGCTCTGCTGAATTGGCAAAAGGATCCGCCTTATATAATTTTTCTCCCTCAGGTGTTGTAATCAGGAACTTATAAAGCTCTCCTGTTCCGACCCCCGGAATAAATACCGAATAAATACCGCCCGGTCCCATTTTTTCCATGGGATTAGCGCCCTCATCCCAGCCGTTAAAGGTTCCGATTACATGGACACTGGCTGCATTCGGCGCCCAGACGCCAAAAAACATTCCTTTTACGCCATTCTCTACAGAAAGGTGAGCACCCAGCTTTTTGTAAATATCATAATGGGTTCCCTGGGCAAATAAATACTGGTCAGCCTCTGAAATAAATACTGTAGCTTCTGTCTGTTTCTTCTTATCCATACAAAACATCCCCCAATTTAATTAATAATGCATGAAATCTCTTTCTCTAAGAACTATCATGTCCTCTTCATCATATCTTTTATTGAATAAAACATCAAAAAAGTGCTTCGGCGTTTTTTTATCCGCATAATAAATGGCCTCATCCACTAACTCTTCAATCTCAGCCAATGTTACCTCATGATCACTGGTCTGCATATCCGCAATTCTTGTATGAAGTGCCAATACACCCAGTTCATCAATGGAATACTCCTGTTCAAGAGCATATTTCTTAGCATACTTTACAAGAGTCTGATCATCCAGCGCCTCTACATCCACACGAAGATTAAAGATATCCGAAAGCCCTTTATATCTGTTAAGGAAATCGTTCATGGAAGCCTTTGTATCCTCAAGAATAATAATGAGTCCCCTGCCCTCCTGATTCAATTCCTTCACCATGGCATCAACAGACACTTTTTTCATGGCTGCTGCCTTCTCAATAATCAACGCACCGCCCGTCATTTTGGAAAGGGTTGCTCCTACATCCTTTTTATTCATGGTGCTTCCGGAAATCTTGGCAACTTTACCGGAAAAATTATTATCCGACAGCTGAATTTCCTTTACAAGCAGCTTGGCAAGGGCTATTGTTCCCGTGCCTTCTTCGCCGGTAATCACAACATTCCCTGTATAGGATGCCATACTGATATTATCAATAGCCTCCACAATCTGCCTTCTTGTCTTCTTATGATGAATGAAAGGAGCAAATTGTTCTTTTTCATTTGGGTTCATTTCCCTGGCACTGTACTTATTGTCAGAATCCTGCTTTATTTCTGAATGTTCATTCTTATCCGCAGCCTCATCAGCCTTTTCACCGGATTCTGTCAAATCTCCGCTCTCCGGTGCTGTTTCTTCTCCAATCTCTTCCTTTTCTGCTTCAGCTTCTTGTTCTTCTAAAGGCTCCCCGCCCTCTTCCTGTCCGTTCTCTTCCGATTCAGTTTCTTCCTCTGTTTCCAGCTCCTCCAGGTCTTCGATTTCTTCGTTCCCTGTTTCTTCTATTTCTTCAAATTCTGCTTCTTCAATATCGTCATCGGATTCTGCCAGATCATCATCTGCCGGAATATTCTCATCGGACATACTGATGATTTCCGGTTCCGCATCACCCAGTTCAACATCATCCGGCTCATCTGCCTCAATTTCAGCTGCTATTTCTTCCTGCTCTTCTTCCTCCTTCAGCGGCGCCGGCTTTTGCTGCTGTTCTTCTTTCTTATCCAAATCCGCTACCTTAACAACCTTCGGCTGCTCCAGATCAGCTTTTTTTCTTCCCTCTTTAATGGCTGCTGTAACCATGGCATTTTCCAGTTCTTCCAAAAGCCCGGATTTCGTGGATTCGTCAAAATCAGCAAACAGTGCGTCTGTCTGCTTATGAACACGCTCTCTGATTTCCTTCAGCATTTTCTGCTCATTTTCTTTTTTTATTTTTTCCCATTCAGACATAATGTCTTCAATGCTGAGCTGTCCTGTAATCTGCTTCTCTATCTTTTCCTGTTCAGGAACCACCAGACTTATCTGGCCGTCGGATTCCTGGGAAAGAATATTATCATAATTTGAAGGTTTATGGAATGTCCTGATAATTCCCGTATTGCTCACAGCCGGATTCGGACTGGCTTCCTGCATCCCGGAACCGGCATTCTCAGCTTCCTGCGGCACTGCTTTCTCTGATGCAGCCTGCTGCATTATATCCGGCTGCACAGCAGGCGCCGGCTGTCTTGCTGCAGCCACATCCTTCTCTACCAGTTCAGATACTACATCTTCTATATTTACTTCAGCAGTATTGCCGAAGAACACTTCCTCAGATACCGGTTTTACTTCCCCGCTTCTATCCCGGTTCAGCATTTCTTCCGTAATCTGCTGCATTTCATCCGTATCCTGAAAATCTGAAACTGCTTCTTCTGCAGGTTCATCTATCTCTTCAGGTTCATCTGCAGCTTCAAATTCATCTGTTATTTCAGATTCATCTGTTATTTCAGGCTCATCTGCCTCTTCCGGTTCTGTATCTTCAGCCTCTTCATCTATTGCATCTGCCGGAACCTCAAACACTTTGGTTTTTTCTGCTTCAACTGCAACTTTATCTACAGGCATTTCCTCCGTGGGATGGCTTTCCAGAAATTCCTTCATGCTTTCAGCCAGTTCCTTTTGAAGATTAAGGGTATTATACTGACTGACATCTATTGTCTTTACCTGAATATCATCAAGCTCCTTGCTGGGTATTTCCTGCGTAGGATCTGTCAGCATATTCTGATGAAGACTGAATTCATCATCATCTTCCTCTTCCGTTTCCCTGTCTGCCTCTTCTTTAATAGCTTTGCCCTCTGTCACAAACTCCGGCTCAATAACATCACCGCGTTTAAGCTGTTCATATCGAAGCTGCTGCTCCTCCGTAAGCGGATGATGCAGCTGTTTAAGCTCCAACGCTCTAAGTACATATTTTCCCTCTCCGAACCAGAGGAACATTTCATCACATTCCTCAATACATTTGGACTCCAGCCCTACCCTGTGATAGAGGAAAGCCAGTTCATACGCCCACTTTTCACGGTAGTCCCTTTTCTTAAATTCCTCCAGCACTGCTATTCTTTCTTCCAGGCTGACATCCTGGGCCTCATAAAGCTTATACTGAAGAATATATCTGCCCGTATCCTTAGGAGCCAGCTGAACGAACTCCTTATAATATTCAATAGCCTGCACATATTCCTCTAATTTAATGGATAATTCACATAAAGAATAGACAATTAAACGGCCTCCTGCATGCCTTTCATAAGCAAGCAGAAGGATATCCCTGCTGTCTTCATATCTTCTGTTTATTTTATATAAATCACTGATGGTGCAAAGCATCATAACGCTTTTTACCCTGCGCCAGTCAATGGTATCGGCAATCTTAACTGCTTCTGCATATTCTCCGTCTGCTATGAGAGACTTAATCTCATCCGCACGTACTTTATATTCATATTTATCCAAGGAGCTCACCTCATATATTTTTTCCTGAGTCAGAACATAATAATCCTATTTTCATTTTCTAAGTGTACCATAAGGTTTTTCTTATGTCAAAAGCTTATAAATGATATCTTACTTTCTTCCGTAAACAGTTGCTCAAATCAGCAAATTCTTCCAAGGTCAGAGCTTCCCCCCTGACAGAGGGGTTAAATCCCAGCTCCTCCAAAACTTCCATAACCTGCTGCCTGGTAATATTAAGACCTGCTGCATTTCCCAGGCTGTTTGCCAGTGTCTTTCTTCTCTGATTAAATGCCGCCCGGATAATCGCAAAAAGAAAGCTTTCATCCTCTGCTTCCACAGGCGGCTTTTCATATCTGTCAAGCCGAATCACTGCGCTGCCTACATTAGGCTGAGGAATAAAACAGGACGGCGACACATAAGCAACTACCTCCGGCCTTGCATAATACTGCACTGCAAGAGACAAAGCTCCGTAATCCTTCGTTCCCGGTCCCACCTGCATTCTGTCAGCTACTTCTTTCTGCACCATAATAGTAATGCTTTTTAAAGGAACATGACTCTCAAACAACCCCATGATAATAGGCGTTGTAATATAATAAGGCAGGTTCGCCACTACTTTAATAGGCCTTCCCTGATTCTTTTCTTCCACAAGCTTCTTAATATCCACCTTAAGAATATCTTCGTTTATCACTGTTACATTATTATAAGAAGATAATGTATCTTCCAGAATGGGAATTAATGCCTTGTCGATTTCCACGGCTATCACTTCTCCTGCACTTTCCGCAAGATATTGTGTCATAGTTCCGATTCCCGGTCCGATTTCAAGTACGCAGTCATCTTTCGCAATTTCTGCCGAAGCAATTATTTTTTCCAATATATGACTGTCAATCAGAAAATTCTGTCCAAAGCGCTTTTGAAAATTGAAATTATATTTCTTTAAAATTTCTATCGTTCCCGTAGGGTTTCCCAATGTAGGCATATTCTTCTCCTTTTCTTGTATTTACAGAATACCGAATAATTTTCCGGCATTCGCTTCCGTAATCTCTATTATACGTTCTTCTTCTATTCCCTTTATTTTACTGATTTCCTGAACTACATAAGGAAGATTTAAAGAGCTGTTGCGTTTTCCCCTGTTGGGGACCGGCGCAAGATAAGGGCTGTCCGTTTCAAGTACAATGCTTTCCATAGGCAGATATTCTACAACTTCTTTCAATTTCTTCGCGTTTTGAAAAGTAACTACTCCTCCGATACCGAATAAAAATCCCATATTCAGAAAATCTCTGGCAAGCTCCTTCGAATAGGAATAGCAATGAACAATCCCTCCTGTTTCCTCTGCATGAAGTGCCTTCATAATGTCATAAGTATCCTTTGCCGCTTCTCTTGAATGAATTACAACAGGGAGCTCCACTTCCTTTGCCATTTCAAGCTGTCTCTCAAACCATTTCTTTTGAACCTCTTTTTCCGGCTCATTCCAGTAATAGTCCAGTCCGATTTCTCCGACTGCAACTGTTTTTCCTCCTGTTTTTACAGTATTCTCCCTGATAACACCGGACAGCCATGTCAATAATTCTTCATTTAATTCGCCTGTGCCGGAAGGATGTACGCCTAAAGCCGCATAAATAAAGGGATATTTTCTGCTCAATTCAAGAGTCGTCTTACAGCTTTCTATATCAGCTCCTATATTTACAATAGTGCCGATTCCATTTTTCTCCATACTTAAGAGCAGCTCATTTCTATCTTCATTGAATGCTTCATCATCATAATGTGCATGGGTTTCAAAAATCACGTTTTTGCCTCCTGATTACTGTCAATTTAAATTAAAAGAATTAAAAATAAAAAATATCTTAAAATTTTTAAAAAAAAGCTTGCAAACCAAAAAACATTATACTATAATAACACTTGCGTTGCAAATGATGCACACAAGCATGAATAAAAACGCACCGCTAGCTCAGTTGGTAGAGCACCTGACTCTTAATCAGGGTGTCCAGGGTTCGAGCCCCTGGCGGTGCACTTGTAAGTACCATTTTTGAGGACAAGACTCCTTGGGGATGGTGCTTTTTTTGTATAAAATCCCTAATTAAAAGCAAAAAAGTGTCTAACCTCCTTTCAATTACCGCAATCTAACAATTAAATACTTTATCTAAGTGAGATAAACATTCAGAACTTGCTATAATTTCATTCGCAATATGCAAATATCTCCTTGTTGTACTTATATCCTCATGACCCAATATAGTCATTAATCTATAAATATCAATGCTACCATTTTTCCAATACATATCAAGGCAATAATTTGTAGCAAAATTATGCCGGAGCTTATGAGATGAAATTTCAAATGGCAATTTTTTCCCTAATTTAGTTACCATTAATTTTACAGTATTATTACTTATAGGTTCACCAGTTTTTGTAACAAATGCCATATAACTTTTATAAGGGCATAATCCACGATATTCATTATAAAACAAAATAGATTGTTTTCCTAGAGGAACTATCCTCTCTTTATTACCTTTACCCCTTACAACCATTCTACCTAAATCGCAAAATATATTATCATCCATTAACGAACAGACTTCACCCTGCCTAACACCACTATCTAACATAAAAGAAATAATAGATTTATTACGATACTCAATCCAACTTTCTTGATACTGAATAGAATTAAATATTTGCTTAATTTCTAAATCCGAATAGACTTTTACAACTTTTTTTGATACCTTAGGAACCTTTATAGTTTTATATGTAAAATGCACATCATAATTATTACATATCCACCTAATAAAAATTTTAAGATGCCTTACATAAGTAGAAAAAGTATTCCTTGATATATTTCTATCAACTTGAAATTCAATATATTGTTCTATATCTTCTTGTTGCAAAACAAAAACGTCAACATCATAACCAATAAATTTTAAAAATTGACCTATAAAACTTTCATAGTCACTAATGGTCTTTTTAGATAACCCACTCAATTTTTTTGCTCTAATAAATTTACTATAAACGACTTCTAACGTCATAATAATACCCTATAAAATTATAATAATAATTAAATATTCATAAATAGCGGATTTTCTTTAAATACCATATCAAGAACACTTTTACTATTTTTATATAATGCGTCATTCAAATAATCCAATATAAAACTTAAGTCACCATGTTCATACGCACAAACTGCAGCAATAGAGGGTAAACATTGTTTAGTTATCCATTTTTTCTTTTCAGAAATTGTCTTTACCATCCTATTTACAGAAAGACGAAGCTTACCAACACCTAAAACAAATTTTTGCCAAACAGGGTCAGTACTGCACCTTGTCTTATTAGAGTCATCACAAATAATTACTCGAAAATAATTACTCAATACCCCAACAGCAACACTACCTAAGCACTCACCAGAAAGAAGATGTTCAACAACACTTTGTGCCCTATCTCTTTTTAATTCAAGTTCCCATCTAACCCAATCATATCCAACATCATTACCCATTTTAGTTTTTTGCTCTAACCTTTTATCATAAACCCTTAAAAAGCAATCACTAGAACGCTTTCCTATATATAAAGTATTACCAGTAACACAATCACCAAAAGAACTTTCACGTTCAGAACGGAAAACCCTAAAACGAGTTGCACATCTTCCATCATTACAAATTTTCTGTACATCATCTACACTAAAATAATTACACCCTTTATCATCCATTGCTAAATCAATCCGCGTAAACTTAACACATTCATTCAGATAACATAAATAAGAAATTAAGTAACCCTCTTCCTTATATTCAACAGAATAGTCACCCCAAGGAGTAATTTCTTTTAAACTGTTTACATAAGCATCAAGAGCAACAGAAATTCCAGAACCAGAAATATTAACATGTATACCCATGTTATCATTTCCATTATATAAAATCGTAATCGGATAAATATTATGGCGCAATGAAGCTTTATAACCATAAGAACCATTACAAATGGTAAAATCACTTTCACTAAAACCAAGATAATCAAGTAAATCATCTGGACTTGAAAAAGAAAAAGTTGTAAATGATAACCAATCAATTAAAACTTCCAGTTTATTGACATTTTCAAAGCTATGCATAAAATTCCTCCTGAAAACTTGTAATTAGTACCCCCGTATTACTAATCGGGGGTTAAACATAATTAACTTCAAATCTACATTCGCAAAAAAAAATTCATGTTCGTAAATATACTATCACGAATGCACACGTTCGTCAATATTTTTCTACGAACGTGACAAAAATTTTATTGACATACATATACCACAAAATTAAAATACAAATATAGGAGAAAAAACAAAATGATTAGTTATAATGGTTTATTTGAAATATTAGAAAGACGAAACATGAAAAAAACGGACTTACTCAAAATAATATCGTCTGGAACATTAGCAAAACTAAATAAAGGACAAAATCTACAAACAGAAGTAATTGATAAAATATGTTTTCACTTGAATGTACAACCAGGCGAAATAATGCAATATTATAAAATAAATAACATATCATTAATAACACAAGAAACAGACCCAGCTTTATATCTAGCAGGATACAGACAAAAAATATCTATGGCATATCCTTCTGTGTTAGATGATGTAATCCAACCACCATCGGTAATAAAAGTAAGCAAATACATATATAATAATACAGAAGATATAATAAACGGAAAAATGGATATACCAAAAACTTTTTTGGATGAAAGTACCTTACAAATATTTGACGCAACTTATAGAAATGCAATATCTAACATAAATAAGAACAATGAATAAATAAAGCCACCGCCCGCGTGCTGTCGCTAACGCGTGCCAGGTGGCTATATTAATCGACTATAAACAATATAAAAACACCTTAAAAATACTATTTATGATTAATTAATTTCCAATAACGCTTCTCCAGAAATTTACACATATAATAAACACAAGAATTAGAATTACATAAAATTCTCAATAAATCAGGACGGTTTTTTGATAAATAATCAGACAAATCACAAAAACGATAAATATTATTTGCAATACACAACTCCTGCATTTTCTCAAGAGGACTTTTAGAATTATTTACAAATTTTCTCACCACTATACTCCTTAATTTCCTTATTTTATCATTATATAAGCAAAAAGTACAAAAAAGCCCCTCATTCCCCATCAAGTTTAACAAATAAATAAAATGAGGGGATAACCGGAGCTTTGCGCTAAATGTGTAATCAAGGGGAATGGTAAAACCATCCCCCAACAAATAGTATATAACCGTTTCGCTTATGTCAAGGGACGGTAACCCTTAAACCCTTGACAACGCTACACTTACCAAAAATCAACTTTCTGCCCTGTGTTCAGCATTGTATTTTTTTTGATATGCTAACAACTTTTCTCTATTTTGCCAATAACGTAATTTTTGATAAGCTAACAACTTATCCCTTTGCTGATAATATCGTCTTTTTTGATAAGATAATCTTGCTTCCCTATTACGCAAATAATAATCTTTCTGACGCGCTAAGTTTTTTTCTCTATTTACAAAATAACTATCTGATGTAAAAGAGGTTTTTCTTTCACCAACACGCGATTTCAAAATTTGAATTTCAATATTATTTGACTCTTCAATTGTATGTTTGTTTTCAAAATCACACATACAATCATCAAAGACACATTCTAAACAATTGCCATTACATTGTTGCATACACTAATACCTCCATAAAACAAATAAATAAAATTACAATTATACCTCTTAATCAGGGTGTCCAGGGTTCGAGCCCCTGGCGGTGCACTTATAAGTACCATTTTTGAGGACAAGACTCCTTGGGGATGGTGCTTTTTTTGCGCGCAAGGCATGAGCCATGCCATTTGAGGAAAAGACAGTGACCGTGGGTGCTTGCACACTAAGGTTACTGTCTTTTTCTTGAATGATAGGGCGACGCCCGCGACTGAGATGCAGCGCAGCGTAATCGAAGCACTCGTGAATTGCAGCGCAGCGTAATCGAAGCACCCATGCATTGCAGCGCACATACCCCGCTTACTCCTCCTGCCCTTGACTTGTCTTCACATGCTGTATCTTAAACTGCTTGGGTGTAACCCCTTTCCATTTCTTAAATATTTTTATCAAATGACTGCTGTCCGCAAACCCCGTTTCCTGACTGATATAACTCAAATCAAAATCAGTAAAAAGAAGAAGGTCTTCCGCTTTGCAAATGCGGATAAACTCGATATATTCCTTGCAGGACCTGCCATAATACTGCTTAAAATTCTTGGCAAAATAGGAATAGCTCATGTTGCACATATCCGCCAGTTCTTCCACCTTAATGGGCTCTCCCACATGGGCATCTATATACTCGGTAATTGCATGTATAGAATCCACCTCTGAAGAATGTACCGCTGCCACATCAGTGTCAAATCCTTTTTCTCTCCATATTCTGATTAAATGCACCAGCAAATAGCAAATTTTATTATGAACGATAATATCATAACCATAATCTTTATGTTCCAGTTCTCTGCGGCACTCCTCAAACAACTCTGCAATAGGAAGGTTTCTGATATCCTCTTCCTTAAAATAAATAGGTGCATTCCTGTTCTTATTTGCACTTCCTAAAATAATGCGCAGTTTCGGTGCATAACTGTTTTCTGTATACAGCCTGTTCACATCAAATTTAATAACTTCATATTTTAAAGGAAAATTAGTAGCCGTATATATAGCATGCACTGCTTCAGGATGAAATAAAATCATATCACCTCTTTCCACAATATAACTGCTGCCATCGCATTCTATAAGCCCTGTTCCCTCTTTCATATAAATAATTTCCATGAAATAATGCCAGTGGGGCCTGACGGGAAAGCTTTTTACTGTTGTATCATATAAAAACGCTTCATAAGGTGAATTTAATGTATCACTGTATTCAAACAAATATTGCATTCTGTCACCTCTTACTGTATTTTTTCAAATAGATTTTTACAATTTTTGCACAGCTATATTATAGCGAATAAACAATAAAAGTGCTATATTTTTTATAAAATCAAAATAATATCAGTTTTACAAGAAGGGAGTCTGATTTATGCAATTTATTAAAGGGGTTACTTTTGCGCCTTTTGCGCACAAAGGCAGTTTTGAAACTAAAGAAGCTTACGATAGTTTAAATAACCTGAAAGAAAAAACCGGAGCCAATTTTATTACCCTGGTTCCTAACGGTCTGCAGGAAACCCCCCAATCAGAAGAGATTTTTTATACTACTGACGCAACAATGTCAGATGACGAACTGACAGCCATGATAAATTATGCCCATGAAATCGGTCTGCAGGTAGCGCTGAAGCCCACAGCAAACTGTAAAAACGGAACCTGGAGGGCTTATATCAATTTCTTTGATAAGGATGTGCATTGTGAACCAAAATGGCGCAACTGGTTTGCTGCTTATACCGAATTCCAGCTGCACTATGCAAAAATCGCTGAAGAGACAAATTGCGAGATGTTTCTTGCAGGCTGTGAAATGGTCATGAGTGAAAGACGGGAAGCTGAATGGCGCAAGCTGATTGCCGACATTAAATCAGTTTATTCCGGTCCTGTATCTTACAATACCGATAAATATCAGGAAGACAATATTACCTGGTGGGATTGTGTGGATATCATATCTTCAAGCGGCTACTATCCTTTAAAAGACTGGGAGCAGGAGCTTGACCGTATTGAAAAAGTCGTAAAAAAATTTAATAAACCCTTTTTCTTTTCCGAATGCGGCTGTATGTCTACAGAAGGCTCCTCAAAAGCGCCTAATGACTGGACTATGACAGGTGAAGTAAACTTAAAAGAACAGGCTGACTGGTATACCGCTATGTTTGAAGCCTGCAAAAAACGCTCCTGGGTAGAAGGATTCTGTCTCTGGGACTGGGCATGGAAACAATATCCTCCCTGCAGGGCCGAGCATCACGGCAGCTATGACATTTACGAAAAGCCTGCACAGGCTGTAGTAAAAAAATATTACGACAGTTTATAATATAAAATAATTTTGAGGATAGTATTATGAAAAATTTTACGCAGCCGGAAGCAATTGACCTGGACGCTTCCGAGAAAGCGCTTTTAGAAACCTTTAAGCGAAACGAGGGGAACAGCCTTAAAATACTTCTGGGTATTTACAAGGGCCATTACCTTAAGCTGTTTCTCTCCATTATGTTTTTTGCGGTAAAACATTCTCCTGTATGGGTACTTCCTATTGTTACCTCCAATATTATTAATACAGCTACAAACAAGCCGGACAATTCCGGAACAATTATACTGATTAACATACTGATAATGTCATTCTTTGTAATACAGAATGTCTTTTCCAATTATATACATACATGGCTTTATGCCAAAACGGTGCGCGGAGTGGAACAGGGGCTTAGAAGCTCACTGGTAAGAAAGCTGCAGCAATTATCCATCACCTACCACAATGAAATGCAGTCAGGACGTCTCCAGTCGAAAATCATGCGTGATGTGGAGCAGATTGAAACCCTTTCCTCACAGATATTTATTACCGTGCTGAGTATTTTGCTAAATATCTGTGTGGCGTTCGGAGTTGTAATTTTTAAAAGCATTACCGTGTTTTTGTTTTTTGTCGCCACAATTCCCGTTGCCGTCTGCCTGATGGTAACATTTAAAAGCAAAATTAAACGTTATAACTCTGATTTCCGTCGTGAAATGGAAGAAACCTCTGTAAGAGTCATGGAAATGGTTGAACTGATTCCCGTTACCAGGGCTCATGCACTGGAAAAACAGGAAACAAAAAAGATGGATAATCAATTAGGGCATGTGGCAGAAAAAGGGCTTAAGCTGGATATGATACAGACTTATTTCTCCTCTGTCAGCTGGGTTTGTTTTCAGCTGTTTCAGGTTATCTGCCTTGGCTTTACCGGATATCTGGCATCCAGGGGAAAAATATCTGTAGGTGAAGTAGTTATGTATCAGACCTACTTTTCCAGCATTGTCAATCAGGTATCCAACGTCATCACTCTTCTGCCCACGATTTCAAAGGGGCTTGAATCCGTGGATTCTATTGGAGACATATTGTTAAGCCATGATATAGAGGACAATAGAAATAAAAGAAAAGTTAAAAATATTACAGGTGACATTGCATTTGACCATGTGACCTTTCAATATCCCGATGCAGATACTCCCGTGCTTTCGGATTTAAGCTTCCGTATTAATGCAGGAGAAACCATCGCATTTGTGGGAAGCTCCGGAGCAGGTAAAACAACGATTCTCAATATGGTAATCGGATTTATAAAAGCTAATTCCGGTAAAGTATTGATTGACGGCATGGATTTAACCACTTTAAACCTGCAAAGCTATCGTTCCCATATAGCAGTGGTTCCCCAGCAGTCCATTTTATTCTCAGGAACCATCCGCGAAAACATTACTTACGGCATGGATAATATCTCCGATGAACTGCTGAATAAAGTAATTAAAGCTGCAAATCTGGAAGAACTGATTAACTCTCTTCCTGATGGCCTTGAAACTATGATTACGGAACACGGAAGCAATTTATCCGGAGGACAAAGACAACGTATTTCCATTGCCAGGGCTTTCATCAGAAATCCCAGGATTTTAATCCTCGATGAAGCAACTTCTGCGCTGGATACTATTTCTGAGAAAAAAATACAGGAAGCGATTCACAATCTGGTCCAGGACCGTACCACCTTAATTGTGGCCCACCGGCTCTCAACCATTCGGGATGCCGATAAAATCGCCGTTGTTGGGAACGGCGGATTGGTAGAATTCGGAACCTATGATGAATTAATGGAATTAAAGGGTGAATTTTACCGCCTGAAAAATCTTCAAATTTAAGCTTGCTACCTCGCTGTGAAAAGCCTTAGCAGCGAGATTGTATCCCCCTTTTTGAGACAGCCGGTCTAAAAAACAAGACCGGCTGTTTCTATTAGAATTCCCGAAACTACTCCTATCCCATAGAGCAGTACGGTTATCTTAAGGTTTTCCTTTAGATTTTCATTGACCCTGAACAAAACAAGCAATCCCACTCCGGCGCCAACCAGAAGTCCGGCTATCATGGAACCGGCACTTAACATTCCTTCCAGATACAGCTGTGTTAAAACTACAGATGCTGCACAGTTTGGTATCAATCCTATAATTCCTGCCAGCATACAGCCAATAACCGGCCTGCCGCTTAAAACAGCTGAAAGGCTGTCCTCTCCTATGACTTCAATTAAAAGATTAAGCACAAATGAAACAACAATAATAAAGAAAATTATCTGCAGGGTATGGCTGAGCGCTGATTTCCATATTTTCCCTTCCCCGCAATGGCAATGCTGGTGGTCGCACATTTCTTCTATCTTCAAATGCTCATGCTCTGACCCATCATTATGCTTCTTCCTTATCACCAAGTCAATGGCAAATCCTGCAGCCATACCAATCAGTACCTTAATTCCGAGAATCCGCAGAATAGTAAGAATCGGCACCTGCTCTGAAATGAAGATGGGAAGCATTTCATCTGATGTGGAAAGATAAATGGAAAGTAATGTCCCGAGAGTAATAATTCTGCCGGCATACAGATTTGAAGCCGCAGCAGAAAAACCGCACTGGGGAACCACCCCAAGTATGCTGCCGATAAACGGTCCGAATCTTCCTGCCTTCTGAACCATTTCTTCCGCCTTATCCCCCGCCTTATGCTCAATGTATTCCATCACCAGATAAGTCACAAAAAGAAAGGGCAAAAGCTTTAAAGCATCTATTAATGTATCTGCTATAACATCTAAAAACATGATAAATCTCCTTATATACATTCAACCGGAACTAATTTATAATTTCAACTTTATACATTTTCGGAATTCAATTCCTCATTTGCATAATATAATTCAGTTACCGCTTTGTCAAATATCCTATATAAAGGTTTTTCCATCTATACCCAGGTAGGTTTCTGGTCCTTATGAGTAAAATTCTGCATTTGTTCTTTAAAAGATGACAGTCTTTCGCTGTAATATGCCATTTGTTTACTATTAATTTTACCCGCTGTCTTAAGTTCTTCAAATACTGCTTCAAACTCCTTTAAGTTCAATTGGGCGGCATCCTTATAATTATTTGAGACATTCATTTCGATTCGCCGTATTATCTCATCCAACTGTTTATCTTTCTTAATTCCTTTCATAAAGTCAAACATAAATATTCTCCGTTTCTTCTGTTTACAAGACAATTCATGCCATTAATATATGTATACAAATATCCCGGGCATCCTTTTAAAAACTGCGGATGGAGAATGCATATACAATTACAGTATACCATTCTCCTCCATATGCAATCAACTTCTTTCACTTTCCAATTGCTCTACTGTAATTTCTAAAAATTCTAATATTAAATCCATATTCTTTTTTAAAGCAACGACCCCAAACTGCAGAATATCTTTTTCCTTCCATCCATTTATTTTTTCATACCGTCTTGCCAATTCGGAAAGACGCTCCTGCTGTTCATCTTCCACAATATAAATTAATTCATATAATTTCATTTCTTATTGCTCCTTATATTAGTCTATATACTTTGATTATATAGTATCTTTTTTTTGCAGCCATTATTCATACACTCAGCAAAGTAAAAATTTTAAAAAAGAAAACAACAAACAAACTGCGGTTTATAAGGAGCAAAACGTACAGGAAATTTACTGTATATATGACTCAGTTTTTACAATATGAGAAAAGAATAGCCGAAGCTGATAATTCATATCCGCTCCGGCTATTTTAAAAAGTTCAGGTAAAAATTACCATTAACCCCATAATCAGGCAACCATTAACAGAAATATTCAAGCTGCCTAATTTACTTCCCAACAATTGATTTAGAAACTCCCGCATTCCTACGAGAATATGTGCCTGAGTTATTTTTAACTTTTATCTCTCCTCACACACCTGAAAAATATAGAACTTCAAATAATAAGACTCATCCGCTGCCCACAAAATCGGATGGTCGGGAGCCTGTGTTCTGAATTCCACCTGACGCAGCCTCTTATGAACATTTCTTGCCGCCTGATTAATGGTTTCCGTAAACAACTCATAGGACATAAAATGAGAGCAGGAGCAGGTTGCCAGAAAACCGCCGTCCTTTACCAGCTTCATAGCGCGAAGATTAATTTCCCTGTAGCCTTTTATGGCATTTTTAACGGAACTTCTGGATTTTGTAAATGCGGGAGGGTCTAAAATAACCACATCAAATTTTTCTCCTTTTGCTTCCAGTTCCGGCAGCAGTTCAAATACA
Source organism: Lachnospiraceae bacterium (assembly GCA_017621815.1). GTDB lineage: Bacteria > Bacillota > Clostridia > Lachnospirales > Lachnospiraceae > Suilimivivens. The sequence goes on along the minus strand of JAGASK010000006.1, from coordinate 34,814 downwards.
TCCTGACACCAAAAGGTTACTCTCTCCTCAAGACCGTTTAATTTTGCATTCTCTGTGGCCTGGTCTACTGCCAGCTGGGATGCGTCCACGCCGATAACTTCCTTTGCTCCTGCAATGCCCGCATTCAGCGCAAAGGAACCCGTATGCGTAAAGCAGTCCAGAACCCTGGCATCTCTGCAAAGCTTCTGAACAGCCAGTCTGTTGTATTTCTGGTCAAGGAAAAAACCTGTCTTCTGCCCGTCCTTCACATCCACAATATACCTGACGCCATTCTCAACAATTTCCACATTGGTATCAAATTCTTCGCCGAGAAAGCCTTTCACGCGCTCCATGCCTTCATTTAATCTTACCTTGGCATCACTTCTTTCATAAACACCTTTAATAATAATTCCATCCTCTGCAAGCACTTCCTTTAAAAGCTCCACTATCTGCAGCTTAAACCTGTCAATTCCAAGAGCAAGGGATTCCACCACTAATACATCAGAAAATTTATCAATGACAAGACCGGGCAGAAAATCTGCTTCTCCGAAAATCACACGACAGCTCCCGGTATCAACTGTTTTCCTGCGATATTCCCAGGCATCCTTAACACGCTGCCTTAAAAACTCCCTGTCAATCTCCTGACGGGCATTTCTTGTCATCAGGCGGATTCTGATTTTAGAATTCTGATTAATAAAGCCCTTCCCCATAGGATAACCGTCAAAATCATGAACTGTTACAATTTCTCCGTTCTTAAAGCTTCCCACAATACTTTGAATTTCATTATCATATATCCACATACCGCCGGCTTTAATGGTACGTCCTTCACCTTTTTTCAGGGTTACAATCACTTCACTCATCTTGATACCAGTCCTTTTTTATCATTTTCCTTCTGCCATGACATGAAAGCAGCAGGATATTGCTGCTCCTTTGTAATATGACCTTCCCAGTATAACATGTTTCTTTTTCATGTTTCAACCTGCAACCTCCGGTTTCGGAAACCGGAAACTGATTTTTGCCGGGTTGAAAGCCAAAATGGGTGGTTCGCAACTGACAGAAAATGATATACATGAAATACTTCTGAAAAACAGACGCCTGTATTTTTTGCAGTCTGTTTTACAGAACAAAAAGAAAGGATGAAAATCTATGTTAAAAAGAAATTTTATACTTATTATTATCGGACAAATTATTTCTTTATTCGGAAATGCAATTCTCCGGTTTGCCCTGCCTCTATACCTTCTGGGCGAGACAAACTCTGCCCTGCTCTTCGGACTGGTATCTGCCTGTTCATTCATTCCCATGATACTGATGTACCCAATCGGCGGAATCATTGCCGACCGTGTAAATAAAAGAAACATCATGGTCATTCTGGATTTTTCCACAGCCGGAATTACTTTATTATTTACGGTTTTTCTCGGCAGCATCGACTTAACGGCGCTTATCCTTGTAATGCTTATCCTTCTGTATGGAATACAGGGAGCTTATCAGCCGGCAGTACAGGCAAGCGTTCCTTTGCTGATGACAAAAGAAGACCTTGCTAAGGGCAACGCTGCCATTAATCTGGTATCTTCCTTAGCCGCCCTGATTGGTCCTGTGGCAGGAGGCGCCATTTATGGCTTTTTCGGCTTATATCCTATATTATATGTCAGCATTTTATGCTTTGCTTTTTCCGCCATTATGGAGCTTTTCATACAAATTCCCTTTAAACGGCACACACACTCAAAGGGCATTATAAAAACAGGATATTCGGATTTCAGAGAGAGTGTTGCATTTATCAAAAAGCAGCGGCCCGTAATTTGGAAAATTTCTCTTCTGGCCGCTTCAGTCAACTTATTTTTCAGCGCATTGATTGTTATTGCTCTGCCGGTAATCATTACACAAATGCTTGGGTTTTCCGAATCAACAGGGAATCGCCTGTACGGATATGCGGAAGGCGTTATTGCAGCAGGGAGTCTGATTGGCGGACTGCTTGCAGGTATTCTTTCCAGGCATCAAAAAGCACATTATCAGTACCTGCTGCTGATTATATCCTCTATCATGCTGCTGCCTGTTGCTGCCGGATTGTTTTTCCCTCTTCCCGCAATGACAGTTTATATAATCATAAATATCTGCTGCTTTATTATGATGATAATCTCCTCCTTATTTTCCATTCAAATGCTGACTTATCTGCAGCTGCTGACCCCGGAGCATATGCTGGGAAAAGTTATTTCCTGCGCCATGTGTATCTGCATGTGCGCACATCCCATTGGCCAGGCTGCTTACGGCATTCTTGTGGAAAAGCTAAAAGACAGTCTCTTCTTTCTTTTTGCTGCTGCCTTTGCAATTACTGTTCTGATAGCTTTAGCAAACAGAAAATTATTCAAAGAAGTGGACATACTGTTAGCACAAGATACAAAACCGGCTGATGCAGCAGATAAATAAGCAGGGAATGCCTTCCCAGGAAGCTGAAGAACGGTGATTTCCATTGAAAGACAGGCAGGCAAAGGACATTTCTCCCCGCAAATATATGATACAGATAATAACCCCCAATAAACAAAAACAGCCACGGAAATAGTGAGAAATAATCTGTGGAAAAAAAGCCCGGTTCCATAAATCCCAGATAGGTAGCTGCCATTCCATGATACAGGCCATCCGGCAGCCCTGCCAGCTGAAGACCTTCAAATCCCAGCTGTCCTGCATTTATATTTCTTGTTATGATAAATAATAACAGGCTTAAAAGGATTCCGGCTAAAGCAGGAATCTTTTTAAGCACTTTATCAAGGGGTATCATCAGAAGCATACAGGAACCTGTTAAAGTCAGCACACCAAAAACAACTCTGTTTTCCGGCATAAACAGACAGGTTACAGCAGATACCAGCAACCCTCCTCCGAAAACAAGCAGTCCCCGTTTCAAGGGCTTTTTACCAAGGGACCAGCAAAAACCGGACAGAAAAATAAAAGTCCAGCAAATGCTCTGCTGCCAGATATAAGCTCCTGTTCCTTTATACCAATCCCATTTTATACCATAAAGATAAACTAAATCCCATGCTCCATGATAAAGAATCATACTGAGCAGAGTAACTCCGCGAATGCCGTCAAGCAGCGCATATCTTTGATTTGATTTTGAATTTTGGGTATTGTCAGCACTCATTATAACTCCTTTGGGGCCATTGCCATCCTGTCTGCTAAATAAGCAGCCGGTTTCCCTTTTCACATATTTCATATATTTCATCATATTTTTCTTCTATAATGGGATTTACTTTTGCAGTCTGTTTCCGAACTGCTTTTTTGTAAACAAAACACGGCAGTATCCACCCCATAAATCCCGGCACAGCAAGTAAAATACATAAAATCACATGGGGAACCGGCGCTGTTATTGCAAAGGTAGAGCCTGCCATAAATGCGGTTCCTAAAATGCCTAAAATAATTGCAAAGGCAGTTGCAGCGGAGGTTTTGGATTTTTCAAGTTCCTCTATTTCACTGACACAAGCCTCAAAATTCCTCTGCAGTCTGGTAAGCTCCATTTTATTGATAATCTTACGGTTTCGTTTCAGCCGCAAAACAACTTTTTTCTGCGGCGGATGATAACTTTTCATAGTATAATTCTCAGCACTCATTTCCGCCATATGTTCATCCTGCTCCCAGCCGAAGTTTTCATAACCGTCCAGAAGAAAAGAGACCTTACTGCTGTCAGTAATTATTTCTTTATATTCATAGCCAATAAATTCCCTGCTCTTTTTTTCCATGTCACTCATTGTTTTTCTCCGTTTCTGAAAAATTATCTGATTCTTCTGCTGCCGGCAGAGTCACAATAAATGTACTTCCCTTACCCTCTTCACTGCAAACCTGAATATCCCCATCCAAAAGCTGCAACACACGCCACACAAGTGCAAGGCCAAGGCCGTTTCCTTCTCTGGAATGAGATGTATCACCCTGATAAAACTTATCAAAAATATGTTTCATGCTTTCCCTGCTCATGCCGCAGCCTGTATCCGAAACAGAGATGCTTACATATTTATCAGTATGGGGCTGGCAAACGGAAATTCTTCCTCCCGGCTCCGTGAATTTCAAAGCATTGGACAGCAGATTATCCCACACCAGCTTTAAAAGGCTTTCATCGCCCTTTACCATGGCACTGTCCTGTATCTCTACCTCCATCTCAATCTCTTTTGCTTCCCATATATCCTCAAATTGCAGAATACTCTCACATAATTGTCTGCTGACATCAAAAATTTCCATTTCCGGTGTAATTCTCTGATTTTCAAGCTTACTCAATTTTAGTACGTTGCCGATTAAATCAGAAAGCTTTACTGCAGAAGCTTCAATTATCCCGGCATATTCTTTCCGTTCTTCCTCAGATATATCATCTTTCTGCAGCATTTCCGCATAATTTTTCATTACGGCAACGGGCGTTTTCATTTCATGGGATACATTAGACACAAAATCTGTTTTCAGGGTTTCAATGCTTCCAAGCTCCTCCACCATCTTATTAAAATCCAGAAACATGGCATCCACATAATCCATTCTATCCGCCCGATGCACAGGCTTTAAATATACGGAAAAATCTCCGTCAGATACTTTTCTTGCGGCCTCGGCAAAGATTTTCATGGGCCTCTCGTCATGCATCTTCAGCTGGTAACTGGTTCCCCATGTAAAAAGAGCTGCTACAAGCACCCAGAATCCATTAATTAATATAACATTCTGGGTCTTCAGGGATTGATAATCAATATAATCTCCAATGACATAAAATTGTATAGTAGTTAATATTCCCATTACTGCAAGTGTAACAAAAAACATAATGACAAAGGAACTTTTTCTCCTGCTTTTAAAATTTTCTCCTTTGTTTTTCATAACAGCACCGCCTTATACCCAAGCCCTCTTACCGTTATAATTTTAAAACCATCACAATCTGACAGCTTATCCCTTAGCCTTGTCACATAAACATCTACTGCACGCAGACTGGTATCGCTGTCTGCTCCCCAGAATTCATCCATAAGCTGTGCCCTTGAAAATGTCTTTTTCGGATAGGACAACAGCTTATAGATAATGTTAAATTCTCTGGTTGTAAGGCTGATTTCCTCCCCATTAACAGCGGCAGTCATTCCGTCTGCATCCAGTTCCAGGTTTCCTGCGGAAAGCTTTCTTTCCATTTCAATATTGGCACGGCGCAGAAGTGCCCTCACCCGCAAAACAAGTTCATCTAATTCTATGGGCTTTACCATATAATCATCTATTCCAAGCTGAAAGCCTTTTTGCTTGGAAGGCAAATCATCCTTAGCAGACATAAACAAAATCGGAATGTTTTTATTCACCTTTCTGATTGTCCGTGCAAATTCAAAGCCGTCAATTTCCGGCATCATAATATCTGAAATAATCAGTTCATAAAGATTATTATACATTTCGTCATAAGCATCCCCGGCATTCAGGCACCCTTTTGCAAAAAATCCGCTGTCATTTAAGTATGTGCAGACTACCTTATTCAGCTTTATATCATCCTCTACTACCAGTATGTTTATCACTTTCGCTGCCTCCTGTTTCTTCTGATAATTCTTTATTCATCTGCAGGGCAGAATAAATACAATGCAGTCCCATGATTAAAACTATCAGGCATACAGCCATTCCCGTAATTCCATTCATCCATTTAGCAAAATCCTCCTGCCCGTTTCCAAAAGAAGAAAACATTGCTGTCTGCAGCAGGAGAACGGAAACACAGGCATCAATATAACCGATATCCCGGATAGTCATAAGAATCGGCGATTTCAGCTTTCCGGCCTTTACCATATTAATTGCAGAAATAATTATCTTATAAAAAGTATAAGCCGCTACAGCGTAAATAGTAAACCCAGGATAATTTTTTCCTCCTTCTGAATGTAATAATCTCTCGGAATCTTTAAGCCAGTAAATATAAGGCTTTCAGATTCCTTTTTTATTAAAATCCCCCACTTTTTTGCCAAAAACACTTGACAAATCCTTCGAAAAATGCGGCGCTTCGCGCCCTTATTTATAAGACATTTTTTTCGATTGGAGGCGATTTTATTTGTTACCTGCTAACTGTGGCAGTCATTCCGACTACCAAAACTTTGTTGTCAAAAATTTACGTAAATATTATCCTAACCCTGATTCCATTGCCCGCTCTACATGGGACATCATTGACCGCTTTTGGAATCTTGACCTTTCCTATACCGACGAAAAACTAAAAGACAGATATTCTGTCTTTGGACCTAAGCCGAGGACTCCTTCCTGCATGCACCGCTCCTACCTGCTGTCTCTGGATTTTAAAGTCACTTCCCTGACAGAGTGGGCTGCACAACTAAAAATCAACCCCCTTTATGCCATTCTCAGCGGTTTTGAATTCGGTGATACTCCCGGTGTTGGTACTTTCTATGATTTTTTGAGCCGTATTTGGGATTCTGTTGAAGACAACCTGTCTGCCCATATACATCCCATTAAGCCTTCTGTTAAAAAGCCTTCTGCAAAAGGGGCTAAAGCGAAACCTGTTGAAAAAACCTCTGTTGAACTGCTCTTACGGGAACTGGAAAATACTTCTTTCTCCATTTCTGAACAGCCTTATGGTTCCCTGTTTGACCTTTTTAACCGGGAATTCCTGCAGCAGTCTGTTTCTAAACAGCTTATTCATCCCGATTCGCTGGCTCTTGCCGGTGACGGTACTCCTTTTGTTACTTCTGCCAGGGAACGGAAGCACCGTGTTTGTGATTGTGCCTCTAAAGGTATCAATGACTGTTCCTGTGACCGTTACTTTTCCCAGCCTGATTGTGACATTGGCTGGGATTCATCCCGTTCCTGTTTTTATCATGGATACGATTTATATATGCTGGCTGCTTCTGATTCAGAAAGCGACCTTCCTGTTTTCCCTTTGCTGAATCCTGCCTCAAGACACGATTCCCATGGTTTTCTGCATGCCTTTTTCAGGATGAAAAGCTTTTTGCCTGAATTTAACATATCCAAGCTGCTCCTTGATTCCGCACATGATGCCATGCCTGTTTATAAATACTGTAAACGAAAAGGCATTACTCCTTTTATTGACCTGAATGAAAAACGGGGTATTAAAGCCAAATATAAAAATGACTTTACCATTGGCAGGGATGGGGTTCCTGTCTGCAAAGAAGGCCGCCGAATGCATCATGATGGTTCAGAACCTGCTAAAAACAGAATCAAGTACCGCTGTCCGCTTGCCAGCAGAAAATACGGCTGTTCATGCGAACATCCCTGCTCTGATTCCAAGTATGGAAGAACTGTCCACCTTGCCACAAAGGACAATCCACGGTTAATCAACATACCACCTCGTGACAGTGACGAATGGAAAACGGAATTTAATGCAAGAACTTCTGTAGAACGTTCCAATAAACGTGAGAAATATGATTTTCTATTAGAAAACGGCAGGCACCGCTCTACTAAGATGTGGTACTGCCGCCTCTACAACATCATGATGCTGCAACATCTTGATGCATGGGATCTGCCCTACGAATCAGCACTGCAAAAGTTGATTTTAGAAATGGCATAATCCTATAATTATTATACACCTTTTTAAGGCATAGCGACAGTTATGTCTGTTTCTCATGCTTATTTTTATTTCTTTCGGATAATATTCACTTTTCAATGTTCATTACCAGTTGTGCTGGATATAATCACTCAGGATTCCGAGAGATTATATATATACTTAATCCGAATTTATAAAACAATAGTATCATATTCAAAAACAGGAGTCAAAGACTCCTGCTTTCTTCTAAATAATTATACATACCATGCCGCCGTTGCTGTCATTCACAATCTTCTGCATTGTTTCCTGAAGCTTTACCTGGCTTTCCTCTCCAATCATGGTGATTTTACTGGTGATACCATCATTTACAAGCTGTTCCACTGTTTTCCCGAATATATTGGTTTCCCAAATTCCCTCTTCGCTTGCACCGGAATCGGAAATATACCGTATTAAATCCTTTGCCTGCTCTTCACTGCCTACTATGGGCGATATTTCCGTTTCAATATTGGCACGTATCATATGAATGCTGGGACTTTCCGCCTTAATTTTTACTCCGAATTTGTTTCCGTGCTTTATTAATTCCGGTTTATCCAGAGAGATTTCTTCCCTGTCGGGAGTCACCACCCCATAACCTTTCTGCCGGACCGCATCCACCGCATGAAGCACCCTTACATACTCTTTTTTCATCTTTGCCATTTCCTTAAGCATGCTAAGAAGCTGATATTCACTTTTTATATTTTCACCCACCAGCTCACTTAACATCTCATAATAGTAGGAATCATCCACTTCAAGCCAGATGCGGATACATCCGTCCGACATGCTGATGCTGTCGGTTTTGCACTTCTTTATAAACTCGCTTTCCAATACAACCGGATTATTTTTCACATCACGGATACATTGGTACTGCTTCATAATTTCCTTCACCTTTGCAACAATATCGGATTTCATTCTGTGATTGGCAGGAAGCATTTCCACCCATTTAGGCATATAAAATTCAATCATGGTAAGAGGAAATTCATAGAGTACATTTTCCAGAATATGATTAATATCTTCCTTCTTCAGCTGTTCACAGTTAACAGGCATTGCCGGCACATCATATTTATCGCCGATTTCCTTTGCTGTTCTTGCCGCATCTTCACTGTAAGGCTTCTGCGTATTTAAAAGAACAATAAAAGGCTTTTTCATTTTTTTCAGTTCTTTTATAGTTCTTTCCTCAGCCGCAAGATAATTTTCTCTCGGTATTTCCCCAAAGCTCCCGTCACAGGTTACCACAATTCCAATGGTTGAATGGTCTGTTATTACCTTCCTGGTGCCTATTTCCGCAGCCTTAGTGAACGGAATCTCTTCTGCATACCAGGGGGTTTTTACCATCCGCTCCTCTTCATTTTCCATATGGCCTCCTGCACCTTCAACCATATAGCCTACACAGTCAATCAGCCGTACCTTGGCTTCAATCCCTTCTCCAAGCGTGATTTTGGCAGCTTCCTTGGGAATAAATTTGGGTTCTGTTGTGGTAATGGTTTTCCCTCCGGCGCTTTGGGGAAGCTCATCCACCACTCTTTCCTTTTCATAAGATTCTTCCATAAAAGGAAGCACCATTAAATCCATAAATCTTTTGATAAAGGTTGACTTTCCTGTCCTTACCGGTCCTACCACTCCTATGTAAATTTCTCCGCCGCAGCGCAGCTGTATATCTTTGTACAGGTCGTATGTATTATTGCTGAAATTATCCATAACTAATCCTCCTGTATGTGCTGTTACAATATATGCAAAAAGACGGGAAATATGCCCCGTCTTTTTGCTTCCTGTTTCTTATTTTTCTTTTTCCGCATTAATGATTCGTTTCTTCGATCAATTCATTCATCTTGTCCGCTATACTGCCCAGAATCACGGCATTGCTTTCCTCAGCTTCCATTGTCTCTCCTGCATGTGCAGACACCTCTTCGGAAATGGCGGAAATTGTTTGTACCGAATCGGTTATAGCCTGATTTGCCTTTTTAAGTTCCCCGATATCATAAGCAAGCTTTTCAATATTATCGCGGACGAAAAGTGTGTTTTCCGATATAACGGAAAAACTTTCTGACGCATATGTAACACCCTGCTTTTCGTCATTAATTCCTTCAATCATCTGCTTGATTCCCGAAACCACTTCACCGATTGCCGAAGAAACATTGGCAATTAATCCTGCTATATTTCCGGTTGCATCCTTTGTTCTTAAAGCCATTCCTGTAATTTCCGATGCTACAACAGCAAATCCTTTTCCTGCATCACCAGCCCTTGCAGCCTCAATACTTGCATTCAATGCCAGCATACTGGTCTGATTGGTAATTCCGTTTATCATTTCCACAATGGAATGCATTTCCTTCATATATTTGTCCAGCGCTTCCAGCTTTTTCGTCACATCGGCACCGTTCTCCACAGACACATCCACCTTTTCAACCAGGGCAGAAACATTTTTGCTGCCTTCTTCCAATACCTGAAGTGTCTTCTGCATATTTTCCGTAATCTGAATTGCCGCCTCATCCACAGATGAAACTTTAGCCTGAATTGCTTCTGTCTGCCGGAGCTGTTCCTGCACTGCCAGTGCTGTATCGGCCGAACCGGAGGAAACCTCCTGCATTGCCGCCTTAGTTGCTTTTGATGCATCATTCAGTTTTTTAAGCTCTCCGTGAATATTCTCAATGCCTTCCTGCATTTTTACGGATAATTCGGATATATTTTTTAATGCCAGCTCCGTTTTATTTTGTGCCTCTGATACATTCTCCAGTTTCTGTACCGTATTCTCATTAATCGCTTTGGAAGCCATAAAGGAAAAAATACCTACCAGGATCATGATAACAACCTGAATAACTGCGGAATCGCTGCCCGAATAGCCGAATTTTCCGGTCTGTGCTCCAAGGACAGCCACAATAATACTTTCCAGAATTGTTCCGGTATTAATCATAAGGGAATATCTGATATCATTATATACTGAAATAACCAAAATCATGGGAATTACAAATACATAAACCATGCTGTGAATGGATGTAAACAAAATAAAAGTATAAAAAACAGCAAATCCAATGGCAACAAAATGTTTAATCATGGAAGTTGCCCTGTCTTTTTTCCAGAAAAAATATTCCGCAGCTACCGGAGCAAATCCCAAAACTGCCGTAATAAGCGCATACCCCGGGGTTCTGAGCCCTCCAAGCGCCTGCAGGGCAATAAATATCACTATTACTGCGGCATCTATCATATGCGCAGTCATAGATGTTTTATTATTTCTTTCTATATCCGTAAGTACTCTTTTATCCATAATTCAGCGCCTTTCTTCATGTACTTAAATTGCATTTTTTTCGGTACTTTTATCCTATGCTATTTCCTGTAATATTGCAAGCTAAAAAAGATATAATCGCTTACCATTTTCCTTCAGCCATTTTTTGCATTGCTTATATTCCGGACAGTATGCAAAAACAAGTCTCCAAAAATCCTCCGAATGATTCATATACACCAAATGGCAAAGTTCATGAATTACCACATAATCACATACCGGCTCAGGTGCCATGATAATTCTCCAGTTGAAATTCAGATTTCCTTTGCTGCTGCAGCTTCCCCATCTGCTTTTCTGGTCTTTTATGCGGATATCCTCAAAACGAACTCCGATTCTGCCTGCAAAAGCATTCGCTTTATCTGCCAGAACTTCCGCTGCTTCCTTCCTGTACCACTTCTCCAGCTGCTCTTTCTTATACGCATAATCCGCTTCATAAGGTACATATAAAAGCAGCCTGTCCAGAACACAATTTATTTTTGCTCTTTTGCGTTCCTCCCTGACTACGGTGAGAATCCTCTTTTCTCCGAGATAGTAAAGTTCATCCCCGTTTTCGAGTTTTAAACGCAGCGCCTTTTCCTCTTCCTCAGCCCGCATTAATCTGATCCGGGTGGATTCAATCCATTCCGATTTTTCCAAAAGAAAGGCTTCAATTTCATATTTTCTGGTAAAATAAGGCGCTTTTACCACAAGATTGCCATCCCGGTCAAAAGAGATGGCAATTGTTTTTCTTTTACTTTTTATTAATTGATACTGCATGCTTACCTCAAATAGGTTCTCCGTATTTTAATCCGAAAGAGCCTGTTGCAATAAAAAATCTTCCTGCCTTACGGCTGTCACCGTCAATACTGTTGATATCTCCGAATTTCTGGGCATCATTATTAATCTTTTCCCATGTTGCTCCATCATCAAAGGAACGGAAGAAACCATATTGCCCCTGAATCAGCCCGCAGATATAGATTGCTTTATTATCTTTCATATAATTGCTGCCGGGTGAAAGAAGTCCAAGTCCCATTCTGAATGCCATTTCTCCGTCTTTGGTCAGTCTTTCGCCTTTTACTGTTCTTCTTTCATAATCCATTTTCAGCTTCCACAAGCCCAAACAACTGACTGCAGCATAAAAGATGCCTTCCTTGCCTGCTTCTCCCCGTATTTCTGTTTTATTGGCACAGTCAATCAGTCCGAATACCATCTGTGCCGAAGGAAGTCCCTCCGTTTTTGCCTGATAAAAGCTGTTTCCTGAATCAGTACTGATATAAATGACAAAATCATCACCAAATCCGTAAAAGACTGCGGGATTTACTCTGTCGGAATATACCTTCATGTGCAGGTCGGAATAAGAGATATCTTCTCCGTCAAGATTATAAACGGCTGCCTTCTTAAAGCTTTTTCCCTTATCATTGCTGACTATAATTCCCTTCATAAAAAGGTCAATATTTTCCGCTACACAATATACAATAGTTCCGGCATCGCTGGAAAGCGCTGCCCAGCCCGCATTTACATTAGGACATTCAATTTGTCTGAACCTTTCATCCAGATAATCGGAAATGCCATAAGGAAGCGGAATCCTTTCAAAAGTAAGCCCGTAATCATCCGACAAAATCAAACCGCCTTTTGTCTTTCCTTTCCAGTTTCCCCTGGGTGTCACTATCACTGTTTCAGGATGTATATCGGAAAAATCCGCATTAATGCAGGTAATATATCTGTTGCCTTCTGCATCTGCAAAGGAGTTCTCACAGGGTTTATCCAAATCAGTAAATGCAAAACCGCCCAAATCCCCTACAATATCAAGAGCCTTTACCGGACCTGACACAGGACTGTAAATATTAAGGTGCACTGTTTCTTCAATTCCCCTGCAGCAATCCTGAAAGCTTCTTGCGTCCTTCGTAAAATTCTCTCCCCTGAAAACGCCGGTTCCGCTGTTAAACCAGACTTCATCCGGACAGAAAGGATTAATTTTAATATCGCTGAGCCAGTGAATCAGACTATGCCCGCCGTTATATTCCGGTTTCATATAGGAACTTTCAAAATGCAGATTTCCCAGCGTCAGGTCAAAGAGAGCCGGCTCCCAGCTGTCTCCGAAATCACGGGAAATGAAAATCATATCTCCTTCATCACGGCAGATAGTACTGGCTGCCAGTAATCCGGGCATTGCCTTACAGCTGCTGATTCCTCCGAAACCAAAAGGATATATGCTGTCCCCGACAGCTTCATAAGCCCCTTGTTCTCCATAAAGACAGGTGGGCGTAATATCTTTATATTCTTTTATCACACCGTTCTTATCAAAGGAATACCGGATGATTCTTCCGCCAAGCATGTCGCCGGAGTCACAGCTGTAACCTGTTTCCGTTACATAAGAATGGGCTCCTGTATTTACCAGGGTAACATACAGATAAGTACCGTCGTAATCATAACGATGAGCCACATATCCGCTCCATTTGGAGCCTTCCACCATGATACTTTCCGGCATCATAAGGGGAGCAAAGTTCGAGCCGCTGTCATAAGATACATACAGGCTGTGCCCACGCATCTTTTCCGTTCCGGTAACAACACCTGCCGTTCCCGCCACTACGGTTTTACCGTCGGGCGAAGCCCATACAAAAGTCATATAAGTTTCTTCCCCTGTAGGAAGCCTGTGCCATGTATCTCCCAAATCCCCTGAATAAAGCAGTCCATCCTTCTGGCTTGCAAAATAAATTCCGTTTTCCTTTGCCGGATCCGTCACAAGCCTTAAACCTGTGCCTCTGCCATTCATATTTCCATGTACATAACAGGGCAGTTCCCTGTGGGAAAAGGTTTTTCCGAAATCCTCGGATATGCTGAACTTTCCCTTCTGTTCCTCATGTCCTTCCGTATTGATGCCGCTGGCAATTAACAGTCTCTCCGGCTTATTTCTGTCAACACAAAGGGCTATCGGGAAGGTCTCGCTTAAGTCAAACATATCCACCGACTCGGCCAGGCTTATCCATTCTCCCTGAGTATAATCAAACCGGTAACTGCCGCCGATATCCGTTCTGATATAGAGTAAGTTTTTCATTTCCGGATGGAACAAAAAACCTGTCACATAACCGCCTCCCGGTATGGGAAGATTTTTATATTCGTATGCTGTCTGCTTCATAAAATTCAGACTCCTATTTTAAAATCACCTTGCGGAAATTTTTCTTACCGCGTTTTACGACTACACCTTCTCCTGCAAAAACATCTTTACTAAAAGCCGCCTTTACATCTGTTACCTTATCACTGCCAAGAGTAACTCCTCCCTGCTCGATGGCACGTCTTCCTTCGGAACGTGATGCCACAAGTCCTGCTTTGCAAAGTACGCTTATCATGTCAATACTTCCGTCCGTAAAGTCCTCTTCTGTAAGCTCTGAGGTAGGCATATCTGCCGCAACTCCCGCACTGAACAGCGCCCTTGCGCTTTCCTTTGCCTTTTTTGCTTCTTCCTCGCCATGAACCAGATTTGTCAATTCATAAGCCAGAATTTCTTTTGCCTGATTTAACTGGCTGCCTTCCCACTTATCCATCTCATCAATCTGCTCCAGGGGAAGGAAAGTCAGCATACGCAGACATTTTAATACATCCGCATCTGCCACATTTCTCCAGTACTGATAAAACTCAAAAGGTGAAGTCTTATTGGGGTCAAGCCATACCGCTCCTTTTTGCGTCTTTCCCATTTTCTTTCCTTCCGAATTAAGAAGAAGGGTAATAGTCATGGCATATGCATCCTTGCCAAGCTTACGCCTGATGAGCTCTGTGCCGCCAAGCATATTGCTCCACTGGTCATCCCCGCCGAACTGCATATTGCAGCCGTATTTTTGGAACAATTCATAAAAGTCATAGCTTTGCATAATCATGTAGTTAAACTCAAGAAAGCTTAACCCCTTTTCCATTCTCTGCTTATAGCACTCTGCCCTCAGCATATTATTAACGGAAAAATGAGGTCCCACTTCTCTTAAAAATTCAATATAATTTAAATCCATCAGCCATTCGGCATTGTTTACCATAAGCGCCTTGCCTTCTGAAAAGTCAATAAAACGGCTCATCTGCTTTTTAAAGCAGTCGCAGTTATGCTGGATAGTTTCCACCGTCATCATGGTACGCATATCGCTTCTGCCCGAAGGGTCTCCAATCATTCCTGTTCCGCCGCCGATTAAGGCAATGGGCTTATTTCCTGCCATCTGCAGTCTCTTCATCAGACAAAGAGCCATAAAATGGCCTACATGAAGGGAATCAGCGGTAGGGTCAAAACCGATGTAAAAGGTTGCCTTTCCGTTATTAATCAGCTCCTTGATTTCTTCCTCATCCGTTAATTGGGCAAGCAGTCCCCTTGCCTTCAATTCATCAAAAATCGTCATTTTTCTTTCCTCTTTTTCTTTTTATTTCATGATTATTGAACTATTAATGTCCAATAAGATATATCATCTATTTATTGCTGATCAGCTTCATCATTGCCTGATTCAGTCCGTCCACTGTCAGCTTGTACATGGGGAACATGGCCTTTACAGCCGTTTCCGCTTCCCTCCAGGGAGCATGTCCCGGCGCCATTTTGGGATTCAGCCATACGATTTTCTTATAATGCCGCTTTAAAAGCTGCAGCCACTCATAGCCGGAAAGCCCGCCGTTAGGACCTCTGTAATTTCCTGTAGTGGAGTAAAGCTCTTCAGGCGCCATAGCTGCATCCCCCACTATAATTACCTTGTAGTCGCTGTCCAGATTCCGGAACATCCATTCCGTATCAATCCACTCACCGTTTTCACATTCCGGTGTTTTATACAGTTTGGAATAAATACAGTTATGAAAATAATATACCTTTACATCCTTATAATGATTGGATTTATGAACAGACTGAAACAAATCATTTAAAAGCGAGCTGTAAGGAATCATGGTTCCGCCTGAATCCATCAAAAGCAGCAGCTTTACCGCATTTTTTCTGGGGCGTTCCATTACAATCTGAAGGCATCCTCCGTTATTACAGGTTTTGTCCACAGTACCGTCAATATCCAGCTCCGTCTTCGGAATATCCAGTTTTGTTGAAAACTGCCGCAGCTTCCGGAGCGCCAGCTGAAACTGCCTGTTTTCAAGCACTCTGTCATCACGGAAATCCCGGTATTTTCTTGCACCGATTACCTGAAAGGCGCTTTGATAGCCAGTAGTGCCGCCTACACGGATTCCGCCCATATTGCCTCCGGCATTTCCGAAGGAAGTTTTTCCCATGCTTCCAATCCAGAAGCTTCCTCCATTGTGCTCGCTGTCCTGGTCTCTTAAACGTTCCTTGAATTTAGCTTCTACCTCATCTTTGTCAAGGTCATGAAAAAGACCGTCCTGCTCATTCATTCTGAACCTGTCCTCTTCATCCACCATGTCAATCAGTTCAGATTTATCCAGCCATCTCAACATGTTTTTGGAAATCTCATTTTCGGACTGAACACCTTTAAAAACCTCTTCAAAGGCCATGTCAAATTTATCAAAATCCGTTTCGCTTTTTACAAGAATCATTCTGGCTAAATAATAAAACTCCGTAAGGCTGCTTCCGGCAAGCCCTTTATCAAGGGCTTCCTGCAAAGTAAGCCACTCGCTTAAAGTAACATGAAGTCCTTTTGCCTTACAGGTATAAAAGAAATTGGTAAACATCCTTTTCTCCGCCTTTCCTGTCAGCGTCTTTAATTAATTCTCTGCGCAAGTCCTTCCAGATCCTCATCTTTTTTCACAATTACACCCACAAAGGGAAGCTCGCTCCTGATTCTGTCCGCAGAAATTCCGCCAATCTGAAGGGCATTGATCCAGTCAATCAGTTCGGAAGTACTTGGCTTTTTCCGGATATCCTTTAAAGAACGAATCTGATAAAATACATCCATTGCATTTTTCAGAAGATTTGCTTCCACATCCGGATAATGTGTTCTTACGATTTCTTCCATCAAAGCTTCATCCGGGAAGTCAATATAGTGGAAAATACATCTTCGCAGGAAAGCATCCGGAAGCTCCTTTTCCGCATTGGAGGTAATAATTACAATAGGACGCTGTTTCGCCTTTACCGTTCTTTTGGTTTCATGAATGTAAAATTCCATCTGGTCAAGCTCCCATAAAAGGTCATTGGGGAACTCCAGATCCGCCTTGTCAATTTCATCAATCAGAAGAATTACCTGCTCCTCCGATTCAAAGGCTTCCCCAAGCTTTCCGAGCTTAATGTATCTTGAAATATCGTCTACGCCCTCTTCTCCGAACTGTCCGTCATAGAGTCTTTGAATCGTATCGTACATATAAAGTCCGTCCTGTGCCTTAGTGGTAGACTTTATATTCCATATAATCAGTTTTTTACCAAGGGACCCCGCTACCGCCTGAGCAAGCATTGTTTTGCCTGTTCCGGGCTCCCCCTTGATTAAAAGCGGCTTTTTCAGGGCAATTGCCACATTCACGCTTGCCATAAGCTGCTCAGATGCCACATATTCCTTAGTACTGCTAAATTCCTGCTGCATAATCTGCTCCTTTCTGTCATATACAATAGATTGCATGTTCTGCAATCCTTTTTTCATAAATTAACATGTATCCTCTGTTCTTCCTTTGTATAATAATTGCTGTACACAATATCAAACTCCTGACAACCGTTTTCAATACAGAGTATCCTGCGGTACACGGAAGATTTTCCCGCCGGATAATAATATCCCTCATTCAGTGAATCCAAAAGGCTGTAATCGCTTACATCTCTGACCATATAGATTTCCTGATTTCCGAAATAAGAATCATATCCCAAATAGATACCGGATTCTTCTCTTCCATAATTATATTGATTATCAAGTGTGACTGTCAGAAGATAATAAGCGGAGCCCTCTTCCTGTTTTCCTTCGTAGCTTTCACCCAGATACTGAATCTCTGCATCTGTTATCACAGGATCTGCCATTCTTTCAACATCATACTTCAGGAAATCTGTTTCCGAAAGGAAAACTCCCACTGACAGAAGACATACAAAGCTGCATCCCACTGCTACCAGTACGGTAATAATTGTTTTAATCACATGGTTCATTTTACCGCCCCTTCCTTTCAACAAGCATTTCCGTTACCATTCCTTCTTCAGGAAGTACAATCATATTCTTCATATATACCTTTTCCAGCATCGAAATCTTTTTATTTTCCTCCCTTTTTTCCATGTAAAGTGTAATTTCATCCACTTCCTCCGGGACAAAGAAGAAAAAATATCCCGTACTGTTGAATCCGTTTCCGATTCCGTATGTACTTAAAATCTGTTCCTTATCAAAACCCAGTCCAAGAATATAAGAATATACCAGCGACTCGCCTGCCGGTTTTTTATAAACCACATTTCCCTCTTCCTCAAATCCTGCATAACAATTCTTAAAGGCATATCCGTCCCTGACATATTCATCACTTTCCACTTTGACATAAACGGCAATCAGTTTCATTCCTTTGGGGAATCCTTTAAAATCTTCCTCCGTAACGATTGTATAGGCAGCATCTTCCAGATAAGCCTTATTATTATCATTATACTGAAAGCTGTCTCCTACTTCAATTTCCTCATAATCAAGCTTTTTTGCAAGTTCCGCAGCCTGATTTTTAAGTATTTTGATTGCAGACGCTGCTCCCACAGCGCTGATTACCGCCAGGAAAATGAAAACCAGACAGATAATCGTATGAATATGTACCTGCTTCCCACCGTCTTTTTTCTTATTCTTTTCTTTTTGATGCTGCTTAGTTGCCCATGTGGACTGTGTCTGTGTATACATCTCACCGGACAGCCCAGAATAGTCCGTCTGTTTCTGCGTCTTCAGCTGTTCCTGATACAAATAAGGATTTTCGTTATTACCGTTCTGTCTGCTGTCCGAATGAAAGAAACTGTTCTCATCTTCATTTAGCCAGTCTTTATCCGCTACCGGTTTGTTCCAGAAATCATCATTTCCTGACTTCCAGAAATCATCATTTTTATTATCACCCATAATATCCCCCAAGTTAACAGCTCTTTACCAGGGAATCTCCACGCTGTTCTGATAAAGATTCCGCAAATCTATATTTTCCACCTTCTTGTCCCGAAGCATAAGTTCTTTTACCGCCGTATCGGCACTTGCTCCTTCAAACAGAACCTTATTTACCTGCTCAACAATAGGCATGCTGACATTATACTTTTTAGAAAGCTCATAGCCTGCCTTTGCGGAATACACACCTTCAACCACCATTTTGACTTCTTTCATGGCTTCCTCCATGGTGGCTCCCTTACCAATCAATATGCCCGCGCGGCGGTTTCGGGAATGCATGGACGCGCAGGTAACGATCAAATCTCCGATTCCTGTCAGCCCGTAAAAAGTTTCGATTCTGCCGCCCATGCTGATTCCCAGCCTTGCTATTTCTGCAATACCCCTGGTAATCAAAGCAGCCTTTGTATTATCACCATAGCCGAGCCCGTCTGCAATACCTGCGGCCAGCGCCACTACATTTTTAAGTGCAGCTCCCAACTCTATCCCAAGCACATCAGAGCTTGTATACACGCGGAATACTTCATTCATAAATAAATTCTGCAGATATTCGGCAGTTTCTTTCTTTTTGGAGCCAACTACAATGGTGGTAGGAAGTCCTCTTCCGACTTCTTCAGCATGGGAAGGCCCCGAAAGCACTGCAACATCAGCCTGTGGAATTTCCTCTTCTATAATTTCGGAAAGCGTCATCAGGGTAGCTTCCTCAATTCCTTTTGCCACATTGATGATCTTCTGGTCTTCAGCCACATAAGGAGCCATCTTCGCCGAAGTGCTTCTGGTATACGGCGACGGAACTGCCAGCACAAGTACATCCTTGCCTTTAACAGCCATTTCCAAATCTGTTGTGAAAATCATGTCCTCCGGCAGTTTTACTCCCGGCAGCTTATCTTTCTGCTCATGCTCTTTTTTCAGCATTTCAATTTCGTCTTCCATAACAGACCATACTGTTACATGATTTCCGTTTTTATAAAGAAGAAGGGAAAGTGCCGTTCCCCAGCTTCCAGCTCCTATAATACCTATTTCTGCCATTTCAAAGTACCCCTTTCTGATACTGCTCCCGTTTTTATCTATTTTTCATTATTTTTCTTAAACAGATATGTTTTTCTCTCTTCTCCCTTAATTAGACGCTTTATGTTTTCCCTGTGTTTATAATAAGCCATAATCATCAGAAATGCAGTAATTATGTACATTTCATTCAGAATTGCCTGGCTGGTATGAAAAAGACCCATCTGACCTGAAATTATCATCTGAATTATAATTCCCAAATAAACCAGAAGGGATCCTAATGAAACATAATGGGTAATCAGAAACGCTCCGAAGAACAAAATTACGCCTACCGGAATAAATGTGGGATGAAAAGACAATACAAGTCCTGCCGTAGCGGCAATTCCTTTTCCTCCCCTGAATTTAAGATAAAAAGGGAAATTATGTCCCAATATGGCTCCGGCTGCCGCATACAGCTTCAGAAGATAAAGTTCCTCAGGATGTGCTTTACCAAACAATGCACCGCAGATTACAATAGCAAGAATCGTTTTAATAATATCTCCTGCAAGTACAATAAGACCGGCTTTGGTTCCCAGTACACGCAGGGTATTGGTGGTTCCGGCATTTCCGCTGCCATGTTCCCTGATGTCAATACCGTGCATCTTTCCGTAAATAAATGCTGTCTGAAACAGTCCGAATACATAACCGATTATAATACAATATAAACGTTCCACTTTATTTGTTTTCCTTTCTTTCCCTTATAATGAATTTGAGAGGTGTGCCCTTGAATCCAAAAGCTTCCCTGATTTTATTTTCTATATATCTGGTATAAGAAAAATGCATCAAGTCCTTATCATTTACAAAGATGACAAAGGTGGGAGGTTTTACCCCTGCCTGAGTAATATAAAAGAGTTTCAAGCGCTTTCCTTTATCGGAAGGGGGCTGCTGCATGGCCACCGCTTCTGCCATAATCTCATTCAATACACCCGTTGCAACTCTCATGGCATGATTTTCGGCTACCATGTCAATTAAATCATACAGCTTATTAATTCTCTGCCCTGTCTGCGCCGAAATAAAAGTAATTTCGGCATAAGGCATATAAGAAAGCACTTCTCTGATTTTAGCAGTGTACTTGTTTACTGTTTTATCCGTCTTTTCAATGGCATCCCACTTATTCACGGCAATAATGACAGCCTTGCCTCTTTCATGGGCAATTCCTGCAATCTTTGCATCCTGCTCTGTTACGCCTTCCACCGCATCAATCAGCAGAACGACAATATCAGCCCTTTCCACCGCACTGACCGTGCGCACAATCATGTAGCGTTCCAAATCTTCTTTAATTTTATTTTTACGCCTGAGTCCTGCCGTATCTATAAAAATATATTCTTTTCCGTTATGTGTAACCGGTGTATCCACGGCATCCCTTGTGGTTCCTGCAATATCGGAAACAATCAGCCTGTTTTCACCAAGCATTTTATTAATCAGCGAAGACTTTCCCACATTGGGCTTCCCTACAATCGCCACACGGATTTTGTCATCATCCTCTTCTTCTGTGCCATCTTCACCAAAATAGCCGATTACTTCGTCCAGCATATCGCCGATACCCATCTGATTGGATGCGGAAATGGGGTGCGGCTCCCCGATTCCAAGATTATAAAACTCATAAACATCTGCCATATATTTATCGAAATTATCAACCTTATTCACTACCAGAACCACCGGCTTGTGTGAACGGCGGAGCATATCCGCCACCTTGGCATCCGCATCTACAAGACCCTGCTTTACATCCACCATAAATAAAATAACATCTGCGGTACTGATAGCTATTTCTGCCTGCTCTCTCATCTGTGATAAAATTACATCCCTGCTGTCAGGTTCAATACCACCTGTGTCAATTAATGTAAAAGCTCTGTCCAGCCATTGCACATCCGCATAGATTCTGTCCCTTGTAATGCCGGGTGTATCCTTAACAATTGAAATCTTCTGTCCTGCCAATGCATTGAATAATGTGGATTTTCCCACATTGGGCCTTCCCACTACCGCTACGATCGGCTTTCCTTTTTTTGCACTCATCTATTTAATCCTTTCCGAGAACTGCGTTAATAAAATCATATCCGCTTGATTTTACAATATCTGTCTTTACTTGTAAAGCATTTTCAAGCTCTGCAACCGTCACATCATCCAGAAAAACATCCTCTCCGCTGCGCAGTACATTCTGGGGCAGAAGAAGCCTTTCTCCCAAATGCTGCCCTTTAAGCTGCGCAATAATATCCTGCCCTGTTAAAAGCCCTGAGACCGTAATCATCTCTCCGAAAAAATCATTGCGGATTTCATATACCCGGACAGTAAGCTCCGGCAGGACTTTCATAATTTCACCGGCCATTTCTTTAATAAATCTGTAAGCCAGCCTTCCGGTTGCTATGGAAATCTCTTTTGCTTCAATCTGTACTTTATTTCCCTGTATATCCTGTTTTAAAATCTCCAAAGCATCCTGAAATTCATTTATCAGAAGTCTCAGCATCCCCACGCCGTTTTCCAGCTGCAGATAGCCGTCATAATTTTCTTCAGGCGGAAGCGCCTCCTCACTTAAAATATACCATTCATCACTGGCATGGATAAAATGCGTGCCGTATTTTTCAAATGCTTCCTTCTGGAAGCCGTGTATAATGGAAAGCACTTCTTTTGCATCTTCTTTGTTAAAGGGCTCTAAGGGATAAAGCCCCTCCCTGTATTTTGAAAGCCCTACCGGCACCACCGATACACTTTCAAGATGAGGCAGGTATTTCATCATTTCCCGGATACTGAAAATCAGCTCATCACCGTCATTCACGCCTTTACACAAAACGATTTGCCCGTTCATGGTAATTCCCGCCTCGTAAAGCCTGTCCACCTTCTTCAGGGCTTCCCCCGCGAAACGGTTATTCAGCATTTTGCAGCGAAGAAGCGGATTCATGGTCTGAAAGGATATGTTAATAGGCGATAAATGATATTTGATGATTCTTTCAAAATCATGGTCTGACATATTAGTTAATGTAACATAATTTCCCTGCAAAAATGAAAGCCTGGAATCATCATCCTTAAAATACAGTGTCTCTCTCATGCCTTTCGGCATTTGGTCTATAAAGCAAAAAATACATTTATTATGGCAGGATCTGTAATCATCCATAAGGCCGTTGTCAAAAACAATGCCCAGGTCTTCATCTTCGTCCTTATCCACTTCGAAAATCCACTGTTCCCCGTCAGGTTTTTCAATAAGAATCTCTATATAAGTATCTTCCACATAAAACTGATAATCAAAAATATCTTCTATTGTTTCATTATTAATGGCAAGCAGTCTGTCTCCGGGCTCTATTTCCAGCTCCGCAGCAATACTTCCCGGCTGTACTTCCTTTATCAAATGTCCGTTTTGTCTCTTTTTGCTCATTGTCAATCAGTCTTTCCTGTTTAACTCCTTTTTTCTCCCTTTCCATTTTACTAGAAATTTCTTGACGTGTCACTAGCAGAATGATATAAAATAAAGTGAAGTTTTTATAATAACTACTACATACCTTTCGGAGGACATTATGCCTAACTTACGCGAATTGGAAGCCGCCATTCCGGTTGCTCCTTTAAAATTAATTGTTCTTGAATCTGCCACAAAGCTTGGAAATCAGGTAAATAATTATCTTGTAAATTTCAGAAGAGATGTTAAAAATATAGCAAAAAATGACCCTGCATTTGAAGGTTATGTATCTGACAATTTTATTGCTGATGCTACCTGTTATCGTTTCGGCACCGGCGAAGGCAAAGGTGTAATTGCCGAATCTGTCAGGGGAAAAGATCTTTTTATTCTTGTAGATGTCTGTAATCACAGTATTTCCTATACCATGAACGGTTATACCAATTATAAATCTCCTGATGACCATTATCAGGATTTGAAAAGAATTATTGCTGCTGTCAACGGTAAGGCCCACAGAATCAATGTAATAATGCCCTTTTTGTATGAAGGCAGGCAGCATAAGAGAAACGGGCGGGAATCCTTGGACTGTGCTTATGCAATCGAAGAATTAAGCAGCATGGGCGTCAGTAATTTTATCACCTTTGATGCTCACGACCCCAGAGTTCAAAATGCAGAACCACTTCGCGGTTTTGATAATTTCACACCCCCCTATCAGTTTACGCAGGCACTTCTCCGTACAGAAGACAGCCTCTTAATAGACAAAGACCATCTGATTGTTATCAGTCCCGATGAAGGAGCCCTGGATAGAGCTGTTTATTTTGCCAGTGTACTGGGTGTGGATACAGGTATGTTTTATAAGCGCCGGGATTACTCTAAAATTGTAAACGGCAAAAATCCTATTGTTGCACATGAATTTCTCGGAGATAACATTGACGGCAAGGATGTCATCATTATGGATGATATGATTGCTTCCGGCGGCAGCATGATTGATACCGCAAAGCAGTTAAAGGCCATGAACGCCAAGCGGGTTTATATCTGCTGCACTTTCGGTTTATTTACGGAAGGTCTTGCCAAGTTCGATGAAGCTTATGAAAAATGTTATTTTGACAAGGTTATTACAACAAATCTCACCTATCAGCCTCCGGAGCTAAAATCACGCCCCTACTATGTAGAAGCTGATATGAGCAAATTCCTGGCTTCCATTATCGATTTTATGAACCATGACTCTTCCATGTCAAATGTTTATACTCCTACGGAAAAGATTCATGAGATTCTGACAAAATACAATAACAGAGAAATGTTTATTGAAAAGGATGACCCGGCATAGTTTAAAAAAGGATATTCTTTCAGTCAGCGGATGACTTTGAGAATATCCTTTCTATTATTGTTTAAGGCTATTATTGTTTTAATAAAGGAAACGTCAATACAACTTTGAACAAATCCCCGTCTACAATTATTTCAAATTTGCCGTTCATAACCTCTGTCAGATTCTTGGCAATGGAAAGCCCAAGTCCGCTTCCCTCAGTGGTTCTGGATTCATCTCCCCTGATAAAACGCTCTGTCAGTTCATCGGAATTTACCATAATAGGGCTTTTGGAAATATTCCGTATGGATACCGCAACCCGTCCTTCCTTCTTCTCTTCCTTCATTTCCGCAATATCTATATAAATGCGGGTTCCTTCCAATGCATATTTACAGATATTATTAAAGAGATTTTCGATTACTCTCCAGATTCTTCTGCTGTCAGCCTCTATGAAAATACTGTTCTTTCCCACCCTGAATACAGGAGTGAGTTCCTTTTGTTCAAATTTTTCCGAAAATTCTCCAATAGTCTGGTTCAGCAGCTCTACAAGATTGATTTTATCCCACTGAAGGACAATATTTCCTGATGAAATCTTAGATGCCTCCACCAAATCGTCTGTCAGCTGTTTTAATCTTTGTGATTTCGTATCAAGAACCTCTATATATTCCCTCACTTTAGGATTCTCTACATTTTCCCTCTTAATCAAATCCACATAATTAATAATGGAGGTCAAGGGTGTCTTAATATCGTGGGACACATTGGTAATCAAATCGGCCTTCAGCCGCTCATCCTTCATACTTGTGGCAACCGCATTCCTGATTCCTTCCCCAATGCCGTTCACCTCTCTTGCCAGAACCAGATTATCCCCGTAAAGCTTTGTTTCATCTATCTTATGCTCCGTATCGCCGGCATTAATCCTCTTAATGCTTTCCAGAATCTGCTGTCTGCTGAGTGCTGATTTATAAAGGATCATACCAAACACTATATCTATGACTATCATCAAAATCAGTGCGGCAGTGAAAACTTCTTCCGGAAAACACAGCCCGATAAATATCAATGCCATGTGCAGAAGAACAAAAAGCCCATAGGGCACCCATGTCCGAAGCACAACAGCCGAATGATTATACAGATATACGGCCTCTTTTTTAATAAAGCTGCACAGTTTTTTCAGCAGGCTGTTCTTCCATAAAGTACAGGCCTTTATTCTTCTGACAAAGCTGTAATATATAAAGGAAACCAACAGGCTGATCAGCAGCGCCGCTATGCCGATAATAACAAGCAGCATGTAATTTTTAGGCAGCCCCGGAACATATAATACATAATCTATTGTATAATTTACTGCTGGAAAGAACAGCACCGCTGCAATGACAACTGCCGCAGCCATAACCTCTGTGGGCAGTTTATCCTCACGTTCAAGCCTGATTGCAATCCTTCCATCCTCTGTTTTTCCTGCTCTTCCCTCTAAAAATGTAAGCACACCCAAAAGCGCAATATAGACAATTACAAACAATATTGCTGCAGCCAGATACTGCCAGCTGTAAGGAGAATAATTATCATACTGGTCCTTTGCATCCGTAAAAGCATCCTTTACCGCATAAGGAGTCTTAACACCGATAAGAATCTGGGTATCCTCCGGGTAAGAATACTCATATCCGTTCAGTATGTGCCGCAGGGTTTCTTCTTCAATTAAAGTATTGGTTTCATATACCATATTATGCGGGTCGTAAATAATATATTTTCCGCACTCCTCCTTAAGCCGCCCTTCCAAATCGGAAAGCTTGTCTGAAACCGTATCCTGGTTACTGAACACCTGAACTTTTTTTCCGATGGTTCTTCGGATGTAATAAACAACATTGCTTTCACCACTGCCGTAATACTCATTATATTTCAAATATTCCTGGTAATTGATTTCCAAATCCCCGGCAGCCTTTACCACATTATTACAAAGCTCATAATATTCATCCCATGAGGATACATAATCTTCAATATTCTTTCCTTCCACAGTATGATAACGGTTAGATAAAATGGTAGCATTCGTATCATTTCTGATGCTGCCGCCTTCCGCCAGAACATTTCCGGATACATCCACCACCTGTGTAAAACTTTCAATATCTGAATTCAGATAACTGATAGTTCCGCCCTCATAATTTTGGGCTTCTTCATCTATTACTGTTACTGTCCGGTATCTGCTTAAAAACTTATCCACCTCTTCCGCCGGCATATATACATCATTGTATTCAAAGCCGTTCTGCGCCCATTTTATTAGATCATTCAGATAGTACCTTGCAGTAATGTATTCCCTTTTCATTCCCTCATAGCGGCCTGCAAAGGCGGTGACATCCACTTCTTTTTCAGGGTCAAATTTACCGTCCGTTTCCATTTGTCCCCTGATTGTACCGTAACAGATAATATCTGTAACACTTTTTCCCAGAATTCTATTAAAAACTTCGGAATCTTCAAAATCGGTATAGGAATCTTTCATGGAAAGCCGGTAAAGCTCCCTTCCGCTTTTCAGATTCACCTCCACAAAACCGCCGAACAGAAAAAGCGCTCCTGCAACAGCCGCCCCTGCAAGGCATAAATGCTGTAAAATATGCAGTACAGCCTTTCCTCCTTTTCTGTTTTTCTTTGAAGTTTTCTTTTTTTCTTCACTCATCTGCTCTCTCCCTACTGCTTTTCAATCTTATAGCCAACACCCCATACAACTTTTAAATATCTGGGCTCTTTGGGATTAATTTCAATTTTTTCACGAATATGCCTGATATGAACCGCTACCGTATTGTCGGCTCCGATTGCCTCCTCATTCCAGATATTTTCATAAATCTGGTCGATGGAAAAGACTCTGCCCTGATTTTTCACAAGCAGAAGCAAAATATTGTATTCAATCGGTGTCAGCTTTACACTTTCACCATCCACCGTAACCTCTTTTGTATCATCATTAATGCAAAGCCCTCCGGCGGTAAAAAGCGCATTATTTTCAACATTCAGATTCCCAAGCTGGGTATAACGCCTTAAATTGGATTTTACCCTTGCCACCAGCTCCAGCGGATTAAAGGGCTTGGTTACATAATCGTCGGCGCCGATATTCAGCCCTAAAATCTTATCCGTATCTTCTGATTTTGCAGAAAGAAAAATAATGGGGATACTGCTGTATTCCCTGATTTTAATGGTAGCTCTGATACCGTCCAGCTTAGGCATCATAATATCAATAATAAGCAGCTGTATATTCTGCTCCTTCAGCATCTTAATCGCCTGTTCCCCGTCATAAGCTTTATAAACCTGATAACCTTCCTGATTCAGATAAATTTCAATGGCATCCACAATTTCTTTATCATCATCGCATACAAGAATATTTATCATTTCATGTCCTCCCTGCCCTTTACTGTAATAAGTAAAACATATATTTTTTAAGTGTTTCTTAGCAAAAACATTAAGATTTTATTAATTCCATAAAAGCCCCCAGGTTTCCTCTTTTCCCCTGGCTTGCCCTGTGAGAAAACAAATATCCGCTGTTGCAGCAGGTGCAAACATCCGTGACTTCCAGATTTTCCGGCAGAATTCCTGCATTTAACAAAATTCTTTTATTGGATTCCCATAAATTAAGCTGATATTTTCCTTCCGATCTCCCGGGGCTTAAAATTTTATCAACATCATTGCTGAACAATTCTTTGAACTGCTGCGCAACATCCTCGCTTACTTCATAACAATCCTGACAGATAGAGGGGCCGATTGCCGCTTTCACCATTTCAGGCCTGGTCCCGAAGGCTTCCTTCATTGCCATTAAGGTAGCTTCCCCCATTTTATTTACAGTTCCTTTCCACCCGGAATGACTTAATCCGATTGCTTTATTTTCCGTATCCACAAAATACAGAGGAACACAGTCGGCATAAAAAGTTGCCAGAATGATTCCCGGAACAGCTGTAATTAATCCGTCCACATCCGTATAATCCTTGTCTTTCACCACACCTTTTCCGGCATCCTCTTCCGTTACCAGCCTGACATTTGTCGTATGCGTCTGGTCCGAGCATACAATGCGGTCCGGCAGTTCATCAAATATTTCCGCAATTCTTCTGAAATTCTCATCCACAGCTTCTTTTCTGTCACCTCTTGTATAGCTGAGATTCATGGAGCCAAAAATACCTTCGCTGACACCGCCCCTTCTGGTTGTAAAAAGATGCCTGACAAGTCCTGTACTTTCAATTCCCGGAAAAACAAGATATTCCGCTTCTTTCTTTTTCTTCTGCATTAAAACCGGGCTCTTGCCCTTCCTGTTTAAGCTTTCAAATTCCGTATTATTCTTCACGTTCCATACCCTCTTTTTTATTTCCGCGAGAGTCAAATGTCCCGTATGCTTGCATCGGGGTATTTGACTACCAGCTCATGCCCTTTCCCTGATAAGAAAAAGCATTTTTATGCCATGTGATTTCATTTCCCAAAATAGCTATTACATCATATCTGACCTGCAAAGATTCATAATTTCTGTACCTTATACGAAAATAATCGGAGACACGGCAGATTTTCATCTGCTTTCCGGCTCCGACCGCTTCCTCCGGCAATCCGCTCCGCTTATCCTTCCGGTATTTCACTTCCACAAAGACAAGACATTTTTCATGAATGCCTACAATATCCACTTCTCCCTGCCTGCACCTGAAATTTCTTTCAAGGACTAAAAAGCCCTGCTTTTCAAGGAATGCGGCAGCTTTTTCCTCATAGCTCCTGCCCGTACTTACGTA
Organism: Lachnospiraceae bacterium; assembly: GCA_017621815.1. GTDB lineage: Bacteria > Bacillota > Clostridia > Lachnospirales > Lachnospiraceae > Suilimivivens. The sequence continues at coordinate 5,616 of JAGASK010000006.1, read as the reverse complement.
ATTCAAGCTTTTTCTCCCTATTTCTTTTTATCCATTTTTGCCTTAATTTTATCCATGGCATCAACAAATACCAGAATTTCCGCCACAACCTCATAAAGCTCAGGCGGAATCATTTCACCTATATCCAGCCTTGACAAAGTTTCCGCAAGGGAATCATCCCTGTGAACCGGTACATCCGCTTCTTTTGCCTTTTCAATAATGCGCTCTGCCAGTGCACCCTTACCGGAAGCTATGACCTTAGGCGCATCCTCATCAGGATTATAGGAAAGGGCTATGGCCTGTTTGGGTTTATTTTTTTTATCTTTCATATCAGCCTCTCCTTTCCCTCATTCCTTCATGTTTAAGCCCTTGCATCAAAAGAATTTCCAGACAAAACGGAAATATTCTTATCCTGTTTTAATATTTCTTCCATTACTGTCTCCGGCTCTTCCCCGTCTCTTTTTATAAAAGAAGCATTCATAGAATAACCTCTCTTGTTAAGCCGTTCATTTAAAATATCAATATGTTCCGCAATCAAATCCAGGGCACTGTCATCTTTTAGGTAAAACTTTGTGGATACTTTATTATCTCTCATGGCTACATGTACATCCACGCTGCCTAAATGCTCCATATCAAGATGCAGAAGGGCGCTGACTTCCCCATCCTTTTTTGCCAGATTTTTTTTGTTGGTGTAAACATATAATTCACCGTTTGCTTCCTGTCCCTGCATTTTAAGGGGTATCTGAACATAAGTAAACATTTGATTCATCTGATTCATAAAATCAATGTTTCCGGACAGGTTTGACACTGCCTTGGCAAAAGGAGTGTCGGATCTGCTTCCCTGTTCCAAAATCCGGTTCAGCCGGTTCAACTGATTATTTAACCGCTGATACAACTCCTCTACCTTCTGCTTTTCCGAAACCTCCTCCGGAGAAAGCATCCACTTTCCGGTCATCTCATTCTTAACAAGCTTATTTAACTCTTTTCCCGTTAAAAGCTGCAGCATCCCTTCTGCTTCTACTGAAGCAGTTGTTTTACTGAAAAGCTGCTCATTTATTTGTTTCAATAATTCTTCCGATGAAATATTTCCGGAAATATAGGAACGAATCAGTTCTTCCGGCATTCCCGCCTGTCTGAGCTGCCCTGCCAGATTCGTTAATTCCTTTCCCGTAAGTCCGTCTCTTCCTTCCAAAGCTCCGGCCTGTGAAGAAATATTTTCCGGAGCATGCGCAATCTCTCCCTGCAGGAAATCCGTTTCCTTTGCTTCCTCTAATCCCATGGAATTCAATGCTTCTGCTTCCGAAATCTCCGCATCCTGTATGATTACCGTTCCTGATTCCCGGAGGGCTTCTCCGTTCACATTGTAAGCTCCGTCCTCCTGCTGTGTCAGAAGGAAAATCATTTCTTTATACAGCTCAATTCCCCCCTGAACATCTCCTGAAGCTGTCATTTCGCTGATACTGTCCGCAAGGGCATCTGCTATGGCCAGAAGTCCTTCTGTCATCTGATGCTCATAATTTTTATATGCTTCCATCTGAAAAATATTATTTTCCGTAACAGGAATCCCCAATCTTGTCAATTGGACCAGAGTCTCAACATCCGCCTGGGGATTCAAATTGACAGTGCGCATCATCTGGGATAAGGATTCCCTGTCAATAGGCATACCTTCTTTCATCATAGTCTGCACCATTTTGACAGAAGCTTCATTTTCAGGAATACCTGCCATCTGCAATGCTTTTGTTATATTCGGATTATTTGCCGTATTGGCAAAAAGCGGACTCAATATTACTTTGGAGCCTCCGGCATTTTTAATGGCAAAGGTCATCTGCTGTCCCTGCTCTATGGGGATATTACTGTCCAGTCTTGCACGGAGCAGCTGGTTTTTACCGATTGCAATTAAAATATCATTGCCGTTTTTCTCTATTACTTCCCCTGTCACAGACTGCCCCGGCGCTTTTCCCGAAATTTCCTGTCTGCCGTTTTTCAGATTCTGCTCCATTACAGAAGGAGAAATTTCTTTTCCGTTTCCCTCTATATGCGGTTGATTTCCCTGTATAAAAAATGAGGAAAGTCTCATAATACCTCCTGACACTTCTTATGCTTAAATCAGATTTTTAATAAAGCTTTTCCTGTGAATCGGTGTAGGACCATATTTCTTAAGCGCTTCCAGATGTGCCGCCGCACCGTAACCCTTGTTTGACGCAAAGCCATATTCCGGAAAGACACTGTCATATTGTACCATCAGCCTGTCTCTTGTAACTTTGGCTATAATACTGGCAGCGGCAATGGAAATGCTTTTGGCATCCCCTTTTATAATCGGAACCTGCTTTATATTCACTTCGGGAATCGTAACGGCATCATTCAGCAGCAAATCCGGCTGGGGATTCAGTTTTGAAATCGCCTCACGCATAGCCTCATAGGTTGCCTGAAGAATATTAATCTCGTCAATTCTTTCCGGAGCTACAAATCCAAGTCCTGTGGAAACTGCTTTTTCCATAATTACCTCATAAAGCTCTTCCCTCTTTTTTTCGGATAACTGCTTGGAATCATTTAGATATAAAATATCACAATCTTTCGGAAGAATGACTGCTCCCGCAACCACAGGTCCCGCCAAAGGTCCCCGTCCCACTTCATCAATGCCGCAAATACAGGAATAGGATGCATATTCCTTTTCATAGGCCTTCATTTTCTCTGTACGCTTCAGTTCCTTATCGTATTCAGACATTCTTTTCTTTGCCCTGTTCACAAGACTGATAACCCCGGAGCGTTCATCCTTTTCATAAGTACTGATAAAGTCAGGCAGCCTGCTTATATCAGCTGCCTGTAATAATTCCCGTATTTCTGAAATACTCTGGCTCATCCCTTTTCCTCCCGAAATGCAAAAGGTGGTATCATTTGTTTTTCCACATACATTGTATTACTGGTGCTTAATGACTCCCATTCTTGCCAGGGGCCATATTCTCACCCACGCCTTACCTACAAACTCATCCCTGTGAATATTTCCAACCACAGGATCCCTGCTGTCAGAACTGTTATTTCTGTTATCTCCCATAACAAAATACTCATCCTCACCTAAAGTAATGGGCTCATAAGCCCGTCCGGGATCTGTAATCACTTCTTTGCCGTAATCTTCTTCCAGAATTTCTCCGTCGATATAGATAGTTCCTTCTTCATCAATATACACAGTTTCTCCCGGCAGCCCGATGATCCGCTTAATATAAAAAGTCTTTTCTGCATATCGGAAGGGAAAAACAATAATGTCAAAGCGTTCAGGATCAGAAAAACGATAAGATATTTTATCTACAATTAAATTATCTCCGTCACTCAACGTAGGTTCCATAGAACTGCCGCTTACCTTTGTGCGCTGCCCCACATAGGTAACCACCAGAAATGTCATCACTAATACAATTAACAGATATAAGCTTGTATTCAGTACTTCTTTTAATGTTTTATTCACAGCCATTCCTCCGGATGTTCTAATGTAATTTTACCGATTTTACCGCCCCTGAAATCTTCCATTACCATTCTGGATGCCCTGATAATATCCGGTTCTTCGCCTTTTAAATAACAATGTCTGCTTTTGCAGATTTCTTTCAGTGTATCATAGGCATCTTCCTGTATCTGAATTTCAAATCTTTTTTCCAACAAGCCCGGATATTCTTTATCCACATAATTTATAACAGACACTGCCAGTTCATCTGTATGCAGAATTTCATCATTGATTGAGCCAATCATTGCAAGCTTTTCACCCACCGACTGGTTTTCAAACCGCGGCCACAAAATTCCCGGTGTATCAAGAAGTTCCAGATTCTGGTTCAGACGAATCCACTGCTTTCCCTTGGTAACTCCCGGTTTATTTCCCGTTTTCGTACAGGCCCGTCCCGCAAAAGCATTAATAAAAGTGGATTTTCCCACATTGGGAATTCCAGCCACCATGGCTCTCACAGGGCGGTTCTTTATTCCTCTTTTCCTGTCACGCTCAATTTTTTCCCTGCAGGCTTCCTGTACAAGGCCCTGAATGGATTTAATTCCTGCACCTGTCCTGGAGTTAATTTCAAGAACATGAAAGCCCTTTTCCCGGAAAAATGCTGTCCATACCACATTGTATCTGGGATCCGCCAAATCTGCCTTATTCAGCAGAATAATTCTGGATTTATTTTGGGAAAGTTCATCGATATCGGGATTGCGGCTGCTCATAGGAATACGTGCATCCACCAATTCTATCATCAGATCAATTAATTTAATATTTTCCTGCATCATCCGCCTGGCTTTTGTCATATGCCCCGGATACCATTGATAATTCATAATTCTCACCTTTATATTGTTTATTTTACAAAACCATAGCCCTCTTCGTCACAAGCCAGATGAAACCATACCTTTCCAGCTATGGTTTCTTTCTTTACCGCCCCTATATTTCCCGAACGGCTGTCCTCACTGTTATTTCTGTTATCCCCAAGAACAAAATATTCATCGCTGCCCAGACGTATTTCGGTTTCGGCTATTCCCGCATCTGCCATTTTATCATAGCTTTCATCTTCTTCCAAAAGTTCTCCGTTAATATACACGTAACCGCCTATAATCTGAATTCTTTCTCCCGGAAGCCCTACTATGCGCTTCAGATAATAGTGTGAATTCTTATTTCCATTAGGCAGAAAGGCTATAACATCCCCTCGTTTGGGCGAAGTAACTTTGTATATCAGCCTGTTAACAAGCACTTCCTGTCCATTATATAAAGCCGGTTCCATGGAAACACCAATGATACCGGCTTTCATTCCTACGGAAAAAACTATGACAAATGCAACCAAAATAGCAGCAAAACAATAAAAAACAGTAGAAAAAATCTCCCGAATCATGGACTTGCTTATTTTTTTTTCTTTTTCATAAAAGGTAAGCCCTTTTTTTCTTGCCATATTTCTCTTAATTCCTTCCCACCTATGCATTTTATCATATTTTAAAGTATAAGAAAAGGACAATCGCAAAGCAATTGTCCTTACCTGTGCACGGTTTCATTATTTAACGATTTCCTTAACCTTAGCCTTCTTACCTACGCGGCCTCTTAAATAATTAAGTTTCGCTCTTCTTACTTTACCTTTACGAACTACTTCAATCTTCTCTACATTAGGAGAATGTACAGGCCATGTCTTTTCAACGCCCACACCATTTGATGTTTTTCTTACAGTAAATGTTTCTCTTGCTCCTGTACCCTGTCTCTTTAAAACAGTACCTTCAAAAACCTGAATTCTTTCATGATTTCCTTCTCTGATTTTACCGTATACTTTAATGGTATCACCAACGTTAAAATCTGCAACTTCAGCCTTTAACTGAGCATTTTCAATGTTCTTAATAATTTCGTTCATATTTGCCTCCTTGTATCAATTGGATGTTCTTAATACATTCGTAACAGAGGACCATCTCATTTTCGCAACGCTAATAATTTACCATATTCCATTATAAATTGCAAGTATTTTTTTGCTTTTGCATCTGTTTTAAAAGCTTTCCTCAATTGTAAACTTAAATTCCACCCTTCTATGGAATTTAATCCTGCAAATCTTTCTCCACTCAATAATGGAATTTAATCTTTCCGAATGTTCTGTTAAAATCCTTTATATAAATATGACTGTTTCCTCCCAGCAGGAA
>JAGASK010000005.1 GCA_017621815.1 Lachnospiraceae bacterium | reverse complement strand
TCCTTTGATTTAATGTCGCAATTAACATCATAAAGAAAAACTGTATGGTTGGGAAGCAGGGATTTTTATCTCTGCTTCCTTTTTGGTTTACATAACTGCACGTAATCTTTCTGATTGCCAATAAAAACTATACACTAACTTTTAAGAATATCCCCTGCTGCCGTTCCGCCATGCGAAAATATACCTTTTCCGGATTACCCTGCATCCGGATTTACTTCCAGCAGTATTTCCAGACTTTTAAATTTTCTGTCAATAAACTTAAGCCTGAAGCTGTCCGCAATTTCCTTTAATTCCATAAGGACACTGTCCGTCACAATAAAAGTATATAGTTTTTCAACAGGAGTATTCACAATATATGAGACCGTATACACCGTGGACTCCTGATATTTTTCAGTTTCTGCAAGCCCCGGATATTCTCCGTTCAGGGCAAGGGCCTTTATTTCAAATATGTACCGCACCAGCCTGTTGTCAAGTCCCTCATGGCACAAAGCCCGGAGGGTTTGATAAAGAAGCTTCAGCATGTTCTTTTCATCATTATTTTCTCTTGTATAATAATCCATAACCTCAAGAAAATACATACCGTAACAGGCTCCTTCAAAATCTTCCCTGAGCTGTTCAAAATAATTGCTGATGGAGGCTTCTGAAATGCTGTAGGAGGTTCTTCCTTCATACAGCTTGAATTCCCCAAAGCAAAAGGGATTGGTGGATGCTAACAGCCTGCTTCCCTGCTTTCTTGCCCCTTTGGCAAAGGCTGCTATCTTTCCCCGCTCCCTTGTGAGTATAACCACCCTCCGGTCATATTCCCCGAAAGGTTCCGCCTTCAATATCATTCCCGTAACACTGAAAAGTTCCTGCATTAGGATATTCTCCCTCTTCTACCGGTTCATTAGCCTCTTTCTGCTTCAGATAAGACAGATAATCGTCCACTTTTCCGGTATTTAAAAATTGTTGCCAGTAATTTAATTCCTTCATCTTGTGCCCCCTGAACTTACATTCAATCAGTATGCTATTAGGGTTTACTTTTTTCCTTTTTCTATTCGTATTCCTTCTGATTGTATCCGAAATTTTTAAGAAGGTAATCACTGTCACGCCAATCCTTTTTTACCTTGACCCAAAGCTGAAGATTTACTTTGCTCTCCAGCATATTTTCAATATCCCTCCGGGCGCCTCCGCCGATTTTCTTCAGCATGCTTCCCTGTTTTCCGATAATGATTCCTTTATGGGATTCCCGCTCACAGATAATGGTTGCCTCGATATCCACAATATTCCCGCGCCATTTCATTTTCTCTATAGTTACGGCAATCCCATGAGGAACTTCTTCGTCCAGGCTTCTCAGCGCCTTCTCCCGAATCATTTCTGCCACAATCTGCCGCTGAGGCTGGTCTGTTATAGTATCTTCATCGTAAAAAGCCGGTCCGTAAGGAAGATATTTCATAATGCATTTAATCAATTCTTCCGTATTTTCTTTCTTCAATGCGGAAACCGGTACAATCTCATCAAAATCCATTTCTTTTCTGTAAGTATCTATGAAGCCTAAAAGCTCTTCCTTCTTCACCGTATCGATTTTGTTGATTACCAGTATTACCGGAGTATTCACCCTGAAAAGCTGTTCTATAATATGCTTCTCACCTGCTCCTATAAAATTGGTGGGTTCTACCAGCCATAAAATCACATCCACTTCTTTTAAGGTGCGTTCCGCCACATTCACCATATAATCGCCCAGCTTGTTCTTGGCTTTGTGAATGCCCGGCGTATCTACAAACACGATTTGGCCTTCTTCCGAAGTATAAACGGTCTGTATTCTGTTTCTGGTAGTCTGCGGTTTATTGGAGGTAATTGCAATCTTTTGCCCGATAAGACTGTTCATTAAAGTAGATTTGCCCACATTTGGCCTTCCTATAAGTGTTACAAATCCGGATTTATGCTGGTCATTCATTCTTTGTTTCCTCTTTCTGTTCTTTACTGCTGCCGTCCTTCATTTCCTGCTTTGAAGCTTTCCTCTTTCTGCTGCTTTTCAACCATAATCTGATTACCAAAACAATGATTAAAATAACAACTGCCCAAACTGCAAGGTAAGGGAGACGGATAATGAATCCTATTACAAAATTTTTAATTCCGTTTCCCACATTATAAAGGCTTTCCGCAAAACCTGTCTTTATTTTCTGAATTGCTGTCTGCTCTTTTACAGGGGTAAGCCTTGCCACTTCATCTATGTATAAATATACTGTACTGTAAGATACCTGATTATCCATGGTACGAAGCTGGGATTCCATGCTTTCTATCTGATAGCGCACATCGGAAAGCCTGCTCTCTATGGTAATAATATCCTCAACGCTTTCTGCCTGTTCCAAAAGCTCAAGCAGCCTTTCCTGTTCTGTCAGAAGCGCTTCTTTATGGCTTTTCATATCCACATACTGAAGAGTAACATCCGTTACATTTTCATCTCTGCTGATTACATTGGAATTTTCTGCCACCGCTGACAGAAATTCATCCAGCTTCTCTGCCGGAATACGCAGGGTAAGACTTGCATTTCTGGTGCTGTTTCCATAGTAATAGCTTCCGTTATAGGTATTGCTGGATTCCACATAGCCCCCAAGGCTTTCCGTCTTTTTCGTTACCGTCTGCATCAAATCCTCAAAGGCTTCCGTTTCCACATTCAGGTTTACATTTCTGATAAGCTTTCTTTCTGTATCCTGCACCTTGGGAGTTTCTGCTCCCTCACCCATATCCGCGCTTCCCGTTTCTTCTTCAATTGCCGCTGTTGTACTCATATAAATATCGTCTGTGGCATAATTCTCATAGGCATATGATGTTTCTGCCGCAGCGGTATCTGCAGCCGCAGATTTACTTGAGGCTCCGGTTGATCCACACCCCGCCGAAAGTAATGATAATGCCATAATCAGGCTTAATCCGGTTAATTTTCTTTTTCTGTTTTTCATAATCTTTTCCTCCCAGTTTCACTCTTATCAGATTTACAGATTTCCTGCTTCTGATAAAGATACGTTTCAGAACAGCCTTTTTATGGAAAAATCAACCGGAAGCCAAAACAAATTTTGCGCTAATGAAACAGTTGTTCAACCTTGTCAAACATTTCCGCATTTTCTTTAATTTTATCTCCGTTCCCCACCACGCAAAGACATTCCTCGCTCATAAATGCTTCTACATAGCGATACAGCCCCTTTAAAGTTTCTGCTGTGGTTGCAAGAAGCTCATCCCTTTCCTTCTGCACACGCTCCATGGAAAGATTGGTCAGATACCCTCCAAGAGAGTAGCTTCCTTTCACTGCCGGGGTCATGGGAGTATCCAGCTCGCTGACAGCCCCGATGATAAACTGGGTAACTGTACGTTCATCAGCATCGTAGTTTTTAATATAATCTGCAGCTTTCTCATAAACCTCAACCGTTTTTTCCAGATTAGGGTCTCTGTAGGAGACAAAATAAGCGTCACCGTTCTTAAAAAAACTGCTCATACAGCCGTAAGCGCCGCCCTTTACCCTTACCTGATTCCAAAGATATTCATATCCCATCATTACTTTAAGCACTTTCAATGCTCCGGTATAGGGAAGTCCCTTGTTTATAAAATTACCTGCACGGCATACATACTGAATCTGCCCTGCCGTCATAAATCCCTCATTTTTAACGGAGAGCACCGGTTTAAAAGGTTCTCCCTCCACAGCTTCCGTAAACAGTGATTTCTTTAAGTTCTCAATCTGCTCTTCCATACCGGCAAGTCCTTCTTTTGTTCCGGTATAATCCACAAGAAGATTTTCCTGCCTGAAAATGCATTTCGCCAAAGCTTTCAAATTGCTCTTCAGCTCTTCCTTCCGGTTTTCAAAATTACCGTCCAGCTCTTCCAACAGCCTGTACTGCGGAATACCGCTAATCTGCTCCGATACAGCTGCTATGGGTGAAAAATAGGACATTGCACGAACCGCTGCCAGAGAATGCCCTGCACTTGTCATGGTTGCCTGCATTCTGGACTTCATTTCGGCTATAATTTCATGGAGACGCTTATCATCCTCATAATCGGAAGTGAGTATGATTTCTTTCATCAGCTCCATAGCCCTGTCTCTGTTTTCATAAAGAGTTTTAGCCTTAACTTCCAGCGTAACCTTATATTCATCCATTTTATCCGCATTGGTGTAGGTATTTACAACAAAACGAATGCCTCCAGTATGAATGTTCACTTCATTAAACAGCTCTCCATAGCTGTAGTTTTCGGTATTTACCATCATCAGGACAGCTTTTAATATTCCCACATAGGGGAAAAGCTCTGCCGGCACCTTCTTTAAATCAAACACAAGATTCAGATAACCTATTCCGTTTGTAAAAATATCATGTACAAGAAGTGTTGTATCACCTGATTTTTTTACTTCATTAATATAAGGCGCAGCTTCTTTTTTCATATCCTGCCTTGTAAGCAGGGGAATCGTCTCCAGTGCCTCTTTGGAACTTTGCTGCTCCTGATAAGCCCGGAGAGCCTTCGTATCTTCCACTATCCCACGAATTTCTTCATCGCTTAAGGTATTTTTATAAGCCTGCAGCTTATTATAAAGAGCCTCGTCCTTCTTTGTTGTAAGTCCCCGGACGGGCACTACTGTCATAATGGTCTTATGAGGATTTTGAAGCAGCATGGAGGTAATCAGGTCTTCAAAATATCCTGTTTCAATGCTCTCGCGCAGCTGTTTGTAGGTATCATTTGCTTCAATGTGCATAAAAGGCGCCTTTTTATCATAAAGCCAGCTGTCAAGCGCCTGCAGGCCCAGCATCAGTCCCTTGGGATAAGAGCCGAAATCCCCTTCCCTGTACTTGAATTCAAAATAATTTACCGCCGCTTTCAGGGCTTTTTTGTCAATTCCTTCTTCTGCCAGTTTTTTCAATTCCGCTTCGATTGTTGCAACAAATTCTTCTTTTTGCCCCTCATCAGCGCTTTTTGCCACAATGCTGAAATAAGGCTGACAAATGCCGTTTTCAAGGGTGCTGTATACATCCTTGCCGATGCCCTTGTCAATCAGCGCCTGCTTTACCGGTGCGCCGGGTGCGGAACAAAGCACATAATCAAGAACATCCATTGCAGCATACAGCTTCTTATCAAGACTGGTTCCCATGGAAACATTGTAGGTCAGATAAGTATTTTCACTGACAGCTTCATCCTCCATAATGGAATATTCTTTTGTCAGTTCCCTGGGCGCAGTAAAGGGAGCCTGCTTTTTGATTTCGGAGTCAATAGAAAGCGCTTCGAAATCGTTCAGGTATTTTTCGTCCAGAAAGTTCAGATATTCTTCTGCATCAAAATTTCCGTAAAGATAAATATAACTGTTGGAAGGATGATAGTATCTTTCGTGAAAATCCAGGAAATTTTCATATGTCAGGGACGGAATCACATCCGGGTCACCGCCTGATTCAAGCCCATAGGTAGTATCGGGATATAAAGAATTCATGATTTCTCTTTCCACCACATCATCAGGGGAAGAAAAAGCACCCTTCATTTCATTATAGACTACACCGTTAATGGTAAGGTCATCCTTCTCATCTTCCATTTCATAGTGCCAGCCTTCCTGCTTGAATATTTTATCTTCTTTGTAAATATTAGGATAAAATACAGCATCCAGATATACATGCACCAGATTCTTAAAATCCTTATCATTGCAGCTTGCTACCGGATAAACCGTTTTATCCGGATAAGTCATTGCATTTAAAAAAGTATTAAGTGAACCTTTCGCCAGTTCAATAAACGGATCCTTTACAGGGAAATTTTCAGAACCGCAGAGTACGGAATGCTCCAGAATATGTGCCACGCCTGTGCTGTCCCTGGGCGGTGTGCGGAAACCGATATAAAATACCTTGTTTTCGTCATCATTTAACAATAACGTAATATGCGCTCCTGTTTTTTTATGTTTTAAAATATATCCTTCCGAATTCAAGTCGGATATCATTCTCTTTTCTACGATTTCGTAGGCTGCCATTTTTTCAATCTGCTGCGCCATCTGCCTGTCATCCTTTCTCTTTTTTCCTTTTCACCCGAAAATCCAGATGTTTCGCATCGCTTATTTTTTTCTGATGCATTACCTTATATAGTATATCTTAAAATGCAAGAAAATAATAGAAAATTCGCTTTGCAAATTTTCTATTATCATGAATAAAAGAGCAGGTCGAAACAAAGTTTCTGACCCGCTCAGTGTAAAAGGGGAATTTTACCGAATATTAATTTACTAAGTCGGATAATGTTGTTTTTTCACATCCGCTTGATACGTTGAAAGTATAGCAGATTCCTCCGACTTTAGCAAGCAAAAAAAGTAATATTTATAAAAATTTTATATTTTTTTGTCTAAACGCTGAATGTCATCAGCCCCAGCTTCGATATAATAATTTCACGGACAATCATGCCTGATGCTTTCTTCTTCGCAAGATTAATTTCTGTCAATTCCTTAAGCTTCAGGATTTTTTCTTCATATCGGGAACCGGGTTTTCCAAACAATGTTTTTTTCTCCACCAGAACATTCACTTTAACTTTTACTTTCAGCTGACAGAAGGTATCATAGAGAAAAGTATCTTTCTTCATATAGTAAAATTCACTTTCCAGCGTAGTATCCGGATTTGCTTCCTTTAAAATGTACCGATTCAGAATTGTCTTCAGCTTAAATGGAACCATTTCCTGTGCAAGCAGCTCCTCATAGCTGAATCTCGCTCCGATATATATATTTCCGGTATCCATCATGACATATTTAAAATCATTATCCTGCAAAGCTTCTTTCATTTCTTCCGACATTCTACCCTTCCATTCTTTCTATATCTTCAATTGTATAACCGCTGAGCCTCATTGCTTCCTTTATGGAATCAGGGGACATACCCGTTTCTGCTGCCAGTTCTTCCACGGTAACCTTTCTCCGCAGCTCCTCTGAAAGCTTTTCAGCCTGCTTTGCCACCTTGTTTACTTTCTTAAGAACCTTTTTATCTTTATCTGACTCTGCCCCTGCTTCTTCAATACATTCTTCCATGGCATCCATAATCATTTTGGCAAGCATACCCTCTGCCTCATTTGCATTCTCCAGGCATCCGAGCATGGTGACGCCCACAGCAAGTGCCACATTGCCTTCCCCGATTAAATCCTCCAGATAAACTCCCTGCCCGGAATAAAGCTTGGAAATTTCCACCACTTGAGGAAGGTAAATGGAAATCAGCTTTTGCTGGGCATCCGCTTCTCCTGCCATAGCAGACAGAGTAACAGCTTCTTTTTCACCCTCGCTGAAGGTTTCCAGAAGTTCCAGTTCCTTTTTATATATTTCAAGATAATTTATTTCTTCTTCTGACAGAAACTCTTCTGCATCTATTGCCGTATCAATACCTATTTTGTGCTTCTCCAGATAATCAAAAACCAGTGCAAGCTGCTCCTGTGATAAAGAAAGCTCCTGAAAAGCATCCTCTACCTGCTGCCTCTCAATGCAATTTCCCTGTTCTTTCGCCTGTTTTCTTACCTTTTCAAGAATTTTTGCAAATAATATTTCCTGATTGGCTTCCATCTCTTACTTCTCCCGATAATATCATTATTGATGTTTTACATGAGTATGGGTAAATAAATGGTCCTGACAATACTCATAGTTTCCGTCACATTTAGAACAGAACCGGAATTCCAGTTCCGGATTGGTTTCTTCCGTCCTGCCGCAGATGGCACACTTATGCCGCGTAATCTTAGTTGTCTTCTTAACCTCCCGTCTGAAATCCTGACGCCTTTTTACCTGTTTTGGAGACATATGAATCATACTTCTGCTGGTAAAGAAAAATACAACAAAATTCAGAAGTGACGCGCCGATAACAAAACGATTGGCAGCTGACAGATACTGATTGCCATAGCCCGCTACAAAGCTGTAAACCAGCAATGCACCATAAATAATTCCCAGAATCTTTACCTTGATTGGAATAAAGAAAAACAACAGTACCTGCATATTGGGAAAAGTAGCCGCAAATGCAAGGAAGATGGACATATTTACATAATATGTGCTGAACATAGTTGAAATATATGCAAAATAATATTCCGCACCGTAAACTGCAAGGACTTCTCCCTGGAACAAATATACAAATCCCATCATTGCAAAAGCGCCAAGTGCTGTGAAAATCATTCCCATAAACAGATAAAGATTATACCGGTAGGTTCCCCATGTATGTTCAAGGGTGGTTCCAATGGAATAATAGAAATAAAGCATAATCAATGTAAAGAAATCAAAGCCCTCCGGCGGCACAATCAACCATGTAATCAGCCTCCAAATCTGTCCCTTAAATAAAATCGCATAAGGATTCAATGTCAGATAATTCAAAAAGCCGGCATTAATCCAGCTAATCAAATACCCGCATCCGTAAAACAAAATCAATACAAGAGATATATTCTTAATGGCATATTTGCCGAATTTTTTTTCAAAATTGCTCATAGGTTTCATAAGAAGAATTCCTTTCCCGCTTCGCTTGTGCCTGGTTTTCTGGCATACCCGAAAATCCATGTGCCTTATTTTATTCAGATAAGTCACATTTTAGCATTCAATCCAGTAATTGTAAACTTGCGCTTAAAAATTTTAGAAATTGCCTATTTTTTCTTAACAATTTGTTTATTTTCGTACGTTGCATTTTGTATATTAGTGTCGTATAATAACTAAATGTGTCTTATAAAATCGACCTATATTATAAATAGGAAACAATAGAAAGGCGGCTTAATTATTATGGATAACAAGCATTATACTCTGGGTATTGACATAGGGTCTACAACAGTGAAAATTGCCATCCTGGATGATGCACATAATATTCTGTTTTCTGATTATAAACGGCATTTTGCAAACATCCGGGAAACACTTTCCGATTTATTAAAAGAATCTTACGAAAAGTTAGGAAATATAACCCTTCATCCCATGATTACAGGTTCCGGCGGGCTTACCCTCGCCAATCATCTTAAGGTTCCCTTTGTGCAGGAGGTAATTTCCGTTGCCACATCTTTAAAGGAACTTGCTCCAAAAACAGATGTAGCCATTGAGCTTGGCGGGGAAGACGCCAAAATCATTTATTTTGAAGGCGGCAATGTTGAGCAGCGTATGAATGGAATCTGTGCCGGCGGTACCGGTTCCTTTATTGACCAGATGGCATCTCTCCTGCAGACGGATGCTTCCGGTTTAAATGAATATGCCAAAAATTACAATTCCTTATATACAATCGCTGCAAGGTGCGGCGTATTCGCCAAATCTGACATTCAGCCCCTGATTAACGAGGGGGCCACTAAAGAAGATTTGGCTGCTTCTATTTTTCAGGCAGTGGTAAACCAGACCATCAGCGGCCTTGCCTGCGGAAAACCAATCCGCGGACATGTTGCTTTCCTTGGCGGCCCCTTACATTTTCTTTCTGAATTAAAGGCAGCTTTTATCAGAACACTGAAGCTGGATGATGAGCATATAATCGAAACGGAACATTCTCATCTTTTTGCTGCCATCGGTTCTGCTTTAAATGCCAGGGAAGATGTCTTTTATACCATGGAAGAAATGGTGGGCAAGCTTTCTTCCGACATAAAGATGGAATTTGAAGTGGAACGTATGGAACCTCTTTTTGCTTCCGATACGGAATATGAAGCTTTTAAAGAAAGACATTCCAGACACCATATTGCTACCGGAGATTTATCCTCCTATAAAGGCAACTGCTATCTTGGCATTGACGCAGGAAGCACTACCACTAAAATTGCACTTGTTTCCGAAGACGGTTCCCTTCTTTATTCTTTTTACAGCAGCAATGACGGAAGTCCTTTAAAAACGGCTATCCGTTCTATAAAGGAAATCTATGAACAGCTTCCGGAAGGTGCCAAAATCGTACGTTCCTGCTCTACAGGATACGGTGAAGCGCTTCTTAAGGCAGCGTTTTTGCTGGATGACGGCGAAGTGGAAACCGTAGCCCATTATTATGCTGCTGCTTTCTTCAATCCTGATGTAGACTGTATTCTTGATATCGGCGGTCAGGATATGAAGTGCATTAAAATCAAAAACCAGACTGTAGACAGCGTACAGTTAAATGAAGCCTGCTCTTCCGGCTGCGGTTCCTTCATTGAAACCTTTGCCAAATCCTTAAATTATAGCGTGGAGGATTTCGCCCATACTGCTCTTTTTGCAGAGCATCCTATTGACCTGGGAACCAGATGTACCGTATTTATGAATTCCAAGGTGAAACAAGCCCAAAAAGAAGGAGCTTCTGTTTCCGATATTTCCGCAGGACTTGCCTATTCTGTTATAAAGAATGCCTTATTTAAGGTTATTAAGGTATCCAGCGCCTCTGAGCTCGGTAAAAATATTGTGGTTCAGGGCGGAACTTTTTATAATGATGCAGTCCTTCGAAGCTTTGAAAAGATTGCTGACTGTGAAGCAATAAGGCCTGATATTGCAGGCATTATGGGTGCCTTCGGCGCTGCCCTGATTGCAAGGGAACGTTACAGTGAAGGCTATGAAACAACTATGCTTCCCATTGAGAAAATCAATACCCTGCAGTATGAAACCAGCATGGCAAAATGTAAAGGCTGCACCAACAATTGCCGATTGACCATTAACAAATTTACCGGCGGACGGCAGTATATTTCAGGAAACCGCTGTGAGCGGGGTCTCGGCAAGCAAAAAAACGAAAACGGCGTGCCAAATCTGTTCGATTATAAACTGAAACGTGTATTCGGCTATGAATCTCTTCCTGCTGATGAGGCAAAAAGAGGACGTGTGGGAATTCCCCGTGTTCTTAATATGTATGAGAATTATCCCTTCTGGTTCACGTTCTTTACAAATCTCGGTTATCAGGTGGTATTATCTCCTGTTTCCAACCGGAAGATTTACGAGCTTGGTATTGAATCCATTCCAAGTGAATCGGAATGCTACCCTGCCAAGCTGGCTCACGGTCACGTAAAATGGCTGATTGACCAGAAGGTTGACTTTATTTTCTACCCTGCATTGTTCTATGAACGGAATGAATTTGAAGAAGCCAACAACCACTATAATTGTCCTATCGTAACCTCCTATTCGGAAAACATTAAAAACAATGTAGAGGAAATCGGCAGAGGCGAAGCCGTTCTTCGCAATCCTTTTATGTCCTTCCGGGATGAAAAGACAATCGCAGACGCCCTGGTAAAAGAATTTAAAGAGCTGCCCGCATGTGAAATTATAGAGGCTGTCCATCTTGCATGGGAAGAACTGGCCAGCGCACGTAAGGATATGCAGAAAAAAGGCGAAGAAGTGCTTGCATATCTTGAAAAAACAGGCAAACGCGGTATTGTTCTGGCTGGACGCCCTTATCATATCGACCCGGAAATCAACCACGGTATTCCTGAGCTGATTAATTCCTATGATATTGCAGTACTGACGGAAGATTCCATATCCCACCTGGCTAAGCCTGAGCGCCCTTTAATCGTATCCGACCAGTGGATGTATCACTCAAGGCTTTATGCAGCTGCAAGCTATGTTAAAACTGTGGATAATCTTGATTTGATCCAGTTAAACTCCTTTGGCTGCGGACTGGATGCCGTTACTACAGATCAGGTGAATGATATTCTCTCCGGTTCAGATAAAATTTACACCTGTCTGAAAATTGACGAGGTAAATAATCTGGGGGCTGCCAGAATCAGAATCCGTTCCCTGCTGTCTGCAATCCGCGTCAGAGAGCAAAAACATAAGGAACGTACCGTTCGTTCCTCTGCTATCCACAAGGTAGAATTTACTGAGGAAATGCGTAAAAACTACACTATATTGTGCCCGCAGATGTCCCCGATTCATTTTGATGTTCTGGAGGCTGCATTCAATGCCTGCGGTTATAACTTTGAGGTTCTGCCAAATGACAATAAACACGCAGTAGATATGGGGCTTAAATTTGTAAATAATGATGCCTGCTATCCTTCTCTTATGGTAATAGGCCAGATTATGGATGCTCTTCTGTCAGGAAAATATGATGTAAACAAGGTGGCTGTCATTATGACCCAGACAGGCGGCGGCTGCCGTGCAACCAACTATGTGGGCTTTATCCGCCGTGCCCTGGAAAAAGCAGGTATGTCCCAGATTCCTGTTATTTCTTTAAATATGGCAGGAATTGAAAGCAATTCAGGCTTCCATTTAAATCTGGAAATGCTCATGAGAGCTGCTTACGGCGCCGTGTTCGGGGATATTTTCATGCGCTGTGTTTACCGTATGCGTCCTTATGAGAAGGAAAAAGGAAGTGTGGAAGCTGTTCATCAGAAATGGCTAAAGCGCTGCCGTGAATTTGTTTCCGGCAAGCACATGAATTTCTTTAAATTTCAGAAAATGTGCCGCCAGATGATTGCTGACTTTGACGCTGTTCCCCTTACCGGGGAAATAAAACCGAGAGTTGGTATTGTAGGAGAGATTCTCGTAAAATACGCTCCTGCTGCCAATAATCACCTGGTAGAACTGCTTGAAGCAGAAGGTGCGGAAGCTGTAGTACCTGATTTACTTGATTTCATGCTCTACTGCTTCTACAATCAGATTTATAAAGCAGACCAGCTGGGCATGAGCAAAAAGACTGCTTTCATTTCAAAAATCGGTATTGATGCCCTGGAGTTCCTTAGGGGCAGCGCCAGAAAAGCTTTTGAAAAGAGTAAACACTTTACGCCTCCTATCAGCATTTATCAGACTGTGGAATATGCGAAAACCATTGTTTCCATCGGCAATCAGACCGGTGAAGGGTGGTTTCTTACCGGTGAAATGGTGGAATTGATTCACAGCGGCGTTAACAATATTGTATGTACACAGCCTTTTGGCTGCCTGCCTAATCACGTAGTCGGCAAAGGCGTTATTAAAGAGCTTCGTAAACAATATCCTTTAAGCAATATCGTGGCTATCGACTATGACCCCGGTGCAAGTGAGGTAAATCAGCTGAACCGTATTAAGCTGATGCTCTCCACTGCCCAGAAAAATCTGAAAGCCCAGCAGGAAGCTGAAAGAAAAGAAGAAACGGCATAGAATAAATTTTGAGGGGAACCAAAATGATTAAACAGGAAATTAATGAAATTAAACGTCTTTTCACACCAAGCAACTGCTCTATTACCAGAATCTGCGGCTGCTATGTAGACGGTGAAAAAAATAAAAAAACAGAATTTAAGGAAGCTTTTCTTTCCCTGCCGGAGGAAGAAATTTTTAAATATTTTGAGCTTCTCCGCAAAACCTTATCCGGCAATATCGGAAAGAATCTGCTGAACCTGGATTTTCCTGTAACTACGGAGTCCGCAGGCGGCACGCAGGAATTTCTGCTCCGCCTGCGTGACAGTAAATTAAAGGATGATGCCCTTTTGGAGGAATTCTATGACCGCATCATCGGCTCCTATGAATTTGTGGGAAATTACCTGATTCTTCTGATTCATGATGCTTATGATGTGCCCGGCAAAACTACGGATGGGCTTACCATGGATGACGCCTCCGACACTGTATTTGATTATATCATGTGCTGTATCTGCCCCGTGGAGCTTTCCAAGCCGGGGTTAAGCTATGATGCTGAAATCAATGAATTCCACAACCGGGTAAGGGACTGGGTGGTAAATATGCCTGAAACCGGCTTTCTGTTCCCTTCCTTCAATGACAGATGTACCGATATTCACAGCGCCCTGTATTACTCCAAGAACCCTGAGGAATCTCATGGCGAATTTGTGGAAAGTATTTTAGGCTGCTCTCTTCCGCTCTCAGCCGGAGGGCAGAAGGAAACCTTCCAGACTATCATTGAAGAAACACTGGGAGAAAACTGCGAATATGAAGTAGTAAAAAACATTCACGAAAATCTCACAGAGATGATTGAGGAACATAAGGAAATACCGGAACCTCTGACCCTTAATAAAAAGGAAGTAAAAGATCTGCTTGAAAAAAGCGGCGTTGAGGAAGAAAAGCTTGCCGACTTTGATAAATTATATGATGCTGCTGCCGGAGAGGATACTGCTTTGTTTGTCAGTAATGTGGCAAGTACACGCTCCTTTGAGGTAAAAACGCCTGATGTGGTTGTGAAGGTAAACCCGGAACGTGCAGACCTTGTAAACACCATGATGGTGGACGGCAGGAAATGCCTTGTAATTGAAATCAATGACCAGGTGGAAGTAAATGGTATCAATGTGAAAACCTTCGTCCGTGACGATATGAATTCCGATGCATTATAACAGTGCATCGGAATTTTAGTGCTTTCTATTGTTATTTTGCCAGTTCCCATAGCTCCTTAAGCAGCTCCAAATCAGTCTGCTGTACTTTAATATTTGAAGTTACTGCCTCCTGCCCCGGCTTTTGCACTTTAATTTCAATTATGGTGCCTTCCTCTATGCCGCCTTTAAAAACCGCATTTAAAAATGCGGCAAATTTAGGGTGATTAGCAGTAAATATGCTTTTAGCGTTCATAATTTTCATAATTGACGCCGGATTCATCATACTTCTTTTTCCTCCTGTAAGTCTTTCCAAAGATATAAAACCAAATCATCATCATTCACGCAGGACGCATAAGGCTCACATACCCCTTCTCCATACCAGACTCCGGAACCGTCCGGAACATAGCCGCGCTTTATGTACATTTTCTGGGCACTGCCATAGCCGCTGTGAAGCCCCACCCCCAGATAAACTTTATTATTATAATTGCCTGCAAGCTTTTCTGCTGTATCCATCAGCTTACTGCCTATGCCGCGGCATCTGTATTTTTCCAGGACTCCAAAATCCACTATTTCACAAAGCCCCTGATGGGCGAAAGCGCCCCATTCAGAATTAATATACACATTAATGTATCCTGCCGGCTGTCCTTTATAAATTGCCACAAGAGCTATAGCCTTTCCTTCCTCTTCGTCCCTGATGCGGTTTTTATACTTTTCGATGCTTGCATCCCACCCCTGGGCAATTTCTTCCCTGGTAATAATCTCTGCATCCTTAAGGCTTAAGGTTCTTATTAATACCTCTTCATCCTCAAAATATTTCATGGTAAAATCCTTTCTGCTTATCTTTCTAATTTCAAACTGGCTGTTTCTTATAACCACCTGATAAAAGCAGTTTTATCTTTTCTGTTATAACCGGCCTGCTCATAAAAATGAAGAGTGCTTTCCTGTTTGGAGCCGGTAAGCAGCATCATTTTATAACAGTTTTCTTTTTCCGCAAGCTCTTTTGCATAGTTTAAGCATTCTGTTGCCAGACCTTTTTTTCTATACGCTTCATCCGTAATCACATTTTCAATGAACGCATAGGGGCGCTGACCTCTGGTTAAATTGGGAATAATCACGCACACACAGGAAGAAACAATTTTGCCGTCTTCCTCTGCCACTATAATATGGTGATTTACATCATTTAAAATACTGCTCCACAAATCCATAATTTTCTTATTTTTCTCCGGAAAAGGATTATCATGCAGCTGCATATATAATTTCATCAATCCGTCAAAATCTTCATGTACAACTTCCCGTATCATACTTTTCCTTTCCTGGCTTCCTTTAACACACTTGCATTCCTGCTTTGGCCAATACCTTCAGTGCTTTTTCATATTTTTCTGCCTTTGTCAGAATGTAGTCCGTGTTATAGGTTGACACTGCGAAAATGCCAATCTCATTTTCTGCCAAAAGTGTTGAAATTTTTGATAAAATACCAATCAGGGAAAAATCCAGAACTCCCTGTACACGAAATGCCTTCCATCCATCTTCCCTTTCAATGATGTTGTCCGGCACCTTTAAGGTTTGACAG
Organism: Lachnospiraceae bacterium; assembly: GCA_017621815.1. Taxonomy (GTDB): domain Bacteria; phylum Bacillota; class Clostridia; order Lachnospirales; family Lachnospiraceae; genus Suilimivivens. The sequence goes on along the minus strand of JAGASK010000005.1, from coordinate 7,630 downwards.
ACCAGAGATATTTCCTCATCTGTCTTTCCCACAAAGCAGAATTCATCTGAAAAATCTACTGACGCAATATCCTTTATTTTACAGACAGAAAAGTCATATGCAATTCTTTTTATCTCCATGTTCATTCCTTCTTTTCCTTAAAATTCACTACTTTTCCATTGTACCCCATGAAATGATGAACCGCAATGCAAAGATTCCTGCCTATGATTTTTTATCTGCAATCAGTTGCTTTATTAATTATTTTATGATATATTTAAATTGTTCTATATAGAACTATTTTAATTCATAACAATAGAAAGTTTGCAAAGCATGCTTTCTATTGTTCGCACGGAGTATGAAATTTGGAAACAAAAGGTGGATTTTATATTACGCAGATTAAGCAGCTGCAGGGCAGAATTTTTGAAAGGCTATTGATTGAAAACGGAATTGAAATCAGCGGCGGCCAGGGACGCATATTATTTATTTTGTGGAAAAGGGACTGTCTGACTGTCAGCGAAATCAGCCGTGAAACCTCTCTTGCCAAAAATACTGTCTCCATTATTGTGGATGGCATGGTAAAGAAAAATATTCTGACAAGGGAAATTAATCCTGTCAACCGCCGTCAGACCATTATTTCTCTGACCGAATATGCAAAATCACTGCGGGAAAAATATGAAATGGTTTCACAACAAATGAATGCCTTATTCTATGAAGGTTTTACTCCGGATGAGCAGCAGGAATTTGAAGGTTATCTTGCCAGAATTCTTAAAACCTTAACCGAAATTGAAAATAAGGAAAAGAAATGTAAAAAGACACAATAATTTATTTCTAAATGGAAAGGCGATATTCATGAAAACAAAAGAACAACTCTATGATTTTATTGGAAAACAGAAGGTTTCCTTCATTGCATCCGTAGACGAGGAAGGTTTTCCTAATATGAAGGCTATGTTTATTCCCCGCAAAATTGACGGAAATCATTTTTATTTTACCACAAACCTCTCCGCCATGCGCTCGCAGCATTATCTGACTAATCCTAAGGCAAGTATTTATTTCTACAATAAAGGCCGCTTTCGCTATGAAGGAGTCATGCTGACCGGAACCATGGAGGTTCTTACAGACTCTGCAATCAAAGCTGAAATCTGGCAGCCGGGGGATACTTTGTATTACCGGGAAGGAATTAATGACCCTGACTATTGTGTTCTGAAATTTACCGCCATAAAAGGCAGGCATTACTGTTCCCTGAAGAAAAACAGTTTTCTTTGGGAAGATTTGCAATAGTTAATATGTCCAGACAACGCTTATTTTAATTCAAACGTTTTATTTCCGGAAAATATTCAAATTCTGCCCTGCCAATAATTTCATCTTCCGTAACATAATGATGGTTCCAATACCTTGAATCCCATGAATTATTCCGGTTATCGCCCATAACAAAATAGGAATTTTCCGGCACCGCAAAGGGTCCGAAATCAGCCGCAAGCTCCTCTTTCACATAATTCTCTTTAAGTGCCTGTCCATTAATATAGACAATTCCGTCATGTCCTTCAACTATATCTCCGGGCAGTCCGATGATTCTTTTTAAATAAACAGTCTGCCCATCATCCGGATAGTAAAAAGAAATAATATCTCCTCTTTGCGGCTTTTCTGACGCATATGCCAGCCGGTTAATAAGAATGCGGCTGCCCGGCATAATAGTTTCTTCCATGGAGCCTGTAGGAACCTGCGCATTGGCAATCAATGTACTGTTTATTAAAAACGCAATTGCCAGTGCAGTTACTATGGTTTTTGACCAATCCAATATTTCGTACAAAACCCTCAGCTTCTTATTTCTTCTTTTCATCTCTGCTCCCCTCCCGGAACCAAACACTACCGCCTCATATTTTTATTATTAATCTCTTTAAGCAACTTGTAAAGAGATTTTTCTTATTATCTCATTCATTCTCCAATCAGTTTACAGAAACACGTTTTATCAATCATGTGTCTGTCTTCTGCAATCCATCGGTTATACTTCACAAACACTGTTTTATGTGATAAAATATTACTGTAGTGCGATAAGATAATTAAATCGAATTTTACCGTTCTCGGAAATGGAGTTTGAATATGACGCATAAAGAAAAAGCGCAGCAACTTTTAAATCAGCAATATCACTGTTCACAGGCATTACTGGGGGCATTTGCAGCTGACCTTGGATTAGATTTAAAAACAGCATTCAAAATCAGTACATGTTTTGGCGGCGGTATGCGCCAGGGCGGAACCTGCGGCTGCATCACAGCTTCATTGCTTGTGTTGGGAATGGTTCTGGGATTTTATGATTCCCAGGACAGGGAACAGGAAATATACGGCAATAAGAAAACAGAGGAATTCATAAGGCTTTTTACAGAGCAAATGAATGGTGCAGTCAATTGCCGGGATATTTTAGGAAAAGACATATCAAAACCTGAAGATATGGCATTTATCCGTAAAGAAAAGTTGATTTTACAGAAATGCCCAAATGCGCTTAATGTGAGTATTGATATATTGGAAAAAATGTTAAAGGACTATCTTAAGGATGTATCCGAAAGCAATATAAATCCGGAAGATATCCCTGAAACTGATGAGATGCAGAGCATTCTTAAAGGTATCATCAAATTAAAGCGTTTCAGGAAGAATGTCAATAACCTGATACTCTCCTCTTCAAAAGATATCGGATTTATTCAGTTTGACATACGCAAGTTTAAAATTGTCAATGATTTATACGGTGAAAAATTCGGAGATGAAATTTTAGATTTTATTATAAGACAGCTGAAAGATAGCTGCCACGATAAACAGTTTTTTATTAATCTCCGCAGTGATGTATTTATGGTGGTAACAGAATATGACAAGGAAGAAGAACTGGTGGAATTTATTCATCAATTAGATTCCAAAATCAGCAGTTTTAAAAATGTAAAGCTTCAAATGTCCTATGGCATATATACGGTTGAGGACAAGAATATGGAGCTGCGCCAGATGGAAGACAGAGCGGCAATGGCAAGAAAAGCCGCAAAAAATAATATTTTAACCAATATTTTATTCTACAGGGAACAGTTTAAAGAATCTTTGTATAACAGAAAATTTATTGAAGAAAATATGCAGGCTGCGATTTCGGAAAAACAGTTTATGATGTACCTCCAACCGAAATACAGTATTGCGAAAAATAAAATAATCGGAGCTGAAGCACTGGTAAGATGGCGCCATCCGGAACGCGGTATGATTTATCCTAACCAGTTTATTCCTATTATAGAAGAAAACGGCTTTATAAAAAAAGTGGATTATTATATTTGGGCAGAAGCCTGCCGCTTTATTAAAAAATGTGAAAATGCCGGCATTACTTCCTGCCCTGTTTCCGTCAATGTGTCAAGAGTTCACCTGCGGGATAATGAGTGCATACAGGTGCTTTCCGATTTGATAAAAAAATATGACATTCCCAAGGCTCTGCTTGAGCTTGAAATAACAGAAACAGCTCATGATCAGCAAATCAGCCTTAAGGCTTTGCAGTTGAAGGATGAAGGCTTTACCCTTCTAATAGACGATTTTGGAAGCGGCTATTCTTCCTTAAATATTCTTCTGGAAACTCCTTTTGATGTCATTAAGCTTGATAAAAAATTTATGGAAAATATGATGGTATCAACCAAAGGAAGACTTATTCTGGAGCAGGTAGTTACCATGGCAAATAAGCTGCAGCTGGGACTTCTGGCTGAAGGTGTGGAAACCAAAGAACAGGTAGAATTGCTGCAAAGCATTGGCTGTGACCAGGTACAGGGATATTATTACGCTAAGCCCATGCCTGAAGACGATTTTTTTGCTCTTTTGGAAAAACAGTACTCTGAAAAAGAAGCATGATTTTCATGCTTCTTTTTCATGTTCCTTTACATACTGCAGGAATTCCGGCGTTTTTGACCAATACTTAATTCCCCAATTTTCAAAATTCCACTCTTCCATATAATCATTACATTCAAAATCAATATAAAACATTTCTTTTCCCTGGATTACAAAATTGGTGGGAAAATAATCTATATTGGTATTTGCCGGATAAAGTTTTCTGCACATTTCCTGAATCTGCTCCATATAGGAATCCTTCATCTTATCCTGAAGCAGCAAATCATAAATAGTTTCTCCCTCGATATACTCCTTTAAAATACGTTCATTTTCCCTGTCCGCATCTATCATTTCAGGAATTCTGATGCCGATATTTTTCAATCTCTGATAATCCCTGATTTCTGCTTCCAGTTTGTTTCCAAACTGATAATAATCACAGGGTTCATGATGAATCTGCTTCAGCACATATTGTCTGCTGCCGTCAGAAGCCAGATAAGAATAGCCTCCCTTTCCTTTTCCAAGCTGCTTTACTATTTCTAATTCTTTATTATTTACCTTCAAATACTTCATTATCTCCCTTTTCAAATATCCGCTGTTTACTTAACTGTTTTTCACGGCCACTTTCTTTTCTCCGGTAATCCTTCTGTCTCCCACCAGTTCTCTACTGATAATACCACAAAAATCATAAGCAGGCTTCCATTGATCCGTAAAAGAAACATGACAGGTTTCCTCATCAATATTTGTTATTTCTATTCTGATATCATGAAATTTTGTAACTGCAGTTACATTATTATAAAAGTTAATTTCAACATCAATATCCTCATCACAGTCTTCTAAATATTCTGCCGGTATCGTCAGCCGCATACAAACATTTCCATACTTCTCCCGCTTAAAACAGAACTGATTCCTCTGTATCTTACAGGTTTCCACTAACTCATTTCCCATATGGTCTTCAATTCCTATTTCACAGCCGTCACAGCTTACCGCATTCCCATTTACCGTCAGGGCAATTTCACCAATAATATGATAAGCCGCAAAATAATAAAGCTTTGCTGCCCCACAGAACAAGGCAAAAATACCCAGGATCACAGCTGTAATTATAAAAATTTTTAAAGGTCTTTTCATATACAACCATTTTACCTCTTATTTCTGTCATAACAATAATCTGCTACATAATTTCCTTTTACACTAAAAATCTCTATTCCTTTCATTTCCTCCATGGGAATTTCTTTTTTTTCACCTGTAAGTTTCCCATTTATTATGCCTTCCGTCAATTCTGTGAGTTCCACAAGATATCTGCAGTCAAGATAGTCCTGGTTTTCTTCTATATAGGAAGAAATCTGCGCAGAATGTCCCGGATAAATCCTCACATCCATATCATTATTTAAAATTTCATAAAGTCTTTGCAATTCCTTCAAATATTCCGTCAGACTACTGCTTTCCTTAAGCTGCATCCAAAGGTTGCCGGAACCGATTGCATCTGAGCTGAACAGCCTTTTTCTATCTTCCATATACAGTATCATAGAACCTTGGGTGTGCCCGGGCATAGCTATTACATTCAAGGATACATTCCCTAAATCAAATCTCATTCCATCTTCTAAATCATGAAGCTGTTCTCTTTTTAAATCTTTCCCATATAACTTTTCCACCATATACAAGTCCCTGGAAGAAAGATAAATATCACATCCTTTATCCATAAACTCCCGCATTCCTCTTCCCGCATGGTCAGAATGACCGTGGGTAACTATCATACATAGCGGTTTATCAGTTATTTCCTTTACCATGTCATACATTCCCTGCGCTTCTTCAAGTCCGTCTATGACGATTGCCCGCTCCGTTCCGCAGACAAGGTATGCATCCACACTCACAAATTTACTGCTATCCTGCAGCCGGTAAATGTTCTTTTCCAACTGTTTTACAGCTATTTGATTCTCTCTATTGCTTTTACACTTCAAGTCCATACCAGTTCATTTTCCAACCTTTCTCTGTTTTAGCATTTCTGCTGTCATGAATACAAATTCAGCAGATGCAAAATATAGTTCATTTCACATCTGCCAAAAAATTCGTAGTAATGGAAACTCCACAGAGCTTACTTTTCATCACTGCTTACAACCACCGGAAAATCCCGCATACACTCCAGATATATGTAAGCTATTATTTTTCCCCTCCAAACAAATCCCTGTACCACTGCAGAGATTTTACATAAGAATCATACACCATATCCATGTCAATATTCATAAGCACCAATTGTCTGGAAACTTCCTGCCAATTAGCTGCTTCATATTGGAGAATAAAATCAAGTACAGGAGCAAATTTCCCGTCCCTATAAACTAAAGCTTCCCGGATATCCTTTGATACCTTCACCATATCCAGGGCTTCTTCCATGGATTTATCCAAAATTAAATCCAATACGGAAAACAGGCCCATTAAAAATAACTCTGAAGAATGTATTGCCATTTCAAAGACAGGCGCAAGATTTTCCGCAAATTTTGCCCGCAACAGAGAAAGTCTTGTAATTTCATTGGGTTTATCCGCACACAATTCATTCGTTACAGCAGTATTAATCCATTTTTTTAATTCCTTCTGTCCCAACATGGCCGCTGCATGCCTGATAGTGGTAATACCTGCATTAACAGTCATCCTGTTAACCATTCTCAAAAGAGAAATAACCAATGCCGTATCTCTTCCTATAATATCCGCTGCTTTTGTCAGTTCAAAATCTTCATCATTTACAATATTCAGCAGTTCTATATAATTTACTTTAAGCGGCGATACCTCCGCCTGACCTTTTGTTACAGGCACCCTGAAGAATTCTCCTTCGTAAAGCTGATATCCCCCTTCTTTTTTCAATTCCTCGAAAATTTCCTGTGTTTTGATATTTCCGGCACACAGTTTAATATTAGGATAAATTTTGCCAAAATAAATTCTGGCTTTTGTTATATCTATTTTTCTGTGATCCAGTAATATGTAATCCATCAGCTGAAGAACTTTCCTGTAAGGTTCAAAGCTTTGTACCGGAAGCTTTCTGATTGCCAGCTTATATCCTTTCTTCTTCAGCTCCTTCAATCTGTTTATATACATATCATCCGGCCCGATGGTATTATCCATTAACAATACCAGTCTTTCATGAGGTGCCTGGCATTTCTCATCAATATCAGAGAAAATGGAAACATTATTAACCTCCACAAAGACCTCTTTATCCGCTGATAAGGTTTCAATACCCATACTTTCAATGATATCAAGCCCCACTATATTCGCAACCCCGTCATTGCGCCTGGTTCCAAGAAGGCTGGGATTCAAAAAATAATTATCTTTCTGTGCAAATAAAGAATATGCACGAACTGTCATGTTTTCATCAAACAAAGGTATTAATGTTGCAAGCATAATATATTCTCCAATTAAAATAATTTGATTTGCTACTATTATTTAATAATACTATATTTTTATCAATTTTTATAGATTTTTTGTATTATATTTTTCAAAATATTTTTCTGCAGCTGCTTCCGAAAGTTCAAAATGCTTCACCAGCTTAAATATAATCTGCTCTTTTGTACTGCCTTCCTCCATATTATCTGAAATCAATGCTTTTATTCCCCGCTCCAGACCTTTCTCCAAACCTTTCTCCAAACCTTTCTCCAGACCTTCCTCCAGACCTTGCTTTGCTGCCTCTTCTTTTATATAGTCTTCTATTGCCTTCCTGTCCCTTTTGGCATCCATATAATCCCTGTATACATCCCTCGCTGCTCCTATCAGGCTGAATCTTTTCACTTCCCGTATCGCCTCCCTGATCCCTGTGTTTGCTGTTTTTATCATGTCCAGT
>JAGASK010000001.1 GCA_017621815.1 Lachnospiraceae bacterium | reverse complement strand
TGCATGTACCCATGAGGGATGCCATACAGACGGCTTCAAGGAGAGCATTTGCAAAAGCATTATTTTGAAAAAATAAAACCGAAAAAGGCATCCTGGAAAAACTGAAAGGTAAGTTGCCAATAAAGTGTTGACACAAACTTATCAGCCATATGAGTGGAAAAAGGCATTTTTACCTGTTATAATAAATGGGAAATTTTATAAAAAGGCTGAGGGGGAAAAGAAATGCCGGAAAATATCAGGCTGGGCGGAGATTATATCAGGGTAAGAAGGAAGAAAAACGGTGAACTGACATATGGAGGTGACCAGGGTTTTTTTCAGGGGAATGAAAACAGGAAGCAGGATAAACGAAAGCAGATGAGCGGCTGCGGTGTGGTTGCGCTTTCAGATATTCTGCTTTATCTTGCGGGCAGAAGAGAAGCCTGCTATTCGGAGGAAAGCGTAAGGTATGCAGGCAGGATTCTGGATGAGGAAGAATATAAGGAATATTATAACTCCATATACGAACTGCTTGGCGGAATACGGTCAGGAAACGGAATCAGCGGTTTGAATCTTAAATTAAAATTTAATAAATTGTCCCGAAAAAATAACTGGAGTCTACGGGCATTGTGGGGACTTAACGGGGAAAAAATATACATCAGAATGGAAGAAATGCTGAAAAATGATATACCGGTGATTTTATGCATTCCCATGATGCTTTTAAAGAAGGATAAAAATGACAGGCTGAATTTTTACGGAGGAAAGGAAATACAGTCTGTTAATGCTCATTATGTTGTAGTGACCGGAGTTTTCCGAAAGCCGGACGGAGAAAGTTATCTGGAAATTTCATCCTGGGGAAAAAAATATTATATTAACCGGAATGAATATGATACTTTCATACATACCCATTTTATGGGAACAATATTAGGAAACATCTTATATATCAGACAGAAGTAGACAGAAAGGTACGCAGCAGACCATGAAAAAATATAATATGATTACAGACCAACCGGGTAAAGCGTTGTTTTTCTTTGCCCTGCCTATGATATTGGGAAATTTGTTTCAGCAATTTTATACTGCTGTAGACTCTGTTATTGTAGGGCAGTTTGTGGGGGAAGATGCGCTGGCAGCAGTCGGAGCATCCTATTCGCTGACCACGGTATTTATTATGATTGCTATCGGAGGAGGGATTGGAGCTTCCGTTATCACTTCACAATACCTGGGAGCAGGATATTACCGCAGAATGAAGACCTCAGTGTATACTGCCCTTATCAGCTTTCTGGGCCTTAGCATTGTGCTGGGACTTATCGGGCTTTTTTTTAACCGTGCAATTCTGACAGGCTTAAATACACCGGAAAATATATTATCTGATGCGGTGCTGTATTTGGAGATTTATTTCCTGGGGCTTCCTTTCCTGTTTATGTATAATATTTTATCATCTGTTTTTAATGCTCTTGGTAATTCCAAAACACCGCTGTATCTGCTGATTTTTTCTTCACTTCTTAATATTGTGATGGATATGATAATGGTACAGGCTTTTCATTTGGGAGTAGCCGGAGTGGCGGCTGCAACGGTGCTGGCACAGGGATTGTCGGCGGTCATATCTTTTTTGCTGCTGTTAAGGATGCTTAAAATTTTTCCGGAAAATATGCAGGAAGGGGAAAAACGGCAGCTGTATGATGTTTCCATGTTGGGGAATATGATTAAAGTGGCGATTCCTTCCATGCTGCAGCAGTCCATTGTATCAATCGGCATGCTGCTGGTGCAGTCAGTGGTAAACGGCTTTGGCTCTTCAGTACTTGCCGGTTATACGGCAGGAATGAGAACGGAATCCATTTGTATTGTACCCATGATTGCTGCCGGAAATGCGGTGTCCACTTTTACCGCCCAGAATTTGGGAGCGGATAAACCTGAGCGGGTAAAGAAGGGATATCTTGCAGGCATGAAAATCGTGGCAGTATTTGCGGCAGTAATTTGCCTGCTGCTCACGTTTTTCCATGAGAATATTGTGAATGCCTTTCTTGAAAAAGGAAGCGATCAGGCAGCTTTCAATACGGGAAATGCATATCTTTCCTTTATCGCTTTTTTCTTTATTTTTATCGGATTAAAGGCAATTACAGACGGTGTCCTGAGGGGAGCGGGGGACGTGGTTGTTTTTACTGTGGCAAATCTCGTTAATCTAAGCATCAGGGTGGCTTTTTCCTTTGGCTTTGCGGGTATTATAGGTGTTCGGGCGGTATGGATGGCGGTACCTGTGGGCTGGGCGGCTAATTTTGTTATTTCACTGATTCGGTATTTATCAGGTAAGTGGAGCAGAAAAAAACTGATAGAAATAGAAGAAAAATAGAAAGAGAAGCTGTGCTGGTTATCGTGCATGGCTTCTCTTTTTGGTTCAAACGCCGGCTCGCAAACGAGCCGGCGTTTAATATTGAAAATATTTACTTTATGCTTTCTATTATTGTGCCGGCGCTTCAGCAGGAGGCGCAGCGCCTTCCGCAGCTTGCTGCTGAGCGGCGGCTTCTGCAGCTTGCTGCTGGGCAGCGGCTTCAGCGGCAGCCTGTTGCTGCGCTGCAATAGCGGCATTCTGCGCCGCAGTCATTTCATTTCGCTGTTGTTCAATAATTGCCTCAATACCCGGTTGTGTCATATATTCGGCAGTATGAATACAGGTATTCGTCTGGGTCTGCGGTACAGTAATTGTAGAAACGCTGCCGTCCGGGTTGGTAACTTCCTGTGTAATCGGTTCAGGTGCGGCAGTTCCGGAACCTTGCTGCAGGGAAGCATCTTCAGCAGGTGTCAGTGTAAGAATACTCTCCACTGCGAAAGGACAGGAGCCGCTGGCAGGTAAATTGCTGTACTGGCAGACCATACCCTTGTAATGCACATCACAGCTTTCTGTTGGAACAGTGCCTTCAGCAAAATATTCTGTTCGTAAGGTGCCGTCACATACGCCGGGAATAGGAAGCTTGCCTGACTGTGAGCAGACAGTAGCTGTTACGATTCCGCCGTTGCTGGGCATCTGGAAGGACTGGCTGGGCAAATCTTCATGAATCTTGGACATAGCCGCACGCCAGAGTTTCTTTGCCAGATTACGTTCATCTCCTTTTTGGAGCTTGGTATTGTTGTCATAACCGGTCCATACGGTTGCAGTATAATAAGGAGTATATCCGGCAAACCATACGTCATTGTAATCCGAAGTTGTACCGGTTTTACCTGCGATTGCCATGTTTCCGAAATTGACGGAGGCACCGGTACCTGAAGTGACTACGTCTACCATGGCATCGGTAAGCAGCCATGCGGTTGTTTCTTTGATTACCTGTCTGGACTGGGGAAGTGTGTTATCAAGAATTACATTTCCGTCATGATCCAGAACCTTAGTGTAAAGCTTGGGTTTAATGTAAGTTCCGCTGTTGGCAATCGTAGCATAGGATGCATTCAGCTCTTCATTGGTAACACCATAGGTTAAACCGCCGAGAGCCAGTGACTGCTGAATATCGGAGAAAATCTGTGTTTCTCCTTTGACGGTAACTTCTTCCCTGTCAACTAAAGTAGTAAATCCGAAATTCTTCAGGTAATCGAAACCAAGCTGGGGCGTAATCTGCGTCAATGTTTTAACCGCAACAATATTCATGGACTGGCGGATACCTTCACGCAGAGAGTTAAGTCCTCTGTATTCCGAGCCCCACCAGTTGTTGACGGGACGTCCGTCAGCATAGTTGAAGGGAGCATCATTCATCACTGTTGCAAGGGTGAGTCCCGCGCTGTCTAAGGCCGGGGCATAAACTGCAACAATCTTAAAGGTAGACCCCGGCTGACGTTTGGTATCGGTAGCACGGTTTAAGGTACGGCTTCCTTCCTTCTTGCCGCGGCCGCCTACCATGGCAACTACATAGCCTGTGCTTTGGTCTTCCACCACAATGGAAACCTGAGGCTGAGGTGTTAAGGTAATATTTTCTCCGTAAACTTCATCACCATATTCCATGACAGCCGCTTTGTATTCCTCGATAGCAGCATAGGCTTCTTCCTGGGAATTGTAAATCAGGTTAAAGGAAGAATTTGTCTCCTTAAAATAAGCTTTGAACATTTCGGTGCTGAAGTTTTGAAAATCTCCGTTCGCCTTTTGGATGGTCAGTTCATAATTTAAATACCAGCGTGTGTTTGCAGGATAGTTTTCTTCATTTGAAAATACTTCATCACAAATTTGCTGTATGTGAGGATCCTGGGTAGCATAGATTTTAAGACCGCCGCTGTAAAGCAGAGTATAAGCCTGGGTTTCATTATATCCGGCAGCCAGCAAATCTTCCATAATGTCATCAGTTAATGCGTCTACAAAGTATGTATTAACCGAATCTTCTTCAACCTCTGCATTGACTGTCTGAATGCGGGAATAAACGTCATCTGCCATGGCTTCATCATATTCAGTTTGAGTGATATAGCCCTGTTCCAGCATATGGCGCAGAACCTTTTCCCGTCTTTCCGCATTTTTGTCAGGATGGGTAATCGGATTATATTTTGACGGATTCTGTGTAATGCCGGCAATAACCGCACACTCGGAAAGGGTCAGGGTATTGACCGATTTATTAAAGTAACGAAGGGATGCAGCCTGTACACCCAAAGTATTCTGACCAAGGTTGATGGTATTCATGTAGTTTAATAAAACCTCGTCTTTGGTCATGGTTTTGCTCAGTTCTATGGCAAGGTACTGCTCCTGGATTTTTCTTTTCAGCTTTTCGGCAAAGCCTTCCTCACTTGTCCATCCGGTAAAAACATTGTTTTTCAAAAGCTGCTGTGTAATGGTACTGGCGCCTTCCGTAAAGTGGAAGCCGTTCGTAATGCCTACCCAGGCTGCACGGAAAATACCCTTAATATCAATTCCGTTGTGCTCATAGAACCGCGCGTCTTCAATGGCAACAAAGGCATGTGCCAAGTCTTCAGGAATCATATCCCAGGCTACCGGAATACGGTTGGAATCGGCAGCTATCAGCTTTCCAATCTGGTTGCCCTCCAGGTCGTACACAAAGGTGGAAAATCCCGTAGGTGTAACATCTATGTTGCCGATGCTGGGAGCAGTATCAATGACGCCTTTAAAAATGCCGATGCCCATACTGGCACCGATGATGCCTGCTGAAATAACTGCTAAAAGTGATAGATTTAACACTGCCAGTAATAGCTTTTTGCTCCATTTGCTGGATGTAGCATGCAGGGATTTTTGCTTGGCTTTAATCCCTCTTTTACTGTAATTCATGTATATGCCTCCATATTAAATTCAAAGTCAATTCAATTTACAACACATAGAGTATACCAAAATGTGGAACCGAAATAAAGGTTTTTTATTCTTTATTAATAATTGTTCACAAATTGATACACTTTTATTCCATGATATGGTAAACTTCATCTTAGCAGAAAAGAGGTTTTGAAATGAATGATAAAGAGGAAAAATTTCTTCCATATAAAATAGTGTATCGTGCGGGAACCGGAGAAATTGTTGAAAAGAAATCACGCTTCATTGCCAGTGTAGCGCCTGTGGAAAGCGAACAGGAAGCGGTGGCTTTTATAGAGTCCGTAAGGAAGAAATACTATGACGCCAGACATAATTGCCCGGCCTTTATAATAGGAAAAAACAGAGAACTGAAAAGATGCAGTGATGACGGTGAGCCCAGCGGAACAGCCGGAAAGCCTATATTGGAGGTGTTAATGGGAGCAGAGTTGACCAATACGGCAATTGTTGTTACCAGATACTTTGGGGGAACACTGCTCGGAACGGGAGGGCTGGTAAGGGCTTATACCCAGGCCGCCCAGGCAGGGCTTAAAGACGCCGGCATAGGTACCATGCGTTACGGAGCAAAAATCAGCATCAAAACGGACTACACGGATCTTGGAAAAATTCAGTATTTACTTGGAAATAAGGAAATTCCCATAAAGGATTCCATATATACGGATAAGGTGGAGCTTATGATACAGATTCCCATGGAAAATACGGAAGGGCTGATAAAAGAATTGACAGAAAATACCTGCGGCAGGGCAGTTATGGAAATTCAGGAAAAGGGGTATTATCTTGAATAATGTGACTGCCATCTGGCAGGGTAAATTGCAGGTAAAATCCGTTGACAAAAAATTTCCCATGGGCTAAAGTAAATGTAGTTTGAAATAAAAATAACGGCAGTTTTCAGAAAGGTGGTGGTTTTTATGAAGAAAAGTATACAGTCAGGTAATACAGATATTCCTCCTCATGAGCGGAGCATAAAAATCACATATAAAGGAGAACTGCGATGGACGAACTTAAAGATTTAGAAACCATTAAAGAATTGCTGGAAACGAAGCAGTATACCAGGCTCCGTCAAAAAGTGGCTGATATGAATACAGCCGATGTTGCTGCGGTTTTGGAGGAACTGGAAAAAGAAGAATTGCTGAAAATTTTCAGAATTCTTCCCAAGAGTATGGCTGCAGATGTTTTTTCTTATCTGGAGGTGGATAATCAGCAGCTGATTATTACGAGCCTGTCAGACAAAGAAGCAGCCAATATTATTAATAATCTGATGGCGGATGATGCAACCGACCTTTTGGAAGAAATGCCCGCCAATGTGGTAAAAAAACTGCTGGCAAATGCCAGTGCGGAAACAAGAAGAGATATTAACCATCTGCTGCGCTATCCGGAGGATTCCGCTGGAAGCATCATGACAGTGGAGTATGTGGATTTAAAGGAAAATATGACGGTTGAGGATGCCATTGCCCGCATCAGGCAGGTGGGAGTGGACAGTGAGACCATTAATATTTGTTATGTGCTGGATGCCAAGCGGACCCTAGTAGGAACTGTTGCCTTAAGATATCTTTTGATTAGTCCCCCGGATGCCGTGATTGGGGAAATCATGCATGAGAACGTAATTTTTATCAATACCATGATGGACCAGGAAGAGGTTGCCAGGCAGTTCCAGAAATACGATTTTACTGCTATGCCGGTTGTGGATAACGAAAACCGTCTGGTAGGTATTATTACCGTTGATGATATTGTGGATATCCTGCAGGAAGAGGCTACCGAGGATATTGAAAAGATGGCAGCTATCGTGCCGTCAGATAAGCCATATATGAAAACGGGTGTTATTGAAACCTGGAAGAAAAGAATTCCATGGCTCCTTCTGCTGATGATTTCAGCAGCGTTTACCGGGAGTATCATTACTTCCTTTGAGGATGCCTTAAGTGTCTGCGTGGTATTGACCGCTTATATTCCCATGCTTATGGATACGGGCGGTAATGCGGGAGGACAGGCCAGCGTAACTATCATCCGTGGATTGTCCCTGGATGAAATTGAGTTTTCGGATATTTTCAGGGTGATTTGGAAAGAAGCCAGGGTGGCGGTGCTTTGCGGCATTACTCTGGCAGCAGCCAATTTTGTAAAGCTGTTGGTATTTGACAGAGTTACGATTACAGTTGCTTTAGTTGTATGCCTTACTTTGATTGCAGCGGTGTTTATTGCTAAGATTGTAGGCTGTATTCTTCCCATGCTTGCAAAAAGGGTGGGATTTGACCCGGCGGTAATGGCAAGTCCGTTTATTACTACTATTGTGGATGCGCTGTCGCTTCTCATATATTTCAGAATTGCAACAGCTGTTTTGCATATTTCATAAACAAATAGAAAGCACGCTTTGAGAGCTTTTTATAGTCATGCGTTATAATCCTGCCGGCTTCGAAAAAGAAGCTGGCAGGATTTTTTCATTTATGGCAATAGAAAGTTTGCAAAATGTGCTTTCTATTGTTGTTATAATGTATTATATGAGTTAATCATTATCCTGCTCTTTTAAAGAAAGACCTTGAATATACAAGGATATAATTTTTTCGGCAATTTCTAATTCTTTTACTGAAAGAGAATCCAATAATATAGATAAATTCTTACTGTTACAAATCTGTGTATTAGTTATTCCCAAAATCAAATAGTCATTAGAAACATGAAGTGCACTTGATAATTTAAAAAGCGTATTGATACTCATGCTTTTCCTACCTACTTCAATATCAGCAAGAAATTGAACGGAAATATCGGCCTGTTCAGCTAACTGTTCCCGGGTTAATTGGCGTGATTCTCTAATTTCCCTGATTCGTTTTCCAACTACATTAACATCCAATTCTTTGCGCACAAAAGTTCCTCCTTAATAATCTATAGATATATTTTATGGGTAGTAAGTTGCATGTAAAAATATCAATAGATATTGCAAAACAATAACTAAAGTGATAGTATGTAAATACAATTAGCGAATGTGGTGGGAATTAATATGTATGATGTTTCAAATGAACAAAATAATACGTTTTCATACAAAAATTTAGAAGCAAAATGGATGGAAGCCAGAAAGCATGTGGAATATGAATTGAAATTAGCACAGGGGTTTCATGCAGCAGATGTTTTTTTAAATCAAAATTATCTGGATAATTTTCAGTATTCGCATGTGAAAGAAATATCTGGTAAGGATTTAGATATTTCTAAGATCAGAATGTTTGAAATATCAAAAATAGTCTATGATTCTGATGAGGAGAGCATAGATAAGTTAAATAGTGTTTACAGCGCACTATATAATATTGGAAGTTCTGTTGCAATATACATTGTCGGAAACAGTATAAAGGCACGGTTTTTTTTGGCGGTTAGATGTGACTGTGCGACCACCTTGGCGGCGGATATGCTGGAGGCTGCTTTGCGTGGAAATTTTCCGGGAATTAAGTTAATCAGGCAGGGAAAAGAAGAAAAGGAAAAGATTATTGCAATGGTGGAAAATTGCGTTAAAAACAAAAGCCTTGCAACAGTTTCTATTGTACCGTCATATCGTGCGCAGGACATCACTGCAGAAAACTATGTTCAGGGATTAGAAAAATTTGTTGATACGATGTCAAATAAAGAGTATGTTGTTATTCTTCTGGCAACTCCGGTGAACAAGGAAAGCCTTGAGCAGAGGCGGCATGGCTATGAAGAATTATATTCTACCTTATCTCCTCATTCAAAAATCAGTTTTAACTATGGGCAAAATGAATCCTATAACGTGAGCAAGAGTATATCAGACAATTTTTCGGAAACGATTGGTGAAAGTATCAGTAACACAAATGGGACCTCTGAAAGCTGGGGAAATGGAAGTAATTGGGGAAATAATTTTGGGGTTAATGTGAACCTGGATAACTGGGGAATGAATTCAGGAACATCAAATGGTGGATTTTCATCATATACTACAGGGACATCATTTGCCCGGACTGTCAGTCAGAGTACATCATCAACGCAAGGGTATTCTGATACTAAGACACGGGGAGAGACTGTGGGAGGAAATAATGCAATTACGATTACACATGAAAATAAAGGTGTTCAAATTCTTTTGGAGAAAATTGAAAAACAGTTGAAAAGAATGGCAGCAGGCGAAAGTTTTGGAATGTGGGAATGTGGATGTTACTTTGCGGCGGAAGATATTGCAGTAACAGCTCTGGCAGCCAATTCTTTTAAAGCACTTATGTCAGGAGAAGATTCTAATGTGGAAAGTTCACACTTGAGCATTTGGAACAATGAAAGAGAAAAAGAAATTCAAAAAATTTTACTGTCTGTGGAATATATGAAACATCCTGTTGCAGAAATTAAGATTGATAACAATATTCCGTTTCAATCGGTTACACCGACTAATTTAATTAGCGGAGCTGAATTGCCGGTTATTTTAGGATTACCAAGAAAGTCGGTGTCGGGCGTGGCAGTAGTGGATATGGCTGAGTTTGGCAGAAGTGTAGTATATGAAAACAAAATTCCTGAAAAACCGATAAGCTTTGGACATATTTATCATATGGGAAACGTGGAAAAAAATGAGGTTCCCATAGATATAAACCTTTTATCATCACATTGCTTTATTACAGGCTCATCAGGTTCGGGAAAATCATACGCAACGTATAAATTACTAAATTCTTTGTTGGAACAGAATATTAAGATGATGGTTATTGAGCCTGCGAAGGGAGAATATAAGCAGGTATTTGGCGGACTTAGGGGAATAAAAATTTACACAACAGATCCCCAATTATACAGGCTTTTACGAATAAATCCATTTCAATTTCCTGATAATATTCATGTTTTGTCGCATGTTGATCAACTTTTACAGATTTTTAATGCTTCATGGCCATTATACGCCGCAATGCCGGCGATCTTGAAAGAAGCGGTAGTAAATGCATATGTGAAATGTGGATGGGATTTAAACCATTCTGTATGGATTAAGGAATTATCAAAAAAGAAATATCCGACATTTACAGATGTTTTGGAAGAGTTGCCTAAAATTATAAATCGTTCAGAATTTTCAGCAGATTCAAAAGGAGACTATAAGGGAGCATTGGTAACCAGAGTACAGGCTATGACAACAGGAATTAATGGCCTGATTTTTGAGAGAGAATTTGGAATATCTTATAAAATGATGTTTGATTCTAATGCCATAATTGATTTAAGTGATGTGGGTTCCGATGAAACGCGTGCATTAATTATGGGTATGTTAATTATGCAACTTGGAGAATATAGAAAGTCGGTAAGAAAATCGCAGGGTGGAAAAATTCATGATGAATCTCTTTCACATGTGACTGTATTGGAAGAAGCGCATAATTTATTAAAAAGAGTTCCTAAAGAACAATCTCAGGACAGCTCCAATATGGTAGGGCAATCTGTGGAAATGATTAGCAACTCTATAAAAGAAATGAGAACGTATGGAGAAGGATTTATTATTATAGATCAGTCTCCCATGGCTGTAGATGAATCTGTTATAGAAAATACATCTACAAAAATGGTATTGAATATACCAAGTAAGGATGCAAGTAAGGAAATGGGAAGTGCATTAGCGTTGAATGAAAAGCAGACAATGGAGTTATCGCGGTTGAATGTTGGAGTGGCAGCCATAATGCAAAAGGGATGGCTCCAGCCGGTTCTTATGAAGGTAGATTATTGGGAAAATAAGTATGAAGCAGAAATTCAGGTTTCACAGGATATGTTGTTGAAAGAGGTAAGAACATCATTAGTCATTGAATTATATCGGCAGTTGGAACATGATTCTGTACAGCCAATGAGATTTCGGCAAATTATTAACCGATCAGCACTTTGGGATGAGAAAAAGCGGGAATTAATAGAAGTATTGGATATGTATATGAATGATTCTAAGACAAATATCAAAGAAGCGGCAGGAGAATTAATTTTAAATCTTTCAGAGTGCCGGGCAGTATTTGAGGTTATACCCAAGGACAATATTCTGACTATGCGTGAATATGTTTCTCAAAGAATGACATTGTCAGAAAATGATAAACGAAGGCTGGCGGAACAATTACAGTTTTGGGTTAAAAAATGGATTTCTGATTTTTATGTTGTTTTTGACTATTATTTAAACATAGACAATTTAGAGGATAAAAATAAAATATTGAAAAGTTTATTAAAAACCACAGGCAATGGCGGATATGATGACAGGAATATTTTTGCGACCATTTATCAGATAATTTTATGCTGGGAGGAAAACGAAGATGAAATGGGGACATTTTGAAAAAAGCGATGTAAAGGAAACTGGAAATGAGGTAAAAGAGGATAATAATTTAAAAGGTGAAAAAGAAAGGAGTAAAGAATTCAGAGATTCACTCAAAGCAGACCTGCAAAAGCCGGAAGTAAAGGAAGAAAATGAAAACAGTGAAAAAAAAGATAATGCCGATTCTTCTGATAAAGGACAACAGGAAAGAGAACGTGAGATTGGGAATGACAGGTAGAGGTTATCAGGAGTCTGACTATGAAAAAGGTGGATATTTTATATAATATTTTCGATTCTTCATCAAGTATATTAATTGATGGAAAAGAAATATCGCAATATAGTTCTCTGATTAAATATACAATGCAGCCGTTTGAGGTATGGTATGACAAAATATGTGATGCTGTTTTCAATGAAATAGAAGATTTTTTCTGTCTTTGTTTTACTGCGGATTCTATCAGGATAGCAGTCTTGAAAGACCTGGCGGGAAAATGCCGTTGGTGCAGTTCATTTCATGAAGGTAAATACAGTAATGATTTGTCAATACAGCTGCGAATGCAGAAATTAAATTTATTGTTAAAGAACCGGAGAGCAAATTATGAATGCCGTACTTATTTATTAACATTTGACGCAGATAGCGCCAGAGAAAAAAATATGTTAAAAACATTGGATATAAAAAATCGTTTTTGCAGCATAGTGATGCAGGAATGTGATGTGAAACCACGTATTTATATTTCGGACAGCACAGATAGAATTAAAAAGAAACAGGCAAAATATTGCTTTTGTATATCTGAGGAAACCAAAACTGAGGTACGGGATAATTCGATTATTTTTTTTGTCCGGAAAGAAAAATTATTAGATGCTCTTTTTCGATGTATTCTTTCAGATGTTTGTTTACAGGCCTTGATTGAAAATGCAAAGATATGTTTTTCTAACGGGATTATCAGTGAAAATGAAAAGAAAGAGCTTCTGGCTATTGAGAAAGAAGTGGAAGTAAGGTGTGATACCCAAATTGAATTGCATCGAAGTAAAAATATTGAATTTTGGCAGAATGGAGAAAAAGTTTCATGTTCCTTATTTTCATTCTCTTATGATAAGCCCGGAATAATAAAATGCAACGGTTTAACAGTGGAGGGGCTTAATGAAGGGAAAGCGGATTTGTATATTCATTATGCAGGAAGAAATGAAATATTTAAGAAAATTGAGTTTAAAGTAAAAAAATATAATTATGTTTCTCAAATAACTATTATTGAAACAGCAGTGGTTATGGGGATAGGGGATAAAAAGCGGATTAATGTCACGGTATTTCCAGACAATGCGGATAATCTTCACGAAGAAAAGTGGAAAAGTGAAAATGAAAATATTGTAGCCTGCCATAAAAGGGAAATTGCGGCTAGAAGCGTGGGGAGAGCAAAAGTCTGGTGCTGTATAGGTAATGTTTCCGCATCATTGCTGGTAGAAGTAAAAGAATATTTGAAAGATATAAACGTTGTAAACTCACAGTTGGAAATGTATCCGGGAGAAGAAAAGGCACTTGAGTATACGTTGGTTCCCAATGATGCATTGGATAAAAATATAAAAATCAGCAGTAAGAATATTATGGTATGTAATGTGATTGGGAATCGCTTACAGGCGAAGGAGGTGGGGCAGACGGAAGTGATATTGGAAAGTCAGCTTACGTCATTGAAGCAAGTGATTGAGGTAAAGGTGGCAAAAAGAAAGATAAAATTATTCAGAAGAAAATAATGGAGGTTTTACATGGGAAAATATGTAGGAATTGATTTGGGAACGACATATTCTGTGGCAGCATTTATTAATGAAGATGGTCTGCCTCAGATTATTCCAAATGATAATGGGAAAAATACCACGCCCTCAACTGTATTATTTGAAGAAAATGCAATTATAGTAGGCGAAACAGCTAAAGAGGAAGGTTTTTCAAATCCAGAAAATTATGAAGCCTTTGTCAAAAGGCATATGGGAGAAAGGGATTACTGGTTTACCACAGCAGAGGGAACAAAATATTCCCCTGAAGAAATTTCAGCCATTATATTAAAAAAATTGAAATCTGATGCAGAAGCATATCTCGGAGAAGAAATTTCAGGAGCTGTAATTACGGTTCCCGCATATTTTAACGATGCGCAACGAAAAGCAACAATGGATGCGGCGGCAATGGCAAAAATGAATGTCTTGTCAATAATTAATGAGCCAACAGCAGCAGCGCTTGCTTTTGGAATCTCGAAGGGAAAGCAGGAGCAGCAGACTGTTTTAATTTATGACCTTGGAGGAGGAACTTTTGACGTTTGCATTATGCGGTTTACGGATAAAGAAATTATTTCTCTGGCAGGAGAAGGAAACAGGGCGCTGGGCGGATATGATTTTGACAATAAAATAATTGATTATGTAAAAGAAAAGGCTGCGGAACAAGGAATTGATATAACAAAGGATGTTTATGCAATGCAGGATTTGCAAATAAAAGCTGAGCAGGCAAAATGTGCTTTGTCCGCAAAGGACAAAATAAAGACAAGTATCGTAATTAATGTACAGGGAAAACCATTGAAAATAGTTATAACGCGGGAAGAATTTAATGAAATGATAGAAAATCTTCTTACCCGGACTATCAGTGTCATGGAAAATGCCATGGAAGAGGCAGGACTTGAATATTCGGAAATTGATAAGATTCTGCTGGTTGGAGGTTCAACAAGAATTCCCTATGTCCGTGAAATGATTGAGGAAGAGACTGGAATAAAACCATCATCAGAAGTCCATCCCGATGAAGCTGTTGCAATCGGGGCTGCCTATCATGCTTTGGAAATGGCAAAAAATAGAGCGTGTGAAGAGCCTGCAGAAATGAAAGAAGCAATATTAAACAGTCTGCCTGATTCTAAAAACCAATATCAGTTTCAGGATGTAACAGCTCATGGCATAGGAATCATCAGTATTAATGAATATAATGAAAAAGTAAATACTGTGATATTACCCAAAAATTCAAAAATACCCAGTGAGGGATATGAAGAATTTGTTACGCTGGAGGATTATCAGGCGCATTTGTTAATTGAAGTTACGCAGGGCGAAGAGGAAGACATTCGATATGTCACAGTGATAGGAACTTCAGAACTTAAAATAAAACCTAAACCAGGGCAGGTAAGGATACGTGTAAGTATAGGCTGTGACAGTGATTCTATTATACATGTCAGGGTAACAGACTTACAGGACAATGAAGATTTGGGCGAAATGAAAATTGACAGAATTGCAAATCTGACGGAAGAAGAAGTGAAAGAAAATACTGAAAAGCTGGAAAGCCTGAATATAAGCGGAGAGTGAGGATATTAAAATGGCAAAAAATGTACCAATGATAGATTATTATAAAGAATTTAATATTGACAGAACATTAGATGAAAAAAGTATTAAACAGCAGTTAGTTAAATTACAGCAAATACACCTCAGGCGTCAAAGTGCGACAAATGATAAGGAAGAACTGTCAATATTGGAAGAGATCATAAATAAAATAGGGGATGCGATTCACTTCCTGACGAAAAAAAACCTTCGGCAGCAGTATGACGCAGACCTTGAAAAGGCATATGCAGAGGGTAAAGTAAGTACAGAAGATGTAAGCAAAGCTAAGGATCTTCTGGAACAGGCTGAGCAGATGTTCAGACGAGGCAGGTTTAAACAGGCAGTAGAATATGCTGTTGAAGCAATTGAAAATAATCCGACGGGTGAAGAAGCATATGATATGGCTATTCGCAGTTACGCAGCAATGGAGCAGTATGATAGTGCGTTTAAACTGCTCAATAAAGCAGTCGGCAGTGTTGTCAACAAGGACTATTTTATCTGGCTTTCAGCAAGATTAAATATCGTAGGATTACATAATTATGAAGCGGCTCAGGAAAAAATAAATGAACTGCTGGAACGGAATCCTGATAATGAGACGGCACATTCGGAACAGATATTTTTGTATATGCATGCGGGAAAAGAAGATTTGGCATTTAATGAGATTGACCAATATATAGCGAAACATCCGGATGCGGATGCTTTTAGAAAGGAGAGCGCTTATAATATCATTAACTTCTCTAAATCAAGTTATGTTACAGATCCGAAGGATGGAGTTGCAATTATTGCAGATAAGCAGGGATACAGCAGAATTTTAAAATTAAGAAATAAAGCCTGTGAAATATACAGGGATGAGTATACAAAGAAAATGCTGGATGATGCAAAATTTTACGGACAGCGTAAATTTAATAAGGATAACCTGAAGAATTTAATATGGATGTGGATAGTGGGCATATGTTTTGGCTTTGAATTTATAATTTATGGTGGAAGAGCAGCAACGGATATAGGAAATATGGATAACATGATGGCTGGAATTATAGTAATATTATTAGGTGTTTTCTTATTGGCAATGCCAACTTTATTAACAGTGGTAAGTTTCCGTCCATATTGGCAGCTAAACAGAATATATCTGACCGGAAATGCAGGCGCATTTGAGACAACGGTAATAACCATAGGAAATATTTATACCTTTTTAGTAAAAAAAGCGTTATGGCTGTTATGGACATGCATTAAACTGTTTGTGCTGTTCATAAGAGAGCTGGTTAGAGTCTGATGAAAGTGCAGCATGGTTATTATTATGTGTAAGGATATTGAGGAAAAGTGCATTGAGAAGAAAATAGAGGAAACAGATGTAAGTTTATTAAAGGAATATGGGAAGAATACCAGCAAAGAATCACTGTTCAAAAAAGATATAAGGAAAGATTCTTTTTTGGCAAAGTGTATCGTCTGCCCACAGGAGAAGCTGGGCAAACAGGATAAACTTTCTTTTTATAATCAGGAGTATCTGACCGTAAAAACAAAAACTGATTTAAAATTATACAGAGTATGTTCGAAAAAAGAAGTCAGAGATCAAAATGGCAAATTGCGTAAAGGAAAATTTGCCTCGCCGAATCTTCCGTTTGATAAATTAAGCGCAAAAACAGATCTGGCATTAGCGTATCCGTTTGGAAACAGAATGGAAGTAGTTGAAGAAATTAAAGTTCCAAAAGGAGAAATTTTACAGGTGGGGTATGTGGCGCCTAAGACCACTGGCGGGCAAGAACTGTTGTTGCAGAAATGGAACCAAGGCGATATTTTAAACGGCATGTCGATACAGGTCATTCTTCCGGCGAACTGGTATGAAAGGGAAGGGTGGGAAATTTTGAAAAGATATCCATTAGAAAGCAGAAGCGGATATCGCAGGTGGGAAGAAATGATAGAAAGGAGAGGGAGTGATTTTTCAGAAAAAAGAAATGGTAAGAGCTGAATTGAAGAATATTTTGAACATTTGAAACGAGGAGGTGATATGAATGAAGTTTGAAGTGCCTAAATTAATTATCTTACAGCGTTCCGACAGGGAAACAGCTTATGGTCCGGAAAATCCGTATCATTGTACTTTTAAAGCTTGCTGTTATGAAGGTAAGTAAAGAGTGAGGATGCAAATGTCTTTTCTGGTTTTAATAACAGAAAGGACATTTGTTTATTAGGAAGGATAATGTTATGAAGAAGACAGACGCATTTATTTTAAGAAAAATATATGGAAAAAATATTTTAATGCCAATATGTAAAAATGAGATTGGAGATGTGCCAATTGTACTTAATGAGGTTGCTGGTGTTATATGGGACTTAGTTGAGGATAATATTAACAGACAGCAATTACAGTCAGAAATATGTAAAAAATATGAATTAAGTGATAATTCTGAAGAAGCGATGGCGGTAGCAGAATTTATTAACCAATTAATTGAGTTGAAATTAGTTATTGAATAGGAAAGGAACTAAAAAATGGCAGAACAATATTGTATACATTCGGAAAAAATAAATGATTTTATTGATGAAAATTATGGTGATATTTCTGCTCCGTTTTCTGCGGGATTTGAATTGACTGCTAAATGTAATTTGAATTGTATTCATTGTTATGCGAACCATGGGAGAAAGCATAATGATTTCTCTACAGAGGAATTTAAAAGAATATTTGATATACTGCTCGACAGAGGAATGTTGGAAACATATTTTACAGGGGGAGAAATTTTTACAAGACCGGATTTTAAAGAACTCTATTTGTATGCAAAGAAAAAAGGCGTAATATTAGTGCTGCTTTCTAATATTACATTATTGAATCAGGAATATATTGAACTTTTTAAGGAGTATCCTGTTGAATTGATTAGTACAACTATGTATGGATGTACGGAAAAAACATATGAAAAAGTGACTGGAATTAAGGGAAGTTACGGACAGTTTATGAAAGCGTTGGAATTATTGGATAAGAATAACGTGCGTTATGAATTGAAGTATGTAGCCATGCAGGAAAATTATGATGAAATTTATCAAGCAAGGGAGATAGGGAGGAAACTCGGAGTGGAAATGATTATAAGTACAGGAATTCATCCAATGAGTGACGGTACTTTGGAACCTATGGTACATAGACTGACTCCGGAACAGGCTTTTGAATTTGATATTAAGGATAAAGGCAGAAATGCATTTTGGAAGGATGTCGCAAGACAGCTTGTCGAAGGAGAAATAGAATTGATTCCCGATAGAACAAGGAAAAGATTTGCAGCTAAATGCTTATATCCCTGTTCTATTGCTAATCAGCATGTATTTATTACTTCTGATTACTATTTACAAGGATGTGTGAGAGCATCTTATAGGAAATTTGATTTGAGAAAGGGAACTTTTGATGAAGGATGGAAATTCCTGCAAGAAGAATTTGTAAATAAAAAAGCAAGCGACAATTTTGCATGCATGCAATGCAAAGATATTAGGTTTTGTGAACAATGCACGGCTAATTTCGGGCAGGCATATAATGATGAAGAGAGAATTGATAATTTCTATTGTGAGGTAGCAAAAATGCGTCATGTTTTTGTAAATAAAGAAATGGCAAAAATCTCAAGTTAAGCTAAAAACCTGTTGGCCTTACATGAAAGTCAGCAGGTTTTTATAAATTTTTAATTTGTTTATAATATTTCACTATGATATGATAAGAATATCAAGGATGTATCAACTCTTGGATTATCAATATTTTCAGAACGGCATCTCGCCAGAATTTTCAGTTTAAGACAAATAATAATATTCAGCAGTGTGGGGAATTTATGTTGTAAAAAAGAGGCGTTCATTTTATACTGAAGATATTACTTCCTTTTCTCACTGCTGCAGAAGCTTACTGCGTAGTTCAGGGAAAGTGAGGAACGGATGAGGAAAAAAACATACTTGGCAAATGCTATTGAAATTGCTGATATGAAGGCGCAATATGACAGCGAAGCCAAAAAACTTGTGTCAGATAAGAAAGTTTTGTCATGGATTATAAAATATACGGTCAGGGAAATGGCAGACTGTACATTAAAGGAAATTGAAGCTGCTATTGAAGGTATTGAAGTAGCAGCTGTTCCGGTATATCCTGGCAGGAAAAAGAAGGAAGCTGTCATGGGAATGCCGACACAGGATAATGTGCCGAATGAGGGGACGATTACATATGATGTTCGTTTTTATGTAATTACGCCCGGAGGAGAGCGTCTTAAATTGATTTTGAATATTGAAATTCAAAGGAATTATTATCCGGGATATGATTTAGTGCCAAGAGCGGTTTTTTACTGTGCAAGGATGTTGTCAGCCCAATTAAATACAGAATTTACAGCAGAAAATTATGATGATATTAAAAAGGTTTATTCTATATGGCTGTGTTTGAATTCTCCAAAAAAGGAAGCAGACACCATTGTAGAATACAGGATAAAACCTGAAGTGCTTTATGGTTTAGCGGAATCAGGACATAGATATGATTTACTTTCGGTAGTATTGGTAGGTTTAAGTGAAGCCAGCTGCATAAGAGAGGAGACTCCGTTGCATGGATTTCTCGGCACGATATTTTCGGAGAAACTAAGACCGGAGGAAAAGCTGCAGATACTGGAAGAAAAATATGAAATAGCAGCCACTGAGGAAGTAAAGGAGGGTGTAAACAGGATGTGCAATTTAAGTGATGCGATAGAAGAACGCGGAATGCAAAAGGGTATACAAAAGGGTATACAAAAGGGCATGCAGAAGGGTGAACAATTAAAATTGATAGAGCTTATTTGCCGTAAGGTAAAAAAAGGGAAAAAACCGGAAGTGATAGCGGAAGAATTGGAAGAAGATATTGCTTCTGTTTCAGCAATCTATGAAGCTGTTTTAAAAACTGCCCCTGATTATAACAGCAGCAGAGTATATGAACTCCTGAATAAAATAAGTAAGGATAACGAAAATGAGCGGCCCGTATAATTTTCATGGAAGGATTGAAATATATAATAAGTCAAAAGGAAATTTTCCGAATCAAACTGAATGGAATGCAGCCCGAATCGACAATGAGGTAATAGAACAAATGTTGTCTGAACCCGGCTTATTCTGTATTCAAATATCTGAGTATCTTCCTTTGGAGGTTATTAAGCTTTTGAATGACAGATTCTTTTCGGTACGGAAAGACGTTACTTTCCGCATATATGGCTTCTATGGAGAAGTTTGTGATTTGGACTTTTTGGTATATATGCCTGATTTAACAAAGCTTGAAATTTCTGTCAGCGAAGTAAGAAATCTGGATGTGCTGTCGGGCTTGTCCAAGTTAAAAAGTCTATTTCTGAACATCAGCAGGCAAAAGGAATATGCAGTGATACGAAGCCTGAATAAGGATATACAAAAGCTTGCAATATCGGCAGGAGGAAATGCGGGCAGTTTTGATATGGACTGCGGATGGCTGATTCCTTTTAAGCAGCTTTCGGAGTTATATTTGGGAAAAGTAAAGAAAAACCTTTCCACAATATGTGAAATAAAGTCGCTTAGGAAACTTACCTTACAGGGAATTACCTGCACTTCTCTTGAATTTTTGAAAGATATTCCCCTGGAACGGCTGGCGGTGCACTGGGGGAAAATGAATTGCTTTGATTCCCTGGAAAATCATGAGACCATAGAAGATGTTGAACTGTGGAGAATATCAAAACTGGATAATGTGGATTTTCTGGGGTTGCTGCCGAATCTGAAAAAAATACATTTATGGCAGCTGGCCTGCGTAAAAGGTCTTCCTGAATTTCCGACAGAATCGAAATTAGAATGCATTGATATTGATGAGTGCAGGCAGTTTGAAAATATAAAAGCCGTAAAAAATTTAAAGAATCTAAGGAAAATAAGACTCATTGCTGCGGTGCCGGAAAGTGAAATTGCATATGCTCTGGAAAATCCTTCAGTGGAAGAAATTCTGTATTATTGCGGAGGGAAAAAGCAGAGGGAAAGGGTAAATCAGATGATTAATCAAAGCAATAAAATGTGTAAAAATGCCTGGAGGTATTAGAAACAGTATTTTATTCCTAAAAGTACAGCCGCCGGAAACCGGCGGCTGCGTGTTTAACAATTTATGACAACAGAAAGCTCACAAAGTGCATTTCCCGTTGTTTTAATTCTGTGCAAGGGATGCAGCTCTCATTGCAGCTCTTTTTCGCATGGTAGGGTCTAAAATTTTCTTTCTGATTCTCAGTGACTTGGGAGTTACCTCTAAAAGTTCATCCGTATCAATAAAATCAAGAGCCTGCTCCAGGCTTAAAATCTTAGGAGGCGTCAGCCGCAAAGCTTCATCGGCGCTGGAAGAACGTGTATTTGTCAGCTGCTTCTTTTTGCAGACATTCAACTCAATATCTTCGCCGCGTCCGTTCTGTCCTACAACCATACCGGAGTAAACCTTTTCGCCGGGGCTGATGAAGAGAGTGCCCCGCTCCTGGGCGTTATAAAGCCCATAGGTAATGGCTTCCCCTGCTTCAAAAGCGATGAGGGAACCCTGCTTGCGGTACTGGATGTCTCCCTTGTAGGGACCATAGCCGTCAAAAACGCTGTTCATGATGCCGTTTCCTTTGGTATCGGTCATGAATTCACCCCGGTATCCAATGAGGCCTCTTGAAGGAATGGAGAATTCAAGGCGGGTATAGCCGCCGGAAGCGGTTCCCATGCTTTGAAGTTCTCCTTTACGCTGGCTCAGCTTTTCGATAATGGAACCGGAAAACTCTTCGGGAACATCAATATAGCAAAGCTCCATAGGCTCTAATTTTTTGCCGTTTTCATCTGTCTTATAAAGCACTTCTGCCTTGCTGACAGCAAATTCATAGCCTTCACGGCGCATATTTTCTATTAAAACAGAAAGATGAAGTTCACCGCGGCCTGAAACCTTAAAGGCTTCTGTGGTATCGGTTTCCTCCACACGAAGGGAAACATCCGTATTTAATTCACGGAATAAGCGGTCACGCAAGTGACGGCTGGTTACATATTTTCCTTCCTGTCCGGCAAGAGGGGAGTCATTGACAATAAAATGCATGGCAATGGTAGGCTCCGAAATCTTCTGGAAAGGAATAGGGGCAGGGTTTTCGGGTGAACATAAGGTATCGCCGATATGGATATCGGAAATACCGGAAATTGCAACAATGGAACCGATGCCTGCTTCAGTTACTTCCACCTTATTTAAGCCGTCAAATTCATAGAGCTTGCTGATCTTTACTTTTTTCATTTTGTCGGGCTCATGATGATTGACAATGACAACCTCCTGATTGACTTTAACGCTGCCGTTGTCAACTTTACCCACACCGATTCGTCCTACATATTCGTTATAATCAATAGTGCTGATTAATACCTGGGTACCTGCTTCAGGGTCGCCACAGGGAGCGGGAATATAGTCAAGGATTGTTTCAAATAAAGGAATCATATTAGCACCGGGAGTGTCCATGTCAAGGGAAGCGGTGCCTGTCTTGGCAGATGCGAAGACAAAGGGACAGTCAAGCTGTTCTTCGCTTGCGTCCAGCTCAATAAAAAGTTCAAGAACTTCGTCGATAACTTCCGAAGGACGGGCTTCCGGCCTGTCTATCTTATTAATGCAGACGATGACAGGAAGCTTTAATTCCAGTGCTTTTCTCAGTACGAATTTTGTCTGGGGCATGGCGCCTTCAAAGGCATCCACCACCAGAATGACACCGTTTACCATTTTAAGAACACGTTCTACTTCGCCGCCGAAATCAGCATGTCCCGGAGTGTCAATAATATTGATTTTGGTATTTTTGTAAGTTACCGCGGTATTCTTGGATAAAATCGTAATTCCGCGCTCGCGTTCAATGTCATTGGAATCCATGACACGCTCTGCAACATCCTGATTTTCGCGGAATACGCCGCTTTGCTTCAATAATTCGTCAACCAGAGTAGTTTTGCCGTGGTCGACATGGGCAATAATTGCAATATTTCTTATATCTTCTCTTTTTTGTTTCATAATACAACGCCTCTCATATAAATAAAGAACAAAAACCATTCGTAGTAGTATAGCACTATTGCGGGCGGATTGTAAAGGGTCAGAATGTCGATTCCTGCGATAAATGAAGGTTCTGAATAAAAGAAAAAAATGATATATATATAGTGCATACAGGAAAAATCTTAAAGTATAAAAGGGAGAAAAACAATGACAGATAAGGTAATTGAAAACAACCAGGTAGTAATCATGGGTGAAATCGTCAGTGATTTTATTTTTAGCCATGAAATTTTCGGTGAGGGCTTTTACATGGTGGATGTAAAAGTGGAGAGACTTAGTGATTCCAGCGATATTATCCCGCTTATGGTATCCGAGCGTCTTATTGATGTGGATGCGGATTATAAGGGGAGGAATATCATGGTATCGGGACAATTCCGTTCTTATAACAGGCATGAGGAAAGAAAAAACAGACTGGTGCTTTCCGTATTTGCCAGGGAAATTGAATTCGTAGATGAAATAGAGGAGAATGCCAAGACCAACCAGATTTATCTGGACGGCTATATCTGTAAGGAGCCTATTTACAGAAGGACTCCTTTGGGAAGAGAAATTGCAGACCTCCTGCTGGCAGTAAACAGACCTTACGGGAAAAGCGATTATATTCCCTGTATCTGCTGGGGAAGAAATGCCAGGTATGCCAACAATTTCCATGTAGGAACAAGATGTGAAATATGGGGAAGAATCCAGAGCAGGGAATATATGAAAAAGCTTTCGGAAGAGCAGGCAGAAAAAAGGGTTGCCTATGAGGTTTCCGTCAGCAAACTGGAACTCCTTGATAATTTGAATGAAGGTCCCATGCGGGCATAATGAATAGTAATAAGTGTCAATATTGCTTTTTTAACTCTTCTGTGATATGATATGCGAAAATAAGCAGTTTCAGAGTACGAAAATATGAGGTTTATTATGAAACAGGGTCTGATACATATATACAGCGGGGACGGGCATGGAAAATCACCGGCAGCGCTGGGAAAAGCAGTTTTATCTGCAGCGGCCGGAGAAAAGGTTGTGATTATTCAATTCCTGAAAGGAAAGGGTGTCGGGGATTCGGAATTTATCAGAAGGCTGGAGCCGGAAATTAAAATTTTCCGCTTTGAAAAAAGCAATGGTAACTTTGATGAGCTTTCTGATGAAAAGAAAAATGAAGAAATTATCAATATTAAAAACGGTTTGAATTTTGCTAAAAAGGTTCTTGTTACGGGAGACTGCGATTTGCTGATTCTGGATGAGGTTCTTGGTCTTATTGATAATAAGATTATTACGGTTGAGGACTTAAAGAATCTGATTGAAGCAAGGGATGAGGAGACCGATATCATTATGACCGGAATTTCATTAAATGATGAAATCTGTATGCTGGCTGATGAGGTATCCAAAATAGAAACATTGAAATTTAAGTGCTGGTAAGAACAGGCAAATGGGTTCACCGCATTTTTTGCAATATCATAAGCATAAAATCATAGCATCTATGCATTGACAGCGTCAAGGCATGATGCTATGATTGTTTTAACAAACAAATTTCATAAATGAGATAGAGGTTGCGTGTTTTATGAGTAATTTTTTGGATGTGGCCAGGCACATAAGAAGAAAAATGAAAGGAAAAAACGCCGAAAGAGCCTGATTTACCTTGCAGGCAGGTTCTTGGGCATACAGTTAAGAGCTGTATGACTGTCATCAAATTTTGATGGGGCGCTATCCGATGTTGTAGAAGATTAGTCGGTGCGCATTTGTGTACCGGCTTTTTTGACGCAGATAATGCTGTGTAGGTTCGTAACGGATTTTTAAGTCCGATAAGACCTGGCGAAGTGTGTCGGCGTTTGTTTTTTGGCAATGGGGCCCGGAATTATAAGGAGGATTATAAGTATGGCTGTATTTACAGGCGCAGGTGTTGCAATTGTCACACCATTCAAAGAAAACGGAGAAGTTAATTATGAAAAGTTTGCTGAGTTAATTGAGTTCCAGATTGCAAATGGCACAGATGCCATTATTGTATGCGGAACAACAGGAGAATCGTCCACATTAACTCATGAAGAGCATCTGGATGTTATTAAGTATTGTGCTGAAAAAGTAGCAGGCAGAGTTCCTGTTGTGGCAGGAACCGGCTCCAACTGTACAGAAACTGCTGTTTATCTTTCAACGGAAGCTGAAAAGTTTGGTGTGGATGCGCTGCTTCTGGTAACCCCTTATTATAACAAGGCTACCCAGAACGGGCTTTACAGGCATTATAAAACTGTTGCGGATTCCGTAAAGATTCCCTGCATTCTTTACAATGTGCCCAGCCGTACAGGCTGCAATATTGCACCGGAAACAGCAGTAAGGCTTTGCACTGAAGTGGAGAATATTGTGGGAATTAAAGAAGCAAGCGGCAACATCAGTCAGATTGTGAAGCTGATGAGTCTTGCAAAGGGCAGGGTGGATTTGTATTCCGGCAACGATGACCAGATTGTTCCTCTCCTTGCTTTAGGCGCAAAGGGTGTTATTTCCGTATTATCCAATGTGGCTCCCAGACAGACACACGATATCTGTGAAAAATTCTTTGCAGGAGATGTGGCAGGAAGCGCAGCGGAACAGTTCAGGGCAATTCCTCTTTGCAATGCACTGTTTTGTGAAGTAAATCCCATTCCGGTCAAGAAGGCTCTTAATCTGATGGGTAAGGAAGTCGGGTCTTTGCGTATGCCGTTAACTGAAATGGAAGAAGAAAATGCGGCAAAACTTGAAAAAGCCATGAAGGAATATGGTATACTATAGGAAAATTTATATGCGCAGGCAGCGCAGATAGGAGCAGACATGACGAATGTAATTATGCATGGATGTAACGGAAAAATGGGCCGCATGATAGCGGGACTGATTCAGGAAGATGAAGAAATTACGTTAGTGGCAGGTGTGGATGCTTTTGATGAAGGCAAGAATCCGTTTCCTGTATTTAAAAATATTAAAGAGTGTGATATGAAAGCGGATGCGGTCATTGATTTCAGTGCCGCGCCTGCGGTGGATGACCTTCTTGAATATTGTGTGGAAAAACAGCTTCCCTGTGTGCTCTGCACTACGGGACTTACCGGGCAGCAGCTTTCAAAGGTAGAGGAAGCTTCAAAGAAAGTGGCAATATTAAAATCTGCCAATATGTCTTTAGGAATTAATATGCTGCTTAAAATATTGAAGGAAGCCACAGCTGTTTTGGCGCCGGCAGGATTTGATATTGAAATTGTGGAGAAGCATCACAAATTAAAAGTGGACGCACCAAGCGGTACGGCGCTGGCACTTGGGGATTCCGTTAATGAAGTTCTTAACAATGAATATGAATATGTGTTTGACAGAAGCACAAGAAGGGAAAAACGTCCCCAGAAAGAAATCGGCTTTTCCGCAGTGAGAGGCGGTACTATTGTGGGCGAGCATGATGTAATTTTTGCGGGAGCGGATGAGGTTGTTACCTTCTCCCATACAGCTTATTCCAAAGCCGTATTCGGCAAAGGGGCAATACAGGCAGCCAAATTTCTGAAAGGAAAACCGGCAGGCCTTTATAACATGGGTGATGTGATTAATATATAGCTTAAGGCTTATAAGCGGGAAGAATGGTTTTAAAGAACCATTCTTCTGCGTTTTATATATAAGTGGGACAGGCAAATACCGGACGGCAGCAGGCTTTGAGCGCCGTTTAACCGGAGGAAAATGGGGGAAAGAGCATGAACGAAATGAATGAATTGGAATTAAAGTATTTAAAGACTCTGGCTAATCAATATCCCAATATCGCGGCAGCTTCAACGGAGATTATAAATCTTCAGGCGATTTTGAACCTGCCGAAAGGAACGGAGCATTTCCTGACGGATATTCACGGCGAGTATGAGCAGTTTAACCACGTGCTGAAAAACGGTTCGGGAGCCGTCAGGCGCAAAATTGACGAGGTATTCGGGAATACCTTAAGCAGCAGAGATAAAAAATCTCTAG
This sequence comes from Lachnospiraceae bacterium, assembly GCA_017621815.1. Taxonomy (GTDB): domain Bacteria; phylum Bacillota; class Clostridia; order Lachnospirales; family Lachnospiraceae; genus Suilimivivens. The sequence goes on along the minus strand of JAGASK010000001.1, from coordinate 46,677 downwards.
CCACTCTGATTTACTATCCTCAGGAAAAACTGGATATCGTTTTACAGGAAGAGGATAATATTGAGGACTGGTATAAGATTACACTGCACAGGCTGGTGCAGGTTACAAAAACAGTTGCTTCCAAGTATACGCGCTCCAAAGTGCGCAAAGCCCTGCCTAAGGATTTTGCATATATTATTGAAGAATTAATTACGGAGAAGGCTGAGGTTTCCGATAAGGAAGGCTATTATAATGAAATTATTCATACCATTATCAGAATCGGAAGAGCGCCCGATTTTATCATTGCCTTAAGCAATCTGATACAGAGGCTTGTTGTTGACCATCTTCATATTGTAGGGGATATTTATGACAGGGGTCCGGGACCCCATGTGATTATGGATACGCTGATGAATTATCATTCCGTAGACATTCAGTGGGGAAACCATGATATTGTGTGGATGGGCGCTGCCTGCGGCCATTTGCCCTGTATTGCAACGGTTCTTCGTATTGCAGCCAGATATGGCAGTCTTGATACGCTGGAGGACGGCTATGGAATTAATCTGATTCCTCTTGCAACCTTTGCCCTTGAAACCTACAAGGATGTAAACTGTGATACCTTTGCCATAAAATATAATACGGATTATAACACCAAAGATTTAAGTCTGGACATGAAGATTCATAAGGCTATTGCCATTATTCAGTTTAAACTGGAGGGGCAGGTAATTAAAAAGCATCCCGAATTTGAAATGGATGACAGGCTTCTTCTTGATAAAATTGATTACGAAAAGAAAACAGTTCTTGTATACGGGCAGGAATACGAAATGTCCGATGTGGATTTTCCTACGGTTGATCCGGCAGACCCTTATAATCTGACACCTGATGAGGAACAGGTTATGGCGAGAATACAGCAGGCGTTTTTAAAATGCGAAAAGCTTCAGAAGCATGTTAAATTTTTGTATTCAAACGGCGGTTTGTACAAAATTCATAATTCCAATCTTCTGTACCATGGATGTGTGCCGGTAGATGAAAACGGTGAGTTTAAGAGTGCAAATGTGGATGGAAAAAGATATAAGGGAAAAGCCTTGTATGATATTCTGGACAACTATGCCCGAAAGGGATATTATGCCAAGAATGACCCGATTGAAATGAGAAGGGCGCAGGATTTAATATGGTATACCTGGGCAGGCCCCAATTCACCGGTATTCGGCAAGGACAAGATGGCAACCTTTGAAAGATATTTTCTGAAGGAAAAAGAGACTCATAAGGAAGTAAAGAACAGTTATTATTCCCTGCTTGATAATGAAGAAATTTTAAATAAGATTTTATTGGAATTCGGACTTGATACGGAAAAATCCCATATTATCAACGGACATGTTCCTGTGGAACTTAAAAAAGGAGAATCTCCTATTAAGTGTGACGGAAAGCTGCTTATCATTGACGGCGGATTTTCCAAGGCATATCAAAGTAAAACCGGAATTGCAGGCTATACGCTGATAGCAAATTCACACGGCATGCGTCTTGTTGCCCATGAGCCTTTTGAATCAACAGAATCTGCGATTTTACATGAGTCTGATATTTTTTCAGACACTACTATAGTGGAAACTTCTTTTGAAAGGATTCTGGTTGCGGATACGGATATCGGACGGGAATTGAAGGAAAGCATAAAGCAGCTGGAACTTCTGCTTCAGGCATACAGGGATGGAATTATCATAGAAAAATAAAGCATGATAAAAGCTGCTCTTTGAAAAGGGCAGCTTTTACAATGAAGGAAACAAAAATCCTTATTTGTTGCCTGTGGCGGCTGTACCGTTTTTTTCGGTGCCGCTGTTTGTTGTTGTGTTGTTTGCAGTGCCGTTCTCTGCAGCGGATTTGTCTGTTCCGTTACCGACAACATCATCTGTTAAGTCGGATACACCGTCTGCCACATCATCCACTACGTTTCCTACTGCATCGCCGGCATCATCTAAAAGAGAGTCTCCGTCGTTCCCATTGCCGGTGGTGGCATTATTTACATTGTCCCCTGTTTCATTTCCGGTAATATCGTTTATCCCGTTTTCAGTATCATTTACCAGGGAGTCGTTATTTCCGGCAGTGTTTGTGTTGTTGTTAAGATTGTCCGTAGTGCCATTAGCAGCGTTGTCCATAGTGTTGTCGTTGGCAGTGCCGTTTTCTGTAGTTGTGTTGCCACCGGTTCCGGCCATGTCATTATCATTGTTATTTGTTTTATTTCTTCCGCAGGCCGTCAGGGCAAAAACCATCATAAGAACAACAGCTAATGAAATGATTTTTTTCATATTTTTCATAATAACCTCCTTATTGATTTAAAGTGAACCGCATGATATCAGTTCTGTTGCTATTATGTGCACCTTGCGGTAAAATATTCGGTAAGGAAGTTTTTGACTGTCTGAAATGATGGCAGATTAAGAAAAGAAGAAAGGTGTCGGATAAATGAAATTCAGGCCATGTATTGATATTCACAACGGAAAAGTCAAGCAGATAGTAGGCGGAAGTCTGCTGGATAAAGGCAACAAAGCCGAGGAAAATTTTGTATCGGAGCAGACAGCAGCTTTTTTTGCCGGACTTTACAGGGATAAAGGCCTGAAAGGAGGACATATTATATTATTAAATCCCCCATCCAGCGAATTTTATGAAAAAACAAAAAGCCAGGCGCTGGCAGCTCTTCGGGAATATCCGGGCGGGCTGATGGTTGGCGGAGGCATTACTCCGGATAACGCAAAGGAGTATTTAAATGCAGGAGCCAGTCACGTAATTGTCACTTCTTATGTTTTTAAGGACGGAAGGCTGCATTATGACAGACTGAAGGAGATGAAAAAAGCTGTTTCCAAAGAAAGGCTGGTTTTAGACCTCAGCTGCCGGAAAAAAGATAATGCATATTATATTGTGACCGACAGATGGCAGAAATATACGGATGTTATTTTGGATGGAAATATTTTGTCGGAATTATCTTCTTTTTGCGATGAATTTTTAATTCATGCAGTGGATGTGGAAGGTAAGGCGCAGGGAATTGAGGAAGATGTGGCATCATTGCTTGGGAAAGAATGCAGTATACCCGTAACATATGCAGGAGGAGTGCATTCCTTTGAGGATTTGGAAAAATTAAGGCTTCTTGGCAGGGGAAAAGTGGATGTGACAATAGGAAGTGCCCTTGATTTATTCGGAGGAAGCATGAAATTTGACGAGGTATTAAAATTTATGGAGTAAATGTAAAAAGGCTATTGCACGGCGGTTTTTCAATCGTCAGCGCAATAGCCTTTTCTTCCTTAATTCGTTAGACAATACTGCAAATTCTAAATAAAAAATAATTTATATTTAAGAACGGGCACATCTTGTTACTGAATTAATGCGTTATAATTTCTTATAACTTTGTTACGTTTACGGCCTGAGGTCCTTTTTCTCCGTTAACTACATCGAATTCTACGGAAGCGCCTTCTTCAAGAGACTTGAAACCTTCCATGTTTAATCCTGAGTAGTGTACGAATACATCGTTGCCTGATTCATCAGAGATGAAGCCGTATCCCTTTTGGTTGTTAAACCACTTTACTGTACCTTTGTTCATTATAGATACCTCCAAAAAAATAAAAAATATAAGTTCATGCAGTGATTCCTGCTACAACACATTCAGAATAGCACAGTCATTGTTAAAAGTAAAGAAAATTCCATATTTTGTTACTAAAGAATTTGTTACAGTATGCAGACGTACAGTTGTTGAATTTTCACTGCAGTTCATGTAAACTTATCAGAAGAAAATAAGTATGACTGGCAGGAAGGAAAGTAAACCCGGTGAAAGGCGGAAGGAAATAAAATGGACGGAGACAGAAGAAGAGATGAAATTATCAGGATATTAGAGGAGAACAGCCAAGAGGGACATCCTGTTGCAGGAACGGAGCTGGCAGGACGGCTAAATGTAAGCAGACAGGTGATAGTACAGGATATTGCATTGCTGAGGGCTGTTAATAAAAATATTCTGTCTACCAATAAAGGATATCTGCTGTTTCAGGAGGGACAAGGCAGAAAAGCTTTTAAACGCGCTTTTAAGGTAAAGCACAGCTGTGAGCAGATGAAGGATGAATTATACGCCATTGTGGATTGCGGAGGGAGACTCCTTGATGTGGTGGTGGAGCATCCTATTTACGGACAGATTATGGTGGATTTGATTATCCGCAGCAGGCAGGATGCAGATAATTTTGTGAAGCAGGTGGAAGAGTATGGTACAAAACCTTTAAATGAGCTTACCTATGGAATTCATTATCATACGGTAGAGGCAGACAGTGCGGAAATACTTGATATGATTGAGAAGGCTCTTTTGGAAAAGAACTTTTTATTAAGCCAGATTTGATAAAATTAAATTATCTATTGCTTCTTTTGTATATGTGTGATATCGTTGCATTTAACGACATGGGTGACAAGACAGCTGACAAGACAGCATTTGCATCACAGAAACACGGATTTACTAATGATAGAAGGAGAAGCATATGAAAAAGTTTAAGAGTCTGTTAAATGAAATATTTATTGAAGGATTAAGCGGTATGGCATCAGGCCTGTTTGCCACTTTAATTATAGGTACCATCATTCAGCAGGTAGGAAACCTGATACCCGGAATGACAGGTACTTATATTTTTATGATGGGAAAAGTGGCAGCGGCAGTGACCGGGGCAGGCATCGGCTGCGGTGCGGCATTAAAACTGAAAGCAAGTCCGCTTGTTGTTCTTTCCGCAGCAACAACGGGCATGGTGGGCGCCTTTGCAAGTAAAATCATCGCCGGAACAGTTCTTGTGGACGGAGCTATGGTATTTGCCGGACCAGGAGAACCCCTTGGTGCATTTATTGCTGCCATTACCGGAATTTATGCAGGAAAGCTTGTGTCAGGAAAAACTAAAGTAGATATACTTGTCACCCCTTTTGTATGTATTGTTTCAGGCTCGGCAATAGGCCTGATACTGGGGCCTCCCATTTCTGCTTTTATGACATGGCTCGGCGGTATTATTAACTGGGGAACTATACAGGCTCCTTTCTTAATGGGAATTATTGTTTCTGTTTTAATGGGAATTATCTTAACACTTCCTATCAGTTCAGCCGCACTGGGGATTATTTTAGGACTTAACGGGATTGCGGCAGGGGCAGCAACCGTTGGCTGCTGTGCCAATATGGTTGGCTTTGCAGCAGCTTCTTTCAGGGAAAATAAGGTAAACGGACTGTTGGCCCAGGGGTTGGGCACCAGTATGCTTCAAATTGGCAATATCGTGAAAAAACCGGTTATCTGGCTCCCCGCCATTATTACAAGTGCGGTGCTGGGTCCTGTTTCTACCATGGTGCTTCACATGACCAATAATCCCACCGGTTCCGGTATGGGGACAGCAGGACTGGTAGGTCAGATTAATGCATATCAGACTATGGTGAGCGAGGGAGTATCACCTGTAGTGACACTGATTCAGATTGCGGTCATGCATTTCATTCTTCCGGCAGCATTATCATTCGGCATTTCAGAGTTTATGCGCAAAAAAGGCTGGATTTCGGACGGTGATATGAAGCTTCAGGTGTAAGTGTAAAGGGTAACAGTTCAACCATGCCATTTATAACAAGCTTCCGCATACAAAGTTTACAATCGATTTTGCATGGCCGGATTGCTGCTGCGAATGTTATAAAATGGTAAATAAAGTTGTGCAATCTTGTCATCTGTGGTAAAATGAGTTCAATTGACCGGAGGTGACGTCTAATTTATGGAACAACAGAGAAAAAGAAAAAATAAGTTTGCCCTGCTTTTGGTGACCGAGGATGAAAACGGAACCATTAAGCAACATACCATCAGTTCTACCGTTGTGGAAATAATAGCCGTCGTTCTTTTTTTGGTAGTTGTAGCAATTGTCTGTAGATTTGTTTACAGCACAATTACAATTAAGGACGCAAGAAATCAAATTGTTGAGCAAATAGTAACAATTAATAATTTAACGGATGAAAATGAAGCGCTCTCGGTAGAAAACTCAACGCTTTCAAGTAAGGTAACTGTTTTAAGCGAAACAGTGAGCAAGAAAGCGGCCACTGAAGATGCTATTTCCCAGGAAACTGTTGAGAATGCGCTTCCCAAAGGATTTCCCTTAAGCGGATCCGCAACCATGAAGGAAGCAGAAGAAGGTGACCCTATGCTGATATTTACGGCAGCTCAGGGCGTGAACGTGATTACAACGGGAACAGGAACAGTTATCAGTGTAGATGCGGATATGGAGTATGGTACTAAGATTGTAATTGACCATGGAAATGGATATTATTCTGTTTACCGCAATAAGGGTTCAGCTTTAGTTAAGACAGGAGAGTCATTGGGTAAAGGGTATATTTTGTTTACCATAGGCGAAGATAATCAGGAATTAGGTTATCAGATAATGAAGGATGAGGAATATATCGATCCCATGCTTCTGATTGATATCAACGGCTGAAAAATTCCACACATGAAATAGAAATGCTGGCAATAGAAAGTTTGCCGGATGCATTTTTGTTGCAAAAAGGTAGAAAGTACGTTTTGTGAACTTTTTGTTGTCATGAATGAAAAGCGGATAGTTCTTTTTGAACTATCCGTTTTTTAACAATGATGAAAAAAAGCTTATTCCTGTAGGGGAGTTGCATTATCCAGACGGCCGAAAACAAGCTCATATCCGTCATTACCGTAATTGAGGGAACGGTTTACACGGCTGATGGTGGCAGTGGAAGCACCTGTTTTTTCTGCAATTTCCAGATAAGTTTTTTTATCCTTCAGCATGGATGCTACTTCATATCGCTGGGAAAGAGAAAGAAGCTCATTAACGGTACATAAATCTTCAAAAAAACTGTAACATTCTTCTTTATTTTTAAGACATAAGACAGCTTCAAAAAGTTGGTCAACAGCAGCTGTCTGAATTTTTTTATTCATATAAAAGTTCCTCCCAAAGAAAATTTATTAACACAATAAAATTTTAACATACTAAAGTTTTAAAGTAAAGATTGAATTATTGACAGATTACATTTTTTAACTCCAACATACTTGTCATGTGGTTTTTAATACTATATAATGTGACTTATCAGCAGATAAATAAATGATGCAAAGCGGCATTTATTTATCTGCTGATAAGTCAACGAAGAACCGGAGGTTCTGAGTCTGTGGCAAACTGCAAGGCGCCATTTGATTTCATCCGATAAGTCAGCGAAGAACCGGAGGTTCTGAGTCTGACTCTGATTCTGACGGAAACCAAGGCAGGAAGGGGAGAAACGTGAAATGACAATTGATAAGGATGATTTATTAAACAGCATTATGGAAAGTCTGGACAGGGTTCAGCATATTAAGCTTGAGGATATCCCCAATATCGATTTATATATGGACCAGGTTACAACTTTTATGGAAAGCAAATTAAAGAGTACGGTCAGAAATCCCGGTGAAGATAAAATTCTGACTAAGACAATGATTAACAATTATGCAAAGAATGATTTGCTGCCTCCGCCTGTAAAGAAAAAATACAGCAAAGAGCATGTTCTTATGCTGATTTTTATTTACTATTATAAAGGCATCCTGTCTATTAATGATATACAGACATTATTGAAACCTATTTCGGAAAAATATTTTCACTCAGAGGGAGATTTGAATCTGGGGGTTATATATGAAGAAATTTTCGGTTTGGAAAAGATGCAGGTAGATGCTCTTAAGAATGACATTTTGAATAAATTTGAAACTTCAAGAAAGCCGTTTAAGGATGCACCTGAAGAGGACAGGGAATTTCTGCAGTTATTTTCTTTTATCGGACTTTTAAGCTTTGACGTATATATTAAGAAGCTTTTGATTGAAAAAATGGTGGATGCTTTGGGAAGCGCCTCATCAGAAGATGAAAAAGATAAAAGTAATTCGAAAGCAAAAAAAAATCCGGTGAATTAACACCGGATTTTTTTTATGCTAAAGAATCAAAGCAGGCAGCCATAAAAACTGCAGGGGAATTCCAGTAGATGGTAATCTCATTGGTGGAATAACTTTCCACTGCGTCCACGTAGCATTTCATGGGAGGTGTACCTGCGGGAATTAATTCATCTGCTTTAGGGTCGCAGGGCGCTTTATTGGGACCGCCGCTGACCCAGCCGGGCATGGGAAGTTCAATGCCGTCTGCAAAAGTGGAACGGTTGTGGGGATTTTTAAAAGCATTTTCTCCGTAGCCGGTTACATAGCTTACGGACAGGGCGTTTCTGCCAAGGAGATAATGAAGGTGCTCCATAGCAGCCTGGCGATAGGTATTTGCTTTCTCACCATCCGATAATAGCGATGCTGCAATAAGCAGCATGGAACGGTTACAGACAACCATATTGCTGCCCCAGCAGAAATCCTCCGGCTTCATGGCAAGAAGGTAACCGCTTTTGTTTAAGATATTTAAAAGCCTGTCTGCTTCTGTAAACAGTGCAGTATGTAATTCTCTTTCTATTTTTTCCCCGGCGCGGTGGGCGGGGTCAAATAATGAACTAAGAAGAGTAAAGCCGGATACATCCGTCCATCCGAAATCTGTTTTATTGATATCTGAAAAAACAAGTTTTTCAAGCATTTCGGAATAAGCCGGATTAATTTCTTCATCGCTTCGAAGAAGCTCTGCAGCTGCCCACATTCTTTCATCCAAATCACATTCGTCGTCATATTCACCTGTGTTGCTGCCTTCCGGGTTTCGGAAGCCTACATAGGGATGGGTTAAAAGCCAGTCAAAAGCTTTTCTGGCAGAACTGAGTGCTTTGTCAGCAAAATCCGGCAGGAAAGGTTTGTAGATACGCGATGCCAGGGCCATAACGGCGGCAAAATCACCTACGGCCATGGAGGAAACAGGATAAATTATGAAAGGGTCATGGTCATCCTCAGGCATGATGAAATCGGCATGGCTGAAAGCGGTCAGCTTATGATATACGCCGCCGTCGGGAGCCTGCATTTTTAACAGCCAATTTAATTCATAGAGACATTCATTTAAAACATCGGGAATGCCGTTTCCGCTTTCGGGAATATTTAAGGACCCCTGAAAGCTTTCGGGAAACAGCTCATAGGCATAAAGAAGATGGGCAACAGCCACAGCTCCGGCAGTAGAATATCTTCCGAAGTCTCCGGCATCATGCCAGCCTCCTGTCATGTCAAAGGCTGCAGGATTCGGCGTATGGTTAACATAATCTTCCAGGAAGATGGCGGGGGAAGTGTGACAGGCTGCATGGGTGTAAATGCCTGCATGTTCTTTCGTAAGAGCACAGCCGCATCGCTGAAAATAAAACGCTTTTAGTAAATCTTCTTTTAAAGAAGAATAAACATGTGAACCGATAGTAAAAACAGGAGATTGTTCCTGATTTGCACCTAAAATATAGTAGCTGCCCGGAATCTCCAAATCTGAAAAATCTATATGCCAGGTGCTGTCGCCGGATGAAGCGTCAAAGCCGGTTTCAGCAGCAATACCGTCATACACGCTTATCTGGTCAATGCTCCGGATAATCTGAAAATTGCAGGGAGCAGTGGCAACTGCGATTTTTGCTCCTTTAATGGGGTACCCAACTTGGTTTACATAAATGCCCATTTTGTTTCCTCCTAAAAATGTAGTCATATATGCTATATAATACAATGGGTATAAAATAATAGCAATATTTTTACAAAATCACAAATAATAAAATAATCAAAACAATCAATGCCAGAACTGCAAAAAAAGCAATTTTCCCCAGTTTTTTCTGCTTTTCGGTTACAGGAACGGCGCTTTGTGTTTTGCGGTCATGTTCTAACAAATTTACCTCACGCATCATATTTTGAGTAATATTATCATTTCTTTGCGGATATCCCATAGTGTCCTCCTTTAAAATACTGAAAATAAGTTCATAATCTTGCTGCACTCGCCAAATGCTTTGCGCCCGGCTCGTTGCTGTCATTATATCATATTTTCTGTATATCAGAAAAGTGATGTTGCACAAAAAGCAGAATTTAGGGCAAAAATGTTATAAAAAAATTTTAGATATTTGAAGATAATAAAATGTCTGCTGCGTTATAATGAATGAAAGCGATGAAAAACAAAAGGAAGCGGGGTGGGAAAAATAGGCAGTACAGTGACAATATCAAAGTGTTCGGAAAGCCGGCTCTCGGAACTCATTGATACATACGAGAAGCTTGTTTTTTCCATTTGCTACAAAATAACGGGTGATTATTTTACGGCAGAAGACCTTGCACAGGAGACTTTTTTATCGGTTTATCAAAAATATGATACTTTTGACGGCAGCAATGAAAAGGCGTGGATTTGCAGGATTGCCACCAATAAGAGTATCGATTATGTCAGAAGCGCCGGGCATAAAGGAATTCCCACGGAGGACGGGTTTTTTGAGATGGCAGCAGAAAAAAAAGAAAATCCGGAAGAAATCTGTATGGAGGAAGAAATAAAATACAGGCTTAAGAAAAACTGTGAAAGCCTGAAGCCTCCTTATGATGAAATTGCCGAAGATTATTATGTTATGGAGCTTAGTGCAGCGGAAATAGCGGAAAAAAGAAAGGTTAATATTAAAACCATTCAGACTCAGATTTACCGTGCCAGAAATCTGCTGCGGGAAATTTACGGAAAGGAGGAACCGGTATGAACAGATATCCTACGGATGAAGAACTAAACAGTTTCATAGAGGAATTGGAAAAGGAAGAACTTTATGCGCCCCTGCATCTGAAGGAAGAAATTCTTTTAAAGGTAAAAGAAGGGGAGCAGCCGGTAAAAACCGGGAGTAAAAGTCAGCAGCCGGTTTCTTTGTTTCTGTATACGCTTAAAATGGTAGCCGGCATGGCAGCAGCCGTTCTGCTGATTTTTATGATTCCTGCGGAAAACGGCAGCGATGTCAGCAAAGCAGGACTTTTGGAAAAGGATTGGAGTATTTCCGGAGAATTGAGCGGGGATGAGTACAGAGAAAGAATCAGCCTGGATGAAAGAATAAGCGAACATGTAAGTCAAAAAAGAGAAGAAGCAAGTAACGCTTTAGATGGATTATTTCAGAAAATAGGAAATTTATTTAATGTGGACAGTGTAGGAGGAGATTACTATGAAAACTAAGAAAAAAAACAGATTTTTAACCTTTTGTTTTTCACTGCTGCCGGGAGCAGGAGAGATGTATATGGGCTTTATGCGTACGGGAACAAGTCTTATGGTTTTGTTTTTCCTGTCGATCTTTATTCCTGTAAGCCTGCGTTTTGAATCCCTTACGACATTGGCTATGGTGGTATGGTTCTACGGCTTTTTTCATGCAAATCATCTGGCCGGCTTAAGTGACGAAGAATTTGACATGGTGAAGGATGAATATTTGTTTGGTATTAATGACCTTTCAGACGGAAAAAAATTTGTGTCCAGATATCAAAAATGGGTGGCAGCGGTTTTGATTATAGCAGGCGTTTTTCTTTTGTGGAATACGGTTACGGATATTGCATACAGGCTTTTACCTGATTTTATTTACCGGGCTATGCGCATTGTAGGTGACTACGCGCCCAGGATTCTGGTGGCATTTGTTATCATTTTTATCGGGGTGAAACTGATAGAGGGAAGGAAAGAGCAACTGGCACAGCTGGAGTCCCCGCAGTCGGCAGAAGAAAGCCCTAATGGGGAAAAGGAAGCGAAGAAGACGGAGTAGAGGAGGACGCATAAAATATGGAAAAGCAGACGATTAAAGTGAGAAGAGTAGGCTCTGTCACCTTCGGCACTGTTTTAATAGTGACAGGCGCCCTGTTTCTGGTTCATATATTTTTTCCCGGATTTAATTATTTCCTGATTTACCGGTTCTGGCCCATAATACTGATCTTGCTTGGAGTTGAGGTACTTGCCGGAAGCAGACAGAAAACTTATGAGATAATAGATAATCAGGGGAATGTGGTGGAACAGAGCAAGGTTGTTTATGATGTGGCAGCTATTTTGCTGATGATTGCCCTGACAGCATTTGCCATGTGTATGGCGCTGATAGACTGGGCTTATCAGGCAGAAGGGTATTTTATGATGTAATTGGCATCTGACAGGCTGACAGATATAAAAGAATATTAAAAAGCTTCCGGCAGTTTTTGCAGGAAGCTTTTTTTTATGAGAATAGAACGTCAGGAAAGCGTGCTTTTCGTCGGTTAAAAATGTTAATTTATTGCTTTTTGGGCAAATTCAGTGTTAACCAGTTCTTCGTAAGGAACTCTTTCGGGAAGTTCCCCTGCTTCTTCCAGAATATTCTGCAATAAGGTGAAGGCATCTTCTTCAAAAACAAGGTTGTTCTTCCAGGTATCCTGCTCATAGTATCTGGTAACAATAGTGGTGATTGTTTCCACCGGCGTTTCTTCAAACTGCGGCGCAATTACTTCTGCAATTTCTTCAGGCGTATGGCTGTTTACATAATCCATACCTTTTTGCAGCGCATTGGTAAAGGACTGGATGACATCGGGATGGGCTTCTATATAGCTCTTTTTTGCACTGAAAGCGGTGTAGGGAACGTAGCCGGAATCTTCACCCAGGGAAGCTACAACATAGCCGTCACCTTTGGCTTCAAGGGAGGTGGCATGGGGCTCGAATTCAACTGTAAAATCTCCCTGACCGCCGGAAAAAGCAGCAGCGGTTGAGCCGAAGTCGATGCTCTGGTCAATTTCCAGGTCTGAAGCCGGGTCAATATTGTTTTTCTTAAGGATATATTCAAATACCATCTCCGGCATACCACCTGCCATCCCCATAACAATGTAAATTGCTTTCCGTTATTTTGCGGATTTCTTCATATGATTTAATGACAGTATAAGGTTTTCTGGAATTGCCGCTTGGCTTTATAATCCCCATTTTCAGCAGCATGCGGATGTAAGGAAGAACTTGGCGGCTGTTCATTTTAAAGCCTGCTTCCGACAGTTTGGCTGACAGGTATTTTGCGGAAGTATAGCCGCGCATATCTTCCAGTATTAAATTCATTACAGTGTGAATAATTTTATTTTCATGGCTGTTCAGCTCGTTCGCAGGGCTGTAAGGGAGGAAACCGGATAATTCATATTTAAGTTCAATTTCCGGCATGCCCATTTGGTCCACAGTGATTTTCTCAATCAGAATATCAACATCCCTGCAGGTCAGATTCTTTTTTTCAAGAAGTTCGTCCATTACATCAAGAGGAGACATTAAATTCTCCCTTTCGTCCGATGCCTCCGTTCTAATATCATTTAATGATTGAAGCTGAAGCTCTAAGCTGTGGATGTGGGAAAGAATATCGTTTTGTAAGGATTCATAACCTTCTGTGATAAGTGCTTCTTTATCCGGATTGCCGGACAAGTCCTTTACTTTCTGAAAAAATAAAGTTTTCAGCCGGTTCTTTTGTTCCAGAACAGCTGATTCCAGTTCGAGACGTTTTTCTTCAGGTGATTTTTTATCCGGTGCAAAATCTTTTGGATTATAGCCGGCTATTGCCTCATGCAGGAAATTGCGGCAGAGCCGTATGCAGGCAATGACATCTTCTGTTAAGTCCTGTGTTTCAATTAAATGAGCTTTAGGGCAGTAGCGGCTGCCTTTTGTATTGTATTTGCTGCAGATATAATAGGCTCTCTGACCGCATGTTGTTTTTCGTATAATGGGGGTCAGAGGGCTTTTACAGTCTTTACAAAACAAGCAGTTCCTGAAAGGATTGGATATTTTGAAATCCGGACTGCCGGGCAAACTGCGGTTTCCGCGATAATGATATTTTATCCGTTTGGCTTTTTCATCCTGAACCAGGTCAAAGGTCATTTTGCCGATGATGGGAGGATGATGATCTTCAAAAACATATTGCTCTTCTTTGGGAATCCTTTTGTCTTTGCCGTGAACAGTTGCTCTTGCCCGTTTCCTCAGGCGGAAAGTGCCTGTGTAAAAATCATTATCCAGAATAGCTTTTACCATTCCGTCAGACCACTGGAGGGCAACCGGGCGTTTGGAGCAGCTGCATTTTTTTATCTCCCTTTCATGTCTTACCATGGAAGGAGTGGAAATGCCTGCAGCTGTAAGATGATTGGCTATTTTACGGTAGCCGTATCCGTTCAGGTAAAGGTCATAAATCAGCCTGATGTATTCTGCTTCCATGGGAACGATTTCTATGATTTCTTCTGCATCGTGGCTTCGTGCATATCCAAATGGCGGCTGGGTTCTAAGACTCCCTTCTTTTTGGCGTGCGCCTATGGCACGTTTTATTTTTTTACTGGTGTCTTTTACATATCTTTCATTGTACCAGGTTTTGATGCCGATAGTATCATCTTCGGGATTTCGGGAATCATAGCTATCGTCAATTACAATTAAATGTTTTCCACGTTCCCGAAATTCATCAAGAAGAAGCAGCACTTTTGCATTATGGCGTCCCAGACGGGAGAAATCTTTGACAAATACAGTGTCGATATCTTTGTCTAAATCCTCCATAAGCTGAGAAAAGCCGGGACGGTCAAAGACATAACCTGATATGCCGTCATCCTCATACCAGCGGTGAATCCTGATATTCTGCTCAGCTGCATACTGGCTGATGATCAGCTTTTGATTTTCAATGGAAACATAGTTTCGTTTGTCGTCATCCCGTGAAAGGCGTACATATCCGGCATTCATAATTCCGCCTCCTGACAGGCATTGCAGTGATTTTTAATTATTTCCCGAATGCCTCCGTGAATATTTTTTCCTGCGGGTCCGTCGCAGAAAGTAACAACTCTGAAGCCCGAATTCCAATAAGTATTTTTGACATTTTCGAATTCCTCTTCTGTTTGAAAATCTTTTTTCCAAAGATAACAGGTTGGTTTTTTCAAATTGTATCAGTTCCTTTTTCTGCCTTGTAATTATAATATGCTGAGCTCTCCTTTTAGTTGTTTGTCCTTATCCCTTTTTGTACTGATGAAACAAAAAACATATTTTTTGTTTAGTTCGTAAAAACTAAAGAGACCTGGTTAAAAAGATGCTACCATATATGGGATGCTTTTTATAAGGAGAGTGGATGCACAGGTTTGCCGGGAAGCAAAACGGCATCAGAAGGCAATTACTTAAAACGCTGTATTACAGCTGAAAGGAAGAATAATATTATGATAGACGCATTGCTGGCTAAGAAATTTATCGAAAGAATTACGCAGTATACGGAATACAATATTAACATTATGGATGAAAAGGGAATTATCATTGCAAGTAAAAATACATCCAGAATAGGAACCTTTCATGAAGTGGCTTTTCAGATTATTCAGGGCAGTCAGGATACTATTATCGTGGATAATGAAAGAACCCAGTTCGGGGTGAAAAAGGGAGTGAATATGGCCATTTATTACAAAAAGAAAAAAGAAGGCGTGATCGGCATTACGGGAGAGCCGGAAGAAGTGAAGCCTATTGCACTGGTAATTAAGATGGCAGTGGAGGTCATGCTGGAGCATGAGCTGGTTAAATATGAGAGGATGAAGCGCAGAAACTTAAAGGAACAGCTGCTTAATATTATTTTATATAAGGAAGACCTTCAGAAAGAAGACTGGATTCGTTTTACCCGGCAGCTTCAGCTAAAAGAAGACATAATCAGAATCCCCATTCTCCTTAGCATAGAAGGAGAAATTGATTCCAGGGAAAATGTGCTGAGCGTATTTCGCAATAGCGGGGAAAATTCATCCCAGGATTTGATTTGTCTGACACGGGACGGAGATATTTTGTTGTATAAAGCCCTGAAAGAAAATGTTTCCAATTTAATGAGCCAGTATAAGTATGAGGCGGGAGAGGCAATCAGCAACGGACTCCGCTACATGAGAAGCGCAGGCTATGATTATACGGTATACGTTGGTGCGCTGCAGAGCAGTTTCTGGTATTACCGGATGGGGTATGAACATTGTCTGTGGCTGAAGAAAACTATGGGGAAGGGCGGCAGCTTTTATTTTTATGAACACAGCAGCAGATACTTTATGTCAACCTTGCCTTTAACGGAACTTCAGGTTGCTTACTATACGATAGAAATTGCTTACGGCGATAAATTTGTAGAAAATTTCAAGGAAATAATAGGTGCGCTGCGGAATTCCAATTTCAATCTGAATGACGCCAGTAAACTGATTCATGTGCATAAGAATACCCTGATTTACAGGCTGGATAAAATCCGTGAAGCGCTGAATGCGGATCCTCTTGGAAACAGTAAGGACAGGGAGTTTGTCAATGGGTTTTATTATTATCTGAAAAGAAAGGAACAGCTTTATAAAGGGTAATGCATCAGCCGGTATTTTTGGATTCGGAATACAAAAATACCGGCTGTTTTTGTACAGCCGGAAATATCGCCTTTGATGGGAAAGAAAGTATGATAGGTATATCAAAAAAACACCAAAGGAGGAAAATATGAGAAAGAAGAGTTTAATGACATCAATACTGGCAATGACAATGGCAGCAGTTATGGCAGCAGGCTGCGGAACATCTTCAGGAAGTGCCGGAACGGATACAGGCGCTTTGGGGGAAGATAAAAGCAGCGAGAGCGCGCAGGCAGCACAGGAAGAAACACCTGCCGATACAGGAACGGAAGAAAAAATGAAGTTCACTTTATCACTGATGCAGGGAAATGAAGACAAGGATTATTTAACCTCAATTATGGAAGATATTGTGGCGGAGTATCCCAATGTGACACTGGAGGTGGAACAGATAGCTACAGGAGATTATCCCACCAAGATGGGATTGAATGTCAGTTCCGGCAATGTAGCGGATTTAAGCGAATACTGGAGGCCGGATATTTCCCATGGCGGCCTGGAATATTGCAAGGTAGGGGTTTTTGCGGATGTGACGGAACTGTTTGAAACAGAATTTGCCGGGCAGTTTACAGAAGATACCCTGAATACCTGTAAGGTGGAAGGTGTTCAATATGCTTTTCCGGGACAGTATTCCTTTATTATGTTTATGGCAAATAAAGCGATTCTGGATGACTGCGGGCTTGAGGTTCCGCAGACATGGGAAGAACTGAAGGCATCCATTCCCATTATTCAGGAAAAAGGTTACATTCCCTGGGGAGTATCCACGAAGGCTTATGGAAGCGCATGGGAGCGTCCTCTGGACTACATATTTGCAAGATATGTGGGCTGTGCAGGAGATACGGGTTATTTGAATATGTTTGCGGGAAATGTTCCCTTTGATACAGATGAGGCTGTTGCAGCCTGCAGGGATTTGTCATCCATTGTATCAGGATACAGCGCAGCAGACAGTATGTCCATGGATGATACCCAGATTATTTCCAAGTACATTAATACGGGAAAAGCATGTTACTCTATTGCGGGTTCTTACAATATGGCACAGTTTGATGAGGCAATTCTGGATAATATGGTGGCAATGAAATGGCCTGAAATGCCTGGTGCTGAGGCCATGAGCGGAGATATTTCGGATAAGAGCCTGTCCGGAGTTTTCTATGCGGGAGCTGATGCATGGGAAAATCCTGTGAAGAAAGAGATTATTACCAAGTTTTTCCGGAAATTTTATTCCCAGGAAAATGCTGATATTATGTACAGCAAATTCGGAAGCATGGTGCCTACCAGGAATCTGAAAATTACGGAAGAAGATGCTCCGGGAGTTTTCATAGAGTCAAAGGAAATTGCAGACAATGCAACAGGTATTTTGTGGTACTTAAGCAATGCGGATTCTGATAAGAGAGACCAGTTCTACAGTTTCTATCAGCAGCTATGGTTTGGACAGATAGATGGGGATGAGTTTGCAAAGCAGTGTCAGGAACTGTTCTATAACGGCGGCAATTAATTATTTGAGGGATTTCTCTCTCTTTTGGGAGGGAAATCCTGTTAAAAAACTAAATTTATTAAGCGCGGCTGTAAAAAGTGAAATAAGGTAAGCGGCTGCGTGGAAATGAGGTGAAGAATGGGCGAGTTGAAATTTAAGAAAAGACTGCTCGTATTTCTGGTTCCGGCATTGGCGGTATATCTTTGCTTTTTTATTCTTCCGTTTGTACAGACCATAAGCTACAGCCTGTGCAACTGGGATGGAATTATGGAACCGGTATTTGTGGGATTTGCGAATTTTAAGGCGGTTTTCCAGGATAAGGTTTTTATAGACAGTGTGGGAAGAGTAGTGAAATGGGCATTTCTGGCAGCATTAATCCAGCCTTTTATGGGACTGTTTATAGCAAATCTGCTTCATGGAAAGGTGGCAGGTTCCGGAATTTTCCGTTCGCTGTATTTTTTGCCGGTGGTAATCAGTTCGGCGGCAGTCTGTGTAATGTTTACAGTTATTTATGATAACGATATCGGTCTGATTAACGGCTTCTTACGTCTGGTGGGGCTTTCAGACTGGGCTCATATCTGGCTGGGAGATGTGAAGGTTGTTTTTTATGCGTGTATTGCAGTGCCTATCTGGCAGTCTATGGGAATGTTTATTGTGGTAATGTTTTCAGGACTTCAGTCAGTATCAGGCGAATTGATAGAGGCAGCTAAAATTGACGGAGCAAATTCCGCACAGCTTTTTCTGAAGATCATTATACCGCTGATGATGCCTATCATTCAGATTTGTGTTGTGCTCAGCATATCCAATTCCTTTAAGAATTTTGACTATATTTATATGCTTACCGGAGGCGGTCCCATGAACAGCACCCAGGTTCCCGCTACCTTAATGTATGCAAGGGCATTTGCGGGAAGAAAATACGGACTTGGAACTGCAATCGCGATTGTCATTGTCCTGCTCAGCAGCATAACGGTAACGATTGTGAAAAGAATATTCAAGTATTTGGAAGAAAGATAGGAGGCAGGTTATGAGAGGAATCAAAAAAAGAGGAATTGCAGGCATAAAATATATTTTTCTGCTGATATATGCCGTAATAACAGTGTTTCCGCTAATCTGGACATTCTCCAACTCTTTTCGTACCAATGACCAGATTTTTACATCCATGAAGCTGATACCCGAGAACTTTGGCTATCTGGAGAATTATAAGAATACCCTGGCGGGAGATGTGCTTTTGGCATATTGGAATTCTTTTTCCCTTACAGTGGTGTCACTGCTGCTTATTTTATTCTGCATTATTCCCTGTGCTTATGTACTGACTATTTACCGTTTCAGGGCAGCCAAATGGATAGAAGCGTTTTTTATGATGGGAATTATTATTCCACGTTTGTCGATTCTTGTGGCAACCTTCCATAATTATAATACATGGGATTTTTGAACCACAAGTATCCCATTGCATTATGTTACGCTGCTTTTGAGATACCCTTTTCCATGTATCTGACGATCGGCTTTATGAAGGCCATTCCCGCGGAAATTGCCGAATCGGCTGTTGTGGATGGGTGTTCCCCTTTACGGCTTCTTTTAAAAATTATCCTGCCCATCAGTAAAAACGGAATTGTCACCGTGCTGATTTTGTCTTTCGTGGGGGTATGGAATGAATATGCTTATGCCAGCATCCTGCTTTCCAATGTGAAATATCAGACGCTTCCCAAGCTTTTGAATAATGCGAAAAGCGAATTTGCTGTGGATTACGGATTTTTGTGCTCTAATGTTATTGTTGCGGTGGTTCCGGTCATTATCGTATACTGCTTTTTACAGAAGCGCATAGTGGAAGGAATGGTTGCAGGCGCTGTGAAAGGATAAATATATGAAAAAGATAAAGCGATGGGAAATACTTACCATTGGCTGTCTGACCAGAAATAAATTCTGGGGAGAGCCCAAAGAAGAGGGAGTCAGGGAATGCCTGGCTACATCCTCGGTTATTTGTACCGGGGAAGCAAATATTGTTGTGGATCCGTCCATGGATCCGGAAAGCTTCGGACAGGTTCTTTTTAACAGAAGCGGGTTAAGGCCGGGGGATATCGACTTGGTTTACTGTACGCACCTTCATGGAGACCATTTTGCAGGAATAGAACTCTTTGAAAAAGCCGACTGGTATATGGCGTCCGGTGACTGCGAGGTATTTAAACAGGATGAGGACAACAGGGAACTGTTAAGGAAAAGAATGAAGCCGGCAGGTGATTTCCTGATTCCGGATAGAGTTCATACAGTGTTCCTGCCCGGACATACGCCGGGGCTTTCAGGGCTTTTGTTCCAGGGACCGGAAGGAAGGGTACTTGCCAGCGGAGACTGTATTATGACGAAAGATTTTTTCTTAAACAGGGAAGGTTATTATTTTGATAAAGACGGAGAAGAAAACCGGAGAAGCATTGAGAAGGCAGCACAGCTTGCCGGCATCATCATTCCCGGACACGGAAATTATTTTATAAGCGGGGCATACCGCTGAGAAACAGGAGGAAAAAATATGATTGGTTTTATCGGACTTGGAATTATGGGCAGACCCATGAGTAAAAATCTGCTGAAGGCAGGATACAGCCTGAAGGTGTTTGATTTAAATAAAAATGCGGTAGAAGATGTGGTGAAAGCAGGGGCCGAAAAAGGAGACAGTATAGAAGAGGTTGCAAAAGGGAGCAGCATTATTATTACCATGCTGCCTAATTCTCCCCAGGTGGAAGAAGTAGTCCTTGGAAAAGGCGGAGTATTGGAAACAGCACAGGAAGGAACCGTTTTAATAGACATGAGCTCCATTGCGCCCCTTGCCAGCCGTAAAATTGCGGAGAAATGCAAGGAAAATGGGATTAAAATGCTGGATGCCCCGGTTTCCGGCGGAGAGCCTAAAGCGGTGGACGGCACGTTATCCATTATGGTGGGAGGAGAAGAAGCATTGTTTCTTGAAATGAAGGAGCTTCTTCTGAAAATGGGAAGCAGCGTGGTATACTGCGGTTCAAACGGTGCGGGAAATACTACGAAGCTGGCAAATCAGGTAATCGTTGCACTGAATATCGCAGCCTGTGCGGAAGCCTATACGATGGCGCGTATGGCAGGTGTAGACCCGGAAACGGTATATGCCGCAATCAGGGGCGGTTTGGCCGGCTCCACGGTAATGGATGCCAAAATTCCCATGATGCTGGAGCAGAATTTTGAACCCGGTTTTAAAATTGACCTTCATATTAAAGATTTGAATAATGCGTTGGAGACGGCACATCAGGTTGGTGCTCCCATGCTGCTTTCCGCCCAGGTAATGGAGATGTTTCAGCAGCTGCATGCAGATGGATTGGGACAGAAAGACCACAGTGCGCTGGCAGAATATTATAAGAAGCTTTCAGGAACGGCAATCGGAGAAAAAATATAAGAAGAAAGCCGTCGGGTAAAGATGGGAAAGGAAAACAGATATGTCACAGAGAAAAATGGAAAAGGTGCTGCTGCTGGCCGATTATGAGGAGTGTTATATGCAGCAGATTAAAGAAGCATTGGGGGACGCAGAAACTGTTTATCTGCAGAAGGCGGATGATCAGATACTGAAAAATGAACTGGAAAATGCGGATGTGGTGATACTGGGAAAGGGAATAGATAGAAACCTGCTGGCATATGCAAAAAGTCTGAAATGGCTTCATATGGATGCAGCAGGACTGAATGATTTTGCAAAGCCGGAGATACTGGGCAGAAACATTATGGTGACCGGAACAGCGGGAAGGTCGGAGAATGCCCTTGCAGAGCATGCTTTTTATCTGATACTGGCACTGAACTATAAAACAGGAAGACTCCTTGAAAACCAGAAGAACCATTTTTGGGAATCAGGAATCTATTCGGATCGGGCTGCATTGTATGAGAAAACTATTGGAATTATAGGTTTCGGCCATACGGGAAAATGTGTTGCTGAGTATGCAAAGGCTTTTCATATGCAGGTTTTGGTTTATAATAGAAGTGAAAACAAGGCGGACCTTGCGGACAGGATGTTTTCTTCCAAGGAAAGCGGCAGCCTCGATGCGATGCTTCCTCTTTGTGATTATGTGGTGCTTACCTGTGCCTTGAATGATGAAACATGGCATTTGATGAATAAGGACAGAATAGGGAAAATGAAGAATACCGCCTGTTTAATTAATATGGCGCGGGGAGCAGTAGTGGATGAAAACGCATTGTGCGAGGCGTTAAAAGAAAGTACAATTGCAGGGGCAGGCTGTGATACTTTTGAAACGGAGCCCCTTGGCAAGGACAGTCTCCTCTGGGATATTCCGAACATGCTGGTTACACCTCACTGTACACCTGCAATGCCGGATAAAACCAGGCGTTCTGTAGACATTCTCTGTGAAAATATTAGGCGGTACAAAAATGGTGAAATACTGCGGAATCTTTTAAAACCGGAAGATTTATATACAAAGAAATAACAGCACAGGAAGGAGACACTGCAGGGCTATGAGCTGGTGGACAGAGAAAAGATACAGAATGATACAGAACAACCTGCGTGACATAGACGCAGGAATGGATTTGGATGCTTACATAAAAACATTAAAGGAATTTCAGGCGGATGTCTGCATGGTGGGCTGCGGTGGTATTACTGCATTTTATCCTACGCAGCTTCAGTGTCAGAAAACCAGTCCTTATATGAAGGATAATTTTTTCGGCAGCCTTTTGCAGAAATGTCATGAAAATCAGATCCGGGTCATTGCCAGATTTGACTTCAGCAAGACTCACAGTGACTTTTTGCAGGCACATCCTGAGTGGTACAGCAAGTCAATTAACGGAAAGCCCGTTTTGTACCATGATACGGCAGCAACCTGTGTAAATGGAGACTATCAACAGGAATATTCTCTGAAGATATTGGAAGAGGTAATCAGGGAATATCCTGTGGACGGCGTCTTTTTCAATATGTTCGGATATCAGACAAGGGATTACAGCGGAAATTATGTGGGTATCTGCCAGTGTGACAGCTGCAGGCGCCGATTCAGGGATTACAGCGGGCATGAGCTTCCTGTGGAAGAAAATGAGAGCAGCCCGGTTTTTCAGGAATATAAAAAATTCAAGAGCTTTACCACGCAGGAGCTTTTGAAGAAAATATACCGGCATGTAAAGAATTTGAATCCGGAGGTTGCAGTATGCACTTACAGCAGCCACTATGTGGATCTGGTAAGAAACGAATCCAATTCCGCAGTGGACAGACCCTATCCGTTTTTTACAATGGCAAGTGAGAACAATTCCGGCTGTATACAGGGTACTTTTGAGGATAAATATTCCAGCAACTGCGTCATTAATGCAGTGGATATTTTTTATCGTTTCATGGGGGTCTCCCCCTATTTGAATGAACTGCGTCTTTGGGGAGATTTGGCAGCAGGCGGGAATCTTGACTGGTGTATTATCGGAGGCTTTGAAACATATCCCGATAAGGCAAATTATGAGGGAGTAAAACGTGTTTTTGCTTTTCATAAAAAGTATGAAAGCTATTTTAACAGCCTGAAATCCTGTGCAGAGGTGCTTCTGGTCTGGCCCATGGACGTTGTACCGCAGGCAGAGAAGGAATATCCGGGAATTTTTAAAATGCTGAAGGAAGCCCATATTCAGTTTGATGTTCTGGATGGTCGGGAGATGGAAATTCTGGAAAAGAAAGCCCGGGATTATTCAGTGATTATTCTTCCCGCAGTGGAAACGCTGCCGGACAGTACGGCAGACGCACTTAAAAAAAGCGGTGCGGTTCTGGTGGGAACCGGGCTTGCTCTGAAGGAGGATAAAGAAAGCCTGAAACGGCTGTTTGGTATTTCCTTAGGACAAAAGCTTGAAAAAGTGCGGGGCAGTTATATGCTGACGGAGCCGAAGGAGGTTTTCTGCCATTTTGCAGACCGCGACTGGGTGTATTTGGATAAAGAATATTATTATATGAAGCCGGAACCGGAAAACAGGAATTATATGCCGCTGATACTGGCAAGTATGTACGGTCCGCCGGAGCGCTGTTTCGGTCATACGGTAACAGAACAGAGCTGTGTTTCCGTAAGAGAAGGAAAATCGATTTATTTTCCATGGATGCCCGGAAGTCTGTATGCGGCCCAGGGGTATGAAGATCATAAAAATCTGTTCCTGGATGTGATTAGGACGGATGCCCTGCCCAAGGAAAGGCTTCGGATCTCGGCACCGCCCTGTGTGGAAGTAATAACAGGATGCTGCGGTGACGGCGAGTATCTGGTGCAGTTTTTGAACTATTCAGGTTTTAACGGGACTACTTTTTATAAACCGCTGCCGGTAGAAGCAGAAATTCTGTTTTCGGGAATGGATGTTGAAAAGGTACAGCTTTTGAAAGCTTCGGGAAAACAGCGGCTTGTTTTTGACGAAAAGGTGAAGGTGAGTATAAAAGGATTGTATGAGGCAGTACTTATCAGAGAAAATAAAGAATCAGTGTGAGGAAAAGGCGATGAGAGAGGATGCCTATAAAATTATTCAGAAAACCATTGACGACTGCATGCCGGATGCAGCCGTCCGGAATTCTCTGAAAGCTTTGGATTTGGCAGGAAGGATATATATAGCCGCCATAGGGAAAGCAGCCTGGGTAATGGCAAAGGCTGCCGTGGATTTCCTGGGAGATAAGCTGGAAAAAGGAATTATTGTAACTAAATATGAGCATTCCAGGGGGCCTCTTAACGGATTTGAAATTATAGAAGCAGGACATCCCACACCGGATGAAAACTCTATAAGAGGAGCACAGAAGGTGATAGCTTTAATGGAAGAGGTTTCCTGTGAAGATACAGTTCTGCTTCTGCTTTCAGGCGGCGGTTCTTCCCTGGTGGAGCTTCCCATGCCGGGGCTGTTTCTTTCGGATATTCAGAAGCTGACCAAACAGCTTTTGTTTTGCGGAGCCAGAATTACGGAAATCAATGTGCTCAGAAAAAAGCTTTCCGCCATAAAGGGAGGAAAGCTTGCAGGATATATTCATCAGGCAAAGGCATATTCCATTATTCTTTCTGATATTGTTGGGGAAAACGAAGATATGATAGCTTCCGGGCTGACTTATCGCGATGATTCTACCGCAGAGGATGTGCGGCGCATTCTGGAAAAATATCAGCTGACCCTGGATGAAAAGGTAAAGAAAATCCTGTTGGACAGTAAGCCCTGTCAGGATGTACATATTGAAAATCATGTGGTGGGAAGCGTGAAAGAGCTTTGCCAGGCGGCTGCCGTGCATGCCCGTGAACTGGGATATGATTCTCATATTCTTACAACTTCCATGCAATGTGAGGCAAAGGAGGCGGGCAAATGGATTGCATCCATGAGCCGTGCGGATTATTCCAGGCCTTTTGCCATTATAGCGGGAGGGGAGACCGTTGTGAAGGTAACCGGGGATGGGCTTGGAGGGCGCAATCAGGAACTGGCACTTTCTGCAGCCGGAGAATTGGCAGGACAGAAGAGAGTGCTTCTTTTCTCTCTGGGATCAGACGGTACGGATGGACCTACTGATGCAGCAGGTGGTATTGTGGACGGAGAAACTGCACAAAAGCTGGAAAAAATAGGAGTAGGTGTGAAAGAAGCTCTTTCAGATAACGATTCCTATCATGCCTTAAAGAAGGTAGACGGCCTGATTATGACCGGAGCTACGGGAACGAATGTTAATGATGTAACGGTGCTTTTGTGCAGATAGATTCAAAGTTTACATTATTCCGGGGCAGCCACCTGCCCTTCCACCAAGAACATTGTGGCCTTTCAGCATATCCCAGCTGAAATTGTCAATCGGTTCCCGGGCTACAAGAAAATTGCCGGCGCGCTGGGTCAGCTGGGCAAAATTTACCACATAATCCTGTGTGCCTCCTGCATAAGTATAAATAGTGGATTCGCTTCCCATAAAGCCGATATCCGCTTCATCGGTAAGTACGGCAGTCATGGTTTTATCGGCTCCGAAGCCGGTTACAAGGGTCAGGTCAATTCCTTCCTCAGCGAAGTAGCCTTCTTCAATGGCAACATACATAGGTGCATAAAAAATACTGTGTGCAACCTCATTTAAAGTAACTTTTACAGATTCGGATGAGCTTTTAGCACCCGAATCTGTTCCTTTTTTACTGCAGCCTATTGCGATGCCTGCAATTAAAATAAAGCAAAGCGCCAGGCTGATGATTTCGCCCAATAATTTCTTTTTCATAAAAACCTCCGTTTTCATATCGATGGTTTATCTTATGAGAACGGAAGGAAAAGAGTGCAGAGGAAAAGAAAAATAGCCGGGCGGATTGGCGAAGATGCCGATATTGGGTGGAAAATATGTGAATAAAAGAAAGCATACGCCGAGAATGGCAGTTAATAATATCAGAATATTCTGCCGGGTTTTCAGGCGGCAGGACAGGGTAAGGCGGTAAACAGTATAAAAAGCAATCAGAATACTTGCAATAAACACACCCATATCCAATATCAGACAGTGATATCCTAAAATTCCGGTACAGGTATAAAAAATGACGGGTATGGAAAACGTACCGGATAATATGCCTGTAAGCAAAGCCGAAGTAATGCAGGGACAGGTCTTTTTTAATTTTTTATTCATATAAAAGGAATAAAGCAGCATGGGAAAAAAGCACAGCTTCATGTGCTCCCAGGTGGACTCATTGACAGGAAAAAAGAGTCCGGCTATCCTGCTATTGCCTGACCATTCATAAACAAAATGCCAGATTGTACCGCTGATAATAACAAAAATAATGCCAATCAGGGTTAAACGCTTTAATTGATTCATTATATCACCACCTATATGATATGCAGAAACAGATATTTAATTCAGAATATGATGCTGAAAGATACAAATATGATTATAGACAACAATCGACAAAATCGATATAATGAACATCAGAGGGGGATTTCAGAACCCGTAGTATCAGAACTTAAAAAAGTAAACGGAGGATTTGGAGATGGGATTAATTAAAGCCGCTACAGGCGCAATCGGCAGCATATTGTCAGACCAGTGGAAAGAGTATTTTTATTGTGATTCCCTGGACAGTGATGTATTGGTAACAAAAGGACATAAGAAGACTAAAGGTCGTGCATCCAATAATAACGGAGAAGAAAATATTATTTCCAACGGTTCGGTTGTGGCTGTTAATGAAGGTCAATGCATGATTATTGTGGACCAGGGCAGGGTAGTGGAATTCTGTGCGGAGGCAGGTGAATTTACTTATGACATTTCTTCAGAACCCAGTCTGCTTTACGGAAATCTGGGAGAAAATATTAAAAATACTTTCAACACAATAGGGAAACGTTTTACCTTTGCAGGAGATACAGGAAAGGATCAGAGAGTTTATTTCTTCAATACCAAAGAAATTATGGGAAATAAATACGGCACTGCTAATCCCGTTCCTTTCC
Source organism: Lachnospiraceae bacterium (assembly GCA_017621815.1). Lineage (GTDB taxonomy): Bacteria > Bacillota > Clostridia > Lachnospirales > Lachnospiraceae > Suilimivivens. The sequence goes on along the minus strand of JAGASK010000001.1, from coordinate 19,651 downwards.
GTGTGGTAGATAACAATATCGGCCTTGACATTGATATTTCCATTCGCTGCAATGGCGAATATTCTTATAAGATTACAGATCCGCTTTTGTTTTATACAAATGTCTGCGGTAATGTGACGGAAGATTATGAAAGAAGAACTCTGGACAGCCAGTTAAAGGCGGAGCTGATGACAGCCCTTCAGCCTGCATTTGCCAAGATTTCAGCTATGGGAGTGCGTTACAGCGCCATCCCTGCGCATACCATGGAACTGGCGGATGCGCTGAATGAGGTATTATCCGAAAAATGGGCGCAGCTGCGCGGAATCGAAATCGTTTCTTTCGGCATTAATGCTCTGAAGGCATCCGAAGAAGACGAGGCTATGATTAAGGAACTGCAAAAGAGTGCAGTGCTTCGCAATCCCAACATGGCGGCAGCCACATTGGTGGGCGCTCAGGCAGAAGCCATGAAATCTGCAGCATCCAATACATCAACAGGCCCCATGATGGCGTTTGCAGGTATGAATATGGCGACTCAGGCAGGAGGCATGAATGCCCAGCAGCTGTTCCAGATGGGAGCCCAGCAGGCGGCACCGGCTATGCAGACACAGTCTCAGGCAGCCCCTCAGAATATGCAGCAAGGCTCGGCATCCGGCTGGACCTGTTCCTGCGGACATACAGGCAATACAGGCAAGTTCTGCAGCGAGTGCGGTGCTCCCCAGCCTGCCGCAAACGGCTGGACATGTGCCTGCGGTGCGGTAAATAAAGGTAAATTCTGCAGTGAATGCGGCGCAAAGAAGCCGGCAGGAGAGCCTTTGTATAAATGCGATAAGTGCGGATGGGAGCCGGAAGACCCTAAGAATCCGCCTAAATTCTGTCCCGAATGCGGAGACCCCTTTAATGATGATGATATTCAGAAATAGTTTGTAAAAATATCATTGAAGGAGAAATAATGAGCGAGTTTGAAACGAATCTGGATGCCAAAGTGGTATCCACTATGGAAGAAACAGATAAAAAATGTCCCAGCTGCGGCGGAGTCATGGATTTTGACCCCGCCACAGGCGGTTTAAGCTGTCCCTACTGCGGGCATGTGGAAATGATTGAGAAGAAGCCTTCCCAGCCGGAAAGTGCGCAGGAACTGGATTTTGAGAGCGCAGAGTCCGTGCAGAACTGTAATTGGGGCGTAGAAAAAAAGACAGTGCTTTGTAAAGCCTGCGGTGCGGAATCGGTCTATGACGCTCTTGAAATTTCCGCAGTATGTCCTTTCTGCGGTTCCAATCAGGTTATGGAAGCGGGAGATAAAAAGACTATGGCTCCCGGCGGGGTGATACCTTTTCAGGTAACAGACGAGAAAGCATCTGAGCTTTTTAAACGCTGGATTAAGAAAAAATGGTTTTGCCCCAAGCTGGCCAGGGAAAGTGCTAAAGCAAAAAATTTTAAGGGAGTTTATCTTCCCTACTGGACCTTTGATGCGAAAACAACCTCAGAATATAAAGCTGATTATGGCAAGGAGAGAAAGGTACGTAAGGGGGAGGAAACCAAAACTGTGGTGGACTGGTATCCTACCGGAGGCGTCTATAAGGAAGCTTTTGATGATGAGCTGGTTTGTGCCACAACGAATCACAGTCAATCCATGTTAAACGGTATTGAGCCTTATAATACTGCAGCCAATAAAAGCTATAAGCCGGAATATGTGGCGGGCTTTGCGGCGGAAAGATATGCCGTAGGATTAAAAGAAGGCTGGGAGATGGCAAAGGAAAGCATTCATTTTAAGCTGTCAGACAATATTGAGAAGAAAATAAGAAAAGAAGAACATGCCGACAGAATCAGAAATCTCCGTATGACAACAAAATACAGGGATATTACATATAAATATCTGCTTTTGCCGGTGTGGATTTCCAGCTATAAGTATAAGGATAAAGTATATCAGTTTATGGTAAACGGACAGACCGGTAAGGTATCGGGAAAGATACCGATTTCCATTCCCAAGGTGATTATAACGGTGGCTGCGGCGATTGCAGCTGCGGCTTTGATTATGTGGTTATCTTCGTATTAATAATAAGAATAAAAAGGAGATAGTTTTTATGAGTATGGGACAGGCAGGAACTATCATAATACTGGTACTCATTTTGGTTATCATAGGCAGTATAGCTTACGGTGTTTACCGGGTTAAAAATGCGGTAAGTTCTTTTTCCAGACAGGCATTCGGCACTGACTCCATCACTGAAGGACTTAAGCAGGTGGAAGAAGAATATGCCGGCACACCTAAATCCGTATCGGCTATGACAAGCCTGTATCTTCCTAAAATAAAAAGAGAGTTTCCGGAATTTCAATACGATGAGATGAAAGTCAGGGCTGAAAATGTCCTGACTTCTTATCTGATGGCCATAGATGCCGGAAATCCGGGGCTTTTAAAGGAAGGAAGCAGGGAACTGAAAGATAAGCTGGAAATGCATATTTCGGGCCTGAAGGGAAGAGGCGAAAAAGAGCAGTTTGAAAATATTAAGCTGCACAGGACGGAAATAGCGGATTATAAAAAAAGAAACGGAAGATGTATTATTACTTTTCAAACCTCTCTTCAGTATAAGTATTGTCTGAAGGAGGAGGGCGGAAAGCTGCTTAAAGGAAATCCCGATGTTCTCAGGCAGACAAGATATAATACAGACCTTGTTTATATTCAGGACAGGACAATGGTGGAGGATGAAAGAGATTTTTCACTTGGCATTAACTGTCCGAACTGCGGCGCTCCGGTTTCCGGTCTTGGAAACAAGGTGTGCGAGTATTGCGGAACTCCCATTGTGGAGCTGAATATTTACGCATGGACCTTTCATAATGTGAGTGAACTGCAGAAGTAAAATAATAGAAAGTGTGCTTCGCAGTAAAGCGGTTAAAAAATGAAGCAGGAGTTTTCAGATGAGTATTTATGACACATTAAACGAACAGCAAAAAGAAGGCGTATTTACGGTGGACGGTCCGGTTCTGCTTCTGGCAGGAGCGGGAAGCGGCAAGACCAGGGTGCTCACCCACAGAATTGCATATTTAATAGAAGAAATAGGGGTAAATCCCTGGAATATTATGGCCATTACCTTTACCAATAAGGCAGCGGGAGAAATGAAGGAAAGAGTGGAAGACCTGGTAGGCTTTGGCTCTGACAGTATCTGGGTAACTACCTTCCATTCCACCTGCGTGAGAATACTGCGCCGGTACATAGACAGAATCGGCTATGACAATAATTTTGCCATTTATGATACGGATGACCAGAAGGCGGTCATGAAGGATATCTGCAAAAGACTGCAGGTAGATACGAAAATGATGAAGGAGCGCAGCATCCTTGCTGCAATATCTTCGGCGAAGGATGAGCTGGTTTCACCCAATGAATACAGCTTAAGTGCGGGCGGGGATTTTCACAAGCAGAAAATAGCGCAGATTTATCAGGAATATCAGGCAGCATTGAAAAAAAACAATGCTGTGGATTTTGATGATTTGATTATGAAAACGGTGGAGCTTTTTAAAGCCTGCCCCGATGTGCTGAAAGGCTATCAGGAGCGGTTTAAGTATATTATGGTGGACGAGTATCAGGACACTAACACGGCTCAGTTTGAACTGATAAAACTGCTTGCGGGGGCGCATCACAACCTTTGCGTTGTAGGGGATGATGATCAGTCCATTTACAAATTCAGGGGCGCCAATATCAGAAATATTCTGGATTTTGAAAAGGTATATCCGGAAGCGGCGGTTATCAGGCTGGAGCAAAATTACCGTTCTACTCAAAACGTGCTGGATGCGGCAAATGCAGTAATCAGAAATAACAAGGGACGGAAGGAAAAAGCTCTTTGGACGGACAAAGGGGAAGGAAACAGAATTCATTTCAGGCAGTTTGACACAGCTTTTGAGGAAGCGGAATTTGTGGCTGATGATATAGCGAGGAAAAAGCGGGAAGGAAGCTTCGACTACGGGAACTGTGCCGTGCTTTTCAGAACCAATGCCCAGGCAAGACTTCTGGAAGAACGGTTTGTGGTGGAGGGAATTCCCTATGATGTAGTGGGAGGAACCAATTTCTATGCCAGAAAAGAAATCAAGGATTTGCTGGCATATTTAAAAACCATTGATAACGGCAGGGATGATTTGGCAGTGAAAAGAATCATCAATGTGCCTAAAAGAGGAATCGGAGCTACTACCATAGCTAAAGTTCAGGATTATGCCGATATGAAGGAAATCAGCTTTTATGATGCGCTGAAAGAAGCGGATGAAATCAGTACTATCGGCAAAAGCGGAGCCAAGCTTAAGCCTTTTGTGTCCATGATTCAGGCTTTCCGCAGCAAGCTTTCTTATTACAGTCTGGAGGATTTAATGAATGATATTATTGAAACCACCGGCTATGTAAAGGAGCTGGAGGCATCCGATGAAGAGGATGCGGAAAACCGTATTGAAAATATAGACGAATTTATCAGCAAAATTGTTTCTTATGAGGAAACCCATGACGAGCCTTCCTTAAGCGAATTTTTAGAGGAGGTAGCGTTGGTTGCGGACATTGACAATGTTGACGGGGACAGCAATAAGGTACTGCTTATGACTCTGCACAGCGCCAAGGGACTGGAATTTGGCAGTGTGTATCTGACAGGCATGGAGGACGGCGTATTTCCGGGCTATATGAGCATTGTGGCGGATGACCCTGATGAAATTGAAGAGGAGAGACGCCTTGCTTATGTGGGAATCACAAGGGCAAAAGAGGATTTAACACTGTGCTATGCAAAGCAGCGGATGATTCGGGGAGAAACACAGTATAATGCGGTCAGCCGATTTGTTAAGGAGATTCCCGAGTCACTTATGGATAACAGGCTGCCTGCACCTAAATATGACCCGATAACAACGCCTGCTTCAAAATTTAAACCTGTAGCTTCTCTTGCGCCAAAGCGCACGGCAGCTGAAAATAAGCCTTTTATTGCAGGCGGCATAGGCTCCTTTGGTGCCATGGGAATTGTAAAGGGAGCAGGAGCGGCACCGGGCGGCAGGCCTGATTATGACGCCGGGGACAGAGTACGTCATATCAAATACGGGGATGGGACAGTGCTTTCTATGGAACCAGGTCCCAGAGATTATAAGGTAACGGTAGATTTCGATGAGGCAGGACAAAAGATAATGTATGCGGCATTTGCGAAGCTTAAGAAGCTGTAGTACGGCTTCTTAAGCTTCAATCCATAAAAATGCAGCTGAAAATTGTAAATTTTTTCAAATTAAGGTAGTAAATTTTCTAATAAAATGATATATTAATTAATAGATTATGCCAGATGGTGCAATCTATTAATGAGAAAAAGCATATAAAAACAGTAACGGTGTTTTTTCCCGGATATTTTTAAATTTGAAATGATTTGGTATACTAATACTTTAAGGAAAGAAAGAGAGGTATAAGCTATGAATACATGGAACAAGGTTGAGGAATTAATGGATTTTGTGAAGACTCATGATGTAAAGGATTTAAAAAGCAGCTGGAATAAAAAAGAGGATGATGAAAAGAAGAAAAATACCATTTTATGGATACTTGCCATTATCGGTGCTGTTGCAGCAGTAGCTGCCATTGCATATGCAGTATATCGTTATTTCACTCCTGATTATCTGGAAGATTTTGAAGACGATTTTGATGATGATTTTGAAGACGATTTCTTCGAAGATGATGAGGAAGAAGAAGCTGAAAAGCCTGAAGCTGCTGCAGAAAATGCGGAAAACACAGCAAGTGAGGAAGATTTTGCTGAATAATATTGACCGGACAGCGTTATTTTTGCAGGCAGGGAGCCGGAGGCAGGCATGTGCGGCGGCTTTGTATAAGTGTAAATTTCAGGATGTGCAGAAGTGTACATCCTGTTTTTCGTGTAATGGAAAAAAGAAAAAACGAGGTAGGGCAGATGAAAAAGGGACAGATTATTACAGGAACCGTGGAAAGAATAGATTTTCCCAATAAGGGAATTGTTTCATCCGAAGAGGGTGTCTGTGTGGTAAAAAATGCATTGCCGGGACAGAAAATAAGGGCAGCGGTTAATAAGGTCAGAAAAGGGAAGGCGGAAGGAAGACTGCTTTCGGTGGAGGAAAGCTCTCCTTTGGAAACAGGAAGCCCGTGCCTTCATTTTGGCGCCTGCGGCGGCTGTACCTACATTTCCCTTCCTTATGAAGAACAGCTTAAAATTAAGGAAGCCCAGGTAAAAAGGCTTTTGGACGGAGTGCTTTGCAGACAGGAGAGGCCCTGGTGTTTTGAAGGGATGAAAGGAAGTCCGGCACAGTTCGGATACAGAAATAAAATGGAGTTTTCCTTCGGGGATGAGGTAAAGGACGGTCCTCTTGCTCTCGGTATGCATAAAAGAGGCAGTTTCTATGATATTGTTACTGTGGAGAATTGCCGGATAGTGGACGAGGATTACAGGGCTGTTTTATCCTGTACCAGAAATTATTTTGAAAAGGAAAAGATTCCCTTTTACCACAGGCTCCGCCATACCGGATATTTAAGGCATTTGCTTGTAAGAAAAGCGGCAAGGACAGGAGAGATACTTGCAGCGCTGGTTACTACATCCCAGGAGGAACATGACCTGGAACCCTGGGTGAAGGAACTCCTTTCCCTTAAGCTGAAAGGAAAATTTGCCGGCATTCTTCATATCATAAATGATTCCGTAGCGGATGTGGTACAAAGCGATAAAACGGAAATCCTTTACGGACAGGATTATTTCTATGAAGAGCTGCTTGGATTGAAATTTAAAATATCCACTTTTTCTTTCTTTCAGACAAACTCTTTAAGTGCAGAAGTGCTTTACGAAACAGCCAGAGAATATGTAGGAGACTTGGGCGCGCACGGAAGCGGCAAGTCGGATAAGATAGTGTTTGACCTTTACAGCGGCACAGGCACCATTGCCCAGTTAATGGCGCCTGTTGCAAAAAAGGTTATCGGCGTGGAAATCGTGGAGGAAGCAGTGGAAGCTGCCAGAAAAAATGCGGAGCTCAACGGTTTACATAACTGTGAATTCATTGCAGGAGATGTGCTGAAGGTATTGGACACCATTGAAGAAAAACCTGATATGATTATTCTCGACCCGCCCCGTGACGGAATTCATCCTAAAGCGCTTACCAAGATTATAAATTATGGCATTGATAATCTGGTATATATTTCCTGCAAGCCTACCAGCCTGGTCAGGGATTTGGAGGTTTTTCTGGAAAGCGGATATGTGGTGGAAAAGGCCGTTGCCGTTGACCAGTTCCCCTGGACTACGGGGATAGAGACAATTGCCTTACTCCGGAAAAGCAGCTGAAATATATCAGCGATAATGAAAGAAAAGGGAAATAAAAGTATTTGGGGTAATCAGGAGCAGGAAATCATGAAAAGTGAACTGGAAAAGTGCCTGGCAGGTGAATGGTACGATTGTCATGATGCCATATTTTTAGAGTACAAAAATAATGCAAGACAGCTGCTGAAAAAGTATAACTCGCTGGAATATGACCAAAAGGAAGAAAAAAGTCAAATACTTAAGCTGTTATTTGAGCATATCGGGGAAAATGTATCAGTAGGTCTGCCGTTTATCTGTGATTATGGATGCAACATAAGCCTGGGAAGCAATGTGTCAGTCAATATGAATTGCACCTTTGTGGATTGCAATAAAATTACAGTGGGGAACAATGTCCTGATAGCTTCCAATGTTCAAATATACACCGCAGCTCATCCGATTGAGCTTGCCGACAGATTAACGCCTGACTGGAATGCCGGAAGCGGAGAATATTTCTGCCGTACCTACGCTTTACCTGTAAGTATAGAAGATGGCTGCTGGATTGGCGGCGGCGCAATTATTCTGCCGGGAGTAACCATAGGTAAAGGTACGGTAATAGGAGCAGGAAGTGTTGTGACAAAAGACATTCCCGATAACTGCGTTGCCGCAGGAAATCCCTGCAGGATAATCAGGAGAATTAATGGGGAGAATACAGCAGAAAAGGAAACAATTTAACGGAAAGCTGCATTTTTTATATTTGGGAGGTATGATGAGAAAGGTTGTATTATATATCTGCATGAGTCTGGATGGATATATTGCTGACAAAAGCGGCAGTGTAGACTGGATTAGCGGTGATGGAAGCGACAATGATAATCCTGGAAGCTATGGTGAGTTTTTTGAAACCATTGATACCATTATTATGGGCTATAAAACGTATTATCAGATTGTTACGCAGCTGTCACCGGAAGCGTGGCCGTACAGAGGTAAAAAGAGCTTTATTATTACGAATCATAAAGGTGACTCTACTGAAGAAATTTGTTTTACGAATAAAGAATTGCCCGGTTTGATTGATGAATTGAAAAATTGTGAGGGAAAGAATATCTGGATTTGCGGCGGTGCCAATATTGCTAATCAATTAATGGAGGCTGATTTAATTGACAGGTATTACATTACCATGATTCCGATTATTCTGGGAGCCGGACTTCCTTTATTTGCTGAACATGAAAGAAAACAGGATTTAAAGCTGGTTTCGGTTTGCAGCTATAATGGAATGACAGATTTGGTTTATGAACGCAGAAAGTGATTGCCAAAGAAGGCTCCGCCAACGACAGAGAAGGATTTGTTCAGAGCTTATGGGAGGAAGCAAACAGTCATTTTGAAGAAGTGGCTCATTTTGCAAAGCGGGATGAAAGTGGTAATATCGGCGGAATATGGGGAGCCAATCCCAGCAGTGTCATGTTGCCTGCCCGGATTGTCTGAATGTCTTTTAAAGTTATTCACTTCCTCAATACCCTAAAATCCAATCTGCCTTCCGATATCATCAGCCCTGCCAGGGTAAGGAGAACTCCAAGGGCGGACAGCGGGGTAATTTTTTCGTGTAAAACAATTACAGAGGTTATTACCGTAATTACAGGCACCATGTAAATATAGATGCTGGTTTTTACTGCGCCCAGCACGCTTACCGCAAAATTCCATGTGACAAAGCAAAGGGCTGATGCGCAAAGACCGAGAAAGAGAATATTCAAAAGGCAGACGGGTTTTAAAAAGCGTTCCGGACAGGGGCGGAAGGGGAAGAAAAACAGTGACGGTATCATAAAAAGGATTCCCCAGGCAAATATCCTTCTGGTGGTCTGGACGGTATGATATCCGAAACTGCTGATTTTTCTTGTCAGCACCGAATAACATGCCCATGTGAAGGCGGCAATAATTGCAAGAAGGTCACCTGCGGGATTCAATTCCGGTTCGGAACCCTTAAAGCTAATCAGGCATATGCCTGCTATGGCAATTCCAAAACCAATAAAAAATCCGGGCTTTAAGGGTTCCTCGTCCTTAAAGAGCAGATGGGTTAAAAGCGCCGTAAAAAATGGAGCAGCAGAAATAATTACGCCCACATTGGAAGCCAGCGTAAAGGTAAGGGCAATATTTTCAAGAAGATAATAAAGACATACTCCGCATAATCCGGCTAAAGCAAAAGTAAGTTCCTGATGCCTGCCGAAGAAATCATTCTGAGAGAGTGTTCGCCCGGTATTTGTTTTTTTGAGCCGGCGGGGATATGCGGCGGTCAATGCCAAAAAGCCAATGCAGAACCGGAAAAATAAAATCTCAACAGGTTCAAAATCTGTCAGCAGTATTTTAGTGGAAATAAAAGTAGTACCCCAGATTAAAATAGTAACAAGAGCAGCAGCGTGCCCTATTTTGTTTTTATTCTGCATTTTCTTCCCGCCTCCCGGTTGTGTTTCCTGTTTCAGCATTTTTCTTGTCCGCATTTCCCCTGTTCCCGCCATCATCCTGCTTCCGGAAAATATCCCGGTAACTGCCGGGAGTCAGTCCGATAAACATATTGAAAAAATTGGTAAAATGGCTTTGGTCGGAAAAACCTGTCTGCAGGGCAGCTTCAGCAGGAGGTATTCCTTCCCTGAGCAGCTTTTTCGCTTCGCTGATGCGTATGGTTTCCAGATAGCGGTAAGGTGTTATGCCTTTTAGCCGGGTAAAGGCACGCAGCAGGGTAGACTTGCTTAAGCCGGCATACCGGCATATCTGGTCGAGGTGAATTTGTTCGCTGTAATGCTCCTGTAAAAAGGAGCAGGCTTTTTCAATTTCCTCCGAACACCTACCGGTGCAGCATGTAAGTGTCATGTCATAGGGAGGGACATACTTTTCAAGCAAAAGCGAGAGCATCAAATAAAAGCTTTCTTCTTTTTCAAATTCTTTGCAGCCGCTCATAACAAGCTTATGAAGTGACTGCAGATAGCAGCCCAGTTCAGCATCAGTAATTACGGCAGGGGAAAAATAAGGAAGCTTATTGTTCTTTGTTATTTCCTGTGAAAAAGACAGCATGGCATTAGTGGAAATATTGAAGCCGCGATAGGAAAAACTCTCTTCGCTGCTCTGGATACAGGTGTGATTGTCGCCCGGATTGAACAGGATGATACTGTCCTTTGCAATGTGGTATTCTCTGTTTTTACAGGACATCATGCGGTTTCCGCTTTCTACAAAACCTATGACATAATGTTCATGAAAATGGTTGGGAAAGGGCTGCATAATTCCTTCAAAATGATATGCTTCTATTTGAAGCTCCTCATCATAGCAGATAGTGCGCATTTCCTTTTTCATTTCCAAATCCCTCCTTGTTGCTATATTACAGAACTTTCATCAGGAAGGCTTGTAAAATATCTTCATTTTTTGTCTGTTTCTACAAACAACGGGCAGCTTAAAGACAAAGGCGGCAAGAAAGCCCAAAGGAACTGCATAGCACTACATATCAATGATATCACAGATAAAGCCGAACCTGCTGTCGCCTCCTGCCCGGAATACGCCGGAGATTAAGGTGGTGTTTACGGCAGCGCCCATGACATAATAGGAATTAATTTTTAGCGCCCTCCTTTGTATCCTAAACAAACAAAAAGTATCGGATGATGGAAAATTCCGTCCTTTGCTATTATAATATATATCTGATTCCGAAGTCTATGGAACTTGGCATTTTGACATACAAAAGAAAGGACAGAAAGTTATGAAGTTCTATTTTGCCCCTTTAGAGGGAATTACCGGATACATATACAGAAACGCATTTCAGGATTTTTTCGGAGGGGAGGTTGACAGATATTTTACGCCTTTTATTGCAACGGCGCATGAAGGTACAGTAAAAAACCGCTCCCTAAGGGATATTTTCCCTGCAAATAATAAGGGCATTTCGCTTGTTCCCCAGATTCTGGGAAACAATGCTCAGGACTTTATTTCTTTGTCAAAGCAAATCAGAGAGCTTGGATATGGAGAAGTAAACTTAAATCTGGGCTGTCCCTATGGAACAGTGGTTTCCAAAGGAAAAGGAGCCGGATTCCTTGCAAGGAAGGAAGAATTGAAGGCTTTTCTTTCCGAGATTTACAGCGCCGGGATCACAGAGATATCCATTAAAACCAGAATCGGAAAGGACAGTCCGGAAGAGTTTGAAGAATTGCTTGAATTATATAATCAGTACCCCGTGAAGGAGCTGATTATTCATCCAAGAATTCAACTGGATTTTTACAAAAATAAGCCCAATATGGAGGTCTTTGAGAAGGCACTTTTAAAAAGCAAAAACCCCCTCTGTTACAACGGAGATATTTTTACCGTTGCGGATTATAATAATTTTCACGAAAAGTATTCTCAGGTGGATAAGCTGATGATTGGCAGGGGACTGCTTGTAAATCCGGCACTTCTTCGGGAAATCAAAGGCGGAAATGCCATTGAAAGGAAAGAATTGAAGGATTTTCATGACAGGCTGTATGCTGATTACGGTAAAGTGATGTCCGGGGATAAGAATACCCTGTTTAAGATGAAAGAGCTTTGGAACTACTTCCGGTATCTGTTCCCGGAAGGAGATAAACAGCTTAAGAAAATACAAAAAGCCCAGCGGTCAGCGGATTATGAAGCTGCGGTGAGGGAACTGTTTGCAGCCTGCGAGATAAAGAAAAATGCCGGTTTCCCGGCATCCTTCTAGTGCTGTGATTTTTTGTTTTTTTCTTTTAATGCAGATGACAGCAGGAAAATAATACTTATAAGTCCTAAAATTATCTGTACAAGAGGCATGGTAAACCATACACCATTAAGCCCAAGGAAGAGAGGAAGTGTAAAAATAGCTGCAATCGTTAAGATAACCTCTCCGTAAACAAGGAAGCTGGAGCGAAACAGCGCTTCCGTAGCATAAAAATAGGAAATGGCGGGCTTGGTAAGTCCGTACATTGCCATAACCAGGGCAAATGTAGGAGCCGCGTGGATAATCAGCTTTGCGGCATTTGCAGATGTACCGTAAAAAACAGGAATCAGATACCTGCAAAGATATACCAGCATACCGCTTAAAATGCCGAGAAAAATTCCCAGCGAAAAAGTCCAGACGGTGTAGCTTTTCAAAGCTTTTTTGTCTCCACTGCCTTTGGAAAGACTGAGCAGAGGCTGGCTTCCGTCGCTGATACCCTGCACCACCAGCTCCATAAAGGAAACAAGATAGGCCAGCACGGCATATGCGCTGACAGCCTCCTCGCCGCCATATTTTAAGCACTGCAGGTTCATGAAAATAATAGTAACGGATGGCAGGTAGGTAAGGCCAAAAGGAGAGGCAGCCACCTTTAGAATAGAAAGAATTGCTTTTTTATCCGGCTTCAGGTTTTTAAAGGCAATTCTGTTCTTTTTCTTTAAATAAAAGGCAATACTGATAATCAGGGTAACGCTCTGACCAAGAACGGTGGCAACAGCAGCGCCCATAAGCCCCGTTTTCGCAATGAGCACAAGATAATAATCAAGGGCGATATTAATGAAACAGCCGCAGGCCATGGCGAACATGGAGAAGACAGCCGCTCCTCTGTTTCTGATAAGGGGCACGCTGCCGCTGGCAATTACCTGAATGATACTGCCAAGTAAAATGTAATGAAGGTAGGTGAGAGCCAGCGAATGCACCTCTCCGTCAGCACCCAGAAGGGTAAGCAGCGGATTGCCTGAGGCATATAAAACGGCTGTAAGCAGTATGGAACCTGTAAACAGCAGGAAAAAGGCGTTTCCTTCCATTTTAGCAGCAGTTTTCTCATCACCGGCTCCTTTATTTAAAGAAACCATGACGGAAGCGCCCATTCCGATACCGGTACCCAGTGCAATAATCAGCGCCACAAGGGGCCAGACGATATTAATGGCGGCAAGGCCTGCATCGCCCATTGCCCTGCCTACAAAAATACCGTCCACGATAGAATAGATTCCTGTCAGTAAAAAAGAAAGAGTAGAGGGAAGAATGTATCCCCAATATTTTTTTCTCATAGTAAACCTCCATAATAATATATAAAACCTTAATAACAGAAAAAAGTCAATATCATAGCTTGCAATTCCTAGTAATATAGTAGTATAATAGGACAATAAGATGAAAGAGAAATATAAATAAAAGATTTACAGGCTGAAAGAAAGGCATGGTTATTGGTATATGAAAATTTCAACTAAGGGAAGATATGCACTCAGACTTATGCTGGATTTGGCGCTCCATGATAATGATGCGCCTGTGAGAATCAAGGACATTGCTGCCAGACAGGAGATTTCCGACAAATATCTGGAGCAGATTATTTCCAGTTTAAATAAAGCAGGATATGTAAAAAGCATCAGAGGACCTCAGGGCGGATATAAATTGGCAAAAGCTCCTTCCTATTACACGGTAGGCATGATTTTACGGCTGACAGAAGGCTCCCTTGCTCCGGTTGCCTGTCTGGATGATGAGGTAAACCAGTGTATAAGACAGGAAAGCTGTGCTACGCTGGAGCTTTGGAGGCGGCTGGATGATGCAATTAAAAGCGTGGTGGATACTATAACGCTGGCTAATCTTGTGGAATGGCAGGAAGAGAAGATAGATAATTATATTATCTGAAAAAAGGAAATGTTAATCCTTCCTGATAAAAATTTGAAAAAAGCGTATGGCATGGAAAGTTCAGAAAGAACCGAAAGTGCTGCATACGCTTTTTTTTATTCATGACAATACAAAGTTTGCAAAGCATGCTTTCTATTGTGTTATTCTTTAATATATTTCCTTAAAAGAAAGAGGGCGGCAACATTTGGCAGCACCATGCAGGCATTGATTAAGTCGGTGCATTCCCATACGAAAGTAAGGGGCAGTACGGCGCCTATGTAAATCATAACAATATAGGCCACCTTATACAGGAAGATTCCCCGGCTTCCCGCCAGATATTCCACTGCGCATTCTCCAAGGTAGGACCAGCCGATTAAGGTGGTAATGGCAAAGGCAATCAGGCACAGGGATAAAAAGGTATTGCCCAAAAAAGGAAGATAAGAGAAGGCGGCATCCGTAAGGCCTGCCTCATTGACCTTTGTCAGGGAGTCAGGATGCTTTATCATGTTTGTGACAATTACGAGGCCGCTTAAAAGGCACATAACTACCGTGTCCCAGAAAACAGCAGTCATGGATACGTAAGCCTGCTTTTGGGGATCAGGGGTCCGGGAAGCCGCAGCTGCAATGGAAGCGGTGCCGATTCCCGCCTCGTTGGTAAAAAGCCCCCTGGCGATTCCGTAGCGTGCGGTCAGCATGAGAGAGGAGCCTGCGGCGCCTCCGGCTGCGGCAGAAGGAGAAAGAGCGCTTTTTAATATCAGCCCTATGGCAGCAGGAAGTGCTTCCTTGTTCAAAAAAAGAAGAAGAATGCAGCTGCCGGTGAAAAGAACCGCAAGAAAAGGTACGATTTTCACGCATACATTTCCGATGGATTTAATCCCTCCCACAATGACAAAGCCGGAGATAAGGGCGGCAAGGAACCCTGCCAGTCCGGCGGGGATGCCGAAGCTTACAGAGGTAGTCTGGGTAATGGAATTTGACTGGGTGGTGCAGCCCACACCGAAAGCGGCAATTACTGTCAAAAATGCATATATTTTCCCTATAAATCTATTATGTAAACCGTTTTCCCATACATACATGGGACCTCCCCGGTTTAAACCGTCTTCTCCTTTCCCTTTGAACCGCACGCTTAAGAAGCATTCGGCATAAGAAGTGGCCATGCCGAGAATTCCCGTAATCCAGCACCAGAAGACGGCTCCGGGACCTCCCAGCGCCACTGCAGTGGAAACGCCGACAATGTTGCCTGTGCCTAAAGTGGCGGCAAGGGTAGTGGCAAGTGTGGCAAAAACAGAAAGATTTTGTCCCTTTTCCTGCTTTTCGGGGGTGATGGATAAACGGATGGCTTTTAAAATATTTTTCTGCGGAAGATGCAGTTTCATGGTAAAATAGAAGTGAGTTCCCATCAGAAGGATGAGCAGGGGACCGCTCCAGAGAAACTCATTGATATTTTTTATGACGGAAAAAATGCCGGACATAGGATTCGGGCTCCCTTAAGGCAGCTTTGTCTTATTACAATATAGTAAGAAAACGGTGAGGATATGATAAAAATTGATGTACAAAGGAAATGGAAAATACTGGTGCCGGGATTGTTGGTAATAATATCCTTGCTTTTAAATCTGACAGGATGGCTTAGCAGTTCTTTCTGCAATATATATGTAAAATACGTATTTCCCATCTGGGTGGAAACCTATGGGCGCCTGACTGGGATTTTTCCTTTTTCGGTGGGAGAAATCATGCTGTATCTGGCTGTTTTTCTGGCAGCGGCGCTGGTCTTGTGGGCGGTATTCCAGCCGTTATTTGTCCGCATCCTGCCGAAAAAACAATTCGGGCTCTTTAAAAGCTGCAGTCTGTTTCTTTTCTGGGTATTCGGAATCGTATGCATCATTATGACCCTTAACTGTTTTCTTTTGTATCATGCATCACCGGTTAATGAGCGGTATGATATCGGCGGTGATTCGGAAAAGGAGTATGGGGCTGATGAAATTGCGGCTCTCCGGGATTACGTTGTGGAGCAGGCAAACGCACTTTCACTGACATTAAGCAGGGATGAAAAGGGCAGTCTCGTTTATGAAGGTGATATGAAGCAGGAAGCGAAAAAGCAGATGCGGAGGCTGGGAGAGAGTTATTCTGCCCTGAAGGGTTATTATCCAAATCCCAAACCTCTTGCAACTTCGGCTTTTTTCAGCCAGCAGTATATTATGGGATATTACTTTCCTTTTTCCATGGAGGCAAATTACAATAACATTATGTGTGAAATTAATATGCCCTCTACAATGTGTCATGAACTGTCACATTTAAAGGGCTTTATCCGTGAGGATGAGGCCAACTTTATAGGGTATCTTGCCTGTGTGGATTCGGAGGATGATTTTTTCAGGTACAGCGCGTACTTAAGTGTCATCAATTATCTGGATAATGATTTTTATAAGGCAATAGGAAAAAACGCGGAGATATATCTTTCCCACCCGGCTATCAGCAGTCAGGTGATTCTGGATGATCAGTTCCTGACAGATGAAATGTGGGAAAAGGTGGAAAAAGGAGCTTTGATTGATACGCAGACTGTAAAAGAGGCTTCCAATACCTTTACGGAGACCACATTGGTGCTTAACGGCGTGGAGGATGGAAAAATAAGCTACAGCCGTGTGGTGAATCTGCTGCTTCAATATTATGATGGAATCTTATACTAAAATTAATTATTTCCTGCTTCCATTTTATGGATTCAGAGGTTATACTAAAAATAAGGTGCAAATCTTAATGCGAAAGAGGTTAAAGGGGATATGAGTTATAGCAATGAAGGATTGCAAAATGCTTTTTTTGAGTCTCTCTGTAAAATCAGCGAGGATTATTACTATATTGAAAATAGGACAGGGAGATCCAGATGGTCAAGGACGGCAGTAAATGATTTTGGACTGCCGGGAGAATATGTGGACAATGTAGGCGTTATCTGGAGAACTTTCGTACATCCGGAAGATTTGGTCTTGTATGATGCGGAAATGAGCAGAATAATAAGTGGAGAATCAGATTTGTACAGGCTGGATTATCATGTAAGAAAACGTAACGGCGAGTATATTAAAGTTGAGGGACGAGGAAATGTAGTTAGGGACGAAGAAGGGAAAATTGAGTGGTTTACAGGTGTTATCATAAGATTGAACGAAGAGATAGATTCCAATACGCAGATTGCCAATATTTATGTTGCGGCAAAAGACATTGAAGAAACTTTTAAAAATCATATAGCCCGGGGCGCATTGATGTATCTTGGAATTGATAACTTTAAAAGAATCAATGATTTATATACCTTTAGTGGCGGAGATGAAGTTTTAAGAAAGCTGGCACTTAAGCTTAAGAGCATTATTCCGCCCAGCGCAATGCTTTATCGTCTGGATGGAGACAGGTTTGCGGTGCATTATCCTTATGCAGAGCAGAGTGATATGGTAAGCATTTATAACAGGGTGGTGGAAGAGGCAAAGGAAATTCCCTTATATAAAGATGTTGAGGTTTCTGTTTCTTTAAGCGCAGGTGTATGTTTATATCCTCAGGATGCGGACAGCCCGAAAATACTGAAAAGAAACACTCAATATGCTTTTGAAAGGGCAAAAAGGGAAGGTAAAAACAGGCTCACTTTTTATTCAAGGGAGCTTCGTGAGCAGTATTTGAAAAAGCTCCGTATGGTGGAAGCACTTAAGAAAAGTGTGAAAAATAACTTTGAAGGCTTTGAGCTATACTATCAGCCCATTGTAGACCCTGATTCCCAAAAAATTATAGAGTGCGAAGCGCTGCTTCGCTGGAAGAGTGAGGAATTCACTCAGGTTTCCCCGGCAGATTTTATTCCTGTTCTGGAGGATACGGAGTTAATTATTGAGGTTGGCGAGTGGGTTGTAAAGAAGGCTGTTTCCCAGATAATGGAATGGGGCGATAAAGAACTTGTGGTTAATGTCAATGTATCCTATAAGCAGCTTAAGGACGAGGGGTTTGCGGATTATGTTTTGAATGTTATTGACGAGTATCAGTTTGACCCTACCAGACTGGTTCTGGAGCTGACTGAAAGCTGTAAGGTTCATGATATCTCCGTACTCATCAGCACACTTGATAAGCTTCGGGACCGCCACGTTATGGTAGCATTGGATGATTTTGGTACGGGCTATGCATCACTGGATGTACTTCAGGAGGTTTCAGCTGACTGGGTTAAGATTGAGCATAAATTTATGGCAAGATGCAAAAATAATAAAGTGGACAGGAATATTGTAAGGCATATTATTCTTCTGGCCCATGCCCTTGATATGAAAGTATGCGTGGAGGGCATTGAAAACGAGGAAATCTGCCAGGTGGCAAGTGAAGAAAAAGCAGATACTCTGCAGGGATATTATTTCAGCAGGCCTGTTCCCGCAGAGCAGTTTAGTAAGATGCTGGCGGCAAAGTGAGCATTTAAAGATACGTCCGGCGAAGGTTATGCAACCATGCATAAAATGATTTATGAGGGGAAGGGCAATAAGAGATAGCAGTAAAAAGTGAAAATGAAGGAAGTGGAAAGCATTATGGGGAATATTATTGATTATATCCGCGAATATGGAAAGTACACTTTTACGGAAGAGCCTTTAAACGAAGTGGACAGCCTGGTGCTGTGCCAGATGGTATATCTTAATTTTGCTTCTTTTGTACCGGGGCTGGAGGAAAGAAATGCGCCGGTGAGCATTCAGAGCATTTACAATCATCCGGACAGGGACAAAATACTGGATGATTACTGGTATCGTGAAAATAATAAGGAACTGTTTGCAGAGGCGGCAAATTCAACAAGATTCGGTTCCCTCAAAATGAATTACTATGTCAATATAATTAATGTAGATGATGAAACCCAGTTTTCGGCGATGACATATATTCTGGATGATAAAAATGTTTATATTGCATACCGGGGTACGGATGCAACGATTATCGGCTGGAAGGAGGATTTGAATCTTGCTTTTTCCAAACCGCTTCACAGCCAGTATTTAAGTGCGGAATATATGAATAAGGTAGCGGGATATATAGCCGGCAATTTTTATGCCGGCGGACATTCCAAGGGCGGAAATCTGGCAGTTTTTGCGGCTATGAACTGCTCTGAGAAGGCAAGGAAAAAGCTGCTTCATGTTTATAATAATGACGGACCGGGGTTCAGGCCGGAAATCAGAAAGCTCGGCAATTATGAGGCTGTTGCGGACCGTATTTCCAAATTTATACCCAGATCCTCGGTTGTGGGCATGATTCTGGAGGAGCACAGCGACTATGAAGTGGTGGAAAGCAGAGGCGTAGGTTTTTTGCAGCACAATGCCTACAGCTGGAAAATTGACGGAAAAGCTTTTATCCGTGCCAGAAATATGAGTAATGCCAAGATGCTGCGGGACGCTTCCATGAACGAATGGATATTGTCCCTGTCCGAAGAGGAAACCCATGCTTTTGTGGATACCCTGTATGAAGTGGTATCGGCATCGGAGGCTTCCAATGTTTTTGAGTTTGGTTCAGACTGGAAGAAGTCCCTGCAGAACGTGATTGAAGCGGCAAAAGGTGTGGATGAAACTACCAAAAAGGCAATTCAGAAAATTATCCGTTCTCTTTTTGAAATAACGGTGGAAAAGCTGGTAGAAAAGAAGGACTCAAAAAAATAAATAAATTTTAATAAAGCGGTTGACAAGAAAGCCAAAAACAGATAAAATATCATTTGTTTGCAGGAATGGCGGAATTGGCAGACGCGCACGGTTCAGGTCCGTGTGGTAGCAATACCATGAGAGTTCAAGTCTCTTTTCCTGCACGTAAGAGCCCTTGGTTTTCAAGGGCTTTTTTGTTACAAAAAAATCATATTTCGTGCCGAAGATTTTTAATGAAATCTTGTAATTTA
>JAGASK010000039.1 GCA_017621815.1 Lachnospiraceae bacterium | reverse complement strand
CTCTACCAACTGAGCTATCTGGGCCAATGCGCCTTGGCACATCAGTTATTGTAAAATAAGGCTTCTGCTTTGTCAAGTATTTTTCGAAGATATTTCCACGGAAATGTCCGTGTTAAGTCACTTGCTTTTTTTATATTGTTTTTTTATACTAGATTATATTTACGTAACAAAAATAATGAATTGAGGTTTATTTATGTATAAAAGAATTGCTTTTTTTCTTATTGTATGTGGGTTAAGCTTTTTGGTTACAGCCTGCGGACCGTCTGATGAATTGATTGCGCAGGCGCAGCAAAAATACATAGAACTTGCCGGGATACATAATCAGGTGGTGGACGCCCATCAGGATATTTCAGATGATTCACTGGATGGGGCTTTAATAGAATTAAGTGAAAAAGAGGATGAACTGGAGCAGTATAATTTAACGGAAATGAAGGATGAGGAGATTGAGCAGCTGATTCAGAGTATGGATTCCATGATAGATTCTTATGATGATATGCTTGAAAAACTGTCTGATATTAAGACAAAGGAGGATGCTGCCGTACTTATTCCCATTCCTGTTACAATTAAAAACAGTACTTCATTTTCGTTTTCGGAGCTTAAACTTTATGAAAAAGGGGATGCCGACATTCCTGCAAATGTGCTGGAAGGCATGGACTGCCTGGCAGCAGGACAGGCTCTAACAGGACTGTTAATTCAAAAAGATGTGGATAATACGCCGTGGATGCTGTCTCTTTGCGATACAGAAGGGATTGCGTATGAATTTGAAATTCCGGTCAGTGAATATGGGGAAGAGGGAATAACACTGAAATTGGTTTATGATGCAGAGGATAGTGCATTGGTGATAGAATACGAAGAATAAATGTTGCCGGGGGAAGCATAAATGGAAAAAGCATACAAGCTTGAATTTACAGGTGAAAAAAGCGGAAGCTTATACGTGAATTGCTGCGGGTTATCAAGAACGGAACCCTTTCACAGTTTTGGTCCGGCTTTTAAACCTCATTATCTGATACATTACATATTGAGCGGCAAAGGGAAACTGGCTCTGGGCGGCAAAGAATATCCTTTAGAGCAGGGCTATGGTTTTTTGATTCCTCCGGAAGAACTGGCTTTTTATCAGGCGGATGAAAAAGAGCCCTGGACTTATGTGTGGGTGGGATTTAACGGACAGCTTGCCCCCGGAATTGTTAAATCAATGGGGCTTTCCCTGGCAAATCCCGTATTCAAATCCGAAAAAGATAAGGAGCTTTACGAAGCAGTAAAGGATATGCTGGAACACAATACCTTTGGGGTTTCCAATGAGCTTAGAAGGAACGGACAGCTTCATTTGTTCCTGTCTTTGATTGCGGAAAGCGCCCATATAGAAGAGAAAGGAGAAGCTGATAAAGCCGGAGTTTACGTAAAACGGGCAGTGGAATTTATTGTAGGGAATTACTGTAATCCTATTAAAATTACTGATGTTGCGGATTATGTTTGTATCAACAGAAGTTATCTTTATACGCTGTTTAAAAATTCCATGGGAATGTCACCCCAGCAGTTTTTGTCCACCTTCCGCATTACTAAGGCGGCAGAGCTTTTGGAATTAACCACCCTTCCGGTGGAAAGTATTGCCCTTTCCTGCGGTTATATGGATCCGCTTGTTTTTACGAAATCATTCAAGCAGATGAAAAAGATGTCGCCGTCAGCCTACCGCAAAGAGATGCAAAAGGGTGAAACAAGAAGAAATAAGGAATATTTAAAACAGATTGAGGATTTTATTAATCAGGTAAATGAATTAAATAATTAACATTTTGACAGGTTTGTATAACAAACCTGTCTGTTATTTTGGACGGAAGTATTTTAGCATATACTTATCAGAGAAAGTCAGGTGTGTACCTGAAACATAAATTGGAAGGTATTTGCGGAGGTTAATGAAATGAAAGAAACAGTGTTGAAGAAATTTGAAGAAGTATTTGGGGACACAGAGGGTGTTAAAGTGTTTTTTGCTCCCGGACGCGTGAATTTAATCGGGGAACATACTGACTATAACGGCGGTCATGTTTTTCCCTGTGCGCTTACTATCGGAACCTATGCAGCTGCAAGGGTGAGGAATGACAAAAAGCTGCGTTTTTATTCCATGAACTTTGAACAGCTTGGTGTAATTGAATCCGGCATTGAAGGGCTGAAACCGGAAAAGGAAGCTGACTGGACTAATTATCCCAAGGGAGTTATGTGGGCCTTTGGAGAAAAAGGATTTCAGATTCCCCAGGGTATGGATATTCTG
The DNA here is from genome assembly GCA_017621815.1 of Lachnospiraceae bacterium. GTDB lineage: Bacteria > Bacillota > Clostridia > Lachnospirales > Lachnospiraceae > Suilimivivens. Next base: position 222,472 of record JAGASK010000039.1, on the reverse strand, counting down.
TTAAATGGAAATATTCCCAATGGTTCCGGACTTTCCTCGTCCGCATCAGTTGAAGTCCTGACAGGAGCAATATTAAGGGATTTCTTTGGATTTGATGTAAGCAATCAGGATCTGGCATTAATCGGACAGTATTCCGAAAATAAATTTAACGGTGTTAACTGCGGCATTATGGATCAGTTTGCCATTGCCATGGGCAAAAAGGATCATGCGATTTTCCTTGATACTGCCGATTTATCTTATACCTATGCGCCTGTTAAGCTGGAGGGAGCAAAGATAGTGATTGCCTGCAGCAATAAAAAACGCGGTCTTGGGGATTCCAAATATAACGAAAGAAGAAGCGAGTGTGAGACAGCGCTTGCAGAGCTTCAGAAGGTGGTTGATATTAAAAGTCTTGGAGAGCTGACAGAAGCGCAGTTTGAGGAATATAAGTCCGCAATTCAGGATGAAACAAGAGTAAGAAGAGCAAAACATGCAGTATATGAAAATCAGAGAACCTTACAGGCAGTGGCAGCTCTTTCTGCCAATGATATTGCATTATTCGGACAGCTTATGAACGCTTCCCATGTTTCCCTTCGTGATGATTATGAAGTAACAGGTATCGAGCTTGATACTTTGGTAGAGGAAGCATGGAAGGTAGAAGGTGTGATTGGTTCCCGTATGACAGGTGCAGGCTTTGGAGGATGTACGGTAAGCATTGTAAAGGATGAGGCGATAGACAGCTTTATCAGTCAGGTGGGCGAAGCATATAAGGCAAAAATCGGTTATGCGGCAGACTTCTATGTAGTGGAAATCGGTGACGGCCCTGTGGTTCTGTAAAGATAACTTAAAAAGTATAAGAGAGGGTAAGGTAATGATTCAGGATGATATCAGAAAATTAACAGCCTATGGTATTTTAACCGGGCTGGTTCCAAAGGAAGACGAGATATATACGGTTAACAGGCTGCTTGAGCTGTTTGGTCTGGAAGAAATTGAAGACTTAAAGGAGCCGGTACAGGTTTCAGAAGAGGATCTGGAGGAAATTCTCGCAAGGATGCTTGATTATGCTTATGAAGCCGGTTTAATGAGTGAAAACAGTGTGGTTTACAGGGATTTGTTTGATACAAAAATCATGAGCATGCTTCTTCCGAGACCCAGTGAAATAATCCGTGAATTCAGGGAACTGTATAAAGAAAGCCCTGTGAAGGCTACTGACTTTTATTATAAATTAAGCTGCGATTCCGATTATATCCGCAGATACAGAATTAAAAAGGATATGAAGTGGCTTGCTCCCACCGAGTACGGAGATTTGGATATTACCATTAACCTTTCCAAGCCGGAAAAGGATCCCAAGGCCATTGCGGCAGCAAAGAATGCAAAGCAGTCCGGATATCCCAAATGTCTGCTCTGCCGTGAAAATGAAGGCTACGCAGGAAGAGTCAATCATCCTGCAAGACAGAACCACCGCATTATTCCTGTGACAATTCAGGGTGATACCTGGGGCTTTCAGTATTCTCCTTATGTATATTACAATGAGCACTGCATCGTGTTTAACGGACAGCATGTGCCTATGAAGATAGAGCACAACACCTTCTGCAAACTGTTTGATTTCGTAAAGCAGTTCCCTCATTATTTTGTGGGTTCCAATGCAGATTTGCCTATTGTAGGCGGTTCCATTTTAAGTCATGACCATTTTCAGGGAGGGCATTATGAGTTTGCCATGGCGAAAGCCCCTGTTGAAAGAACCTTTACTGTAAAGGGCTTTGAGGATATTGAAGCAGGCGTTGTAAAATGGCCTATGTCTGTTATCCGTTTAAGCGGCAGAGATACGGACAGAATTATAGAGCTTGCCGATGTGATTTTAAATAAATGGAGAGGGTATACTGACGAGGCTGCTTTTATTTTTGCGGAAACAGACGGAGAACCTCATAATACAATTACTCCCATTGCCAGAAAGAGAAATGATAAATTTGAACTTGATCTGGTGCTTAGGAATAACATTACTACCGAGGAACATCCTTTAGGTGTTTATCATCCCCATGCAAAGCTTCATCATATTAAGAAGGAAAATATCGGTTTAATCGAGGTTATGGGTCTTGCAGTCCTGCCTGCCAGATTAAAGGGAGAAATGGAGCAGCTTAAGGAAGCCGTGCTTGCAGGTGAGGATTTGCGTAAGGATGAAGTTCTTGAAAAACATGCCGACTGGGTGGATGAGTTTAAGGTAAAATATGATAAAATCGACAGCTCAAATATCGATGAAATCGTGGAAAAGGAAATCGGCCTTGTGTTTATGCAGGTGCTTGAGGATGCCGGCGTTTATAAGAGAAATGCAGAAGGCCAGGAAGCATTTGACAGATTTATAAAGAGTATATAAGCTATGAAATTTTTACTGGTGGGAATCAATGCCAAATATATTCATTCCAATCCGGCAATCTACAGCCTTCGGGCTTATGCCGGGGAGGAATACAAAGAATATGTGGAGTTGGCGGAATACACAATTAATAATCAAAAAGAAGAAATTTTAGCGGATTTATTCAAAAGAAAGCCCGATATTATCGGGTTTTCTTGTTATATCTGGAATTTCAATCTGGTGCAGGAGCTGCTTTTGGAGCTGCCTAAAATTCTGCCGGGCAGGGATATCTGGCTGGGAGGACCGGAGGTTTCCTTTGAAGGACCTCAGCTTCTTAGTTCCTGGCCCATGGTCACCGGCATTATGGCGGGAGAGGGCGAAGACACCTTTAAGGAGCTTTTGGAATATTATTGCCGGAAGCAGACAGAAGGGAAAAAGCTGACCCAAATAGACGGACTGATTCTTCGGGAAGGTCATACATCTCCCCGGAAAATGCTGGATATAAACGAATTGCCGTTTCTATATGAAAATCTTGAGAATTTTAAAAATAAAATTATTTACTATGAATCTGCAAGAGGCTGTCCTTTCCGGTGCAGCTATTGTTTATCTTCCATTGATAAAACAGTGCGCTTAAGGAGCATGGATAAGGTGAAAAGGGAATTACAGTTTTTCCTAGACAGAAAGGTGCCCCAGGTTAAATTCATTGACAGAACCTTTAACTGTAATCATCAGCATGCCATGGAAATCTGGAAATACATCAGAGAGAATGACAATGGCATAACAAATTTCCATTTTGAGATTGCAGCGGATATTATGACAGAAGAAGAAACAGGGCTGCTGAAAGCTATGCGTCCCGGGCTGGTTCAGCTGGAAATCGGTGTACAGTCCACGAATGAAAAGACCCTGCATGAAATAAACCGTTATGTGAATACAGAGCATATTGCCAGGGTGGTGGGTGAGCTTAAGGAAGGAGAAAATATTCATATTCACCTTGATTTAATAGCAGGGCTTCCTTTTGAAGATTATGACAGCTTTGCAAATTCCTTTAATGAAGTATATGCCATGAAGCCGGAGCAGCTGCAGCTTGGATTTCTAAAGGTATTGAAAGGTTCCCCTATGGCAGAAAGAGCGCAGCAGTATGGAATTGCCTGTCAGTCCAGGCCGCCTTATGAGGTGCTTTTTACGGACTGGCTGTCCTATGAAGAGGTTTTACGGCTGAAGCAGGTGGAGGAAATGGTTGAAATTTATTATAATTCCAATCAGTTCCGACGGACTGTTTCCGTATTGGAAAGGGTCTTTGCCAATCCTTTTTCCATGTTTGAAGCGCTTTCACGGTATTATGAAGAAAAGGGATATTTTGTGAATACACCTGCCAGAAGCTATCGCTATCAGGTGCTTCTTGACTTTGCCTGTGAGGCAGATGCAGAAGGCAGGGAGCTTTATGAAGAATTGCTGACCTTTGATTTTTATTTGCGGGAAAATGCCAAGAGCCGTCCGTCTTTTTGCAGGGATTTATCCGTCTATCATCAGCAGATTCGTGATTTCTATCAAAGGGAAGAAGAAAATCCGAAGTTTTTGCAGGGGTATGCCGAATACCATGCAAAACAGACCCTGAAAATGACTCATATGGAAGCGTTTTATTATCCGGTTTGGGAGAAGGACCCGGAAAAGGTGAGGAGGAAAAGGGAAGCTGCAGGCTTTGTGCTGTTTGATTATCAGGTGAGAAATCCTCTGACAGGGGATGCTGCGGTAACATTAATTTAAAAAAAGAAAAAGTCATTTTAAAGTGATTTTTTTTATAAAAAGAGCCATATATTGTAAGGATAAGAAATAACAGGTCTTACATATATGGCTCAGCTTTTATCCAATATATCCAATATTATTATTCCGGTATTGATTTTTTATATCATTGCTTATGGGGTGATTAATAAATGCAATGTATATGAAGATTTTGTAAAAGGAGCAAAGGACGGGTTTAAAACCGTTGTAGGAATCATGCCCACACTGGTTGCCCTTATGATTGCGGTAGGTGTCCTCAGGGCTTCCGGTTTTCTTGATTTTCTCGGAAATCTGTGCACGCCGTTGTCCCGGCTTTTCCATTTCCCGGCGGAGCTGATTCCTCTTGCTATTATTAAAATGTTTTCTTCCTCGGCAGCAACCGGGCTGGTGCTGGATATTTTTAAAAATTACGGAACGGATTCCTTTATCGGGCTTGTTACCTCCATTATGATGAGCTGCACGGAGACCATATTTTATACCATGAGCGTATATTTTCTGGCAGCTAAAGTTACAAGAACACGATATACGCTGGCAGGCGCACTGGTTTCCACACTGGCAGGAATTATTGCCAGTGTGGTTCTGGCGGGGATTATGTGATGGGCTGCTGGGGCAGGGTATATGGACGGGAATAAAAATTTTATAAAAACAGGTAAAATATTAGAAAAAATGATTGCATTAATGAAGAAAATACGGCACAGTTATAAGTATAGACAAAGCATCTTTTTATGGCAGTTAAAAACTGTCGGAAGATAGGGAGGTTTTCATGAAGGCAGATATTTTATGGCTGGACAATCCTGAAGTTTTTCAGGTAAACCGTCTGGCAGCACACAGCGACCACAGCTTTTTTATGAATCAGGAGGAAATGGAAACAAAAGAAAATTCTTTGGCGCAGTCTTTGAACGGAATATGGAAGTTCCGCTATTCCGAGAATGCAGCTTCAAGACCGGCATCATTTTACGAACCGGATTTTGATGCCGGAGATTTTGATGAAATTAAGGTACCATGCCATATTGAAATGGCGGGTTTCGACAAAATTCATTATATCAATACCATGTATCCATGGGAAGGACATTTTTACAGGCGTCCTGCATACAGTCTTGGGAAAACGAAGGAATGGGAAGGCATGTTCAGCAGGGCTTCCTATAATCCGGTGGGCTCCTATCTGAAAGAATTTGACCTTGAGGAGGGTCTTGTTTCCAAAAGAGTGGTTATCCGTTTTGAAGGTGTGGAGCAGGCTATGTATTTGTGGCTCAACGGTAACTTTGTGGGTTATGCGGAGGATAGTTTTACTCCCTCGGAATTTGATTTGACACCTTACATAAAAGAAAAAGGAAATGTTCTTGCGGTGGAGGTCCATAAGAGAAGTACTGCGGCATTTTTAGAGGATCAGGATTTTTTCCGTTTCTTCGGAATTTTCCGCAATGTAACTTTGTATGCCAAGCCCCGGATACATGTGGAGGATTTCTGGGCAAAGCCTGTGCTTGATGAAGATAGCACAGGAAGCCTTGCTTTGAATCTCAAGATTTCCATGAAGGAAAAGATGACGGGAAGAGCTGAAATTTCTCTTTTTGATAAAGAAGGGAAAGAACTGCTTCGGTATCATATGCTTTTGCCGGGAGATGTGAAGGCACCGGTGAAACGGGATGATGGAACTATGACGGCTGATTTTCGGGAAATTGACTGTGAAATGGCGCCGCGAAGTGTAGGGCAGGTAATACCCTGGGATAATCATAACCCATACTTATATCAGCTGATGATTGGGCTGTATGACGAGAATGATAATATGGTGGAAGCAGTGCCTTATCAAATTGGTTTCAGAAGGCTGGAAATTGTGAATAAGGTTATGCTTTTAAACGGCAGGCGTCTTATTCTTAACGGTGTAAACCGCCATGAATGGAGTGCAGAAGGCGGCAGATGTATCGGAAGGAAAGAGATGGAGCAGGATATACGGACATTTCGTGCCAATAATATTAATGCAGTGCGCACCTGCCATTATCCGGATCAGATTTCCTGGTATTTTATGTGTGATGAAAACGGGATTTACATGATGTCAGAAACCGATCTGGAATCACATGGTTCCTGGCAGAAAATGGGAAGTGTAGAGCCTTCCTGGAATGTTCCGGGCAGTATCCCCGAATGGAAAGAAGCAGTTCTTGACCGTGCAAAGAGCAATTTTGAATTTTTCAAAAACCATACTTCGGTTTTATTCTGGTCTCTTGGCAATGAGTCTTATGCCGGAGATGATATAGAAGCGATGAATGCTTACTTTAAGGAGAAAAATGACGGCAGACTGGTGCATTATGAAGGGGTAGTCCAGAACAGAAGCTACGAGGATACCATATCAGATATGGAAAGCAGAATGTATGCCACACCTGACCAGGTAAAAGAATATCTGGAGAATGAACCGAAGAAGCCTTTTATTCTCTGTGAATATATGCATGATATGGGAAATTCCCTGGGAGGAATGGATTCCTATATCAGGCTTCTTGATGAATATGAGATGTATCAGGGCGGTTTTATCTGGGATTTTATTGATCAGGCAATTATGGTAACAGATGAGGTGACAGGACGGAAGGTTCTGCGCTACGGCGGGGACTTCGATGACAGACCTGCTGATTACGAGTTTTCAGGAAACGGCATTGTTTTTGCGGACAGGACGGAAAAGCCGGCTATGCAGGAAGTGAGGTATTACTATGGATTGCACAAATAAAATTTTTCAGGATAAGGCAGAAGCCATAAGCAGCGCATTAAATATTGTGTATGGAGATGTTACTCTGGGAGTGCATGGCAGCAGCGCGGGAAAAGAATTTCACTATATTTTTTCTTATTCGACAGGCGGTCCGGAATCCATTGTAACGGACGGAAAGGAATGGCTGTATCGCTCTCCCAGGCCCACTTTCTGGAGGGCTGTTACGGATAATGACAGAGGCAATAAATTCCCTGTTAAGAGCGGTATGTGGCTTTCCGCAGATACATTCATTCAATGCGTATCGGCAGCAGTTGCAGTGGACGGAAAGGAGATTCCTCTTCCCTGTGCGCCGGAAAATAATAAATATACGGCACATGAAACAGCAGAAAAAATCAAAATTACTTACAGCTACGAAACGATTACATGTCCTGCAACACAGGTGACAGTATCCTATGAGGTGGACAAAGCAGGAAATATACAGGTACATGTTCATTACAATGGAAAAGAGGGACTTCCCCAGCTTCCTGTATTCGGTCTGCGGTTTATTATGCCCACCTGTGCGGATAAGTTTGTGTATGAAGGGCTTTCAGGCGAGACCTATCCTGACAGAAAAGCAGGCGGAGTTCCCGGAGTTTATGAGGTGGAAGGGCTTCCGGTTACGCCCTATCTGGTACCTCAGGACTGCGGAATGCATATGGATACCAAATGGGTTGAGGTATTCAGAAGTAAGGTTCTTGATAATACGAGTAAGGAAAAAGAAGTGTCCGCGCTTCGATTTGAAGCAGCTGAAAAAGAATTTGCTTTTTCCTGTCTGCCTTATACCGCAGGAGAATTGGAAAATGCCACTCATCAGGAAGAACTGCCTCCGGAAAGGAGAACAGTGCTTTGTATTTACGGCGCCGTAAGAGGTGTGGGAGGCATGGACAGCTGGGGAGCAGATGTGGAACCGGCTTACCATATTGATGCCGGAAAGGACATTGATTATTCCTTTTTCATAAAACCTGTTTTTTAGATTAACTGAAAACTCTTCAGCAGATACAGCCAGAAGGTCAGGGTAACTGAACTGAAAAAGGTAGTTGTCACAACTACGCTGGAAGTCAGAATGCCCTCATGTTTCATGTTTTTAGCCATGATATAGCAGCTGACAGTGGTGGGGGAGCCCAGCATGACAAGAAGGGCGACCAGTTTTTCGGTACGGAACCCCATGACAGCCGCAAGAGGCAGGAAAAGAGCAGGCCAGAGAAGTAATTTAATAAAAGAGCAGACGAGCGTTGGCTTTATTTCCGCCAACGCTTTTTTGCCTTCAAAACCGGCACCTAAGCCCAGCAGGGCAAGGGGCGTTGCAAGCACTGCAATATTGCTTATTGTCTTGGAAATAATTACGGGGAATTCAATTCGGAGCAGGGAAGCTGCCATGCCCGCCAGAATTCCCAGAATAATGGGATTAGTAATGATTCCTTTAACGGATTTTTTCAGTGCTGCAGAGCTGAAGCCTTTGGGACTGCCGTTTTCAGGTGCAGTGAAGGAAAGAATCAGAACCGCCGCAATGTTGTAAAGCGGAACTGTTCCGATAATCATAAGGGGAGCCATTCCGGCATTTCCGTAAATATTCTGGATAAAAGCAATGCCGAGAACAGCAGCGCTGCTCCGGTAGGAAGCCTGTACAAATTCTCCCACAAGGTTCTTTTTATGATATACTTTGGAGGTAATAATCCAGGTAGCGGTAATGCAAAACAGTGTGACAAAGAAACAGAAAAGAACATAAGAAGTATCCCATACTTCACGGAAATCAGAACCTGAAATGTCTTTGAACAGAAGCACAGGAAGTGTTATTTTATAGTTAAAGGAATTTAAGGTTTTAATAAAGGGTTCATCCACGAATTTAAGGTTTTTCAATACATATCCGATGACCATAACAAGAAATATGGGAATAGTGGCATTTAAACTGAATATCAGGTTTTCCATAGTTGAATTTAGTAATTCCTTCCATAATCTATTGTTAAAAAGTATAGGAAGGTTTTACCGTTTTGTCAAATAAACAGGAGAAGAGTAAAAATGGACATAAAGTTAGAAATGATAATTGCCGTTTTAATAATTATTATATTGCTGGCACTGCTGTGTACATTGTTTTTCAAAGCGATTATTAAAAGGCGCAGGGTACAGGGCTTTGAAGATATGGAAGGACATGAATTTGAATTTTTCTGTGCGGACCTACTGAGAAGCCACGGTTTTGATGAGGTGGAGGTTACAAAAGGAAGCGGTGATTACGGAATTGATATTCTGGCGGAAAAAGACGGTGTGACTTATGCCGTTCAATGCAAACGTTACTCTGCGCCTGTAGGCGTGAAGGCTGTTCAGGAGGCTTATGCGGGAAGAGATTATTATGACAGAATGGTAGGAGCCGTAATGACCAATCAATATTTCACCACCCCGGCAGTAGAAGCGGCTAAAAAGCTGAAAATACTGCTTTGGGATGGCGGATATATTGAAAGCATGATGGAGGAATAAGGCTGCCTGCTGTATGATTGCAGTTGTCTTATTAATCTTCCGTTTTTGATGATAGAGCTGCCCCGGAAGTATATAATCTGTCCTTTAGTCCTGTAAAGTCGGAAGGACCCGTTTCCAGAACAAACTTATGAAAACGATATAAGGAAAATTCATCGCCCCAGAGAGTTTTTGCCTGTGATTTAAGAAGCTCAATTTCCAGGTACCCTAAATAATATTTTAAGTAATTAACAGGTTCTTCTACGATATATTCATAGACGGCGGCTGCAGATGAAGTATCGGTCACTCCGATGCTCTGCAGTATTTCCTGTACCTGGGGGAGTGTGGCGCCGTCATAATGAATGGCAATATCAAGTAAAGAATACAGGCACAAATGAATATTGCGGTTCAGACGGCAGGCCTCATACCAGGCAGCAGCATAAGGATTTGTTTTTGCCTGTTCCCGGGCATAAAAATAAGAAAGATTTTCTACATAAAAAGCCCAGCCTTCCACATAGCCGCCATAGTGGAGCAGGTGGCGGATGGAAGAGACGCTGTTTTGTTCCATAAACAGCTGACTGTAGACAGTCTGGTACAGATGGCCGGGATAGCCTTCATGAGCCAAAGTAGTGTAGAGTGTCAGGTTGTCGGGTTTGTTTTTACCGTTGATATATATGATGTTGCGGCTCATATCATCAATAGGCGGTGTAAGATAGTAAGCCGGGCTGCAGTAGTCCTCCATGGAAGGAGAAACATTTTTTATGGTGACAGAGGTTCTGAAATCATTGTTGCTTACAGGAAAAGCGGGGAAATCTTCTGCCATGCGGCTTTGTAAATCCCGCAGCATTTCTGCAGGATCGCTTATGGGCAAATCATAAGAGGGGGCAAGTGCAGTATCTGCTATTTCAGGATAGTTGGCAATAAGAGCGAGCATGGCATTATAGTTATTCCTGAAGTCATCATACAGCAGTCGTTTGATTTCGGATACAGGGCGGTCGCTTCCTGTGGTGGATGCGAGCAGATATTCATAGTAATCTCTGCCTTCGGGGAAATAGTAAAGCCCCTGCCTGTTGGTTCCCTTATCTTCCAGAATGGTAAAGGTATCTGCGGCCTGTTCATAAGCAGGCTGCATGACAGTAGTCAGAAGCCTGTCGTTTTCAGAAATATATTGCGCTGCCTCTTTCTCGGTAAGCAGACCGCTTTCCGTTAAATCGGATATTCGTTCTTCAAAGGTGGTGTGAAGGAAATGAGTGCCCTCTGCCAGTTGTTTTTTATCCATAATGGAATCACACTGTTCTATTACTTTGGCAGCTGAGTAGTCAGCCATGAAAAGGCCGGCAGCAGCTTTTTCCGTTTCATACAGTAAGAGACCCTGAAAATATTCATCCGTCTGGTCCAGAATAGAAAGATAGTCTTCAATATCCTGCTTTCTGCGGAAGGTATAGTCTGCAAGAAGTATGGGAAGTCCTGACTGAATGCCGGAACCGGGAGAAAAGGGTTCCGCATAATAATTAAACTCAGCACCTGAAAGCTTCCGCAGCAGATAACGGTTTAAAAGGTCATAGGTATAAGCATCTGATTCACTTAAAAGATTTTTTGATATATGTGACAGGGAAGAGAGCATTTTCAGAATTTCCGCCTTGTCGCCGGAGGCAGCTTCTCCGCCTGTATAACAGGGGAGGGCAGCTTTTGTGTCCAGTCCGTAATTTTCAGGATAGGCAATAGTATAGTGAAGGCTTAAAGTATCACCGGAAAGCTCGGATATAAATAAGCTTTTTGAAAATCTTTTGAATCGTATTTTATCGCCAATAAAAAAATAAACGGAGAAAAGGGCGGTAAGCAGCAGAATAATGAGAGCCGGATAAATATACCATTGTTTAATATTTATTTTCTGTTTATTTTGCACGAAGAAACCTCGGAATATGCTTTCATTTGATTATATGAATTGAAGGTTCTGAAAAGTACTATGATTATGTTATAGACGCATATTTGAAAATATGATAAAATATCGAAAGATGTTGAAAGGAATTTTTAAAAGCTAAAAGGTATTGGAACGGAGGTAATCATGAATAATCTGGAGCTTAAAAAGGCTGCCAATGAGGTGCGTAAAGGCATCGTTACGGCAGTACACAGTGCAAAGGCAGGTCATCCCGGCGGTTCCCTGTCGGCAGCGGATATCTATACATATCTGTATTTTGAAGAAATGAATATTGATCCTGCAAACCCCAAAATGGAAAACAGAGACCGTTTTGTATTATCCAAGGGACATACTGCTCCCGGTCTTTATTCTACTCTGGCTAACAGAGGATATTTTCCCGTAGAGGATCTGACAACACTTCGTAAGCTTGGCTCTTATCTGCAGGGACATCCCAGCATGCAGTACATACCGGGTGTTGATATGTCAAGCGGTTCATTGGGACAGGGTATTTCCGCAGCTGTAGGTATGGCGCTTGCAGCAAAAATGGATAATAAAGATATTAGAGTTTATACGCTTCTTGGAGACGGTGAGCTTGAAGAAGGACAGGTATGGGAAGCGTCCATGTTTGCGGGACACCGCAAACTCGACAATCTTGTGGTGATTGTGGATAACAATGGTTTACAGATAGACGGACCAATTGCAGATGTTTGTTCACCTTATCCCATTGACAAGAAATTTGAAGCTTTTAATTTTCATGTAATTAATGTGGATGCCCATGATTTTGATGCGATTCGCGCAGCTTTTAAGGAAGCCCGTGAAACGAAGGGAATGCCTACAGCCATTATTGCCCACAGCTTAAAAGGCAAGGGTGTGTCCTTCATGGAAGGAAGCGTTGACTGGCATGGCAAGGCGCCTAATGATGAACAATATGCAGTGGCAATGGCAGACCTTGAAAAAATCAGTGAAGAATTAAGCAGGGAGGAAGCATAATGGCAGATGTAAAGAAAATTGCAACCAGAGAAAGCTATGGTAATGCCCTTGTAGAACTGGGAGCAGAGTATCCGAATCTTGTAGTGTTAGATGCTGACCTTGCAGCAGCGACTAAGACAGGTGTATTTAAGAAGGCATACCCGGAAAGACATATCGACTGCGGTATTGCGGAGTGCAACATGGTGGGTATTGCAGCCGGGTTATCAACTATGGGGAAAATTCCTTTTGTCAGCAGTTTTGCCATGTTTGCAGCAGGAAGAGCTTTTGAACAGGTAAGAAATTCAGTAGGTTATCCTCATTTAAATGTAAAAATCGGCGCTACTCATGCAGGAATCACTGTAGGTGAGGATGGAGCATCCCATCAGTGTAATGAAGATATCGCTTTGATGCGGACAATTCCCGGCATGGTGGTTATGTGTCCTGCTGATGATGTGGAAGCAAAGGCAGCAGTCAGGGCAGCAGTGGAGCATGAAGGACCTGTATATATCAGATTCGGACGTGCAGCATGCCCCGTTATTAATGACAGACCTGACTATAAATTTGAAATCGGCAAGGGTACTGTGGTAAGAGAAGGCAGCGATGTGACTATCGTGGCAACAGGTATCTGTGTAGGCAGCGCGTTGGAAGCAGCTGATATGCTGGCAGAAGAGGGTATAAGCGCAGAGGTAATCAATATCTGTACCATTAAGCCTCTGGACGAAGAAATTATTGTTAATTCAGCTAAAAAGACAGGCAAAGTAGTTACGGCTGAAGAGCATTCTGTTATCGGCGGTCTTGGAAGTGCTGTCTGTGATGCGCTTTGCAAATCTTTCCCTGTTCCTGTTAAGAAAATAGGTATGCAGGATGTGTTCGGTGAATCCGGTTCCGCAGCGGCTTTGGTTGAGAAGTATAAGCTGGACGGCAAAGGAATTTACGAGCAGATTAAGGATTTTTTGAAATAAAGAATGAAAAGATAGTTTAAGATATGGAGATATGATAATGTATATTTTAGCGCCATCCCTTCTTGCAGCGGATTTCAGTATATTAGGAGAACAAATCAGAGAAACGGAAAATCTGGGCGCAGAGTATCTTCACATTGATGTTATGGACGGGGTATTTGTTCCAAGCATTTCCTTTGGGATGCCCCTGATTAAATCCATCAGGGAGGTAAGCAGTCAGTTTTTTGATGTGCATTTGATGATTGTAGACCCCATACGTTATATTAAAGATTTTGCGGAATGTGGTGCCGACGGCATCACATTCCATTTGGAAGCAGCAGAGGATGTGGATGCTGTTATTGACAGAATTCATGAGTTTGGTTTAAAAGCAGGGCTTTCTATTAAGCCAGGTACACCTGTGGAAGCAGTTTATCCTTATCTTAATAAAGTTGAGATGATTTTGATTATGAGTGTGGAGCCGGGCTTCGGCGGACAGGCCTTTATGCCGGAGGCATATGACAGAATCAGGCAGCTCAGGAAATATATTGATGAAAATGAAATGCCGGTTAAAATAGAAGTGGACGGCGGTGTCGGAAAGAAAAATGTAAGGGATATTATTGAGGCAGGAACCGATATTTGTGTTGCCGGTTCTGCTGTATTTAAGAAGCGCAGTATTTGCGAGAATATTTCCAGCTTTATGGAAGCATTTCAGGAATATAATAAAGAATGACAGAGAAAAATCTAAGACACATAGCGTGTCTGGGATTTTTTCTTTATGTTATAGAAAATCAGCCGCCGCAGGCGGTTTTGCAAGGAGTATAAGGATGGAAAAATTAGGAAGAAACGACCACTGCTGGTGCGGCAGCGGAAAGAAATACAAGAGCTGTCATATGGCAATGGATGAAAAAATTCATCATTATGAACTGGAAGGACATATTGTTCCCAGGCATGATATGTTAAAAAGCAGAGAACAGATAGAAGGAATTAAGGAAAGCAGTGTAATCAATATAGCGGTTCTGGATGAAGTGGCTAAAATGATTGGTCCCGGTGTAAGCACGGAAGAAATTGATAAGCTGGTTTATGATGTGACTACAAGAATGGGTGGTATTCCGGCACCTTTAAATTATGAAGGATTTCCCAAGAGTGTATGTACCTCTATTAATGAGGTGGTATGCCATGGTATTCCTTCACCGGACAGAATACTGCAGGAGGGCGATATTGTAAATGTAGATGTCTCCACTATATACAAAGGATATTTTTCCGATTCCTCCAGAATGTTTTGTATTGGGGAAGTGAGCGAGGAAAAAAAGAAACTGGTTCAGGTAACCAAAGAATGTGTTGAATTGGGTCTTGAGCAGGTGAAACCATGGAATTTCCTTGGTGATATGGCGCAGGTCATCAATGACCATGCGAAAGCAAACGGTTACAGTGTAGTCGTGGATATTGGCGGACACGGCGTGGGCCTTGAATTCCATGAGGAGCCTTTTGTCAGCTATGTAACAAAAGCAGGAACGGAAATGCTGATGGTGCCGGGTATGGTCTTTACTATAGAACCAATGGTAAATATGGGAACTTCTGAAATCTATATTGATGATAAGGACGGCTGGACTGTTTATACCGAAGACGGAAAACCCTCTGCACAGTGGGAAATAACGGTTGCTGTTACGCAGGACGGACATGAGGTTCTGACTTATTAAAAGGAAGGATGTAGTTTAGACGGGAAATGAATGGTATTGTTAAGAAAATTTTGCCTGTGGTTTTGCTGATATGGCCATATTTGTTTATAGCTGTCCTTATGGCAGGAAGCGCAAATGAAGCTTTATATTCAAAATTAATCTGGCTTTATATTGCCATGACAGTTGTTGTTTATGTCATGAATATTGTGAATGCCTGTTTATATAAAGGAGACAATTCCTGTTATGAACTGGCCTTCTTTAATATGTTAATCAAACTTTTGCATATTCCGTTTTATCTGGTTGTATTTTTGTCAGGAGCGGCAATGTTTCTGGCAATGGTTGTTCCGGCGCTGATATTCATAAGCCCGGTTATTATATTTATATTATTTGTAATTGATTTGCTGCTGTTAATAACAACATCCATGTATGGAGTGAATGCTCTGATTCGCGCAGGAAAGCAGGGCATAGTGTCGAAAAATTTTGCACTGGTGCATGGCATTCTGCATTTCTTTTTTGTGGCGGATGTTATCAGTTCTGTCTGGGTGTTTGTGAGGGTGAGAAAAGGGAAACTTTCGTGACAACAAGATTTCCGAAATTATTGGTTCCTCCAAATAATAAACAGAATTTATGCCAAAACCTACTTGCCAATAAAGCGGCACTCATGTTACTATGATTGCAGAAAGGGCTGCGCAACTGGCGGAAGACGGGTAACCGTTGTGAGGGTACTCACAGGGAGCGCGGTTTTGATAAGAATGCCGACCGCCTGGGCGACCACTTTTTAAAGTGCCGCTCAGGCGGTTTTTGTTATTCAATTTGACAAAGCTCACAAAAAGAGGAGGAAAGAAAATGAAGATGTTGTCACTGGAAGAAGAACTGAAAAGCAATGCATATCCCGGAAGAGGAATTGTAATCGGCAAATCTGCTGACGAGAAGTATGCGGTTACGGCGTATTTTATTATGGGAAGAAGCTCTAACAGCAGAAACCGTGTTTTTGTAGAGGACGGAAAAGGCATCAGAACCCAGGCTTTTGACCCTTCCAAGTTAGAGGATCCAAGTCTTATTATTTATGCGCCGGTAAGGGTGCTTGGTAATAAAACCATTGTTACTAACGGAGACCAGACAGACACCATTTATGAGGGCATGGATAAGCAGCTGACCTTTGAACAGTCTTTAAGAAGCAGGGAATTTGAGCCGGACGCTCCTAATTATACTCCTCGTATTTCCGGCATTATGCATCTGGAAAACGGAAACTATAATTATGCTATGTCCATATTAAAGAGCAATAACGGAAATCCTGACAGCTGCCACAGATATACTTTTGCTTATGAAAATCCTACTGCAGGAGAAGGACATTTTATTCATACCTATATGCATGACGGAAATCCTCTCCCCAGCTTTGAAGGAGAACCTAAGCTTGTAGCAATTCCGAATGATATGGATGCTTTTACGAATATGCTTTGGGAGAGCCTTAATGAAGAAAATAAGGTTTCACTTTTTGTAAGGTATATAGACATTGCAACAGGAGAATACCGCAGTAAGATAGTCAATAAAAACAATTAATAGTATAGAAAACAACGTGCTTTGAAGCAATGAAAGGAGTCAAGTATGAATGAAATAGAATTAAAATACGGATGTAACCCGAATCAGAAGCCTTCCAGAATTTTTATGGAGGATGGAAGTGACCTCCCTGTCACTGTGCTGAACGGAAAGCCGGGATATATTAACTTTCTGGATGCGTTTAACGGCTGGCAGCTGGTGAAGGAATTGAAGAAAGCAACAGGTCTTCCGGCAGCCACTTCTTTTAAACACGTATCTCCCGCAGGCGCTGCAGTAGGGCTTCCGTTAACAGAGACACTGGCTAAAATTTACTGGGTGGATGACCTTGGAGAATTATCGCCCCTTGCCTGTGCCTATGCAAGAGCAAGAGGTGCGGACAGAATGAGTTCCTTTGGTGATTTTATCGCATTATCTGATGTATGCGATGCGGATACTGCCCGCCTCATTAAAAGAGAAGTTTCAGATGGCGTTATTGCGCCGGGGTATACGCAGGAAGCCCTGGAACTTCTGAAAGCGAAGAAAAAAGGCGCTTACAACGTTATTCAGATTGATGAATCCTATGTTCCTGCGCCTGTTGAGAAAAAGCAGGTATATGGAATTACTTTTGAGCAGGGAAGAAACGAGCTGGATATTGACGGGGATTTATTGTCCAATGTTGTTACAAAAAATAAGGAAATTCCCGAAAGTGCGTTAATCGATATGAAGATTGCCCTGATTACTTTGAAGTATACTCAGTCTAACTCTGTATGCTATGTAAAGGACGGACAGGCAATCGGAATCGGAGCAGGGCAGCAGTCGAGAGTACACTGTACAAGGCTGGCAGGCCAGAAAGCAGATAACTGGTTCCTGCGTCAGTCGCCTCAGGTACTGAACCTTCAGTTCGTGGACAGCCTTGGAAGGGCAGACAGGGATAATGCCATTGATAATTATATCGGCGAAGAATATATGGATGTACTTGCCGAAGGAGCATGGCAGAGAGTATTTAAAGAAAAACCCCCTGTGTTTACAAGAGAAGAAAAGAGAGCATGGCTTGATAAGATGCAGGATGTAACCCTTGGTTCAGATGCATTCTTCCCCTTCTCTGATAATGTAGAGCGGGCACATAAGAGCGGTGTAAAATATATTGCGCAGCCCGGCGGTTCCGTAAGGGATGACCTGGTTATTGAATGCTGTGACAAGTATGATATGGCAATGGCATTTACCGGAATCAGACTTTTCCATCATTAAGCATATTGAGAAAAACTGAATATTCTGTTATACTTATAGTAAATCAGACCATACAAAAAATGATTGGGGTAATTTTTTGTATGGTCGTTTTGCTAAATGCGTGAAATCAGCCGGGAAGGAAAAATAATTATGCTGGATGTAGTGATTATCGGTGCAGGCGTAAGCGGATGTGCCGTTGCAAGAGAATTATCAAGAAAGAAACTGAATATAGCTGTGCTTGAGAAAAATGCTGATGTATGTGAAGGAACCTCTAAGGCAAACAGCGGAATTGTGCATGCAGGCTTTGATGCAAAGCCCGGTACCCTGAAGGCAAAACTGAATGTAAAGGGAAGCCGCATGATGAAACAGCTGTCAGAAGAACTTGATTTTCCTTATAAGCAGAATGGCTCTTTGGTGCTTTGCTTTGATGATAAAGATAAGGATAAGCTTGAGGAGCTTAAAGAAAGAGGCATCGAAAACGGAGTCGGAGAATTGGAGATACTGGACAGGGAAAAAGTTCTTGCCATAGAGCCGGCCGTAGGGGAAAAGGTTGCAGCGGCTCTTCATGCACCTATGGGCGCAATTGTCTGCCCTTTTGGTCTTACCATAGCTCTTGCGGAAAATGCGGCGGTAAATGGGGTTGATTTTCATTTTAAAACCAAAGTAAAAGAGATACATAAAAAAGACGGCGGGTATGAAATTCTGACAAATCAGGGAAGCTTTCAGGCAAGAAGCGTAATCAATGCTGCAGGAGTTTATGCAGATGAAATTCACAATATGGTCTGTGATGAGGAGGATAAGTTTCAAATAACGCCGAGAAAGGGTGAATATCTTCTTTATGATAAAAAAGTAGGTAATCTTGTGAGCCATACTCTGTTCCAGCTACCTACGGCGCTTGGCAAGGGAATATTGGTGACGCCCACGGTTCACGGCAATCTGCTTACAGGTCCTACTGCAGAAGATATTCCGGATAAAGAAGGTGTTAATACGACAGCAGAAGGTCTTGATACAGTGCTTGAAAAGGCGGCACTCAGTATTTTACAGGTGCCCTCACGTCAGGTAATCACTTCCTTTGCCGGACTCAGGGCACATAGCTCTAAAGGTGATTTTATAATAGGAGAGGTAAAGGGTGCTCCCGGATTTTTTGATGTGGCGGGAATGGAATCGCCGGGACTTAGCTGTGCGCCTGCAGTGGGAGAATACGTGGCACAGATGGTAAATAATTATCTGCAGCCGGAAGAAAATGGGGATTTTATTGCGGTAAGAAAGGGAATTCCCAGTATGGCCCTTGCCGGGGATGAGGAGCGCCATCGTCTGATTCAGGAAAACCCTGCCTATGCCAATGTTATCTGCCGCTGTGAAATGGTAACAGAGGGAGAAATTCTGGATGCTATACGAAGACCCCTGGGAGCCACCACTACGGACGGTGTCAAGCGGAGAGTGAGAGCCGGTATGGGACGGTGTCAGGCAGGCTTTTGTTCACCTAAGGTTGTGGAGATTCTTTCGCGGGAGCTTGGAATTGATGAAAGTCAGGTAATAAAAGCGGAGGAAGGCTCTTACTACCTTCTTCCTGAAAATCCTTCAGGGGAAAATATTTTACCGGAAGGCATTTAAGGGAAAGGAGGAAGGATAATGAAAATAGATTTAGTGATTATCGGCGGCGGCCCTGCGGGTATGGCAGCGGCGCTTTCAGCCTATGAAAACGGTGTTACGGATATTTTGATTCTGGAAAGGGATAAAGAACTTGGAGGCATATTAAATCAGTGTATTCATAATGGTTTCGGTCTCCATACCTTTAAGGAGGAGTTAACCGGACCGGAATATGCTGTCCGCTATATAGAAAAGGTTCAGGAAAAGAAAATTCCTTATCTTTTAAATACCATGGCAGTGGATGTTAAGGGAGGTTCTCCCTGTATCATAACAGCCATGAACAGGGAAAAAGGACTTTTTAAAATAGAGACAAAAGCGGTCGTTCTGGCAATGGGCTGCAGGGAAAGAGCCAGGGGAGCTATGAACATACCGGGCTTTCGACCTGCCGGCATTTATTCTGCGGGAACAGCCCAGCGGTTTGTCAATATAGAAGGACGGATGCCGGGCAAAGAAGTTGTAGTGCTTGGTTCAGGCGATATCGGGCTGATAATGGCAAGAAGAATGAGTCTGCAGGGGGCTAAGGTAAAGCTGGTGGCGGAAATTATGCCTTATTCCGGAGGCCTTAAGAGAAATATTGTGCAATGTCTGGATGACTTTGGAATTCCGCTGCTTCTTAGTCATACTGTAACGGAAATTCACGGAAAAGACAGGGTGGAGGGCGTTACTGTTGTAAAAGTAGATGAAAACCTAAAGCCCATAAAGGGTACGGAGGAATATGTTTCCTGTGATACGCTGCTTTTATCCTGCGGCCTGATTCCGGAAAATGAATTGTCTGAAGGGGCAGGCGCACAGATGGATAGCGTAACCCAGGGGCCTGTGGTAAATGCCAGACTGGAGACTACAGCGGAAGGGATTTTTGCCTGCGGCAATGTACTGCATGTTCACGACCTGGTGGATAATGTATCAAAGGAAGCTGTGAGTGCAGGTGCATTTGCAGCAGCTTATATAAAGGAAAAAGCGTCAGACTGGGGCGAAGCAGTAAGACCGAAGATTCCGCAGAAAACAAAGAGCATAATTCCGGAAGGCAGGGATGCGGGAAAGACCTTAATCTGCATCGGATGTCCGGTAGGCTGTTTAATTACGGTTGACAAGAATGATGACGGCAGTCTTGTCATTACCGGTAATACCTGTAAGAAAGGCGAGCAGTATGCCAGAAATGAAGTGACAGCGCCTAAGCGAACCGTTACTTCCATCATGAAGGTGGAAGGCGGCGCGGGAAAAGTGGTATCGGTGAAAACCAAGGAGGAAATTCCCAGGAATAAGATATGGGAGTGTATGAAAGAAATTAATAAAGGCATTGTAAAGGCGCCTGTTAAAGTGGGGGATATTCTGATAAGAGATGTGGCGGGTACAGGAGTGGATGTGGTTGCCACAATAAATATGGAATTACATTAAAGCAACAGAAGAAAGGGGAAGGTATGAATATGAGCAAATATATTATGGCACTTGATCAGGGCACTACCAGTTCAAGGTGTATACTGTTTGATAAGAAGGGGAACATCTGCAGTATGGCACAGAAAGAGTTTACCCAGATTTATCCTAAGCCCGGATGGGTGGAACACAATCCCATGGAAATCTGGTCTTCCCAGCTTGCTGTATTGACTGAGGCTATGGCAATGGTGGGAGCGGCTCCTTCTGATATCAGCGGAATCGGAATTACCAATCAAAGGGAGACTACCATAGTATGGGATAAGGAAACAGGAGAACCTGTCTGTAATGCCATTGTGTGGCAGTGCAGACGTACTGCCGAAAAGGTGGATGAGCTGACTGCCGGAGGATACGGTGAGCTGATTAAGGAAAGAACAGGACTGATTGCGGATGCCTATTTCAGCGGTACAAAGATAGCATGGATTCTTGATAATGTGCCGGAAGCAAGGGAAAGGGCGGAAAAGGGTGAGCTGTTGTTCGGAACGGTGGATACCTGGCTGATTTACAATCTAACTAAAGGTGCTGTCCATGTGACTGATTATACAAATGCTTCCAGGACCATGATTTTTGACATTCACAGACTGTGCTGGGATGAGGAGCTGCTTTCTCTTCTTAAAATACCGAAAAGCATGCTGCCTGAAGTAAAGCCTTCCAGCTGCATTTACGGATATACGGATGCATCTGTCCTTGGCGGAAAGATTCCCATTGCAGGAATAGCGGGGGACCAGCAGGCAGCTTTGTTCGGCCAGTGCTGTTTTCAGAAAGGCCAGGTGAAAAATACATATGGAACAGGCTGCTTTTTACTGATGAATACAGGAACGGAAGCAATTACGTCGAGGCATGGGCTGCTGACTACCATTGCGGCAAGTACCGGGGATAAGGTGGAGTATGCTTTAGAAGGAAGCGTATTTGTTGCAGGTGCAGCTGTTCAATGGCTTCGGGATGGTATGCGGATGATTAAAACCGCAGCCCAGACAGAGGAGTATACAGATAAAGTAGAAGATACCACAGGCGTTTATATGGTACCTGCATTTGCCGGAATGGGAGCGCCCTACTGGAACCCGTATGCCAGAGGAACCATTGTGGGGATTACCAGAGGCTGTAAAAAGGAACATTTTATCAGGGCAGCTTTGGAATCCATTGCTTATCAGACGGCAGATGTGCTGAAAGCGATGGAGGAAGATGCGGAGGTTTCCATCGCAGGACTTAAGGTGGACGGAGGAGCCAGCGCCAATAATTTTTTGATGCAGTTTCAGGCTGATATACTGGGGGCTAAAGTTTACAGACCGGAATGCATTGAAACTACGGCTCTCGGAGCAGCTTACCTTGCCGGACTTGCTACAGGATACTATGAGAGCAGGGAAGAAATCTGCGAGAACTGGCAGCTGGGCAGGGAGTTCACTCATGAAATGGGAGAAAATCACAGAGAAAAGCTTTTGAAGGGATGGAAGAAGGCAGTAAAATGCGCACTGCTGTGGGCTTCTGATGGGGAGGAATAAATTGTGGAAACACAGAAGATAATGGAGGAGCTTACAGGCTCTCTTGATAAAATTTTAAAATTTGCGGCATGCGAAGAAAGTCTCGGGAAAGATTTCAAAACGAGTGTTGCTGCTTATAAAAAGCTGTCCGATAAAAACAGCAGCGAGGAAGGAACCACGGCTCTCAGACGCAGGCTGGCAGAATTATTTTATAAGGTTTATGAGGCGGCATTTAAGACTAGTCTTAAAGCAGAAAAGCTTCCGGCTGTGCTTAACATGTTTTTCACATTCGGTTACGTTGATGAAGAACTGGCAGGTATGGAAAATGCGGTATATTTATATGAACTTTCAGAGGAACTGCCCACCGATCCGGAAAGAGGAGTATATTCATTTTACCAATGGCTGATGGCAATTTACAGCGGAAAAAAGGAACCCTGCAGAAATGAACTGGATATGGATTACAGGGAATATCTGCATGAACAGAAGCGGATGGGAAGAATTGACCGGAATCAGGAGGCCGCACTTTTAAACAGCAATATTTCAAAAGTGATTTTTGAAATGACAAATATGTTTCCCATTATTAACAGGCTTACATTCGGACAGCTCAGTATTTTCTGCCCGATATTTTCAGAGCATAATGTTTTCAGGCCTTTAGATAACGATTTGATAACAGCTGATAAAGTGGTTGCTGAAATAGAAGAAATAAGGCATAAGGATTTCAGGGCATTTTACAGGGAAACCATGTTCAGCGTGCGGGAGAGGGACATCAATGAAATGATAGAGGTTGAGGTTTTGCCGGATATGATTCTGATGCCCAATATCGGCGGAAGAAGTATTATGTGGCAGGAAATTGAAGGCAAAAAGCGTACTACCCCGGCACGTATGATGTGCTCCATATTCCATACGGAAGAGTTTGCCCAGAGTATGATACGTCTGACAGGGGAATTTCGCTGGGAAATGTGCAAGCGCGCACAGGGAGTCAGATGGAATGATGTTTCCGACCCTTCCTTGACAAGCGAATACTGTGATTATGCACAGTTTTACCGGAAAAATAAGGATTTAACTCCGGATGCCAAGGAAAAAATCAAAACACAGCTTGCAAGAGTCAGAAACAATAATAAGTCAATGTTTGTTTCAGATTACCTTATGTGGATAAAATATGAAAGCGCCGGTCTGCCAAGGCTAAATAAGGTTGCAAGAAATATTTTGTTTACATATTGTCCCTTTCCCGGGGAAATCAGAAACAAAATCGGAGCCAACCCTCTCTACAGGCAGGCGATTGAAAAATATACGGTAATTAATTCGCGTAAATTACACCGGATTACGCTTCTTTGCAGAAAACTGGAAAATACTCCGGGCGGGGTACCGGAAGAAATTGCAGAATATAAAAGATATATGGAATCATAACATACCGGCATGGGTAAATGCGGAACGGAAAGGAAAGTATGGAAATGGAGGAAAAGGGAAAAGGCAGGAAGTATACAGATATCAGAAAGCTGACAGATAACAGATTTCTTAATTTATACGAAATGGATGCGTTAGATAGCAGGGGAAAGCCTTTTCACTATTATTTTGCTTCCAGAAATAAGGAAGAAAAGCTTCCTTTAAAAACAGGAGAGGCAGCTTTGAACGGAATTGTAATTTATGCTGTTTTAAAGGATGACCCTTCTAAAATTGTAATGATAAAGCAATATCGTTATCCTCTGGATGCTTATCTTTATGAGCTGCCGGCCGGACTGATTGATGCGGGTGAAACTGCAAAGGAGGCGGCTGTAAGGGAAATGAAGGAAGAGACGGGACTTAGCTTTGAGCCTTATACAAATGGCAACCCGGCCTATGAAAGACCGTATTTTCTGGGAGCAGGGCTTACAGATGAAACAAGCACCTCGGTTTTTGGATATGCGAAGGGAGAAATCAGCGGAGAGTTTGCGGAAAGCACAGAATCCATAGAAGTTCTTTTGGTGGACAGGCAGGAAGCAAAAAGAATTCTTTGTGAGGAAAGGGTTTCCCTGCGTGCGGCGTTCCTTTTGATTTCATTCATAAATGGGGATGATAAGGAGCCTTTTGCTTTTTTGAAATAGCAGTTTTATTCATGAAATATACCAAATTTACAGCATTATTTTTGTGAACAATTTGTGTCCTGGATTCCTCCGAATTTGTTGACATTGCAAAAAATTACTTTATAATTTAAGTAAAAAGGTGATTTTTTAGCTAAAAAACAAATTCGGAGGCTTTTATTATGTCAATTACTTTTCATGAAAAAGAGCAGATTTTTAAATTGGATACGAAGAATACTACATATGCCATCGGCATTGTAGACGAAGATAAGTTTCTCGGGCACATCTATTATGGGGCAAGGCTTGATGATTACCGCATTGGTTATCTCATGCGTATTTCGGAAAATCCTTTTGTGCCTTCTGAGAATAATCGGGACAGAGTTTCCTTTTTGGACAGCTTTGCCATGGAATATCCCACTCACGGACTTGGAGATTATCGTGAAAGCTGCATCAGCATCAGAACCTTAAACGGAAATATGGGCCTGTCCCTTTCTTATGTTTCCCATAAAATTACAGAAGGAAAAACATCTTTTGAAGGACTTCCTTCGTCCTTTGGAAGCAGGGAAGAGTGCAGCGTGCTGGAAATTTTGTGTGAGGACAAGGTAACGGGGCTTCAGGCAGTTTTACAGTATGGTGTATTTGATGATGTGGATGTGATTACGCGAAGCGTAAAAGTAATGAATAACGGACAGGAAGCTGTATATCTTACCAAAGTTTATTCTGCCTGTCTGGATATGGATAATCAGGATTTTGAAGCTGTTTCCCTGCATGGCTCATGGGCAAGGGAACGTCAGATTCAGAGTGTGCCGGTGAGCCACGGCAAGTACAGTGTAGAATCTATCCGGGGAGAATCCAGCCATCAGGATCATCCTTTTATGGCGCTTAAGACAAAGAATGGGACCCAGGAAACCGGAGAAGTTTATGCCATGCATTTTGTTTATTCCGGTAACTTTAAGGTACAGGTGCAGTCAGACCAGTTTGACCAGGTACGTATGGTGATGGGAATCCATCCCGAAGGTTTTACCTGGAAGCTGGAAAAAGGAGAGGCTTTTCAGGCTCCGGAGGTAGTAATGGTATATTCCGGTGAAGGTCTTGGAAAGATGAGCAGAACCTTCCATGATTTTTACAGAAAGCATTTAATCCGCAGTGAGTATAAAGACAAAAAGCGTCCTGTTTTAATTAATAACTGGGAAGCAACTTATTTTGAATTTGATACGGAAAAGCTCATTGCTATTGCAAGAGAAGCATCACAGCTGGGTATTGAAATGCTGGTTATGGATGACGGCTGGTTTGGCAGCCGTTGTGATGATAACAGAGCCCTTGGAGACTGGTATGTCAATGAAGATAAATTAAAGGGCGGTTTAAAATATCTGGTAGACGAAGTGAATAAGCTTGGTATGAAATTCGGTATCTGGTTTGAGCCGGAGATGATTTCACCGGATTCTGATTTATACAGGTCTCATCCTGACTGGGCGATTGCCATTCCGGGAAGAAAAGCAAGTCTTTGCAGAAATCAGTACGTGCTTGATTTAACCAGAAAAGAAGTAAGGGATTATGCTTATGAGTGTGTGGCTAAGATATTGCGCAGCGCCAACATTGAATATGTAAAGTGGGATATGAACAGGCAGCTTTCCGATTTAGGTTCCCTTGAGCTTCCGGCAGACAGAATGGGAGAACTGTATCACAGATATGTGCTGGCTGTTTATGAAATGCAGGAAAGACTGATACAGGAATTCCCTCATCTTTTACTTGAGAACTGCTCCGGCGGCGGGGCAAGATTTGACCCCGGTATGTTGTATTACAGTCCCCAGATATGGTGTTCTGACGATACAGATGCCATTGAAAGATTAAAAATCCAGGAGGGAACGGCTCTTATTTATCCTCTTTCCGCCATGGGTGCACATGTATCCGACTGCCCTAACCATACAGTGGGAAGAGTAACACCTTTTGAAACAAGAGGTTATGTGGCTCTTGCGGGAACCTTCGGCTATGAGCTGGATGTTACAAAGATACCGGAAGAAGACAGAAATATGATACCAGAGCAGGTGGCCATGTATCATAAGTATAATGACCTTGTGCGGGAAGGGGATTATTACAGGATTGCTTCTTATGCAGAGAATCATTATTTTGACTGTTATGGTGTAGTAAGCAAGGACAAGAAGGAAGCGCTTTATACCTTTGTCCAGGTGCTGAACCGTCCTAACTGTCACAGCAGAAGAATAAAGCTTCAGGGGCTTGCACCTGAAAAAACATATCGGATTGAAGGGGAAGATAATACCTATACAGGAGAGCTGCTGATGAAGGCAGGAATTAATATTCAGAACCCCTGGGGAGATTTTAAAGGACAGTTGATTCATCTTGTAGAAGAATAAACAGCATGGAGAGGACAGAAGAAATGACAAAAGGAACGGAAGGATATGTAAAGAAGTGGATTCGGATGGAGGAAGATGGCATTTACCTGGTTTTTGGAATTACAGCGGATAATCAGTTAAAGCTTTTTCATTTTTCCTCCGTACCTATGAGAGATTTGGAAGAAAGCGATCTTTTTATTAAGGAAGGCTTTCAGGTAGTACAGGTTAATTTTTCCGGATATAACAGGCCTTATGAGAAGCATGGAAATAAACACATTGTAACTGCGCCGGGATATCTGCTTACTTTTGTGAATATGGAAGACGGACGAAATGAAACGGGGCGCAAACTGACCATAACCCAAAAGGATGAAATGACAGGGGCAAAGGTAATTTCCACCTGGCAGTTTTATACCGGTACATCCACCGTCAGGATGCAGCATCAGGTAATTAATGAAGGGCAGCAGGTGCAGACGCTGGAATATATTTCTTCCTTTTATTATCTGGGCATAGAAAAAGAGGGAAATGCAAGTTCTGATGATAAGATGAGACTGACATATGCATATAACGGCTGGCAGAAGGAATTTAATTTCCACTCCTACAGCTTTCCCGAGCTTGGGCTTGGCCAGACGCAGCCTACAGTGAATCAGCGTACATCCGGCACCATTGAGCTTACTAATACGGGAAACTGGTCAACGAAAAAATATCTTCCTATGGGATATCTGGAAAATACGGATGGAGGCACTTCTCTTTACTGGCAGATAGAGCATAACGGCTCCTGGCATACGGAAATCAGTGATGAAAACGGTCATTTTTATCTGGCTTTAAGCGGTCCTGCCGAAGTGCAGTCCCACTGGTTTCAGAACTTAAAGCCCGGGGAAAGCTTTACCACCGTACCGGTGGCAGTAGGCGTCTGCAGCGCAGATTTTGCTAAGGCTATGGGACAGCTCACTTCCTACCGGCGTAAAATCAGGCGTCCCAATCAGGATAATGAAAAGCTTCCCGTTGTTTTTAATGATTATATGAATTGTCTGTTCGGAGACCCCACTACGGAAAAGGAGCTTCCTCTTATTGATGCGGCTGCGGAAATGGGCTGTGAATATTATGTGATTGATGCCGGCTGGTATGCTCCCGGAGAATGGTGGGACAGCGTAGGAGAGTGGCAGGAATCGAAAGAGCGTTTCCCGAAGGGAGTAAAAGAGGTCACTGATTATATCCGTGCCAGAGGAATGGTTCCCGGTCTGTGGCTTGAGCTTGAAGTTATGGGAATTAATTGTGAAAAGGCAAAAAAAGCGCCGGATGACTGGTTTTTTGTCCGTCACGGAAAACGTGTTTATGACAGGAGCAGATATCAGCTGGACTTCAGAAATCCTGAAGTAATTGCCCATGTGGATGAGGTAATCGACAGGGTTGTAAGGGAGTATGGAGTCGGTTATATAAAGATGGATTATAACATTGAGCCGGGAATCGGTACAGAATTGTATGCTGACAGCCCGGGCGCAGGAATGCTGGCGCATGAAAGGGCATATTTAAAATGGCTGGAAGGTGTTTTTGAACGCTATCCCGATTTGGTAATTGATAACTGTTCAAGCGGAGGGCTTAGAATTGACTATGCGATGCTTTCGAGATACAGCATTCAGTCTACCAGTGACCAGGAGGACTACCGGAATTATGCAACGATTGCAGCCAATGCCTGTGCAGGGCTGACACCGGAGCAGGCAGCAGTCTGGTCTTATCCTCAAAGGGATGGGGATGAAGAGGAAACGATTTATAATATGGTAAATGCCCTGCTTTTGCGGATTCATCAAAGCGGGCATTTGAAAGAGCTTTCCGATGGGAGAAAGGCGCTGGTAAAAGAAGGAATTGCCTATTACAAGACTATCAGGGAGGATATTAAAAAAGCTCTGCCGGATTGGCCCTGGGGTCTTGCTGACAGCCGTGATAACTGGCTCTGCAGTGTTCTTAAGACAGAGAAGAAAGCATATCTTGCATTATGGAGAAGAGGCGGAAACGAAGAAAGCAAAAAGATTCCGCTTGGCCATTTGTTTGAAGGGGAAGGAGAACTTTCGGTAAGACTTGCTTATCCTTCAAAAACCCGGCAGGATAATTGCAGTTACGGCTATCTGAAGGAAGAAAAGGCTTTGGCAGTGAAATACGGCGAGCCTGTAATGGCAAGAATTTTTGAAATTGAAAGCCGTTAATTGATAAAAGGGGAAACGGAGGAGAGAAACATGGCAAAGGCAGTAAAGCTGGCTGATATTGCTAAAATAATGAATGTCAGTACGGTGACTGTTTCTAAGGCACTATCTAATCAGAAGGGCGTCAGCGAGGAAATGCGTGAAAAAATCAAGCAGCTGGCGAAGGAAATGGGATATCGTTCGCCGTCAGAAGCAAAAATGATGAGCGCAAAAAGGAGCTATAATATTGGCATTATTGTTTCGGAAAGGTATCTTGACCAGTATGAGTCTTTTTACTGGAAAATGTATCAGGCGGTGGCGACAAAAGCTGTTTCCAAGGAATGCTTTACCATGCTGGAAGTTCTCAGTCTCGAAACAGAGCAGAATCTGGAGCTTCCCAAGCTTCTTAAAGAACATAAGACGGAAGGAATGATAATCCTTGGTCTTTTGAAGGAAGACTATCTGAATATGCTGGAACAAAATATTGATGTACCCTTTATCTGTCTGGATTTTTATGACAGAAGGCATGAATGCGATGCTGTAGTTACGGATAATTTTTACGGGATGTATAAGTTAACCAATTATCTGTTTGAAATGGGTCACAAAGATATTGCCTATGTGGGAACACTGCTTTATACCGGAAGTATCACAGACAGATATTTCGGATATGCGAAGGCACTTATGGAAAACGGGCAGAAAGTCCGCCGTGAGTGGATTATAGAAGACAGAAACATTGAGGATGGGCAGAGGGACGATGATTTTGAGTTCAAATTCCCTGAAAAAATGCCTACGGCATTTGTCTGCAACTGTGATCTGACAGCGGGAGAATTCATCAATGTCCTGAAAAAAAGAGGCTACAGGGTGCCCGAGGATATTTCGGTAGTGGGTTTTGATAATTATATCCATCCCGGAATCTGCGATGTGGGAATTACGACCTATGAGGTGGATATAAAGGAAATGGCAAGAAAGACAATCAACAACCTGCTGAAAAAAATGTCAGGTGAATATTATAAGCAGGGAATCTCCATTGTGGAAGGACATATGGTGATAAAGGACAGTGTAAGAAGATTATAATATTTTATTTTGTTTATATTCCAGAGGAGTCTGGCCGGTAAACTTCTTGAACAGGGAAATGAAATGATTGGTGTTATCAATTCCCACCCGGCTTCCCACTTCGTGGACTTTTAAAGAGGTAGTAAGAAGCAGATGCTTTGCTACCTCTATTCTTTTTCTGTTCAGGTATTGCAGGGGCGGCATATGGAAGGCTGCTCCGAATTCCCGGCAAAGTCTGTACTTACTTATGTGAAAACGTTCTTCCAGATCATCGAGTGAATAATTTTCCTGAAAATTAGTGTCAAACAGTTCTTTCATTTCGTTTAAGTAGGAAGAAATAAGCTGGGACGGAGAATTGTCCGCCAGCTGATAAACCACACAGCCTGTTATAATGGTATTCAGCAGCGAAGACGCCGAAAGGACAGAAGCTGTCTGATCCGATATGTCAAAAACAGACAGCTTTTCAAGGCATAATGCAGTCTCGGAATAAGGAAGCAGGGGCATGATGGCTGTGCTTCCAGGTAATAAATCATAGTAGTTTTTGAGCTGATTTCCTGTTATAAATAAAATCTGATATTCCCAGGGGGCTATGGCGATATCCAGGCGAAAACGCTCGTGGCAGTCTAAAAATAAAAGAGAAGACTGCATGAGAGTGTAGACCTGATTCTGAATCAGCAGCTTGCCGCAGCCGCTTTTAGTGTAAAGCAGCATATAGCAGTCAAGAGAACGGATGTCAAAGGAGTAAGGAGAAGAAGCCTGAATTATACCGCCTGACAGAATGCGGAGAAATTTGGAATCAGAATTGATTTCTTCACTATAAATATGTCCCAGAAATTCTTCGGGTTTATGCCCGGATGAAAGCTTGGGTGCAGATGTCAATGATTTCAAAAAGGAAGTTTTTATATTCATGAATGTGCATCTCCTTATTTTCTTTTAATCAAGTATATTATATTTTATTTATTTTATCAATTTATAATTTAAGTTTAATTAAAAAATAAGGCTAAAATTAAGCTAAATTAAATTAATAAATAATAAAATGTAAATTATTGGTCAAAAAATGTAATATTTCGGTATGCAAAATGCATAAAAAACGATGCTCAAAATTGTGAAAAAAGAAGAAATGACTAAAACAGGCAAGAATAATATATTATATGCAATAAAAAGTGATGATTAAAAAAATTAAGTAAATATAATTAAAATTAAGTTACGAAAGTAACCTGCCGTTAAAAAGAATCATAATCAGTGGCGGCAGAGAAAAAACAGTTTTAGTAACATTCAAAAAGGAGGATAAGTTATTATGAAACTGAGAAAAGTTTTAGCACTTTCTCTTGCAGCAGCTATGACCTTATCTTTAGTTGCATGCGGCGGAAGCAGCGACAACACAGAATCTGCAGATACAACAACTGAGACTGCAGACACAACTACAGAAGAAACAACAGACACACAGGAGGAAACAACAGATACAGCTGAAGCTGAAACTCCTGAAGGAGTTCCTTCTTATTCACAGATTGCTGTTGGAACAGATTATACAGATTTGACAGCAAGCATTAAGTGGATTCATCACAAGACAGACCGTGAAGAAGATGGTACTATTGCAGCCATGATTGCTGAATTCAACAAGGTATATCCTAATATCACCGTTGAAACAGAAGGCGTAACTGATTATGCAGAAGATGCACTGCTTCGTCTTTCTACAGGTGACTGGGGTGACATCATGTTTATCCCTGCTGTAGACAAGGCTGATTTAAGCACATACTTCTATCCGATTGACACACTTGCAAACCTCGATGCGGAAATTAACTTCGCAAACATCTGGGAATATGACGGACTCAGCTATGGTGTTCCTTACATGGCAAACGCACAGGGCGTTCTGTACAACAAGGCTGTATTTGAAGCAGCAGGTATTACTGAGCTTCCTACAACTCCTACAGAGTTCCTTGCAGATTTACAGTTAATCAAAGACAATACAGATGCTATTCCTCTGTATACTAACTATGCAGCAGGCTGGACCATGGGTGCATGGGATGCTTACATCGGTATCGTATCAAACGGTGATGATACTTATATGAACCAGAAGCTTGTTCATACAGCATCTCCTTTTGAAGATCCCGGTGATGACACAGGTATTTACAACTTATACAGAATTCTTTATGATGCAGTAGCTAACGGCTTAATCGAAGAAGACTACACAACAACCGACTGGGAAGGATGCAAGGGCATGCTGAACAACGGTGAAATCGGCACAATGGTACTGGGTTCATGGGCATATGCTCAGATGGTAGAAGCTGGTGACCATGGTGAAGATGTTGGATATATGCCTTTCCCTATGACAGTTGGCGGAACACAGTATGCATTAGCTGGTGGTGATTACAGCTATGGTATCAATATCAATTCTTCTGATGAAAACAAGACAGCTGCTATGGTATTTATTAAGTGGATGACAGAGGAATCCGGATGGTGCTATAACGAAGGCGGTTACACAGTAGATAAAGATGGACAGAATCCTGATTTATATGCTGCATTCGACGGCTCTACAGTATTAAGTGACCAGCCTGCCCTTGACGGTGAAGCTGATTTCTTAAATCAGATGAACTCTGAATCCGAACTTTCCTTCAATGCAGGCGGAAATGCTAAGGTACAGAGAATCGTTGAAGCAGGAGCTACAGGTTCTGAAAGCTTTGATGATATTATGGCTGACTGGACAGCTAAATGGAATGCTGCACAGGAAGAACTTGGCATCGAAGTATTATACTAATTTGAAGCCTTGAATTCAATAGCGTTATAGTTATTGATAAAAATAATGGAAAGCACGTTCTGTTAACTTTCTATTGTAATGAATATGGAGCCAAGGGGAGGTCTCTCCTTGGCTCTAATACATCCGGGATGTATATGTTATCAGGAGGAAAGAGCTTATGGCAATGACTCAGGCGGCTAGGCCGAAAAAGAAAAGAACATTTGGGGAATGGGCAAAAAGCAGAGACGGACAAAAGGTATTTGTTATGATTGCTTTTATGGTTATTCCTCTGGTGCTGTTATTTACCTTTACATATCTGCCCTTTGCAGAAATGTTTGGTTTCAGCTTTTATGATATGAAGTACGTGGGTACAAGAAAATTCGTTGGCTTAAAAAATTATATGAAGGTGTTCCAAAGAGATGACTGCTTTGGCGCATTGAAATTGAGCTTGTATTATATGGTTGGTTCAGTGGTGCAGCTGGCACTTGCCTTGTATCTTGCAACCATTTTGAGTTTTAAGGTAAAAGGGGGAAGTGTATTTAAGGGATTTATGTTTTTCCCTTATCTGATTAATGGTATTGCCATTGGTTTCATTTTTAAATTTTTCTACACCAGAGGCTTTGTATTTGATACAGTGCTGCAGTGGTGCGGATTTCAGCTTGATAATTTACCTTATTGGTTAAAAGACCAGAGAATTAACAATATATCTCTGGTGGGCACGTCTGTATGGCGTTATTTCGGACAGAATATGGTGCTTTTTATCGGAGCCATTATGTCCGTGGATTCAGAATTATATGAAGCAGCCATGCTGGATGGTGCCAATAGATTTCAGCAGTTTAAATATATTATCCTGCCAAGTATTAAGACGATTATTACGTTAAATGTTATTCTGTCAATTACAGGTTCCTTAAGTGCATTTGAGCCTCCTTATGTTATTACTGACGGTGCTAACGGAACCGGTACTTATTTTGTAGTTATGCATGAAATTGCCCATACTCAGCAGAAGGTTGGTCTGGCTTCGGCTATGGCAATCGTGCTTCTGATAATTATTCTTGCGGTAACTATTCTGCAGAAGCTGTTCTTTAAATATGTATTTAAGAACGCAGAGGATGAGGATAAGAACGCAGCTGTAAAGCGTGAGAAAAAGCTGGCGAAAATAGCAGCTAGAAAGGCGGGCAGATAAATGACAATTTTACAGAAAATCGGCAAATATTTATTAGTTTTCCTTAAATATTTTTCATTGGTATTTTTCTCATTCGTAGCGGTGCTGCCTGTGGTTTCCTGCGTAATCACTGCTTTTAAAACGGATACAGAATATCAGCAGACAAACGTTATGGTGCTACCTGAAAGCTGGTTGAATTTTGATAATTTCATATTGGCTTTCCAAAAGGCTAATATGGGAAGGGCATTTATTAATTCCGCAATTATTCTGGTTTGCGTATTGATTGCTTCCACCTTAATCGGTACCCAGCTGGCCTATGTTTTAAACAGATTTAAATTTCCCGGTAACGGAATTATCCGCAACCTGTTTTTATTTGCATCCCAGCTTCCCGGTGTTGCCATGCAGATTGCAGTTTATGAAATTATGTATAAACTGGGCTTTATTAATTCCCTGGTTGGGTATATCATAATGATGTGCGGTACTGATATTATTTCCATATATATTTATATTCAGTTCTTTGAGAATATTGATTATTCTTTGGATGAGTCAGGTATTATGGATGGAGCTTCTTATTTTACAATCTTTTATAAGATTTTGCTGCCGCTCCTTAAGCCTGCGATTGTTACCTCATGTATTTTAAAGGGAGTAGGCACTTATAATGAATATTATTCCGCAAACCTGTATCTGCAGGACAAAAAGAACCTGCCTACGGTAGCGACTTCCCTGTATACCTTCGTAGGACCTCTGGGAAGTAAATATAATCTGATATGTGCAGGTGTTATTATTTCCCTGCTTCCGGCATTGATTGTATTTATTACCTGCCAGAAACAGATTTACAGCGGACTTACGGCGGGAGCTGTTAAGGGTTAATCAGAGAGGAGATAGTGAAATGATGGTAGAAGAAATAAGGTCTCATTTGACAGAAAACATTATTCCTTTTTGGAAAGCATTAAGGGATGATGAATTTGGCGGCTACTATGGATGGATGGATTATGACCTTAAGCTGGATAAAAAGGCAGTGAAGGGATGCATTTTAAACAGCCGAATTACATGGTTCTTCTCCAATGCTTATACACTTTTAAAGGATGAAAGTCTTTTAGAAGAAGCAAAACATGGATTTGCCTTCATGAAAGAGCATTGCATGGATAAAGAAAACGGCGGTATTTACTGGTCAATTAAATATAACGGTGAGCCGGAGGATACTACTAAACACACTTATAATCAGGCCTTTTCCATCTATGCTCTTTCCTCCTATTATGAAGCATCGGGAGATGAAGAGGCGCTTTCCATGGCAAAGGAACTGTTTCGCATTATTGAAACAAAATGTACCGATGAAATCGGTTATAAGGAAGCCTTTGACAAGGGATTTCATGAAATTGAAAATGATAAGCTTTCTGAAAACGGTGTTATTGCAGAAAAAACAATGAATACTCTGCTCCATGTATTTGAAGCCTATACGGAGCTTTACAGAGTGTCGGGAATGCCGGAGGTAAAAGAAAGGCTTAAATGGATTATGGATACTTTTGCAGATAAAGTATATAATCCGGTGCTCCACAGACAGGAAGTGTTTTTTGATGCCAATATGAACTCCATTATTGATTTACATTCCTATGGACATGATATTGAAACCGCATGGCTGATTGACAGGGGCGTGGAAATTTTAGGCGAAAAGAAGTATGAAGAAAAAATGACGCCTATTACAAAGGATTTGACGGCTCAGATTTATAAGGTGGCTTTTGACGGACATTCCCTTGCTAATGAGTGCGAAAAGGGAGTGGTAAATACTCACCGTATCTGGTGGGTACAGGCGGAGACTGTAGTAGGTTTCTTAAACGGCTGGCAGAAAAATCCCGATAAACCGGAATATCTGGAAGCGGCCAAGGCCGAATGGAATTTTATCAGAGAACATGTAATTGATAAGAGAAACGGCTCAGAATGGTTCTGGGAGGTGGATGCAAAAGGAAAGCCTTTTGAGGGAAGACCTATTGTAGAACCCTGGAAATGTCCTTACCATAATGGTAGAATGTGTTTTGAGGTGATAAGGAGAAGCTGATTTAAACTAATTTCGGAAAGAGGTGTAAGATGTTGCATAAGAAATATACGGAAGAGCTCAAAAAATATGAAGCTCTGATTAACAGAAAAAATGAAGTGGACACGGATTTTTATAACGGCGTATATGACAAATATAAATATCCGGTGCTTACAAGGGAGCATATTCCGCTTACATGGCAGTATGATTTGAACCCTGAAACCAATCCTTATTTTATGAAAAGACTGGGCATTAATGCAGTAATGAATTCAGGCGCCATTGAACTTAACGGAAAATATTATCTGGTAGCCAGAATTGAAGGAGATGACCGTAAGTCTTTCTTCGGGGTGGCAGAAAGCGATAACGGTGTGGACGGTTTCCGTTTCTGGGATTACCCTATTCTGCTTCCTGATACCTGCCCGGAGGAAACCAATGTTTATGATATGCGTCTGACTAAGCATGAGGATGGATATATTTACGGTGTGTTCTGTTCTGAAAGCAAGGATACCTCCGTTAATGATTTGTCTGCGGCAGTGGCAGCGGCAGGAATTGTAAGAACAAAGGATTTAAAGACATGGGAAAGGCTTCCCAATCTTGTTACCCTGAATTCTCCCCAGCAGAGAAATGTAGTGCTTCATCCGGAATTTGTAAACGGTAAATATGCTTTCTACACAAGACCTATGGATGATTTTATCGAGACAGGTTCAGGCGGAGGAATTGGTTTCGGACTTTGCGATGATATTACACATGCCGTAATTGATGAGGAAAAAATGACAAGCCTTCGTAAGTATCATACGATTACAGAGGCTAAGAACGGTGCAGGAGCAGTACCTATTAAGACGGAAAAGGGCTGGATTCATATTGCGCATGGTGTAAGAAATACCGCTGCAGGTCTTCGTTATGTAATATATGCTTTCGCAACGGATTTAAATGACCCTTCCAGGGTGATTGCAGAGCCTTCAGGACTTCTTATCGGACCCAGAGGCGGTGAAAGGGTAGGAGATGTATCCAATGTAGTATTTACTAACGGCGCTGTTGCAAATGAAAAAGGTGAAGTATTTATTTATTATGCTTCCAGCGATACAAGAATGCATGTAGCAACTACTACAATAGACAAATTAATTGATTATGTCTTTAATACACCTGAAGACCCCTTAAGAAGTGTAGAGTGTGTAGCGCAAAGATGTGATTTGATTAAGAAGAATCTGGAGTTCTTAGCCCGGCAGTAATGATAAATAAATATAAAAAACGCGCCCATGGCGCAGAAATGAGGAAAAGATGAGTGAGATTAAAATGATTGCCCCTGCAGTCAAAAATGTACCCTGGCAGGAAAGACCTGCAAACCTTAAGGGAGCACCTGTTTGGAGATATACGGAAAATCCCATTATCGGCAGAAATCCGGTAAAAAATGTTGCAAGAATTTTTAACAGTGCGGTAATGCCTTATGGGGATGAGTTTATCGGCGTATTCCGCGGTGAGCAGACGAACGGTATTCCTTATATTTATATGGGAAGAAGTAAGGATGCCATTCACTGGGATTTCGATGAAGAAAAGATTCCTTTTGTGGATGAGGAAGGTAAGCCTTTCATGCCCAGATATGCATATGACCCCAGACTGGTTAAGGTAGAAGATACCTATTATATTATCTGGTGTCAGGATTTTTACGGCGCAGCAATCGGTATGGCTAAAACCACTGATTTCAAGACATTTACAAGACTTGAAAATCCTTTTATTCCTTATAACAGAAATGCGGTATTGTTCCCCAGAAAGATTAACGGAAACTTTATG
The DNA here is from genome assembly GCA_017621815.1 of Lachnospiraceae bacterium. Taxonomy (GTDB): domain Bacteria; phylum Bacillota; class Clostridia; order Lachnospirales; family Lachnospiraceae; genus Suilimivivens. The sequence goes on along the minus strand of JAGASK010000039.1, from coordinate 185,026 downwards.
CTGCTGAGCCGTCCTTCTGACAGCGGACATACACCCTTCGGCGATATCTTTTTAAGCGAAAGTCCTGACCTTGTATACTGGGGCAAGCACAGACATGTAATGGGCAAAGGTAATGAATGGTGGGAGTCAGTTAAAATCGGCGGCGGCGCAGCGCCTATTGAAACCAGCGAAGGATGGCTTCTGTTCTATCACGGTGTAAGCGGAACCTGCAACGGTTTTGTATACTCCATCGGAGGGGCTATCTTAGACCTTGAGAATCCTTCTATTGTTAAATACAGATGCGAGAATTTCCTTCTGACACCTGAAGAATGGTATGAAGAAAGAGGTTTTGTTCCTAACGTGTGCTTCCCCTGCGCAACAATTCATGACCCTGAAAGCGGAAAGATTGCTATTTATTATGGTTGTGCAGACAGCTATGTAGGACTTGCATTTACACAGTTTGAAGATATCATGGCTTATATCAAGGAGAACAGTGTAGTAACAGAATCTGATACCGAAATCGGAAGAAGATAATAGTTGCACTTGCGTGTGCAAGAAGAAAGGGCTTGCCATAGGGCAGGCCCTTTTTTAGCAAAGAAAGTCTTCGTATTTATTAGATAAAGGAGATTGGTGAAATGGCATATAATGTACATCCTGAAAAGGGAATGATCAACAGGGGAAACTGGTATCGTATCAAGAAATGTATGAAAAAGGCACTGCAGGGAGAAAAAATTACAGTAGGATTCCTGGGCGGTTCCATCACGCAGGGAAGTCTTTCTTCCACACCGGAAACATGTTATGCCTATCTTGTATATGAATGGTGGAAAAATAAATTTCCGAAATCGGAAATCACATTTATCAATGCGGGAATCGGTGGAACTACTTCTCAATTTGGTGTTTCGAGGGTAGAAGAGCACTTGCTTAAATATAATCCTGATTTCGTGTTGATAGAATTTGCGGTAAATGATGATAATACGGAGTTTTTTGCGGAAACCTATGAAGGTCTTGTCCGCAGGACTCTCGGTGATAAATGTTCACCGGCGCTTATGCTGATGAACAATGTGCGGTATGACAATGGAGTAAATGCCCAGGAAATGCATCTTAAGGTTGCAAAGGCTTATGAACTTCCCATGGTCAGCATGAAAAGCACGATTTGGCCTGAGGTGGAAAGCGGCAGAATTCCCAATCGGGAAATTACACCGGATGATTTACATCCCAATGATGCAGGTCATAAGCTGGTGGCTCAGGTTATTACTGCCTTTCTTGAAGATGTTTATGAGGGTATTGAAACAGAAGAAAAACCTTTTGACTTCGGAGGAAAAATACTGCCTGATCCCATTACAGCCAATGCCTATGAGAAATCTGTACGTTATCAGAACTTTAATTCCTCACCTGAGACAAAAGGCTTTGCCGCAGATAAGGCGCCTCAAAGCGATATACGGGATGTTTTCAGAAATGGCTGGACAGCGTGGAAAACGGGAGATAAAATCACTTTTACCTTTGATTGTACAGGTGTTGCCGTACAGTATAGAAAATCGGTAAAACAGCCTACCTGCGTTGCGAAGGCAGTGGTAGACGGCAGGGAAAACGAAGCTGTAATACTTGACGGCAATTTTGATGAAGACTGGGGAGATTGTTTATATATTGATACTGTGACAAAACATATGGAACCGGGAAAACATACGGTGGAAATCACTATAATTGAATCTCATGATAAGGATGTGGTGCCGTTTTATCTGGTTTCGGTAATCGGTTCTGATTCATAACAATAGAAAGTTCGCAGAGCATGCTTTCTGTTGTAAATTGAGAAAAGCGGGGGATAAGATATGGCAAGAAACAAAAACGAAATGAAGGATCATAAGAGGGCAGTTGTAAGTAAAGAAGAAAAGAAGGCAGCCAAAAAAGCTGTCAGGGATAAAGCTGAAAAAAAGATAAAGAAAAAGAAACAGGATGCAAAATATACGGTGCAGGCTGTAAAGGATGTGAGGGGAAACAGCAAGCGCAGTATTATGCAGACCCTTCTTTTGGGCTTTCTGGTACCGGTAATTTTAATGGTTGCCCTGGGAATTGTATCTTATAATACAGCCTCTTCCGGTATTCTGTCCAAGTACAAAGAATCTGCCATGTCTACAGTGTCAGCGGTGGGGAATTACTGTAATCTTGTGTGTGATTCCATATCAGGCAAGGCGCTTGAGCTTGTTACAAACAGTGATGTAGGCAATTATTATGAAAAATATTATAAGAAGCAGGATGGCGATGCAATGGAGGCTTTCCGGAGTGCTAAATCCATAATCAGCAATACGAAATCAACTAATAAATATGTTTTCAGCTGTTCCGTAATACCGGAGGGAGGTTCTTATTTATCAACCCTGACGGGCGGCATGACGGATAACCCCTACAGTGATTTTACAGAAACATCAGAAGGAAGCTTTTTTGCGGAAAATGCGTCCATAAGAAATAAGTGGATGGGATATCATACATATCTGGATGACAATATGAACAGCACACCGGAAAAATATGCCCTTGTTTTTTATCAGAGAATGCTGAAGAATAATACGGTTCTTGTATTGGATGTTGACATGAGCGTGGCTATGGAGATGCTTGACCAGATGGACTTTGGAAACGGAAGCATCAGGGCGCTGGTATCGGAAGACGGAAGGGAAACTGTGTCCGTTCAGGGAAAGGAAGAACCTGTAGAAGAAACCTATTTTATTGGCAACGCGTTTTTTGAAGAGTCCAAATCAGCGGAAGAAACGGGAAGCAGGGACGTAAAGCTGAACGGTAAGAAGTATGTATATATTTATACTCCCGTAGGAAAAACAGGCGCCATGATATGTGCGTTGATTCCCAGAAGCAATCTTTTGGGCCAGGTAGGAACGATTAAATATATTACTATTATCATGGTAATTTTAGCAGCAGGCGCAGCTTTGGCTATCGGAGCATATATTTCCATGGGTATCAGCAAAACGGTGAAATCCATGACAACGGGACTTGCAGCTGTAGCTGAAGGAGATTTATCAAAAGATTTTGTCACAAAGAGAGAAGACGAGTTTAAGATACTGACCTCCAGCCTGAATGCTATGATAGGAAGCATGAGAACGCTGATGCTGGATATGAAAGGGTTTGGCACCAAGGTAAACGAACTTTCTGTGGATGTTTCCGATAAAACGACAGCCGTCAGTACCTCTATGGGGGACATTGCGGTTGCCATGGATGAAGTTGCCAAGGGTGTGCAGAACCAGGCCGAGGACACGGAAACCAGTAATGAGAAAATGCTGGATTTCTCCGACAACATCAATGCGGTAACAGAGAAAACCGGGGATATGGGTACGGCTGCGGATAAAGCAATTGATGCTGTGGAAAAAGGAAAGGTAATTGTACAGGATTTAAGCAGCAAGTCAGATACTACGGTTTCACTTACCAGAGTACTGGTGGAAGATATCAGTGCGGTACAGCAAAGCTCGGAAGAAATCAAGAGCTTCGTGGATGTGATTAACAGCATTGCCGGACAGACCAATCTATTGTCTTTGAATGCTTCCATCGAAGCCGCAAGGGCAGGCGAAGCAGGAAGAGGCTTTGCGGTTGTAGCAGAAGAAATCAGAAAGCTGGCCGACCAATCCAAGGAATCAGGCAACAGGATCCGGGAAATCGTGGAAAACATAGGAAGCACTACGGATAAGACTACGGTTTCCGCAAAGAAAGCGGAAGAGATGGTCAATGAGCAGGCAGCAGCCCTTTCTCAGACTGTAGAAGTGTTCGGTTCAATTCATTCCTGTGTAGGGGAACTGGTAGAAGGCATACGTGCCATTACCCTTCGGCTTAAAACCATAATGGAAGAAAAAGAAATGGTGCAGGGTTCCATTCAGAATATTTCGGCTGTTTCCGAAGAAGTGGCAGCCTCCACCCAGGAGGTTACGGCAACGCTGGGCGAACAGGTTTCCGTTATTCAGAGTTTAAAGGATGAGGTAGAGAAGCTGAAAGAGGATGCGCAGCAGCTAAATGAGTCCATTGAAAAATTTAAGGTATAAATTTTATCACCGGAGAAGGATGTATGGCTTTAAAATTGTTATGGAATGACGGCTGGGAGTTCTGTGAGCTGGAACTTGATGAGCAGAACTTCCGGATGCCGGAAAAAGCATCATGGAGGAAAGTGGATATTCCTCATGACTGGATGATTTATGATACCCATAATCTGTATCGAAACAGTATTGGCTGGTACCGTAAAAAGCTGATTGTGGAAAAGGAGGAAGAAATTGTCCTCCGGTTTGACGGCGTGTACATGGATTCCGCTGTGTTTGTTAACGGAAATCCGGCAGGGGAGTGGAAGTATGGTTATTCCGCCTTTGAGGTGGAAATAACGCCGTTTCTGAAGAAAGGGGAAAATCTGATTTGCGTACGTGTCGTGTATCGTGAACCGAATACCAGATGGTATTCGGGGGCAGGTATTTACCGCAATGTCTGGTTGAAAAAACGGAAGAAAATTCATATTGCATCTGACGGAATTTATATTACGCCTGTAAAGTTGAAGGATAATACCTGGAGTGTGGAAGTTGACACGGAGGTTCTGGTGAAGGAAGCAGATAAAGGAGCGCTTTTTTTTCTGAAACAGTACCTTACTGACCCGCAGGGAAATCTGATAGCGGAAGAGGAGAAAAGCATTGATAATTTGAAAGAAGGCAGCATTATTATCAGCCAGAGCCTGGCTCCTGTAATAAATCCCGCGCTTTGGGACATCGGAAAAGGGAATTTATATCAGGTAACCACGCAGCTTTTAAACGGAAAAGAAGTGCTTGAAACGGAAGAACAAAGCATTGGTTTCCGTACCATGGAATTTTTTCCGGATAAAGGTTTTTTACTTAACGGAAGGAAAGTAAAGGTAAAGGGCGTCTGTGAGCATCACGACCTGGGAGCCCTGGGGGCTGCCTTTTATAAGGAGGCGGCAAGGCGTAAGCTGAAAAACTTGCGGGAAATGGGAGTAAACGCTGTCCGCTTTTCCCATAATATGCCGGCGGCTGAATTTATGGAGCTTGCAGATGAAATGGGCTTTCTGATTGTATCTGAGGCTTTTGATATGTGGGAAAAACCTAAGACCGCATATGACTATGCAAGATTTTTTAATGACTGGTATGAAAAAGATGTGGCTTCCTGGATTAGAAGGGACAGGAACCATGCAAGCCTTATGATGTGGAGCATCGGTAATGAGATACAGGATACTCTTGTGAAAGAGCGGGGACTGGAAATTACCATGAGTTTAAAAAATGCTGTCAGAAAGCATGATTATAAAAATCATGCGCCTGTTACCCTGGGTTCTAATTTTATGAAGTGGGAGAACCCTCAGGAATGCGCAAAAGAGCTTGACTGCGTGGGATATAATTACTCTGAATATTTGTATGAAGAACATCATAAAACCCATAAGGACTGGATTATTTACGGCAGTGAGACAGCCTCTGTGCTTGCAAGCAGGGGAATTTATCATTTCCCTTTGGAAAAGTCGATTCTCACAGATGAGGATGAGCAGTGTTCAGCCCTTGGAAACAGCATTACAGGCTGGGGAGCGGCAAGTTATGAAGCCTGTATCTGCGATGACAGGGATGCAGAGTTTTCCCTGGGACAGTTTATCTGGACGGGCTTTGATTATATTGGGGAATCCACGCCCTATGAGACCAAAAACAGTTATTACGGTCAGATAGATACCGCAGGCTTCCCTAAGGATTCTTTTTATATTTTTCAGTCGGAATGGACGGATTACAGGGAAAAGCCCATGGTGCATGTGTTTCCGTACTGGGATTTTAATGAAGGGCAGAACATTGATGTGCAGGTGTGCTCCAATGCGCCGGAAGTGGAATTGTTTGTTAACGGAAAAAGCATGGGGCGCCATAAAATTGACCATGTTCATGGAAGAAATCAGGCAGGAAGATGGCTGGTGCCTTATGAAAAAGGTGAAATAACCGCCGCAGCTTATGATTTATCGGGAAAGGAAATTGCAAGAAAGACCAGACATTCCTTTTCGGATGCGGTTCGAATCATTGCATCTGCTGATAAATATGAAATGCACGGGAACGGACAGGAGCTGATTTTTGTGGAAATAAGCGTACTGGATGAACAGGGATATCCTGTGGAAAATGCCAATAACCGTATGCATGTGGAGGTTCGGGGGGCCGGCAGGTTAATCGGCCTTGACAATGGAGACAGCGCGGATTTTGATGCCTTTAAAGGAAAAAGCAAAAGACTTTTCGGGGGAAAGCTGCTGGCAATTATCGGAAGTAAAAAAGAAGCAGGTGAAATCAATGTAATAATAACTTCTCCCGGATGTAAGGAATGCAGACTGACATTGCAGGCACTTCCTGTAGAAAAGCAGGAGGGCGTTTTCGGGGCAGAAGAGGTTTCGGCTGCGGAAGAAAACAAAGAATATCCTGTTTACGGAGGCGGCTCTAAAGGACAGGTACTGGAAAAGGGATGTCAGGAAATACCGGTAAGAAAAGCGGAGCTTCAGCTCAAAGGGAGCAATATTCTCACGAAGGAAAAGCCGGAAGCGGAAATTCGTGTGATGTTATATCCTGAAAATGCAGCTTACAGGGAGCTGGAGTGGAAGGCTGTAAATGATACAGGCATAACTGTAAATTTCGCGGAAGTTATTCCCTTTGAAGGCGGAGCAAGAGTGAAGGCCTCGGGGGATGGAAAATTCAGGGTTAAGTGCTGTTCGCGAAACGGAGGTTCTGCCGTCAGTGTCTGTTCCGAATTGGAGATGAGCGCAGAGGGAATCGGAAAGGCTTATCTGAATCCTTATAAAGAGATACCCGCCGGATTGTGCGGATTCAGGACAGAAAGAGCCGGGGAAGGCATAGAGCACGGAGTGAATTTCCTGGGCTGTGATAACAACAGCAATCAGGGAACATATCAGTGTGTTGTTGGATTTACAGACATTGATTTCGGTGATTTCGGCACTGATGAAATCGTGCTTTCCATTTTTGCAAACACCAATGATGCCGTCACTTTTCAGATTTGGGAGGGTAATCCGGAAAAAGCAGGCAGTGAGCTTTTGGCAGACTGCTTTTATCATAAGGTGCCTGAATGGATGGTTTTCAAGGAGCAGCCCTATAAACTGAGAAAGAGAATCAAGGGAAATATACCTTTGTATATAGCAACTGACTGCAGTTTTCAGCTAAGGAGCATATATTTTACAAAGCAGGAAAAGGCCTATGCCAGACTTGAAGCTGCGCAGTGTGATACTATTTACGGTGATGGCTATGAAATCAATCAGGGCAGAGTGGAGAAAATTGGAAACAATGTTTCCCTTGTATTTAAGCAGATGGATTTCGGAAAGCAGGGAGCAGGCAGAATTATATTAAACTGCCGTTCTTATCAGAGTTTAAATCCTGTGCAGATACGTTTCGTAAGTGATACCGGCAGCAGCATTCAGGTGGTGGAAGCGGCTGAGAACCATGAATATGGAGAGCAGGCATTTGAAATAGAAGGACTGAAGGGAAAAGGCGATTTAAGCTTTATCTTTATGCCGGGAAGCTGCTTTGATTTTAACTGGTTTCAATTTTATATTTAAGTTAAATGCCCTGCGGCAAGCTGGCGGGGCATCATATAAATTACATCAACTGGAAAGAGAGGACTTGAAATATGTTTCGCGATGATTTTGTATGGGGTGTGGCAAGCAGCGCCTATCAGGTGGAAGGAAGAGAAGAAGGTGACGGATGCGGGAAAAATATCTGGGATACCTTCACGGAAGAAGGAAGGATTCTGGATGGAAATGATTCCCGGACAGCCTGCGACCATATGCATAAGTATAAAGAAGATTATGCGCTGATGAGAATGCTTGGCATTAAAGCTTACCGTTTTTCCATGAGTTGGGCAAGAATCCTGCCGAAGGGAACCGGGAAGGTAAATGAGAAGGCTATTGCCTTATACAGGGATATGATACTGGAAATGAAAAAGAACGGCATTGAGCCTTATATTACCATGTATCACTGGGAGTTTCCCCAGGCGCTGCAGGACAAGGGCGGATGGCTGAATGAAGAAGTCATTGAGTGGTTCGGTGAATATGCCAGAGTGGTTGCTGAGAATTTTTCGGATATCTGTGAGTACTTTATTACGTTAAACGAGCCTGAGTGCTTCGTTGGTCTGGGACATTTGTCAGGGGTTCATGCTCCCGGAATGAAGCTGCCTTATAAGGATGTATTTCAGATTGCCCACAATGCACTTCGGGCTCATGGGCAGGCTGTTATTAATTTAAGAAAATATGCCTGCAGGCCCATTAAGGTAGGATATGCACCTACTTGCGGAATGGCATATCCTGCAACAGATAAGCCGGAGGACATTGAGGCGGCAAGAAAAACTTTATTTGGCTTTTATCAGCCTATGGATAACTGGACCTGGAATGTGGCATGGTTCAATGACCCTGTTTTCCTTGGAAAATACCCGGAAGAAGGGCTGAAAAAATTTGCAGAGTATCTGCCTGAAATTACCGATGAAGATATGAAGCTGATTTCCCAGCCCCTTGATTTCATGGGACAGAATATTTACAATGGCTACATGATGAGACAGGGTGCGGATGGTGAGCCGGAATATGTGGACAGACCGGTGGGACTTGCCAAAACCGCTGCAAACTGGCCGGTAACGCCGGGATGCTTTTACTGGGGCGTAAAGTTCTTGTATGAAAGATATCAGATGCCTTTATATATTACGGAAAACGGCATGTCCTGTCATGATGATGTTTCACTTGACGGCAGGGTTCATGACCCGAACCGTCAGAACTTTTTGGATTTATATATTTCAGCCCTTCAGAAAGCCAATGATGAGGGTGTGGATGTAAGAGGTTATTTCCTGTGGACCTTCCTTGATAATTTTGAATGGGATAAGGGATATACGGAAAGATTCGGAATTGTTCATGTAGACTTTACGACTCAGAAGAGAATTGTTAAGGATTCCGCATTTTGGTATCAGAAGATTATTGAATCCAATGGAAGGGAATTAACCATTAATAAAAAGATGAGACCTATTCTATTTTTGAATCCCGTATTTAAACAGATGATTTGGGGAGGAAGCCAGCTTAAGGATAAGTTTGGCTATGAGATTCCCGGGGATAAAACAGGAGAGTGCTGGGCAGTCAGCGCCCATCCGAACGGCGACTGCACCGTGAAAGAAGGTATTTATGAGGGCAGGACACTTTCACAGCTTTGGAAGGAAGAGCCAGAATTATTCGGAAACAGTGAGCTTGACAGATTCCCTCTGTTAATCAAAATCATTGATGCCAGGGAGGATTTAAGCATTCAGGTGCATCCTGATGACGCTTATGCCGGAGAGCATGAGAACGGTTCTCTGGGTAAGACGGAATGCTGGTATATTTTGGATTGTCCCGAGAATGCATCCTTAGTGGTGGGACATAATGCAAAAACAAAAGAGGAGCTTCAGGATATGATTCATCAGGGAAGGTGGTCTGAACTGATTCGTGAAGTTCCCGTTAAAAAAGGAGACTTTATCCAGATTAATCCCGGTACGGTACATGCCATTAAGGGCGGACTGATGATTCTGGAGACCCAGCAGAACAGCGATATCACGTATCGTGTTTATGATTATGACAGACTGACGGACGGCAAGCCCCGCCAGCTTCATGTAGAGCAGAGCATTGATGTGATTACGGTGCCTGCCCCTTCTGCCGCAGACAGCGTAAAGTCAGCTCTTAATCTGCCTGAAAACACCTTAAACGAACTGATTTCCTGCGACTATTATAAGGTATGGAAATTAGAGGTGACAAAGCCTGTGTCCTTTGAGCAGACACATCCTTTCCTGATTATGAGCGTCATTGAAGGGGAAGGACTGATTAACGGACAGATGATTAAGAAGGGTGACCACTTTATTCTGCCGGACGGATTCGGAGAAGTGGATATGCAGGGAGAGATGACGTTGATTGCGTCTTCTGTGAAATAATTATATTGTAGTAGAAAAAAGAAATAGCTTTGAAGCAGTATTTTCAAAGCTATTTTTCTATGCTACAATTAAAAACGTGAGTTAGGCAATAAATGCATTCGGGAATTTTTTATATCTTGCTGTTTATTTGCAAATGAATTTTTAAGAGAGGGAAAGCTATGATTAACGAACAATATAAGGAAATGTTAAAGGGAAAATCTGTTATCAGGGAGCTGTCTGAATTTGCCACAGCCAGAGGAAAAGAAATCGGTTATGAAAATGTGTTTGATTACAGTCTCGGAAATCCATCCGTACCGGTACCGGAAAAGTTTACGGAGACGATGATTGACTTGCTGAAAAACAAAAGCTCCATGGAGCTTCACGGCTATAGTCCCAGCCTTGGCATAGCATCGGTAAAAGAGAAAATTGCGGAATCTTTAAATAAAAGATTCGGAATGGATTATACAGGGAACCATATTTTTCCCACGACAGGTGCGGCAGGAGCAGTGGCTCATGCGGTGCGCTGTGTGACAAAGCCCGGGGACGAAGTGCTTACTTTTGCGCCCTATTTCCCGGAATATAATCTTTATATTAATATGACAGGAGCCGTTTTAAAGGTAGTTCCTGCCAATACGGAGAATTTTCAGATAAATTTTGAAAAACTGGAAGAAATGCTGAATGAAAAAACAGCAGCTCTTTTAATCAATACTCCCAATAACCCTTCGGGCGCTGTATACAATACAGAAACATTAAAAGCCCTTGCGGAGCTTTTAAGCAGAAAACAGAAGGAATATGGACATGATATTTTTATTATATCCGATGAACCTTACAGGGAAATTGTTTTTGACGGGGTTGATGCACCTTATGTATCAAAGTTTTATGACAATACCCTGTCCTGTTATTCCTATTCCAAATCACTGTCTCTGCCCGGTGAACGTATCGGTTATGTGGCAGCAAATCCGAAATGTACGGATGCAGAATTAATCAGTGCTATGTGCGGGCAGATTTCAAGGGGAATCGGGCATAACTGTCCTCCCTCTATCATTCAGCTGGCAGTGGCAGAGGTACTTGATATAACATCCGATATGAGTGTATATGAAACTAATATGAATATTTTATATAAGGAGCTTACCTCCCTTGGATTTGACTGTGTGAAACCCGGCGGAACCTTTTATATTTTCCCCAAGGCCTTAGAAGAGGACGCAGCTGCTTTTTGTAAAAAGGCTTTGAAATATGATTTGGTACTAGTGCCTTCCGACAGTTTTGGTGTGTCCGGATATTTCCGCATGGCATACTGCATTGATACGGAAAAGGTGGAACGCTCTTTGGAGGCGCTCAGAAGATTTGTAAAAGAGAATTATTAAATGAGCTTATAAATTTGCTGCTATTAGAATTGGAAAGAAGTGATGATTATGTATCAGGCCGGTCTTGTTTTGGAGGGCGGCGGCATGAAAGGGGTATATACTGCAGGTGTGCTTGATTTCTTCCTTGATAAAGGCATAGAATTTTCTTCCTGCTACGGTGTTTCTGCAGGTGCCTGCTGTCTGTGCAGCTTTTTGTCAAAGCAAAGGGGCAGGGCATATCACGTTAATGTGGATTATCTGGATGATAAAAATTACTGCAGCGTGTACAGTCTGCTGAAAACGGGTGACTTATTCGGAGCAGATATGTGTTATCACAGGATACCGGATGAGCTTTATCCTTATGATTACGAAACTTATAATAAATATCAGGGTGCTTTTTACAGCGTTGTCACTAACATAGAAACAGGATATCCCGAATATATTCCTATAAAAGATATGAAGAATGATATTGATGCGATTCGTGCGTCAGCTTCTCTTCCCCTTGTATCCCGGAATGTAAAATATAAGGATAAGCTGTATTTGGATGGAGGAATGTCCGATGCAATTCCCCTAAGGAAATCCATGAAAGACGGCAATGTCAAAAATGTGGTGGTAATGACGAAGGAAGTCGGATACCGCAGGCAGCCCTCATCCATGACACGGCTTATAAAGCTTCGTTATAGAAAATATCCTGAGGTGTATACACTTATGAAAAACAGGCACACTTCTTATAACGAAACTCTTGATTTTATAGCGGATGAGGTAAAAAGAGGCACTGTCTTTCTGATTCAGCCCAGGATAAAAAGTAATGTGGGAAGAATTGAGAAAGATGTAAATAAACTCAGGGCGCTTTATGAGGAAGGATATGTGCAGGCCGGGGAATGTTATGAGGACTTAATAAAATTTTTGGAGGATTAGAAAGATGTTGGAGTTTTTGAAGGCAGTACTGTTTGGTATTGTGGAAGGTATTACGGAATGGCTTCCCATCAGCAGCACCGGGCATATGATACTTTTGGACGAATTTGTAAAGCTTGATGTAACACCGGAGTTTTGGGAAATGTTTCTGGTAGTAATTCAGCTGGGGGCGATTCTGGCAGTAGTAGTTCTTTTCTGGAATCAGATTTGGCCCTTCGGGAAAAAGAGCAACCGGTATCCTGTGGCAAAAACCGGACTTCTATCCTATTGTAAAAAAGATATCTGGCAGATGTGGTTTAAAATAATTGTTGCCTGCGTACCTGCGGCAGTTATCGGACTGCTCTTTGACGAATTCTTTGAAAGCCTGTTCTACAATGGTGTGTGTGTTGCTGTTGCGCTTATTGTTTTTGGTGTGGGGTTTATAATTATTGAAAATAAAAATAAGGGAACAAAGGCAAAAATTAATTCTTTGCCTGAAATCACTTATCAAACTGCGCTTATTATCGGTGTTTTTCAGCTGATTGCAGCAATTTTTCCCGGAACCTCACGCTCCGGAGCTACTATTTTAGGTGCGCTTTTAATTGGAGTTTCCAGAACCGTGGCAGCGGAATTTACCTTCTTTCTTGCGATTCCCGTAATGCTGGGAGCCAGCCTTCTTAAAATAGTAAAATTCGGATTTTCTTTTTCGGGCAGTGAGCTGATGATACTTGTTACAGGTATGGTTACGGCATTTGTGGTTTCGGTTATTGTAATTAAGTTCCTGATGGGATATATCAAGAAGCATGATTTTAAGGTATTCGGATGGTATCGTATTGTGCTTGGGGCAGTTGTATTGTTTTATTTTCTGGTATTAAGCTAATAACCTAAAAAACTCAAAATCAAATAAAAAGTTGACAATCTTTAAAATATGGAGTACACTGTTTCCCAAGAAATAAGGACTTTTGAGGAGTAGAGTTTAGTTACCTGTTCATTATGAACATGTATGAAAGGAGTCATTGATATGGCAGAAGTTAAAAAAGCAGCTAAGGTTGTTGCTAAAGCAGCACCTGCTAAGGAAGAAGAAAAGAAGGTTGAAGTAAAAGCAGCAGAGGTTAAGGCAGAAGTTAAGGAAGCACCTAAGGCAGAAACAAAGAAGGCAGCTCCCAAGAAAGCAGCAGCTAAAAAGGCACCTGCCAAGGCAGCCGCAGCAGAAAAGAAAGCGCCTGTTAAGAAAGCAACAGCTGCAAAGAAGGAAACTGTTAAGGAAGCAGTTCATTTCCAGTTCAGCGGTAAGTCTTATACTTCCGAAGACCTGTTAAAGATTTGCAAGGATGTTTGGAAATACGACTTAAACGGTAAGGAAGAGGATTTCAAATCCGTTGAATTATATGTTAAGCCTGAAGAGAATACTACATACTATGTAATTAACGGAAATATTACGGGAAGCTTCTTTATTTAATAGGAAACAATGAATTATTAAATTGAAGGATATGAAAGCGGAAGAGCAGACTCTGTTTTGGCAGAGTCTGTTTTTTTCATTCAGTAAGACTGCCTGTAAAGCGTATTTCTATTATTTATAATTTTTTAATAATTATTTTTATCCATATGTGTTGACAATAAATAGGGTAAGTGATATTTTATGTTAAGAAGGTGTTAGCACTCTAATGAGTTGAGTGCTAACAAAGAAAAGTTTTCTTATAGAAGATATGGAAAGGGATGGTGGAGATGCAGTTAGATGAAAGAAAAATTAAAATCATGCAGGCCATTATCCGTAATTATCTTGAAACAGGAGAACCGGTAGGAAGCCGTACTATTTCCAAGTATACGGATTTGAATTTAAGTTCAGCAACCATTCGGAATGAAATGGCAGATTTGGAGGAAATGGGGTATATTTTACAGCCGCATACTTCCGCAGGGCGAATCCCTTCCGATAAAGGGTATCGGTTATATGTGGATACCATGATGGAGGAAAAGGATAAGGAACTGGAAGAACTGAAGGAAATGATGCTTGAAAAAGAGGATAAAATGGATAATCTCTTAAAGCAGGTTGCAAAGCTTCTGGCAGTAAATACAAATTATGCAACTATGGTATCCGCTCCTGCAGTTCACAGAAATAAGTTAAAGTTTATTCAGCTTTCCAGAGTGGATGTAAATCAACTGCTTGCTGTAATTGTAATGGAAGGAAATGTAATTAAGAACAATATCCTTCAGGTGGCAGAGGAATTAAATGATGAAACGATTTTAAAGTTGAATATACTGCTGAATACGCATTTAAACGGACTGGCACTGGAGGAAATAAATTTAGGCACCATATCGGCAATGAAGCAGCAGGCCGGAATTCACAGCGCGATTGTAAGCGATGTGATAGATGCCATAGCTGAGGGCATAAAAGCAGATGAAGATTTAGAGATTTATACAAGCGGTGCCAATAATATTTTCAGATATCCGGAACTGGCCGACCAGCAGAAGGCAAGTGAAATTATTAATACCTTTGAAGAAAAGCAGATGCTTACGGAACTGGTGCAGGATACTCTTTCCGATGAATCCAATACAGGAATTCAGGTTTATATCGGAAATGAAACTCCGATTCAGACCATGAAGGACTGCAGTGTGGTAACCGCTACTTATGAGCTGGGCGAGGGCATGCGGGGAACCATTGGTATCATAGGTCCCAAGCGGATGGATTATGATAAGGTAATCGGTACTTTAAAGACTATTACGCATCAGCTGGATGATTTATATAAAAAGAAATAACAAAGGAAAGGAATGAGAACAAATGGAAGATACGAGAAATGAAGATTTACAGGAAGATATAACTATAGAAAGTACGGAAAATGAAGAAGTGACAGAAAAAACTGAGGAGTCTCCGGAGCCTATCGCAGGAGAAGAGGAGACAGATTTTTCGGATGAAGAATCTGAAGAGGAATCAGAAGAAAAATCCGAAGAAGAACAGGATGACAAAGCAGATAAAAAGCTTTTCAAGAAAAAACAGAAGACAGACAAAAAGCAGGATGCCATGAAAGAAAAAATTGAGGAGCTTGAAGACAGAGTAAAACGGCAGATGGCTGAATTCGATAATTTCCGTAAACGTACTGATAAAGAAAAGACTGCTATGTTTGAAACAGGAGCCAAAAGTGTTATTGAAAAGATACTTCCTGTAGTGGATAATTTTGAAAGAGGTCTGGCTGCCATACCTGAGGATGAAAAGGGAAAGCCTTTTGCAGAAGGAATGGAAATGATATATAAGCAGCTTATTTCAGAGCTTGAGAAGATGGAAGTAAAACCTATTCCCGCTGTCGGAGAGGAATTTAATCCGGAGCTGCACAATGCAGTAATGCAGGTGGAAAGTGATGAGTATGAATCCGGTGTAGTAGCCCAGGAGCTGCAGAAGGGTTACACTTACAGGGACAGTGTAGTAAGGCACAGCATGGTGGCTGTTGTAAGCTAGAGAAGCAGACACAGATTTACAGGCAATAAGTTTTTTTGAAACATAAATAAATTCAATGATGTAGGAGGAGACAATCATGAGTAAAATAATCGGTATCGACTTAGGTACAACAAACAGCTGCGTTGCAGTTATGGAAGGCGGTAAACCCACAGTTATCGCAAATACAGAAGGTGCAAGAACAACACCCTCTGTTGTAGCATTTACTAAAACAGGAGAAAGATTAATCGGTGAACCTGCAAAGCGTCAGGCAGTAACCAATGCAGAAAAGACAATTGCATCCATTAAGAGAGATATGGGTACAGACAGAGGACGTACCATTGACGGAAAGAAATATTCACCTCAGCAGATTTCCGCTATGATTCTGCAGAAGTTAAAAGCAGATGCGGAAAGCTATCTTGGTGAAAAGGTAACAGAAGCAGTTATTACAGTTCCTGCATATTTCAATGATGCACAGCGTCAGGCGACCAAAGATGCAGGTAAGATTGCAGGACTTGATGTAAAGCGTATTATTAACGAGCCTACGGCAGCAGCCCTTGCTTATGGTCTTGATAATGAAAAAGAACAGAAAATCATGGTATACGACTTAGGCGGCGGTACTTTCGATGTTTCTATTATTGAAATCGGCGACGGTGTCATTGAAGTATTGTCAACTAACGGAGATACACGGCTTGGCGGTGACGATTTTGACCAGAAGCTGATTGACTGGATGGTAAGTGAATTTAAGAATGCAAACGGCATTGACTTATCTCAGGATAAGATGGCTCTTCAGAGATTAAAGGAAGCTGCTGAAAAAGCAAAGAAGGAGCTCTCCAGTGCAACAACCACTAATATCAACCTTCCTTTCATCAGCATGAATGCAAGCGGTCCTCTTCACTTTGATATGACTCTTTCAAGAGCAAAATTTGATGAATTAACACATGACCTTGTAGAAAAAACTGCTATACCTGTACAGAATGCAATGAAGGATGCAGGCCTTACCAATGCAGATTTGGGTCAGGTGCTTCTTGTAGGCGGTTCTACACGTATTCCCGCTGTACAGGATAAGGTTAGACAGTTAACAGGTAAGGAACCCAGCAAGAGCCTTAACCCTGATGAATGCGTAGCGCTTGGTGCTTCTATTCAGGGCGGTAAGCTGGCAGGCGATGCCGGTGCAGGTGAAATCCTTCTTCTGGATGTTACACCTTTGTCATTGTCTATTGAAACAATGGGCGGCATTGCAACCAGACTGATTGAAAGAAATACAACAATCCCTACTAAGAAGAGCCAGATTTTCTCCACAGCAGCAGATAATCAGACAGCTGTAGATATTAACGTAGTACAGGGTGAAAGACAGTTTGCGAGAGACAATAAATCCTTAGGCCAATTCAGACTGGATGGTATTCCTCCGGCAATGCGCGGTGTACCTCAGATTGAAGTTACCTTTGATATTGATGCCAACGGTATTGTAAATGTTTCCGCAAAGGATTTGGGAACAGGAAAAGAACAGCACATTACAATTACAGCAGGCTCTAATATGTCTGACGAAGAAATTGATAAGGCAGTAAAGGAAGCAGCTGAATTTGAAGCACAGGATAAGAAGAGAAAGGAAGCAATCGATGTAAGAAATGAAGCTGACTCCTTCGTATTCCAGACAGAAAAAGCTTTAAATGAAGTAGGCGATAAGATTGATGCTTCTGCCAAATCTACAGTAGAAGCAGATGTAGCAGCCGTTAAGGCAATTCTTGACAGAACAAAAGATCAGGAAATGTCTGACAGCGATATTGATGAATTAAAAGCTGCGAAAGAAAAGCTGACAAACAGCGCTCAGGCACTTTTCACAAAGATGTATGAGAACATGCAGCAGGCCGGCGGCGCAGGTCCTGATATGAGCGGTATGGGCGGTCAGGCAGGTCCTGATATGGGAGCAGATGCAGGTCCCGCAGATGATGTAGTTGACGGAGACTACAGAGAAGTATAAAATAGAAAAGCGGGAAAGAGTTCTTCCGGGGCGGCAGAGTATGCCGCCTTCGAAGAACTGATGCTTTCTCGGGAAGAATGGCAAAAGCCATTCTTCTTTGTATGTATGTAACATGGAGGATAGTCTAATGGCAGAACAAAAACGCGACTATTATGAAGTCCTTGGAGTGGATAAAACTGCGGACGATGCCGCAATTAAAAAGGCATACAGGGTACTGGCCAAAAAATACCATCCTGATATGAATCCGGGAGATGCTGAAGCAGAGAAAAAGTTTAAGGAGGCGTCTGAAGCTTATGCAATTTTAAGTGATCCCGAAAAAAGAAAGCAGTATGACCAGTTTGGTCATGCAGCATTTGAAGGCGGCGCCGGTGGCGGCGGCTTTGGCGGTTTCGATTTTAACAGCGCAGATTTCAGTGATATTTTCGGCGATATTTTCGGCGATTTCTTTGGCGGCGGAAGGAGAGGAAGAAACAGCAGCGGCCCGATGAAGGGGGCAAATATCCGTACCAGTGTGCGCATTACCTTTGAGGAGGCTGTATTCGGCGTTGATAAAGAGATTGAACTGACATTGAAGGATGAATGTAAAACCTGTCACGGCAGTGGGGCAAAACCGGGAACCAGCCCGGAAACCTGCTCTAAGTGCGGCGGTAAGGGGCAGGTAGTATTCACGCAGCAGTCATTTTTCGGAACAGTGCGAAATGTGCAGACTTGTCCTGAATGTAACGGAACCGGTAAGGTTATTAAAGAAAAATGTGCTGATTGTCATGGCTCCGGTTATATCGCAAGCCGTAAGAAAATACAGGTATCTATTCCGGCGGGTATTGATAACGGGCAGAGCGTTCGTATCAGAGACAAGGGCGAACCCGGTTTAAACGGCGGGCCGAGAGGAGACTTGCTGGTTGAGGTTATTGTGGGACGTCATCCTATTTTCCAGAGACAGGACTATGATATATATTCTACAGTACCCGTTTCCTTTGCCGTGGCGGCACTTGGCGGAGATGTAGTGGTGGACACTGTGGACGGCAAGGTTATATATGAAGTTAAGGCCGGAACTCAAACGGATACCAAGGTAAGGTTAAAAGGCAAGGGTGTACCTTCACTCAGGAATAAGGAAGCGCGCGGTGACCATTATGTGACGCTTGTAGTGCAGACGCCTGATAAGCTTTCCCATGAAGCTAAGGAATTGCTTAAACAGTTTGATGCTGTTACGGGTGACAGCCTGAATGCGGCTAAGAATGTACAGCCGGATAAAGCTGCGGACAGTAAGGATACTAAGAAAAAGAAATTTTGGAAGTAATATAAACAGGCGTATCGGCCAGTGCCGGTACGCCCTTTTGCGCAGGGGAGAACTATATGACAAGTCATGTACAGAAGATACTGGAGCGTTTGGATAAAGAATACGGAACAGAATATATATGCTACTTAAATCATGAAAATGCCTGGCAGCTTCTGATTGCTACTATGCTCAGTGCACAGTGCACCGATGCAAGGGTAAATATTGTCACAAAAGATTTGTTTCAAAAGTATCAGAGCATTGATGATTTTGCAAATGCGGACTTGAAAGAGCTTGAGCAGGATATTCATTCTACCGGATTTTATCATAATAAGGCGAAAAATATCATTGCCTGCTGCAGGGAGCTCAGAGATAAATTCGGCGGAGAGGTTCCGGAAAGCATTGAGGAGCTTACCTCCCTGGCGGGCGTGGGAAGAAAAACAGCTAATGTAATCAGAGGTAATATTTATCATGAACCCAGTATTGTAGTGGATACTCATGTCAAAAGAATTTCCAAAAAACTGGGGATTACCGAAGAAGATGATCCCGTAAAGGTAGAAATGGATTTAATGAAAAAGCTTCCAAAGGATCATTGGATTCTCTGGAATATTCACATTATTACATTAGGAAGAACAATATGCAAGGCACCCACACCTAAATGTGAAGAATGTTTTTTACAGGATTTGTGCCCTGAATTTGCAGCCAGGGAGCGGAAGGGGAAAAAGTGATTCGTGATTTTGTTGCATTAGATATTGAAACCACAGGGCTTGACCCTAAAAGAGATAAAATAATTGAAATCGGAGCCGTTAAAATAAGAGACGGAAAGGAAACTCAGCGGTTTGAAAAATTGGTAAATCCGGCAAGAAAACTGGAGGAAAGAATTATACAACTGACAGGAATTACGGATAAAGAACTGGAACAGGCTCCTTACATTGAAGATATTCTTCCAGAATTATTGGTTTTTTGCGGGGATGATGTGCTGTTGGGGCATAGAATCCTGTTTGATTACTCTTTTATAAAGAGGGCGGCAGTGAATAATAATTTAAGGTTTGAAAAGCAGGGAATTGATACGCTGAAAATTGCAAGGAGGTTTTTGCCGGAGCTTGAAAGCCGGAAGCTGCCTTTTTTATGTGAATATTACGGGATTAAATATGATGCGCACCGGGCAGGAAGTGATGCCTTTGCGGCAGCCCGGCTTTACTTTAAGCTTATGGATAATTTTCCTGAAGAGGAAGCTTATAAACCGGTTGCCCTGATTTATAAGGTAAAAAAAGAAAGTCCTATTACCCAGATGCAAAAGGAGAGGTTATATAAACTGATAAACCGGCATAAACTGGTAATAGACTATGACATAGACAAGCTGACCAGAAACGAGGCCAGCCGGATGACGGATAAAATTATTTCAAAATATGGCAGGCTGCAGGCATAGCAGCTTATTGTTTAATTGCTTCTTCTAATGAAGCCACAATGTGTCCCGATAAGACGGAATTTAATTGTGAAGCAATGGGAATCAGGCTGCGTATTTTGTCAATCTGTCCATTTTGCCGGTAAATGGAAGAAAGAAGCTTATAAGAGGAACTCACATCAGTGTGGGTTTCTACAGCAAATTCAAGAACAGTGCATGCTTCTGAAACGAATCCATTTTCATATAATATATTTGCCCAGGTTTGCAGGGTTCTTGCCAGAGTAGTGTAGCGCTGGTCGTAGCAGGACAATAAATCAATATTCGGCGCACCGTATTTCAGTTTTAAGTCTGTATTGCTGATTCCCGTAAGGTTTACAATGGGGTCTTTTGATAATGTGTACAGGGTTTCATGGCACTGGGCAACACCGGGGTCTTCTTTAAGGACATCCATGGGAAGGCTGTCAAAAGGAATGTGAATATAATTGAGGTCATCAAGAGGTTTACGGCGTGTATTGTTTGCGGCTGCTTCTTTTTCCCAGAAGGAATCCGAGGCTTTTTCCTGAATTCTTCGGTGTTTGCGGATTTCAAAGGAAAGCCATATGCAGAAAACGATAAAACTTGCAAAAAAAGGGAACTTCATATATAATATCCTTTCAAAGAAACAATAATGAGGCGAATTTAAATGTTTAACTTTAACAGCAATAAAAATAAAAGAATAATTTCATCCGTCATCATCATTCTCTTAATACTTGCTATGATAATTCCAACTTTAGCATATTTTATGTATTAAGGCAATCGCCGGAAGGCGTGAGAAGGAGCATAAGATGCAAATTATGAAAAAATTAATTAAGAGTATTACCTGTTTTGGGATTATCCTGACGGTATTTTTAGTTTCTGATTTTCAGTCACAGGCCAGTGATAAGGACAAAATTTTATCCGGAATTTATATAGAAGATATGTCTTTAGAGGGTAAGACGGTTGAAGAAGCAGAAGCTATGGTAAATGATTATGTGGCTGCTCTGCTTACTCAGAATATTACGCTCAGAACAGTAAACGGAAATGAAGTGACGATTACTCCGGCAGATATTGGATTTACATGGAGTAACAGAGACGTTGTCAAACAGGCAGCCAGTATCGGCAAAGGCGGCAATATTGTACAGCGGTATAAAGCTGAGAAGGATTTGCAGTTTGAGAATAAAAGGTTTGAACTGGAGTTTGATGCGGATAAGGAATTAATCAGGCACGTGCTTGCAGATCAATGCTCTGTCTATAATGTGGAAGCTGAGAATGCTACGCTTTCAAGAGAAAACGGCAGCTTTGTGGTGCATCAGGGTCAAATCGGTTATAAGGTGAAGGAAGAAGATTCCCTTGCACTGATTTATAATTACATAACAAAAGAGTGGAACGGGCAGGCAACGTCACTTGAACTGGCTGTTGAAGTGGATGAGCCCCTTGGAACGGAAGAAGAGCTTTCAAAGGTAAAGGATGTACTTGGAAGTTTCACTACCAGCTTTAAGACATCAAATTCCTCCAGAAGTGCCAATGTAAGAAACGGCTGTGCTTTGATTAACGGAACAACCTTGTATCCGGGAGAAGAATTTTCAACCTATGATATGGTTTCTCCTTTTTCGGAAGCCAACGGTTATTATATGGCAGGCTCTTATTTGAACGGACAGGTAGTGGACAGTCTGGGCGGCGGCATTTGCCAGGTGTCGACCACCCTTTATAATGCTGTGCTTTTAGCTGAACTTGAAGTGACTGAACGTCATAATCATTCTATGATTGTTACTTATGTGGACCCTTCCGCCGATGCTGCTATTTCTGAATCGGCAGGAAAGGACTTCCGTTTTGTCAATAATACGGAAGCGCCTATTTATATTGAAGGGTATACTACCGATGACAAACAGATTGGCTTTACCATTTACGGTATGGAAACAAGGGACATCGACCGAAAGGTGGTATATGAAAGCGAAGTGGTCAGCAAGACTTATCCTGATACTGAGATTATTTATGTGAATGAATCTGCACCGGTAGGCTCTGTATCCGTGCAGTCCGCACATATTGGATACAAGGCCAATCTCTGGAAAGTGGTTTATAAAAATAACCTGGAAGTAAGCCGGGAAATGATAAATTCCAGCGTTTATAAGATGGCTCCCAGGTCAGCAACAGTTGGAGTTGCAACAGCTGACCCCAATGCTTATAATGAAATTATGGCAGCCATTTCAACTAATAATATTGACCATGTAAAAAATGTTGCTGCAGCACTTGCAGCCGCGGCGGCGCCTCCAGCAGAAACCGTAACACCTCCGGCAGAAATACCGGCAGAAGTTCCGGCGGCAGAGACACCGGCCGAGTAACCGGTTGCCTCCCAAAGGAGAAAGCGAGGCAGCAATGAAAAAAGGTAAAATTTCAGAAAGCATATTAAAACGTTCCGTTTTAAAATATATCCGTACACAGAGAGAAGAAATAATAAAAGGTGCAGACATAGGATCAGACTGCGCCTTTTTGAAGTGTGTATGTGGGGAAGAAGAGCCACTTTTAGAAAATAATGTTTTAGCAGTTTCCACGCAGACAGTATCCCTTCCTGTGAGGAATGCAGGGAGCCTTTCGGTGTATGCGGCAGTCAATAATCTGGCGGCGGCAGGAGCGGAAGCCTTTGCGGTTACAGTAGCTGTTACCCTGCCGGAGGAAGCGCTTGAAATACAGCTTCAGGAATTGATGAAGCAGATTGAAAATACGTGTAAAGTGTTTGGAATACAAATAGCAGGGGGGCATACGGAGGTTACGGATTCTGTAAGAACTCCGGTCATTACGGTAACTGCAGTCGGAAAGGCGGGCAGGCAGCTTCCCGGTCAGTCTTTTAGTCAGAAGGAAGGTAGTAAGAGGAATCCTGAAGATAACAGGGTATCATGCAATCCTGAAAATATGGATATTGTGATGACGAAATGGATTGGCCTTGAAGGAACGGTAATATTGGCGAAGGAAAAGGAGAAGGAGCTTTTATCGAGGTATCCCCTTCCCCTTATAACAGCGGCACAGGGTTTTGAAAAATATCTGCCTATTCTGCCGGAGGCCGCCACCGCCCGTAAGTCCGGCGTTTATATGATGCATGATGTCAGAAATGGCGGAGTGTTCGGGGCTTTGTGGGAGCTTTCAAGAAGTATGGGCGTTGGACTTTCCATAGATTTAAAAAAAATTCCGGTAAAACAGGAAACTATAGAGATTTGCGAGTTTTTTGATTTGAATCCATATGAATTATTATCGGGCGGATGTCTTTTGATTGTTACTGCAGCTGGAAAAGAACTGGTGAAGAATCTTGAAAGGGAAGGAATTTCTTCAGCAGTCATTGGCAGGACCGCAGCCGGCAATGACAAAGTGATTTTAAATGATGATGAAACCAGATTTTTAGAGCCTGCGAAGCCGGATGAAATATTCAAAGTATCATTTAATTAAGGAGGAATCTTCAGATGAGAGAACAGATTTTATCAATTATTGAAAAGAACAGCCGGATTGATATTAAAGAACTGGCTGTTATACTGGGAGTGGAAGAAATAGATATTGCCAATGAATTGAAGGCATTAGAGGAGGAAGGTGTTATCTGCGGCTATCATACCATGATAGACTGGGAGAAGACTTCTATTGAGAAAGTAACGGCATTGATTGAAGTAAGAATTACTCCTCAAAGAGGCCAGGGTTATGATAATATTGCAGAAAGAATTTATAAATACCCTGAAGTAAACAGTGTGTATTTGATTTCCGGCGGCTATGATTTGCTGGTAACACTGGATGGAAAATCCTTAAAGGCAGTGTCCAGTTTTGTTTCCGATAAGCTTTCCACATTGGATGGAGTGCTCAGTACCGCAACTCATTTTATTCTTAAAAAGTATAAGGATCACGGAACAATTTTAACAAAAAAATATGAAGATACAAGGGAGAAGGTGACACCATGAGAAATCCGTTAGCAGATAAAATTGTGGATATCAAGCCCTCCGGTATCCGTAAATTTTTTGATATAGTAAATGAAATGGAGGACGCTATTTCTTTGGGAGTAGGTGAGCCTGATTTTGATACACCCTGGCATATCCGTGATGAGGGTATTTATTCTCTGGAAAAAGGAAGAACTTTTTATACTTCTAACTCCGGTTTAAAAGAACTGAGGACCGAGATTACAAAATACATAAAAAGAACTCAGGGCGTTGCTTATGACGCAGCACATGAGGTGCTTGTTACGGTAGGCGGTTCCGAGGCAATTGACATTGCCCTGCGTGCCATGATAAATCCCGGCGAAGAGGTATTGATTCCCCAGCCCAGCTATGTTTCCTATGAACCCTGTGCAATTCTGGCAGATGCAAAGCCGGTCATAATTGAACTGAAGGAGGAAAACGAATTCAGACTGACGGCTCAGGAACTTAGAGATGCCATTACCGATAAAACCAAGGTATTGATTCTTCCATTTCCCAATAATCCTACCGGTGCTATTATGGAAAAGGAAGATTTGGAAGCAATTGCAGAGGTTATCCGCGAAAAGGATATTTTTGTGATATCCGATGAAATTTATTCGGAGCTTAGCTATAAAGGAAAGCATGTTTCTATCGTGAGCCTGCCCGGTATGCAGGAAAGAACCGTTCTTATAAACGGCTTTTCCAAATCCTATGCCATGACAGGCTGGAGACTTGGGTATGCCTGTGCACCTGCTGTGATTATGGAGCAGATGACAAAAATTCACCAGTTTGCCATTATGTGTGCGCCTACAACCAGCCAGTATGCAGCTGTTGAGGCTTTGCGTAACGGGGATGATGATGTGGCCAATATGCGGGAAGCTTATAATCAGAGAAGAAGATTTCTTATGCATACTTTTAAGGAACTGGGTCTGCAGTGCTTTGAGCCTTACGGAGCTTTTTATGTATTTCCCTGTATTAAAGAATTCGGCATGAGCAGCGATGAGTTTGCGGAAAGGCTTCTCCATGAGGAGAAGGTAGCGGTAGTTCCCGGTACTGCATTTGGTGACTGCGGAGAAGGCTTCCTTAGAATTTCTTATGCTTACTCTCTGGAGAATCTGAAAATTGCCATGGATAAAATAGGTAATTTTATCGGAAGGCTCAGGGAAGAGAAGAAATAATATTGTAATAGAATATTTCCGGCAAAAAGAATAACGGCAGAATCATTTAAAGAAATCATTTATCGGTGGTGCGGGGCGGTAATTTGCTTTTTAAATGCTCCTGTACCATTTTATCTATCACATCTCTCGGAAGAGGATAATGATATTCTTTGATGATTCTGTCCGTATCATAGCCAAGGTCTGCCAGGTGCCTGATGGCGCCGCCGTAAGCGAAATCCCTGACAAAATTTTGAAGTGATTCATTAAAATACTGATTTTCCATATGCGTTCCTGCTACTTTATATTATATTCTTTGTAGAGCTTTTCTCTTATGCTCTTATCGTTTACGGCAAGCTTGACATCTTCCGGACGATTATCCGAAAATAAATGTTCAAGGAGCTTTAAGAGTTGTGTCTCTCCTTCCTCACGTCCCTCTACAAATCCTTCCTCACGCCCTTCTTCTTTTAAAGAACGTTCATACTTATCTGCATCAAATTCTTCCAATAACATTCCAAGCACCTCCATACGATATTTTCTGAGAAATTCTTCAAGAATGTGGTTTTGTATGCAGTATTCAATCGCATCATTTAAGGCTGATTTTCTATCAGATGCCTTTGATACAAAAGATTTTGTAATATTTACAAATTCTGCATATTCCTTAAGAATTTTACATTGATTCATTAATTTTAAATTATGTCCATAGTTTATATTCAGCACTCTTACCGTTAACTCAATATCTGATTTTTGGGCTTTATTTTCAAAAGCGTCAGAAAGCCTCAAAATCTGTTCTTCAGGTATTTCCTTATCACCATTGTAAAACACAACACAGTGTGGTGTGGGAAGTACAATCTGCTTAGAACCGTAAAGACTTTCCTGGGCTTTTTCTATAATTCCCTGATATTCCTTAGCCAGATAAATCAGGAAACGAACCGGCATATTAGGGTTAACGGAACTTTGATGTTCATACATATTTAAAACTCCGGCAATGATAAATGCCAAATCATTTTTCATTACCACATAAACGGCACTCTCAATTGTTACCACTCTTAGCATAGATGCATCTGTATAATCAGTGCCATTCAATGCATTATAAAGCTGCAGCAATGCTTCCCTGTCTTTTTCGAAAAGAAAGCGGAAAAGCCTGTCTTTAATCTGGCGGTGGACCTTATACTGTCTTCTCCCATGCCAATTGTAAAAAAAGTTACGCAAAGATTTCTTCATATAGTATCCTCCCTGTATGCTGGCAGGATACTGAAAGGCGTCATTTCCTTACTGGTACATATCAGTTCCTGCCATATTTAATGTAATAAAAGAAAAATCTGGCAGAAACTGCCTGAATGTATGAAATACACAATATTTTGAATTTTTCTGATGAATTTATCATAAATAAAACTTTAGTATTTGTCAATTGCTTTTAATAAATTTTATTTAATTATGCAGTCTGCAGGAAATGTATTTCCTATTGTTTTACATCTGAAATCCCAACCAGATAATCCAGCGATACGGAATAATATTTCGCAAGAATAATGGCGTAGGAAAGAGGCAGCTCGCGGATACCTTTTTCATATCTGCGGTAAACCTCCCGCTTACAGTTTAAAATATCGGCGACCTGCTGTTGTGTCAAATCTTTATCAATTCTTAAATCTTCCAAACGTTTAAAATACAAATTCCTATCAACTCCTTATGTTGACAATGTTACCATTTGGTGGTATTTTTATTCTGAAAAGCCACCATACGGTAGCAAGCAAAGAAAAAGTATGCTTTGAGAAAGGCAGGAAGGGCTGTGACTGTTCTTAGGTTTTTAATATTGACAGAAGGATTATTGATAGCGGCAGGAATAATCTTTAACGCAAGAATGAAGAAGCTGGCAAAAGTAAATTTATATAACTATATATCACAGGAACTGTCTGAGATAAATAATCAGGAATTGGGAAAAAAGGATTATTCCTTTTTCAGCGATTTGGAGGGCAGGTATGGGTGGGGATATATAAAGTTGCTATCTGATGCACAGGACATGGTTATAAAAAGCATTATTTATAACGCCATTAAAAACGTGGCATGGACATTGGATATATATACCCTTGAGCCTTATTTGAAAGAACTGTTAACGATACCCGGATATCTGAAAATTGCTCATGAAAAAATTGCTGACGGAAGCGCTATGAAAAGGGCTTCCCTGTTGTATTTAGAAGATGATGACGGGAAAAAGGTTCCTTTATTTATGCCGGTACTGCAAAAGCAGGATTATATGGGCGGAAAGGTACAGGCAGATAAGACTGTGGAGGAGGCAGTTGCTGAATTGGAGGAATTGCTGATGGTGAAGTTGTCGGATGAAGAGTTGCTTGCAATTCATAAAAAGTGAATTTTGCCGTAATTCTAATCAACTCACGGTAGAATTTATTTCATAACTTCAAATATCCGGTTATTGTAAGCGGCTTTTCTTTTGCGTAGAATAAAGATACAGGATGCAAAAGGGAGGCTGTTTTTATGCTGAATAATCAGAAAATTGCGGAGTTTATCACAAATAAAAGGAAGGAACTGGGACTGACCCAGGCAGAAATTGCAGAAAGGCTTCAGGTGTCCTTTCAGGCGGTTTCCAAATGGGAAAACGGAACGCTGCCTAATGTGGAGATGCTTGTGGAACTTGCCGGACTTTTGAATGTAACAGTGGATGAAATTCTGGCAGGACGGGAAAAGGGAGGAGAAAATTTTTCCTATAGCAAAGCGGGAGTGGATATCTCCTATACAGATGCCATGAAAAGAGAAATGTCAGTTTATTTGAAATCGGAGGATAAAAGAGTATTAAACGGGTTGGGGCCTTTTGCTTCCTTGTATGATATCAGCTTTCCTGAGATTGCAGACCCGGTATTGGTGCTGAAGTCAGAAGAACCGGGCTCCAAACAGAAGCTGGCAATGGAATACGGCTACAGTGAATCTATTTGCCATGACATGATTAATCATCTGGTAAATGACATTGCAGTCATGGGAGCGAAGCCTTTGGCAGTGTTGGATACCATAGTCTGCGGCAATGCGGAAAAGGAAACAATTAAAGCTTTTGTAAAAGGGATTTCACAGGCCTGCAGGGAAAATGAGTGTGTACTGGCAGGCGGTGAAACCTCCATACAACCCCAGGTGGTGGATAAAGGCGTATATATTCTGACCTCCAGTATTGCCGGTATAATCTCAAGGCAAGCCATTATTGACGGCTCAGCAGTAAAGGAAGGAGATATTGTTCTGGCAGTGGCATCTAACGGACTTCATACCAACGGGTATTCACTGGTTAGGATGCTGATGGATAAGATGCCTCAGATAAAACTGGAAAAGATTGAGGGAGAAACCTTCATTGAGCAGATTATGAAGCCCCATACGCCTTATTACCGGGCTGTAAAGCATATCACAGGAGATAGTCAGGTGCATGGGATGGCGCATATAACCGGAGGGGGAATTGAAGGAAATCTGTGCAGGATTATACCGGAGGGACTGTCAGCGGAAATAGATTTGGCTAAAGTGAAACCCCTGTCCATATTCTCTTATATTCAGAAAGTCGGGAATATTAAAGAAGAGGAAATGCTGTCCACCTTTAACTGCGGTGTGGGTTTAAATATTGTGGTGGATAAGAAATATAAGGATAAGGTAATAGAAAAAATTTCAAGGTATTATGACTGTTATGAAATAGGAAAAGTTATGGCAGGGAAGAAAAAAGTTGTGTTTAAAAATCATATACAATGGTAGCCTGAGCCCGCATAAGCGGGCTCTTTTTAAGCCTTTATCCCCTCAAAACAAATTCCTTCACAGCAGCTCAGCACGATATTCTGCTGCGTACCGGGGGCAAGTGTAATATCCTTAAAAGTAATATTTTTAACAGCATGTCCCGGCACATCAAATCCCTCTAAAGTAATGACAGGGCAGGGATGTTCCTTACCGTCACCATGGCAGTCCTGGAAAAGTCCGGTGAGATGAAGGTCTTCAAAAAGACAATTCTCAAACACAGGCGGCAGGGATGCACCGATTCCGTCATCATTATACCCTACCGAATGTATCTGAACCCGGGGAAGGATACAGTTAGATACCTGAATATTGCGGACATAGCCGCCGCGTTTTTTGGTTCCCTTGATTTCCAGCCCGCTCATGGAGTGCTGTAAATCACAGTCCCAGATTTTTACATCATTTACTCCGCCGCTCATTTCGCTGCCGATGCAGATGCCGTGGCCGAAAGCGCTGTAGCAGTCAAAAACACGGATATGTTCACAGGGGCGGTTAATGACATTGCCTTCAGGATTTTTGCCGGATTTAATAGCTACCGCATCATCTCCCGTATAAAATTCACTGGCAAAAAGAGTACAGTTGACGGAGGAATCAGGGTCCCAACCGTCGCCGTTCCATACGCCCTCTGAACGGAAGGTACAGTGGTCTGTGGTGATGTTGTCGCAATAAATCATGTGGACGTTCCAACAGGCTCCGTTTTTCAGGGTCAGTCCGCTGATGCGCACATTGCGGCAATTACTTAAATTAATCAGGCGGGGACGTACCCTGCCCGGAATGGTATTGTCATTTTCACATTCTTTGATTTTATCCCCGAGGGATTCCAGATAGCCTTTTAAACGTATTTTTTCTTCTTCTATAATCCGAAGACCAAGGCTCTGGCCGCCGCTTGCTATGGTTCCGTGTCCGTGAATCAATACGTTTTCGCAGTTTGCCCCGGAGGTGTGGTCAAGCTGGCCTAAATTCAGAAGGCTGCTGTAGCATTCCATTTCGGTGCCTTCAAAGCGGCTGGGAATGCGGGGCAGATAATCCTCCGGGTCGTCAGTTCCCTGAAGAACGGCGCCTTCATCCAGATATATTTCCATATTGCTGTGCAAGCGTAAAGCACCGGTCATGTAAATACCGGCAGGAAAATATACAACGTCATTTTCTCCGCAGCTGTCTATGGCCTGCTGAAGCACATGAGTATTCATGGTGCTTCCATCACCTACAGCAAGATAGGGAGCTTTCGTTACATTCAGCCGCCGTTTTGCGGCAGAAGTCTTTAATTCAAGCTTAAGCCCCAGAGGTTCAATGCGTATTCCATATAGACAATCCGGGTTCAAACCGCTCAAAATCACATGCGTTTTATCTGTTGTCTGTGTCAGTGTATCTTCTAAAAAAACCTGATATTGTGAGGGAGAAAGAGCAGGTCTTTCCCACCAGAGAGTAATGGAAGTATCTGTTACAAGGCTGTGTATGGAGTGTGGCATGACGGCCTCCTTTTTTTATTATAAAATAAAGTTACTTATCAGAATAATACACATACAGGGTATAAGTCAAATAAAAAAACGCAATATGGTCGAAATTGCTGTGTTTTTGAATGAAAGCAAATTGAAGGTGGAAAAGCGGTTTTGTATAATAAAAATAAAGTGGGGAAAATGCGAAAGGAGAGGGTGTTATGTATAAAGGATTTAAAATGAAATTGTATCCCGGACAGGAAGCTGAATATGAAAGGCGCCACAATGAATTATGGCAGGAAATGAAGGATATGATTCATGAGCACGGCGGCAAAAATTATTCTATTTTTCTTGATAAAGAAACGCTGACGCTATTTGGTTATATTGAGATTGAGGATGAAGAGCTTTGGGCGAAAGGCGCTGATACCGCAATTAACAGAAAATGGTGGGATTTCATGGCAGATATCATGGAAACCAATCCCGATAACAGTCCTGTCAGTGTGGATTTGGATTTGCTGTTCCACCTGGATTGAAAGCAGTTGAAGAAGCATAAATAGAATTGGGAGGCATGAATCATGAAACTTGAATATAATAAAGAACAAATCGAAAATGTAATAGATAAAATTGTAGAAAAAACCATGAAAATGGATTTGACCTGGGACTGGCCCTGCGGCGTTGCGTACTATGGAATCAGTGAGGCCTATGAAAAAACAGGAAACGAAAGATATCTGTCGCTTTTAAAAGAGCGGGTGGATGAATTGATTGAGCTGGGTCTGCCTAAGGTGTGGACAGTAAATGCCTGTGCCATGGGTCATTGTCTGATTACTTTGTATCAGGCAACCGGTGAAGAAAAATATTACGACATTCTTATGAGCAAAATAGAATATATCAGAAAGGATGCACTCCGCTTTGGAGACAATGTCCTTCAGCATACAGTGTCTGCCAATAACGATTTTCCGGAACAGGCGTGGGCGGATACCTTGTTTATGGCAGCTTTTCTTCTGCTTCGTGTGGGTGTTATGAATAAAGATGAGGATATGATAGAGGATGCCTTAAATCAGTGGTACTGGCATATCAATTATCTGCAGGATGAAAAGACAGGCTTTTATTACCATGGCTATAATAATATAACCGGGGACCATATGTCCGGCATTTATTGGGGCAGGGCAAATGCATGGGCAGCCTATACCATGTCAAAGGTAGGCGGTATTTTGCCGGAATGTTATCTTTATCCAAAATACCTTGATATAGCAGGTTCATTAAATGACCAGCTCTCTGCCCTTAAAACTGTACAGACTGAAAACGGTCTTTGGAGAACGGTATTAAACGATGAAGAATCCTATGAGGAAATTTCGGCTTCCGCAGGCATTGCCGCAGCAATGCTGGAAAGAGGAAATCCTTTACATACCCGTTATATCAATAAAGCAATTCAGGGACTGCTTGCAAATGTCAGTGAAGACGGCAGAGTAATGAATGTGTCGGGCGGCACAGCTGTTATGAAGGATGTGGAAGGTTACAGAGGTATTTCCAGACGCTGGATTCAGGGCTGGGGACAGGGTCTTGCCCTTGCATTTTTCAGCGGAGTGCTGATTTCTTCCACGATTGAAAAAGACGGAGCTCTTTAATATGTACAGAAAGAAATATTTGTTTTTTCCAGGCAGTAAAGAGGAAGGATGCATTGTCGGAGCGGAGGATTTATATGCTCCGGCGAGGGGCTATGGTTTTGTAACAGAAAAAAATATGGAACAGCAGGCTCCTTTGCAGCTCCCGGAATTAAACGGAGGCTTTGTACCTGCTCCCTGGTACCGTTCACGGGAGCTTACCGTGATTTCGCAGGAAAGCACCGGCTGCGCTGTCAGGCAGGAAAACAGGGAAATCAAAGACAGGCAGATTCCGCTGCGTTTTAAATGTGATGTACCGGGGAATGGCAGCTATCGGATTAAGGTAGTGATTCATGCCCGGGAAGATATGAATGATATCCGTGTTTTTACAGGCAGGAGAAGCCTTGCGGCTTATCGGGAAAAGCTTTCCGCAGGAGAAAAATGGTGCAGCGAAGCTTACATTGAGGTGTGCCCTATTATACCCAGAGGAAAAGAAAACGCTTATGATAATTGCTGTATAGAACTGGCTGTAACGGCTGACAACCCTTGTTTAAGTGAAGTTGAAATTGAAGAGATAAACTGTCCGGTACTTTATATTGCGGGAGATTCTACGGTAACAGACCAGTCTGCGGAATATCCTTATGCGCCCGGCGCCAGTTATGCGGGCTGGGGACAGATGTTTCCCTGTTTTATCAAAGGAGAGCTTGCGGTTTCCAATCATGCTCATTCCGGGCTGACTACGGAAAGCTTCAAACAGGAAGGACATTACCGGATTCTTCAGGAACATTTGAAAGCAGGAGACTTTGTGCTCTTTCAATTTGGACACAATGACCAGAAGCTGATGCATTTAAAAGCCCGGGAGGGGTATTGCCGGAATCTGGAAACCTATATTGCCGAATGCAGGGACAAGAAGGCTTTTCCTGTATTGGTGACGCCGGTGGCGCGCAACAGCTGGAGGGGAAGCGACGGAAGCTATAATGATTTATTGGCAGAATATGCAGATGCCTGTCTTGAAATCGGAGATAAACTGAAGGTTCCGGTGCTTGATTTGCATAAACTCAGCATGGAATTTGTAACTGAACTGAAAAAAGAAGGTGCAAAAAAATATTTTTTTCCTTCTGATTATACACATTATAATGATTTCGGCGCACAGAGAATGGCGGCAATGATCTGCCGGGAAATCAAACGCGTATGCGGCAGCCACAGCGCAGGCTATAAATGGCTGGCGGAACAGATAGCGGATACCCTTGAATTATGGGAAGAACCGTCAATCATAAAGCCTCTGGAAAAGCCGGAAGGCTTTGAAGGAAATGAAAGTGAAAATGAGGGATATGAGCAGCCGGAAAGACCATCAGAGCCTTTGCTGAGAGCGGAAGCTCTTGATATGGTTATCCGCAGAGCAGGCTTTTTTATGACAAACGTGTACAATGATTTATTTACAGATGTTATCGGACATGAATGGTATGCGGGAGTGGTGGAATGCGGACTGCAGAACGGAATAGTGACTGAGCGGCTTTGCGGAGGCAGGAAATTCCGTCCGTCAGAGCCTGTAACACTTTTGGATTTTGTGATTTTTCTGATGCTGGCATATGCGGGCAGAAGAACCTTACCGGAGCAGCAGGCCAGTCCTTATGATGATAAAATTCCTGATGAAATTAAAATTTATATTTCAGCGGCATGCCAGCTGGGAGTACTGGCAAAGGACGGAGAAGACCAGCTGGATGGGAATATCAGCCGTGAGCGCGGGG
Organism: Lachnospiraceae bacterium; assembly: GCA_017621815.1. GTDB lineage: Bacteria > Bacillota > Clostridia > Lachnospirales > Lachnospiraceae > Suilimivivens. The sequence continues at coordinate 151,164 of JAGASK010000039.1, read as the reverse complement.
CCCAAATATGCCGGCGGCTGAAAATTCAATAGCCGGAAGAGAAGTATTCATTAACAATAACAGAGTGCGGGAGGAATTCGGGATGAGTAAAAGAAAAGGCGGCTTTACGCTGCCGGGAGAATCAGGCTATGAGGAACTGACTTTAAAGCTGGCAGAAAAATGGGGAGCGGATGTAATCCGTGACAGCGACGGCACACAGCTTTCTGAAGACATTATACATGCAGGATACGGCATTTATTCTACTCTTTGCGTAATTCGGGAACACAATGAATGGGCAGGGAAAAACAAAGATAAGCTGCAGCAGACATTTTTATGTACATCTCCTGTAGTGGCAGCAACAGGTGAAGAACTTACAATAAGTCTGATGGACGATTTTTTTGAAGAACAGTTCGCGGTTAATGACTGTTGTGAGGCAATGAAGTACTGGCAGGTTTATGACAGAACGGTAAATGAGCCCGTCAGCTCAGGGGATTGGACTTATAACAGGGAAACGGGCAGCGTTACGGTGCAAAGAGCGATACCATGGCATAAATATACGGTGAGCTTTTTGGCTTACAGAATCTGGGAAGAAATTTCCATGTATAATCACACCACAAATCATTGGGATAAAGAGCATTTGATGCAGATTGACCCCAGATATCCTGAAACAAGGGAATATCTCCTTAAATGGATGAAAGAATGGTGTGAAGCCCACCCGGATACCACAGTGGTCCGTTTTACATCGCTGTTTTACAATTTTGTCTGGATATGGGGTTCCCATGAAGAATGCCGCCACCTTTTTACAGACTGGGGTTCTTATGATTTTACCGTAAGCGAAAGGGCGCTTGACGAATTCGCTGCGGAATATGGTTATTCCATGACAGCGGAGGACTTTATCAATCAGGGAAAGCGCCATGTGACCCATATGCCGGGAAATGCCCGTAAGCTGGACTGGATGAAATTTATCAATGATTTTGTGATTTCCTTTGGAAAGCAGTTGATAGATATTGTGCATGAATATGGAAAAAAGGCATACGTATTTTATGACGACAGCTGGGTAGGGATTGAGCCTTATAATGGAAGATTTGAGGAATTCGGCTTCGACGGTTTGATTAAATGTGTATTTTCCGGTTATGAGGCAAGGCTTTGTGCCGGAGTAAAGGTTCCTGTACACGAGCTGCGCCTGCATCCTTATTTGTTTCCTGTGGGGCTTGGAGGGGCGCCTACCTTTATGGAAGGAGGAAACCCGACGGCGGAAGCAAAGCGGTATTGGAATCAAATCAGAAGAGCCCTGCTGCGCTGCCCGGTGGACAGAATAGGGCTTGGCGGATACCTTCACCTGACGGAAGGTTTTCCGGATTTCTGCAATTATATTGAGCAGGTTACTGATGAATTTCATATGATACAGGATTTCCATAAAGAAGGAAAACCTTATTGTATTAAGACAAGAGTTGCGGTACTGCATTATTGGGGAGCGCTGCGTTCCTGGACGCTTTCCGGCCATTTTCATGAGAGCTGGCAGCATGACCTGATTCATATCAATGAAGCCCTTGCGGGACTGCCGGTGGAGGTAAGCTTCCTTTCCTTTGAAGATGTGAAAAACGGCGCATTAAAGGATGTGGATGTGGTGATTAATGCCGGTTACGCAGGAAGCGCATGGAGCGGCGGAGATGCCTGGAAAGATGAAAAACTGGTTGAGGTTTTGACAGAATGGGTTTATCAGGGCGGTGTGTTTTTAGGTGTCAATGAGCCGTCAGCAGTAACAGGGTACGATACTTATTTCCGTATGGCCCATGTGCTCGGCATAGATGAGGATACCGGAGAAAGAATCTGCCACGGAAAATGGAGCTTTACAACCGCTGATACGGAAGGACTGGTGCCGGAGGGTGTAAGACTTGCAGTGAAACAGAATCGATATCTTACAGATGGAAAGGCACAGGTGCTGTTGGAAGAAGAAGGACAGCCTGTACTGACGGTTCATGATTTCGGAAAGGGAAAAGGAATTTATCTTTCTTCCTTTCAGCTTTCTTCTGCCAATACGCGTCTGTTATATCAGCTGATCCGTTACGCAGGAGGGGAAGAAGTTACAGGTATGTACATGACGGATAATTTCTTTACGGAATGCGCATATTACCCTAAAAGCAGTAAGCTGGTAGTGATTAACAACAGTGAATGTGCTCAGAAAACGCGGATAAACACCGAGGCGGGAGTAAAGGAACTGGAACTGGAGCCTTATCAGACGGTATTTGTAAACTTATAGAATATACAGAAAAAAGAGCTGACGGTTAAATGCGTCAGCTCTTTTAATATTCCGGTTCCATCCATCCTGAATATTCCAGTATGGACAGGTTTTGAACCTGCTGCTTGTCGCTTTGGAGCATCTTCTGGCGGTATTCCCTGGGAGACTGCTGCATAATGCGGACAAAGTAGCGGTTATAGCTGGAAACAGACTGAAAACCCACTGCTTCCGAAATGCTCAGGATAGAATCCTCCGTGCTGCAAAGGAGATTGCAGGATTTAATAATGCGGGTACTGTTGACATAATTTAAAGGTGACATTTTCATAATGGAGTTAAACATGCGTCTGAAATGCGTGGGGCTCCAGTGGCATAAATCTGCCAGGTGTTCAATGCTGAACTGGTGCATGTAATTATTTTCAATATAATCAAGTGCAGGCGCTACAGATAATGGACTGACAGAATCAGAAAGCCATTCATCAGAGTTTTTCGTTTCCTCCTGGGATTGAATACGGTAAATTTCTATATATAAAGCCAGCAGCAGACCTTTAGCAGAAAACTGATATCCAAGATTTTGTGACTGCAGTTCCTTTATAATTACTGTAAACAGCTGATAGACAGTAGGATATTGTTCTTTGCTGAGAATATATTTAAAACTCTTAAAGTTATAAGGCAGAAGGTCATAATTTTTCCAGGTTGCGGGCAGAGAATGGCGGAAAAGCTCTCCCGGATCTATGAAAATCCAGGACCAGAGACTTGTCTCTCCCTGACTGCTGTATGTGGTATGGGGTACATTGCGGGGAATGACCGTAATATCGCCTGCATGAAAAGGAATGCGTTCTCCATAAAATTCCATAAAGCCGCTGTCAGTATGGCAGATTCCGAATTCCAGACAATTATGGAAGTGAAGGCGGCCGCTGGGAATATCTGAAACCTTCCAATGGCTTCCGGTTAGAAGCAGCACGGGAAAATGGGGGGCCAGATAATAGTTTCGGTATTCAGTAATAGTATTTACAGGTTTTGCCATAGCTATCTCCATTAGGAATTCATTAAGCAGAAGTTTCTATTGCTTTATTTATATCAATTCTTACTGTTAAAATCAAGGGATACAGCAGAATAAAAAAGGAACAGCCTGAGAGGACAGATACATTTCTGCATCTGTCCTCTGTTTTGTTCACTGTTTATTTCTTTCAATTTAGTTTGCAAGCTTTGTGGTATTGCCGGCTTTATAAGCCTCTGTTCTTTCATCAATGACTGCCTGATAACCTGCATCCAGATATTTCTGGGTTAAATCTTCATAGAGAGAATCAAATTCTGCAGGGTCAGCCATTGTCAATGTATCATAGTATTCTGTCCACAGAGATGCAAGTGTTCCTGAATATTCGGATTCAGCATTAACTGCTACAGCATAAATGGCATCGGTACATGCAAGACCTGCTTCTGCATTTTCAAGCTGCTTGTAGTAGAAATCAATGATGTCCTGTGTGAAGTCCTGAGGAAGACCCTGAGGAGATACGGAAGCAATCATATCTTCAATAGTACCGGCATTTCTGCTTTCGATTGTTACACACCAGTAGTCTTTGCTGTTATTGAAGCCCTGTGTGTAATCACCTGAATAGTCAGCTACTGATACGGGAAGTCCCTTATCATCTAAGGTATAGTTTTCACCTTCAATACCCCACTGCATTGTGAACAGAACATCTTCCTGTGTCATCCATTCCATATACATCCATGCAGCCTTTAATTCGTCAGCCGTAGCGGAAGAAGAGAAACCGATAATCATACCGAAGGGGTTATTTGTACGGTATGCGCTGGAACCGGCATAGGTAACATCAGCAGGAACAATAGCTAATTCAGCATCAGGATTGTTCTCATAGAAGGAAACAAGCCAGTCCATATTTGCGGAAATATAATTAGCATATGAATAAGAGCTTCCGTTAATAAAGTTAGCCTTGTAGGTTTCGTCATCAGTAATATAATATTCAGGATTGGTAATTCCAAGGTTATAAGCTTCGTTTGCCAGCTTCAGCATATTATAAGTAGGCTCCCAGTTCATGGATACGATGTTATAATCGCCGTAAACAGCCCATTCTTCTTCATTTAAAGGATAAGTTCTGTAAGCGTAGTTCTGAGTATCTGCACCGGTGGATACCATACGGTTCTGAATAGCCAGACCGCCGGGATAGTCACAAAGGCCTGCTTCTTTAATCTTGGTAAGTGCATCTACCAGGTCATCATGAGTAGTAGGTACAGAGTCATAACCAACTTCCTTCAACCAGTCAAGACGAACAAATGTCTGGTAAGTATAAGTGGAATCGTAATAAGGTCTTTCTGCCAGGGCAAAGTAGGTTTCGCCGCCCATTTCGGTATAAACAAGCTGGTTGTTCTCAACCATTCTGTTGTAGTAGGTAGGAGCGACCTGAGCAAATTCATCAAGACTGTAAGTGGTCAGGTATCCGTCGTTAGCCCACTGTGCAAGCTTGGGATAATCATATTCCATAAGGATAGTAGGTAAATCGCCTGCAGCAGCTAAAAGAGCGTAGTCTGTCATAACATCAGTTCTGGTAATCGGTACGAATTCAACGGTAATGTTGTATTTATCACCAAAGTTTTCCTGAATCCATTTTGTCCAGTAGTTGTCATTAACAGTAGGAACGCCTTCCACACCTCTGTCATAAACCGCAACTCTTAAGGTAACATTGTCAGCAAAAGCTTCCCAGCCATCAATGCCGGCAACACCGGCTGTTTCAGCTGCTTCACCGGAAGAGCTTTCAGTTTCAGCTGTTTCAGTATTGGTGCTTTCTGATTCAGCAGCAGTTGTAGTTTCAGATGATTCGTTAGAATTGCTGCTTCCACATCCGCTGAGCATTCCCATTACCATGGAGCCGGTAAGCGCAAGCACCAAAATTTTGCGAAGAAAATTTCTCTTCATAATAAATCCTCCTTTTAAATTAATTGTTTAGAAGTTATGTATAGTTAATCCGTTTGCCGGAAAACTACCTGAGTTAAGAAAAACTGTTAACCTTTGACTGCACCGACCATAACGCCCTTTACAAAATATTTCTGAAGGAAAGGGTAGATGCAGATAATAGGTATGGTTACGAACATAATGGACGCCGCCTGTAATACCTCCGGCGTACTTGTTACTGCAGCCGCTTCGGAAAGTGTAGTGGTCTGAGCCTCTGTAGCAGAAGCAACCATTTGGTAAAGCTTGTATTGTATCATTTTTAAGGTATCTGTTTTGATATAGTATTTATTATCCGCATATGCATTCCAACGGCCTACAGCATAGAACAAAGACAGTGTGGCAATAATCGGTTTGGACAAAGGCAGTATAATGCGTCCCAGAATCTGGAAATTACTGGCACCATCCAGATAAGCGGATTCTTCCAGGCTGTCCGGTATGCTGGACTGAAGATATGTCTTCATAATCAGCATGTTATAGGGCGAATAAATAAGCGGCAGAATAAGTACCCATACATTATCTAAAAGATTCAGTCCCTTGAACAACAAGTAAGTAGGAATCAGTCCGGCATTGAAATACATGGGAAACATTAAAAGGAAAGTAAATAAGTTTCTTCCTTTCAGTCTCTTTTTTGACAGCGGGTAAGCAGCACAGGTACAGGCAATCATGCCTAAAAGGGTAAATACTGCTGTTACAATCACGCTGTATATCATTGAATAAACCATGGTACCGTCCTTAATTAAGGAAGTATAAGCATCAAATGTAATTTCCTTAGGCCACAGATAAACTGACTTTGCCAAAACAGCGCTGTTGCTGGAAATGGATTTGGCTGCCAGGTGGATAAAGGGGAAAATACAGGTAAGGCATAACAATGCCAGAAAAACCATAATTAATCCGTCGCTTATGCGGAACTTATTGATGGCTCTGCTGCCCTCGGATGTATTTTCAGCATCGCGAATCACTTCATTTTTTTTCTTAGCCATTTTCCGTCCCTCCTTAAATCAAACCTTCTTCACCAAGAAGCTTGGCGACTTTGTCTGCTGCAAGAACCAGAATCAGTCCTACTATAGACTGGAATAAACCAACTGCCGTGGACATGGAAAACTGTGCGTTGCCAAGACCCTTTTCATATATGTAAATAGCCAGCTGGTATTGGAAGTCCTTAACCTGTGTATTGCCGAAAACGTCAAGACGTTCAAAGTTACTGTTCATAACACGTCCCAGGTTCATTATCAGCAGAGTAACAATGGTTCCTTTAATACCGGGGAGAGTAATGTGCCACATACGTTTCCATCTTCCCGCTCCGTCAATCATGGCAGCTTCATATAATTCATTGCTGATGCTGGTAATTGCAGCCAGGTAGATAATGGTGCCCCATCCCATGGTCTGCCATACACCAATTAAAAGGTAGGTTACTGCCCAGTGCCATTTTTCTGTCAGGAAGGGAACTGATTCAACACCCATATTTGTTAAAAGTACATTGATAATACCGCTGCTGGGTTTGAAAAGCTGGTAAGCTACGCTTCCCACGATAACCCAGGAAAGAAAATGCGGCAGGTAAAGAATAGTCTGAGTTACTTTCTTAAATCTGGGATAACGCAGTTCATTGAGCATCAAGGCCAGGATAATCGGCATGGGAAAGCCAACCAGCAAATCCAGGAAGTTAAATACAAGGGAATTTCGCAGGGCGCGGATAAAGTCTGCATCCTTAAACATTTTCTGAAAGATTGCAAGTCCCACCCAGTTGCTGCCATCGTAGCCTTTGGCAGGTTTGTAATCCATGAATACCATTCTAAGACCCGGATATGCCGCATAATTAAAAACAATTACCAATACCAGCGGTATGAGCAAAAGCACATAAAACTGCCAGTCCCGTTTCAGGGCTTTTTTCCAGGAGGTTTTGGTTTGCACATTGGAAGTGCCCGACTTTAACTTTGCCATAAAATCATCCTCTCTCAATCAAAATTAACGCTTATTTTTGTTAATATTGTATATTTATTTGGTGCTTGTGAACTTATTATAGGATAAATTGACAGTCCTTTCTAAGCAATATGTTTCGCAAATTGTGCAAAAACGACCATTATGAAAAGTGTTTTTGCAAATGCCATAAATAGAAAAAGCCTCCTTCGTATCTTATACAGAAATACTTATAAGGAGGTTTTTTATGAAGAGACTATTATTGACTTTATGTTTAACGCTTATGACTTTGGGATTAGCCGCATGCGGAAATCAGGCAGCCGGGAATCCGCCGGACGAAAGCAATACGGCAGCAGGTTCAGATGATTTTTCGGCAGAGACCCGGGACATTCAGAATCAGATTGCCGACGTACATAATACAATTATTGTTAACAGCAGCGAAGAAGTGGCGATAGTGCCTGATATTGCGGAAGTTGTTTATTCTGTAAGAACGAAAGACAGTACTGCTGCAGGATGCCAGCAGAAAAATGCAGAAGCCGTAAGTCAGGTGATAGAGCAGCTGAAAAGCCTGAATGTGGAAGAAGCTTCTATCCAAACATCTGATTATTATATGAATCCGGTATATAATTACAGCGGAAATACTCCCAGGCTGACGGGATATGAAGCAATATCCACATTGACGGTGTCAGATTTGCCTATTGATAATCTGGATGAGATTCTGGAAAAGTCAGTAACCTCGGGTATCAACACAATACAGTCCATTACTTATCAGGCAAGTCAGTATGATAAAAGCTATCAGGAGGCATTGACGAAAGCCGTGGCATCCGCCCGGGAAAAAGCGCAGGTGCTGGCAGCAGCTTCCGGGGCAGAAATAGGAAATGTAATCAGCATTCAGGAAACCGGCGGATATTCCGAAGCCCGCTATACGGACTATGCCCGTTCAGGACAAATGAACTCTCTCATGGAGGCGAAACTGGACGCCGCCGCCGATACCAGCGGTATTATGCCGGGAGAAATTCAGGTGGAAGCCGGGATTGTAGTGGAATATCAGCTGATTGTCAAGTAGTTTTACTCACTTTTCCAATGCAGCCTGTGAAGCGCACCTTCCATCTGCATATGGGCAAAGTTTTGCTGACGGAGAGCTTCGTACAGCACAATAGCCACTGAATTGGACAAATTTAAGGAGCGGATTTCCGGCTCCATGGGAATACGGATGCAGGTTTCCTCGTAATCCACAAGGATTTCTTCGGGGATGCCTGCACTTTCCTTTCCGAACATAATAAAATCGTCGGGACGAAAGGAAACATCTGTATAGACATGTTTTGCCTTGGTGGTTGCCATCCAGATTCTGGCGCCGGGGTGTAATTCTTTAAATTCATTAAAGTTCATATATCTGGTTACATTAAGATGTTCCCAGTAATCCATACCGGCTCTTTTAATTTCTTTTTCAGTAAGACGAAAGCCCAAGGGCTCTATCAGATGTAAATCCGTTCCTGTTGCAACGCAGGTTCTTCCTATATTTCCCGTATTTGCCGGAATTTCCGGCTGATGTAATATAATGTGCATTTTTTCCTCTTTTCTGCATGTTAATCTTCATTGTGTTCTGCCACGGGAAGGGAAAAAATAAATTCAGAACCGACTCCTTCCGTGCTGATAACATTAATATGTTCTCCGTGGGCATTAATAATCTCTTTGGTAATGGACAATCCCAGTCCGGTGCCCTTTTTATCCTTGCCGCGGGATAAATCCGATTTATAAAAGCGGTCCCAGATAAGTTTTAAATCATCCTTTGGAATGCCGATTCCGCTGTCCTTTACGGAAACGAAAATCTTGTTGTGCCTTTCTGTGGTTTCCACTTTGATAATGGAATCCTGGTGGCTGAACTTAATGGCATTATCCAGGAGGTTATAAAGCACCTGTTGAATTTTTCCCTCATCGGCATTTACATACAGCTTGTCATTTGTAAGGATCAATTCAATGGCAATGGTCTTTTTACGGCAGGTACCTTCAAAAGAGGCAGCAGTATTCCGGATGACGTGATTGATATCAAAGATGCTTTTATCCAGCATCATGCCTTTGGTATTTAAATTATTTAAGGTGAGCAGGCTGTTAGTAAGCTTGGTTAAACGCTCCGTCTCATTTAATACAATGTTTAAATATTTTTCATACAGCTCAGGAGGAATGGTGCCGTCAAGCATTGCCTCCAGGTATCCTTTAATGGAGGTAAGAGGGGAACGGAAATCGTGGGATACATTTGCCACGAATTTTTTCTGGTCATCCTCGGACCTTGCAATTTCACTTGCCATATAATTTAAGGAAGCGGCAAGATATCCTATTTCATCCTCGCTTTCTACCTGAAATTCATAATGCATATTTCCTGCGGCATACTGTTCGGTGGCTTCCGTAATTTTCCGCAGGGGGAGGTAAACCATTTCCGTGAAAAAAATTAAAATAATCAACGAAAGTAAAAACAGTATTACCAGCATAAGGTAAGAAATGTTTAACAGGCTGTTGCAGGAAGCAATAATGTTCTTCATGGGATAATGAATAACTACATATCCGCGCACCTTATAGGCTGAGGTAATAGGAGCAAAAACGCTGAGCTGTTCTTCCGTAAAGCTGTCAAAGAAGTTTCCGATAGTATAATAGGAGCCTTCTGTTACGGTAGGGTCAAAGCCGGAAATAACAGTTTCATTCTCCACATCAATCGGAGCGTCAGAGTCGAGAATCATTCGGCCGGAAGGATTGATAATCCATAAAGTGGCGGAAAGATAAGCATCCAGGGCATCCAACTGTTTTTTTACAGTATCCAGTGAAGTTTCGTTATTGTACAAATCGGAAGCATAGGTATTTGCAATCAGGGTAGCTTCTTTATATAAAGCGTCCGCTTTTTCTCTTTTCAGGTGTTCCATGGTCATGCTGTTTACAAAGGTTGCCACAACGACAAAACCAAAAAAGCCAAAAATGAAATAAGCCAGCAGAAATTTTAAATAGAGGGTTTTTCTCATTACCGCACCTCAAACTTATAGCCGATTCCCCAAATGGTGGCGATTCGCCAGTTGGCATGGTCATTGATTTTTTCACGCAGACGCTTTATATGTACGTCTACAGTCCTGGTATCTCCAATGTATTCATAGCCCCAAATCTGGTCAAGAAGCTGCTCCCTTGTAAAAACGTGATTGGGTGAAGATGCCAGGAAATATAAAAGCTCAAGTTCTTTAGGCGGCATATCCACAGTCTTGCCTTTATAAATAACAGAATAGTTTGTCTGGTTAATAACAAGGTCAGGATATTCCACGCATTTTGCATCTGCTTCCGCAGGAATGGAGGGAGCAGGCTTGTAACGCCGGAGGACTGCTTTCACTCTGGCAACAAGCTCTTTGGAATCGAAGGGCTTTTCCATATAGTCATCGGCGCCAAGTTCCAGTCCCAGAACCTTGTCAAAAATCTCTCCTTTAGCGGAAAGCATAATAATCGGTGTAGAGGACCTGGCGCGGATTTCACGGCAGACCTGATAGCCGTCAATACCGGGCAGCATCAGGTCAAGCAGGATTAAGTTGGGGGCGAAGGAATCCGCTAAGAGAAGAGCGGTCTCCCCGTCTCCGGCTATCATGGTGTCAAAACACTCTTTGGTGAGATAAAGGGATATCAGTTCCGCGATATTGCTGTCATCATCTACAATAAGAATTTTCTGTTTATTAACCATAGGGCACTCCTTATTTTTTATTGTTCTTTAAAAGTTACAATTGTTACACCGGCATCGCCTTCGCCGTACTCGCCAAGACGGTAGCTTTTTACGTATTTGATTCGTTTCAAATGGCTTTGTACGGCGCTTCTTAAAGCTCCGGTTCCCTTGCCGTGTACCACGCGCACTGTGGACAAATGGGCAAGATAGGCATCATCCAGATATTTATCAAGCTCTGCCAGAGCTTCGTCCACGGTTTTGCCCAGAAGATTGATTTCCGGGGATACGTTTAAGGACTTGGACATCCTTATTTTTCCCGTATGTGAACTGCGTAAGGCGGAGGAAGCATTCCTGCCGGCATCATTATCATCAATGAGAACCAGATCATTAATATTCACCTGGGAGCGGATGATGCCGCACTGAACGAAAAGATTTCCTTTATGGTCGGGCAGGGTACTTACGGTTCCTGTAAGACCCATGGAAAGAATCTTTATGCTGTCACCCTTTTTCAGCTGCTCAGGCTTAAGCTTTTTGTTTTGCCCGGGTTCTTTGCTTTTTAAAGTCAGTTTATCATTTTTTTCGTTAATTTTGCCTCTGATTTTTTCACGGGATTTTTCCAAATCCTTCAAAGAAGCGCCGGGACCGGCCTTTTGAAAGACTTTAATGGTTTCATCGGCAACGTCCTTGGCTTCCTGCAGGATTTCCCTTGCCTGTTCATTGGCCTGACGCAGAATGCGCTCTTTGGCATTATCTATTTTTTCATTCTTCTCCTGCAGGCGTTTCTTTAAGTCCTTGATTTCTTCCTTATAAGAAGCAATTTCAAGACGTTCTTTTTCGATAGTAACCCTGCTCTGTTCCAAATCCGTCAGTAAATCTTCAAAGCTCTTGTCATCGCTGCTGAGCTGTTTATCCGCCGCTTCGATAATATAGCCGGGGAGACCCAGCTTAGAGGATATGGCAAAAGCATTGCTTTTGCCGGGAATGCCGATTAAGAGCCGGTAGGTGGGAGAAAGAGTCTCCACGTTAAATTCACAGCATGCGTTTTCCACAAAGCCGGTGGTAAGGGCATAGACCTTCAGTTCACTGTAATGAGTGGTGGCTATGGTGCGGATGCCTTTGCCGTGAAGATGGTCAAGAATGGCAATGGCAAGAGCCGCTCCTTCTGTAGGGTCAGTTCCGGCACACAATTCGTCAAACAGGCACAGGGAATTTTCATCAGCCTGTTTTAAAATGGAAACGATGCGTGTCATATGGGAAGAAAAGGTACTTAAGCTCTGCTCAATGCTCTGTTCGTCCCCGATATCTGCAAAAACCTCAGTAAAAATGGACAGTTCCGAGCGGTCCAGCGCAGGAATGTGAAGTCCTGCCTGCCCCATTAAGGTAAAAAGCCCCACCGTCTTTAAAGATACCGTTTTACCGCCGGTATTGGGACCGGTAATAACCAGCAAATCAAAATCCTTCCCAAGCCGGATATCAATAGGCACTGCCTTCTTTGCAGGCAGAAGGGGATGGCGGCCTTTCCTGATATTGATATAATGTTCTTTATTAAAAAGGGGCCTTGTGGCATTTTGCTCAAGGGCAAGAGAAGCTTTGGCAAAGGTAAAGTCAAGAAAAGTCATAATTTTCTGGTTTTCCGCAATTTCTGCGGCATGTTCCTTTGTTTGTGCGCTTAAGGAAGCAAGAATTGCTTCGATTTCTTCCTTTTCCTGAACGGCCAGTTCTTTAAGACGGTTATTCAGCTCCACAACAGCGGCAGGTTCAATGAAAAAGGTGGAACCGGTGGAGGACTGGTCATGTACCATGCCGGGAACCTGTCCTTTGTGCTCCGCCTTTACAGGAATGCAGTAACGATTATCACGCATGGTAATTACCGCGTCCTGGAGGTAGCTGCGGTAGGATCCGTTTACCATGGAGGTAAGCTGGCTGTGTATTTTTTCTCCTGTAAGGGCAATGCTTCTGCGGATATGCTTTAAGCCGGCGCTGGCATCATCGGCTATTTCATCTTCGGAAAGGATACAGCGCCTGATTTCTCCTGACAGCAGGGTCAGCGGTTCCAAAGCATTAAAGAAACCGGTCAGAGAGGTTTCCTTTTCGTCTTCCTTCTGGCTGCGGCCATAAGCCTTAATGCGGTTTACGTTGTCAAGGAGTCCCGCAATTTTCAAAAGCTCTGAGGAAGACAGTGTGCTGCCGATTTCCAGAGAGCGCAGTGCCATGGCAACATTTTTGTTTCCGCCAAAGGAAGTGGAGCCTTTTTGAAACAGCATGGTAAGGGCATCTGCGGTCTGCGTCTGGGCAAGCCCGATGGCGGAAAGATCCGTCATGGGAATGAGCTTTCTGCACAGCTCGCGGCCCGGTTCAGAGGTGGCTTTCTCCGTCAGGGTATCAATTATTTTTGTGTATTCCAGTGTTTGTAAAGTTTTTTCATTCATAATTCTTTATTCCGGTACTTTCTCGATAATCTTGTTTAAACATAGTTATATTAGTATAGCATATTTGAGGGAAGAATACTATTATTTGCGGAGTATAAAGGTCTTTTTTCATAAGTTGCATTATGAAGGGCGGTTTGGTAAAATGATAAAATAGTAAAATAATATATCGGAAGAGGATTTAATTGTGGCATCTTTTGTGGAAAAACATAGAAAAATAATATTTTGTCTGATTATGGGCGCTGCAGTGCTGATGATATTTGTTTATAACTTGCTGACGCCTTATCTTTCGGATGATTATGCTTATCTGAATGAAGTAAGGAAGGCTTCTTCTTTATGGGAGCTTGTGAAGCAGCAGTACGGTGAATATCTGTCAAACAGCGGACGCGTGGTGGGACAGTTTAATGTGAGACTTTCCCTTTCAGCCGGTAAGCAGGTTTTTAATGTGGTTAACAGCGGGATGTTTGGAGCGCTGATTTTGCTGATTTATCATAATATCAGGAGAAAAAAGAAATATGATATTTTTGTACTGCTTTTAATCATTGCTTTCCTGTGGAAATTTACGGTGGATTTCGGGCAGACCATGCTTTGGATTTGCGGTGCCTGCAATTATCTGTGGGGAAGTGTTTTTATTCTCGGATTTTTTACCTTTTACAGATATTTTCTTGAGCATATTGATAAAATAAAGCATCCGGCAGCGCTTTCGGCAGGCGCCTTTTTCTTTGGGGTACTGGCAGGCTGGTGCAATGAAAATACTTCAGGCGGCGGTCTTTTACTGGCACTTTTGTTTGCGCTTAATTTCTGGTGGGAAAATAAAAAGGCAGGAAAAAAAGCAGTTTATCCTTTTATGATAACGGGAGCCTTAGGTATGTGCTGCGGCATTCTGGGAATGATTTCCGCTCCGGGGGTGCGAAACAGAAGTGAGACTATGTCGGCAGGGGAATACACCGGACTTGTGGGGCTGCTTTCCCGGATTTACAAAACAACTGTGACAGTAAGAGAATTGTTTTTTATCCTGTTTGTAATTCTGATTATTGTAATTGTAATTCAGGTCCTTCAAAAGAGAATGAACAGCTGGAAGGCTGTAAGGACGAATGAAAGCATTTTGTTTACGGTGGCAGCAGCGGCAACCGCCTATGCGCTGATTCTGGCGCCTACCCCGGAAGACAGGGCTTTTTTCGGAGCGGGAGTATTTCTTATGATTGCCTGCATTCAGGGAATTATGGATGCAGCTGATAAGGAGCTTGTTATCAGAACGGCAAAATACAGTCTTGTGAGCGTACTGTGCCTGTGGTTGTTTTTTACTTATCTGGAAAATCTGGTCAATCTTGCAAGAATATACAGAGAAGAAAATGAAAGAATAGCTTTAATTGAAGCGGATAAAGCGGATCCGGAAGGAGACGGTATTGTGGTGATTCCCAAGTACAGGGAAGCTTTCAGAAATCCCTACAGCAATGCCCACGATTCGGATTTAACGGAGGATAAGGATTACTGGATAAACAGTTTTTATGAGGTATATTATGACGTAGGCAATATTACAGCCATTCCGAGAGATGAATGGAATGAACTGTATGGCAGCGGTGAGGAGTAATTACTTTTATGGAACGGAAGGAATTCAGCAACAGCCCATGTAATCTCTGCCCGAGAAACTGTATGGTGAACCGTGCAGAAGGAAAAACAGGGTATTGTCTTTCGGATAATAAGATAATTGTGGCGAGAGCAGCGCTGCATATGTGGGAGGAGCCTTGTATTTCAGGGAAGACAGGCTCGGGAACGGTGTTCTTTTCTGGCTGCAGCCTGCGTTGTGTCTATTGCCAGAATTTTGAAATTGCGGCAGCACGGCAGGGAAAAGAAATTACGGTATCAGGACTTGCTGATATTTTCCTTTCGCTGCAGGAGCAGGGAGCGGCAAATATTAATCTGGTGACGCCGGATCATTATGTAACAGAAATTATCCGGGCAGTTTTGCAGAGCAGATGCAGGGGTCTCGGGCTGCCTGTTGTTTATAATTGCAGCGGATATGAGAAAAGAGAAATCATAAAAAGCCTGAAAGGAATCGTGGATATTTTTCTTACGGATTTTAAGTATATGGAAGGGGCTCTGGCAGAAAAGTATTCCCGTGCGCCTGATTATCCTGAAGTGGCAAAGAAGGCTCTTGAGGCTATGGTATATACAGCGGGAGAACCGGAATTTGATGAAAAGGGAATGATGTTAAAGGGCGTGATTGTAAGGCACCTGCTTTTGCCGGGGCATAAGAAAAATGCCAAAGCGGTTATTAAATATGTGCATGAAAGGTATGGAAACCGTGTTTATTTGAGCCTGATGAATCAATATACCCCCTTTGAGCGGCTGAAAGAGCTTAAAGGTTGTGAAGAACTCTGCCGCAGGGTGACAAAGCGGGAATATGAAACTGTGGTGGATTATGCTCTTTCCCTTGGAGTGGAAAATGCCTTTATTCAGGAAGGTGAAACAGCAAAGGAGAGCTTTATTCCGGACTTTGGCGGAGAGGGAATCTGAAAGAAAAAACAAATGGAGGAAAGCTATGGAACAGCGGAAACTTTTAGAATTACTTGAGGAAATGTCCCTGGAGGAGAAAATAAACCAGTTATTTCAGGGAAACGGCAGTTTTTATGAGGGCGGAAGTATTGCAACCGGTCCTGCATCCGAGCAGGGATTTTCGGAAAAGACCATTCGGGAAGCGGGAAGTGTTTTAAGCATAGTGGGTGCGGAAAATATAAAGAAAATACAAAAGGCACATATGGAAAATCATCCCCATCACATTCCCCTTGTCTTTATGGCAGATATTATAAACGGATATAAAACGGCATTTCCCATTCCGCTGGCACAGGGAGCAGCCTTTAACCCAAAGGTGGCGAAAGAAGGAGCTGAAGTGGCAGCCAAGGAGGCATCTGCGGCAGGAATTCAGGTGACCTTTTCACCTATGTTAGACCTTGTAAGGGATGCAAGGTGGGGAAGGGTAATGGAGTCCAACGGAGAGGATACTTATTTAAACAGTGTTTATGCAAAAGCGCTGGTAGAAGGATATCAGGGGGATGACCCGAAACAGCCGGGTAAAATAGGAGCCTGCGTAAAGCATTTCGCGGCATACGGGGCGCCTGTTGCGGGCAGGGATTATAATAATGTGGAGCTTTCGGAAAGAACCTTAAGGGATGATTATCTGCCTGCCTATGAAGCGGCGGTTAAGGCAGGGGCGCTGCTTGTGATGACTTCCTTTAATACTTTAAACCGTATGCCCTCCAGTGCCAATAAATGGCTGCTCAGGGATATCTTAAGGGGTGAGATGGGTTTTGAAGGAACTGTGATTTCCGACTGGGCAGCGATTGAGGAAATCAGAAATCACGGCGTTGCAAAGGACAGAAAGGAAGCAGCGAAGCTGGCTCTTTTAGCAGGCACGGATATTGACATGATGACCACCTGCTATTCCAACTATCTGAAGGAACTGATTGAAAGCGGCGAACTGGATGAAGCGCTTCTTGATGAAGCGGTTCTGCGCGTACTGGAACTGAAAAATAAACTGGGACTTTTTGAAAATCCTTATAAGGATGCGGATGAGGAAGCGGAAAAGAAAGTGCTGCTTTGTGAAGAACACAGAAGAAAAGCAAAAGAAGCGGCAAAGGAAACCTTTGTGCTGCTTGAAAATGACGGAATTCTGCCGCTGAAAAAGGAAGAAAAGGTGGCATTTATCGGACCCTTTACGGAAGAAAAGGCTATTATCGGTGCATGGAGCATTTTCGCGGATGAAAAAGATGCCGTTTCGGTTAAAGAAGGCGTGGCGGCTATCGGGGCCAATGCCATATTTGCAAAAGGCTGCGATTCTCTGGAACCGGGCGCAGTAATGCCGGGGATGAATTTCATTTATGAAAGCAGCAGAACACAGACACAGGCGCAGATGATGCTTGATGAAGCGGTGGAGGCTGCGCAGAAGGCAGACAAAGTAGTGCTTTGTATCGGTGAGCATATGGCTCAGACGGGAGAGGCAGCAAGCCGGGCGGACATTACGATTCCCGAAGGACAGAAAAAGCTTCTTCGGGAAATTGCAAGGGTAAATAAAAATATTGCAGTGGTATTGTTTAACGGAAGACCTTTGGATATCAGGGAAATCAAGGAACTGGCAAAGGCGGTACTGGTGGTATGGATGCCGGGAACAGAAGGCGGCAACGCGATTGCCGAAGTGCTTTATGGGGAAACAGCCCCAAGCGGAAAACTTCCTATGAGTTTTCCCTATGCAGTGGGACAGGTGCCTGTATTTTACAATGAATTTAAGACAGGAAGAAGAATGAATCCTGATCAGCCGGAAAACCGCTTTCAGTCAAGATATATGGATATACCTAATGAGCCTTTATATTCCTTCGGGTACGGATTGTCCTATACGGAGTTTTCGTACAGCGGTGTGAAATTGAGCAGCGGCAATCTGGAAAGAAACGGAAAAATTACTGCTTCTGTTACCGTAAAAAATATCGGCAGCAGAAAAGGGGCAGAGACGGTACAGCTGTATATCAGGGATGAAGAAGGCAGTGTGGTAAGGCCTGTCAGGGAACTGCGGGGATTTGAAAAGCTTTGGCTTGATCCCGGAGAGGAAAAAGAGGTCAGCTTCACGATAACCGAGAATATGCTGAAATTCCATGATATTAATATGAAATATACAGCAGAACCGGGAAGATTTACTGTATTTGTGGGTGGTAACAGCAGAACTTTGAATCAGGCGGAATTCTGTCTGACTTTCTGAAAAATAAGGAACTGGCAATAAGGAGTAAGGTAATTATGGGCACCGGAAAAAGAAGAATGACAATAGGCGTGCTTGTCAGCGGCATTACTGACGATTTTTCTAAATTAATATGCAGCGGGATATTACAGACAGCCAAGCAGATGGATGTGAATATTGTAGTGCTTCCGGGGAAATATGTGGACAGGGATGTATCCGATAATCCGGATTTGATGTATGAATATCAATTTAACTCTGTTTTTTCTTATGCAGGAAAGGAAAATGTGGATGCGATAATAGTAGCGGCTGGGTCTATCGGCTGTTTTACAACGAAGGAATACATGAAGAAAATGCTGAAGCAGTTTCAGGATATTCCCTGCATCCTGATTTCCTATAAGCTGGATGGCTACATTAATATTCAGTTTGATAATTACAACGGAATAAAGGACGGACTTAAATTTCTGATTGAAAAAACAGGCTGCAGAAAAATAGGAATGGTGGGAGGGAGCCTTGATAATACAGATGCCATTGAAAGAAGAAAAGCATTTGTTGATACGCTTGAAAGCCATGGCATTCCATTTGATGAAAAAATGTATGTTACGGGTAATTTTTCAAGAAACAGTAAGGAAGCATTCCGTGAGCTTCTGGACAATAATCCCGGATTAGAAGCCGTTTTTTGTGTAAATGACGACACTGCCTTTGGTTTATACGAAGAATTAAATCAGAGGGGATTTCAGATTGGAAAGGATATTCATGTATTTGGGTATGATGATGTTGTTCTGTCCACAAAGGTGAATCCTTCTCTTTCTTCTGTCAGGGCAGATGGGGCAGAGCTTGGAGAAGAAGGGCTGAAAATGGCAATCAGGCTGGTGCATGGAGAAAAGGTGGAAAGCAAGGTGCTGCCCACCAGATTTATTAAAAGGGATTCAATCGGAACGGGAGATACAGAAGAGGAAATCAGGGGAGGCAGGCTGTTTGGCCCTGAAGGAATTGAAGCTTTTTTTGATGACATTTTTTATCGATACAGACATGAAAATTTTCAGGATAAAATGAAGAACATACAAGATTCTTTCAGAGAATTGATTGAAACGCTGGTACTTGTGTACGGAAAGGGAGATGATTCGCCTGAGAATTTTATGGAAATTCAGACTGCGCTGGGGAAATTTTTATATGACGGCGCAATCGAATATGCGGACATCAGCAATTTGCTGAACTGTTTTGAAACAATCTACCGTGATTTGAAAGGTTCTCTTCAGGATAAGGGAGAGCGGGCGAAGCTTCAGGATATGTTTTCTGCCATTTACAGGAGAATTATCCGTGCCACCGATGCGCAGCTTGGCAAAACATCAGAGAATCAGGAAAAAGAAAACTATGCAATTAAAATGTTCGTCAGAGATGTGCTTCAGTTTGAAAAGGGGAATGATTTAAGCTATACCTCCATGCTTGGCAATCTTGAGTGGCTGGGAATTAAAAATGCATATGTTTATACCTTCAGCGCACCTGTTATGCATTTATGCAGAGAGCAGTTTATTCCTCCGAAACAGCTGTTTTTAAAAGCCGTGCTCAAAGAAGGAAGGGTCAGCTCAGTGCCTTCCTTAAAGCAGCGGACAGCGCTTAATGAAATTTTTGACAACAGCTTTATTGACAGAGAAAAAAGATACTCATATGTGTGTATGCCTTTATTTTCCAATGAAATGCTTCATGGTATTCTGCTTTGTGATTTAACGGAAGGGATTTTTCTGAACGGTGAGTTTCTGGTTAATCAAATGAGCTCCGCTGCGAAAATGATTACACTCTTAAAAGCCAATGAGCGGATTCAGCAGGAACTGGAAGAAAGTCTTTCCATACTGAAGGAGAACAATATAGTGCTGGATACCCTGTCTAAATCGGATGGTCTTACTGGAATATTGAACCGCAGGGGTTTTTACGCGGAAGCGGAAAAGCTGATACAGCAGGGCAGGGAAAAGGACTGCAGTCTTCTGGTTGTTTATGTGGATATGAATAACCTTAAAATCATTAATGACAGATACGGGCATGAGGAAGGAGATTTTTCCATTAAGCTGATTAGCGATATTCTTTCCGACGAAATGAAGAACGGAGGAATTGCGGGAAGAATCGGAGGAGATGAATTTGCCTGTATTTTGGAATACCGGATGGCGGACGAAGGTGAAAGCCTGCTAAAAAAAATATATCAGCGGTTTGAAGATTTTAATGAAGGCAGTGAGAAAAATTATAATGTCACTGTTTCTGCAGGCGCGTTTCTGATGAATGCTAAAGATGAGATAGCGCTTAAGGAAGCTTTGACTCTGGCTGATGAAAAATTATATGAGGTAAAGAAGTACAGAAAGAAGGATGTTGCAAAGTAAGAATAATTCTCCATTTTTTACAAATACTACTTCCAGAAATGGTAAGTACAGTAAATGGAGGAAATTTAATATGAAAGCAACAGGAATAGTGAGAAGAATAGATGATTTGGGGAGAATCGTAATACCGAAGGAAATCAGGCGGACGCTCCGCATCAGGGAAAGCGACCCTCTTGAAATCTTTACAGACAGGGAAGGAGAAATTATTTTAAAGAAATATTCTCCTATCGGAGAAATGAATACATTTGCAAAACAATATGCGGAAAGTCTTTGCCAGGTTTCAGGGCATGTGGCGCTGATAGCGGACAGAGACCAGTTTATTGCTGTATCCGGCGGCTTTAAAAATTTGCTCGGCAAATCTTTAAGCAGGGAACTGGAGGACAAAATCAATAACAGGGAAACAGTAATTGCATCAAAGGGTGACAAAGGCTTTATTTCTCTGACCCAGGATGTTACGGATGAATTTTTACATGAAGCCA
The DNA here is from genome assembly GCA_017621815.1 of Lachnospiraceae bacterium. Taxonomy (GTDB): domain Bacteria; phylum Bacillota; class Clostridia; order Lachnospirales; family Lachnospiraceae; genus Suilimivivens. The sequence goes on along the minus strand of JAGASK010000039.1, from coordinate 130,391 downwards.
TAAGTCCTATTATTTGTGAGGGAGACGTGATTGGTGCAGTGGTTTTAATCAGCAGCAATGAAAAAGTAAAAATGGGTGAAGTGGAACAGAAGCTGATTCAGTCCGCATCGGGTTTTTTGGGAAGGCAGATGGAGCAGTAAATATTGTCATAAGAAAGGAGCTGCAGGCGGGCAGCTCCTTTGGTCGTGTGCCGAGCGACGAATGTTTTCAGGGGGATGAATTATATTTCCGGAGAAACTGAAGTATTGTAGATAATCAATGCCTCCCGGCAGGGGTATTCGCCCATCTCATAATAGCCTTTGCCGGTACGGTTCAGGCGTTCTAAAGATACAGCCCGGTTTGCCCGCTTGGGCTGGTCATTTATGAAGGCAATGCCCTCCTCGTAGTATTCTTTATCGAATTCGGGGTCATCCTCCTCTTCGTAGAAGGGGTCAAACATCAGTACATTGTCATCCTCCGCCCCTGTCAAAAGTACGTAATGGCCCACTTCCAGAAAGAGACGCAATACTACAACACCGCCTTTTTTCAGGGCAGCGTAAATGGCACTGTCTTTTGAGACAGTAACAGTCTCGCCGGACAAATAGTCGCAGTGAATGGGAAAGTTTTTTACCTGGCCGAAATGATTGAGCCAGCTTGCCATGTAATTCATGGCAGCAGGAGAAGTGCCGTGCTTGCATAATTCACCTTCCTCGTTGTAGGTATCCATACAATAGAGCATAATGAACTTAATCATATCGGGGTATATTTCCTCACGTTCATATAAATAGCGGATTCCGTTAATAATGGAAACCGGACCGCAGTCATATTCAGATGATTGATAATTAAGTAAGTTTTTCATGGAAAGTTCCTATATACCTTTTTATAAAAGTATAGTAAAATATAAAGCTGCAAAGTGATTGTAATATATCGCGGAATGTAACATTTGTCAATAATATATGTTTTGGTATTTTTTTACCTTAGTTATTGACATTTATTTACTGTGACAGTATAATAAATCAACTATCTATATAAGAATAGTAGGAAATAAGAGGATTATAAGGAGGAGAATTATGAAAAAAGTATTCGGGAAAGTAATCAGTCTGATGCTGGCAGCAGTGATGATTTTCACTATGGCAGGCTGCTCTTCATCAGAGCCTCAGGAAGGCACTGGATCTGAAAACAGCACAGGAACTGCTGCAGAGGCAGGTACAGAAGAGGGAACAGATGCGGAAACACAGGCAGAAGTCTCTTCTTCCGGTGAAAAGATTGTCAATATCGGTGTGACAGACTCGCTGGGAGGTGTGAATCCTCTGACTATCGACCAGACATGGATTAATAAGTATGCGGTAGGCCTTCAGTTCCTGCCCCTGGTTGATCTGGATGAAAATCTGGAGTTCCAGCCCATGCTTGCGGACAGTATTACCACAGAAGATAATCAGAACTTTATCGTTCACATTAATGATGCTGCGGTGTGGTCAGACGGCACACCTGTTACCGCAGAGGATGTGGAATATACATTTCTTCGTCTGGCAAGCCCCGTAGTCGGAAATCCCACCATGCTTCTTTATGCTTTTGAGGGTGTAGGAGACGATGGCTTTGTGGAAGAAGGGGCAACCGGCGTTGAAGGAGTTAAGGTCATTGATGAAAAGACCATTCAGTTTACCACCAAGTATCCTATTGCGCTTACTACCTTTGAAAATACTTATGCATGTTATCTGCATACGCTGCCCAAGCATGTAATTGAGCAGTTCAGTGAGGAAGAGCTCACAACAGCGGACTGGTTTAACCATCCTGATGTTGTAAGCGGTCCTTACAGATTGACAGATTATGATGTAAATCATTATATTACCTATACTGCCAATACGGAGTATTGGAAGGGTGCGCCCAGGATAGATAAACTGAATTTCAAAATAGTGGATTCCAGTCAGGTTTATTCCGGACTTCAGTCAGGTGAAATTGATGTAACACATCACACCATGACGGCAATTCCCCAGGAGGACTATGAAAGCATCGAAGCCCTTGAAAATGTGAATGTCATTTATGGTTCTCCTATAACCAATCAGTCTGTATTTATTCAGACTGCAAACATTACGGATGCAAAGGTTCGCCAGGCTCTCGTATATGCAATAGACAGAAACCAGATTTTAGAGCAGCTTATGAAAGGACACGGAGAAGTGGTAGACGGATTCCTTTCTTCTGCAAGTCCTTTCTATGATGACAGCATAGTGCCATTAGAGTATAATCCCGAAAAGGCTAAGGAATTACTGGAAGAGGCTGGATGGGACGGTTCACAGACACTGCGCTTTTATGTAAATTCCGGTGACGGTACCTTTGTGAATGCGGCACAGGTCATGGTGGCACAGTGGGCTGCCGTCGGCATCAAGGTAGAAGTTCAGACTGTGGACCTGGCAACACTGATGACGATTGCAGGAACAACTGATTATGATTTATTTGCAGTTCAGTATACCTATGCACCTGTTGATCCTTATCCTGATGTATCATGGCTGCTGGGCGGAGAAGGAAGCTGGACCGGTTACGGAGATGATTCCGTAAATGAAGCGCTGGAGAAGACACAGACGGCAGGCAGTACAGAGGAAATCAAAGAGCTTTATTCTATTGTGGACAAAAAAGTTCAGGAAGATGTTCCCATGTTTTCCGCTTACATTATCAGCGCGCAGGGAGCTGTAAGTAAGCGTCTGACAGGTGTCAATGCCAATGTATACGGTTTCTTTAACAATGTTCAGGAATGGGATATTGCAGAATAATTATAAAACATGATAATTTAGATTTATTAAAATACCGCAGGCAGGTTTCATACCGGTCTGTGGTATTTGTGCAGATGTCAGAATGTTTCAAAAAGACGAATATTGCAGCAAGTGAGGAAAAATCATGGCACATTTACTGGAAGTAGAAGGACTCACCACCGCATTTACGGGAGATTACGGCACTAATATCAGTGTAGACCATGTTCACTTTCATGTGGACAAGGGAGAGGTAGTCTGCATTGTAGGTGAATCAGGATGCGGAAAAAGTGTAACAAGCCTGTCAATTATGGGTTTGCTTTCAAGGCGCGGGGCAGTTATAGACGGCTCTGTCCGTTTTGACGGCAAAAATCTGCTTGAGATGTCTGAGAAGGAACTGGACGAAATCAGGGGGGACAGTATGACCATGATTTTTCAGGATCCTCTGACCTCTTTAAATCCTGTTTTTACGGTGGGAAATCAGATTACGGAGAGTATCAGAACCCACAGGAAGATTACCAAAGAAGAGGCGGCAAAGAAGGCGGAAGAACTGCTTGAAAAAGTGGGTATGCCTGACGCAAAAGGAACCATGAAAAAATACCCTCATACGCTTTCGGGAGGAATGAGGCAGAGGGTTATGATAGCCATGGCGCTTTCCTGCAATCCCCAGCTTTTGATTGCGGATGAACCTACAACTGCCCTTGATGTAACAATACAGGCACAGATTATGAAGCTGCTTTTGGAGCTTCAAAAGGAAAGCGGTATGGCTGTTATATTGATTACGCATGATATCGGTCTGGTTGCCAATATGGCGGACCGTGTTATTGTGATGTATGCCGGACAAATTATTGAAGAAGCGCCTGTGAAGGAATTGTTTAAAAATCCCAGGCATCCTTACACAAGAGCCCTCCTTGACACGGTGCCTACCATACGTGACAGTGCGCAGAGGCAGCTTGTTTCCATACCGGGAATGGTACCGGAAAGTTATGATGATATTAAAGGATGCCGTTTTGCGCAGCGGTGCAGCCACAGATGTCCGGAATGTGATAACCCTCAGGAAGATTATGAGTTTACACCGGGGCATACTGCCAAATGTATTGTCATGAAAAAAAGGGAGGCCGGCAATGAGTACTGATTATCCTTTGATTCAGGTTGAGAATATGAAAAAGTATTATCCTATAAAGGGAGGAATTATCACCCATACTACCGGTCACGTAAAAGCGGTGGACGGTGTGAGTTTTTCCATTATGGAAGGTGAAACCCTGGGACTTGTGGGGGAATCAGGCTGCGGCAAATCCACCATAGGAAGACAGCTGGTAGGGCTGGAAAGACCCACGGAAGGTACCATTTATTACAGGGGCAGGGATTTATCTTCACTGAAAAAGGAAGAGATGAAACAGATTCGCACCAGACTTCAGATGGTATTTCAGGATCCTTATTCTTCATTGAATCCGAGGAAACATATTTATGAAATCCTGGCGCAGCCTATGCTGTATCATAAGATTTCAACAAAGGATACGGTGGAGAAGGATATATTGAGGATTTTTGATATGGTCGGTCTGCAGAGAAATGTGCTGGGACGGTATCCTCATGAGTTTTCAGGAGGGCAGCGGCAGAGAATCGGCATTGCAAAAGCCCTTTCGTTAAATCCGGAATTTATTGTTTGTGATGAACCTGTCAGCGCATTGGATGTTTCTATTCAGGCGCAGATATTAAATCTGCTGCGTAGCTTGCAGAAAGAACTGAATCTGACACTGCTTTTTGTAGGACACGGGCTGGGGGCTGTGAATTATGTCAGCGACAGGATTGCGGTTATGTATCTTGGGAAAATCGTGGAAACAGGAGAAGCCAGGGAAATATTTAACAATCCTGTCCATCCGTATACCAGGGCGCTCTTAAACGCAGTTCCGGTACCGGATCCGGAGGAAAAAGGGATAAAGAGAGGGCTTTTACAGGGGGAAATCGGCAGCAGTACGAATCCTCCCCAGGGCTGCAGGTTTCACCCAAGATGTCCCTATGCCACGGAAATATGCAGGCAGAAGGAGCCGCAGCTGCAGGAGACTGCTGTTTCCAGCGGCCATTTTGCAGCCTGTCCTATTATCATGCTAAAGGAGGACAAGCAGTCATGAGTAAATATATTATTAAGCGAATCCTGATTGCCATTCCCGTACTTATCGGCATTACCATTATTGATTATGCCATTATGTGTCTGGCGGGAAGTCCGCTGGAAATGCTGCAGGGACCAAGAGTATCGGAAGCGGCTGTAGAAGCAAAGAAAATTGCGCTGGGGCTTGATAAGCCCTTTTATGTACAGTATTTTATCTGGCTGGGGCAGCTTCTTCAGGGAAATATGGGATATTCCATTAAATCCTATCAGTCTGTCAGCAGCATGATAGCAAGTCATTTGGGACCTACTCTGCTGCTTATGGGTGTTTCACTGATTGTAAGCCTTCTTATGGCGGTGCCCGCAGGTATTTACAGCGCGATTCACCAGTATTCCAAGGGTGACTATACGGTTGTTACACTTTCCTTTCTTGGAAGCAGCATACCCGGATTTTTCCTGTCGCTTTTACTGATTTATGTTTTTACCATAAAGCTTGGCTGGCTGCCGTCAAGCGGAATGACTACACTGGGAACTGAGGGCGGAGCCGCGGATGTGGCGAAGCATATGGTTATGCCGGTTCTGGTACTGGCAACCTCTATGGCAGGGAGCAATATCAGATATATCAGAAGCGCGGTGTTGGAAATACTTCAGCAGGACTATTTAAGAACGGCAAGGGCCAAGGGAATCGGAAGATTTAAAGTGATTTATAAGCATGCCCTGCGCAATGCACTGGTACCCATTGTGACGGTAATCGGAATGGAAATCCCCGTTTTATTCGGCGGGGCGGTTATTATTGAACAGGTTTTTTCCTGGCCGGGGCTTGGGCTCATGACCATGAGCGCCATTACCAGCCGTGATTATCCCGTGATTATGGGAGTATGTTTATTGTCGGCGGTGGTTGTTCTGGCGGCCAATTTAATTACGGATATTCTGTATGCGCTGGTAGACCCTACAATTCAGCTTGATTAGGAGGGGCACATGGCAGATAAAAAGAAAAATAATAATAAAAAAATAGATATTGTCAATGAGAGCTATTTGCAGACAGTTTTCAGGCGTTTTAAGCATCATCGTCTGGCAGCGGTCAGTCTGGTTATATTGATTATATTAGGCGCAGCAGCGCTTTTTGCGCCTTTCATTGCACCTCATGACCCCAATGAAATTGTAGGACCCTTCAGCGGGGCGCCAAGCAAAGAATTCTGGCTTGGCACTGACCAGATAGGCAGGGATGTTCTGAGCAGGCTTTTATATGCCATGAGAATTTCCCTTCTGGTGGGAATTATGGCGACTTTGATTTCTACTGTAATCGGAGTGATTCTTGGCCTGATAGCAGGCTACTTCGGAGGTGCTGCTGATATGGTTATCATGCGTTTTACGGATATGGTAATGTCTTTTCCGTATATTTTGCTGGTGCTGGTGGCTGCCTCCATTTTTAAGCCCGGGTTGTGGAGTATCATATTGATTCTCGGGTTTGTGGACTGGCCGGGAATTGCCAGGCTGGTGCGGGGCAACGTATTGAATCTTCGGGAGACTAATTTTATTAAAAGCAACCTTGTGGCAGGAATGCCCCTTTCGCATATTTTATTTTCGGAAATTCTTCCCAATACGGTGGCGCCCATACTTGTGTATGCCACATCGGTTCTGGCGCTGTCCATGCTGGACGAAGCGGCATTAAGTTTCCTTGGTATGGGTGTCCAGCCGCCTACGGCAAGCCTGGGAAATATGTTAAACGGTGCCGAGTCACTTACGGTACTTACAAAGCAGCCGTGGCTCTGGGTGCCGCCGGGGGTGCTTATTATAGTGCTTGTTATGGCGATTAATTTTGTGGGAGATGCGCTGCGGGATGCGTTAGACCCAAACAGCAGGTAGGAGTTAATTTATGGCACCGGAAGCAGTGACTGTAATAGGTAATTGCGAAACACAAAACTGTGGAAATATTCAGGCAATATTTCCATTCAAATCCTGTTACGCTGGGCATTCCGACGAGCCTCAGAGATTAAAAACGCGTTCAGCAAAGGCTTCCACGTTTTTATGAGTCTCATCTGCATAGCGTATAAGGCTTTTCATAGAAATATTGTCTGAATATTCTATGAGTTTATGAGTTTCGCAATTACCTAGGTTACGGTAAATAAAAAGGAGCGGGATATGGAAGGTCTTAGAGAAAAATTGACGGAGTATTTTGAGTGGTTTCACAGGCATCCGGAGCTGTCCTATGAGGAATATGAAACTACAAATAAAATCAGGGAAATATTGCTTGAGGCAGGAGTAGAAATTCTTCCCTGTGAGCTTAAGACGGGGCTTGTTGCCGTAATAAGGGGAGAGAAGAAGGGACCGGTACAGGCTCTTCGCTGCGACATTGACGCATTGCCCATCGGGGAAGAATCGGGCCTTTCCTATGCTTCGGAATGTGAGGGGAAAATGCATGCCTGCGGGCATGATTTTCATATTGTGTCGGGAATCGGCTGTGCGATTCTGTTAAATGAGAAAAAAGAAGAGCTTTCCGGCACGGTGAAGATTATTTTTCAGCCTGCGGAGGAATCTTCTCTTGGTGCACTTAAAATACTGGAAACGGATGTCATGGAGGACGTGGAAAGAATATGGGGACTGCATGCAGACCCTACCAATGAAGCAGGAGTGCTTGGAATCCGGGAAGGTTATGTAACGGCGGCAGTTGACCGGTTTATAATTAAGATAAAAGGAGTGGGCTGTCATGGCGCTCACCCTGACGACGGCATAGACCCTATACCCGTGGCAGCGGCTGTGGTGCAGGCGCTGCAGACCATTGTTACCAGAAATATCAATGCTTTTCATCCTTCTTTAATCAGCGTTACAAGAATTCAGGCAGGAAACACCTGGAATGTGATTCCCGAAACAGCGGAGCTTGAAGGAACTGTCCGTACTATGGATAAAAAAGACAGAGAGCTTTTTGAAAAAAAACTTGCAGAGATTGCAAAACATACGGCAGCCGCATTTGGAGCGGAGGCAGAGATTAATTGGATTGCCGGTCCTCCTGCAACATATAATGACGGGGAAATGGTAATCCACAGCATGAAAACGGCTGATAAGTGCGGATTTTCGGTGGTGCCGGAAGAAAGCTCCATGGGAGGGGACGACTTTGCCTTTTTTGAAGAAAAAATCCCCGGCTGCTATATCAAGGTGGGAACCGGAAAGGGTCAGTTGATTCATCAGCCGGGATTTAAAGTGGATGAAAGTGTGATTCTGCCTACGGCAGAATATTTGGCGGAATTGATGTTTGACAGCCTATCTGCTTCGTGCATTTAGTATTAGCTCCCAGACATTTTGATCTTCTATCGGGCTTAGAACCTCCGCAATGGATTTCTTTCCTGTTTTCTGCAGAATATTGTGAATCTGCGTTTTGACAGTGGACATTTCAACACATCTGATTTTACAGATATCCGAACGGGAATTGTTTTGTGATAACAAATACAGGATATCGATTTCTGTTGAGGTTAAAAGCGTCAGCATGTTTAAGGCGTACAGAAAACTGGATTCGTAGGATTTGACCCGCTTGAATTCAGAACGCAGTTTTGGGGCTATCTCAGGACGTATGGGTGATTTGCCCTGATAGGCATCCTTAACGCCCTTGAGGATTTCTTCCGGGGATGAGTTTTTCAGCATATAATCACATGCTCCTAAAACGAAAGCGGAAGAGATGAGATCATCTTCTTCATACACAGTAAGAATGATAATTTTCGTTTCTGGAAGCCGGGTTAGAATTTCTTTTGAGGCAAGCAGTCCGGCTTCCCTGGTATCCATTTCGATGTCCATTAAGATGACGTCTGGTATAAGGCGCAGTGCCTCTCTGACAGCGGATGGTCCGTCTGAAACGCTGGCAACAACGGTGATATCAGGATCCTGATTTAATATCTGCGTGTAATATTTGCAAAGGGATTCCATATCTTCTGCTACAAGTACTTTGATTTCAGCTACATTTTTTTCTGACATAATTCCCTCCTTAAAAATTAATATGATAAACATTGGGTAGAAGGATTTTAAAACAAGTTCCCATACCTGGTGTGCTTTCGACCTGTATCTGACCATCATGTGCGGATATTATTTTATGTGTAAGTGAAAGTCCGATTCCCCAGTGTTCAGAAAAGGGTTTGGAGGAGAAAAACGGTGTAAATATTTGGGAAAGGTTTTTTTCGGAAATACCGATGCCGTTGTCCTCCACTGTGAAAATAATCCATTTTCCTGTCTGATAAAGCCGAAAAGTCAGAGTGGGAAAAAATGAGGATGTTTTTTCTTTATCCAGCAGTGCAGTAATGGCATTGCGTATCAGGTTATGCAAGGCCTGTTCTAAATACTGTTCATCCGCAAAAATATAAACCTCTTTCTGGGGAAAGCTTTTTACAACCGTTATCTGCTTCAATTCGGAAGCAAACAGCTTTAAGGTGGAGTGCAGTATATTTTGAATGGAACTTTTTTTCAAATACAGTTTGGAGGTTTTCGTACTCCTGTGTATGGAGTCAATCCGGTTGTATAAAAGTCGGCAGTGTTCCAGAAGCAAACGGATTTGCTGTTCATTCTCAGTGGAAGCCGGCAGTACGGCAATTTCCGACTGAATATTCAGCAGTTCGTTTTTAATAAAGTGGCAGAAGACCTTGGAGGTGGTTTCAGCAGCGTCAATTTGCCTGGAAATGGATAAGTTGGCGTTTTCAATTCTTTTTATATAGTTTGAGTATTGTAAATAAAATACAGATATTATAATAGCTGCAAACACCAGTAAAAATGGGGACAGCTGATATTTCAGAGTATTTGTTGAGAGACGGATTGGCTGATAATAATAGGTTCCGGCTGTTTTTGATATGGTCAAGTACCAGTTTGGGGCGAAGGATAAAAAGGTAAAATAACAGATACACATAACGCAGTAGCTTACAACAATTATCAGCAGATGAATTCGCATGACTTTTACGGGGGCCGCATTTATGCAGTAATGCAGAAGCGCTATCAGGGTAGCGATAAGAATAAAATAATTAATTCCCTGCGTTATGCGGTGGAATATATTTTGGGCAGCCGCATATTCGCGCACGGTAAAAACAGCCGGGTACAGGTGATAGTATATTTTTATGCTAATACCGGGATCATATAAAATATTTATGATAAGAAAATAAAGGGCAATCCCATAGATGATTAATTTCTCAGCCCTGTCCTTTGCCGGTTTTAGGATTGAAAAGGTGAAATAGACGCTGAATAATACAATGGCGCTGCAGGACCAGTTTAAAATGCGGATAAGGTGAAAGCGGTCTATGGATAAAAAGAACAGCTTCTTCCAGAGGAATTTCGGCAGCACAAAATAATTAGTAATGACATTGTAATAGTAAGTGTGTTTTGATATATAAATTATCATGCAGCAAATTGCCAGAAAATAGGAAATTATCAGAAAAATCAGTGGTTTTGCCCAGTGATTTTTTATATTGAGCACGCACAATATCGATATTAGAATCAGAAAAAAAAGCAAACAGTAAAACATGATATTCTCCCTTCATTCTGATAGAATTCGCAATATTACATTTCAGTATACAGTAATGGTTTTTAAAAGCAACTGCTTTCCGGGTTGATTTTTTATAAACTCTGCTTCAAATTATTGCAAAAATCCTTCAGCTTTAGCAGAATAGTAAAGGTCATATAAAAAAATAGAGGAGGCATGAGGAAGTATGAACTATAAGATATGTGATATCAGAAATGAAAATTCAATAGAATCTGCACAGCTGCTTCTGTATCTGCTGGATGATTCGCCCGAGATGGAAATCCACAAAAGACCGGTTATTGTTATCTGCCCCGGAGGAGGATATAAGTATTTATCTGACAGGGAGGCGGAGATTATTGCAATACAGTATGCTGCAATGGGATACCATGCCGCAGTGCTTAAGTATTCGACAAGTCCCGCTGTCTTTCCGACGGCTCTTTTGGAACTTGGCAAGTCGGTAATGCTGCTGAGAAATAATGCGGAGAAATGGAATATTGATGAAGAGAAGATTGTGGTATCTGGATTTTCTGCCGGAGGACATCTGGCGGCAGGTTACGGTGTGTTTTGGAGCCGGGATTTCGTTTGTGCAAAGCTGGATGCAGAACCGGAAGTGCTCCGGCCCAATGCAATGATATTATGCTATCCGGTAATTACTTCCGGGGAATTTGCCCATGATGATTCTTTCAGAAAATTATTGGGAAAGGAATATGAGGAAAAGAAGGAGAGCGTATCCATAGAACATTGTGTTAATAGCCAGACGCCCCGGACCTTTATATGGCATACCTATGAAGATTCGGTGGTGCCCGTGCAAAATTCACTGCTGTTGGTCAATGAATTGGTGCGGCAGAAAATACCGGTGGAATTTCATATGTTTGAAAGGGGCGGACATGGTCTGGCTCTTGCCAATCGCTTAACACAGACGGGGTTGAGAGTGGAGGTAGAGGATTCGGCTGCAGAATGGATAAATCTGGTGCATTTATGGCTGGAGAAATGGATTGACGGGACACAGGCTAAACAGATGCCGGATGATAAAAAATCAACCTGTTTATAACGGTGAGATTTTAATATACTGAAGCGGTAAGGCAATGCTGTATAAATATTAAATATTGTAAGGAGGATTACTATGAGAAGGAAAATCTGCTTTGTCGTTTTAGTTGCTGCCATGGTGCTTTCCATGCTGACCGGATGTGGGAGCGATGGTGAAAATACTGTTAATAACAGTGCCGAAAGTGAAGAGGAAAAGGTAACACTTAGTTTTTATGTCTGGAACTCTGAGGAGGCTTATATTCAGAAGGTAATTGATGAATATGAGAAAACCCATGAGAATGTGGAGGTTGAGCTCACCGTTGTTTCGGGGGAAAATACGGATTATGAAGAAAAGCTGCAGATGTTGTTTGCGGCTAAGGATGACAGCGTGGACTTGGTGGATTTAAGAGGAACCGCCCAGCTGTCAGAGCTGGCAAACGGGGGAGCGCTTCAGGATATAACTGATATGCTTTCCAATAACTCACTGGATGTTTCAAGCTATGGTCCTATGTGGGATTCCAGTGCGGTAGGGGGAAATTTTTATGCCCTGCCTACGAGAACAACCTGCTGGGTATTGTATTACAATAAAGATCTTCTGGATAAAGCCGGAATTGAATATCCTTCAAAGCAGCTGACTTGGAAAGAATATGCGGATTTGTGCGATGTGATTTATCAGACCTGTAAAGAAAAGGGGATTACTGCCGCAGACGGTTCCGAGGTAAAAGGAGGAATGCTGGTAAACTGGGTGATGGATTATTACTCGATACAAAAGGGAGTGTATCTGAACTCGGATGATACGGATTCCATCAAGGAGGGGCTGGAAATGAGCAAGGATATTTACAGCCGCGAATCGTGTTACAGCTATACACAGATTAATGCTACCGATTTCGATTACCTTGCCGATTTTGAAAACGGTAAGGCTGCGCTGATGCCGAACGGAGAATGGATGGTAAATATGTTTCTGGAAGATGTTGCGGCAGGCAAGGCGGATGTGAACTGGGGAGTGACCTATATGCCAATACCGGAAGGGGCTGAGGATTATACAACCTTTGGAGATTTTCAGTATGTGGGAATCAGCGCATATTCAAAGCATAAGGAAGAAAGTTTTGACTTTTTAACTTATCTGGCAGGTGAATCGGGAGCGGAAAGTTATTCGAAGGACGGTATTATTCATGCATATTCTTCCGCAGACGTAATTGCAGCATATAAGGAAGCTACCGATAATGATACTGTTTCCGTATTCTTTGAATCTAAAAAAATACAGGAACAGCCTGTGGATGAGGGCTATGGAGAAATTAAGCAGGCGTATGTGGAAAATGCGGACCTTTATCTTCTCAATGAAACGAGCCTGGAGGAGTGTATGGAAAAATTTATTAATCAGCGTAATTCAATTCTGAATAAATAAATTTTTGAGAAAGAGGCGCACTGCATGCAGAAAAGTATGAGTATAGAAGATAACAGAGATATTATCCGGATGAGAAGAAAGAAAAAAGTGCGAAGCGTTATTACGGGATATTTGTTTGTTTTACCGAGTTTTCTTGGATTTGCAGTATTTATGCTGATTCCCATAATATATGGTTTTTACTTATCCCTGACAAACTATAATGGATTGGAGAAATGCGATTTTGTGGGACTGCGGAATTATATAACGATGTTCAGTGATGATTATTTTAGAGTTTCGTTGAAAAATAATATTGTTTATATGGTTGTAACCGTTCCGCTGACCATTATTTTTGCGCTGTTTTTGGCGGTTGTGATTAATCAGGGAATAAAGGGGGCGGGGGTGTTTAAGGCAATGATTTTCTTCCCGCAGGTGTGTTCTTATGTGGCAGTAGGAATTGTTTGGGGAATCATTTTCAGCGAAAACGGACTGATTAATTCTTTTCTGCGCTCCTTGGGAGCGCAGAATGTTCCCATCTGGCTGCAATCCTCTAAATGGGCTTTATGGGCAATTATGCTGGTAGCAATCTGGAAGCAGACGGGCTATTTTATGATTATGCTGCTTGCAGGACTGCAGGGTATACCCAGACATCTTTATGAAGCGGCTGAAATGGACGGAGCGGGTGTTTTTGCAAAATTTTTCAAAATTACGCTGCCCATGCTTTCCTCCACAATGTTTATGGTGATGGTTTTAGCCATAATAGGATCGTTTCAGGTGTATGACCTGATTGCTATTATGACGGGAGGAGGACCGGGTACGGCGACAAATGTTCTGGTATTCCGTATTTATCAGGAGGGGTTTAAAAATTCCCACTTTGGCTATGCCTCTGCGATTGCTTATTTCCTGTTTCTGGTTGTGATGATTCTTACTATTATTCAGTTTAAGCTGCAGAATAAATGGGTAACGGAATAGGGGGCAGGCAATAATGGTGAAAAAAATAAAAAAGCGTGTTTCCAGAGCAGTTATTTTTGTGGTAGTACTGGCGGTGGCTGTTATTATGGCGATTCCGTTTGCATGGATGCTGTCCTCATCCTTTAAATACAATACGGAAATATTCTCCTATCCGATTAAATGGATACCGGAAGCCTTTCGATGGGAAAATTACATAACAGTTTGGACACAGATTCCGTTTCCCACCTATTTTTTTAATTCACTGAAATTATCTGTAGTCGTTACAGCAGGACAGCTGCTGGTATGCTCTCTGGCTGCCTATTCCTTTTCAAAGCTGCATTATCCGGGAAGGGATAAGTTGTTTCTTGTTTATCTGGGAACGATGATGGTGCCGTGGCAGGCGATTATGATTCCGCAGTTTATGGTGGTGAGAAAACTGGGGCTTTATAATACCCACTGGTCGTTGATATTAATTAATCTGTTCAGCGCTTTTGGAGTATTTGTACTCCGCCAGTTTATGCTGGGAATACCGGAGGAGCTTTCGGAAGCTGCAAGAATTGACGGCTGCAGTGAAATTAGGACATATGCGGAGATTATTATGCCGCTGTGCAGGCCGGGACTGGCAACATTAACAGTTTTTACTTTTAATTATATGTGGAATGATTATCTGGCGCCAATGATTTACCTGGACAATGATAAACTGAAAACAATTCAGATAGGACTGGCTTCTTTCAGGACGATGTATAAAACGGAGTATGGATTATTGATGGCCGGTTCTGTCTGTGCACTGCTGCCTATACTGATTATCTTCTGCATTGCACAGAAATATCTGGTGGAAGGTGTTGCACATTCAGGGTTAAAAGGTTAAGGAAAATAATTATGAAGTATGTTCAGAATAAAAACGGAAAGTTTGCGGTGGGAAATGAGGAAGTCAGATTCAAAGGCATTGGGATTGGATCCTGGCTGAATCTGGAACATTATATGATAGGAATGCCAACTCCCGATTGTATGATCCGCGATAGTTTTGAGAAGGTATACGGCGTAGAAAATGCAGAAAAATTTTGGGACAATTATGTTTATAATTTCATACAAAGGGAAGATATTGCCTTAATAAAAAAGAGTGGAATAAATTTATTGAGAGTGCCCTTTAACTACCGGCTGCTTATCGATGATAATAAGGAGGGCTGGAAGGAAAGCGGTTTTGCGTATCTGACTTATTTACTGGATTTGTGTGACGAATATGAAATTTATGTGCTGCTGGATTTGCATACGGCTCCGGGAGGACAAAACCCGGACTGGCACAGTGATAACAGAACCGGTATTTCCCAGTTTTGGGAATTCCGGCTGTTCCGCAGGCAAATTACCAGGTTATGGGGAGAAATTGCAAGGCGTTACGGCGGGAGAGAGTATTTATTCGGGTATGATCTGCTGAATGAGCCGGCAATGTGCGGATGGGAAGTTTTGAATGAATTTTACCATGAGACAATAGCGGAAATACGAAGGTATGATTCCTGTCACCTGATAGCGCTGGGCGGAGAGCATTTTGCCATGGAGTTCGGAGGACTGGAGCAGTTTGAGGATTCGCAGATATGTATCGGATTTCATTTTTATCCGGTTTGCTGGTATCCCCGGCTTTCAGAGCCTGACTGTACACGGAAAGAGTTCAACGGGCTTTTCAGGAAAGTGCTGCAGGAAATTCTGGAGCAGTGTAAAAAATTTAATAAACCTTGCTTCTGCGGAGAATTTGGTTTTGAAAGAGGAACAGAGGAACCTGCTGTTATGTATACCCGGATGGAGGATACGATAAAGCTTTTTGAAGAATATGGATTAAGCTGGGTGATATGGACTTATAAAGATTTGGGAGATATGGGGCTTACAACCGCTGCAGAGAATTCAAAATGGATGAAATTCGCAGAAGATACAGGAAGCTCCTGGTCACAGGATAAAGAAAAGGCTGAGGCGGCGGAAGTGTTGGCATTATGCAGAAAGCTGAGGTATCCGATTATGCAGGAGGAGATGGAGTACAAGCTGTCTTTCCGGGTACGGGCAATTTTATATGAGCTGCAGGCAGTCTACATTCTTCAGGCGGAACTGAAGAAAATTCCGTGGGAGGAAATGAAGGAATATCCAGAAGATTTCAAATTGAAGAATTGTAAAATTGATGAAACCTTTTTGGATATTTTACGCCGCTGCTCCGGTGTGTAAAAAACAGTAGAAAAATGTCTCAGAATAACGAAAGCAGTTATTTTGAGACATTTTTTTACGGATTATAAAAAGTCTGCGAGTGGAACTCTGTTATTTTTCACTCATTTGATCAAGCAGCTGCAGCTTGATATCATATAATTTTTTGGATAAATCCACATATATCTGATGAGGATTGACAAAACGTTTTGTTTCATCCCAGAGTGTATTTTTCTCTTTTTCGCAGTAAGCTCTGATATCCATAACCCTGGGAGATTCATAGCAGCATTCTCCATTTTTGAATACGGGTACCAGCAGTTCACGTAAAGTATAAGAACCGCCGGGCAGCTTTGTTTTCTTCCAGGGCTCTAAGGGATCAAAGAGCAATAAAGGCTCATTTTCATCGAAGGTTTCCCCCACAAGACAAATTAAATCGGCTTTTACTTTGCCGCTTTCTTTTTCATAAACACGGTAAATTGTTTTATTGCCGGGGTTAGTAACTTTTTCCGTATTTTCGGAAAGCTTGATTTTGGGAATGAATTCTCCATCGGAGCCCATTACGGCAGCAAGCTTATAAACGCCGCCGAAAGCGGGATTATCTTTAGCGGTAATCAAATTGGTTCCCACTCCCCATGAGGTAATGGCAGCTCCCTGGGCTTTTAAGCTTTCAATCAGATATTCGTCCAAATCGTTGGAAGCAGAAATAACAGCATCGGGGAATCCTGCCGCATCCAGCATTTTACGTGCTTTTTTGGAAAGATAAGCAAGGTCGCCGCTGTCGAGGCGGATGCCGTAGTAGGTCAAAGGAATGCCTGCCTTGCGCATTTCACTGAAAACACGGATTGCATTGGGGACGCCGGATTTCAGGGTATCATAGGTATCCACCAGTAAAATGCAGGCAGAAGGATACATCTCTGCATAAGTCTTAAAAGCGGTATATTCATCGGGAAAGCTCATAATCCAGCTGTGAGCATGGGTTCCCTTTACGGGAACATCATAAAGCTGGCCGCAAAGAACATTGGAAGTACCGATGCAGCCGCCTATCATGGCAGCACGGGCGCCGTAAATGCCGGCATCCGGTCCCTGGGCACGCCGAAGCCCGAATTCCATTATTCCGTCACCCTTTGCTGCATAGCATACCCGGGCAGCTTTGGTGGCAATCAGGCTTTGGTGATTAATAATATTTAAAATAGCTGTTTCCACTAACTGTGCTTCCATAATGGGAGCAATCACTTTTACAAGAGGCTCTCTCGGGAAAATAACAGTTCCTTCGGGAATCGCATAGATATCACCGGAGAATTTGAAATCAGCAAGATAATCGAGGAAGTCTTTGTCAAAAATGCCGAGCCCTGCAAGATATTCGATATCCTGTCCGGAAAAATGCAGCTCCTTGATGTATTTGATAAGCTGCTCCAAACCGGCGGCAATGGCATAGCCGCCATCACAGGGATTAGTTCTGTAAAAAGCATCAAAAATAACAGTTTCGTTGCGGTCCTTGTGCTTGAAATATCCCTGCATCATGGTAAGCTCGTATAAATCGGTGAGCAGGGTCAGGTTTTGTCTGTCCATGAGAATTCTCCTTCTATTTGCATAATCTGGTGTGCAGATTTCTTTTTTTAACTATACACCTGATTTTTACAGGTGACAAGACAGAGAAATAATTATTGAACAGGAGATAAAAGCACTGTAGAATACTATTATAACTTTAAGGAGATTATCATGATAAATAAACGACAGATAAAAAAACTTGCTAATTCCACAGTCTACAGCAGAGGGCTCGATTTATACGAGCAGGATAAAGTGCAGGAATTCCGGGTTGAAGAAATGGAAGAGGAAGAAGTACGCATCCATGCATTAGTGAAAGGAAGCGGAAGAAATAAATATGAGGTAGAGCTTGTTTATAACTCCTTTTATGAAGATTTAAGTGAAAGCTTCTGTGAATGCCCGGCCTTTTACACTTATTCGGGCATTTGTAAGCATTGTGTGGCAGCGCTGCTTGAATATGAAGAGTATGAAGGACGTCAGGAAACAATTTGGGGATATATGGCTTCAAAAGAAGATGAGAATAAATACCAGAGCGGCAGCGGAAGAAGATTTGTCTCCAGGAGAAGCGAGGCGCCGGGCAGTGTATTCCAGGATTACGGACTTCCTGTAACTACTCCTGCGATAAAAAAACTTCTGCAAAGACAGAATGCCAAAAGACTTCTTCCACTGAAAAGCAAAGAAGTCTATGGAAGCGTCAGGCTGGAGCCTTATCTGGAATGTACGGCAGGGGCGATAACACTGGAATTTAAAATTGGGATTTCCCAGATGTATGTACTGAAAGATGTTTTCGGATTCTGTAAAAATCTGCAGGAAGGAAATGAATATTCTTACGGACGGAAGCTTGGGTTTCTTCACGTGCCGGAAGCCTTTCATGAGGATTCGGTGAAACTGGTGCAGTTTCTGCAGCAATGGGCAGCTGACAACGGCAAATCTTATCTGCAGCATCAATATTATGGGTATTCTTACCATCAGGAGCTTCCGAAGATCAGAAAAATTTCTCTTTCGGCAGCTGATCTGGAAAAATTTCTGATGGCATTGGGGAGCCGGAGTTTTACGGCAAATGTGAACGGAACGGGAGAAAGAGAATGGTCAGTTACGGCTCAGAAGCTCATTCGAACCATGAAAATAACCGGAAAGGAACATGGAATTACCCTCTCTATCGGCAAATTATTCGGATATCAGGGCAGCAGATTTTATATTTATTTTGTGGATGGGCTTATTTACCTTGAGGATAAAGAAGCCCTTGCTCCTATTGCTGATTTTCTTTCCTGTATGGCGGAGATACCGGAGAGGCAGGTCTACATCGATAAGAGAGATGTGCCGGTGTTTGGAAGAGAACTTCTTCCGGTGCTGGAGAAGTTTTATGAATGCACCAATGAAAGCTTTGATATAAAGGATTACGGCATTTGCCCGGTTTCCTTTGAGATATATCTGGATGCGCCTCAAAAGGATTTTATTACCTGCAGGCTTATGGCGGTTTATGGGGAGCAGAAATGGAATCTTTTTGAAAACAGGAAGCAGGGACCAAATCTTGCAAGGGATACGGCGGCTGAAATGCAGATGAAGGAGTTTGTGTCCTCCTATTTTAATGCTTATGATGAACAAGGAAGTCAAATGGCGCTGGCAGAGGATGATGAAAAACTGTATGGGCTGTTAGTGGAAGGGATTCCGCGTTTTCAGGCGGAGGCAGAAGTATATGTATCAGATGCCCTGAAAAGAATCCGGGTGGTATCCACGCCCAGAGTGGAAATGGGTGTTTCACTTTCCGGTGAATTGCTGGAGCTTAAGGTTTCTGCAGAAGAGATGTCCATGGAGCAGCTGGCAGAGATTCTTTCAAGGTATGAAAAGAAGAAAAAATATTACCGTTTAAAAAACGGAGATTTTGTAAATGTGGATGAAGAAAAGCTGGAGCCCATGCTGGAGCTTAAAGACAGTCTGGGTTTATCGGAGACGCAGCTTCGCAGGGGAAAGGCGCAGCTTCCCAGATACAGGGCTGTTTATCTGGATGAGGTGAAAGAAACCGATGAATTCAGAGTTGCAAAGGATGAACAGTTTCACAGGCTGGTACATAATATGAAGTCGGCGGAAGAAGCCGATTATGAGATTCCTGCCAGTTTAGAGGATATACTCAGGGATTATCAGAAAAAGGGATTTTTGTGGCTTAAGACGATTGCGGGCAATGGATTCGGAGGTATCCTGGCAGATGATATGGGCCTTGGAAAAACGCTGCAGGTAATAGCTTTTCTGCTGTCGGAATTTCTGGAAGCGGGAAGTAATGATAACAGACGGTGCCTGATAGTAACGCCTGCATCTTTAGTGTTTAACTGGAATAATGAATTCCAGAGATTTGCTCCGGTTTTGCCGGTAAAGATGATTACGGGGCAGGCGGAGGAAAGAAAGCAGAGGGTGAAGGAATCCCAAAGCAGAGATATTTTAATTACTTCTTATGATTTGCTGAAAAGAGATTTGGAGGCTTATGAAGGAATTCCTTTTTACTGCCAGATACTGGATGAAGCCCAGTATATTAAAAATCACAATACCCAGGCTGCGAAAGCAGTAAAGGAAATCACATCGTCATGCCGTTTTGCCCTGACGGGTACTCCGGTAGAAAACAGACTCAGCGAACTGCACAGCATATTTGATTATCTGATGCCGGGCTTTTTGTTTGCTTATCAGAGGTTCCGAAGTGAAATAGAGCTTCCGGTAGTACAAAATCAGGATGAAAAGGCAATGGAAAGGCTTCGCAGAATGATAAAGCCGTTTGTTTTAAGGCGTCTGAAAAAGGATGTACTGAAGGATTTGCCGGATAAACTGGAGGAAAATATGTTTGCAGGAATGGAAGGTGAGCAGAAACAGCTTTATGATGCCCATGTGAAAAGAATGAAGCTGATGCTGGATAAGCAGACAGAGGAAGAGTTCAAAAATTCCAAAATCCAGATTTTATCCGAATTGACGAGACTGAGACAATTATGCTGTAATCCGGCGCTGGTATATGAGAATTTTAACGCTTCTTCAGCCAAGACGGATATGTGCCTGGATCTTTTGCATAATGCCATTGAGGGCGGACATAAAATTCTTTTGTTTTCACAGTTTACCTCCATGTTGGAAAAACTGCAGGAAAAGATGAACGAGGCGGGAATTTCTTACTATACTCTTACAGGAGCCACCCCTAAGGAAAAGCGAAGTCAGATGGTGGAAGCCTTTAATCATGATGAAACCTCCGTATTCTGTATCTCCCTAAAGGCAGGAGGAACGGGCCTGAATCTGACTTCGGCTGATATCGTAATACATTATGACCCATGGTGGAATTTGGCTGTGCAGAACCAGGCAACGGACAGAGCCCACAGAATCGGACAGCAGAATGTAGTAACAGTTTATAAATTGATTATGAAGGATACGATTGAAGAAAATATTGTAAAGCTGCAAACGAAGAAAAAAGAGCTGGCAGACAGCATTCTTTCCGGAGAGGATATGGGAAGCGGAAGCTTTACGAAAGAAGAACTTCTGGAGCTTTTGAGATAGACGAAAAAGCCTGCCTTGACAATATCATTTGATCTGTCTTAAGATAACTTTGTAAACGTTATAAGGAACTGGTTACAAGAGAATTTCTTTGCTGCATTCACACATGAAGGAGCGATTAATATCATTGACTATCAATTTCTTAAAAGAGCATATACATTTTAGTGACACTTTTTCTAATGATCCGATTAATGATAATAAAATCAAAGAAGCCTATACAGATATGATTACAAGCATAATCAGGGAATCCCTATTCCTGTTTCATGATGATTATTATAAAGCTGATATTTCGGCTGTGGAATACGACATGCTCCATATAGACTATTGTATCGATCTGTTTCCAACTGTAAATGCAAGCGTTGATGTCTACCATAACTGGATTATTCTCCATCTGTTTACAATGGTAGCGGCAAATAATATGACAGTGATGACAGAACTATTAGATTTATTAAGTCAGCCAGAAAGCATTACAACCTCAGAAGCAATGAAAAAAGCATCTAAATGGATTAATGCCAGCAATAATACACGCATGGTTGAACGATATATCAAGGACATCAGTTCCCGAAAAGAAACATCTTTTGTCGTAGAAAACAACAAACTGTATGCAACATGGAATGCGGATGTTCTCCAGACGAAAAAGTATTCTGGTTATACATATGATATTTTAAAATTAATATTTCTGCATGAATTCGGACACTGGCAGTATGCTCGCTTTACAGATGATTGGAAAAATGCGTACCACAAACAAGTATTTGATATATTGCAAAAACAATATACAAAAGAATATATTGTAGCAAATCAGCAAATATTTGCTGCATGGACTGAGGAAATTATTGCAGATTATATAGCAATATTAGTATTTACAAAAAACAGCCGTCAGGACTGCGCTAATAAGCAATGTACAAAACAATGTTACATCGCAATAGGATTATACTATGGATTAACTGCGATGGAAGAATTAGGTTCCGGACTATACAAAAAAATATCAAGTACACACCCGCCCGTAAAGCTCCGACAAAATACTGTTCAACAACTATTTGCAAAGTTCTTTTCGGATATTTTAGGGATTCCACACGACGTATTTATGGAAAACGAAATTCAAGAATGGTATGTCATACAAACCTTCTTTTCAAAAATAATTGAAGAATACTGGAGAAAAAACAATGAATAGTATTACCAATATCGGAACTCGCAAAAAAATCGAAGAAAGTATTATCTCTGCAATATCTGTCAGCGATACCGATGCAAAAAAGATATTTGATTTTTTGGCAGCTACTTATCATGAAAATACTCCTGAATTTGGCTGTATTGCTTTAAATACTCCTTCAGGGGAAGAACTCGTATATAAAGAGGGACAGTATTACATCAATCTATCCAAAGGGTTACTGCTTATTATTGCACGTCTCCTCGATATTACACTTACAAAGGGCGTAATCTCGGATATCTGTGGCATGTTCGGGATGCAAACACAGATCTTTTATAAAACTAATCAGCAGGAAGGAGAAACTTGTCTGCTCCGAGAATATCTACGCAACAAAAGCCTGAATACCCAAAAGTATTCTTATCTGATTCAGAAAGAATGTATTAATAATGATTTAATCTGTAAATATCGTGGTTATGATGGGATTTGCCATATTCAAGAATCCAACATTGAAACCATCATCACATCTTTTAAAAAGGCAAAAATTGCAGAATAATAAATATACAATATTTTTATAAGAGAGACTGGATAAAAATGTACTAGGAATACCTTATCATTGTAACGTCTGCATATCAAACTTATTAAAATATTCTTACAGTTCTAAACTATTTTCTTTTAATAAAAAGTCATAGATACTCATGGTTGTAATTCCGTCTTCATCTCTTGTAACATTCACAACATCCTTAACAATGATAATCTTCTTAAAAGAATCGTTTACATTGACAAGGGAAGCCTTTTCCTGAATACGTTTTTCTTCTGTCGGCATGCTGAACGCTGATTGAATATAATAGCGTTTACTACCGAGGTTTGCTACAAAATCAATTTCCAACTGATTTTTGTACTCTTTCCCATTTTCATCTGTTCCACGCTTTTCTACAACACCAACATCTACGGAGTAACCTCTGCTTCGCAATTCGTTATAAATGATATTTTCCATTAAATGTGTTTCTTCCACCTGTCTGAATCCTAATCTTGCATTCCTTAATCCCACATCTTCAAAATAATATTTCAACGGCGTACCGATGTACTTTCTGCCCTTTACATTATACCGATTTGCCTTATTGATAATAAAGGCATCTTCCAAATATTCAATATACTGTCTGATTGTATTTAAACTGATTGTTGACTGAATCGCACTTTTAAATGTGGCTTCAATTCTCGGTGGATTTGTCAACGAACCAACAGCAGAAGCCAGAATATTAACTAAATCTTCTAACTCCTGTTTTTTTTCAATATGGTGTCTTTCAATAATATCCTTCAAATAAGTTTCTTTGAAGAGATTGGTCAAATAGTTAATTTTCTGTTCTTCAGTTTTCATTGTTACGGTAAGCGGAAGACCGCCGTATACAACATACTCTGCCCATCCGCGGTACATATCACCGTCATAGGCTTCCATAAATTCCTTGAACGATAATGGGTAAATATGAATTTCATCGCCTCTTCCTCTAAATTCAGTAATTACATCTTTGGATAGAAATTTAGAGTTACTTCCTGTTACATATATATCTGCATTTCTGATATGGAGCAGTGAATTTAAAACTTCCTCAAACTCTCGTAACATTTGCACTTCATCAAGCAAGACATAATATTGCTCATCATCTTCTATCAAGGATTCAATATAATCTAATATTGTATCCGGATCACGATACTTTTTATTTTTACGTTGATCCAGTTCAATCTCAATTATATGAGACGCCGCCACTCCCTGCCCTAACAAATAGTTCTTGAAAATATTAAATATAAGATACGATTTTCCACATCTTCTGATGCCAGTTACAACCTTTATCATTCCATTATGCATACGGTTAACCAAATCATTCAGATATTTATCTCTCTTGATACCCATAACCCCTCTCCTTTATTGAACATTTTTTACGGATTCGCCTATTTTATTCAATATACATCTCTCAGATGCAGGATGCAAATCTTTTTGAATATTTTTTACAGATTCGTAAAAAATATTCAAAATAAGCATAGTAATGAACTTCACTTTATATTCATATTGATTATAAGGTCTCATTTTAGAATCAATTCCTTTCTTTACAAGAGAAATAAAGTATTATGAGGATATTTTTTGCTAAATATGTCTTATATGTTTTATAACCGAGATTCGCTTTCGTTTGAAAGTATATTCCTGAATTAAAAATAATCTGAAAAATACGGTTTTTCCACGGCAATCAACCGTTCCAGCCAGGTCAGCATATAATATTCGGTCTTAATTTTTTCATGTTCGTATAAGTAAGAAGGACGCTTATAGCCCATGAGCATGGTGGTAAGGGTATTGATATCCAGTTCCACAACGTTGATGGACTGATTATCCTCCACCTGCTCGCAGGCAGTTTCTCCGTCATGCCAGGAAACCATGTAATCCCCTTCATTCCAGGGGGCCATTTCATCGTGCACCTTGAAGTGAATCTTGAAGTCTTCGGGCTGTACCTGATAAGGATAATATTCAAGAAAATCACGCACATTGATAATCCTTGCCATGATGTAAGGGGAAATGGTTTCGGTGATTTCACTGTCCTCAAACAGGTATGCCATGGGTTCGCCGGAGTAATTATCCCCCTGTACCTGGGTAATCATGGAAAAATGGGCGCTGATATAATTCCATAATCCGTAATTGGCTTCAATATTCAAATATACCATTTCTTTAATGTGAAAAATTTCATTGGCAATATAATATACCACGTAGCCTAAGGGCTTATGCTCCTTATTGTAGTAGACGGCTGCTATCATATCGTCATTGTCCCAGCGCCAATATTCTTCCCAGGATAAAGAATCCCTGATTAAAGCGCCGTGACGCTGCAGGGCAAAATAAGAATGTACATTGTGGTAATCTTCTGAATCCAGGCTGACGCGTTCCACCATGCCTCCTACAGGCCGGGCTTTGGGAAGCTGTGTATCTTTGACGGTAAAGGTAAGTTTATCGGAAACAATTTCCCATCCCATTTTCCGGTAAAAAGGAATGGAATAGGGGTAAAGAAATGAAATGGGCATTTCTTTTTCGTGCATGTAATTAATGACATGCTTCATAAGGGAATGAATTAATCCTCTTCCGGTGTATTCGGGATAGGTGGCAACTCCGGTAATGCCGCCCATATCCATGATTTCGTCATGGATATTCACTTTCATGGAATAAACCACAATCATGGAAGCCAGCCTTTCCTTATAAAACCATCCCAGAACATAGGCTTCCTCCAGAATGGGACGTTTGGCATATTTGATTTCATCCTGCTGCCATCCGGTCTGGAACAAATCATAGGAGGTTACCTGAAATGCATATTGAAGCAGGGCATTGAACTGCTCCAAGTCGCTTTTATCAAGCTCCCGCATTTTGAAATCTCCGTCTGTTTCGAGATAAATATATTCACTTTGTTTGTTTTCCATAATAATAAAGCCTTTCTTAAAACAAAAGAAAAATGAAATGGGTGCTGCTTTCTGATAAATATTTTACACCTTATATCAGGATTTGTGTTAATATTTTTTATGACAGGATACCGGAGAATTGTAAAGTGACAGGATGCAGGGAAAATGAAAGTATTTATTTGTGATGACGAGCCGCAAATTGTGAAAAATATTTCTGAGAGAGTAAAAATAATTTTACCGGATTGTACAGTAGCGGAGTTTACAGATAGTGAGAAATTGTTGGAAAAGTTAAGAGTATTGAAATGTGAGATTCTGCTTCTTGATATTGATATGCCGGGGCTGGGAGGGCTGGATATTGCCAGGCAGCTCAATCTGCTGTCAGAGAGGCCGCTGCTTGTATTTGTAACAAGCCATGATGAACTGGTTTATGACAGTCTGATGTTTCATCCCTTTGGATTTATACGAAAAAGCTGCCTTAAGGATGAACTTGAAAAAGTATTGAATGACTGCCAGCGTGAATTGTGCCGAAAAGAGAACTATTTTACTTTCAAAAGCGGCAGTGAAAACATAAGATTAAAGGTTTCAGAAATTCTTTATCTTGAAAGTGAAGGTAATTATCTGAAATTATACGCGTCAGGGCAGGTATACCGTATCAGGAATACCATAGCAGCCATGGAGGAAACTCTTTCCGGAAAAGGTTTCATTCGTTTTCACCGTGGTTTTCTGGTGAACCAGCAGGCAGTGAAGAGTTTGGGCATGGATGAAGCAGAACTGGTAACAGGGACGAAGATTCCCATCGGAAGAAATTATGGGGAAAAGGCTAAGGTACAGCTTATGAGGTATATGCTGAAATGAAAAAGTATAGAGATTTGAAAAAAGAATATGATGCGCTGGATGAAAAATACAGGAAGCTGTTTGCAGAGAAGTCGGAGCTGGAATATGAATTTATGAAGCTTAAAGATGAAAGGGAACATGTGCAGGAACAGGATGCACAAATCAGGACTCTGCATCAAAGCATCAGACGCCTGAAGCATGATATGAAAAATCATTTGATGATAATTGGTTCTTATATCAACGGAAAGGATTATGATTCCGCCAAAGAATATACTTCAGAAATTCTGGATAAGCTGAATGCGGTGCATAGTTACATAGAAACGGGTAACTCTCTGCTAAACCACATTGTAAATGAAAAATTTGAAGCCGCCCGCCGGAAAGGAATATTGATTAAAGCAGAAATAGAAACCTTATCTTTTGAAAAGATGAAGAGTATGGATTTTTCATCCATGTTGACCAATATACTTGATAATGCCATTGAGGCATCAGAAAAAGAGAATGATGTAAAAAAGGAAATAATTATAAATATTTATCAAAAATGCGGATATGAAATAATATGCGTAAAAAACAGAATCGGAAAATCGGTTTTACAGCAAAATCCGCAGCTTTTTTCTTCAAAAGAAGAAAGCGAAAAACATGGTATGGGCATTTTGCAGACGAAGGAAATTGCAGAAAAATATCAGGGCATGTGTGATTTCCATGAGGAGGCAGGTTTTTTCTGTGCCAGTGTGTTTATCCCTGAATAATTGTTGTTTATCCCAATCCCTTGTAATCAGATTTTGCAAGGGATATTTTCATTATAGGAGGCTGCTTTGAAATGATTAGTTTTGAAAATGTGAGTAAATTTGTCCTGTCTGATATAAGTATTTATGTACCGGAAGGAAAAACAGTGGGGCTGATTGGGGCTTCCGGTGCAGGAAAAACCACATTTATAAAGCTGGCATGCGGTTTGCTGTCCCCCGAAAGCGGTACTGTACGCACTATAGGGTTACAGCCGGAGAAAGAGCGAAAGCAGCTGGGAAAAATGCTGGGTATTCTTTTTACTGATATTTCCGCTTTGAAAATGGATGATACGGTTGCGGGAAATTTTGAATTGATGCAAAAAGTATACGGAATAAATAAAGAAAAATTCCGGGCGGATTATAAGGATTTATCGGAGAGACTTGGATTTGCAGCTTTTGAAAACCAGATGGTGAAGAATTTGTCATTGGGGCAAAGGAGACGGTCAGAAATCGGGGCAGCATTTGTGAGCCGCCCAAAGCTGCTCCTTTTGGATGAGCCTACAGTGGGATTGGATGAAAATGCAAAACAGGTTTTTTATGAATTGCTTAAGGAGAGGGAGAAAGAAGGTGTTACGGTGGTTTTTACCTCTCATGATATGGCGGAAGTATCTAAAGTATGCGGCAGGATTGCGCTGATTGATGAAGGCAGGATTCGTTATTACGGAGAGGAGGAGCAATTAAGGAAAAAATTTGCGCCGATTAATAAGATTTTACTGGAATTTTCAGATAAAATACCGGATTTGGAAGATTTACCTGTTGTCAGATATGTGGTCAATGATAACAGGCTTTGTATAGAATATAACGATAATTATGTAACAGCGGCGGAAGTAATAAATCTGATTATGCAGCAGTCAGAGGTGAAGGAAGTGAAAATGAGAAAACCGGATTTAGGAGATATTATTATTCAGTTGAAAAAGAAAGGGACGGAGAAATGGGAAGTTTTATAGATGTGAAAAATATCAGCAAGACGTTTAAAGTAAATAAGCGGGCAGCAGGTGTAAGCGGAATGATTGCCAATCTTGTGGCACCTGAATATGAAAAAAGGCAGGCAGTGAAAGATATAAGCTTCCATATTGAAAGAGGAGAAATGGTAGGATTTATCGGTCCCAACGGAGCCGGTAAATCAACCACAATTAAAATGCTTTCCGGTATTCTGTATCCGGATAAGGGTGACATAAAGGTCAATGGATATATTCCCTATAAGCAAAGAAAAGAATATGTGGGAAGCATCGGGGTTGTGTTCGGACAGAAATCGCAATTACAATGGGATTTGCCGGTAATTGACAGCTTTGAGCTTCTGAAGGCGATTTACAGGGTGCCGGAGGACAGGTACAGGAAAAACCTGGAAAGATTTACGGACATGCTGGATATGGGCAGCTTTTTAAACCAGCCTGTGAGGCAGTTATCTTTGGGACAGCGCATGAGAGCCGATATTGTGGCAGCACTTCTGCATTCACCGGAAATCGTGTTTTTTGATGAGCCTACCATTGGTGTGGATGTGGTGGGAAAGGAAAGTATAAGGGATTTCATCAGGGAACTGAATGAAAAGGACAGGGTTACAATGATTTTTACTACTCATGATATGCAGGACATTGAAAAGACCTGTAAACGGCTGATTATTATTGATGATGGAACTAAGGTTTATGACGGTTCTCTTTTGGGAATCCGGGAGAAATACGGAACAACACGGCAATTGGATGTGGAATTTTCTTCAAGGTGTGAAATAAAGTCCATCGAAAAGGTTGAAATCAGGGAACTGGATCATTCAGACGGCAGAAAAAAGCGTTTTGTTTTTGAAAATAAGGAAGTGCAAATCAATGAACTGATGAATCATCTTCTGACAAATTATGACGTGAGGGATATTAATATTTCCGAGCCGGAGATAGAAGGAATCATAAGAAAAATTTATAATGGGGAGGCATCCTGATATGTTTATTGCACCATATTTCGCCTTTGCAAAGAAAAGTTTTTTAGGACGAAGTGCATACAGGTTTGAGCACTTTATGAGCATTTTAAATACATGTTTGCAGATATTTATTTTTGCGGGGATTTACATAGCGCTCTATAACGGCAGGAGTGAGGTAGACGGAATTACTATATCAATGGTATCCACCAATTTTGTTCTTTCCATGGGGCTGAAAGCAGTTTTTTGTGTAGATGATTATTTTCTGCCGTCTAAGGTATGGGACGGCAGTATTGCAAATGAATTTTTAAGGCCGGTCAGCTTCAGGGGAAGGATGCTTGCTGAAAATATGGGAAATGCGGCATTTAATGTTATTTTTCATTTTTTGCCGGCATTGATAATATCGGCTGTGGTCATCGGCATTTATCCGCCTGAGAACATTGTAATGCTGCTGTTGTTTCTTCTCAGCGCAATATTAGGCTACGGTGTTTTGTGGGGAATCAGCTTTGCCGTGCAGGCCGCTGCTTTCTGGGCAATAAATATATGGAGTTTATCAACTTTGAAGGATGTGTTTGTTAATGTGCTTTCCGGAACTATGATTCCGTTATGGTTTATGCCGGAATGGCTTTATGAGGCTTTGAAACTGACCCCTTTTCCCTATATTTATTTTACTCCTGTGCAGATTTACTTAGGACAGCTTTCGTATCGGCAGATTCTGCAGCAGTGCGGAATACAGCTTGTGTGGATTTGGCTGATTTATCTTCTGGGTACATTGCTTTGGAAAAAAGGACAGAAAAAGCTGGTGGTACAGGGAGGTTAAGGGTAAATGAAAAGTGATACATTACATGTGATGGCGGTTTATACGAAAACGATTATGAAGGCATGGTTTCAATACAGGACAGATGCCTTGCTTAGTTCTCTGACGGTTTTCTTTCGGGAAGCCACAGGGATTATTGTTATTTATTTTACACTGCTTAAGTTTGGAAATTTGGGCGGATGGAATATTTATGAACTGCTGTTTCTGTTCAGCCTTCTGTTTTTGACTTATGGCATTATGATTATCTTTTTTACCGGTCTTAGGGATTTTGGAAAGACAGTCAGAAACGGAGGATTTGACAGATTTATCTTACGTCCAAGAGGATTGCTTTTTCAGGTGATATTTACAAATGCAGACTGGTTTGCAGCAGTTGGACATGGGGGACTGGGAGTTGCGCTGTTTATTATCACTGCCGGTGAGGTAGGGATAGAATGGAACTTAAGGAATATTGTCTATTGTATATTTACGGTAATCGGCGGAGTGCTGATTCAGGGGGCAATTTTTTTGCTGCTTGCAGCTTTAAATATTTATCTTTTCGAGACAAACAGCTTAAAAGAGTTGTTTTATTGGAATATGAGAAAATTTGCCGGATACCCCATCAGCATTTTTCATAAAGTAATTCAGATATGTATGATATATGTAGTTCCGTTTGCTTTTGTGAATTATTTCCCTGCCCAATACTTACTGCGTAAGCCGGATATGGCGCAGTATCCGGCGGTTTATATGTACATTACGCCAATTATCGGAATTACATTGTATATGCTGGCATATGGATTCTGGAAATACAGCCTGAGATTTTACAAAAGCTCGGGAAATTAAAGGGAACGGTTCAGCATGGTTGAACTGTTACAAAGAGAAATCCTTTATCAGGAGATGCTTTCATAATTCCCAAAAGTAGAATATAATATTTCTTATAATCTACAGGAAGGGGAGGACCGCAATATGGCAATTCTGAAATGTAAAATGTGCGGAGGAACCATGGATTATGATAAGGCGCAAAATCTGGCAGTCTGTTCCTATTGCGGAAGCAAATCTACAGTATTTGAACAGGACAGAAAATTATATGAGCAGTTTCAGAATATGTTTTCTGCTTTATTAAATCAGGAGATAAAAAAAGCGCCTGAAGAAGGTTTCTTCGTGGAAGCAAGCAGGGAAGAGTTTCTTCGGAATGACGGAGAAACCATAGAAGTCAATTATCTTACGAAACGAAAAACAGATATCTGCACCATGTATGTGACCAGGAAAAATGTGATTTACATATTTGAAAAGCAGTATGAAAAGTATGCCATGAATTATCTGGATATGACAGGCAAAATTGCTTATCCCAATGAAGAAATGGAAAAGGAATTAAGAAACTATGTTCCGAAATATGTAACAGACTGCAGATTAGAGGATGGAAGCATTTTTATTGCCATTGAAAAAAGGGAGGGAACCTACCCCATAAGGATGCTTGGCATCCTTTTAGACAGGCACGTGGCATGGGTAATCAGCAGGCTGGAAAATCTTTGCTGCCTGCTTCATTATAACGATATGGTGCTGAACGGACTGACGGCAGACAATCTTTTTGCGGATCCGGTAAATCATCAGATTTATTTGTACGGCGGATGGTGGTTCGCCGGTTTTTGCGGTGCAGAAATTTCAGGGGCCTCCGCAGATGTGAAACCTTATCTGGAAAATGCCAAAGGGCGGCTGTTATTCAGGCAGGCTGATAAGCGCAGCAGAAACAGTTACCGGACGGACCTTGAAGGTATCAGGGTGACAGCGTCAGCCTTATTAGGGTATTCTGACAGGGAAATGTTGAAGGCGGATAAACTCCTGCCGGCACCCTTCCGAAAATTCCTTCTTACTCCGCCGGAAGCGGATGCAAGGGCGGATTTCAGAAAATGGGACAAGGTATTAACAGAATCCTACGGAGAACGGAAGTTTATTCCACTTTCCGTAACCGAGGAAGAAATATACAGCGGAAGAAAATAAATAATGAAAGCGGAGGGAATAAAAATGGGACATGGAAGCTATCAAAGCAAGGATTGGGATAATTTAAGGGCGGCGCGGAATATTAACAGCCAGTCTACAGTACAGGATTTATACAAATCCAGGCAAATGAAGGATTATTTAAATCCCTATGGGATCAAATACAGGGAGTCCTGCGATTCCATGGATAATCCGGCATCCACAGCTGTTATTTTCGGACTGGATGTAACCGGTTCTATGGGATATTTATCCGAGGAAATAGCAAAAGGTGCACTAAACAGGACAATGCTGGAAATTTATGATAAGGTACCGGTAACAAATCCGCACATTATGTTTCAGGCAATCGGGGATTCCAAAACAGACCAGGCGCCTCTTCAGACCACGCAGTTTGAGGCGGATATCCGTATAGCGGAACAGCTTTTAGACGTATATTTTGAGGGAAGAGGCGGAGGAAACGGCGGAGAATCTTATTTACTTTCGTGGTATTTTGCGGATAAGCACACGAAGATAGATTGTTATGATAAGAGAAAGGAAAAAGGTTTTCTTTTCACTATCGGGGATGAGTGCTGTCATGATTCCCTGTCTTTCCAGGAAATTCAGCGTGTTTTTGGAGATAACAGTCATGCCTGCAGTGCCAGAGCGCTTTATGAAAAAGCCTCTTTGAAGTATGAAATTTTCCATATTGTCATGAAAGCGGGGGCTTATAAGAATCAGCACAGCGGAGAAAAGTGGCGGGAACTTATCGGCAGCAGAGCAATCGAACTGGCTCCTGAGGATTTAGATGTGCTGCCGGAAATTTTTGTCAGCCTGATGCAGTATGCCAGGGGAGCGGATATTGCTGACATTACGGCTCAGTGGAAGGGAAAAGCGGCAGAGGTAGTTAAACATATTTTGCAGGAAATGGGACCTGTTTCTGAAAAGAAAGCAGAGAAAAAGCGTTTCCTGTTCTTTTAGGAAAGTATGCCATGAAAGAAATTAAAGTGGTAATCGGTAAAAATTTCGGAGATGAAGGAAAAGGTGCAGCAGTTGACAGGTTCTGCCGGGGAAAAAGGGCTCTTGTGGTGCGCCATAACGGGGGAGCCCAGGCGGGGCATACTGTGGAAGAGGGAAGCTTTCGTTTTGTTTTTCATCAGCTGGGAAGTGGCAGCCTGAGAGGTGCATCAACCTATTGGAGCCATACTTTTATACCTGATTTGCTGAAGCTTTCTGAGGAAATAGAGAGTTTTAAAGTTATGGCAGGTAAGGCGGGGGCTTCTGTGAAAATTTATGCGCACTCTGACTGCGCCTGTGCCACTGTTTACGATGTGCTTCTGAACAGTTTGACAGAGCAGGTCAGGGGAAGCAAAAAGCATGGTTCCTGCGGCATGGGAATATATGAAACTCTGCGCCGCACCGGGGATGGACAGTATGCATTGTATTTAAAGGATTTTATAAATGCTGAAACAGAAGATATTGCGGACAGATTATTAAAAATAAGAGATGAATATGTATGTAAGCGTATCAGGGAACTTCATGCCGGCAATCAGGAGCAGTGGGAACGGCAGGAGATTCAAAAGTGGCTGGAACTGATAGCAGATGAGAATATTTTGTGGAATGCAGCCCTGAGAATGTGTGATAATTTTAAGAAATATATAGTGCTTGCAGATTGGAAACAGCTGGCAGGACAATATGATACCATAGTTTTTGAAAATGCCCAGGGACTGATGCTGGATATGGGCAACATGGAATATTATCCTCATTTAACGCCTTCCCATACGGGACTTACAAATGCAGCGGAGCTTTTGCAGGAAATAGAGGCTTCAGGGTCTTTGGAAATTGCATATATCTCCCGAACCTATGTGACCCGCCATGGTGCAGGAAGACTGGATTATGAGTGTGATAAAGCGGATATCAATCCACATATGCAGGATGCTACTAATGTCCCGAATGCATGGCAGGATTCCCTGCGCTATGGAAAGCATCCGTGGGGAGAAGAATTTTTCCGGTATATCAGGAAGGATTTGCAAGTACTGGAGACCCTGCTTAAGGACAATAAGGATAGATTGCAGACGAGGATAACACTTTGGCTGACTCATGTTGATGAAACAGGAGATAAGGTGATTTTTGCAGATAAAACCAGAGCCCTGGAAGAAGTTGCGGATGAATGTGAAAAGCAGGGGATTGCGTTTCATGTTTTTGAAAGGCAGGGGAAGTGCAATTAACAGGTTCAGCGCCTGATAAAAAATATATTATCGGAACCGCTTCATGAATCCGATAATCAGGTATCCGTATATAAAGGGATAAGGCGGTCCATTGCGATAAATTCATTGTTTTCAAGAACGTCCGTAAAATGGTGGAATTACAATAAAAATTCAGGGGAGAATAGGCTTTGGGGAAATACTTGTTTAGTGAAATCAGAGAGATAATGATAAACAGACCTTTTCTTTTACAGGAAATGTATAAAGGAAAAGAAGAAAACAATCCCTTGGAATTGTTTTTATATTATAAGGGAGATGCTAAGTCTGATGGAATTGATATTGATGTTTCTTTGTATAATATGTTTGTTTATGGCACATGTTACGAAAATATAATAGTTAATGAAAATACAGAGTTAACATTGCAGGATAGATGCAAATATAAATATGAAATGAAAAGGGTACAGGGGTTAGAATCATTTACGGTACGTGGTGATACGGCGGTAAATTGCATGAGTATCCTGGTGCAGATAGCCAGCTTTACATTAAAGAAAAGAGTATATGCATATGAGATCAATGCTGTTAGGGAAGGGATTATAAAGAGCTTTGAGGAAGAGCCCGAATTGAAAGAATTAATAGAGAAGCATGTTAAACTATGCTATGGAATTGGAAATTTTTATCCGATTCCATTTCTGACAGCAAAGGAATCTTTGAATCAGAAAAAGGGGGTATTGCGGGTAGGAGGAATTAAAATTGGAGGGAACAGAAAAGTAATGTTTATGGACAGCCTGCAGGTGTTTCTGAAAGTTATGTATCAATATTTCGTGGAAAATAATTTGAGTTCATGCAAATTGATAGAATCAGTGGATAAACATTACAGGGATTGGGCAGAAAGCTTTGGAAAAGGACAAAAGGGGTGGAAGCAATTTGTTGATATAAATTGTTTTAACTCTTTTGTTAATAACAGTAATGAGCTGTGTGAGCCAATAGATTTTTTCAGCATTTCCCAGAATACGTTTACGGAAGATGTAAAAAAATATTTAAAAAGCATAAATGCAGCATTGGAAGAAAGAGAGAATGAATTAGTATTGAGAATAAAAAAGGCAGAAACAAATGACATTTTATGCAAATTATTTGAACTGCCATTTAAAGAAATTTGTGAACTTAACAGATGCAAAAAATGAGATATGAGTTATAAACACATAGATTGAACATCAGGAAGTATTGAATATGAATATAGCATTAAAAACTGTAATATTAGAGTGTAAAAACATGGAATGCCTGATTGATTTTTACTCAAAGTTTTTGGACTGGCCTGTTGTTTATGAAGAAGACGACTTTGTCAGAATACAGTCTCCTGAAAATGAAATGGGTATTGCGGTTCAATATGCTGAAGATTATGTGGCGCCGGTTTGGCCTGCAGAAGCGGGAAAACAACAGATAATGGCGCATTTGGATTTTGGCGTGAAAAATAAAGCTGAATTACAAAAGGCGGTTGATAAAGCTGTCAGATTAGGTGCATTAGTGGCTAAGGAGCAGTATGGTGATGGCGAATGGGTTACTTTGACAGACCCGGAAGGACACCCCTTTTGTATTGTGATTTGGGACTGATAAAAAGGCTTCAAAAAGAGGAAAATGAGGAAGGATAATATGGGATATACCTATTGCATTTCTGACATTCATAATGATTATGATAGTTTTGTCAGGATGCTGAAGCTGATACAGTTTTCAGAAAAAGATAAAATGTATATTGTTGGCGATATTTTTGACAGGGGAGAGAAACCTCTGGAATTATATTATGAAATTTTGAAATATGAGAAAAATATAATATGCCTGTGCGGAAATCATGATGCGTGGGTAGCTGAGCATTTGCATTATTATGTTAATGGCAGATATAAAGGATATTATTACAACACGATTGAGCTGCTTAAAAAGAGGATAACGGAAGTGGATATGTCCAATCTTATCAGCTGGATATACAATCTCGATGTTCAGCTTACAGTAAATGCTTCCGGAAAACAGTTTCTTTTGGCTCATGCCCAGACCTCTCTGCCGGATGCGGACGCGGACTTGCATTATCATTTAATGGGAGCGAAGGATAATAGAGATTACATTGATTTCCTGAAAAATGGAATTGAAGGATATGTATCGATTATCGGACATACGCCCGTTGATGCTATTCGGGAAGTCTTGGGTGAAGCAAGTGAGAAAGAGAATACTGTCTGGTATAACCGGAAGAAAAATGTAATATGCATTGACTGCGCTAATGGATACAGGGCTGAAGCATTTGGTAAAAACAGATTAGGCTGTATCAGGCTTGATGATTATCAGTGCTTTTATGTGTAGGATTAATAGGTGAAAAAACAGAAGAAAGATATGAAAGAGCCATTGCGGCAAAATAAAGAGAACAGGCAATATTTTACATCATAAAATGTCCGTTTCACAGCATTTAATTATCCCGGCTTATGGCTTATGCCGATATAACAGACATAAAATGCAAAGGAAGTGAAAACGTGCAGATAGCAGTATGTGATGATGATAAAGAAATCAGAGATATGTTTGCGGAAAAAATACAAATGCTTTGTCCAAAGGCAGATTTGTTATTATATTCGTCAGGAGATGACCTGCTTTTATCAGGCGGACAGCCGGATATTCTTATTCTGGACATTCAGATGCCGGGCAAAAATGGAATGGAAACAGCAAGGGACTTTCGCAGGAACAATAAAAGGGCAGTTCTTATTTTTGTAACAGTCCTGGAGGATTATGTATTTCAGGCATTTGATGTAGGAGCATTTCATTATCTGGTAAAGCCTTTTGATGATAAGAAATTTACAGAAGTATTGGAGAAAGCAGTAGAACAGATTGAGGACATGAAAGGTTTGGAAGCCGCAGAAGCAAAAGGCGAACAGCCTAAATTAATGATAACTTCCGCAGGCAAGCATATTATTGTCAATTTGAAGGACATCGTGTATGCGGAGGTGTTTAACCGGAAGGTAATCATTCATACAATGAATGAAGATATAGAATATTATGGGCAAATGAAAGAATTGCAGACAAAGGCAGGGGAGGATTTTTATCGTACCCACAGGGCATATCTTGTAAATTTTAATTTTATCATTAAATATGATTCTGCGACAATTTATTTGAAAAAAGGTCAGGCGCTTATGGCAAAGCAGAATTACCGGGACTTTGTAAAATGTTATTTGAGATATAACCGGAAAAAGGAAAGAAAAAATGATAGATAATGAAATATATTGGGCGGACATATCTTATTTACTGCCCATAGCCGAGCTGCTTATCGTGGGATACTGTTTGTATCGTTTCGCAAGGCCGTTTATGGAAGACAAAAGAGGAGCGTTCTGTTCCGGAGCGGTATATGTTCTGACTATGCTGGTGCTTTATATGATACCCCTGCATTTTGATTATTTTGTGGCACACAGCATTGGCATTTTGAGCGCGTTTCTTGTGATGTGCCGGACAGACAGGAGAAATTACGAACAGAAGATTTTTATTGCAGTAACGTTTTTCTCTTTGCGTTGGTTTACTTTTGCAATGGCAGAAATCTTATATGATAAATTATACAGTTTTGCTGAAAATACGGATTATATGGCAGAACATTTGAATATGTGGTTTGCTTTATATGTGGGGGTATGTCTGTTTTATTTACTTTTAGGTTTTCTGTTTACCATAATCGGAATCCGGTGTATTTTAAAGGCTTATAAATATAAGTATGCTCATATGGCAAAAAAGGAACTGCTTGTGATGGTTATTCCTTCCCTCATGGGAGTAGTGGGGTATGAAATTATGTGGTACTACCGCAGTTTTTACATAGGAGAAAGCGGAAAAACTCCCGGTATTTATGATATGCTGGCATTATTGTATTATATGGCAGCAGTTATTGCTATTGTGGTGGTTATTGTGTTATATCAAGGCATCAGGACACAGCAGGAAGAAAAGCTGCAGAATGAATTATTGGCGGCGGAAATGGACAGAATCAGGCAGCATATTGCACAGGTGGAAAATCTGTATCATGATATTCGAGGTATCAGACATGATATGGCAAACCATATTCTTACATTGGAAAGGCTTTATGAAGGAAATAAAGCAGAAGAGGCCAGAGCCTACAGCACAGACCTGAAAGCCGCTCTTGCACAAATGACAGGAGAAATAAAAAGTGGGAATCCCGTGACTGATGTGATTTTGCAGGAACTAAAAAACGAAGCAGAGGAAAAGAAAATCCGTTTTCACTCAGAGTTTTATTATCCTGCAGGCACTGATGTTAATGCCTTTGATGTCAGTGTAATATTAAATAATGCTTTGCAAAATGCACTTGAAAATACAGAAGCAAGTGAAACATCATATATTTTCATTCTTTCTTATCGCAGGAATAATGCTTATATGATAGAGATAAGAAACAGTTTCACAGGTGCTTTGCGGTGGGATACAGAAACCGGACTGCCTGTTACATCAAAAGAAAAGGCGGGCGGTCATGGCTACGGATTATGCAATATCCAAAGGATAGCGAGGAAATATTCTGGGGATATAGACATTGCCCTGGAGGGCGGAGAATTCTGTCTTACTGTAATGTTGATACTGGAGTAATAAAAATATCTTTTATATCAGAAAAAGGCCGTTCCACAACATATTGGTTTATCCTGCGAAATAAAGCTCCGAAACAATCAATGAGTATGGATAAAGGATATACTTACTCAAAAAAGCCAGCACATGGATGTAAGGAGTTCGGAAAGGAGACCAAAATTATGATGACAATAGGCAGTATAAGCGGAACAGCACTCCAGAAGGCAAATAGCAATATGCAGACGGGGTATTCCAATATGAATATGCAGACAGATTCTGTCAGCAGGAATATTCAGAACCGGATAGCGAATGCGCAAAAGCAGCTTCAAGAGCTTTCTTCCAATAAGGATATGGCACCGGAAGAAAAAATGAAGAGAAGACAGGAAATTCAACAGGAGATTACTAATCTGAACCAGCAGTTAAGGCAGCATCAGATTGAGCAGAGGAAAGAACAGCAGTCTAAAGGTTCTTCCATGGACAATATGCAAGGGAGCAGCCAGAAGGCAGGAACAGCAAAGACAGGCGGCAGGGAAAGCGGTTTATCACAGGCAAGCATGCAGGTCATGATTTCAGCTGACGGTTACACGAAACAGGCTCAGATACAGGGCAGTGTTGCTGCAAAAATGGAAGGCAGGGCAGGTGTTTTAGAGGCAGAAATAAAACTGGACGCATCAAGAGGAGGAAATACAGAAGCAAAGGAAGCGGAACTTGCGGAAGTAGAGAAGAAGGCAATGGATGTCAAAGCTTCACAGATGAATACACTTGCAAGCGCAAATCAGGAAATGGAAGAAGCAGCCAAAACAGAGCAGGAAGCTTCAATCAGACCATCTTCTGATACCACTGCAATATACAGTATGTCTGCGGGTGTTTTACCACCTGATGGTGGTAAGGAGTTACTCCAATGATTTTAGCTGGAATGATTTCAGACAGGACACTCTTTTGGATATTCATTCAACGGGCATATGGTGTAAATTCTTAGGGGAATGGTGAGATTCCTGTAATTTCCTATAATGTTTTTTAGAAGCAAATAATGGGATGAGCACATTTTTGTGATTTTCACATCAGTTTGAAAGATAAAAAATAAGGGGAAAAGCTCAAAAATCAGAATACACATTATATAAAACAATTTATCGTCAGTATCAACATGCGTACCAACCTGCAAAAGTAAGGATTGTGTTACTGGAACGTCTATAGGTAGTGAACAGAATGAATAGTAATGACATTGGTTCACAACAGCCTCAAACACTTGCTGTTTGAGGCGTGAGAATATGATTCATGTGTGAGCAAATCCCATTCGCGAAGCGAATATAGGATGGATTTGCGAATGTTACTGTGAACGGAGTGAACAGTAATAAGAATGAGCATAAAAATCAAGCAAATACTTGACAAAATACACACTAATGGTGTACTTTTTAAAAAGTAAAGGCAATGACGAAGACAGTAGCTATTTTTTGAACGTTCCAGAGAGCCGGGAAGGGTGTGAACCGGCATCAGTAAAAGAATCAGTGAATATCACTTCCGAGCTGCGGGCTGAAAAGGAAATTCCAAAGTAAGTCTTGCCGGAGTTCCTCCGTTATGGGAAGCCATATTAAACCGATGGTCTTTGCAGCTGTATACAGGATATACAGTCAGTGAAAGCAATTTGGTGCGTATGATGTAAACAGGTGGTTAACGTGGAATATGCCCTCGTCCTTTTTACGGACGAGGGTTTTTTGCGCGACTAAGCAGAGTCAGATATTGGAGAGGCAGCTGCAGGTTTACCTGCAGGATGCCGGTACAATATATGACGAGCAACGCGAACGAGAAATGCGAAGCATTTCGAGTCTGCTTAGACAGGAAAGAGTCAGATATTGGAGAGGCAGCTGCAGGAAAAGCGGAGCATTTCGAATCTGCTTAGTCAAGGAGAGAAAAAGAAAAGAAAGGAAGAAAATTATGTATCAGAAAGTAAACTCCGACCTTAATTTTGTAGACCGGGAAAAAGAAGTTGAAGTCTTCTGGCGTGAAAACGACATTTTCAAAAAGAGTATGGAAAACCGTAAGGAAGGACCTACTTATACCTTTTATGACGGTCCTCCTACAGCTAACGGAAAACCTCACATCGGGCATGTGCTTACCCGTGTTATAAAGGATATGATTCCCAGATACCGTACTATGAAGGGATACATGGTTCCCAGAAAAGCAGGTTGGGATACCCACGGTCTTCCTGTAGAGCTGGAAGTGGAAAAATTACTTGGACTTGACGGTAAGGAACAGATTGAAGAATATGGTCTGGATCCCTTTATCACCAAGTGTAAGGAAAGCGTGTGGAAATACAAGGGTATGTGGGAGGATTTCTCAGGTACTGTTGGTTTCTGGGCTGATATGGATGACCCTTATGTAACTTATCATGATGATTTTATTGAATCTGAATGGTGGGCGCTGAAGCAGATTTGGGATAAGGGCTTGTTATACAAAGGCTTTAAGATCGTGCCTTACTGTCCGAGATGCGGAACCCCTCTTTCCTCTCATGAAGTTGCGCAGGGGTACAAGGCTGTTAAGGAGCGCTCAGCAGTAGTTCGTTTTAAGGTAATCGGTGAAGATGCTTATTTCCTGGCATGGACCACCACTCCCTGGACACTGCCTTCTAATGTGGCTCTTTGCGTAAATCCTGACGAGACTTATGTAAAAGTAAAGGCAGCAGACGGTTATACCTACTATATGGCACAGGCACTGCTTGACAGTGTGCTGGGTTCCCTGGAAGAAGAAGGAAAGCCTGCTTATGAAGTACTTGAAACTTATACCGGCAAAGACCTTGAATATAAAGAATATGAACCTTTATTTGCCTGTGCGGGAGAAGCAGCTGCAAAGCAGCATAAGAAGGGACATTTTGTAACCTGTGACAGCTATGTTACCATGACAGACGGTACCGGTATCGTTCATATTGCGCCTGCATTCGGTGAAGATGATGCCCAGGTGGGACGGAAATATGACCTTCCTTTTGTACAGTTTGTAGACGGTAAAGGTAATATGACGGAGGAAACTCCTTATGCCGGCAAATTTGTCAAGGATGCTGACCCTGACGTGCTTGTCGACCTTGATAAGGAAGGAAAGCTTTTTTCCGCTCCTAAGTTCGAGCATGATTATCCTTTCTGCTGGAGATGCGATACGCCTCTTATTTACTATGCAAGAGAATCCTGGTTCATTAAGATGACAGCAGTCCGAGATGACCTTGTACGCAACAATAAGACTGTTAACTGGATTCCTGAATCCATCGGTGAAGGACGTTTCGGCAACTGGCTTGAGAATATTCAGGACTGGGGTGTTTCCCGTAACCGTTACTGGGGTACTCCTTTAAATATCTGGGAATGTGAAGACTGCGGACATCAGGAAGCTGTGGGTTCCAGGGAAGAGCTGGAAAAATTAAGCGGAAATCCTGCAGCAAAGACTGTAGAGCTGCACAGACCTTATATTGATGAAATTACCTGTACCTGCCCTGAATGTGGCAAGACCATGAAGAGAGTGCCTGAGGTAATTGACTGCTGGTTCGATTCAGGAGCAATGCCGTTTGCGCAGCATCATTATCCTTTTGAAAACAAAGAGTTATTTGAACAGCAGTTCCCGGCACAGTTTATTTCAGAAGCGGTAGATCAGACAAGAGGATGGTTCTATTCCCTGATGGCTGAATCCACTCTGTTGTTTAATAAAGCGCCTTATGAAAATGTTATTGTTCTGGGACACGTTCAGGATGAAAACGGACAGAAGATGAGTAAGTCCAAAGGAAATGCGGTTGACCCCTTTGAAGCGCTGGCTACCTATGGAGCAGATGCGATCCGCTGGTATTTCTATATCAATTCCGCTCCCTGGCTGCCCAACCGTTTCCATGGAAAGGCCGTACAGGAAGGACAGCGTAAATTCCTGGGTACCCTCTGGAATACTTATGCTTTCTTTATCCTGTATGCAAATATTGATGAATTTGATGCGACAAAATATACATTAGAATATGATAAACTTCCGGTTATGGATAAATGGCTGCTTTCCAAGCTGAACACAGCTATTAAGGAAGTGGATACAAACCTTGAAAATTACAGGATTCCCGAAGCAGCAAGAGTGCTTGACAACTTTGTGGATGAAATGAGCAACTGGTATGTGCGCCGCTGCCGTGAGCGTTTCTGGGCAAAAGGCATGGAGCAGGATAAGATTAACGCTTATATGACGCTTTATACTGCTTTGGTAGAAATCTGCAAGTGCGCGGCACCCATGGTTCCTTTCATGACAGAAGAGATTTACCAGAACATGGTAAGAAGCGTGGATAAGAATGCCCCTGAGAGTATTCATTTATGTGATTTCCCTGTAGCAGATGAGCGTATGATTGACAGGAAGCTGGAAGAGAGCATGGAGGAATCTCTTGATATTGTTGTTATGGGACGTGCGGCACGTAATGCAGCCAACATTAAGAACCGTCAGCCTATCGGCACTATGTATGTGAAAGCAGCCCATACGCTGGATGAATACTTTAAGAATATCATCGAGGATGAATTAAATGTAAAAGAAGTGGTATTTAAAGAAGATGTCAGCGATCTTACAAGCTACAGCTTCAAACCCCAGTTAAAGACAGTGGGACCTAAGTACGGCAAGCAGCTTGGAGGCATCAGGGAATACCTTTCATCAGTGGACGGTACGCAGGCCATGAAGCAGCTGAAAGCGGAGGGAGCGCTTAAATTTGAAGTGAACGGCGTGGAAATATCCCTTGCAGAGGAAGATTTGCTGATTGATGTGGCACAGAAAGCAGGATTTGTAACAGAAGCCGATAACTATGTAACCGTAGTTCTTGATACTAACTTAACGCCTGAACTGATTGAAGAAGGTTTTGTATTTGAAGTAATCAGCAAGATTCAGACTATGCGTAAGGAAGCGGATTTTGAGGTTATGGATCACATCAAAGTGGCAATTAACGGCAATGAAAAGATTGCAGAAGTAGTAAATAATAATAAAGAGACTATTTCTGAAAAGGTATTGGCGGATGATATCCTGACAGATGCTGAGCTTGCTGTGAGCAAAGAATGGAATGTCAATGGTGAAAAAGTAACTATCGGCGTGGAAAAATGTAAATAGTTGTACGGATTTTAAATGCTTCTTCTGTGTAATGGACCATAGAAGA
The DNA here is from genome assembly GCA_017621815.1 of Lachnospiraceae bacterium. Classification (GTDB taxonomy): domain Bacteria; phylum Bacillota; class Clostridia; order Lachnospirales; family Lachnospiraceae; genus Suilimivivens. The sequence continues at coordinate 86,713 of JAGASK010000039.1, read as the reverse complement.
AGCATTTTTACTCATTTTTTAGATAAGTAAGAGGTCTTTTACCTTGAGATTTGCAGATACTTGTAGTATAATACCCATGTATGTGTAAAAAAATAGATAGTGTACATAAGTACTATACGTAAGTGGAGGAGAATATTATGGCAAAAAAGGCGACACCTGCAACATTAACCTTTGATAAAGAGCTGTTTAAAAGAAGCGTGCTGTATAATGTCAAGACATTATACAGAAAGACTCTGGAAGAAGCAAGCCAGCAGCAGATTTTTCAGGCAGTTGCTTATGCAATCAAGGATGTTGTGGTTGATAACTGGTTGAATACGCAGAAAGAATATGACAAGCAGGATCCTAAGATGGTTTACTATCTTTCCATGGAATTTTTAATGGGTCGTGCTCTCGGAAATAATATTATCAATTTACAGGCATATAAGCCTGTTAAGGAAGCTCTTGACGAGCTGGGACTTGACCTCAATGTAATCGAGGATCAGGAGCCTGATGCAGCTCTTGGTAACGGCGGTCTCGGAAGACTGGCAGCCTGCTTCCTTGATTCCCTTGCAACCCTGGGATATGCGGCATATGGCTGTGGTATCAGATATCGTTATGGTATGTTTAAGCAGGAAATCAGAGACGGATATCAGGTGGAAGTGCCGGATAACTGGCTTGTTGACGGCAATCCTTTTGAACTGAGAAGACCTGAATATGCCAAAGAAGTTAAGTTTGGCGGATACGTTAATGTGCATGTGGATGAAAAAGGCAGAAGCAATTTCGTTCAGGAAGGCTATCAGAGTGTTAAAGCAATTCCCTATGACCTGCCTATTGTAGGATACGGAAACGGAATTGTGAATACTCTTCGTATCTGGGATGCTGAAGCAGTAGAATGCTTTAAGCTGGATTCTTTTGATAAGGGTGATTATCAGAAGGCTGTTGAACAGGAAAATCTGGCAAGAAATATTGTAGAAGTGCTTTATCCTAATGACAATCATTATGCCGGTAAGGAGCTGCGTTTAAAACAGCAGTATTTCTTTATTTCCGCTTCCGTACAGGAGGCTGTTGCCAAGTATATGCGTAAGCATGATGATATTCATAAATTCTATGAGAAGGTTACTTTCCAGTTAAATGATACCCATCCTACCGTAGCTGTTGCGGAATTAATGAGAATTTTAATGGATGAGTATTATCTTACATGGGATGAAGCGTGGGAAGTTACCACTAAGACCTGTGCATATACCAATCATACCATTATGTCGGAAGCATTGGAGAAATGGCCTATTGAACTGTTCTCAAGGCTGCTCCCCAGAATTTATCAGATTATTGAGGAAATTAACCGCAGATTCATTATCAGAATTCAGGAAATGTATCCCGGTAATCAGGAAAAGATTCGTAAAATGGCTATCATTTATGACGGTCAGGTTAAAATGGCACACCTTGCAATTGCAGCCGGATATTCTGTAAACGGTGTTGCAAGATTACATACGGAAATTTTAAAGCATCAGGAACTGAAGGATTTCTACGAGATGATGCCTGAGAAGTTTAATAATAAGACAAACGGTATCACTCAGAGACGTTTCCTCCTTCACGGCAACCCGCTGCTGGCAGACTGGGTAACCGCACATGTTGGAAGTGACTGGATTACGGACCTTCCTAAGATCAACAAATTAAAGGTTTATGCTGATGATGAGAAAGCGCAGCAGGAATTCATGAACATCAAGTATCAGAATAAAGTCCGCCTGGCTGAATATATTCTGGAGCATAACGGCATTGAAGTTGACCCTCGTTCCATCTTTGATGTACAGGTTAAGAGACTTCATGAATATAAGCGTCAGCTTCTGAATATCCTGCATGTTATGCACTTATATAATGTGTTAAAGGACAATCCGGAAATGGATTTCTATCCCAGGACCTTTATTTTCGGCGCTAAGGCAGCAGCAGGTTATTATAATGCGAAGATGACCATTAAGCTGATTAATTCAGTGGCTGATGTAGTAAATAACGATCCTGCTATTAATGGCAAGATTAAGGTTGTATTTATTGAAAACTACAGAGTTTCCAATGCGGAAATGATTTTTGCGGCAGCTGATGTTTCCGAGCAGATTTCTACGGCAAGTAAGGAAGCTTCAGGAACCGGCAACATGAAATTTATGTTAAACGGCGCCCTTACCCTTGGAACCATGGACGGCGCTAATGTGGAAATCGTAGAAGAGGTTGGGGAAGAAAATGCATTTATCTTCGGGCTTTCTTCTGATGAGGTTATTAAGTATGAAAACTTCGGAGGCTATGATCCTACCGAAATCTTCAATAATGACCCTGATGTAAGAAGAGTGCTGATGCAGCTGATTAACGGAACCTTTGCTCCCAATGACCCTGACAGGTTCAGAACGCTGTATAATTCACTGCTCAATACGATAAGTACATCTAAGGCTGATACTTATTTCATCTTAAAGGACTTCAAGGCGTATGCTGAGGCACAGAAGAAGGTGGAAGCAGCTTACCGTGATGAAAAGAGATGGGCAAGAAGCGCTATCTTAAACGTAGCTTGCTGCGGTAAGTTCACATCCGACAGAACCATTCAGGAATATGTGGATGAAATCTGGCATCTGGATAAGGTGACATTACCTAAGAAGAATGTAAAATAAAAATCATAAATGAATTTCAGGCGGCATGGTAAAACATGCCGCCTTTCGCTATAATATGAAACTATAAAATGCTGCGGGGGAGTAAATTTGCCGCTTCTGTTTTAAGGCTGCGGCAGCGGAGGAATGAGAGGAAAAATGGAAATTAAAATTTTATTGTTGGAAGATGACAGCAGTCTGGTAGATGGACTGTGTTATTCTTTGAAGAAAAACGGATATCAGGTGGAAACAGCAGGAAGTATAAAGGAGGCAGTGGAATATCTGCAGAAAAATTTATACAATCTGTTGATTTTAGATGTCACGCTTCCTGACGGAACAGGTTTTGAAATCTGTGAAATGGTAAGGAAAAGAAAGAATCAGGTACCGATTATTTTTCTGACAGCTTCCGATGAAGAAATAAACATTATCAGAGGCCTGGACAGCGGCGGGGATGATTATATTACCAAACCTTTTAAGTTGGGGGAGCTGCTCTCACGCATTCACGCATTGCTGCGCAGGGCAGGAATAAAAAAGGAGGAAGAAAGTGCCAGATTAGTCAGCGGTGATTTGGAAATAGATTTGGCGGCAAGTAAAGTGTTGCTTCATGGTAAAAAGCTGGAGCTTACCGGGATGGAATACAGGCTGCTGTGCTTATTGGTGAGGGCTGCCGGAAATATTATTACCAGAGACGTAATACTTAATGAATTATGGGATGGTTCAGGAAATTTCGTGGATGATAATACTCTTTCTGTTTACATCAGGCGGCTGCGGGAAAAGATTGAAGTAAACCCTTCGGAACCGGAGCATTTGATTACAGTAAGAGGATTCGGGTATAGTTGGAAAAACTGAAAATTCAGGAGGCTGCAAAATGGATTTTTTAAGGGACAGACAATATAAAAATTTTTCCGTATTTATTCTGTGCATCGGATTATGCATTATTTTGTTTCAGATAATGCTCTGCGGGAATTTTGGTAAATTAAGTAAGCAGCAATATCTTCTGCAAAAACAGTTGGCCGCATCCTCGCTTCTTGAACAAGGAGTGAGCAGGGAAATTATTGTGAAGGTTCTTTCTAATACGGATGTTTCAGAAGGCGGAAAAGAGTTTTTGGCGGATTTGGGGATGGATGAATCAACAAAAGCTTATTTTATTCCGGAGGTTCTTTATACGGAGAAAAGGATGGCGGTGCAGGCAGTGGTATGGGGAATATTTTTGACAGGAGGCCTTTTTGCCGGTACGGTGATTTTTTTAAAGAGGCGGGAACAAAACTACCGCCGGGCTGTAAAAGTAGTGGAAAATTTTACAGAAGGGAACTATTCCGAACACCTTCCCAGTCTCCGGGAAGGTGAGTTGTACCGTTTGTATCAAAGTATCGACAATCTGGCAAATATGCTTTTTTCTCAAAAGGAAACAGTACAGCCGACAAAAGAATTTTTAAAGAATACCATTTCAGATATTTCCCATCAGCTTAAAACACCGCTTGCAGCGATTAGCATGTATAATGAGATTATTCTGGAAGAAGCGGAAAATGAAAAATCGGTTCGCTGCTTTTCCGAAAAAACTGCAGCTGCGCTTGCCAGAATAGAGAATTTAATACAATTATTACTGAAAATTACGCGGTTGGATGCGGGTGCCATTTCTTTTGAAATACAAAATTATCCCATTGCAGATATAGTGGAAAGGGCTGTGCAGGATTTAAAAGTGCGTGCTGCAAAAGAAGGAAAACGGATTTTGTTGGAAGGTTTTGAGGAAATTATGCTGGAATGTGATTTGCAGTGGACAGGAGAAGCTGTTTCAAATCTTGTTAAAAATGCACTTGATTACACAAAAGAGGGAGGAATTGTTACTGTTTCATGGGAGAAATTTCCGGATAAGATACGAATATTGGTTTCCGATAATGGATGCGGAATAGCGCAGGAAGATATCTATCATATTTTCAAGCGTTTTTACAGGGTTTCACATGGTAATAAAGGTTCTATAGGGACAGGCCTGGGGCTGCCTCTGGCCAAGTCCATTATAGAAAGTCAGGGAGGAATGTTAACAGTTGAAAGCGAGGAGGGCGAGGGAGCAATATTCATAATTACTTTTATGCAGTAGATTCTTACAAATCTGTAAGCTGTTATTCATGGGATTGTAAGGTGCAGTTGATATTCTTTTTTATAGTATAAGAAAGGATGGTAAGCTTATGGAAATTGTAAATGTACAGAATTTGAGCAAAGTATACGGAAAAGGCGAAAATCAGGTCAGAGCCCTTACAAATGCAAGTTTTTCCATGGAAAAAGGTGAGTTTGCAGCAGTTGTGGGAGAGTCCGGTTCGGGAAAAAGTACACTGCTGAATTGTATTGGAGGATTGGATGTTCCCACAGAAGGTAAGGTATTTCTGAATCAGGAAGATATATTCTCGCTGAGTGAAAAGAAAAGGACTATTTTCAGAAGAAAAAATATTGGTTTTATTTTTCAGGCATTTCATCTGGTGGAAGAATTAAGTGTGGAACAGAATATTATCTTTCCGCTGCTTTTGGATTATCAAAAACCGGATATGGAGAAGGTAGATGAACTGTTAAATGTGCTTGGTCTTTATGAAAGAAGAAAACATCTGCCCTGTCAGCTTTCCGGAGGACAGCAGCAAAGAGTGGCAATAGGCAGGGCTTTAATTACACAGCCCATATTGATATTGGCAGATGAACCGACCGGAAATCTGGATTCTGCAAACAGCCGGGATGTTATGGAATTGCTGATGAAGGCTTCAAGGCAATATCAGCAGACAATTTTGATGATTACCCATAACAGAAATCTTACTACTGATGTGGACAGGGTGCTTCGGGTAACTGACGGGCACCTTATGGATATGGGAGGAAAAAGGGCATGAGAAGTTATCTTGATTTAATTCCCATATCTTATAAGGTACACAAAAAACAGAGCCTGATGACACGTTTTTGTATTATACTTGCCGTATTTCTTATAACGGCTATTTTCGGAATGGCCGATATGGAGATACGCAGTCAGAATGTGCAGGCGAAATGGAATTACGGAGAGTGGCATGCCGCATTAAAAGGAATGGATGATGAGCAGGCGGAAATGATTTCCATGTGGCCCGAAGTTTTTGCCAGTACAAGATATGATACTTTAAATTACCGTCTTGGCCTTGATTACAAGGTAGAAGGTAAGAAAGCGGTGATAGCGGGACTGGATGAAAGTGCACTGGATATTTTTCCTTCAATGAAGATTATGGAGGGCGGGTTTCCGTCAGCTCCGGGGGAAGTGCTGGTTGACGACAATATGAGAAAACAGCTTACTTTGTCCATTGGGGATAAGATTACTCTGAAAACACCGGAAAATACTGAGAAAATCTACAGTATTTCCGGTATTACGGAAAATTTCCCTTTGTTGATGAAGCGGGATGTTTATGGTTTGATGATGAATATGGATGATTTCAGGCAATTATCCCTGAAGAATGCAGAAGATAATTATGACAGCATTTTGTATATCCGATTTCTGCCCTGGTGCAATATACAAAAAACCATCAGTAAAATACAGAATCAGTTTCAGCTTCCGGATGACAAAATTACCCGAAATGAAATACTGCTTGCGACTATGGCACAGAGCAGGGATTCAACAATCATATATTTTTATACTGCAGCAGGCGTTTTGGCAGTGCTGGTATCAATCGCCGGAAGCCTGATGATAACCGGCAGTCTTAACAGTAATATAGCACAGAGAACAGAATTTTTTGGAATGCTTCGTTGCCTGGGGGCTACGAAGAAGCAGGTGACCCGGTTTGTAAGAAAAGAAGCATTAAGCTGGTGTAAAAGCGCTGTTCCCATAGGACTTATTGCAGGAACAGTGGTAGTATGGATTTTATGTGCCGCACTTAAAGTATTAAGCCCCAGGTATTTTGTGGGAATGCCGGATTTTGGAATCAGCATTATCGGCATTATATGCGGTGCCGTAATAGGTGTATTGACAGTTATTCTGGCGGCACTGGCCCCGGCAAGGCGGGCAGCAAAAGTCTCTCCGCTTACTGCAGTCTCAGGAAATGCTGATTCCCAAGTAATAATCAGAAAAGCTGCAAATACAAGATTTTTTAAGATTGATACGGCTCTCGGCGTACATCATGCCATGGGAAGACGAAAAAATTTCATTTTGATGTCAGGTTCCTTCGCTTTTAGCATTATATTATTTTTAGCCTTTACAACTATGGTTGATTTTATGAATCATGCCATAACTCCTTTAAGGCCTTATAATCCGGATATTTCGCTGGTAAGCGAAAACAATACCCTGTCCATAGACAATGAGCTGGTAAAAAAGCTGACAGGGATTCCCGATATAAAAAGAGTGTACGGAAGAATGTTTGCTTATGATATTCCGGCGCAGACGGCAAAGGGAGAAATGACAGTAAATTTAATTTCTTATGAAGAACTTCAATTTGGTTGGGCAGAAGATTCGCTGATAGAGGGTTCATTGAAAGAAGCAGTAAACGGCAATGGGGTTCTGACAGTTTATAATCAGTCAAATCCTATAAAACCAGGGGAAAAAATAACAGCAGATTTTGGGAATGGAGTCAGGAAAATTACCGTCTCCGGTGTACTTAGCGACTGTCCGTTTAATGTGGAAGAAGGAGAGGGAATTTTAATTTGCTCAGAAGCTTTGTTCCGAAGTATGACAGGAGAAAAGGATTATACCATTATTGATTTACAGCTTAAAAAGAATGCAGATGATGGAATTTCTGATGAAATAAGGGCTTTGGCAGGTAAGAATGTTCAATTATCCGATATGAGAATGGATAATGCACAGGCCAGGGGAGCATCACTGGCATTTGCATTATTTGTTTATGGATTTCTGGCAGTAATAGCAATGATAGCTGTTTTCAATATTATTAACAGCATTGCCATGAGTGTTTACGCAAGAATGAAGCAATATGGAGCTATGACAGCTATTGGAATGGACAGTATGCAGCTGCTGAAAATGATTGCTGCAGAAGCAATTACTTACGGAGTATCCGGAATAATATCAGGATGTATTCTTGGATTGCCTGTAAACAGATTCTTATATCAGTATCTGGTGACACAGCGATGGGGAGAGCAGTGGTATATTCCGCTTTCTTCGTTGGGAATTATTATTTTAATTGTAGTTTTTGCTGTTTTGCTGGCTATTATTAAGCCGGCAGAAGAGATACGCAATATGTCCGTTGCCGATATTATATCCTGGCAGTAAAACGGATAGAAAGTAAAAAGGGCTGCTTGTTTGGCAGCCCTGAAAATTATTCTATCGGTTTGAAGCGCTTATTTTCTTATTTATCCTTTCAGCTTCTTTCTTATAGTAAAGATAATAAGCTGATAAAATAATAAAGGAAACAGCAACGGCTATAAAAATACTTAAAAGCACCATCAGCCAGCCTGAATCCACAGGAAGCCAGTTCATATAAAAAGCTATGGGAAAATAAATTAAGAATCCTATTCCCATGTGAATGAGAGTCTGTATTCCCCTGCTTAAGTTTTCTTTTTCATAAATAAGGGTAGGAACAACAAATCCGATGCCCACAATCATGGAAGCAATGGACTGTTTGATAAATGAACCGGCGCTGGTGGGTAAAAAAGAATCTCCTGCGATCATGGCGCCAATCATCAAAACAAAGGTGCAGACAGTACATCCCCATGCGATTCCGTTTAATGTTAATTTTAATATTTTCATAAAATCATCCTTTCTTATAATCCTAAATACTTTTTAAAATCAGGCAGATATTTTCTTGATATATAGTCCTTTTGACCGTTTTTCATAACGGCGAGCATTCCGTTAAATGAGGGTTCCACTCTTTTGATTTGCTGTAAATTAATTAAGGTCGTCTTTGAAATTCGTATAAAGTCATTTCGCAGGATATTTTCAAATTCATAGAGACATTTTTTAGATAAATATGCCTTGTCTTTACAGTAAACATTTACGGAGCGGCCCTGGGAGACTATCATATAAATTTCTTCCGGGTTTAAAATTACAATATTATCCTCATCATAAACAGCAATTGCAGCAGCAGACACTTCCATATTCTGAATATAGGAAGCAAGCTTTTGGAGCTGCGGAGTGATTTCGCAGGTATGAATTACTGCATAAGGCTCTGTTATATCTGAGGATACATGCATTTCAATTCTCAAAGGTTGTCACATCCCTTCCTCATAATTTTGTCGATATCGATAATGAAAATATAGCACAAGAAATATTTTTTTTCTTTTGTTTTAGCATAAGTGGTAAAAATAGTTACATGAAGTGCTGAAAGTTTCTTTGTATTTTAGATTAAAAGCTGTATACTATAATCAGGAGAGAAGGTTTTGTTTATGAAAGGGGAAAGTTATATGTTAAAAAACGTAAACTTTACAGAAAAACCGGAAGAGGATGAATTGAAGGCAAGATTGAAAGCGGCAAGGGAAAAGCTGGCTGCTTTGCAGATGCAGATTAAGGAGCATAAGATTCCTGTTCTTGTGCTTGTAGAAGGATGGGGAACGGCGGGAAAAGGCAGTCTTATCGGTCAGATGATTCAGAATATTGACCCCAGATTTTTTAAGGTGGCAACTATGGACAGTCCCACAGAAGAAGAAAGCAGGAAGCCGTTTCTTTGCCGCCATTTTGCTAAAATACCGGAGGCGGGGAAATTCATGTTTCTTGATTCAGGCTGGATGGATGAAGTGGTGAGAACACGTGTCCATGGAGAAATGGACCAGAAAATCTATGAACAGCGCATTGACAGCATCAGACGCTTTGAAAGGCAGCTGACGGATAACGGATATCTTGTTATGAAGTTCTTCTGCCATATCAGCGAAAAGGAACAGAAGAAGAGAATTGAAGGGCTGCTTGATGATATTGATACCAGGTGGCGTGTCAGTGAAAATGATAAATGGCAGAATAAGCATTATGAAAAATGCCTGAGCGTATTTGACCGTTATCTGGAAGATACCAATACACCCTCCGCTCCTTGGTATATCATTGATGCCAGGTCCAGAAAATGGGCGGCGCTGCAGGCCCTTGAGACACTGACTCAGGGAATCGAAATTGCTTTGCAGAATCAAAGTCTGGCAGTGCCTCTTCTGCAGAATGTATTTCCTCTTGTTAAAATGCCGAAGCTTTCGGAAATTGCCCTTGACCTGGCAATAGAGGAAAGTGAATATAAGGAAGAACTGGATAAGCTTCAGAATCAGTTAAAGGAACTGCATAACAGGCTGTACAGAAAGAAGGTTCCCGTAGTTATTGTATATGAGGGATGGGATGCAGCCGGGAAGGGCGGAAATATCAAGCGCATTACCGAGGCCCTGGATCCAAGGGGCTTTGAAGTACATCCCATTGCCAGTCCTGAACCCCATGAAAAGGCAAGGCATTATCTGTGGCGCTTCTGGACAAGGCTTCCGAAGACAGGCCATATTGCCATTTTTGACAGAAGCTGGTACGGGCGTGTGATGGTGGAACGGCTGGAAGGCTTTTGCAGTGAAAATGACTGGAAAAGAGCCTATAATGAAATGAATGAATTTGAAAAAGAGCTTCACGACTGGGGCGCAGTTATCATTAAATTCTGGGTTCAGATTGATAAGGATACCCAGCTGGAACGCTTTACAGACCGCCAGAATACCCCTGAAAAGAGGTGGAAAATAACGGATGAAGACTGGCGAAACCGTGAGAAATGGGATGCTTATGAGATGGCGGTGAATGAAATGATTCAAAAGACCAGTACCTCTTACGCACCCTGGCATATTCTGGAGTCAGTGGATAAGAAATATGCCAGAATCAAGGCACTTAAAATAGTGATTGAAGAGCTTCAAAAGGTGTTATGATTGTTACTTTTAAGTCAGGAAAAATCAAAATTTTTGTTTGCAAGAATATATCAGCTATCCCCACAGTACTTAAAATGAGCTGAAGTAACCCCAGGACAATGGTAAAATAATACCGTCTTCTGTTAAGAAAAGTTTTCCTTACAGAGGGCGGTATATTTCATAAAGGAACAGTGAATATGAATTGGGATGAGAAACTGCAGAAAATTATTGACTATATAGAAAATCACCTGCAAAGAAAAGAAGAGCCTGTTGATATGGATGAAATTGTGCGGATTGCAGGCTGCTCTTATGATTTCTTTTTGAAGGTTTTTTCCTATATGAACGGCATCAGCCTTGCAGAATATATTCGTTTTCGGAAAATGACGCTGGCAGGTTATGATTTGAAAAGTTCTGATATTAAAGTGGTGGATTTAAGTTATAAATATGGCTATGATTCTCCCACATCATTTACAAAGGCTTTTCAGCAGTTTCATGGGATTTCACCCAAAGAAGCGCGAAACGCGGAAGTTAAGCTGCAGGTTTTTCCCAAAATGCAGGTTACCGGAAAGCAGGAGTATTCCTGGCGGATTGAATCAAAACCGGAAATGCGGTTAATTGGAAAAAGTATCAGGATTTCCTGCAGGGACAATCTTCAGGCGGTAAAGATACCTGAGTTTTGGAATGAATGTCAAAGAAACGGGATTTATGCCCGGCTGATTGCCATGGATACAGGTATGCCTGAGGGAGTCATGGGAGTATTTGGAAGCTTTGATGATAAGACTTATGAGATGGAATATTCCATTATGGTAACAGCAGAAGGCGAAGTGCCGGAAGGCTTTTGTGAAATCAGGATACCTGAAGCTTCATGGGCTGTTTTTGATTGTCGGGGAGCGGTTCCTGAAGCGATTCAAAAAGGATGGAAATATCTGAATGAGGAATGGTTGGTGAAGTATCCCTTTAAGCATGCACCGCTTCCTGAAGTGGAATGGTACAGTGATGGAAACTCTTTTTATAATGACTATTTAAGTCAAATATGGATACCGATTATTTTGGAGGAAAAGTGAATGGTACATTTGGTTTACTGTGACAACGCAGGAAAAAAGGGAGAAAAGGATCTTGATAAAATACTGGCAGGAAGTAAAACTATGGTTGTAAGGGGAGCAGCCGGCAGAAAAATACCCCACAGCAGAGTGTTTGCAGGAGAAATGCTTTATTTTATGGAAAAAGGAACAGCCAGAATAACCGCAAGGGCTGTTGTAAAAAATGTGGAAAATTTCGTGAAATTAACTGATGGAGAAATTTCTGCGGTTTTGGCTGATAATCAGGGTAAACTGAACCTGACGGAAAAGCAAAAGCAGCGCTGGCATAAAAAGTGCCTGTGTCTTGTAGAATTTGAAAACGTCCAGGAAATTCCGGCACTTTCTTTTGACCATCAGGGAAATATGGATGATTGGCTGATGATCGAAAAGATTGAGGATGTAGTGGAGGGCACAAGTATTCCCTATAATTATGATAAATCAAGATTTTGATTCAGGATAATAATTATTCGCAAAGTGTGCAATCTATTGGTTTCTGTATTCCGAGGGCGTACAGCCCTGAATCTCCCGGAACGCCTTTGCAAAATAGCTCATTTCCTGGAAGCCGCATTGTGCGCCGATATCGGAAATTTTTAAGGAGGTTGTCTGAAGCAGCAGGGCAGCCTTCTGCACCCGGTATTGTTTTACATATTGAATCGGAGTTGTGCCGATAGTATTATGGAAACACCGCAGGCATTCGCTTGGGCTGACCATAATGCTTTTGGCAATCTGTTCAGTGTTCAAATCTTCAAAATAATGCTTATGAATATATTCGAGCATTTTCTTAATCCGTCTTCCGTTTCTTAATTCTTTTTCCGTGGGGTATTTTTGTACGGAAGGATAGTGGCTGTCTAAAAGGAAAACCAGTTGTGACAGAGCGTTCCGTACCTGGAATTCATATCCCGCAGGTTCATTCACACAATTCTGCCATGCATTTTCTATGGAGCCAAGAGAATCCTCCGCCCAGTCCGTTCCCCGGCGGAAGCAGAGTATTTTTAAGGTTGTGTTGGATAACAGCGGTTGAATGTAGTTTTGCCAGAAAACACTGTCCATGCTGCCGCCCACCAGGCGGGAATGAAATACAATGGAATGGAGCCTGCAGGGAGAGGTATTCACATTCCACACAGTATGTAATGCCCCGGTATTAATAAAAAAGCCATCACCCTGTTTCAACAAATGTTTTTCAGAGTCCACAGCAACAACCGCCTCTCCTTCCGTAACGATGGCTGCCTCCAGCTCGTCATGCCAGTGCCATGGCACGGACTCATATTGTAAATCATCATGATAGCAGGCAATGGGAAATAGGGCTGTTCCATGTTCCAATAGCTCTCTGCCCTGTTCATCTGTTGTGGTATTGCATATAGATAATGCCATTTGAAGTCTCCTTTGAAGGTTTTATTGCATTAATTGGATGAAAAAGTTCTATTTGTCTCTCATTTCAGATGATATAATCATATCAAAAATGAAGGAGAAAAACAATATGGTTCATATTCTGTTAGTCATTATTTATCTGGCATTCATCAGTCTTGGTCTGCCGGATTCCCTTTTGGGTTCAGCCTGGCCTTCCATGTATCCTGAATTCGGAGTGCCTGTTTCCTATGCAGGCGTGATATCCATGATTATTGCTGTCGGTACTGTAGTTTCCAGTCTGCAAAGCGACCGGCTGACGAAAAAGCTGGGGACAGGCAAAGTGACCTTTATCAGCGTGGCAATGACTGCAGCGGCACTGTTTGGCTTTTCAGTCAGTCATTCTTTCTGGGCGCTCTGCTTATGGGCAATTCCTTACGGACTTGGCGCCGGAAGTGTGGATGCTTCCCTGAATAATTATGTGGCGCTTCATTATGCCAGCCGGCATATGAGCTGGCTCCATTGTATGTGGGGTGTAGGGGCATCCCTTGCCCCCTGTATTATGGGGTATGCACTGGCAGGCGGACAGGGCTGGAATATGGGATACCGGTATATCGGGATTCTGCAGATTGTGCTTACTGCAATTTTATTGTTCAGTCTTCCCCTGTGGAAACAGCAAAGGTCTGAGGACAGCGATGATTCAGATAAGGGAGATTCTGATAAACCCCTTACTCTGCCGGCAATAATGAAAACCCCGGGCGCAAAAGCAATTATGGTTACTTTTTTCTGCTATTGTGCATTGGAGCAGACCACAGGATTATGGGCAAGCAGCTATCTGGTGGCGAAAAGCGGACTGTCAGCGGAAACTGCCGCAAAATATGCCAGTCTGTTTTACATGGGAATTACGTTTGGCAGAGCAGTGAGCGGCTTTTTGACTATAAAGCTGAATGACACAAAAATGATTCGTCTGGGACAGGTAATTATAATTGCAGGCATCGTATTTATGCTGCTGCCCGTGAAAAGCAGTGCAGCAATGGCAGGCCTTATTTTAATAGGACTTGGGTGTGCGCCTGTTTATCCTTGTATTATCCATTCCATACCCATGCATTTCGGAGCGGACAAATCCCAGGCTATCATCGGTGTACAGATGGCAAGCGCATATGTGGGCACCTGCCTTATGCCGCCGCTGTTCGGACTGATTGCCAATCATATCAGTGTGGCACTGCTGCCTGTTTATCTGATGGTGGTTCTGGTTTGTATGATATTCATGCATGAAAAATTAAATCACATGCATAATGCCCGAAAGATACATTCATGAGAATGAATGTGTTCATGAGAATGAATGATTGCAAACCTGTACTTTTTACTTTATAATAATTCACGATAGGTTTTTTCGTAAATGATTGAAAAATTATTATAAAACATATAAGGAGGAGCAGTCACATGGTATCAGTACTTAACAGCGGCGCATATCTCATAAACGGCACGGAAGTGATTCCTGACGGACCTGAGGCGCTCTTGGCGGTAAAAAGCAAAACAGGAAAGGAAGTTTCTGCTGCGGAAGCAAAGAAAGGAACCATTGCTTACGGGATTTTAGAGTCTCACAATACATCGGGAAATATGGAAAAGCTTAAAATTAAATTTGATAAGCTTACCTCACATGACATTACCTTTGTAGGAATCATTCAGACGGCAAGGGCGTCAGGGCTTGAAAAGTTTCCTGTTCCCTATGTACTTACCAACTGTCACAATTCCCTTTGTGCCGTTGGAGGAACTATCAATGAGGATGACCACATGTTTGGTCTTACCTGTGCGAAAAAGTACGGCGGTGTTTATGTACCTCCTCATCAGGCAGTTATTCACCAGTTTGCAAGGGAAATGCTTGCAGGCGGCGGAAAGATGATTTTAGGCTCCGATTCCCATACCCGCTACGGCGCCCTTGGAACCATGGCAATGGGAGAAGGAGGACCGGAGCTTGTAAAGCAGCTTTTAAACCAGACTTATGATATCAATATGCCCGGCGTGGTAGGCATTTATCTGACAGGCGCTCCTGTAAAGGGAGTAGGACCTCAGGACGTGGCGCTTGCCATTATCGGAGAAGTATTTGCCAGCGGCTATGTTAAGAATAAGGTTATGGAATTTGTAGGACCCGGTGTATCCTCCTTAAGTGCGGATTTCCGTATCGGCATTGATGTAATGACTACCGAAACCACCTGTCTGTCATCTATATGGAAGACAGATGATGAAATAAAGGAATTTTATGATATTCATGGAAGAAGCGGTGATTATAAGGAATTAAATCCTGCAGATGTGGCTTATTATGACGGTATGATTACGATTGATTTAAGTACCATTAAGCCTATGATTGCGATGCCTTTCCATCCCAGCAACACCTATACCATTGAAGAGTTGAATGCCAATCTTCTGGATATTCTAAATGATGTGGAAAAGAAAGCAGCTGTTTCCTTAGACGGAGCAGTGGATTTTACTTTGAAAAATAAAGTAGTAAACGGAAAACTCATGGTTGACCAGGGTATTATTGCAGGCTGTGCAGGCGGCGGTTTTGAAAATATCTGTGCGGCAGCGGATATCATGAAGGGAAGCTACATTGGTGCGGACGGCTTTACCTTAAGTGTATATCCTGCTTCCATGCCTGTTTATATGGAACTGATTAAAAACGGCTGCGCGGCAGCTTTGATGGAAACAGGCGCAGTCATGAAGACAGCCTTCTGCGGACCCTGCTTTGGTGCAGGCGACACCCCTGCTAATAATGCATTCAGTATCCGTCATTCAACAAGAAACTTCCCTAACAGGGAAGGTTCCAAGCTGCAGAGCGGACAGATTGCTTCCGTGGCGCTTATGGATGCACGTTCCATTGCGGCAACAGCAGCAAATAAGGGAGTTCTTACCGCAGCAACGGATTTTGACGGTACAATCGGCAAGTATAAATATCATTTTGACTCCAAAATATATGAAAACCGTGTGTTTGATTCCCATGGTGTGGCAGACCCCTCAGTGGAGATTCAGTTTGGTCCCAACATTAAGGACTGGCCTGCTATGACAGAGCTTCCTGAAAATATGGTACTTCGCGTGGTATCTGAAATTCATGACCCGGTAACCACCACGGATGAACTGATTCCTTCAGGAGAAACCTCTTCTTACCGCTCTAATCCCTTAGGGCTGGCAGAGTTTACCTTATCCAGAAAAGACCCTGCTTATGTAGGTCTTGCAAAGGATATTCAGGTTGCCCAGAAGGCGGTTATGGAAGGAAAATGTCCTTTAGAGGCTAAACCGGAGTTAAAACCTGTTATGGAAGTGATTCAGAAGGCTTATCCTGAAGCAGGAGAAGGAAATATCGGTTTCGGTTCTACCATTTTTGCCGTAAAACCCGGCGATGGTTCTGCGAGGGAGCAGGCAGCATCCTGCCAGAAGGTGCTCGGAGGCTGGGCAAACATTGCCAATGAATACGCTACCAAGAGATACCGCTCCAACCTGATTAACTGGGGTATGCTTCCTTTCCTGATTGAAGAAGGTGAGCTTCCTTTTAAGAATAAGGATTATTTATTCTTCCCGGGAATCAGAAAGGCGGTAGAAGAAAAAGCTGAGGAAATTAAAGGCTATAAGGTAGGAGAAGATTCCCTGACGGAGTTCACTGTAAAACTGGGCGAATTAACGGATGAGGAACGTCAGATTATTCTGGACGGCTGCCTGATTAATTATAACAGAGTTAAATAGGAGCTGGAAGTTTAGCGGACAGCGGCAGGCAGGATAAATGTAATGAGATGCATAAAAGCTGTCATAAACGGGCTGTTCATGTAACGAAATTTTATGTAAACAAACTAAAGATTTTTTAGGAGTGTCCGATATATAGTTTACAAAGGCAGTTGTCAGGGCCGGACAGCAGTCTTTGAAACAAGAATGAATACAGTTTAGCCACGGATGGTATTTTCCCAATAAGGCGGTTCGCAGTTCGTCCGCCGTTTGGTAAGCATAGCGCTTAAGGAATACCATCCGTTTTGTTTTCCCGTGCACGTGAAAAGATATCAGAAAACAGGGTGTAAACAGCAAAGGAGGCTAAATGCGAATTGATTCCAGCGTAATAGGAATGGAATCCGAAAGAACATATTCTTCCACAGCAGGAAGAATGACGAAAGTTACGATAACAGATGTAGGACAGGGGATTGCGGACGGAACCGGCAGCCTGTTTGGAAATCTGTTGCAGCCTGAAGAGGATGGAACCGGGCAGGCTAAAAAGGGAAGTACTGAAGAATATCTGGCAAAAGCCCTGGAGGAAATGAACTCTAAACAGGTATTGCGCACCAGAAATATCAGGACATCTGAAATTGAGGAAACGAGGAAGCAGCTTAACAACATTAAGCTGCAATGTCTGAATTTTCTAATGGATATTTTGTTCTGGAGAAGGAGAGGGCTGGAAAGCCAAAACTATTCCGGAAGCACATCGGAAAGTATTGCGGAAGGTACAGAGGAAAGTATGGGTTCAGGTGAGGAAAGCTTTGAAAACGCAGCGGATAAGCTTTTGAACATAACTGCAGTTCCCTTGCGGACTGCCAGTCTGAAGACCTTTACCTTCAGCAGACAATACTATTATGAAGAAACAGAGAATACAACATTTACTACCCAGGGTACCGTTAAATGCGCAGACGGCAGGGAAATTAATTTCAATTTGAATCTGGCTATGAGCCGCAGTTTTGAGGAGTATTATGAAGAAAATTATGCTGCAATAAATGCTTCTATGTGCGACCCTCTTGTTATCAATTTAGATGGTAATATTGCGGAGCTTTCCGATCAGACCTTCTATTTTGATATCGACGGGGACGGAGAAAAGGATGAAATCAGCAGGCTTGCAGCAGGAAGCGGTTATCTGGCCCTTGATAAAAACGGCGACGGCATTATCAATGACGGTAATGAGCTTTTTGGAACCCAGTCAGGAAATGGATTTGCCGACCTTGCAGCCTATGACAGTGACGGCAACGGCTTTATTGATGAGGGCGATGAAATCTGGAGCAAGTTGAAAATCTGGACCATGGATGAAAATGGAAATGAACAGCTGGTATCCTTAGCGGAAAAAGGAGTGGGAGCTATCTGCTTGCAAAATATAGCTACCGATTTTACCTTGACTGGCCAGGATAACAGTACCCGCGGAGCAATTCGCAATACGGGATTTTTCCTGTATGAAAACGGAGCAGCAGGAAGCGTCCAGCATGTGGATGTGGTTAAGTACAATCAGGCTGTTTAAAATGTATTTTTATATAAATTATGTGATAGTTGAATAAAGAACAGGCATTCTTGCATAGGATGTGTAAGAGGTGCCGTATGAAAAAACTTAGAGTCTTCCAAAATGTCAAAAGTAAACGCTGCCGCAGTTCGTCCGGCAGTTTCATGCAAAAGAACCGCATCAGGATTTCAGTTAAAAATCTTGGTACGGTTCTTTTGCTGTTATTATTGATTCCTTATATTATAACTTTTCTGTTTGGCAATATGAGCAGGGAAGCTTCAGATGCCGGTGTAGGTGAAATGATAAAAGAGCAGCTAAAGGAGGGCAGCTATACAGTAATCAATAAAACTGCATTGGGACTGGAAAGAATTCCACTTGAAATTTACGTGGCCGACATGCTTTCCAGAACTATGGAAGAAGGATATGAAATGGAGGCGTTAAAGGCCCAGGCGGTGTTAATCCGCACGAATTTAATGTTACAGGATGATAAAGAGGTTATCGTAAATGACGGGCAATACGGAAGTAAAAATGTGCCGCAGGAATGCTTTCGTGCCGTATCCGAAACCAGGGGGATTTATCTGGAATATGAGGGAAATCCCATTTACGGGGCGTATTTTCTTGTCAGCAATGGGAAAACCAGAAGCGCAAAGGAAGTGTTAAAGACAGATGATTATCCCTATTTATCGGAGGTGGTATGCAGCAGGGATTTTTTATCTGAAGAATATTTAAATGAAATGGAATATTCAATAGAGGAATTTGAAAAAATATGGGATAAATTAAAGCCGGAGAAGGAAGAGGAAATACAGGAATTTATAAGTGAAAATGTAATAGAAGATGAGAAGACAGAAATGACGGTTATCAGAGACCATGCAGGCTATTCTCTTTTTTTAAAATACCATGAAAAATGGATAGCCTGTGAGGAACTGCGTTATGAACTTCATCTTCCTTCTTCGGATTTTGAAATAAGAAAAGAGGATGAGACACTGGTTTTTACTGTGAAGGGCACAGGACACGGACTGGGGATGAGCCAGTTTGCAGCAAATGAAATGGCGGCGGAAGGAAGCGAATTTCCTGAAATTCTGGAATATTTTTTTTCGGGAACAGCGCTGACGAAGGCAGAGTAATCCGGAATATCCAATCTTTTGAATAAAGTAGAAAAAAAGGGCAAAACTATCCATAAGAAGAATGCCAGGCAAGAAGTATTCTTTATATGTTGAAAGCAAGAAGATTGGAGAGAGATAATATGAGAAGAAAAGTGAGAAGAAAAACCTTTTCAAAGGAACGCATAGTTATGGCTGCGTCCTCTATAATTGTATTAGGTGCCCTTACGGCCACAGGTCTTTGGCTGCGCGCAGATGACAGTACTCAGGACGATGGTTATATAGTGGATTTAAGCCAGATTGAAAATAGCACGGCAGCAGGTATGGCAGATAATGAGGAATTGAAGGTTGCAGAAAACGTGACGGAAAATTCAGTGCCTGCAGATGATTTGGATTATGACCCGTATTTTCAGGAAACAAACTCCGGCAATGTGGAAAATCCTGATGTATCGGAAAGCAAAAGCATGTCGGAGGGAAGCGATGAATCCGGAACAAAAGGCAGCCAAACACCATCAGGAGAGTCTGTAAATGAGGATGCTGCGCAGGAAGAAGCGGATACTCCTGCCATATCAACGGCAATGCAGCCTACACTTTCTTTCGGGGACAACGACCCGCTTGTATGGCCGGTTGTGGGAAACGTCCTGGTAAATTACAGCATGGATAAAACAGTTTACTTTCCTACTCTTGAACAGTACAAATACAATCCTGCCATTATCATACAGGCAAATGAAGGAGATATGATAACTGCAGCTGCGGCAGGAAAGGTGACTTCCGTATTTGAAGATGCGCAGATAGGAAACGGAATCACCATGGATTTGGGAAATGGTTATGAAGTTACCTATGGACAGCTGAATAATATTCTTGTTTCAGAAGGAAGCTATGTGTCCATGGGAGATATGATTGCCCAGGTTGCTGCACCTACCAAGTATTACAGTGTGGAAGGAACCAATGTCTATTTTAAACTGACTAAGGACGGGGAGCCGGTGAATCCCATGTCAAGACTGAATTAACGGAAAGGTGTTAAGCAGCAGATGTTATATATAATCGGCGGAAAAGTCATTACCATGGAAGGAAGTACATGGGAAAGAGGATATATCTGCATTGAAAATGGTATCATCAAGGAACTGGGGCCTATGGAAAGCCGGACTCCGGTTCCGGATTCTTTTATGCAGGATAGAGAAAAAGGAGAGAAGCTCCATGAGCCGGTGCAGATAATTGATGCATCAGGCTGTATTGTGATGCCCGGTTTAATAGAAGCCCATTGTCATATGGGAATCACTGAGGAAAAGAAGGGTATGGAAGGAGATGACTGCAATGAAACAGTAAATCCCATTACTCCTTACCTTCGTGCCATTGATGCAATTAATCCCATGGACGCTGCTTTTGATGATGCAGTTCGGGCAGGTATTACCTCTGCCATGATAGGACCGGGAAGTTCCAATGTGGTAGGGGGAACCTTTGCCTTTGTAAAGACTCATGGAAGAAGCATAGATAAGCTGATTGTTAAAAATCCCGCCGCCATGAAAATTGCTTTTGGGGAAAACCCCAAGGTTAATTACAGCGGACAGGGGAAGTCGCCTTCTACCAGAATGGCAATAGCCGCCATGCTCAGGGAAGAGCTTTTTAAGGCTGCCCGGTATGCGGAGAAAAGGAAAGAGGGAATGGAACCGGATGAAATGGATTTTAAATATGAGTGCTGGCTTCCCGTCCTTGAGAGAAAAATTCCTTTAAAAGCCCATGTTCACCGGGCAGACGATATTTTAACCGCAATAAGAATTGCAAAGGAATATCATCTGCTGATGACCCTTGACCATTGCAGTGAGGGACATCTGATAGCGAAAGAAGTAAAGGAGTCAGGATTTCCTGCCATTGTAGGACCGGACCTTGCCAGCAGAAGTAAAATTGAAGTGCAGAATATGGCTTTTAAAACGGTGGGAATCCTGAATAAAGAAGGGGTAAAAACTGCTGTTACCACAGACCATCCGGTGAGCCTGATACAGGCACTGCCTATTTGTGCCGGACTGGCGGTAAAATCAGGAATGGAGGAAGAAGAGGCGCTTAAATCCATTACCATATATCCTGCTCAAATCTGCGGCGTGGAAAAAAGGGTGGGAAGCCTGAAAAAAGGGAAGGATGCCGATATTGCCATCTTTAACGGAAATCCCTTGGAAATATCCACGAAAACCATGTGTACCCTGATAGACGGAGAGATTGTTTATTGCGATGATGCGTTTACCGGAAGCAATATTCCTTTACCGGAAGGAAAAAAACAGGTATAATCAAAAGCAGACATTGGCATGTCAGGAGGAAGGGCTTTGAAGAAATTAACGGCCATAACTGTCCTTTTTTGCATGATATTGCTTTCAGGATGTAATAGAGTACCCCCGGAAGAAACTGCGCAGCAGAGCGGCATAAGCTTTACCAGTATGGAGGAAGAACCTGTGCTTTCCTATGAGGTTCCCGTCAGTACTCCGGGCATACTTATTAATCAGCTGGGATATATCACGGACAGTACAAAAACAGTTGTATTTAAAGGCAATGAAATACCCGAACTGTTCTGTATAATAGATGCGGAAAACGGAAAAACCGTGTTTACCGGTTTCCCGGAAGAAAAGGGATATGACGGGGAATATGATGAATATATTGGCTATGGAGATTTTTCGGAGCTTCAGGTGCCCGGAACCTATTACATAGAAGCGCCTGTGCTCGGAAGGTCTTATCAGTTTACAATAGGTGATTCAGTTTATGACACTATTTTTAATGAAGCATGTAAGCAGTATTATTATAATCGCTGCGGCATGACGCTGACAGAGGAATATGCAAAAGGGAAAGCCCATAATGCCTGCCATACAGGAAAGGCAGTGCTGCGGGAAGAAATTTCCGTGAGCGCGGACGTATCGGGAGGCTGGCATCAGGATGAAAGAGGTCAAAAGGATGTAGTGGCAGCGGCAAAAGCCATGTCTGTCATGCTGCTTTCCTATGAACTGTATGGAAATGCTTTTGGGGATGATACCGGTATTCCGGAAAGCGGAAACGGCATACCCGATTTACTGGATGAAATTAAATATGAAGTGGAATGGATGCTGAAAATGCAGAATCAGGAAACGGGAGCAGTATATTCCGGGATAACGGTATATATGCAGAATGGAAATAATCCGGTGAAAACATCAGGAAGCTATGTGGAGCCGGCAACTCCGGAGGCCGAAAGTGCATTTGCCATGGCACTTGCCAAGTTCAGTTATCTTTATCAGGATTATGATACAGAGTATGCTACCGATTGTCTGAAAGCAGCGGACAGAGCCTGGAAGCATTCCCAGCTACACGATGACGGGAAACTTGATAAGTGGGAATTTGCAGCCGCAGCGGAATTGTACCGGGCAGCAGGCCAGGTCAGTTATCATAAATATATTGCGGATTATTTGAGAGATAGTGATTACCAGTCACAGATGGATGAAATTGTACTGCTGGGATGTGTGACTTATATAGCCACCAAGCAGCCGGTTACGATGGAACTATGCGAAGATATCATGAAAATGCTTATGATGTATGCGGAAGATATTGCGGAGAATGCCAGAAAATCATCTTATTTTACTTCCGGTAATACGCAGCAGGATAATAATAATGATATGCTTCTGGAGATGATGTATCTTACGGTGGTAAACCATATTATCTCCAATCATGAATATGAAACGATAATAGAAAATTACCTTCATTATTTTCTCGGCAGAAACAGTAAGGCAATCAGCTACATAGATAATGCGGGTGAAAACAATTATGAAAGAATAGACAGCAGTCTGGGAATTATGAAGCAGTTTGATGCGGACAGCAAGCTGATATTTATGCTCAGTGAAATTATCAGTAAAACGCAGTAAGCGGTAAACAGCATTTTTTGCAATGACAGCGGCATATTATTCCCTTTATGACAAAAAAATGCAGTTGTACAATTTAAGTGTCAATTTAGTAACGGACTTACGGGTGGAAGGAGAAATATGTGATATGAAAATTGTGGTTTTGGCAGGAGGAATCAGCACGGAGAGGGATGTTTCCCTAAGCTCCGGTGTTATGATATACAGGGCACTGAAGAAAAACGGTCATAAGGCAATTCTGTTAGATGTTTATTTGGGATATACAGGAGATGACGCGGGTGTCATATTTGAAAAAGAAGAGGACTGGGCGAAGGAAATGGGAGCCATTTCCGAGAGTAATCCTGATATAGAGCAGATAAAAGCCATGCGCTCTGACGGAGATAAGAACTTTTTCGGCCCCAATGTCATTGCTATCTGTCAGGCTGCAGATGCGGTATTCATGGCGCTTCATGGAGAAAACGGGGAAAACGGAAAAATTCAGGCATGCTTTGATTTAATGGGAATTACATATACGGGTACCGATTATGTCAGTTCGGCTTTGTGCATGGATAAAGGATTGTCAAAGGATATCTTTGCCTGCCACGGAATACCCACTCCGGCGGGAATCCGCCTGAAAAAAGGAGAAAACCCTGCTAAGAAAGTGCCTTTTCCCTGCATTGTAAAGGCCTGCTGCGGCGGTTCCAGTGTAGGTGTCAGCATTGCGGCTAAAGAGGAAGAATATGCAGGAGCCCTGGCAGAGGCTTTCCGCTATGATGATGAGGTCATTGTTGAACAGTATATAAAGGGACGTGAATTTTCAGTGGGAGTAATGGACGGAAAGGCGCTTCCTGTTATAGAAATCGCGCCTCTTCAGGGTTTTTATGATTATAAAAATAAATATCAGGCCGGTTCTACCATTGAAACCTGTCCTGCGGAGCTTTCTGAAGAGAAAACAAAGGAAATGCAGGGCTATGCGGAGGCCGCTTTTAAAGCCCTCAGGTTAAAGAACTATGCAAGGATGGATTTTATGATGGGAGAAAAGGGTGATATTTACTGTCTGGAAGCTAACACTCTGCCCGGAATGACGCCTACATCTCTTCTCCCCCAGGAAGCGGCAGCAGAGGGAATGAGTTTTGAGGAATTGTGTGAGAAGATTCTCAGGGCAGCCGTCAGGAGGTAGAAACATGAAGAACATGACCCTTGTAAACATAGCCAAGGCCTGCGGCGGGAAGCTTTTGGAGGATAAGGGAAGCAGCAGAGAGGCTTCCTGTGTGGTAATTGATTCCAGAAAAATGGAAGAAGGCGGAGTCTTTATTGCAGCCAGAGGAGAAAGAGCAGACGGGCATGATTTTATCCCCCAGATGAAGGAAAAAGGTGCTCTTGGAGTTGTATGCGAAAAAATACCCGATGACTGTGGAGTACCATATATTCTGGTAAAGGATTCTTTTCAGGCGCTGAAGGATATAGCGGAATATTACAGACAGCAGCTTTCGATTCCCATAGTGGGAATTACAGGAAGCGTGGGAAAAACCAGTACGAAGGAAATGATAGCAGGTGTTCTTTCGGAAGGATTCCGTACTCTGAAAACAGAAGGAAATTTTAACAATGAAATTGGGCTGCCGCTTACCGTCCTGCAAATCAGGCAGGAGCATGAGGCTGCAGTGCTTGAAATGGGAATCAGTGATTTTGGCGAAATGCACAGGCTGAGTAAAATTGCGAAACCTGATATTTGCGTTATGACCAACATAGGGCAGTGCCATCTGGAAAATCTGGGAAGCAGAGAAGGGATTCTGAAGGCAAAATCCGAGATATTTGATTTTATGAATCCGGAAGGTCATATTTTTGTCAACGGTGATGATGATATGCTTCTTAAAGTAAAAGCAAAGGAAAACCGCCAAATAGCGCATTTCGGATTGAATCCCTCTAATGAAGTATATGCTTCTGATGTGATGAACAGGGGTCTTTTGGGATCCCAGGCTGTGATACACATGGATTTAGAGGTATTTCCGGTTACGATTCCTCTTCCCGGCGGGCATATGGTATATAATGCGCTGGCGGCAGCAGTAGTGGGGAAATGTCTGGGTCTTAAAAAAGAACAAATTCAGGCGGGAATCGCAAAAGTGGAAGCAGTAGGAGGAAGAAGTCATGTGATTTCCCTTCCGTCCTGCACGGTGATTGATGATTGTTATAATGCCAATCCTGTCTCCATGAAAGCCGCCCTGGATTTACTGGCTATGGCTTTAACCCGGAAAGTCGCGGTTTTGGGTGACATGTTTGAACTGGGAGAAAGGGAGAAAGAACTCCATGAGGTAGTCGGAGAATACGCAATGGAAAAGGAAATTGATGTGCTCATATGTGTAGGAAAGCTTTCGGAACATATGTATAAAGCAGCATGTGAAAAAAACAGAGGCAGTAAGGTATATTATTTTGAAACCAGAGATGAAATGCTTACGAATTTAAAGGGAATTCTGAAGCCGGGAGACAGCATACTGGTGAAAGCTTCTCATGGAATGCAGTTTGAGAAGGCAGTGGAATTTCTGCAAAAATTCGATTAGAAGAAACAGTAAGGAGGTACGTAAAATGGAGTATTATGTAAATATGAATGCATTGCCGGATGGAGATGGAAGTAAGGAAAAACCATTCCTCAGAATACAGCAGGCAGCCGATCTGGCAAAGCCCGGGGATGAGATAATTGTTGCTCCCGGAATATACAGAGAAGAGGTAAATCCTGTAAATGGAGGAACGGAGGATGCGAGAATTATCTATCGCTCGGAAATAGAGAAAGAAGCAGTTATCACTGGCGCTGAACCCGTAAAAAGCTGGGAACCGTATGAAGGAACTGTGTGGGTTGCCAGAATTTCCAATAAATTTTTTGGCGGCAGGAATCCGTACAAAACACTTATATATGGAGACTGGTTTGAGGCTGCAACGATAGCGCATACAGGTGAGGTATATCTGAATGAAAAGTCTATGTATGAGGTGGAACAATTACAGAAAGTTCTGCAGCCGGAGATGAGTAAAACCTCCTGGGATCCGGAATTCTCAGTGTATACATGGTTTACAAAGCAGGATGAGGAGAAAGACGAGACGATTTTGTATGCCAATTTTCAAGGGAAAAATCCTAACCGGGAGAATGTTGAAATCAGTGTCAGAAAGAGCTGTTTTTACCCTGAAAGGGAAGGTATCGGATATATTACGTTATCCGGCTTTACTGTAAGACAGGCAGCCACACAGTGGGCGCCGCCCACCGCCTGCCAGGAAGGAATGATAGGTCCCCATTGGTCGAAAGGATGGATCATAGAGAATTGTGAAGTCTATGAAGCCAAATGTTCCGGTATTTCTCTTGGCAAGTATTTGCAGCCTGAGAATGATAATAAGTGGTCAAAGTGGAAATATAAAGATGGGACGCAGACGCAGCGTGATTGTGTATGTCAGGCACAGCGGGAAGGCTGGAGCAGGGAAAAGACAGGCTCGCACATTATAAGAGGCTGTAATATTCATGACTGCGGGCAGACAGGCATTGTAGGCCATTTAGGCGCAGTATTTTCTGTGATTGAAGACAATGAGATTCATCATATTAATAATAAACAGAATCTGTTTGGAGCAGAGATTGGCGGCATCAAATTACATGCGGCAATAGACGTCAGCATTCGCAGAAATCATATCTACAACTGTACCAGAGGATTATGGCTTGACTGGCAGGCACAGGGAACGCGGGTGACACAAAATTTATTCTTTGATAATTGTCTTCCGGAAGATTATAACCTGAGCCCTGAAAATGTTTTTGGAGAGGATATCTTTATAGAGGTATCTCATGGACCTACGCTGATTGATCATAATCTGCTTCTTTCAGATTGTTCACTCAAGCTTCCGACACAGGGCGTTGCTGTGGTACATAATTTGATTGCAGGTTCCTTATCGGCAGTAGGGCGCGGAGTTATGAACGGTACAGTTTCAAAAGTAGCGCCCCGTTATACTCCTTACCATGTGCCGCACAGCACGGAAATTGCAGGGTTTATGACGATTTTGCATGGTGATATGAGATTCTGCAATAATATTTTTGTTCAGAAGGAGATTCGTCCGGCCTTGAAAAAAATGACAGATGCAATGGCGGATAATGAGTGGACAGATGGAAATCTGATTGCAGGGACGATTCCCTATGAAGAATATCCTACATTGGAAGAGTATAAGAAGAAATTTGAAGGATATTGCGGGCAGGGATCAGCACCAAGCGACAGGTATTATGATGAGCTTCCTGTGTGGGCAGAGGGAAATGTTTATTTTAATGGTGCCAAGCCCATGTCTAAGGAAAATGCATATGTGGACGAAGTACATCAGGTGGAGCTTTCCCTGGAAAAAAGAGAAGGAAAGTACTTTTTGAAGACAAACCTGTATGAATATCTGCCTGAGGTGGAAAACAGGATAATAACAACAGATATTTTAGGAATGGCATTTGAACCGGAACAGAAATTTGAAAATCCGGATGGAACGCCTCTTTTCATGGACACCGATTATTATGGAAGGGCATGTGGTGATAATCCGTTAGCAGGTCCGTTAGCCGATGCGTCAAAATTTGAGCTTTAATTCATAACAGGGACTGCCGCAAAGGGGTTTTGTTATTGGGTTTCAAGGTTAGGAAAGAATAAGCAAAAGAAAAAAGAAGCTGCAGCTTCACGATTATTTAATCGTTAAAGCTGCGGCTTCTTCTTTGATTTTAAAATAGTTTTCCTTGATAATATTCTGTGTATAAACGCCGATTTTTTTCTGGTCCTCTTTTGACAAATCTTTCATATATATGGGTTTTCCATATTCCAATATAACATGGGTTTTCTTTATTTTGGGCAGATGGTCTTCAAAAATGTCTGCCGAATTATATATAGTCATGGGAATGATAGGGCAGCCTGTTTTGGCAGCGATTTTGAAGCTTCCTTCATGAAATTCCATGAAAGTATGATTAACCCGGTTTCTGGTACCCTCAGGGAAAATACAGATGGAAATGCCGGATTTTACTTTTTCGATGGCATCCAGGATAACCTTTAATCCCTGTTTGATATCATTTCTGTCCAGAAACAGGCAGTGGAGGTTGCGCATCCAGTTTACAAGGAAAGGCCATTTTAGCATTTCTTTTTTGGCAATGTAGCCTGTAAGTCTGGGAACACGGATATAGGTAATTACAATATCAAAATAACTCCTGTGATTGCCTATATATAAAACAGGAGTATCCCTGGGAACGTTTTCCTCACCGCGTACGGTAACGGTAGTTCCTGCAAGAAAAAGGACGACCCTGAAAGCCCATTTTACAATGGCAAGGGAACTCCGGCTTTTTATATCCATATTGAATTTACCGATAATCCATTCTGCAATCAGAAGGGGAGTACTTAATACCAGAAATAAAACAACGAAAACGGCTACTAAAATTAATCGAATCATATGGAACCTCTTTTTCAGGTAAAATTTGAGCATTTATAGTATATATTATCAAGAACATTTTGGCAATAGAAACAAGTTATGGAAGTGCCGAAACATGCTTAAGAAGGCATTCAATAAAGCGTTTGGCGGCAATGGGAAGACATGTCCTGTCCTTGTATCCGATTGCAATGGTACGGGAGATGGAAGGCGTGGTGGGCCTTAAAGCAATCCGGTAATTGGTTCTGTGAAGTACCAGTTCCGCCAGAATGCTGACACCCAGACCTGCTTCCACCATGGTCATAATAGTATAATCATCATGAATTGTGTATTTTATGTTTGGTTTGGAACCGATGGCTTTGAAGGCTTCAAGGGGTTCATAATAATGTCCCTCTTCCAGGAGGATAAAAGGCTCTGCTGCCAAAGCGTCCAGCGGAACTGCATCCATTTGTGCCAGAGGATGATTTTCCGGTAAAACGGCCAACATCGGACCGTCTTTTAAAATAATGGTTTCCAGGCTGTTTACGGCTTGGGGATTTACAAAGCCGAAGTCAACAGCGCCTGTTTTTATCCATTCCTGAATGGAAGTGTAATCTCCCTGATGGATTACAAATTCAACGCCGGGATATTGAGCCTGAAAATCTTTTAATAATTCAGGCATCCAGTGCGCGGAAATACTTGCAAGAGTTCCTATTCTAATGACGCCTGATTCCAATCCGCGGATTTCTTTTGCTTTTTCCTGCAGGGCAAGATACTGATAAATTGCTTTTTCAAGGTAGGGATAGAGTTCAGCACCTTCTATGGTCAGTTTTGCGCCTGTCCGGAAGCGGTTCAAAAGCTTAATGGATAATTCATCCTCTAAAGAAGCAATCGTCTGGCTCATGGCAGACTGAGTATAGCCTAAAGCTTCAGCTGCCTTTGAAAAACTTCCCAATTCTACAATTTTTTGCAATGCGAGATAACGGTTCATAATTCTTAATTCACTTTTTCTAATATTTAAATAAGATATATTTGTTTTACTTATAATATAGAAAAGTATATACTGACAATATGAAAAAAGCAAGTATGAAAAACGGAAAACGGGAGGTCGGATTATGGAAATTATAGAGTATCAGGAAGCGTATAAACAGGATTTTGTGGAACTTAATATAGCCTGGATTCAAAGATATTTTAAACCGGAGCAGGCAGATTATGACATATTGGAGCACGTGGACGAGCTGCTTGGAAAAGGCAGTATGATTTACTTTGCAGTGGAAAACGGACAGGTGCTGGCAACCTGCATGGCAATGCCGCTTAAGGAAGGTGTATGGGAAATATGTAAACTGGCAGCAACCGGACAGTATACCGGAAAAGGCGCCGGAAGTGCGGTATTCAAAGCCAGTATGGATTATGCGCTTCAAAACGGCGCAAAAAAACTTACGCTGATTTCCAATCGCAGGCTGGAACCCGCACTTCATATTTATGAAAAATACGGTTTCCATGAAGTGCCCCTGAATAAAGAATATTGGGGCTATGACAGGGCTGATATTGAGTATGAATATAATGTAGGTGATTAATTTTGCAGACTTCACCCGTTTGGCAGGTGAACTGCTTTATTCCACTAAGACTTTGTCTGATATTATGGAAGTTCTAAAACAGGTAAACTGCTTTTATGCTATTGGTGGTCTTACTTAATGAATGACATCAATAATGTAAAAGGTACCTTTTTCTCTTGTTACCATTTTGTTTCCCTCAAAAAGTGAACTGTTTCTTTTCAGGACTATTCAATACTTTTATAATAAAATTATTCCCGGGACAGAATGAGAAAAGAACAGGAGAAAAATATGATTGAATTTGGAGAAAAAATAAAACGTTTGAGAGAAGAAAAAGGGATGACCCAACAGACTATGGCAGAATGTCTGTATGTTACCAGACAGGCGGTATCCAGATGGGAATGCGGTGCTCGTTATCCTGACCTCTTAACCGCAAAGAAGATAGCCGATGTATTGGAAACAACCGTTGATGAATTGCTGTCAGGGGAAGAATTGAAAAGAGATGTGGAAAAGGAGCCGATTTTAACAACCTCTGTTTCTAATTTCATACAGACTGCGTTGTATGCTTTTGGAGCAGTGTCATATTTGA
Source organism: Lachnospiraceae bacterium (assembly GCA_017621815.1). Taxonomy (GTDB): domain Bacteria; phylum Bacillota; class Clostridia; order Lachnospirales; family Lachnospiraceae; genus Suilimivivens. The sequence continues at coordinate 56,191 of JAGASK010000039.1, read as the reverse complement.
TTGCAGTAATTAACCTATTATATGCCGGTATATCAGAAAAATCTTTTGTATATTGGGAAAATGGGAGCCGTTTTGCATACAATATTATATTCTTTTTCAGCTATTGTATGATTTTTATAGCAATGGCTCTGGGAGTTTGGTATTCTGTCAGAAATGAGCTTTCTTCAAAGAGGACAGGCATTATTATGAGTGCTGAATTTCTGAAAAATTGTATGCTTCTTTTCGGAGCATATCTGATACTTCCGGAAAATAATGTAAAGCAGCCCCTTGGTTGGTATTTGCTGTTTGGAAATATTGCAGTTATTGTTATAATAAATAAATTTTTTGCCTGCAAGCGGCATATTTCGCCGATTCCGATTTATGTTATTGTAGGTGTTTTGCTTCTGATGGAAATGTGGAAATTCTGCCAGATGCTGATTTCTCCTATAAGCTTGGGTGCCTACGGAGATGCATTGCGTTTTACAGTGCTTATAATAAGTGCTTTAGAGCAGGCTGCGGTATTCGGGCTGTTGATATATCAGGCGTATGTATTACATAAAAAGAGGCAACACTTGAAGTAAAATCATGGGAAAATGCAAGACTTGCTTTATCCCACTAAGAATTCGTCCGATATGACGGCTGCCCGAATGCTGGACTGCCGCATAGCGTCGCTGCTCAGTTTATGTATGCCTTCCCACCTATGTATATCTGGACTAAATCCTGAAACTCTGCTACAATGTGAAATATCGGAAGAAAACCAAGCGCGAGCGAAGCGAAGCATTTGGTTTTATCCGATATTTCAGCGAAAAAATCAGAGAGCAGCGAAGCTGCGGCAGATGCGAAGCATCTGGATTTTTGAGCCTGAAGGAAGAAAACCAAGCGCGAGCGAAGCAAAGCATTTGGTTTTATCCGATATTTCAGCGAAAAAATCAAGTATAGGTGAAGGAGAAAACGGAAAATGGACAAGATTGCTGTCTTAATTCCATGCTATAACGAGGAGAAAACAATAACTAAGGTAGTGACGGATGCGAAAGCAGCGCTGCCTGAGGCAGTTATTTATGTATATGACAATAATTCCACTGACCGTACTGCACAGCTGGCGAAAGAAGCCGGTGCGGTTATTCGTCATGAATATGTGCAGGGAAAAGGAAATGTAATCCGCAGGATGTTTCGTGAGATAGAAGCACGATGTTATATTATGGTGGATGGCGATGACACTTACCCCATGGAATTTGCACCTGAAATGGTGGATAAAGTATTAAATCATAATGCGGACATGGTAGTGGGAGACAGGCTTTCCTCCACCTATTTTTCGGAGAATAAAAGGCCTTTTCACAATATGGGAAATTCTCTGGTGCGCAGCAGCATCAATCATTTATTTGACTGTGATGTGAAAGATATCATGACAGGTTTCCGTGCCTTCAGCTATGGATTTGTAAAGACGTTTCCCGTGCTTTCCAAGGGCTTTGAGATTGAAACGGAAATGACCATTCATGCAGTATACAATCATATGCAGATTGATAATGTAATTGTGGATTACAGGGACAGGCCGGAAGGAAGTGTTTCCAAATTAAACACTTATTCTGACGGCTTCCGTGTGCTTGGCACTATTTTCAGGCTGTACCGGGATTATAAGCCGTTTGGATTTTTCAGTATATTCGCGCTTTTGCTGGCGGTGATTTCGATTCTTTTCTTTATTCCCGTGTTAATGGAGTATATAAAAACAGGACTGGTATTGAAATTTCCTACGCTGATTGTGTGCGGTTTTGTGATGCTGGCGGCTATTCAGTCCTTTTTTGCCGGGTTGATGCTGTCCAACATGGCGCAGAAGAACAGAAGAGATTTTGAATATCGTTTTACCCTTGTCTGCGAAAAAGAGCGCAGGCAGAGGGAAGAATAGGGTATTTGGAAACTGCTGAAAAAGATACAGATAGTGGGAGAAGGTAAATTGAAAAAAATAATAAGCAAATGGTATTTGGTTATTCCGGCAGGATTTATCCTGTTTGCGGCGCTCATATTCGGCATATTCGGTGAAGACAGCATCATTTCCGTACATGACAATCTGGATTTGTTCATTGCGCAGTTTCAGATGCTGAAAAATACGAATTCATTTTTTGCCCATGGAGTGGATGTTCCTTTTTTGGGAGGAATCAGCAGGGATAATCTGCCTTCGGAATTTTCTTTATATACTGTGCTTTTTATGATACTGCCGGCCTATTGGGCTTATGTGGCAGGATATTTGCTGAAAATTATTATTGCTGTCTTTTCTTCCGTACTGCTTGCAAAAGATTTTTACAGGCAGCAGTATGAAAAATACCGTCCTCTTGTGTATATTACAGCCCTGGCTTATGGAGTCTTAAATGTTTTTCCGGCTTTTGGAATTCCATTTGCATCTATTCCCCTTGTGATATATCTTGTGCGTAAGATTTATAAAACGCCGTCTTTTAAATGGTATGCAGCACTGTTTTTTTATCCGCTGCTTTCTTATTTTTCTTATTTTGGTTTATTTATATTGGCGTATATGGCAGTGGCATTTATTTGGCTGTGGATAAAAGACAGGAAAATTCCTTTAAGAATACTGCTTGCCATTTTTGTTCTGGCAGCAGGATGCATTGCCTGCGAGTACCGGCTTTTTGGCGTAATGCTTTTCGGCGGTGAGGAAACGATACGTTCTACCATGGAGGCAGGAAGCTTTGGCGCAGGAGAAATCATAAAGACCATTTGCGAAGGTTTTACGCAGGGAATGTTTCATGCGGAAAGCGTGCATACTTATCTGGTAATGCCGGCCTGTCTTTTGTATTTCATTTATTTGAACGCTTCTTATATTAAAAATAAAAATTTCCGGGGCATCTTCCGTGATGTTTATAATCTTTTAATGCTGGTTTTAGTATTTAACAGTGTTGTGTATGGCATTTACTATTGGGAAAGCTTTCGGAAGATTATAGAAACCCTTTGTCCGCCGTTAACAGGCTGGCAGTTTAACCGCACTATATTTTTCAGTCCCTTTATCTGGTATTCAGCCTTTTTTATGGTGTTAAAGCGGCTTTATGATGAAGAAAAAAAATGGTTCAGATATGGAGCCAATGTGTTGGCTGTTTTGTCGGTGCTTGTTATCGTGCTTTCAGGAACCAGATATAACGACCTTTACCATACCTGTAAGGCAAAGGCATATGAAATTTTAAAAGGAAAAGAAAGCAATGAATTAAGCTTTAAAGAGTTTTATTCTGCGGATTTGTTTGAAAAAGCAAAGGAAGACCTGGGGTATTGCGGGCAGTGGTCGGCAGCCTATGGCTTTCATCCGGCAGTGCTTGAATATAACGATATTTCAACGGTTGACGGTTATCTTGGTTTTTACGAGCAATATTATAAGGAGGATTTCCGCAAGGTGATTGCTCCTGCATTGGAGAGAATGCCTGAGACAAAGGAATATTTTGATACATGGGGAGCCAGAGCTTACCTGTATTCGGGGTCCGATGCGTCCATTGTGGGAGCCGTCAGGGATTATCAGGTATCGGATAGGGATATTTATATTGATATTGATGCTTTTAAAGCCGTTGGAGGAAGATACATTTTTTCCAGAATAAAGCTTTCAAATGCAGAAGAAACAGGGCTTACACTGGCAGGAACTTATACGGATGAGGATTCCCCCTATATCCTGTATGTATATCAGACAACCTCCAGATATCAGGCAAAAGAGCACTCTGAGCTGACCTTTGATGAAATGAGAATGCTGACCTATGATTTGGATAAGCTGGATGAGAATCTGGAAGATTTGGAAGAATTGGCGAAGAAGGCAGAAGAAAGCGGGGAGGCAGAAGAAGGAGAAAGAGTAATTTCCCTATACGAGTCTGTCATCGATGAAATTACGAAAGCGTCTACCTGTCATACGATTGCGCAGATAGAGTATTATAGAAATGTTTTTGATGAAGAAAACGGCAGAAAGCAGCAGCAAATACTGGAGGATTGTATCGATATGCAGGACAGGTCGTACAGCGTACTTGCCAGGATATGCCAGTCTCCTTATAAAGCCGCAATGGAAACTGTTCTGGAAAGTGCAATCGTGGAAAGCCTTGCAGAATATGAAGAAATGACAGATGAAGAGAAGGAACTTTATTTAAAAGAAAACAGTCTGGAACAGGAGTATGAACAGGCGGCTCAGGAAGAGTATACCATTGAATATAATGGGGAAGAATGGAACTTTGAAAGGCTGATAAATGAAAGCGAAAGTTTAGACCGGGACAGTTATATAGATGTTTATCAGGGGCTGTATAAGGAAAAAAACAGCGTTCTTGGGGAAATATATTTAGAACTTTTAAAGCTTAGAACAGACAAGGCAAAGCTGGAGGAATATGACGACTTTGCAGAATATGCATATAATGAATTATACATAAGAGATTATACTGTGGATGATGCGCTGGAGCTCTTTGGGGAAATCAGAAAAGAGGTTGTTCCTATAGCGGAAGAGATGCAGGAATTATACTATTCTATGGATTTTTCACCGCTTTATAATCTGCCGGAGACTGCCGCAAAGGAAAGACTTGAAAGAATTCGGCCGTATCTTGACAGTATTGATTCGGAAATGACAGAAGCTTTTGATTATATGGAAAAGTACCGGCTGTATGATATGGATGCTTCGGAGGGGAAAGCGGATACAGGATTTACCGTAAAAATTCCATATTATAATGATGTCTTTATTTTTGATTCTCCTTATAATTATTATAATGATTATACCACTGCAATTCACGAATTCGGTCATTATAATTATATGTTCCATAATGTAGAGGATATATTGCTGGAACAGAACAATATTGATTTGTGTGAGATTCATTCACAGGGACTGGAGATGCTGTATCATGAGTACAATGATGAAATATTGGACGGTGATGCAGGTGATTTGTTCCAATTTATTGAAGTGTATAATATGTCCAAGAATACCATACAGGCGGCGCTTATTTCTGAACTTGAAATACAAATATACCAGAATCCTAACTTAAGCCTTGAGGATATCAACAAACTGTATTTGAATTTATCCAGAAAATACGGAATTTATTATGACAGCAGGATTACAGAACTGTATTCCTGGGTAGATATTTCCCATATATTTACATCTCCATGCTATTATATAGGATATTCAACCTCAGCTTTTACAAGTCTCGATTTGCTGACACTTTCAGAGGAAAACAGACATGAAGCAGTGGAAAAATATATGGAGCTGACTACGCTTCCCACTTATGCGCCATATTGTTCAGCCATAGAATATGTAGGACTCAGGGATATTTTTAAGGACGGAATTCCTGCAGATATTATGGAAGAAACTTCACGAATTCTGGAAGAGTGTGTAAGCGATTAAAACGACAATAGAAAGCACGCTTTGCGAACTTTCTGTTGTCAAGAATAAAAAGGGAATTGGCTTATTTCAGGCCAATTCCCTTTTTGAAGCAGTTTTATTCAATTACTTCACCGGTTTTATATTTGGATACGACTTTCTGAATACGCTCATTGGGATTCAGAAGGTCACTGATAGAAGCATCGTGATTTAATGTATCGATCAGATAAGCGATGTATTTACTCATATCACAGTTGATATACCATTCTCTGGAAAGCAGCTCTGGTGTCTGGTAAATCAGGTTCGTTGTGAGTACTTTATCAATAATACCGCTTTCATATGCTTTATCAAAACGTTCGAGTCCGTTTGTGAATAAGCCAAATGAAGCGCAGATAAAGATTTTATTGGCTTTACGTTCCTTTAAGGCAGTAGCGACTTCAATGACGCTTTCTCCTGATGAAATCATATCATCAATGATAACCATATCCTTGCCTTCCACGGAAGAACCTAAAAATTCATGGGCAACAATGGGATTGCGTCCGTTTACAATTCTTGTGTAATCGCGTCTCTTATAAAACATACCCATATCGAGACCAAGAACATTTGCCATATAAATTGCGCGGCTCATACCACCTTCATCCGGGCTGATAACCATCATGTGTTCGGAGTCAAGCTTCAAGTCCTTAACATGTTTAAGGAGACCCTTGATAAACTGGTAAGTAGGCTGTACTGTTTCAAAGCCGTGAAGGGGAATTGCATTCTGGACTCTTGGGTCATGAGCATCAAAGGTAATAATATTATCCACGCCCATGCGGACCATTTCCTGCAAGGCAAGAGCGCAGTCCAGGGACTCACGGGCAGTTCTCTTATGCTGTCTGCTTTCGTAAAGAAAAGGCATAATTACGGTAATCCTTCTGGCTTTACCGCCGACTGCGGCAATAATTCTTTTTAAATCCTGATAGTGGTCATCGGGAGACATATGATTTTCGTGTCCGCATAAAGAATAGGTTAAACTATAATTGGTCACATCTACAAGAAGATAAAGGTCTGTTCCACGAACGGACTCTAAAATGACACCTTTTGCCTCGCCGGAACCAAAACGGGGTACATTTGCTTTCAGAATATAGGAGTCACGCTGATAACCGGCGAATGCCAAACTGTTTTTGTGTTCGCTTTCCCTTACAGTTCTCCATTTTACCAGATAATCATCTACTTTTTCACCAAGTGTTTTACAGCCTTTTAAAGGAATGATGCCGAGAGAACCTACTGGTATTGTTTCCAGATTTCTTGTTTCTTCACGCTGAGCCATGAGGTACCTCACTTTCTGTTTTCAAGTCTTTTTTTATACATCCGGATGTCTGGTCCGGTTAATTTACATATTTCATAATTACTTGTGATTCTGGAAAAAATTCTGTCCGAATAACGGTTACGGAAATCTTCCAGAGATAAATTTGTAGATATAATGGTGGCTTTCTGCTGTAAATGCCGTTCATTAATAAGAGAAAACAATTCGGAATTTACAAGATTATTAGTAAATTCTGTTCCTAAATCATCAATTATGAGTAAATCGCATTGAAATAAATCTTCGTGCTCCTTGCGGAGTTCGTCTGAACCTCTGTAGTCAAATTTAATTTTTGAAAGAGTATCAAAGAGCCCGGAAGCACTGAAATATATGACTGAATGTCCGCTTTCAATCAATTCCTTCGCAACACAGCCGGATAAAAACGATTTACCCGTACCCACTGTACCATAAAAGAATAAATTATGATAGTCCGAATTAAAATTATTGATAAAATTTCTGCATGTAACAACAGTGTTTTTAAAGCGGGTCAAATCTTCGCCCTCGTAATAATCATAGGAAAGAGTGGAAAAATTTTCGTTAGCCAGCATTTCACGTATGCCGGATTGCTCGTAAAGCATATTGATTACAGCCTGCTTAAAACAATGGCATTTGCTGCCGTCCTGATATCCGGTATCTTTACAATCGGGGCATTCATATACAGGCTCCAGGTAATCGGCAGGAAAACCGGCCCCGATAAGAAGCTGTTTCTTCATGGAAGAAAGGTTTTTAATGATGCTTTTGGATTCCTCAAGCGCATTCTCATCCCCGTCAAGAAATTTTCTGGTCTGGGCAGTGGATACGGATGCAATGGAATCGGAAAGCTCTTTGTAGCCTTCTACATGTGAATAGACATAAGCAGTACGTTCCTCCAAAAGACGGCGGTTTTTACGCTGTTTTTCTTCGAAGCTCCGGATGATAATATCATACTGGGAATTGGTTAGTGCCACGGCTTTCTCCTTTAATTGCTTAATATTTCTTTTTCAAGGGCATCAAAATCATAGTCGGTGTGCATAAACTGATTAAACTGACCGGACGAAGGGGTTTGCTTTGCAGGTTTCTTCTTTGCATATGCCTCATCTAAAAGCCTGATATCCGCTTTATGGTGAACATTACCCTGATACCAGCTTTTCAGAATACTGTCAGCGTATTCAAAACGATGTTTATCTGTTGCAAGTACAGTCCTTTTACATGCTTCCATAATGATATCGGAAGTAAAACCATAGTTCTTCAGCCACTTAACGGCATAATCAGCTTCTGCTTTGGTAGGCTGGCCTGTCCTGCCTAAAGCTTTTAAAATGTCGTACACAGCTTTATCATATTTGTGAACTGATTTAGCAGCCTGCTTAGGGGTGGTAATATTTTCCTCGGCCCAGCTGATAGCGACTTTTTCTATGTATCTGAAATCTTTCTTGCCTTTATCCACGCAATATTGGATTAAATAATCAATTAAATCAATGGAAAAGCCAAGCTTGTCCGAAAAGAAAAGAATTGTTTTGATTTCGGATGTGCTGAGGGGTTTTCCGATGTATTGTTCCGCTACAAAAAGAATTTGCGCAGTTTCTTCATTGTTTTTAAATTCACGCAGTTCGTCAAGTGTATAAGCGGGTTTCTCGTAATTTGCACCTGCAGCAGTTTCTTTTTCGGAAATTGCTTTATCTGCCTGAGCAGTTTCTTTAGACGGCATCGATACAACCGGAGTCAGGGGCACAATATCAGCGCTGGGCTTACTGTTCACATCTAAAAGCCGGATGCCGGTCAGAGTTTTTGCATCATCATATTCAAGTGCAAGCAGTTTATTCTTTTCCCAATATTTCAGTGCGCGCATGACATCCTTTTCGGTATGGTTAAACTTGTCCGCAATATCAGAAACACTGGTAGCCATATGGGCGCTCATCATCCTGAGAAGATATAAATATATTTTAAGCTGGGCATCATTGGCATCCTTCATATATTCGTCAATAAATAAATTGGATACAATGGTGGTATCGGCATAGTTATCCTGATAAATTGTAAAGCGGCTCATTAGGTCATCCCCTACTCTTTGTTATGCAGCCGCAAAGAGAAAATTCTTTTCCGGCTGCCTGATTACATTCATTTTAAGCAAAATGAATTATATCACAAGAAAATGAAAATGCAAATAGCAATTTTGCCGGAAAATCCAGTATTTTCAAGGGTTTGCGGAATTTGTGGATAGTGTGGAAAATGTGGATACAGTAATATCCATGGAGCTTTAATTGTGTAAAATTCAGGTAAAATCGGAGGGTTCAAAAAACAATAAATATCCACATAATGAAAGGGTCTTTTTTACCCTTCAAAATGTGGATAATGTGGATAAATTATTTTTTTAAAAGTTTTTCGCCGATATTTACTACATCTCCGGCTCCCATAGTTATCAACAAATCTCCGGGCAGGCAATTTGAAGAAATAAATTTTTCAATTTCTTCAAAAGTGGGGAAATAATAACAGGTTTTGCCAAGAGCCTCAATTTCTTTTTTTAATGTTTCGGAGCTGATGCCAAGGTCATCTGTTTCTCTCGCAGGATAAATTTTTGCAAGAATTATTTGATCTGCAAGAGAAAGTGCTTTTGCAAAATCCTTCATAAGGGCTTTGGTGCGGGTATAAGTATGGGGTTGAAATACACACCATAAGTTTTTATGGGGATAATTTGCAGCTGCTTTTAAAGTTGCAGTAATTTCTGTGGGATGATGTGCATAATCATCTATTATAGTGGTTCCGTTAAAATTCCCTTTGTATTCAAAGCGCCTGTCGGTGCCTTTGAATTGAGACAACGCCTGCTTTACGACTGCTGTATCAATGGACAAAAGGTCAGAAAGGGCTATGGCGGCAATGGCATTGTATATATTATGTTCTCCGGGGACGCTCAGGCTGTAACGGTCCTGCGGTTTTCCTTTCTTTATTAAAGTGAAGGAAGCACAGCCTTTTTCATCATATGAAATATCACTGGGGCTGTAGTCATAGCAGTCTGAATTGCCAAAAGTAATAACAGGACATGCGACTTCCGATAAAATTGTCTCAATGCCGGGAATGGAGCCGTTAATAATCAAAGCGCCGTCAGACGGCAGCAGCCTGGCAAAAAGATGAAAGGAATGACGAATATCATCTATGTCTTTAAAGAAGTCCAAATGATCTTCTTCCACATTTAAAATAATGCCGATTTTAGGATAAAAGCTTAAGAAACTATTGGTGTATTCACAGGCTTCTGTTACAAAATAGCCTGAATGTCCTACACGGATATTGCCGTTTATTGTTTTCAGGATACCGCCAATGGAAAGAGTAGGGTCTGTATCTGCAGCAAGCAGAATTTCGGATATCATGGAAGTAGTAGTTGTTTTACCGTGAGTGCCGCTTATGGCAATAGGTGTTTCATAATTTTTCATCATTTGCCCGAGAAGCTGTGCCCTGGTCAGAATGGGAATTCCCAAATCCCCTGCGGCTATAAATTCGGGATTATCGGGATGGATGGCGCTTGTATAAACCACAAGGTCAATATCGTCCGTAAGATTTTCATATTTCTGACCGTAAAAGATATGAGCTCCTTTCTCTTCCAAAAGATGGGTCAGGGAAGAGGGCTTCATATCCGAGCCGGAGATTTTGAAATTCCTTTCGAGAAGTACTTCCGCAAGGCCGCTCATACTGATGCCGCCGATACCGATAAAATATATATGAATGGGGTGGTCGAAATTGATTTGATACATGATAAAAACCTCCTGGTTTTATGCAAAGTTCTGTCTGCAAGCAGCCGATTTGTTAATTTATGTTATGCAGTGACGTCGTGCGAACTTAAGGAACAGAGTTCCTTCGTTCCCGGGCTGCGCCCTATAAAAATAAAAATTACCAAATATGCCTGCAAGCAGTCAATTTGCTATTTTTTATTTTTGCACGACTTATGCCTACTGGTATATTATACCCGGATGGGGAGAAAAAACAAATAGCAATTTAAACAAAATGTATGGATGGGCTGCAGGGGCAAATACTAAATGTTGTAAATGGAACAAAAAAATTTTACATAGTTATGTAAAGTATTGTAAATTATTTACATAAAATTAACACAAAAAAGGATTTTTTTTGTAAATATTATTCACTTTTGCATAATTATATGGTATACTATTCATGAAATTGATAATTGGTACCTGTATTATCAAAAAAAGGCTTTAGTACAAAAATTACTGGTAAGAGGTGATGACATGATTAAGAAAGAAATGATTGCCATGTTGTTAGCAGGCGGTCAGGGAAGCAGATTGGGTGTGCTTACTTCAAAGGTAGCCAAGCCTGCGGTATCTTTTGGGGGAAAGTACCGAATTATAGACTTCCCGTTAAGTAACTGTATTAATTCCGGTGTAGATACCGTGGGTGTATTGACACAGTACCAGCCACTGAGGCTGAATACTCATATCGGTATCGGTATTCCGTGGGATTTGGATAGAAACATCGGCGGCGTTAGCGTTCTTCCCCCTTATGAAAAGGTAACTAACAGTGAGTGGTATACGGGAACAGCTAATGCAATTTATCAGAACATTGATTATATGGAAAGTTTTAATCCGGAATATATTTTGATTTTATCGGGTGACCATATATATAAGATGGATTATGAAGTGATGCTTGATTTCCATAAGGAAAAAGGTTCAGAGTGTACCATTGCAGTTATGCCGGTTCCCATGGAAGAAGCAAAACGTTTCGGTATTATGATTACCGACAGTGAAAGAAGAATTACCGATTTTGAAGAAAAACCGGCTAACCCCAGAAGCAATTTAGCATCTATGGGTATTTACATTTTTAACTGGAAAACATTGAAGGAAGCACTGCTTGCAAATGCAGAGCAGCCCGGATTGGATTTCGGGAAACATATCATTCCATATTGTCATGGAAAGGGAGCTCCCCTTTATGCATATGAATTTAACGGATACTGGAAGGATGTAGGAACCTTAAATTCATATTGGGAAGCGAACATGGAACTGATTGACATTGTTCCTGAATTTAATTTGTATGAGGAATATTGGAAGATATATACAAAGAGCGAAATTCTTCCTCCTCAGTATATAGCAGATTCCAGTGTGGTTGAGAGAAGCATTATTGGTGAAGGGAGCGATGTTTACGGGCAGGTATATAATTCCGTAATCGGGTGCGGCGTAACCATTGGAAAAGATACGGTTGTGCGTGATTCCATCATTATGAACGGTACCGTTATAGGCTCAGGCTGCGAATTAAATAAAGCAATTATTGCTGAAAATGTAACTGTTGGAAATAATGTTAAATTGGGTATTGGAGAGGAAGTTCAGAATGAAACAGACCCTCATATTTATAACAACAGTATTGTTACCATAGGGGAAAAGAGTATTATACCCGACGGTATAACTATCGGCAAAAATACATGCGTGTTTGGTGTTACTACGGCTTTGGATTATCCGGATAACTGCCTTGCAAGCGGTAAAACTTTAATTAAGGCAGGTGATGAAAAGTGAGAGCAATCGGTATTATTTTAGCAGGTGGAAGCAGTTATAGAATTAAAGAGCTTTCTACAAAAAGAGCAGTATGTGCTATGCCCATCGCAGGAAGCTACAGAAGTATTGACTTTGCACTGAGTAATATGTCAAACTCCCACATTCAGAAGGTGGCGGTTTTAACCCAGTACAATGCAAGGAGCCTGAATGAACATTTGAGTTCTTCTAAATGGTGGGATTTCGGACGTAAACAAGGCGGATTATTTGTTCTTACTCCTTCGGTTACAGCGGAAAGCAATTCCTGGTACAGGGGAACTGCAGATGCAATCGCCCAGAACCTCGCTTTTCTGAAGAACAGTCATGAACCTTATGTTGTAATTGCATCAGGTGACTGTGTTTATAAAATGGATTATAATAAAGTACTTGAATATCATATCGCAAAGAAGGCAGATATTACGGTTGTATGTAAGGATATGGGACCGGAAGTAAGTGTAGACCGTTTCGGTACTATTAAAATGAATGAAGAAAGCCGTATTGAAGAGTTTGAAGAAAAACCTGTCGTTGCCAAATCCAATACCATATCCTGTGGTATATATGTGGTAAGAAGAAGACAGTTGATTGAAATGATTGAGAAGTGTGCCGAAGAAGAAAGATATGATTTTGTAAAGGATATTCTGATTCGCTATAAGAATATGAAGCGGATTTACGGATATAAGCTGCAGGAATATTGGAGCAATATCGCAACTATTGAAGATTATTTCAAAACCAATATGGATTTCCTGAAAGCGGAAACCAGAGATTATTTCTTTAAGCAGTATCCGGATATTTATGCAAAGGTAGATGATTTGCCTCCGGCTAAATATAATGTGGGTTCTAATATTAAAAACAGCCTCATTTCCAGTGGTTGTATCGTAAATGGTACAGTTGAAGATTCCGTTGTCTTCAAAAAGGCTTACATTGGAAATAACTGCAGCATTAAGAATTCCATTATTCTTAATGATGTTTATATTGGTGACAATACGCACATTGAAAATTGTATAGTGGAGAGTCATGGAACTATCAGGGCTAATTCCTATCATGCAGGAACGGACGGGAACATTAAGATTGTAATAGAGAGAAGTGACAGATATGTTATTTAGCGTCCGGAAAGTAACACATATGTGCTAAAGAGGAATTAAAATCAGGGGGATAGGATATGCAAATTACAGACGTAAGAGTAAGAAAGATTACGAAAGAGGGAAAGATGCGGGCTATTGTATCGATTACCATAGACGATGAATTCGTAATCCATGATATTAAAGTTATTGAAGGTGAAAAGGGATTATTTATTGCAATGCCCAGTAAAAAGGCTACTGATGGTGAATACAGGGATATTGCCCATCCAATTAATTCAGGAACAAGAGAAAGCATTCAGAGAATTATATTGGAAAATTATGAGAAAGCATTGCTGGAACCAGAAGAAGAATGAAATAGCAGTTTTCTGGGGAAGGCGTGCAGATAAAGCCTAAACCAGTAAGAAAAACAGGGATGTCATTTGACATCCCTGTTTTTCTTTGTATAAGTTGCTGATAATTATTGACTGTTTTATAAAAGAAGGATTAAAGTAAAAATACGGAATTATAAGAGAGGGCTTAGAAAATCAATATGGATATTACATATCAGAAATTAACAGAGAAAGAATTAGATACATTCATTGACATAAGAATTCATCAACTTCGTGAAGAGGGTGCTGCAGAAGATATTGATTTGAAGCCTGCCTTATACGATTATTATAATCGTCATATGGTGGACGGTACCTTTGTGTCATGGCTTGCTGTCCAGTATGTTTACGGCAAAAGAGTATCGGCGGCAGGGAATTGCAAGGCAGCTGCTCACAAAAGTTGTAAATGAAGCCAGAGAATATGGCTGCGGGACAGTCCAGATTACGGCATCAGACATGGGTGTCCTGCTTTACACAGACTTTGGATTTAAGAAGAACGGCAATTTTATGCAGTTAACGTTTTAAATAGCTTATTTCCATACCTTATACATACATCCGCCGTCATCGATGTGAAGGATAAGCCATTTATAATCCCGGGATAAAATATAAAAGTCTTCCATATAGCCAGGGTATTCATACAATACTTTTTTTATTTGGATTAAGGTTCCCTCATATACCCATCCGCCGTCAGTAATCAGATAGTATTGTATGTCCGGATTCTTATCTGAAATTAGTTCATCTATGCGGTCAATATATTTACACCAGTCTTTCCAGTCGGTATGTATGAGGTCAGATTTTGCTAAAGTATTTCGTAAACGGCACCACATATATTTAATCTGTATCGTAGGATATTTTTGATAGTCACAAAATGAATAATAGGTTTTCCGGATAACTTCCTCATAGATATTTTTTGGCGCTTCGTGGAATTGATTTTTATCAATATCCTGTTCCTTTAATATATTTTCTATTTCATCCCGCATTTGGTAGCGCACTTTACGACTTTGCGTTTGATTTATCATACATAAGCCTTTCCGTCAAGCAAATCAAGAAACCAGGTCAGAAAATCCGTTCCATGATTATATGGTGTCATTCCCACATCTGTGAGGCTCCATACTTCACCTTTGCAGGGACCATCTACAACTAAAGAAAAACATGCACCGTCTCCACAATCAGTGAGGAAAAGCTGCCCGCACTTTGTGGCATCTTCAATTTTTTTATCTGTTGCATTTTCATCATCTTCCCAAATCCACTCGTCTTTTAATTTGAACTTTTGGGTAATGTATTCAGGATAATATTCTACTTCTTTTAAGGGAAGAATTCGGTATAGAAAACTGCTGACGTTGATGCCCTTTGCTAAACCGTTTCCGATTTTTGTATAAAAAGTGGTATATTCTTTCGGAAGTCTAATACCCGTACTTTTCTCAAAATCTGCAATATCTTCCGGGGTGGCAGGTTTATTTGCGATAATTTTTAATTCTTTCATTTTATTTTGAATTTGATGAATTTTTTCGTTTGATGAATTGGTTTTCTTTTGCTTCGGTAATTTGCTTCTTTCCACCTGCAATAATTTTTCACGTCCGGCAAAGGCCGATAAATCCGTGACATTTGTTTTCCTTAATTCAATGTTTTCAATATGAGCCAGGCTGGCCAGGCAGGATATATCGGAAACGCAGGTTCCATAGAGGTTGATATATGTTAATGACCGGCATTGTGATAAAGATGATACATCTGATATTCGGGTAAAACTAATGGAGATTCTTTTCAAATTATGCTATTCATTAAAAGAGGGTAACTTCTCTACTTTTGAGCCTCGTATATCTAAGTCCTCTAAATCGGTGCATCCGGCTATTGCACTGATATCCGTTACATCACATTCAATTATAGAAATACCCTTTAAACGGAGCTTGGCCAGAGGGGAAATATCCGTTAATTGTTCCTGCTTCAATTTATAATCATAATAAAATATTGTACCGTCTGCCTTGAAGGCTGTTCTCAGGATATCAGCAGAAACGCCGGGATTACATATTTCCAGTTCATGAAGGACTTCTGTTCCCAAAGAATCAGGCACCCAATTATTCATTTTGATTTCCTCCGGTTCCATAGAAATTTTTTGACATTTTCCTATATAATAAAAATAATCCCTCTGAAGCAGATAGTCAAAAGATTTCTGTTTCAGAGGGATTATTAATTCATGACAATAGAAGTTTACAGAGCATGCTTTCTATTTTTTTTATTTTCCGCTCTTACGGTGGGAAATTACGTCGAATATTACAGCGACCAGAAGAACGCCGCCTTTTACAACGTACTGCCAGGAGTCACCGATACCCATGATGGACATACCCATATTGATGACCCCGAGTAAAAGTGCACCGATGATAACACCGGGAATTGTACCGCTTCCGCCATATGCTGAAGCACCGCCGATGAAGCAGGCGCCGATTGCATCCATTTCAAAGGAAGTACCGGTTGAACCGTTTACAGAACCAACACGTGCCAGGCAGAGCAGACCGCAAAGACCAGCCAACAGACCCATGTTTGCATATGCAATGAAGTAAACCTTATTGGTATTGATACCGGAAAGTTTCGTTGCTTTTTCATTGCCGCCTACTGCATAGAAGTAACGTCCGAATGCAGTTTTGGAGGTAATGAAATGATAAATCAGGCAGATTGCAACAACCCAGACCAGCATGACGGAAATTCCTTTGTACTGACACAAAAGGTAGCAATAAAACAGAAGAACAATGGATATCACTGCATCGCGGCCATAATCGGCAATTGCGCTGTTTTGGCGATAGCCTTTCTTTGCCTTTTTAGCGCGGGAAGAAAATGTATTGTAAAAAATAATGGCAACGGCCAGAATTCCCACGATTAATGGGGAAAGAATACGGTCACCCGTATCAAGCCCCGGAATCTTGATATAAGCAGTAAAGATATTAAGGAAAGAGGTGTCCTGAACGGATACAGTCTTGCTGTCAAGTATCAAACGTCCGAAACCGCGGAAGATAAACATGCCGCCCAATGTGGTAATAAATGGAGGAATTCTGACATATCCAATCCAATAGCCCTGCCATACGCCGGCTGCAAGACCTACAATAAGACAAAGCAGAATAGTCAGATAAATATTAAATCCGTGGTTGGTGATTAAAACAGCTGCCATGCCGCCTACCATACAAATAACGGAACCGACAGAAAGGTCAATGTTACCGCCGGTCAGAATGCAGAGCAGCATACCGCAGGCTATAACTAATACATAGCCGTT
Organism: Lachnospiraceae bacterium; assembly: GCA_017621815.1. Taxonomy (GTDB): domain Bacteria; phylum Bacillota; class Clostridia; order Lachnospirales; family Lachnospiraceae; genus Suilimivivens. The sequence continues at coordinate 39,346 of JAGASK010000039.1, read as the reverse complement.
CTGAAGAAGCAGATTAGACATATTCTGCGCATATAACAGACGTCCGTCTGTTAAGAAGTAAAATAAAATGAATACAATAACAAGGGCGATGACCATACTGTTCTTCGTTAGAAAAGCTCCCATGTTAAGCTTTGGTGTACCCTGATTTTCTTTTTTGGTTGACATATATTTAACACTCCTTTCGTTCTAATTAGTGGCACTGATAATGTAACTCATGATTTTTTCCTGTGTAGCTTCTTTCGCATCCAGTTCACCGCGAAGTTCCCCTTCGTTCATAACATAAATGCGATCACACATGCCGATTAGTTCAGGCATTTCCGAAGAAATCATAATTACTGATTTGCCATTTTCCACCATCTGATTAATCAGACAGTAAATATCATACTTGGCACCGACGTCAATACCACGGGTGGGTTCATCCAGAATCAAAACATCCGGTTCTGTGAACATCCATTTGCCAAGAAGCGCTTTTTGCTGATTGCCACCGGATAAGTTTCCGATTTTTTGTTCAATAGTCGGTGTTTTGGTTCCCATAGCGGCCGTCATTTCTTCTGCCACATTTTTTTCCGCTGTTGCATCTATAATGCCTTTCGAACAGACTTTATCCAGACGGGCAAGTGTCGTATTAAAACGGATAGTCTCATTGAGGATTAATCCATTTACTTTTCTATCTTCCGTTACATAAGCAAGTCCATGGTGAATTGCCTGTTCGGGTGTTTTTAAATCCACTTTTTTACCGTTTAAATATAATTCACCACTGATATTGGTACCATAGCTTTTTCCAAAGATAGACATTGCAAGTTCTGTACGGCCTGCGCCCTGAAGTCCGGAAAAACCAATAACCTCTCCTTTATGAACTTTAAAAGAAATATTGTGATCCACAATTTTTTCGTGATAAAGAGGATGATAAACGGTCCAGTTCTTTACTTCCAGTCCTACTTCCTTTTGAACCTTATGTTCCCGAGCGGGATAACGGTCATCCATGGGACGTCCAACCATACCTTTGATGATACGATCCTCGCTGAACTCATCCACACCTTTTACAAGAGTTTCAATAGTGGAACCGTCACGAATGATTGTTGCCTTGTCTGCACAATAGATAATTTCATTCAGCTTATGAGTAATAATAATGGATGTCAGTCCATTTTTCTTAAATTCTATCAGAAGATCCAGGAGCATCTTCGCGTCTTCGTCATTCAAAGAAGAAGTGGGTTCATCCAAAATCAGCAGCTTCACGTTCTTGGAAAATGCTTTTGCAATTTCCACTAATTGCTGTTTGCCGGTACCAATGTCTTTAATCAGAGAACGCGCTGATTCATTTAACCCAACCTGCTTCATGTGCTTTTCGGCTTCATTGTAGGTCATATCCCAGTCAATGTAACCAAACTTATTTCTTTTTTCATTACCAAGAAACATATTTTCTCCGATGGTAAGAAGCGGTATCAAAGCCAGTTCCTGATGGATAATAACAATTCCTTTTTCTTCACTGTCTTTCAGCGTTTTAAACTGACAAAGTTCTCCATTATAATAAATCTCACCTTCATAGCTGCCAGCGGGATATGTACCGGATAATACGTTCATCAGAGTGGATTTTCCTGCTCCGTTTTCGCCTATCAGAGCATGAATTTCCCCACGTTCTACTACCAGATTTACATTATCCAGTGCTTTTACTCCCGGAAATTCTTTGGTAATGGATTTCATCTCCAAAATAATATCAGCCAAAAGAATCTTCCTCCTCTCTTTTTTGCTTTTATAAATTTAAAAGAAAGGGCGGGCCAGATGCCCCGCCCCTTTTTCAGGTATACAAAATTGTTTTTAACTTATTGAGCTGCGGAAAGATATCCGTCATCACCCATTGTATACAGACCTGTGTCAACCAGCTCCTGCAGATTGTCTTTTGTGATTACACTGGGTACAAGCAGGAAGGAAGGGCACTTATTTCCTGCGGAAGTCTCATAAGATTCAACATCATATGCACAGTCAATTCCGAAGGAAGGAATCAGAGATTCATCAATTGTTTCACCGGCCATTATAGCCTTTGCAAGAGCCAGTGTAACGATGGATTCATTACTTACGTTCTTGTAAACTGTCATGGTCTGAATGCCGTCAACAATGTTCTTAAGGTTTGCTTCGTCACCGTCCTGGCCTGTAATTAATACGGAGTTAGAACCTGCGTAGTCAGAAGTAACAGCCTGAGCAACACCTAAAGCAGTAGAGTCATTGGAGCAAAGCCATACATCCAGCTGTGTACCATCTGCATAGTAGGAAGAAAGAACGTTCTGTGCTCTTTCAAGTGCTGTATCGGTACTCCACTGATTGGTAGCAACAGTGTCAAAATCTGTCTGACCGGATACTACATTCAATGTGCCTGCTTCAATATAAGGATTCAGAACATCCATAGCACCATTATAGAAATAACCTGCATTGTTATCAGCAGGGTCGCCTGCAGTAATTTCCAGATTGTAAACTTTATCGCCTGCATTGGAAAGGTCAAGAGTTTTTTCGATAAATTGTCCCTGAAGCTTACCAACAGTATAGTTATCAAAGGATACATAGTAGGATACGGCATCATTCATGATCAAACGGTCATAAGCGATTACCGGAACGCCTGCTTCAGCAGCCTCGTTCATAGCTGTGTTTAAAGCTTCGCCGTCAATAGCTGAAATGATAAGTAAATCAACTCCATCTGCGAGCATGTTCTGAATATCGTTCACCTGTCTTCCGGAATCATTATCGGAATAGGTGAGAACAGTCTCAAAACCTGCAGACTTAAACTGCTGATCGAGATAGGAACCATCACGATTCCAACGTTCAAGAGACTGAGTAGGCATGGAAATACCAATCTTTCCGCCGTCAGAGGAAGAAGATGCGCTGCCTGAAGCGGGAGTGGAACTGGAACCGCCGCAGCCAACTAAAAGAGTAGCGACCATTGCTGCGCTTAACAAAGCGCTGAGTAATTTTGTTTTCATTAAAAATAACCTCCCTTTCGATTTGGTAACATTACTATAACACGCAATATCACACAACGAAAACAGGATATTCTTGCACTTTTCTGTATATTTTGCATAGTACATTCTTAGCTTTTCCATAAAAATAGGATAATTTTGCCATGAAAAGAATTTTAAACAAAAAAATCCTATTCTTTACCGGGCATCTTATTTGGCACATTTAGATATACATCTTCTTTTAAGTGGAAACCGCTGTTGATGATAACCTCATTGATATTATCTTCCGTTACGCTTACGGGTTCAATTCCTACATAAGGAACCTGAAAATCTCCATTATCCAGCATGATAACATTATCTCCGGCAATCTTTTTTCCCTGTGCAAGGGCTACAGCGTATTCAGCAGCACTCTGTGCCAATTTTTCTACTGGCTTGTAGACGGTCATAATCTGGGTGCCTTCCACAATCCGCTGACAGGCTTCTAAGTCCGCATCCTGTCCGACTACCAGTACTTTTCCTGCCAGTCTTTTCTCTGCAAGTACAGGAACTACCCGGCTTGCAATATCATCATTGCCGCACATGATGGCATCTGCTTCAGTAACAATATCCATATGTTGATACATATATTCGGCGGCCAATTCCGCCAGCCAGCCATCTACATGAATGGAATCCAGAATAGTGACATTGTTCTCGGCCATAACTTTTTTAAATTCATCTTCTACAAGCGATACGTTATTATCTGCAGGAGAGCCTCCGAGCATTAATACAGAACCGCCTGCAAGTCCGTTATCAATAAGGGCTTTTGACATCATACCGCCGACTTTTGTATTATCAAAGGAAATATAGAGATCGACATCCGCATTAGTGATCAGGCGGTCATAGGCAATGACTTTAATACCGGCCTCTTTTGCTTTTTCCACAGAACTCTTAAGTCCTTCAGAATCAATACAGATTACAACGATAACGTCCATTCCTTTTTTAATAAAATAATCAATTTGTTTCTTTTGCTCTTCCAGATCACCGTTGGCATTCTGGACATTGACCTCAGCTCCCAGCGCTTTTGCCGTGGAGACAAATACATCCCTGTCACGCTGCCATCTTTCAATGACAAAGGAGTCGAAACTCATACCAATCTGGATTTTGGGATTTTCCCGGGTATCAGTAACTTCCTTGCTGCTTTCAATACTGCCGCAGGCGGTCAGTGCAAGTATCAGGGTCAAACATAATCCTGATATATATCCCTTTATTTTTCGTATTCCCATATTTATTGAATGCTCCTTATCTGTTTTATACATTTTTGTATTCTGTAGGTGTAACTCCTACATTTTTCTTAAAAGAACGGCTGAAATAATTGGGATCGGAATATCCGCACAAGGTACAGATTTCTTTCATGGAATATTCCGTTGTATTAAGCAGCTCCTTTGCCTTTTCAATGCGGATATTTGTCAGATATTCAATAAAGTTTTTTCCGGTTCCTTCTTTGAATATTTTACTGAAATAATAAGGGCTGATATTTACAGTCCTGGATACATCATCCAGAGAAATGTCTTTATCGAAGTTGTTTCTGATATAGTCCTTGGACATTTCTATAATGCTGTTGGATTTTTCTTCCCGTTTTCCCATGATATTCTGGCAGGCCTTTAAAATTTTATCCATAAACCATTCCCGGAGTTCAGTTAAATCTTCCGTACCCATGATGGCAGGCAGATAGTTTTGTCTGGATTTGAACTGGTAGGTCATACCGCCTTTTTCATATGCAATATGTTCTGCCCATAAAGAAAATTCCAATATTTTCAGGCGGATTTCCATTAAGCTGTCGGGATTGTTTTCCTCCATCCAATCAAAAAAGCTTTTTGCAGTAGCAAGGGCATTCTTAATGTCGCCTTTTTCTACTTCTTCAAACAAGCATTTTTCCAGATGAATCGGATAATTTTCCGCATAATCGCAGCCAATGGGTAAATCATCTGCATGCGCAACGCTTCCGGTGGTCATAATAAGAGAATTCAGCGCTTCGTCATAAGACTTTGCCATTTCCTGAACCTCTCCGGCTTTGCCGATGCCGATACGAAAGCTGATGCCTGTTTTTTTACACATGCGGCGTGTGAGTTCTCTTGCTTTCTCTATCAAATCAATTCTTTCGTTATAATCCATTTCCGCTTTTTCATAGGGCACTAAGACTGCCAGCTTATTTGCCATGACTGTTCCTATGATACAGTCAAAGTAATCTTTCACACATTCCCGCACTTCCAGATAATGCTGCTGCATTTTTACGCTGCTGCCTACGGCATTAGTCATCCGGTTGCCTTGTTGTTCGTCTCCGCATATTATGGCAATCATATAAGCATAACGTTTATTAAGCCCCAGGAGAGTCTTATAATTCTCAATATCTTCCGTAAAGTGTTCCTGTAACAAAATGTTATAAATCAGGCCGCTTTCAATGATTGGAATGACAGTTTCCATTTTCTCTTTTACCAAAAGATCATTACTTCGTTTTTCACGTCCTTCGTCGATTATTTTCATGCCTTTTCTCAGGATGGAAACAATTTTAGTCCGTTCCATTGGCTTGGTAATGTATTCCAGAACCCCTAACTTAATGGATTCTTTGGCATAATCAAATTTATCATAAGCAGACATTACAATAAAAATAACATCATTATTATTTTTTCTTATTTCCTTCATGGCTTCGATGCCGTTAATGCCCGGCATCTGAATATCCATGATGGCAATATCAGGGCGGAATTTTTCTGTCAGTTCTATCACACTTCTGCCTGTTTTGGCATATTCTACAATACAGTCGTCTCCAAATTCTTTTCCTATAATAAACTTCAGGGAATCAATCACGATTCCTTCGTCATCTGCCAGCATGATTTTATACATCATATTCCTCCCGTTCCTTTAGCTGAAGATAAATAATAACTTCTGTTCCTTTGCCTGTTCCGTCGCTGATAATTGACATAACATCATCACTTTCCGTAAAAAGCTTTAATCTTGCTATTACATTGTCCATACCGATGCCGTTAGAGCCTGCTGCCAGTTCTTCTTCTCTGTAGGTACCGCTCAAAACTTTATCTATAGTTTCTTTGCTCATGCCGATGCCGTTGTCACGGATGCTGATACATACTGTATCATCAATGCGGTAGACAGACAGCCATATCCTGCCTTTTCCCGCCATTTCACGAATGCCGTGATTAACGCAGTTTTCCACAATAGGTTGGAGAATCATACTTGGCATTTCTGTTTGCAGAAGAGTTTGTTCTATCTTCTTTTCATAATGGATATCTCCGGAAAACCGGACGTTCAAAATATAAATATAGTTATCCACTAATTCAATTTCTTCACGAAGCGTAACTATTTCCTCGCCCTTTTTTACATTATAGCGGAAGAATTCTGCCATATTCTGTACGTACTGATATGTTCTGTCAGCGCCTTCCATCATGGCAAGCTGTGCTCCTGCATTCAGGGTATTAAATAAAAAGTGGGGATTAATCTGTGCCTGTAGATATTTTAACTGGGCGTCCTTCAGATGAGCTTCCATCATCAGTTCTTTTTCTTTCAGGAGACGTTCCACTTCCAGGCTGTGACGAATCCGTTCGATGTATTCCCTGATGCTGATGACCATCTGGTTAAAAGCTCTTGTTACAACACCTATTTCATCCTGCGACTGCACCTCTATAAGTGCTATTTCAAAATTGCCTTTTGCCACTTCATCCGCAGATTTAGACAAAATTTTAAGAGGATTGATGATGGCGCCCACTAACTTTATAATAATACCGGCATTTGCAAACATAACAATAAACATAATGACGATACTGATTGCTTCAAACAGCCGGAAGGCATGGGCAAGTTCATTATAGTTTTCCGAATTACTTTTAAACTGCTGATTGTTCAGGTTATTGAGATAGGTGGTAATATAATTATATATTTGAGTTGCATTCTCATAGCGGATTCGGTATTTTTCAACATTACGACCGCGTTTTGCCTCTATTGTCTGGTCAGCTATTTCCAAATATGTATCGGACATATGCCGGATGTTTCTTTTCATCCGGTCAAAAGAAATTCCTGTTACTTCATCCGTTAACTCTTCAGCTAAACTCAAATAAATCTGTTCGTTTCTGTAGTATTCTTCCAATGATTCACTGGTTTTCACATTCAGATATTCAGTCATGCTGTCCTGTACGGCGTTTAACGACGCAGACAACTCGTTCAGATGCATATTATCCTGATAGACCAGCTCCATTTCGCTAGACATTCGATTAATTCCCAGAATCAAAAGAAGATTGACCAGACAGACCAGCAGGTTGGTTAAAATATAAATACTGCTGATTTTGCCCTGTAATGAGAGGTTTAAAAGTCTGTACAGTTTTTTAATCATCTTCTGTCTTTCCTCCCAAATACAGTCCGACATTTTCTTTATTAATTAAAGCGATATCCGCAATGAAATACTGACTGGTATTGCCATAAGTATTGTATTCTGTCAAAGCATTCACACAGAATCTGCCCATTTGTCCGGTGTCAATGGATATGGTTGCATATATTACGTTTCTGTCAATGGCTTTTAAAATCGTATCAGAATCGTAATATCCCAGAATGTTCACCTGTCCTACCTTATTATAATCTACAACTGCCTGATAAACACAGGTGGTATGTAATTCATTCAGGCAGATGATAATATCCGGCAGATATTCTTCCATAAAGATATCCCGAATGGATTCTTCTACGGAAAAAGTGTTGGTGCTATCGACAGAAACAAGGGATATCTCAATTTCTGTTCCATCCTGTTTCTCATTTTCAATGGTCTCCTGGATGCCGGAACAGAGAATATTCTGGCCGGAATCCTGGGCATAAGCATTTACCAGTACCATAACACTGATTGTATTCCCGGATGTACTTTTCTGAGAAGTTTCTGCTACTAATCCGTCAGATTCCTGAATAATCCTTACGGAATTTTCAGCTGTATTTTCCTTCGCAATCTTTAATACCTGTCTGCCATATTCTCTTCCCAAATCATAGCTGCCGATTCCTACGAAGCTGCATCTGTCGCTTTGGGTATTGTCTCCATATAAGGTAACCACCGGAATTCCGTCTGCTGTTGCTTCATGAATCAGTTCTGTCATTTCCTCGCTTTCGTCTGCAGCAACAATAATACCGTCTACCTCAGAAGATATCGCAATGCGCATCAGATCCTCCCTGGAATAATGATTGTCAAAAGAGCCGTTTAACAGATCCACATAACTGTTTTCTTCCAGTCCCGCCGTGTAAGCGCCTTCATAAACAGACTGCCAGAGAGAGGTATTTGTGTCATCTGCAATCATTACATAATAAAGTTCATATTCGTTAGCATCCTGCTTTGTTGTAAAATGACTGATGTAAAAGCTGAAAACAAAAACCCCGGTTATTGATGTAATGGCAATCAACAAAACCGTGAGAATAAAGTACCAGATATAATTGTTTTGCTTTTTTTTGTTTGAATTCATAAAATGCCTGCCTGTAATTTATTAGGTACGGACTACCTGATATAAGTGAGTATACCATAAAAAATCCTGTACACAAAAATTTTCATAATTTTTGTACAAAGCTTTCGATTTTCTATTATAATAGAGTGCATAATGCAAATCAGAAACATGATAGAAAGGAAGAAAGAAATGTTTATAATCGCAGGCCTTGGCAATCCGGGCAGACAGTATGAAGGAACAAGACATAATATCGGCTGGCAGGTCATTGATGAACTGGCGGATAAATATAATATCAGAGTAATGGAAAGCAAATTTAAAGGACTTATCGGCAAAGGAATCATTAACGGTGAGAAGGTAATCCTGTTAAAGCCTCTTACTTATATGAATCTCAGCGGGGAGTCTGTAGGCGAAGCAGTAAACTTTTTTAAGATTGATGAAACAAAGGAATTAATTGTAGTGGCGGATGATATCAGCCTGGATGTGGGACATATCAGAATGCGCAAAAAGGGAAGCGCAGGAGGGCACAACGGACTTAAAAACATTATTGCCCATCTGGGACATGAAGAATTTATACGCATCAAAATGGGTGTGGGAGATAAACCGGCGGGATATGACCTGGCAGATTATGTGCTTGGACATTTCAGCAAAGAGGAAGAAAAAATAATTGCGGAAAGCAAAAAAACGGCGGTACTTGCCATAGAAACGATTATGAGCGATGGCATAGATAAAGCAATGAATTTATATAATACTAAAAAAACCCCGAAGAAAAATGATAATGGAGAGCAGTAATATGAAGGCATTGATGGCACCGCTTCACGAGCTGGGAGAGTTTGAAGAAATTGCAGCTCTTTTGAAAAAGCCGGGAAAAGCGGCAGTTTTAACGGGATGTGTGGAATCCCAGAAACTTCATATGGTGTATGGACTTGGCGATGGGTATAAGAATAAACTCATTGTTACTTTCAGTGACCTTCGTGTGAAAGAAATACAGGAGGATTACCGGTTTTATGACAGAAATGTCACAAGCTATCCTGCCAGGGATTTGATTTTTTATCAGGCAGATATTCACAGCAACCAGCTGACGAAAGAAAGAGTCAAATGTATGAGAAGAATACTGGAGGGAAAGCCGGTTACGGTGGTGACTACCTTCAGCAGCCTGATGTCCCCTCAGATACCTCTTGATGTCTGGAAGAAAAATATTATTTTTATTGATAAAAAAACGGAAGTGGATGAAAAGAAACTGGCGAAAAAGCTGGTGGAGCTTGGCTATGAGAAGAATTATCAGGTAGAAGTGCCCGGTCAGTTCAGCATCAGGGGCGGTATTGTGGATATTTTTGATTTGACAGAAGAGAATCCTTACCGTATTGAACTTTGGGGAGATGAGGTAGAGTCTATCCGCAGCTTTGATATTTTAAGCCAGCGCTCCATTGAAAAATTGTCCAGTATTACTGTTTATCCGGCCTGTGAGATGATTTTGTCTAAGGAACAACTGAAAGAAGGAATGGACAAAATTGAAAAGGAAGGAAAAGCCTTTGCAGAAAAATTAAGAAAAGAGTTTCATACGGAGGAAGCCCATCGTGTGGAAACTCAGATGAAGGAATTAAGGGAGGAAGTATTCGAGTTTAAAAATCTGCTGAATCTTGACAGCTATGTTCATTATTTTTATGAGGATACGGTTTCCTTTCTTGACTTGTTTGATAAAGAAAAAACCTGTGTCTTTGTGGATGAACCTGCAAGAGTAAAGGAGCATGCAGAGGCGGTGGAACTGGAGTTCCGTGAAAGCATGATGCACAGGCTGGAAAAAGGCTACATCCTTCCGGGGCAGATGGATTTGCTGTATTCCGTAGAAGAAATGGCAGCAAGACTTACGAAGCACAGGGTTGCGGCAGTATCTGCATTGGATTTGAAAAACTCCTTTATTAAAGCGGACAAAAAAGCAGATATTTCGGTAAAAAGTATTTCTTCGTACAATAACAGCTTTGAAGCATTGCTTCAGGATTTGAAAAGATACAGAAAAAACGGATACAGAGTGCTTCTTTTGTCAGGCTCCAGAACACGTGCCATGCGTCTTTCCCAGGATTTAAGGGACCAGGAGATTACGGCCTTCTATACGGAAGACCCTGACAGGGAAATCCAGCCGGGGGAAGTAATGACTTATTACGGCAGAGTGATGAAGGGCTTTGAATATCCTCTGCTTAAATTTGTGGTTATTTCGGAAAGCGATATTTTCGGTGCAGAGAAAAAGAAAAAAAAGAAGAAGAAAAAATACGAAGGCAGAAAAATCAATGATTTTGCAGAATTGAAAATAGGAGATTATGTGGTTCATGAAAATCACGGCCTCGGTATTTATAAGGGAATTGAGAAGGTTGAAGTTGATAAGGTAGTAAAGGATTATATAAAAATTGAATACCGGGACGGCGGAAATCTGTATATTCTGGCAACGGGACTGGATGTAATTCAGAAGTATGCTTCGGCAGATGCAAAGCGTCCTAAATTAAATAAGCTGGGAACTCAGGAATGGACCAGAACCAAAAACAAGACGAAAGAAGCGGTAGGGGAAGTTGCCAAAGATTTGGTGGAGCTGTATGCCATACGTCAGCAGACGGAAGGTTATCCTTATGGGAAGGATACGGTCTGGCAGAAAGAATTTGAGGAGATGTTTCCTTTTGAGGAAACGGAAGACCAGCTGGCTGCCATTGAAGCTACCAAGAAGGATATGGAAAGCACTAAGATTATGGACCGTCTGATTTGCGGTGACGTAGGCTATGGCAAAACGGAAATTGCCATCAGAGCCGCTTTTAAAGCGGTGCAGGAAGGAAAGCAGGTAGTATATCTGGTGCCTACCACAATTCTGGCCCAGCAGCATTATAATACCTTTGTACAGAGAATGAAGGACTTTCCTGTCAGGATAGACTTGCTGTCAAGGTTCAGAACCAGTGCGGAGCAGAAAAAGACAGTAGAGGACCTGAAAAAAGGACTTGTAGATATTATAATCGGCACCCACAGAGTTCTTTCGGGGGATGTGGTCTTTAAGGATCTGGGGCTTTTGATTATTGATGAGGAGCAGCGTTTCGGAGTAACTCACAAGGAAAAGATCAAAAAAATGAAGGAAAGAGTGGATGTACTCACTCTTACGGCAACCCCTATTCCCAGAACCCTTCATATGAGCCTCATCGGAATACGGGATATGAGTGTATTAGAGGAAGCTCCGGGCGACCGGCTTCCTATTCAGACTTATGTTTTGGAATATAATGAAGAAATGGTAAGAGAAGCCATAGTCAGAGAGCTTTCCAGAGACGGACAGGTATACTATGTATATAACCGTGTCAGCAACATCGCCGATATAGCGGTAGGTATACAGAATCTTGTCCCGGAGGCCAATGTGGCTTTCGCTCATGGACAGATGCAGGAACGGGAACTGGAAAGAATCATGTATGATTTCATTAACGGAGAAATTGATGTGCTGGTTTCCACTACCATTATTGAGACAGGACTTGATATTTCCAACGTAAATACCATGATTATTCATGATTCTGACAATATGGGACTTTCACAGCTGTATCAGCTGAGAGGCAGGGTGGGCAGAAGCAACAAGACTGCTTATGCTTTTCTGATGTACAAGCGGGATAAGATGCTGAAGGAAGTTGCGGAAAAACGTCTTGCAGCAATTAAAGAGTTTACAGACCTTGGCAGCGGCTTTAAAATCGCCATGAGGGATTTGGAAATCCGCGGCGCAGGCAACCTGCTTGGTGTAAAACAGCACGGGCATATGCAGGCGGTAGGCTATGATTTGTACTGCAAGATGCTGAATGATGCCGTTAAAAATCTGAAAGGAATCAGCACCATAGAGGATTTCAATACTGCGGTAGATCTTGATGTGGATGCTTTTATCCCTCCTTCCTATATTGTAAATGAAGTACAGAAGCTGGATATTTACAAGCGAATTGCGGGACTGGAGAATCAGGCAGAATGCGAGGATATGAAGGAGGAACTGCTGGACCGTTTCGGTGAGACTCCCACAGCGGTGCAGAATCTTTTCCGTATTTCCATGATTCGTGTGAAAGCCCACAAGCTTTATATCACCGAAGTGAAAGGAAAGAACGGTGAAATCCAATTCACCCTGAAACCGGATGCCCATATTCATGCGGAGAGGATTCCGGAGCTTCTGAAAAAGCAGGAAAAGCTTAACTTTAACTATAAGCTTGTCAGCTTTACCCGGCGTTATAAAAAATGCGGCATGGTGGAGAGGGATGCACAGATGCTTCTTGACCTGACGGAAGAACTGCTGGAGGATATGAGTTCATTGCTGTTATAAAGTAAATAAAGAAAAGGTTATCAGAGAAGTCCGGGGCAAAAAGGCTCCGGACTTTTTTTACAAAGAACTTACATATTAATTACCAAAACGTGATATTTCGTGAAAAATTTCCGTGTTAAGATGATTCCTGTGATGAGGCGGAAGGAAAGCCTGAGCCTCAGACAATTACATAGATATTTTTGAAGAGGAGAAATGAAAAAATGAAAATGAAAAAAATTCTTGCACTGACATGTGCGACAGTAATGACATTGAGCCTGATGGCATGCGGAAGCGCTGCACAAACAAGCAATGATACCCAGACTGCAGGTACACAGGAAGCTGATACAACGGAAAGTGCCGCAGCAGACAATGCGGCCGAGACAGAAGCGCCTGCAAAGGAAGAAGCACCGGCAGAAGAAAATACAGATTTAAGCGGTTCTGTTTCCATGGCAGGAAGTACTTCAATGGAGAAGCTTGCCAATGCAGTGGCAGAAAGCTTTATGGCTAAATATCCCGGAGTTACCGTAACTGCAGAGTTTACCGGTTCTTCAGCAGGGGTAGAAGCTGTAACGGCAGGCAGCGTAGATATCGGCAATTCTTCCAGGGCGCTGAAAGAGGAAGAAAAGGCAGCAGGCGTAGTAGAAAATATAGTAGCGATTGACGGTATTGCAGTGGTTGTTGACCCCGCCAATACTGTAACAGGTTTAACAAAAGACCAGCTTATCAGCATTTATACAGGAAAAACCAAGAATTGGAGTGAAGTAGGAGGAGAGGATGCACCTGTAGTAGTAGTAGGGCGTGAAGCCGGTTCAGGTACAAGAGGAGCATTTGAAGAACTGCTTGAGGTTGAAGATGCATGTGCTTATGCAAGTGAACTTGACAGTACCGGTGCGGTTATTGCAAAGGTAGCTTCAACTCCCGGAGCTATCGGATATGTTTCCCTGGATGCTATAGATGATTCCGTAACAGCTCTTGCTTTGGAAGGTGTTGAGGCAACAGCGGATAATATTAAAGGAGGCAGCTATTTCTTATGCAGACCTTTCGTAATGGCTACTAAGGGTGAAATTTCCGAGCAGAGTGAAGCAGTTCAGGCATTGTTTGAATACCTTGCTTCCGATGAAGGCAAAGAAGTGATTTCAGGTGTCGGTCTTATCGTAGTAGATTAAGGAGCTTTGGCAGAGAGGTAATAATTTTGGAAAAACAGCAGACTTTCTCAATCTTTGGAAACAGTAAGAATAAGTCCGCAGTTGAAAAAACGGCACAGGGTATTTTCACCCTGTGCGCGTTTATTGCAATATTAGCGGTTATTTCTATTACAGTATACATGATTATAAACGGTGTACCGGCATTATTCAGCGTAGGCATTAAGGAGATTATTTTCGGAACCACATGGAAGCCTACTGCATCGGAACCGTCATACGGAATTTTATATGTTATTCTGACCTCAATAGCAGGAACGGCACTGGCAGTGCTTCTCGGAGTTCCGATTGGAGTTCTGACAGCCATATTTTTGGCAGAAACAGCCCCGAAAAAGCTGGCAGCAGTTGTAAAGCCTGCGGTAGAGCTTCTTGCGGGCATTCCCTCTGTTATATACGGTCTGCTGGGACTTATGATTTTAAACCCTCTCATGTATAAGCTGGAGCTTGCGCTTTTTAAGGGTTCGGAAACCCATCAGTTTACAGGAGGAGCCAATTTGCTTTCTGCAGTTATTGTTCTTGCGATTATGATTCTTCCTACTGTAATCAATATCAGTGAATCGGCTATCAGGGCGGTGCCGGCATCCTTAAAATCTGCTTCCCTGGCACTTGGGGCTTCCCATATACAGACGATTTTCAAGGTGATTATTCCGGCGGCAAAGTCAGGCATTATTACGGCAATCGTGCTTGGAGTGGGAAGGGCTATTGGAGAGGCTATGGCAATCACGCTTGTTTCCGGCAGCTCTGTCAATATGCCTTTGCCGTTTAATTCCGTCAGATTTTTAACAACCGCAATTGTGGCGGAAATGGGATATGCGGCAGGATTGCACAGGCAGGTGCTCTTTACCATAGGGCTGGTATTGTTTGCTTTTATTATGATAATCAATGTATCCCTGTCAAGAATATTAAAGAAAGGGGATAAGGATGATGCATAACAGCATTATGAACAGAAAAGTAAGAGTTTCGGATAATGTTATTAAATTTTTTATTTACTTATCGGCGGGATTTTCCGTGGTTCTTTTAATCGGAATTATCGGCTATGTGTTCTTTAAGGGAATCGGAAGCATCAATATTCAGTTCCTGACTACCGTAACAAGTACCTTAAATAAGACAGTGGGCATTGCCGGAAACATTGTAAATACTCTTTATATTATTGTGATTACGCTGCTCATAGCAACACCTGTGGGAATCGGTTCGGCAATTTATCTGAATGAGTACGCAAAGCCGGGAAAGCTGGTGTCGGCAATTGAGTTTACTACAGAAACTCTGTCGGGTATTCCTTCCATTATTTTCGGTTTGTTTGGAATGGTGTTTTTTGGAACGGTTTTGGGATTTGGATACTCAATTTTAACCGGCTCCCTGACGCTGACAATTATGGTTCTTCCGTTAATTACCAGAAATACGCAGGAAGCTTTAAAAACAGTGCCGGACAGCTATCGGAGCGGAGCGCTGGGAATGGGAGCTACAAAATGGTACATGATCAGGACGATTCTTCTGCCCTCAGCCATGCCCGGAATCATTACAGGGGTGATTCTGGCAATAGGAAGAATTGTGGGAGAATCAGCTGCGCTTTTGTTTACGGCAGGAAGCGGTTATCTGTTTCCCAAGACGGGAATGGGATTTTTAAAGAAAATTCTGGAATCAGGCGGAACGCTTACCATACAGCTTTACCTCAGCATGGCAAAAGCGGAGTATTCCACAGCTTTTGGAATTGCAGTGGTTCTTCTGGTTATTGTACTTGCAATTAACTGGCTTACCAAGTATCTGGCAAAGAAATTTGATGTCGGCAGAATCGACTGAAAGGATAAAAAATGAGTGAAAATAAGTACAAAATTATTACCCGGAATTTAAATCTTCATTATGGGGAAAATCATGCACTTAAGGATATCAATATGAGCATTTCGCCCGGTGCGGTAACGGCCTTTATCGGTCCTTCCGGATGCGGAAAATCAACTTTTTTAAAAACCTTAAACAGGATGAATGATTTAATTGACTGTGTGAAGATAGACGGAGAAGTGCTTCTGGACGGAGAAAATATTTATGATCCTAAGGTGGATACCACCCTTTTGCGAAAAAAAATGGGCATGGTTTTTCAGCAGCCTAACCCTTTTCCCATGAGCATTTACGACAATATCGCATATGGTCCGAGAATTCATGGGATTAAAAATAGAGCAAAGCTGGATGAAATAGTGGAAACCTCCCTTAGAGGAGCTGCAATTTTTGATGAAGTAAAAGACAGACTGAAAAAGTCTGCATTGGGACTTTCCGGCGGACAGCAGCAAAGGCTTTGTATCGCAAGGGCGCTGGCAGTTGAACCTGAAATTCTTCTTATGGATGAGCCCACTTCTGCACTGGATCCCATTTCTACCCTGAAAATTGAGGAATTGATGGAAGAACTGAAAAAGAAATATACGGTGGTTGTAGTTACACATAATATGCAGCAGGCAGCCAGGGTATCGGATTATACAGCCTTCTTTCTGGTAGGGGAAGTTATAGAATTTGATACCACCGACAATATATTTTCAAGACCAAAGGATAAGAGAACGGAAGATTATATTACAGGAAGATTCGGCTAATATTGAGAGGAGAAGAGAATGTCACCCAGAATTACATTTGACAATGAATTAAGGCTGCTGAAGCAAAATGTAGCAGATATGGCGCAGAAGGTGGAAAGTAATTATGACAGCCTGTTTGATGCTTTTTACAATAAATCGGAAGAGGATATTGCAAGAATCAGAAATATTGATAAGGACATTAACAAAAGACAGCGGGAAATTGAATCGCAGTGTTTGTTTCTGATTACCAAGCAGCAGCCGGTAATAGGAGATTTGCGGGTGGTTACGGCCAGCCTGAAGGTAGTAACAGATATCGAGCGGGTCGGTGACCATGTGGCGGATATGGCGGATTTGATGCTGAGAATCGGAATGAAAGACTTAGAACAATATTCCGTACACCTTACACCTATGATCTGTGCTGCGAAGGAAATGGTCAGAACCGCAGTGGAAGCCTTTGTAAACAGAGATAAGGAAGCCGCCAAAGATGTTATAAAAGAAGATGATGTGGTGGATGATTTATTCAATAAGGTAAAGTACGATATTATCGACTCTCTTAAAAGAGAAGTAAAGGATGCCGATGAATGTGTTGATGTGCTTATGGTGGCAAAATATCTGGAGAAAATCGGTGACCATGCCGTAAATATCGGTGAATGGGAGATTTTTCAGGAAACCGGAAGCATCAGCGATATGCGGCTTTTGTAGGGCTTCCGTGAAAAAATAAAATTTCTTATACCCAAAAGGTGATAAATAGTGTAAAATAATGAGCAAGCGGCTTTTATACAAAACCCGGAGGGATAGGGAATGGATATTTTTGATATACTAACGATGATAGGCGGTCTTGCACTTTTCCTTTATGGAATGAATGTGATGGGAGACGGATTGAAAAAGGCATCAGGAGGTAAGCTTGAGCTTATTTTAGAGAAATTAACCTCTAATAAGTTAATGGCGGTTTTGCTCGGTGCCGGTGTTACGGCAGTTATCCAGTCTTCATCTGCTACCACGGTTATGGTAGTGGGTTTTGTTAATTCGGGCATCATGAAGCTGTCTCAGGCAGTGGGCGTAATACTGGGCGCTAATGTAGGTACTACGGTAACAGCCTGGATTTTAAGTTTAACAGATGTAAATGGAAGCAGTTTTTTTCTGCAGTTTTTAAAGCCCACTTCTTTTTCGCCGGTGCTTGCTATTATCGGTGTCATTCTTATGGGCATGAGCAAGAAAGAAGTACATAAGAATGTGGGCACCATTATGATTGGTTTCGCAGTCCTGATGTTTGGTATGGATACTATGTCCGGCTCTGTGACTCCTTTTGCACAAAGTCCGGAAATATCCAATCTTCTGCTGATGTTTTCCAATCCTGTGCTGGGTATGCTGGCAGGGCTTATTCTGACTGCAATTATTCAGTCTTCTTCCGCATCTGTAGGTATTCTGCAGGCTCTTTGCGCATCGGGAGCGGTCAGCTATGCTACGGCTATTCCCATTATCATGGGTGAAAATGTAGGCGCCTGTATGCCGGCGCTTATTTCCGGTGCAGGGGGTAATAAAGGGGCTAAACGTACTGCCCTGATTCATCTTTATTATAATATTATTAAGACAGTGGCTTTTATGGCAGTATTTTATGCCATTAATGCATTTGTCCATTTTGAATTTTTAGATCAGGCAGCCAGTGCTGTCGGCGTTGCTATAATACACAGTGCATTTAATGTAGTGGCAGTAATTGTAATGTTCCCTTTCACTTTTATATTGGAAAAGCTTGTTTACCTTACGATTCCTGAATCGGAAGAAGAAAAGAGGGAGGCAGACAGTGTCAAAAAGGAAATTCAGCTTTTGGATTCCCGTTTCTTAAATACACCGGGTTTTGCGCTGGAGCAGTGCAAAAATGTTGCGATTGATATGGCGGAATATTCCAGGGAAGCATTGTTCCTTGCAATTCAGATGCTTGAAAAGTATGACAAGGAAGCGTCAGAGAAAGTGATTGAGCTTGAAAATATAGTGGATCATTATGAAGACGAAATTGGTTCCTATCTTGTAAAACTGAGCAGCAGGCATTTAACGGAAAAAGACAGTCAGGAACTTTCGGTATTGCTTCATTGCATCGGTGATTTTGAACGGATTTCGGATCACGCCATCAACATTATGGAATCCGCAAAGGAAATGAATCAGAAGGAATTGTCCTTCTCTAAAAAAGCCCAGGAGGAACTGGCGGTTTATACAGGTGCCATTAAGGATATTGTAAATACCTCTATTCTGGTTTTCCAGGAAGAGGATTTGAAACTGGCAGAAATGATAGAGCCTTTAGAAGAGGTTATTGATTATCTCAGCGTAGAGGTAAAAAAGCGTCATATGAAGAGGCTGCGTAAAGGAAAATGTACCATTGAAATGGGATTTGTGCTTTCGGATGTTACCACTAACTATGAAAGAGTATCCGACCACTGTTCCAATATTGCTCTTTCTTTGCTGCAGCTGAATGAGGAAAACTTTGAAACTCATGAGTATCAGGAAAGTATTTCAAGCAAGGATAATGTGGCCTTTACAACAGAGGTAAAGCATTTGAAAGAGCGTTATCAGCTGCCTTAAATAAGGAGAGTTCTATAATATGTCAACGATTTATATTGTGGAAGATGATAAGAATATCAGGGAAATAGAGGCGATTGCCCTTAAAAATTCAGGGTTTGAAGTAGAAGAATTTGAAATTGCCGCTGACTTTTATAAGGCATTTGAAAAGCGATGCCCGGATTTGCTCTTGCTTGATATTATGCTTCCCGATGCAGATGGTCTTGATATTGTAAAGAAGCTTCGTCAGAGTGTAAACGGCAGGAATCTGCCGATTATTATGGTGACAGCCAAAACCACGGAAATTGATAAGGTAAAAGGACTTGATACAGGCGCAGACGATTATCTGACAAAGCCTTTTGGCATTATGGAGCTGATATCCAGAGTGAAAGCACTCCTTCGCAGAACAAGCAAGGAACAGGCGGATAAGAAAATGCTAATCGGTTCTGTCTGCCTGGACGAGGAAAAGCATCGTGTCACCGTAAACGATGAAAAGTGTGAATTGACTTATAAGGAATATGAGCTTCTTAAACTGCTGATGATTAATGCAGGAATTGTAACTTCCAGGGAAGAAATTCTGGAAAAAGTCTGGGGGACGGATTTTGAAGGAGAATCACGGACTCTTGATATGCATATTAAAACACTGCGTCAAAAACTGCAGGATGCAGGCAGCATGATTAAGACGGTACGTAATGTGGGTTATATCTTTAATTCATGACAATAGGACGAGGATCAATGAAAAAGAAAATAAATAAAAGACTTTTAGGAACAGCTACTTTGGCAATTTTGGCGACATTATTGCTGACGGTAGCTGTTTGTTATAATTTGCTGAAAAAGCAGATTATGGAAGATTTGAAGGTTTATGCAAAAGCTGTGGTATATTATCTGAAACTGGAAGATATGGAAACAGTGACGGAAACCCGCTCAGGAAATGAAGAAACCGGTATATTTGACAATGTTAAGAAAGAACTTTCGGGGTTTGCAGGAGAACTTTTGCAGGATAAAATCAGAATTACCCTTGTTACAGAGGATGGGACGGTAATCTATGATACGCAGGCTCCGGCAGAAGAACTGCCAAATCATAAGGACAGACCGGAGATAAAGGCAGCATTTGAGACCGGAGAAGGCAGTGAAATCCGTAAATCCGATACTCTTGACCAGAATACTTATTATTTTGCCCTTCTGTTAAAGAACGGAAGTGTTCTGAGGGTGGCAAGAAATGCCGACAGCATCTATATGATAATGGAGTCGGCAATCCCTTATCTTCTGATAGTGGCTGCTGTTTTGTTTGCGGTCTGCGCAGTGCTTTCTTACTATATGGCAGAGGGAATTATGCTTCCGGTTAAACAGATTGCCGAAGATGTGGAGAATGCTTCCAGGATAGAAGCGTATGAGGAAATGAAGCCTTTTATTGAAGCTATTAAAAGCCAGCATGATGATGTAATGCAAAATGCCAGGCTCCGGCAGGAATTTACCGCAAATGTTTCCCATGAGCTGAAAACACCCCTGACGGCAATCTCAGGGTACTCAGAGCTGATTGAAAACGGAATGGTAACAGATGAGGGGGAAATTAAAAGATTCTGCGGAGAAATTCATAAAAATTCCGGAAGGCTGCTAACGCTGATTAATGATGTGATACGTCTTTCTGAATTGGACGATTCGGATAACGAAGAAATTCTTGAACCGGTTAGCTTGAAGGAGTGTGCTCAGGCATGTGTCAGCATGATGCAGATAAGTGCCGCAAAGCATAATGTGACGCTTACTGTAGAAGCGGAAAATGCTGTTGTTATGGCCAACAGGCAAATGCTTGAAGAGGTGCTTTATAATCTGTGTGATAATGCCATTCGCTATAACAAGGAAAACGGAAGTGTATCTGTCATAGTAAAAGACCGTTTGGATACAGCAGTGCTTATCGTAAAAGATACCGGAATAGGTATCCCCAAGGAACATCAGGACAGAATTTTTGAACGCTTTTACAGGGTAGATAAGAGCCGCAGTAAATCCACGGGCGGAACAGGTTTAGGACTTGCAATAGTGAAGCATATTCTGTTAAAATTAAATGCGGCGATAACGCTTACAAGCAAGCCGGGAGAAGGAACGGAAATTACGGTAACTTTTCCTGCGGTGAGAAATGCCAGATTCAGATAGTTAAGATAGGAGATGGAGTTATACATGAACAGGCAGCAGTTAAAACAGCTGGATGCACTTTTTGAAAGAGAAATACAGGAAGAACGCATTAAGGGAGCATCTTTGCTTGTAGAGCACAAAGGAAAAAGGGAATTTAAGAATGTATATGGCTCTGACAGAGAGGATAGTATTTATAAAGTATTTTCCATGACAAAGCCTATAACCACAACGGCAATTATGATGCTGTATGAACGGGGATTAGTGGATTTATTTGACCCGGTGTCAAAATATCTTGAAGGGTATGGGCATATGCAGGTTGCCACAACAAAAGGGCTGGTAGACGCTAAAGAACCGATTACATTAAAGCACCTGCTTAATATGACTTCAGGACTGGTGTATCCCGGTACGGAATCAGAGCCTGAAAGAATTATGGAAGACTTGTACAGGGAGCTTCATGAGAAGGCTGTTAAGGGAGCCGGCATGTCAAACCTTGATATTATTAATGCCCTTGGCAGTGTACCCCTTTTATTTCATCCGGGAGAAGCCTGGCATTATGGAATTTCAGCAGATGTCATTGGCGGTGTAGTGGAAGTGGTAACCGGTGTGACTTATGGAGAATTTTTGAAAAATGAAATTTTTGAACCGCTTGAAATGAGGGATACCGGTTTTTATGTAAAGGAAGAAGAATATCATCGTCTGGCGCAGATGTATTCAAGAATAGATGAAAAAGGGCATTTGAGGGAAGCAGATGAAAAAGCATATGCAGGGCTGAATATGTATGCACCCACAAAACCTCCTTACATTGAGTCAGCCGGAGGCGGCTTGTATTCTACATTAGAGGATTACAGTCATTTTGTACAGATGCTGGCAGCAAAAGGCAGCTTTCATGGAAAAAGACTTCTGGGAAGGAAAACTGTGGAATACATTTCCCAAAGCCAGCTGACTGATGCGCAGGCGAAGACCATTTATTTTGACAGTCTTGAAGGTTACAGCTATGGAAACCTTATGCGTATTATGACAGACCCTGCCAAGGCGGGAAGCAATGGAAGTATAGGAGAATATGGCTGGGACGGTCTGCCGGGAACTTATTTCTTTGTTGACCCTGAGGAAGAGCTGATGCTTGTTTATATGCAGCAGATTGAACAGGGTGCAGACCAGGTGCTCAGAAGAAAAATGCGGCAGATTATATATGCGGCGTTGGATGAGTGATGGAGAAAATATGGGAAAACGCCTTCTAAGAAGATATTACAGCCAGCCGGCAACAGTGCTGGCTGCTGATTTAATAGGAAAGCTTTTGTGCAGAAGAACGGATGCAGGTATTTTGAAATACCGTATTGCGGAAACAGAATGCTATTACAGGGAACAGGACACGGCGTGTCATGCCAGCAAGGGAAAAACGGAAAGAACAAAGGTGCTGTATGAAAAGGGCGGAACGGCTTATGTTTACCTGTGTTATGGAATACATTCCCTTTTTAATGTTGTCACCGGCAAAGAAGGTTTTCCTGAGGCTGTTCTGATTCGGGGCGTGGAGGACTATAATGGCCCCGGAAAAGTTACAAAAGCCATGTCCATTGACCGCAGTTTAAACGGAATTGATTTGGTGACTTCTAAGGAACTGTGGATAGAGGATGACGGAGTGCGTCCGGAATATACTGCGGCAAAAAGGGTGGGAATCGATTATGCCACGCCTGAATACAGGGATGTTCTCTGGAGGTATATTATCAAGGATGGCAGATACAAAGCAGTACAGAATTAATATGTGATACAGAGGATAAAAAATGGAGCTGATATATGGTACAGGGAATCCGGCAAAGCTTCGGTTTATGCGCAGGACACTGGAAGGACTTCCGGTTGAAATTATAAGCTTATCAGAGGCTGCAAAGAGAGAAAATATTGAGCTTCCGGAAATAGAGGAAACAGGAAACAGTCCTCTTGAAAACGCAAGATTGAAAGCGGGAGTTTATTTTGAATTATTTCAGCAGCCTGTTTTTTCCTGTGATTCGGGACTGTATCTTTGGAATTATGAAACCGGCAAAATGCTTCCTGATGAGGTTCAGCCCGGCATTCATGTCAGGGGACGGGGCGGAAAACGTCTGACAGATGAGGAACTGATAGTGCAGTATACCGGGCTTGTCCGAAAATACGGACGTATTTTGGCAAGATATAAAAACGGCATCTGCCTGAAAGTAAGCCGGAATGATACTTATGAGAGCATGGATGAAAATTTGTGGGGAGCGGCTTTCCTGCTGACGGATATCCCGCATAAGAAAAGAATTCCGGGATTTCCTCTTGACAGTATTTCCATAGATATTGCCACCGGAAAATATTATTATGATTTAGAGAATAATTCTCAGGATGATGTGGCTGCCGAAACAGGATTCAGACAATTTTTTACTTCTGTTTTAAAAAATGTTGATTTTTGCGATAAGTAACAACTTTTCAGGGGGAATACCTTGTCCTATACTTAAGGTGAGGCAATAAAATATTGCTTTGCAGCAGAATGGAGCGACAGATATGGAAGGTTTGGATAAGAGGAATGTTGAGCAGATAATTTCACAAATGATGCTGGATATGGGAGTTCCTGTTCATTTAAAAGGGTACCACTATATTCGGGCTGCTGTTGTTATGGCAGTTGAAGATATGAAAGTAGTGGGAAGTGTGACGAAACTTCTTTACCCGGAGATAGCCAGGCAGTATAATACTACTGACGGCAAAGTGGAACGGGCGATACGTAATGCCGTAGAAATTTCCTGGGAAAGAGGAAACAGGCATACGTTTGAAAGAATGTTCGGCTACTGTATGGAAAGCGGGCAGGGCCGTCCCACTAACAGTGAATATATTGCTGCCATTGCAGATGTTGTATATATGCAGCTTCGCGAGGCAGCCTCATAGGAGGTATACATATGGATAAACCGGCAATTTGCGGGGGAACACCTATCCGTGATACAAAGATTTTTTATGGACACCAGTATATTGATGATGCGGATATTCAGGTTGTGGTGGATGTACTGAAAAGTGATTATCTGACCTGCGGTCCTAAAATAGGAGAGCTGGAAAAAAAGCTGTGTGAAATTACAGGGGCGAAACACGCAGTGGTTTGCAGCAACGGGACGGCAGCTCTTCACATGGCATGTCAGGCAGCAGGAGTTGCTCCGGGAGATGAAGTGATTACCACTCCGATTACTTTTGCAGCATCTGCTAATTGTGCTTTATATTGCGGTGCAATACCGGTATTTGCAGATATTAATGAAGAAACCTATAATATTGACCCGGCTAACGTTGAAGCTTTGACCTGCAAAAAGACAAAAGCCGTGGTGGCGGTAGATTATACCGGGCAGTCGGTAGAACTTGACAGATTGCTTGCTCATTGCAGAAAAAACAATCTTGTGCTGATAGAAGACGGCGCTCATGTAATCGGTACAAGCTATAATGGTAAAAAGAACGGTTCCATTGCGGATATGACAACCTTAAGTTTTCATCCGGTGAAAACGGTTACCGGAGGAGAAGGCGGTGCAGTGCTTACCAACAATGAGGAATATTACAGAAAGCTGTTGCTGTACAGGTCGCATGGAATTACCAGAGATGTCTCCCTTATGGAAAATGAGCCTGATGGTCCGTGGTATTATGAGCAGATTGCCCTTGGCATGAATTATCGTATGACGGATATGCAGGCCGCATTGATTATCAGTCAGCTTGATAAGCTGCCTGTGTTCAGTGCAAGAAGAAAAGAGATTGTTAAGGCATATGATGAGGCGTTTCAAAAGCTGCCCCAGCTGTTTGTACAGAAGGAAATCCCTCAGTCTGATACTACCAGACATCTTTATATCCTTCGTATCAGACCGGAAAAGCTTTCTATCGACAGAAAGCAGTTTTTTGAGGCATTAGCAGCAGAAAATATTTGCTGTAATGTGCATTATATTCCCACTTATTATTTCCCGTATTATCAGAAACTGGGATATAAACGGGGGCTTTGTCCTAAGGCAGAAAAGCTTTATGAGGAAATTATCAGCCTTCCGCTCTATTATGGGATGACAGACAGGGATGTGAAGGACGTAATTGACGCAGTTACCAGAATCGCAGTGTATTATCAGAAGTAAGTAAAACGGCAGCAACCGGCAGATTTTAGATTATACCGGATTTGCAGGATGGGGAAGTACGGAGGATTAAAATGAATAAGATATATTTTTGTTTTCCCGGAGGAAAGCATAAGGCTCTTACCATGAGTTATGATGACGGAAAAGAAGAAGACAGAAGGCTGGTTGAAATTTTTAACCGTTATGGAATTCGCGGAACTTTTCATGTTAATTCGGGGATTAAGGATAATATCAGAATTCCCATGGAAGAATATCTGGATTTATACCAGGGACACGAGATTGCCTGTCATACTTTGACTCATCCCACAATTGCGAGATGTCCGCTGCCGGAGGTGGTAAATGAGGTGCTGGAGGACAGAATAAGGCTGGAAACGCTGCTGCACAGGCCGGTGAGAGGCTTGTCCTATCCTAACGGCTCCTATAGTGATGAGATTAAGAAGCTTCTGCCGAGCCTTGGCATTAAATATTCCAGGATAGTGGGTGACAGTCATGGTTTTGACCTTCCTACGGATGTATACGAATGGAAGCCCA
This sequence comes from Lachnospiraceae bacterium, assembly GCA_017621815.1. Lineage (GTDB taxonomy): Bacteria > Bacillota > Clostridia > Lachnospirales > Lachnospiraceae > Suilimivivens. The sequence goes on along the minus strand of JAGASK010000039.1, from coordinate 13,604 downwards.
CCTGCCATCATAACCATAATCTGTTAGAGGATGGAAAGGCGTTTGTGGATTTACATAAAACGCAGTATTTATATTTGATGTATGTGTGGGGACACAGCTATGAATTTACCAGGGATAATAACTGGGAAGTAATGGAAGAATTCTGCAAAATGGCAGGGGGCAGAGAGGATATCTGGTATGCCACCAACATTGAATATGTGGATTATATGGAAATGATGAACAGGCTGCAGTTTGCGGCAGACAACTCTTTTGTTTACAACCCTTATGTAACAAGCGCATGGATTAGTGTTAATAATGAAATCAGGGAAATAAAAGGCGGACAGCTGACACAGCTTTAAAGGTATCATACAGAACTATGGAGAGAGCAGGAGATAAAATGAAACTGAGCGTTATTGTACCTGTTTATAATATGGCAGCTGACGGAAAACTGGAGTATTGTCTGAACAGTCTGGTAAACCAGACGATCAGTGATTATGAAATCATAGCGGTGGATGACTGTTCCACAGACAATTCCCTGGAGATTCTTCGTTCCTATGAAAAAAAATATCCGGGTAAATTTTATGTGATAGCTTCTCCTGTCAATAAAAAACAGGGAGGAGCTAAAAATCTTGGTCTTAAAAAAGCCGGGGGGGAATGGATTGGATTTATTGACAGTGATGACTGGGTTACGCCGGATTTTTATGAAAAGCTTCTGAGAAGAGCGGAAGAAACAGGGGCGGATATGGTGGGCTGTGATTACCATCTGACCGGTGAGCACAGCATGAAAATCGGTCAGGTTGTGCACAACAATATGGCGTCGCAGGCAGGAGTGCTCGATAAGGATAAATACCGTTCGCTGATATTGGACAGCGGAAGTCTCGTTGTAAAAATTTACAGGCGTCATATCATTCTGGATTATCCCAACAGATTTCCTGAAAATATTTTTTATGAAGATAATGCCATCAGTAATTCATGGATGCTTCGTGTAAAGCATTTTGAATATATTGAGGAGCCTTTATACTATTATTACCAGCATGATACCTCTACGGTGCACACTATTACGAAAAAGCGCTGCGAAGACAGAATGGAAGCCGCAAGGGTAATGGTTAAGGAAGCGAAGGAGTTTGCGTTTTTAGATGAATATTATCCTGAAATCGAGAGCAGTTTTACCACACTGTTTTATGTAAATACCTTATTTTCCTATATGGCAGGGGTGAAGAAAAAAGAATTTGGATTTGTGAAAGCTCTCGGAAAGGAAATGAAGGAGACCTTTCCCGGTTTTATGGAAAATAAATATTATCAGGAAAGGGTTCATGAAGAAGAGCGGAAGCTGATTAAAATGCACATGAAGTCCACGTTGTATTTTATGCTGTATTATAAGGCACTGTGGGGCTACCGGAATTTCCGGAAGAAATTTAAGCAGAAGGTCAGGTGAAATTTCATGGGGAGACAAATTAATTATTACATTGAGTATGAAAGTTTCCTGGAGATTGCACAGGCGGCTCTGGACTGCGGGTGCATTATTATAAAGCAGGACCTTAAGAGCAGACCCTCAAAAGTATTTCAGTCCCGTGATATCTCGATTGTGACGAAAGACTGCTGGCACTATTATTTCTACCTGCCGGAAGCCGGTTCTGTCAGGACAAAAACATATAATTATGGAGAAAGAATTGATTATGGATATAATGAGTGCGGAAATGCCATGATTGAAGCAGGCTTTTCCATAGTGCGTGAAGAAAAAAAGGAAATACGGGGGGAAAGGCTGTTTATTATGGCCGGTTATTACGATGACAGCGGCAGCTGGATTCCCCGTCCTGACTGTTTGAATAAGGTTTATAATAAGTTGGTAAGGCTGGTCAAAAAGCTTGCACCGAATAAAGATAAGGAGTATGTCTCCGATTATTGTTTAAAGCTCCATGAGGAGCAGGGATATAAATATATGTGATTTTGAATAATTTATATATTATGCAGAAACCTCCACAAGCTGCCTGGCAAGTGGAGGTTTTATTCATGACAGCAGCTGTATACAAAGGGAACAGAAGGAAATCCTAGGCAAGAACTTGTTGATATGCTAAAATACATAGAAAAGACAACGGATGATAATGTCACAAATCAAGAAATGAAGGAGAAAATAGAATTAATCAGCTGACAATTCTTTTGGCTGAGTTAGGGCGCTCAGAAGATATTATAAAAGCGGCTCATGATAAGGAATATCAGGATAAATTGTTTAAGGAGTTTAATTTGTAAATAAAGGATGCGGATAAAACAGGGTTACATAGGAATTCATTTGAATCACAGGCAAAGGATTGGGGAATAACGATTATGGCAATTACAAAAAACAGGCAGTCAGAAGAAACGCTGAAGCAAATGGCAGAGGCAGTTTTCCCCGACAAGCGGACGGAGAAAATTACAGAGCTTACAGAGGGCATGTGCAATGCTGCTTATTTTATCGAATTTACAGACGGCAGTAAAAGCGTTTTGAAAATTGCGGCTGAAAATAATGACGGACTCATGTCTAATGAAGTAAATATGATGGATGCCGAAGTCAAAGCTATGCGCATTGTAAATGAAAGGAATGCAGTCAAAGCAGCCAAGGTTCAATATTATGATACTTCCCGGACCATTTGCAGCGGAAATTATTTCTTTATGGAAGCACTTCCGGGACAAAGCTTTTTCTCCATTCGGGATAAGCTTTCAGAAGAAGAAAAAAGCATTATTAACTTTGAAACAGGGCGGATTTCAAAGAAACTGACCTTTATACAAAATGGTTACTTCGGTTTACTGGGAGATGCTGAGCATCAGTTTAAAACCCTTTATGATTTTAGTTATTATCTGATTTCCAATATACTGCAGGATGCAAAAAAGAAGGACATTGTTATTGGCGTTTTACCGGATGAAATTTTAAGACAGCTGTCTGCAGATAAAGGAATCTTTGAGGAAGTGACACAGCCTTCCCTGGTGCACTACGATATGTGGGACGGAAATATTTTTGTGGAGGGAAATCATATCAGCGGAATTATTGACTGGGAACGTGCCATGTGGGGCGAAGCTTTCATGGATGACCGTTTCAGGCGGCACACCAGAAATAATGATTTCTTAAGGGGATTTGGAAAAGAAGAATTTATAAAAGAAGAAATGCAGCGGATTTACTGGTATGATGTTTTATTGTATCTTGTCATGATGACAGAAGGTTCTTATCGGGGATATGAAGATGACAGCCAGTATAAATGGGCAAAGGAAATGTTTCTGGCTTCGTGGGAGGAAATTAAAAATGAATAATAGAAAACAGGGAATTAAAACAATCACAATAAGCGCAGTAATCATTCAGGTAATTACTGTTTTGATTACCATTTATATTTATATGGAACAGCAGAATGTGAAGAAGATTTTTTCGGCAGCGGAGGAAGTGATCGCCTTAAAATCTGTTCCTATAGATTATTTGATTATCAATACGTGTCCAGCTGTTTTATATTTAATATTTTTAGGATATCTGATGGCCCCGGAGAACAAGTCGGAAAACAGTAAGGCTGTTCCGGCAGTTTTCTTTGGATTGTGCTGTCTGATGAAAATAGTGCTGAACTACATTCCACGGCTTAGCGGGATATTTATCTCGCGTATGGGGGTCACAGAGCTTGCCAGTCATTCCGTATTGAGCAGCGCTGTCGAAATGGCTGTAAGCCCGTTGTCTTTAGTTGCTTTTGGATTATTTTGTCTGGCTGTGGGAGGATGTCTGTGGGGAGGAAAAGATGAAAAAGCTGTATTATGACAGAACTGAAAATACAGATTGTGTCAGCATTTTTGTGAAAGATGCAAAGGTAATACCTGCAGGTACCACGGTTTCTTCCATGAGCATAAAGAGCAAAAATGAGGAATATCGAAAATTCAGTGATAAGTATGATATTCATTTTATATTTGACGATAATATTCCTGAAATTGATTTTTATGCAGTTCCCCAGGTGGATATATTTGCATTTGACAGTAAGGGCGGATTTTTTGCGGCAGCAGGCGGAATAACGGATGTGGATGGAACAGAACCGGTCTGCTATATTGATAATAACCGGAAATGCTTTATCATTGCAGACTGTATGAGAAACTTTTTAGAATCGGCCTCCTGTTGGCGAAAAAACATGGTACCGGATAAAGAAATCGCATTTTTTCCGGCAAAAAAGGAAGCGGAAAAAGAATATGAATTTATTTATTCCTATGAAGCTGTTTTAAACAGGATAGCAGGGAAGTATCAGAAGATTCTGGGAGATAAGCTGATTGGAATTTATGTGCATGGTTCCATTGCCTTTGGCTGCTTTCATTGGGAAACCAGTGATATTGATTTTATTGTAGTAATAAAGAAACTGCTGACCTTAGAAGAAAAAGAAGAGCTGATACAGGTATTGCTTGATTTGGAAGAAGCGGTGCCGCCTAAAGGATTGGAAATGAGTGTTGTACTTGATAAATATTGTAATCCGTTTGTTTATCCTACGCCTTTTGAACTGCATTTTTCAAATATGCATAAGGAAAGCTGCCGGAATAATCTGCGGGAATATTGCCGGGAAATGCAGGGTACGGATAAGGATTTGGCGGCTCATTTTACAGTAATTCTTACAGCAGGAAGGGCTCTTTGCGGAGCGGATATTACATCGGTGTTCGGAAAAGTGCCCAGGGAGAATTACCTTGACAGCATCATGAGTGACATAGAAGATGCGGTAAATGAAATTCAGGAAAATCCGGTTTATATTATTTTAAATCTCTGCCGTGTACTTGCTTTTGCAGAGGAAGGTTCGGTTATTTCCAAAGAGCGGGGCGGAAAATGGGGCATTATCAGGCTTCCGGAGATTTACCGGCCTTTGATAAAAAAGGCATTGATGAGTTATCGCGGTAACGGAATTTTTACAGCAGAGGAAAGTGAGCTTAAGGGTTTTGCGGAGTATATGCTGGGAAGAATTCAGGCATGGCTGGCAATGAGCGGAGATGATAGAACAGGGAAATTTATGATGGCGCCCTTATGGTTAATGTACCCGAATATACCGGAGGGAAGCATTGGCTGGCGCATGGGATACGGAGAAAATTATGCCGGGAAATTCTGGGAATGGTATTATTCTCTGCCGGAACAGGAAAAAAAGGAATTTAATCGTAAATTTCCAAAGCCAATCTGCTGGGAACTGCTGGAGTACAAGATTCTGCGGCATGATAAATTCTGGACTTTTAAATGGAATGCCGATAATCAGCCTGAGTACTCTGTGAAGGACATAGAGGAAGAAGTGCAGGCCGGCATTAAAAGAGAGCGGATATTCTTTTGGGGGCATCATCCAAAAAAAGAAGGAATCATTGATAAGTCCTGCCTGAGTCAATGGTACATGGCGGATTTTTATGTGGGACATATTAAATATTGCTGCATGGAGCAGTATATGATGTCGAAAAAAGCTGAATTGTTTGGAGATATTAATACCCGTGATAAAATTATGAATTCGGGCAAACAGGAGGAAATAAAGCAGCTGGGGCGGGAAGTTACTCCTTTTGACAGCGGAGTTTGGAATCAATTTAAGCGTCCTGTTGTTTTAACGGGCAATTATTATAAATTTGCGCAGCTTCCGGAGCTCAGGCAGTATTTGCTGGATACAGGAGAAGCGCTGCTTGCGGAAGCCAGTCCTTATGACAGGATTTGGGGAATTGGCTTAAGTGCGGAGGAAGCGAAGGAAAGAACCGTGAGTGACTGGAAGGGACAGAATCTGCTGGGTTTTGCATTGATGGAAGTAAGAGATGAATTAAACCGTCTGTGGAAATATGCAGGGGAAATAAATTTTGAAAGCCTGCATGAGTGGTTTGACTAGGCTTTTTTTAAAAAGGTTGTGGATATGGTCTAAATTATGTATAATAAATAAGGATTAATGAGTCCATTTATATTTGGGTAAGGAGAAAGGAAGGTATTGGTATGAAAAGAATTGGTATGTTAACAAGCGGCGGCGATTGTCAGGCCTTAAATGCAGCTATGAGAGGTGTGGTAAAATGCCTGGTAAACAGTAAAGAGGACGTGGAGATTTACGGTTTCATAGATGGTTATAAAGGTCTGATTTACGGAAATTTCCGTATGCTGGAGGGACGTGACTTTTCAGGTATTCTGACCAAAGGAGGAACTATCCTCGGAAGCTCCAGAACTCCTTTTAAAACGATTAAAGACCCTGATGAAAACGGACTTGATAAAGTGGATGCCATGAAGCAGAATTATTATAAGCTTCGCCTTGACTGTCTTGTTATCTTAGGCGGCAACGGCACACATAAAACGGCAAATCTTTTAAGGGAAGAGGGATTAAATGTTATTACCCTTCCCAAAACGATTGACAATGACCTTTGGGGAACTGATATGACCTTTGGTTTCCAGAGTGCTGTTAATATTGCTACAGATGCCATTGACTGCATTCATACCACAGCTTCTTCCCATGGAAGAACCTTTATTGTTGAAGTTATGGGACACAAGGTGGGATATCTTACCTTAAATGCAGGCATGGCAGGAGGCGCTGATATTATCCTGATTCCTGAAATTCCTTATGATATTAATAAAGTTGTTGAAGCGATTGAAAAGAGAAACAAAAACGGCAGCAGATTTACAATTCTCGCAGTAGCGGAAGGCGCTATTTCAAAGGAAGATGCCAAGCTGTCCAAAAAAGAATATAAAGAGAAGATGAAAAATTATAAATATCCTTCCGTATCCTATGAGCTTGCAGACAAGATTCAAAAAATGACAGGAGGAGAGGTACGTGTTACTGTACCCGGACATACACAAAGAGGCGGAAGTCCCTGTCCTTATGACAGAGTATTTGCAAGCCGTTTAGGTGCAGAGGCCGGGGAACTGATTTTAAAAGGCGAGTATGGCTTTATGGTAGGCTATAAGAACAGGGAAATAGTGAAGGTTCCCCTTGAGGAAGTGGCAGGAAAGCTGAAAATGGTTTCCCCTGATTCTGATATTGTCAAGGAAGCAAAGCTTCTTGGTATCAGCTTTGGCGATTAATTTTTTAGTGAATTTTGGTACAGGCCGTGTTACGGGAAGCCGTACCATGGAAGGATAGAAGAAATATGTCATATACAGCCCTTTACAGAAAATTTCGACCGGCCAGTTTTGAGGATGTAAAAGGACAGGACCACATTGTTACCACATTAAAGAATCAGATAAAGGCTGAGCGTATCGGTCATGCCTACCTTTTCTGCGGAACAAGAGGTACAGGTAAGACAACTATTGCCAAGATTTTTGCAAAAGCGGTTAATTGTGAGAAGCCTGCAGACGGCAGCCCCTGCGGGGAATGTGCCGTCTGCAGGGCTATTGCTGCGGGAGCCAGCATGAATGTGATTGAAATTGATGCTGCTTCCAATAATGGTGTGGACAACATCAGGGAAATTGTAGACGAGGTGGCTTATTCCCCGGCGGAAGGAAAGTATAAGGTTTATATTATTGATGAAGTGCATATGCTTTCCATAGGTGCATTTAATGCACTCTTGAAAACCCTGGAAGAACCCCCTTCCTATGTGATTTTTATTCTGGCAACAACAGAGGTGCATAAAATTCCCATTACGATTTTATCCAGATGTCAGAGATATGATTTTAAAAGAATTACCATAGATACCATTTCGGAAAGAATCAGGGAACTGATACAGATAGAACAGGTTTTGGTAGAGGATAAAGCAATCCGTTATATAGCAAAAACAGCGGACGGTTCCATGAGAGATGCGCTGAGCCTTTTGGACCAGTGCATTGCATTTCATTTCGGCCAGGAGCTTACCTACGATAAGGTTTTGGATGTGCTGGGAGCTGTTGATACGGAAGTGTTCAGCAGGCTGCTTCGGGTAGTAATGGAGGGAAATGTGCCCGGTGCTATCGGAATTTTAGAAGAAATGGTGATTCAGGGCAGGGAACTTACCCAATTTGTTTCAGATTTCACCTGGTATTTGAGAAACCTGCTGCTGATAAAAACAGCGGACGGAATAGAAGATATCATTGATGTTTCAACAGAGAATCTGGCACGGTTAAAGGAAGAAGCGCAAATGGCGCAGAATGATGTTATCATGAGATATATCCGTGTGCTTTCCGAACTTTCGGGTCAAATCAGATATGCAGCCCAAAAGCGCGTGTTAATAGAAATTGCATTAATTAAACTTTGCAGGCCTGAAATGGAGACGGATACGGAATCTCTGTCAGATAGAATAAGAAAATTAGAGCAAAAGGTGGAGCAGGGAATACCTGTAATGAATCCCGAATTGATGCAGCAGATGCATGAAGGGATAGCGGCAGGAGCCATGGGAGCAGCTGTTTCAGAACAAAGAGCGCCGCTTCCCAGGGCGATTCCGGAAGATGTAAAACAGGTAGTTTCCAAATGGTCGGTTGCGGTTGCTGAGGCACCTAATCCCATGAAGACATATTTAAAAAGTGCGTATCCAAGTCTTTCGGGGGACGGTAAGCTTCTGATTGTTGTTCAAGACGGGCTGCCTTTTGATTATTTCAGGCAGGAAGGGCACAGAGAAGAACTGCAGAAGATTCTTTCGGAATATGCCGGCAAAGAAATTGAAATAACGATTCAAAGCTCCGATAATGACAGAAATTCCCGGGATGTTTTTCCGGATTTGTCGAGGCTGGTTTCCGAAAGCATCAATATGGAAATAGAAGAGATTGATGATGAAAATGATGAATTGCTGGAAGATGAATTTTAGCAGTGAAATTATTTACTTGAAATCAGTATTACATTAAGAGTAAAATAAAAAAATATTATATTGAGCAGGAAGGAATAAGAAAATGGCAAAGCGTGGCGGATTTCCGGGCGGCGGTATGCCCGGCAACATGAATAATCTGATGAAGCAGGCGCAGAGAATGCAGCGTCAGATGGAGGAAAATCAAAAAGAACTGGAAACAAAGGAATTTACTGCCAAAGCAGGGGGCGGAGCCGTAGAGGTTACTGTTACCGGTAAAAAGGAAGTGACCAAGGTAAAGCTTTCAGAAGAAGTAGTAGATCCTGATGATATTGAAATGCTTGAAGACCTTGTAATGGCAGCTGCCAATGAAGCCCTGCGTATGGCAGAGGAGGCAAATGCTGAAGCTATGAACAAAATGACAGGAGGTCTTTCATTGGGAGGAGGATTTCCCTTCTAATGGATTTATACAGCGGACATATTAACAAGTTAATAGATGAACTGGCGGGGCTTCCGGGAATCGGAGCAAAGTCAGCCCAGCGTCTGGCCTTTCACCTGATTAATATGCCTCAGGATAAGGTAAAGCGGCTTGCTAAAACGATTCTGGATGCAAAGGAAAATGTCCGTTACTGCAGTGAATGTTATACGCTTACGGATAATGAGGTGTGCCCTGTATGTGCCAATCAGAAGCGTGACCATACGACTATTATGGTAGTGGAGAACTCCAGAGATTTGGCTGCATATGAAAAAACCGGTAAGTATGAGGGCGTGTATCATGTATTGCACGGAGCAATTTCTCCCATGTTGGGAATAGGGCCTGGTGATATCAAACTGAAGGAACTGATTAAGCGCCTGGAAGGTAATGTATCAGAAGTAATTATAGCCACTAATTCCAGTCTGGAGGGGGAAACTACAGCTATGTATATCGGTAAGCTGATTAAGCCTACAGGAATAAAAGTGACAAGGATTGCCAGCGGAGTACCCGTGGGAGGCGATTTGGAATATATCGATGAAGTCACACTGCTTCGTGCGTTGGAAGGAAGAACGGAGTTATAATCAAATATTAATTAAGGAGAAGAGGGGTTTAAAATGTCAGTAACAAAGGAATTATTTGGAACAACCAAATGCGGTAAACAAATATACAGGTATTTCATTTCTAACAGTAAGGGATTAAAAGCGGGAGTTATTAATTACGGTGCCATACTGGTAAATTTATTTGTACCTGATAAAAACGGTGAAATTGCGGATGTAGTGCTGGGATATGATACATTGGAACCATATTTTGAAAACGGCAGCTTTTTTGGAGCCACGGTGGGACCTAATGCTAACCGAATCGGAGGAGCTTCCTTTGTTTTGGATGGACAAAGATACAATTTAGATGTAAATGACGGTAAAAATAATCTTCACAGCCACATGGAACTGGGATATCACAAAAGAGTATGGGAGGCTTGTGAGGGTACGGACAGCGTCACATTTTCTTTAGAGGATGAAGACGGTTCTATGGGTTTTCCGGGAAACAAAAAAATCAGTGTTACATATACAGTGACGGAAGATAACGAGTTAAAGCTGCATTATCAGGGAGAAAGTGATAAGAATACGATTTTGAATATGACAAATCATACGTATTTTAATCTGGCAGGACATAATTCAGGCAAGATACATGATCATAAGCTGCAGCTTATGGCATCAACTTATACGCCGGTTGTGGCAGGTGCCATTCCCACCGGGGAAATTGCTTCTGTTAAAGGAACGCCATTTGATTTTTTAACTGACAAACAGGTGGGAGAGGAAATCAACGCAGATAATATTCAACTAAAGCTGGTACAGGGTTATGACCATAACTGGGTAATTGATGGGGCAGCAGGTACATTGCGGGAATTCGCAACTGTAACAGAAGAAACCTCAGGCAGGGTAATGAAGGCTTATACAGATTTGCCGGGTGTACAATTTTATGCCGGCAACTGCATTTCCGAGACTGTTGGAAAGGAAGGCACTGTATATGGTCCCAGATGCGGTTTATGTCTGGAAACGCAATATTATCCCGATACGGCTAACAGACCTGAATTCCCCAGTGCGGTTTTCGGACCGGAGAGGAAATATGATACAACGACAATTTATAAGTTTATATAAAATAATAGGTTGCCCGCAAAGCGTGCAACCTATTGTTCATAGCAACGGAAAGTTTGCAGAGCGTGTTTGCCATTGTTTGTATCATGAAGGATTTGTAAAAATTGTAGATGCATCAAGCTTTACGGAGACATATTCTGACAGGAAAACCGGCTCTTTGTTGGTATAATTATAAGAAATAGCAAGGAGAACGTGAAATTTACGGAAAAGAAATGCATTTACCGACAATTGTGAAACAAATGGGAAAGGTTGAGGGGGAGACCCGGGTATATATTGAAGATTATGTTTATACCTATCTGAATGAAATAAAGCAGAAAAAATATGGATTTCCGGTTAGAGTAGCTTTATACGGACATGCCTTCAGTAAAGAGAACAAAAATTTCTATCTGATATATGGGGCTTCCTGCATTATGGAAGAATTGGAAAACGGAAGAGACCAGGAGGAAATCAGAAAAAAATTTTTTGATGGATACAGCCTGATAGGTTATGTTAATATATATGATAAGCAGGAAATAACGGAAACTGAGAATGGCTGTTATATTTTTTATGAGGCCAATGTACCTATGCAAAACTATATGCTTTCCTGTTATGAAAGAAAGAGTAAAGCAGTTATTAAAGATGAAAATTCAACAGAAAGTAATATAGGTGCAGATTTTTATAGAAACCTGATTCAAAAAATCCTGTTGGGATTTGCGGCAATTATTGCTGCAATAGCGGTGATGACGATTAGCAATTACAATGGTATGTATGATTTTGCCATGATGGCGGCAAGTGCGTTACAGGAAGTGGATTAGTCAAGAAGTTATGTGTACCAAGGATATGGAGATGAATCAATGTCTAATGTGCGGGACTATCTGAAGGAAAGAGAAAAAAGGCTTGGAACCACACAAAGCGGTAATTATAAAGAGAAGATAAGAAGTCATAAACTTACGATTTTTTATCGTGCAATACTTGGAATTGTTTTAATTGTGGCAATAGCGGCTTTTTTGATATCACAGTGGAAGAATAAAGTATTTACGGAAAGCGCAATTGTAAGTTCGTCTCCGGTTACTATTGTCCAGGGTGCAAACGTTGAAAAACTGGGAAGTAATGTGCTTTTATACAGTAAAGACGGTGCAAGCTGTCTGGATGCGAAAGGAAATGCCCTTTGGAATCAGACTTTTGAAATGCAGAGCCCGATGGTTTCTGTATGCAATAATGTGGCGGCACTTGGAGATTATAACGGACGAACAATTTATGTGGTGAACAGTGCCAAACAGCTTGGAACGATTAACACTAATCTGCCGATTAGAAAAATATGTGCAGCAGAAAGCGGTGTTGTTGCAGCGGTTTTGGATGATGCTGATGTTACGAGAATTTTTCTGTATAATGGGAATGAAAATACGGAAACTTCTATTGTAGATATTAAGGCAACCATGGATAAAAGCGGTTATCCTGTCAGTATTTCATTATCGCCCAATGGAAAGCTTTTGGCGATTTCATATCTTTATGTAGACAGCGGAGATATGAAATCCACAGTGGCATTTTTTAATTTTGGAGAAGTAGGTAAAAATCAAAGTGATAATTATGTCAGCGGCTATGATTATTTAAATACAATAGTTCCTTATGTGCAGTTTATGAGCAACAATGCGGCCTTTGCAGTATCGGATGACAGAATTATATTCTTTGAAGGAAGTGAAAAGCCCAGTAATATTGCATCCACCCTTTTGGAAGAAGAAGTACAGGGCGTATATTATAATGAAAATTATGTAGGACTGGTGTTCATCAATCAGACAGGAGAAACAGCATATCGTCTTGATGTTTACAATACCTCAGGAAATAAAATACATTCTTTGTTCTTTGATATCGAATATACGGATATTGTTTTTAATAAGGATCAGATTATTATATATAATGATATGGATTGCCAGATTTGTAATATAAAAGGAGTAGACAAGTTTTCGGGAGAGTTCGAAAAACCGGTATCTCTGATAGTGCCCACTTCTTCAGTTTACAAGTTTATTTCAGTGACAAGCAATTCTATTGATACCATTGAATTGAAATAGGTTATACCGGGAGATAAAGATACATGTATTATGTAGCGCTGATAGTAATAGCTTTAATATTTATTTGGAGAATTGTGGCCGGCTTTAAAAAAGGGATGGTTCAGGAAATAGTTTCTCTGATTGCAATGGCAGCGGCAGGATTCTGTATGCTTCTTATTATTGCGGCTATTGGCAGTTACCTGGATAAAGAAATCGGCAGGCTTGTGCAAATGATTGCGGTTCTTTTGGCGGTGTGTCTGGTATACCGCCTTATCAATACTCTTTTTGTTTCTCTGAAGCTGATTTCAAAGCTTCCTATTATTAAAGGATTGGATAAAATTATGGGAGCTGTAGTAGGATTTGCAGAAGCAGGGATACTTGTTGGATTTCTTGTATATATAATCAAAAATTGGGGATTATCTAATTTGGTATAACTTTTTTGAAAAATTTTATGTTAAAAAATTCCTAATTAATGCATTGACAAAAAAATCGCATTAATGCTATAATAAAAACCCACCGCAAAGAGCGGAGGAAACGCAGGGTTTTGAAACAAAACACTGCAAAAAATAATTCAAAAAAGTTTTTAAAAAGTCTTGACAGCAAAAAACGCCTGTGATATTATATCAGAGTTGCGTCTGGGAAAGACGAAACAACTTCCAAGTAAATAAGGAAGCATGCACCTTGACAAATAAACAGTAATGCAACCCTGAAAATTCTAAATGAGTAAGCATCCAAAACGGATGCGCCTCTGAAGAAGATTCAGAGTACACATGGCCATAAAGGCCATGGGAACAGTCATAAATGACT
>JAGASK010000038.1 GCA_017621815.1 Lachnospiraceae bacterium | reverse complement strand
TATGCATGTACCCATGAGGGATGCCATACAGACGGCTTCAAGGAGAGCATTTGCAAAAGCATTATTTTGAAAAAATAAAACCGAAAAAGGCATCCTGGAAAAACTGAAAGGTAAGTTGCCAATAAAGTGTTGACACAAACATTTTTCACTCAGTTCTTGCGTCCCGTTGCCAGATATGCTATATTAAAGATACAAAAAGGGAAAGCCATAGAAGCGGCTACCCTCAACAATGTTAAACTAACGTTTTACGTCAGCCGTCACTATTTGCGGTAGTTGGCGGCTATTTTCGTTTTCCCTTGAAAATTGTGTAACACAATCCAACAAGGGCTGCAATGAATATTCCAATCTGAATCAAATCAGAGTATGTAACATACATTGGCAACGCCCTCCTTTCTTTCGTCTGGAGGGTTAGCCCCTCCGAAAAAGAGGGTAAGCCGCCCGGCTCTATGGTTTCCCATGCTTCAAAGCATAACACACGCTTCTTTATAGCTCAATCACAATATACTATTTTTAAACCCATTTTAGACGTTAAACCCTTTTATTACCATTTTTGTTCTTTTAATTACAATTCATCAAATAAAATGGCCGAAGCTCTAATATTTTTGCCAGATTATCCGATAAAATCTATAACAGTACATGTCTAAAAAACCAAGGAGGGTGAAAAAATGAGTGTAAACGGAGTTACCGGTACAAGTGATGTTTACAGCGCTTACAGCACCGCTGCACAGACAGCACGTACCGAAACAAAAGCAGAAACCACAAACGAAGCAAAAACCACCGAATCTGCCGGTGTTGTATACGAGCCTTCAGCTGAGGCAAAGGCTGCTTCTACCAAAAAATACACACCTGATGCCAATATGATTGCCAGGCTGAAAGCTGACGCTGATGCAAGAACCTCTCAGCTTAGAAGTCTGGTAGAACAGATGATGACAAAGCAGGGGCAGACTTATGGTAAAGCCAATGACATCTGGAGTTTCTTATCCAGCGGCAATTTTACCGTTGATCCTGCTACCAAAGCCCAGGCTCAGGCTGATATTGCAGAAGACGGTTATTGGGGTGTTAACCAGACCTCACAGCGTATTCTCGATTTTGCTACAGCATTAACAGGCGGAGACCCTGACAAGATTGAAGATATGCGTGCTGCCTTTGAAAAGGGCTACAAGCTGGCAGAAAAGAAATGGGGCGGAGAACTTCCTGACATTTGCAAAAAAACCTATGACGCAGTTTTTGCAGGCTTCGATAAAATGGCAGAAGAGGCCGGAATCGAATCATAATTCCTGAACATGAATTGACATTAAAAGCGTGCAGCGCTCCTTTCAAACAGGGCCTGCACGCTTTTTCCGCTTCTGCGGCATTACACATTTCTCATTATTAAAATTCTGTCTCCCGCCTTAACCTCATCAGCCGTAAGCTCATTCGTCTGCTTGATAACCGATATGGGCACATAATATCTTTTTCCGATGTCCCAAAGGCTTTCACCTTCCCTTACCACATAAATGGCAATTCCGGGAAGGGAATCCATTTTTTCGCTGTCAAGCTCTGAAGTTGAAATCTGTTCCACTATTTTCTCATTCCACTCTCTGTAGATATTGGTGCGGAAAAACAAAACGCATTTAACATCCACCTCATCAGAATCAATAATGGAGACCGCAATCTGCGTCGCATCAGCAAGCACAGGATAGACACAGTCCTTACCGATTCCTTCTGCCTCCAATACATAACTGAATGGAATTTCACCTCTTATCAGCCCAAAGCGGCTTCCTTCACTGCTGCTTTCAAACAGAATCTGCAGGTTTAATGCCCCGGTAATCTCAATTCCGTTTTCTGTAAGTGAAGTATCCGCAACCTGAAGATTGCCTGAAGTATGAAGAATTTTTCCAATCTGCGTTCCTTCCTCCGCTTTAAAATGCTCCGAAAGCTTCATTTTTCCGCTGCTTCTGCCAAGATAGCTTCTAAAGCCCGCATCCCGCTCCATCACACTGGTTTCCTGAACCACGCCATAGACATCGGAAAGAATGTCAATCTGCTCCTCCTCATAAGCGCAGATATCCATATTGAGGCAAAGCTCAAAAGTAATAACCCTTTCTTCCCCGTCAAAATCAGGACGAACCACAACCTCTTTTGACTCCGCCGCATATCTGATTTCCGGTATCATACCCTCTCTGGCGCCGTCACAGCCAAGGCTTCCCGCAAAGGGCAGAATGGTTTCATAATGACATATTTCTTCCTCTTCTCCCTCACCTCTGTACAGAAAAAATGCCCTGATTTCTCCCTGCACAGCAATTTTATCATCCAGCATCTTGAATTCCACTTCGGAAGGATCTATCTCCCACCAGATCATGGAAAAAATATTCGGAAAGCTTCCCGGAATCTCCACTTCCTCTTTCACCCTGAAAATATCCTTTTTCTTCATGACCATGGATGCAATATTCAGTGATTTTCTCCTGAATTCCACCGGCTCGTTTCCCGAAATATCCACTGCGGTTTCCTCATCACGGATTTCCTCACAGACAGCTTTTAAAAGCAGCACCGACTGCACACTGAACTTTCTGGAGTTAATCAATCCTGTGCTGAGATCCTCGATTTCCCAGCTGACAGAAACATTGTCCCCGCTTTCTATTCCCTCCATATAAATCTGCTCGTCAAAGGGAACCTCTCCCTCCATGGCTGCCGCATCATTTCTGCCTTCTGTCAGATAGAGTATGTTAACCTTCAGCTTTCCCTTTACACCCACATGGTCATCTGTTACCTTCACTTCCTCTATGACCACATTTCCTCTATCCATAATCAGCTTCAAAGCATCAGGTCTGGAATCGGAAATATTAATATCATCCTCCAGGGTTATCTGGATAGACGCCTTGCATTTCAGGCAGTCCATATGTATATTCCTCTTTATCAGTTCCACAAAAATACCTCCCTGCGTATACTTATTTAAGTATATGACACAGGGAGGTATTTTATGCCCGCTGCCCGGCGGTTATTCTCTCATGGTTCGCTGAACAGCTGAACAGCTTATTCCCTTACGGCTCCAATCAGTTCCTTAATATCTTCTATCTGATATCGGTTCATATATTCCTCAATTCCCTTAACCACTTCCTCCGTAGCATAGGGATTTACAAAATTCATTGCTCCTACTGCCACTGCGGATGCGCCTGCAAGCAAAAATTCAATGGCATCCTCCCCACTGGCAATTCCACCCATGCCGATTACCGGAATTTTTACCGCATGAGATGCCTGGTAAACCATCCTGACTGCAACCGGCTTAATGGCAGGCCCCGACATACCGCCTGTTTTATTGGCCAAAACAAAAGCTCTCTTATGGATATCAATCTTCATTCCGGTAATAGTATTAATCAGAGAAACGGCATCTGCACCTGCAGCCTCCGCTGCCCTTGCCATTTCCGCAATATCCGTAACATTAGGACTGAGCTTCATAATCACAGGCTGCTTCGCTTTTTTCTTTATCTGTGAGGTAATGTCAAAAAGGCATTCCGCTTTCTGTCCGAAGGCAATGGCTCCTTCCTTTACATTGGGGCAGGAAACATTGATTTCCAGCATATCCACAGGCGCATCTGAAAGCTTTTCCACAACCTCAAGATAATCCTCCACAGTTTTTCCACAGACATTTACAATAATTTTAGTGTCATACTGTTTCAAAAAAGGAATGTCCCTTTTAAGGAAAACATCAATTCCCGGATTTTGAAGTCCGATGGCATTTAACATGCCTCCGTACACCTCAGCTACCCTGGGGGTGGGATTTCCGGGCCAGGGCACATTTGCCACACCTTTAGTCACTACCGCTCCAAGCCTGTTTAAATCCACAAACTCTCCATATTCCATTCCGGAACCAAAGGTTCCTGATGCCGTCATAACAGGATTTTTAAATTCCACTCCTGCAATGGTTACTTTTGTATTCATGCTTTTTATTCCTTTCCACCAGATTTCGCAACAGTTCAAATTCCCTTATTCCTGTCAGATTTCCACATCCTCAGCGTCAAACACGGGACCGTCGGTACAGATTCTTGCATTATTTACATGGGAATGATGGTCGATATCCTTTGTTCTGCACACACATCCAAGGCAGGCTCCCACACCGCAGGCCATTCTTTCTTCCAAAGAAATATATGCCTTAATTCCATTCTCCCGGCTGTATTTTTTAATGGCGCGAAGCATGGGCATAGGACCGCAGGCCATAATCATATCCGCCTGTACATTTTTCTCTTCCATAACTGTCAGCACATTTCCCATGACCCCTGTGCTTCCGTCCTCTGTTGCCACATACACGCCTGCGTACTTTTCCAGATCTTCTTTCAAAAACAGCTTGTCATCCCTGTAGCCTGCAATGACAATTACTGAATTGCCCGCTTCCTTCAGCTCCCTGGCAAGCTCCACCATGGGCGGAATTCCGATACCGCCTCCCATTAAAACCACATGCTTTCCTTTTGCTTCATTTACAGGGAAGCCGTTTCCGAGAACACCCAGTATTTCCGTCTCATCTCCTGCCTGATAGCCCGCAAACTCTTTTGTTCCTTTGCCTGCTGTCCTGTACACAATGCGAAGCTTTCCTTCCTCCCTGTCCGTCTCACAAATACTGATTGGCCTTGGAAGGAGCGTTTCCTTATCCCTGGGATACACACCGATAAACTGCCCTGCAAAGGCTCTTTTTGCCATTTCTGTCTCTATCCACATATCATAAATTCCCGGAGCCAGTTCCTTTTGGGACAGCACCCGTGCTGTTTCTTTTTTCTTTTTGTTCTCCATAATTATTTTTCCTTCCGATAAACAATTTTTCCGTTGCAAACAGTATAATAAACAACCCCCGGCATAGTCTCGCCTATAAAAGGCGAATTAGAGGATTTGGATGCGAACTTTTCCACAATCCATGTTTCTTCAGGATGAAATATCACCAGATCCGCCGGCTCTCCTTCTGCAAGATGTCCTCCCGGCAAATGATAAAGCTCTGCGGGAGCCGTGCTCATTCTGCGGAACAATGCCGGATAAGTCAGATAACCTTTATTTACCAGCTCCCTGATTCCTAAAGAAAGGGCTGTTTCAAGTCCGATTATTCCGCTGGGCGCCCTGGTAATATCCTGTTCCTTTTCTTCTTTGCTGTGGGGCGCATGGTCTGTGGCAATCAAATCAATGGTTCCGTCCTTTAATCCCTGAATGATTGCCAGCCTGTCCGCCTCTTCCCTGAGGGGAGGATTCATTTTTGCCAGTGTGCCCTTTTCCATAACGGCTTCCTGGGTCAATGTAAAATGATGGGGCGTTGCTTCTGCATGCACGTGACCGCCTTTTGCCCTCGCCCTTCGGACCAGCTCCACCCCTTCCCTGCTGCTGATGTGCTGAATGACTGTTTCCGCTCCTGTTTCAAGAGCCAGCTTAACATCTCTTTCAATTAAATCCGTTTCCGCTTCTCTTGGAGAACCTCCGATTCCGTAAAAAGCGGATGCCTCTCCGGCATTCACTCCGTTATTTGTAATTCTTTCAGGATTTTCTTCATGAAAGCTGATGGGCTTGTCCAGCTTCCTTGCCCTTTCCATTGCTTCCCTCACCAGCGCTTCATCCAGCAAAGGAATGCCGTCATCCGTAAATCCTGCTGCCCCTTCTCCGGAAAGCGCCTCCATATCCACAATTTCTTTTCCCTGCATAGCTTTTGTAACATTCACACAGCTTTCAATTCTGATTCCTGTCTGCTTTCCTTTTTGAAGCACATACCTGAGAGTTTCCTCATTATCCACGGAAGGCTTTGTATTTGCCATCAGCACAATTCCGGTGTAACCGCCTTTTTTTGCAGCTTCCGCCCCCGTAAGAATATCCTCCTTATGGGTAAAGCCCGGATCTCTGAAATGCACGTGAGTATCCACAAGCCCAGGTGCCGCCATAAGCCCCCGGGCATCGATTATCTGTGCATTTTCCGGCACTTCAAAGCTTTCCGCTTCCTTTTCCTCTTCCGTTAAAATTCTGTTTATCCTGCCTTCTTCTATCAGCAAATCCGCCTTATAAACCTTATCTTTCACAGGATCAATTACCGTACCGTTTTTAATATAAAGCATTGTCCGTTGTCCTTCCGTTTTCTTCTCTCTTACTATCCTTCTGTCATTATACTAAACACCCCTGTTTCCTAACAAGAGTTTTTCCGGATTTTATTACTCAAAAACCACCGGCTTTTCAATCATTTCCGTTTTCACTACCACATAAGGATATGACGGACTGTTTTTCTTTCCGTCTGTCTCCCCCGGTGTGGGACCGATTAAAGTGGTGTCAAAATAAACTGCATTTTCCGTTTCATACAGGGAATTTACAGAAATACTGTAACCTCCTGTTTCCTGCTCCCCATAGCCCGTGCAAATATAAAGAAACCCGCTGTCCTGATAAGTAATCTTAAAAACCTCAGCCTTTTTCTCATTAATTACCTGCAAAAGCTCCTCCGGTATATTTTCTTCCGCGATTACCGTAAATTCCAAATCCTTTATTTTCTCAAGAGGATCCTTTTTCTCTGCGCATCCCGTCATTATCCATGTGCATAGTACAAACATAATAATTGTCATACAGATTTTTTCTGCCATACATTATATTTCTCTTTTTTCTTTTTACTAATTTATGACTCCAATACTCAAATCATGCCAATATGCGCAGACATAAAATATGCTGAAAAAAGCCATCACACCGACTCACTTCCCGGCCGGTGTAATGGCTCCATATGTTACATTATTTTATTGTGCATTGCTGACAACCCCTAATGTTACAGATACTGTTTTGGCCTGATATCCTGTAGGACTTCCCTGCATAATCGTCAGTTCTACAGTGGTTCCTGCCGCATAGTAGCTGAGCTCATCCTTTAAATCATCCATGGATTTTACTTCTTCACCATTCAATGCCGTTATGATATCACCCTTTACAAGTCCGGCTGCAGCTGCCCCTGTTCCCTCTGAAACGGAAGAAATGTAAACGCCCTGAGGCATGCCGTAAAGCTGTGAATATTCAGCTACTACATCAATGCCTGTAATACCCAGATACCCCTTGTTTGCTTCATCCACACGAAGTCTGGTCTGCTTTGTCATCAGCTCTTCAATAATAGGTTTGGCATCGGAAATCGGAATTGCATATCCCATACCTTCTACTGCAGAACCGCCAATCTTATTGGAATTAATACCAATGACCTCACCTTTGCTGTTAAGGAGGGCACCGCCGGAATTACCGGGATTAATGGCTGCATCTGTCTGAATAAAAGTATTGACCTCTGTATCACCCTGGGCAGTATTCTGTACACCTGTGCTTGACACTGCTATGGGTCTGTTCAGTGCGCTTACCACTCCAGTAGTAACCGACTGCCCATAACCGAGGGCATTTCCGATAGCAATAACAGGTTCCCCTACGGTCAGCTGCGTGGAATCTCCCAGATTGGCAATGGCAATGGCATCCATAGTAGAACTTTCAATATCATTTAACTGCACTGCGATGACAGCCAAATCCTTATCTGCATCAGAGCCTTTTGCCTGAGCCTCCACCTGACTTCCGTCCACAAACTGTACGGAAAGCTCCTCTGCTGATTCAATTACATGATAATTGGTTACGATTAAAAGTTCCGTATCATTTTGTCCTACAATAATACCTGACCCGGTACTGCTTCCTTCACTGCTGTACTGCTGTCCCCAGAAAGAAGTCGTTGCAATATATTTATTATTCACAGATACGACAGAAGGCATAACTGCCTTTACTACCTCCGTTACATCTGTTACTGTTGTCTGGGTAAGCATTGTTTCGTCAACAACAGCTGCAGCAGCCGCAACGGAATTTTCAGTTGATTTTATATTTCCGTCTTCTCCGCTTTGCGCTTCGCTTTCCGTATCTCCGGCAGCCGCCCCCGGCTGTGCGCTTGCTTCCTTCAGCAGGTTTCCTTTTACCACATCGGATGCCGTAGTGACCGCTTCAAAACCGACACCTGCAAAAATTCCGAACAAAAGTCCGCAGCAAATGCCAAGCGCAACTTTCTTTCCCATGCCGCTGCCTGATTTTTTCGGTTTCTGGGGCTTGGGCTGTTCATAGTGATAAGTATTTCCTTCACCGTTTCTGCCGTTCATTGAACTTTCTGTATAATTTCCGGAACCGGCCTGATAATTTACCGGGCTTGTTTCGTTATTTGAGTTACCATAGTTATTTGGATAGTTATTTTCATACATAACAATTACCTCTTTTCTTCCTCTCTGACGGATTTACTGTCCGTTCCTGTCTGTTTCTTTATGATGGTTTTAGTATATACGGCAATTGTGTACATTTTGTGATAAAAATTTGTTAAATATGTTATCTTTTAAAAATAATTACTTCCAATACTCCCGGTTCATGGAACAGGCTTTCACCATATCAAATGGCAGCTTTTTGTATCTTTTTCCCAGAAAATATCCCATATATTTACATCCGCTCTGCCAGAACAGCTTAACTATCAAAAAAGGCTTCTTTATTTTCAGCAGATATCTGCAGGTCTTTTCCACAAGCCTTACGCCCTCACTCTCTGTTTTAATCCCTTCAAATACTTCAGGATACTGGGCATGGGACACACCTAAATCAAAATTCCTCTGAAACTGCTGCTTTCCGCTGTAATTATGAGAATGAACCACTCCCGCATCTGCCGCATACGCTATAGTGTATCCTGCATCAATCAGTTTTCTTGCATATATCATATCTTCATTAAAAACAGTATGCTTTACAAAGCCTCCCAGCTCATCATAAACAGCCCTGTCATAAGCTGCACAGACATTGGAAGCAAAAAAGGTTTTAATTCCCATTTGAGGCAAATCCTTTTTTGATTTCAGCAGAGATTCCCCGGGATAATTAAATTCCCTTGTGAAACGCTCTATGATTCCGCAGTCTTCATCAGGGAGCTGCCTTGCATAACTCATGGATGCCTTTCCTTCCAATATAGGAGCCAGAAGCTTCTCCAGAAGATACTCATCTGCCGGAATTGCATCATCCGTCATCATTACAAAATACTCACTCTCCGAATCAGACACGGCTCTTTTTCTTGTATATCCATGGTCAAATTCTCTTTTGGATATATGCCTTACAATTACATTCTTATATCTGTGCCAGAAATCGGTTCCCGCAATCAGCCTGTCAAAATAGCATTGCTCCGTATTAATCAATATGATTTTACCCACAGGCGCCGTCTGTATTTCCAGCATATCAAGAAGCTTAAACAGCCTTTTGTCCGGTTTATATACAGGAATTATAATATCAGTTTCTTTCATCTCTCCACCTTAAGAAAAGGACCAGTTTCATGGTCCTTTTCCAAAACTTTCAATTCAATTATTTTAAATATCCGCTTGTATCTGAGGCTATCTTTGCGCTGTACTCCTTCACGGCCTCGGAAGGCACATATTCTTCATCCTCAAACAGGAATTTATGAAGCCAGCTGACATTATCAGCCAGAGATACCGGAACAACGCAGCTTCCCTTCGAACCGATGGTTCCTGTTGCCCGCATGCTTTCCTCCGGGAATCCTCCCTGATCCGTAATCTGATATTTGGATATATCTCCCAACAGTTCAACGATTTCCGTTAAATCAAGTGAAGTATAAACTTCTCCGAATACATCGTTCGCTATCTGGTTTAAAGTAGCCGGTGAAGCCGTTTTTGCTTTTTCCGCAATAGCCATAATTACTTCTCTCTGACGCTCCGCACGCTTAAAGTCATCGCCCGCTGTATAACGGATACGGCAGTAAGCCGTAGCCTGTAAACCGTCAAGGAGCTGATAGCCTGTAGATGAAACAGGAGTGTAGCTTCTCTTCAAATCTTCTGCCATACAAATCTGGTAGTTATTCAGATGGCTGATTTCAGCGGAATCCACGTCAATCATAATGCCGCCCAGGGCATCAATCGTATCCGTTAAACCCGCAAAACCAACTGTTACAAAGTCAGTAATATTCATATCAAGATTCATATTCAGCATGTTAATCGCCTGCTCAGGTCCTCCCTTCGCATAAGCCGCATTACATTTATTATAAGAATCGTTGCTCAGATTCAGATACGTATCACGGTAAACCGACACCAGCTTGCATTCTCCGGTATCCTGATTAATGGATGCAATCATAATAGAGTCGCTTCGGGTATTCTTGGTCAAAGCGCCTGTAGTGGAGTCTACGCCGAACAGGGCAATGTTACGGTACCCTTTCATGGTAGTTTCCTCTTTTACTTTAACCTCTTCGTTGATAACAATATCTTCTTCCGGAATATCTACTTTTCCGACCTTTTCTGTCTTTAATACGCCATACAGTACTACTACCATAAGAAGAAGGACAAAAATTTCTACTATAAAAAGTATTATTTTTGTACGTTTTTTCTTGGATTCCTTCTTTGCCGCAACCTTTTTCTTCGTTGCTGCTTTTTTAGCCCTTATTTCCTCTTCACGGCCTCTTTGCTGCTTGTGAACAGGTTTTTTAGATTGTGTAGCCATATGATTAATCTCTCCCTTATCCTTAATCCGATTTATATTATGGGTTTTATCTATCGTAACAGAAAGTTTTTGGTCAAAACCTTCCTGATAAATTCATATTTTCTCACAAATGAACCTATAAGGCAAGCCCCCGGTTCATTATTTAAGCTATTATTAAGATTTGTAAATTTCCTGCTAATATGCATTCTTATTGATAAAACCTTTAAAAATAGTTAAAAATAATATCTTAAAATCAAAAGCCATTGTCCAGTTTTCAATATAATAAAGGTCATATTCTATTCTTTTTCTTATGGAAGTATCTCCACGGTAACCGTTAATCTGTGCCCATCCTGTAAGCCCCGGACGAACCTGGTGCTTAATCATGTAACGGGGAATTTCCTCCTTAAACTTCTCAACAAACTGCGGTCTTTCCGGTCTGGGACCCACCAGGCTCATCTCGCCCATCAGAATATTGAAAAGCTGGGGCAGCTCGTCCAGACTTGTCCGCCGCAAAAATTTGCCCACCTTCGTCACCCTGGGGTCATTTTTAACAGTCCATCCTTTTTCCTCCGAAGAAGGCTTCTGCATTTCCATAGTCCTGAATTTATACATTTTAAACGTTTTATTATGAAGCCCGACCCTCTCCTGCTTAAAGATAACAGGACCGTTGCTTGTAAATTTAACAGCCAGTGCAGCAGCCAGCATTATCGGTGAAGAAATAATGATTCCGATAGAAGAGCCGATTACGTCCACAGCTCTTTTCGCCACCCAGTTCAGGGTATTTGTCAACGGCACATATCGTATATTAATCACCGGAAGTCCCATCAGATCCTCGGTATAAGGATGGCTGGGAACCAATGAATTATAATCCGGTATAAACTTGGTATGAACACCTGATTTTTCGCATAAATCCACAATGTATTCCAAATGGTCATAATCCTTAAGGGCAAGGGTAATGGCAATTTCATCCAGCTTGTTTTCCGGCAGAATATAATGAATATTTTCTATTCTGCCCACAACCTTGACTCCCTTGTAAATGGTACCGCTGGGTATCCTGTCATCCAGAATTCCCCGGACCACATAACCCCACTGAGGATTGGCATTGATTCTTGTAATATATTCCTCTGCCGCCCTGGAATAACCGATGAGCAGAATGTATTTACGATTGTAGCCTTTTTTCCTGAAAAACTGCAGAAGGCTCCGTATCATGGAACGGCACAGGGTTGTAAGCACTATGTTGATTACATAAAAAATAAACAGCATAACCCGGGAAAAATGGGGCTGTTTAATCAGATACAGCACCACAATAAACAATGCTAATCCCGTGGTGTTTGCCTTTAAAATTCCTGCAATCTCATATTTACGCCTGGTAGCCCGCTTGGGCGCATACATATTAAAGAAATAATATAAAAAAACATATCCGGGTACAAGAAAATAAAGGGCACTGAAATATATATCCATAGACAATGCCCCCGCTCCGGGTTCCGTATCCGCAAACACAGTTGCAAATTTTATATACCATGCAAGCAAGTAGGAGATTGCTACAACAATCGCATCTACCACTAAATGCAGCCTATTAAAAATTTTCTGATTGTCCTTTATCATGTCCGCTACCTTCTTGCGAATATTTTACAATAATATCACAAAATGCACAAGCTTAAAAAAGAAGCACTCTCCGCAGGATACTGAACCACAATTCCCATTGTATCCAAAGATAATAAGGAAGTCTTCTTATTTTAAACGCAACCTTCTTTTTTCTTCCCTTTTCGGAAAAGGATAGCTTAACCCCCTTAAGAATTCCTTTTGCATATACGGCTCCCATTCCCTTTTTAATAAAAAAGAGATATTTAACAAGAAAACCCGCAAGTAAAAAAGGCAGATTAATCAAAATCTGTAAAAAAGGCATATTTTTATAAACAAGGTAAATACTGTTTCTGGAAGATAAATCCACTTTAAATGCATTATGTCTTGAACCGCTGACGCCGCTTCCGGCATGATACACCACAGCTTCCGGGGCAAACACATTCCGGTATCCCATAATGTTAGCCCGGTATCCTATATCAATATCCTCCAAATAAGCGAAATGCTCTTCATCAAACATTCCCGCTTCCCGAAGAAGTGATGTTCTGTATAGTGCGGCGCCTCCGCAGGCTGCAAAAATCCGTCCGCCTTTTTGATAATTCGCCGCCGGCTTATCCTTTCCTCTTGCAAACGCCCAGCCGAGAGCGCAGTAAAAATCTCCCGCATCATCTATTTTCTCCGGAAATTTCATATTTATCATTTTTGCCCCTGCTGAAAAAAAACTGTGAGAATTTTCCATTACCTTTTCCAGTTCTTCCACACAATTTTCCTCTACGGCTGTATCGTTGTTCAGCAAAAAGACAAATTCCGTTTCCGTCTCTTCAATTCCCACATTTACGGCATGGCAAAAGCCTGTATTTTCTCTAAGTGTAATAAGCTTCACCTGGGGATACTTGTCCCTGACAAGCTCGCAGCTCCCATCAGAAGAGCCATTGTCCACCACGATTACTGCAGGTATCCGGCTTCCCCGAAACAAAGAATCCAGACAGTTCTCTATATAATTCATTCCATTATAATTCGGAATCACCACCGTTGTCCGGCAGCTTCTTTCCTCATTCCGGCCATAATTTTCCAATTTCAAAATCCTCTTAAAATGATTTCAGTCAATTCTTTCCGTTAACACAGGGTCCCAGACAATCCGCATCCCCAGCTCTCTGACCTTTTCACACAATTTTCTGCTGATTTCCACATAATCCACATCTGCTTTCAGACTGTCTCTCCAGTTAAAACGTCCGTTTTTCGGATTCCTGAGATAAGGAAGCCCTGTCATTTCTTCCAGTATTTCTTCAGCTTCTTTAGAAGCCAGCATGCATCGTATATCGATCATCTCCGCTTCCTGCTGCAAAGATGCACGGTGCATATATCCGCTGTATTCCTTATGCAGCCCCTTATAAATCCGTTCTCCACGGGCATTATATATACCACCTGTTATTTTATTATGTTTATCAATCAGCCTTCCGCCGACCAATGCCACATCCGGTCTGTTGGAAAGCAAATCCGGCTGATAATCCACACGATAAAAGCCAAGATGCCTGATATGAGATACCTGCCCTTTCCACTCTCTTGCCCGGAGAAAATCCTCTACTGCCCTTTTTCCTGCATCATAAGCATATTTCTTGCTTTCCGGATTCTCCGCTGTAGAGGCTTCATGACATCTCCAGTGATAAAGCACTTTGGGTACATGAGCGACCGGCACTTCCTTGATTCTGTTCCTCTTTTTATCCTTCCCCAGCATTTGATTAATTGCCCTCAGCACCAAATCGAAATCCTGGGCGCCGTCACAGACGCTTCTCAGCTGCAGTTCCTGCATCAGCTGACGTTTCATTACCAGAAAGTGGCAAATATAATTATTGGATAAAATTAAATCAAGATTTAATTCAGGTTTCCTGTTTACTTCATAGAACAGGCTTCCATTGCTGTTGCATTTATCCTCATCAGAATATAACATCTGTAATTCAAAATCGTCTTTCCATATATTTTCGATACAGGAAGCCATTTCATAAAGTGCATCCGCAGTCAATATGTCATCATGATCAAGCAGGGCAGCATAATCTCCCGTGGCATACATAAGCGCCTGATTGGTATTGGCTGCAATACCTCCGTTTTGTTTCAGCCTTCTGTAAAAAATCCGCTTATCGTCATATGTTTTTATAATCTTTTCTACATTATCAGATGGACTGGCATCTGCCAGAATCAGTTCGAAATTACCATAAGTCTGATTTAAAACAGAATCCACCATTTCCCGAAGATACGCTTCAGCAGTTTCATACAAAGGCACCAGAATGCTGAATTTACAGGAAAAAGCTTTTCCCGCCTCCCTCTGTTTTTGCAATTCCTCCTCAGAAGGAGCTTCATAAACATAGCTGTCATGCTGCTGTTCTTCTACACGCTCCCTTGCAGCATAATATGCCTGACGGATACCGTTCTTTTTAAGATAATGTATTGTTTTTTTGAGATTAACTAGCTTAAAAATCCCGCTCATTTCATTCTCCGCTTTGCCGGAAACCAACAACAGACAGTACACTGCCTGAGTTTGTACTGTCTGCTGCGTCCGTTCATCAAACTTTATACTTTAATCTTTCCTGCTTATCCTGATAATCCTACAGATAAGCCTTCAAATCTTCTGTAAGCTTCTCCACCTTTGCCTGTGCGTCTTCAAGGCTTGTTCCCTTTACGCCCATATAGAATTTAATCTTGGGCTCTGTTCCCGAAGGTCTTGCACAGCACCAGGAATCATTTGATAAATCAAAATAAAGTACATTTGATTTAGGAAGACCTGTGCTCTTCTTTTCGCCTGTTTCCAGATTGATGGCAACATCCTTATCGTAATCCCTGAATTCCTTAACTGTCAGCTCACCAAAGTTTTTAGGAGGATTGCTTCTTAATTTGTTCATCATTTCGGTAATCTGCGCTGCACCGTCAATGCCCTTTAATGTAATTGCATACTGTGTTTCCTTGAAATATCCGTACTTTTCATAAAGCTTCAGCATCTGATCCCAAACAGTAATGCCGTTCTTCTTGCACCATGCAGCAACTTCGCAAAGGCACATAACCGCTACTACAGCATCCTTATCCCTTGCATGTGTTCCTGCAAGGCATCCGTAGCTTTCTTCCAGACCGAATACATAATTGTTAGAGCCGGTCTGCTCAAAAAGCTTAATCTGTTCACCGATAAATTTGAAACCTGTTAAAACTTCAATAAATTTAACATTATAATCTCTTGCAATGGCGCCTGCCATATTGGTTGTAACAATAGTAGTAACCAGTGCGGGATTTTCAGGCATGGTCTTAGTCTGTGTTCTTTCACGGAGAATATACTCCGCAATCAGCATACCTGACATATTTCCGGTGAAAGGTACATATTCGCCGCTCTTTGTATCAAGTGCATAAATACCGAGCCGGTCTGCATCGGGGTCAGTTGCAAGTACAATGTCCGCATTCTTTTCCTTTGCCAGCTTAAGGGCAAGGGTGAATGCCTTGGGATCTTCGGGATTCGGATATTCCAGTGTGGTGAAATCAGGATCCGGAAGTTCCTGCTCAGGAACAACATACACATGCTTAAAGCCAAGCTCTGACAAAATTCTTCTTACAGGTACGTTGCCGGTTCCGTGGAAAGGAGAATAAACAATCTTAATATCATCAGCAACTTCTTTAATAATTTCCGGATGAATAATCTGCTTCTTTAATTCTGCCATGTAAGCGTCATCGATTTCTTTTCCGATTACCTGATAAAGCCCGGCCGCCATGGCATCTTCTTTGGACATGGTCTTCACTTCATGATAATCGGTTACATTCTTAACCTCTGTGATAATCTCTTTATCCTTAGGCGCGGTTACCTGCGCGCCGTCTTCCCAATATGCCTTATACCCGTTATATTCCGGAGGATTATGGCTTGCTGTTATAACAATACCTGAAATGCAGTTTAAGGTACGAAGCGCAAAGGAAAGCTCCGGTGTGGGACGAAGTGCATCAAATACATAAGCCTTGATGCCGTTTGCTGCAAGACACAAAGCCGCTTCATCTGCAAATTCCGGTGATTTTCTTCTGGAGTCATAGGCAATGGCCACTCCTCTGTCCTTGCCGCCCTGCTTAATAATGTAGTTAGCAAGTCCCTGAGTTGCTTTTCTTACTGTATATGTATTCATGCGGTTGGTTCCTGCTCCAATCACACCGCGCAGCCCGCCGGTACCGAATTCCAATTCCTTATAAAAACGGTCTTCTATTTCCTTCTCGTCTCCCGCTATGCTGCGAAGTTCTTCCTTGGTCAATTCGTCGAAATAAGAATCATTCAACCAAAAATCATACTGCTCTTTGTAACTCATAACTAATCCTCCTGAAATTTATACTTTTAATATCCCATAATCCGTCATGCCGGTACGACAGCTGAGCCAATGTTGGTTTTGCATGACTTACTTTTATTGTAGCATACTCTATCTATATTTTCAAAGCAAAGTCACTTCTATCCAGAGAAAAGTTAGGATTATAATAAGGATCCCCTTTTTCCAGAACTTTTTTCCACTTTTTGCGGAAAGCAGCGGACTCCTCATTGTAGCGCTCCGCCTTTTCTCCCCGGTCATCAAGCCCCCGTGAAAGAGATTCGAAATGATACAGCTCCGCAAAGGGCGTAAATACATTCAAAAGCCCTTTTTCCCGCAGCTTTAAGCAGAAATCCACATCATTCAGGGAAATGGCAAAGCCTTCCTCCAGCCCTCCCACTTCTTCAAACAGGGATTTTTTCACCAGAAGGCATGCTCCCGTTACCGCCGACACATCCTGAGCATAACAGAGCCTTCCCATATAGCCCAGATTCTCCCTGTGCTGTCCGTAATGGCTGTGCCCTGCCGTTCTGTGGGCTCCAAGACCCAAAACCACTCCCGCATGCTGTATGGTCTTGTTACCGTAATAAAGCTTGGCTCCCACTGCTCCCACATCATCCCGCTGAGCATACATCAAAAGCTCTTCCATCCAGTTTACGGTAATTACCTCTGTGTCATTATTGAGAAGCAGAATATAATCGCCCTGAGCCTGCTTTACACCGAAATTATTTACCGCCGAATAATTAAACTTTCCTTTGTTTTCATAAGTAACTACCTTCACATTGGAATAATCCTTCAGCTTTTCATAATAATCAAAGATTTCCTTTGTTTCGCTGCCGTTTTCCACCACAATGATTTCATAATTTTCATAAGTGGATTTTTCCATAATGGAAGAAATACATCTCTGTAAATCCTGCAGGTGGTCTTTGTTTGCAATTACAATGGAAATGAAAGGCTCGCCCATAATCTGATACCTGATTTTAAATATGGTTTCAAAGGCCCTGGTGGAAGTAATCTGAAAATGAGTAAAACCATGCCTTCTTAAATGGTCTGCCACCGCTCCCTTTGCCGCTTCTACCGCATATGGCTTGGCATCTATTCCCGAAGCCACACTTCCCGCATGGGAACGCCAGTAATAAAGAAGCCTCGGCACATGCACCACATTTTTTGCACGGTCCGTCAGCCTTAAAATCATATCATGATCCTGACTGCCGTCAAACTTTGAACGGAATAATTCCGTTCCGTCCAAAAGTTCCCTTGCAAATACGCTGAAATGGCAGATGTAATTATTAGCCCGAAGATTATCCACTGCATAGTCCGGCTTAAAATGCATGGTCAGCATTTTGTTGATATCACCGCTTTTAAAAGTGGTTTCATCGCAATATATGTAATCCGCATTCTGCTCATTGATGACTTTTACATATTCATATAAGGCGCTTGGATGAAGAATATCATCATGGTCAAACAAACCGATAAATTCCCCTGTAGCAAGCTTTAAGCATTCGTTGGTATTTCCCGAAATGCCCTCATTTCTGTCAAGATTCTTATAAACAATTCTCTGTCTTTCATCCTTATCCGCATAATCCCGGCAGATATCCCCCACAAAACCATGCTCACCATCCGAGCCGTCCGCAAGACACAGCTCCCAGTTTTCATAAGTCTGATTTAAAACAGATTCAATCATTTCCCGCAGGAAGTTTTCAGGCGTATTATAAAGAGGCACAAGAATACTGATTTTTACCATTCTGTCAAAAACCGTGTTTCTTTCCTCCGAAACCCCTGCCTCATCAGGAAAGCTTCTGGTTCCGTAATTTTCCATAGCCTGCCGCTCAATCTTTTTATATTTCAATTTTGCAATCACACCGCGGAGATTTCCGCAGTTTTTAACCCTGTCCCTCTGCCTGATTACAAAGTGCATACATTTTCTTAAAGGAGAAGAAAGCTTCCACAGGGGATTGTTTTTAATCCTGTTCAGTTTGAAAGTCAATTCTTCATTTTTAGCCTCAAGAACGGCTACTCTTTCTGCCAAATCCGCAGTTTTTATATGCTCCTTTTCATATGCTTCCTTATAATCATAATTTTCCTGATTTGTTCCCATATTCTTGACTCCCTTAAACTTCCGGTCTTCTTTCCACCTTCAAAACCCAGCTGCTGAAATTTACCAGTTTCTGTCTGGAACATCTGTCCTCCGCCAGCATGCCGAACCGGTAAATCCCCTCAGGAATACTTTCGAGCTGCACTTTAGCCGCAAACCCGGTTAAATCTACATTTAACTGGTCTTTTAAATTATTTTTAATGTCCTGCCTGTATCTGTCATCCACAGGAACCTTTATTACCTGCAGATTCTCTTTGTTCTGTAAAATAAGGGTCTTTTTATAACATGCGTTATCTGCGCCAATCACAAAAGAATACCCCTGGAAATAATATCCCATATCGGAAGACTTTTGCTTCACCTTTCCTTTTTCCGGAGCCACTCCGTATTTCCATTTATAAATATCCATGGCGCATTCCATGCCGATTACCACGCAGGCATCTTCTTTTATATTTTCGGGGAGCGCCCCTTCGGCAGTGACTTCAGCCCATGGCATATCCAGTGTTACCTGATACCGGAATGCAGGTGAATATTCTGATTCCAGCATATCCGTTGTAAGATACTTATGGTAAAACGGGTCCTTGCCATATATATCCTGATGTCTCTCATACAGAATATCCTTTTCTTTTAAAAGTCTCAGCTGTTTTTCTTCAGATTCCCCGTCCTTCCCTCTGCTTAAGGACTCATGATGATACAAAGTCACATCATTTCTTACTATATTATAATAACCCGTCTCATAAATGGTATAACATAAATCCACATCATTAAAGGCTACTGCCAGTTCTTCTGAAAAGCCTCCTGCCTGCTCAAATACGTCTTTTCTTACCATCAGACACGCCCCGGTTACTGCCAGTATATCATGGACACCCCGGTTTTTCCCGTAATAATGATTCTGCTCATCGGAAAGGAACTGCAGCTTATGAGCCGGTCCCACTCTCAAATTGGTAATTCCTGCATGCTGAATCACGGCAGAATCCGGATACAAAAGCTTTGCTCCCACCGCCCCTGCATAAGGCAGAAGCGCTTTTTCCGAAAGCTGCGCAAGCCAGTCCGGCTGAATAATTTCCATATCATCATTTAAGAACAGTAAAAGCTCTCCCCGGGCTTCCCCGGCGCCAATATTACACATACGGGAAAAATTAAAGGTCATAGGCTCATAATGGTAATAAATCCCTTCACAACCGTTTCCCTTTTCCGCAGCCTGATTAAGCTCTTCTATTTCTTTGCTGATTTGCGTCCTGTTATGCTCACTGCTTCCGTTATCCACAATCCTGATTTCATAAGAACAGCCGGCCTGCGTTCTCTCAATCAGCGAATAAATGCAATGAAATAAAACCTCCGGATTATCCTTGGAGGGAATAATAACGGAAATCAAAGCCTCTTTGCTCCGGTCAGATTCCCGGGCGGCTTCCTGCACATATTTCTGCTGAAAGCCTTTCAAAACCTCCCCGGACAGCTTCCAGTCTTTAATCCTCCCATAGCCTTCCTGCTCTCCATGAAACAATACTTCCGGTATATGACAGACAGGGCTGCTCCCCGTCAGCGTTTCCCTTGAAAAACCTCCGTACTTTTCCAGAAAACAATAGCACAATTCGTAAAGGCTGCCGATTTCTTCTTTTCGCTCCCGCAAAAATTCCTTTAAGGCTTTTGTTCTTACGGCTGTAAGGCTCCCTAAATAATAACAGGAAAGAAAAGTATCCGGTGACCAGTCAGGCTTGAACCATGGCTTTTCTCTTTGCCCGCCGGTTATAATATCTTCATCTCCGTAAATCATGATTGTATTTTCATGCTGCACAAATTCCCGATATAATAACAGCAGACATTTTTTTGATAATTCTCCCTGAAAAGGAGCCAGTAAAATAATGTCATCATCACATTCTTTTAAATTATCCAAAAACCCTTTCCAGTCATCTGCGTTAAAATTACCGCAGAAAGGCATACAAAAAGTAACCTTCTTCGTATTTCTGCTTTCTTCTTCATAAACAACGAAATTTCGACAAGGGAATTCATTTTTTGAATGGAATCCTTCATTTTTTCTTATTTCACTGCCATTTGCGTCATCCAAAAAATCATTTGTCAGACATTTTGTTGTTTCCCTGGCAAGAATATTATCAATTTCTATCCTATCTTCCTGTTTTTCAATCCAGACAGCATAAGACATCTTCTTCTCTAAAACCTTCTTTTCGTACATCTTATGCTGTTTATTAATAAGCATCTGCTTGATGCCGTGTTTTAAAGAAGCCACACCTGAATCCTCTCATTTTTATTTTTTAAAATAAACGTTTTACACCTTCCGCAATATCCCCTGCAATCTCCTCCTGCAAAGGAGAAAGCTCCAGTTTTACCGATAATATATTTTCTCCCTGTCTCGGAAGCAGGGATACATTCACTGTAAGATTAGGATCCTTTGTAGCAAATACATAAGTACCGTTTTTTACATTTTTTCCGTTAGTAATAACAGTTTTTTTAGAAACCGGCACTGTTTCCCCGTTGACTGACAGTTCTTTAATTTTAACAATGCAGAATCTGTCTGCCGGGTCTATTCGCAGTGCACATACATTCCCGTCAAAGGGAATTTCCGCCTCAATAGTGTATTCATCGGTATAAACATCGGGCATATAATAGGAATCTTCTTCGGAAAATCCCCTGCCCTTGTCAAGATAAATCTGTATTCTTTTATTCAGTATTTCCTGAAGGTGCTGTTCCATTAATATCCTGGGATCCACTGCGTAAGTACCGATAGCCGCCCTGATTTCCCCCATGGATTTTCTTTTTCCCGTTACCTTCTTTTGGAATTTAAACTCTTTTTCCCTGTACTCATCGGCATCCCTGGCGGAAATGCCGAGCTTACTGATTATCAAATCAAAATTTAATTTATTTCTTTTCTCTTCCTCCAGGACATAACAGTACACTGCGCGGAATGCAATTTCTTCCGGCGCCACCTGTTCTTCCACCGTCCATTCATAATCAATAACGGTCCAGTCATCTCCATCCACCAGAATGTTGGCAAATATCAGGTCATAATCAGCGGCTCCGGAATCTGAACCGTAGGAAATAAAAGAATAATACTTATCAAACAGTCTGTAAAACTCATCCATATCATCTTTTTCAAGGCATTCGTCAAGCAGCTCTTCCAGGGTTCTTCCCTTTTCAAAGGGAAATTCCACATAGCTTTTATCCTCCGCCAGCCTGCATGGATTAATCTTCAGTCCGCTTCCTTCATATCTGCCAAGCAAAAGCTGATAGGAACGTTCCATTCTTGCAATATGTTCCTGCGCCTCTTTTGAAGAAGGGATTTTCCTGATGACTTTTCCTGAAGAAGTCTCCACTATCTCGGTACGCAGCGCATACTGCTGTGCCCTGTCATTGGAATACTTGGCATAAATAATGTCAGGCTCCTTGCCGATAACCACCATATAGGAATTAGAAAACACAGGAAAAAGATTATCCTTTATAATTCCGTCAAAAACATATTTTTCGTTAAAAAGCACCATTCTGTCACGGTCAAAATTACGCATGTTATTTGTAAGTTCACCGGGAAGCGGAAGCCTTCTGTCAGAATATATCACCGTAGGGAATTTATAATCAGGATAAGGATAATAAAAGGAATAATCCTTAACTTCGCAGGAAGCCATAATTCTTTCCAGACCTGTTCTTGTAAAAGTTCTGGCGCTTCCACCATCAGGATATCCCTCCAGTCCGCTGAAGTAAGTTCCCACATGGTCTTCCTTGCAGCCTGCAAAATATTTCAGGCCCATCTTGTTTTCTATGGCAATTACAAGACGCCCTCCATCCTTTACATGTCTTAACATGATTTTCATAAAATCTTCATAGGGGGTTTTTGAATGAATATAGGATTGTCCATATTCAAAGACGCCAATCAGGCACACATAATCGTAATCTGCGGGAAGCTCCGGCTCAATATCGCTGAAATTTCCCACATGAATGGTTATATTGTCCTTGTCCTGATTCCGGTATGCATTAATGTGGCTTCTTTTCGCCGAAAGATCCACACAGGTCACTTCCCCTGCCTTCTCCGACAGCTTTTCCGTAATGACGCCGCAGCCCGAACCGATTTCCAGAACTTTATGGTTCTTGTCGATTGGAAGCCAGTCCACAATATTAGCCCGCAGCGGAGAAAGATGATAAAGAACAGGCCAGCTGCCCCTTTTCTCAATGATTTCAGGATATTCAAAGGCTGATGCCTCTTTTACAATAGAAAGAATCTCATCCTCAATGCTCCCGTCGCTGTAAAGGTCTTCACCGGGATAGTGCTTATAATCAAGAGAAACCTTTCCGATTTTCTCCGGCAGCCTGCTGATTAAATCTTCCTGTTTTAAATAAAGAGGCTCCCCGGGCCTTCCCTTTTCACTCATAACTGTTTTCCTTCCCTTTTTACAGAAATTCTGGAATTCATGTCATAATATCCCACCGTATTCTTATCGGAAATCACTGTCATATTCAGCACATCATAAAGCCTGTGATATACCTGAAACTCTTCCTTTTCAAAGCCGGTAACACCTAATGATAAAAGATATTCCCCGCCCTGCAGATTTACAATCTGAGAAAAAGTGATATCCATTACACTTCCTGCCTTTACAGATTCCAGAAATGCTTTTTCCACCATTGTATTTGTTCCTGTAATTTCCACACCTTTTATATTTTT
Organism: Lachnospiraceae bacterium; assembly: GCA_017621815.1. Classification (GTDB taxonomy): domain Bacteria; phylum Bacillota; class Clostridia; order Lachnospirales; family Lachnospiraceae; genus Suilimivivens. The sequence continues at coordinate 16,633 of JAGASK010000038.1, read as the reverse complement.
AATGGTAAAAGCAAAAATAGGAGCTTCAATATCCTCAAAAAAGCGTACCTTCATATGAATACTGCATTCCTGTCCTTTTAATACAGCGCTGGTACTTCTTCCCATATCATCTGTTATTTTATAATCTTCTATGACAGCGGCCCTGGTTCCGTATTCCAGTAAATCAGGGTTCACCACATTTGCATTCCGCTCCGCTGCCTGTCCTGCATCTGCGTTTTTCAGGGTCTTTGCATCCGCAGTTTCTTTTCCCTTTTCCTTCTCTTTTTCTGCAGTGTTCTTTCTGCCTGAGGATGCGGCAGCTGCCGCTTCTATTTCTTTATCATTCAGAAGGTTGTCTTCCTGCTCGTCACCGGCAGTATACTGTCCCACCAAAACCTGCTTATAGGCATCTATCATTTCCTTGGGGCTTCCTTCCCCAAGCTTCACCCCCTGGTTCAGCAGCACTACTCTGTCACAATATTTGCTGATGCTGCTTAAATCATGGCTGACAAAAACAATGGTCTTACCCATTTTCTTGAATTCTTCAAATTTATGATAACATTTTGCCTGGAAGAATACGTCGCCCACCGACAGGGCTTCATCCACAATCAGAATCTCCGGTTCAATATTGATGGCAACAGCAAAAGCCAGCCGCACAAACATACCGCTGGAATAAGTTTTTACCGGCTGATATACATAGTCCCCGATATCAGCAAAACTTAAAATATCATCCATCTTCGCATCGATTTCTTTGGAGGAAAAGCCAATCATGGTTCCGTTCAGATAAATATTTTCAATGCCGTTGTATTCCATATTAAAACCCGCACCCAGCTCAAGCAGGGCTGAAATACGTCCGTTTACCTTCACAGAACCGCCGGTAGGATTCAGAACCCCGGTAATGATTTTCAGAATTGTGGATTTGCCGGAGCCATTGGTGCCGATAATTCCCACGGTTTCTCCCTGGTAAATGGTCAAATCCACGCCCTTTAATGCATAATGTTCCTTATATTTTTTGTTTCTGCTAAGCCCCAGAGCTTCTTTCAGCCTGTCAGAAGGCTTATCATACAGCTTGTAAGCCTTTTCAAGCTTATCCACCTGTATCGCAACTGTCTTATCTTCCATTGATAGTCTCCATTATTTCATTCTTAAAGCTACAATACATCCGCAAAATGTACCTTTAACCTCTTAAAAATCAGTGAACCGATACAAAACAGCGTCACCGTAAAAATCCAGAAATAAGTTGAGGAATAAAAATGCTCAAAAAACCACTCGTCTCCGTAAATCGCATTCCTGTATCCATTAACAATATAAACAAGCGGATTTAGTTTTACAAGGGTAACAAGACGGTCATCTGTAATCATTCCGATATTCCAGAGAATCGGCGTAGCCCACATCCCCACCTGAAGGGCAATGTTGATAATCTGAGCCAAATCCCTGAAAAACACCACAATCGCACAGGTGCAATAACTCATTGCCAGCACCAGCACAAAAAGGCAGAAGCTGTAATAAATCACCTGTAAAGTATATAAGGTAGGATAATAGCCATATGCAATGGATATAACAATCAGAACCGCCACAAAGAATACATGGATAAAGGTTGCTGCAATCAGCTTAATAATCGGCAGTATACTGATGTTAAATACCACTTTTTTTACAAGATAGCTGTACTCAAGCAGCGCATTAGTTCCGTTGGTAATGGCCTCCGAAAAATAAAACCAGGGTACCAGTCCTGCTGTCAGAAACAGCACATAGGGAACCTCCACACCGCTTGCCACCATTTCGCTTTTTGTATCAAAAATCACGTCAAAAACAATCCAGTACATTAATACCGTTACCACCGGCTGTACCAGCGCCCACAAAAATCCCAGATAAGAACCTGCATAACGTTTCTTAAAATCGTTCTTAGAAAGTTTCCAGATTAACTCCCGGCTTTGAATCAACTCCTTCGGAATAATAAACATCCGGTCATAATATACCCCGAAAATAATACATGCCAGCGTCAGCAGTGCGCAGGCGCAGAACTTTTTTAAGTTTTCTGTATGCTGGTCCGGTGCCAGCGGATTATGATGCATTACAATTATCACTGCCATCAAAAGGCAGATAGCATAAAATATGCCGATTCCAACCGGCTTGGGTATTTTTTTCAGCCAGGACAATCTGCTTTTTTCCTTATTGCTTTCCATTTGCGCATTAACCATTCTTTCTTTCATTCATGACAACAGAAAGTTCACGAAACAAACCTTCTACTGCTAAGCCGGATTACTTCTTCTGCATCCGCCGGGTATATTCTTTAATTCCGCCCCATTTCTTATCCTTATCGGACATGATAAGCTCAGTTCCCGGTGCAACGGGCCATTCCACTCCGATATCGGGGTCGTCAAACTTAAGCCCGCCCTCATCATTGGGATGGTAAAAGTCCGTGCACTTATATGCAAACTCCGCATAATCGGACAATACCACAAACCCATGGGCAAAGTTCTTGGGAATGAAAAACTGCTTCTTGTTCTCTGCCGAAAGCACTACTCCGTGCCATTTTCCATAGGTTGCAGAACCGGGACGTAAATCCACTGCCACGTCAAACACTTCCCCGTTAATTACCCTTACCAGCTTGTCCTGGGGATAATTTATCTGGAAATGAAGGCCTCTCAGCACATTCTTTACGGATGCAGACTGGTTGTCCTGTACAAATACCTGGTCAATCCCTGCTTCCCTGTAATCATTGTAATTATAAGTCTCCACAAAGTAACCTCTGGAGTCCCCGAAAACCGTCGGGGTTATTATCTTAAGCCCCTCTATTTCACATGTTTCTACCGTTATCTTTCCCATTTTATCTTCCTTTCCGGATTATAATCCTTCCGCCACTTCCTTCATATATTTGCCGTAATTGGTCTTCATCAAAGGCTCTGCCAGCTTCAGGAGCTGCTCTTTGTCAATAAAGCCTCTCTTATAGGCAATTTCCTCTATGCAGGAGATATAAAGCCCCTGTCTTTTCTGGAAAGCCGCCACAAAATCTGCCGCATCAAGAAGGGAATCATGGTTTCCCGTGTCAAGCCATGCGAAACCTCTTCCCAGAGTTTCCACACGCAGGGTCCCCCTTCTTAAATATTCATTATTGATGCTGGTAATCTCAATTTCGCCCCTTGCTGAAGGTTTTACATTTTTTGCAATTTCCACCACATCATTATCATAAAAATAAAGTCCCGGAACTGCATAATTGCTCTTTGGATGCTCCGGCTTTTCTTCTATGGAAAGAGCCTTTCCCGTCTCATCAAACTCCACTACGCCGTATTCCCTGGGATCCCGGACATAATAGCCGAATATGGTAGCGCCGCTTTCCCTGGATGCCACTTCACGCAGCACTTTAGAAAAACTCTGTCCGTAAAAAATATTGTCGCCAAGCACCAGTGCCACGGAATCCTTTCCGATAAAATCCGCACCGATAATGAAAGCATCCGCAAGGCCCCTTGGCTGTTCCTGCACCGCATAAGAAAACTTCATGCCGAGCTGGCTTCCGTCCCCCAGCAGTTCCTCAAATACAGGCAGATCCCTTGGCGTTGATATAATCAATATTTCCCTGATTCCTGCCAACATCAGTGTTGACAGCGGGTAATAAATCATGGGTTTGTCATAAACCGGCATAATCTGTTTACTGATAGCCTTCGTAAGCGGATAAAGCCTTGTGCCGGATCCTCCCGCAAGTATAATTCCCTTCATTGCATATACCTCCAAATTATTAACTGGTTTCAATACACCAATGCCCAGAACAATGAGCATAGCTTGTATTAGTATACCACAAAATGGGAGTGATTGTAAATCACTCCCATTCTTTTTCACATTTCATAGTAACCTCCCGGCCCTCATCAAAGGAAGAGGCTTCTGCCGGTTTTATGCATTTTTGTACATTGCATCATAATACTTCTGGTAATCTCCGCTGGTGGCATTTTTCATCCACTCTTCGTTTTCAAAATACCACTGAATGGTCTTTTTGATGCCTTCTTTAAACATGGTCTCAGGCTCCCAGCCTATTTCTGCCTTAATTTTATCGGGCGCAATGGCATATCTTCTGTCATGTCCCTTACGGTCTTCCACATAAGTAATCAAATCATCACTGACAAGGGCCTTTCTTTCATCTGAATCAGGAAGCATTTCCCTTAAGGTGTCAAGGATAATATGCAGGATTTCGATATTCTGCTTTTCATTGTGTCCTCCTACATTGTAGGTTTCAAAAAGGCGTCCTTTTTCCTGTACCATATCAATGGCCTTGGCATGGTCCTCCACATAGAGCCAGTCGCGGACATTTTTTCCGTCTCCATAAACGGGAAGCTTCTTTCCCTGCAGTGCATTGTTAATCATCAGGGGAATGAATTTCTCCGGAAACTGATAAGGCCCGTAATTGTTGGAGCAGTTGGTAATATTGGCAGGGAATTTATAGGTGTCCATATATGCCTTTACCAGCATGTCCGAACTGGCCTTACTTGCCGAATAGGGGCTGTGGGGCGCATAAGGAGTTGTTTCATAGAAATATCCCCCGTCCTCTTCCAATGAGCCGTAAACTTCATCTGTGGAAACATGCAGAAACTTTTTCCCTTCCTTAAAGCTTCCGTCAGGATTTTCCCAGGCTGCCTTGGCACAGTTCAGCATAACTGCGGTTCCCAGCACATTAGTCTGTACGAATACTTCCGGATTCCTGATGCTTCTGTCCACATGGCTTTCCGCTGCAAAATGCACCACCCTGTCAATTTCATTTTCTGCAAAAATTTTGGAAATAGCATCCTTATCGCAGATATCTGCCTTAATAAAAGTGTAATTTTCTCTTTTTTCCACATCCTTTAAGTTTTCCAGATTGCCTGCATAGGTCAGCACATCTACGTTAATAATTCTGATTTCATTGCCATATTTTTTAAACATGTAGTGAATATAATTGGAACCGATAAACCCGGCTCCGCCTGTTACCAGATATGTCCTCATTTTCTTTCTCCATTTCTTTTTCAGTCATTTGTTTAAACTATAACGCTTTCCGGTTAAAAAGGCAACCTTAATATCCCAGATAGCTGATATTCATATCCACACTTCCGCTGATACCGGCAACACTTCCTTTTGAAGAGTACTGCCACATATCATATTTGGTAGCCGTATAAGTAGGCGCTGCCGCATATTGGGCAAGCCAGATTTTATAGCTTGTCAGGCTGGGCGCATTGATATGCTCCGTAAACCATGTTTTATTGGCATAAATCCCGGCCTTATAGCCTGAATTCTGAATTGTCTGGCAGAAAGCCTTGCACACCGCAGTTCTTGTATCTGCACTGATAGCATCGGCACGCCCGTTGCTTGCCTCCACATCCAGAAATACCGGATATGATATATTATAGCCTTTAATCAGGCCAAGCACCATGGATGCCTCTTCTACCGCTTCCACCTCATTCACTGCCTGGGTAAAGAAATAAACTCCAACCTTTAATCCCGCATTCTGGGCGCCTTTAATATTTGTACGGAATGTAGGATCCTCAATCAAAGCTCCTGTACTGGAACCACGGTAGCCGCAGCGGATAATTACATAAGAAACGCCGCTGTTCTTTACAGCGTTCCAGTCAATGTTTCCATTCCACTTGGAAACGTCAATGCCAAGCTGGCCGGAACCCGTATTCAGGACACCATTCTCATTAAAAGTATATTTTGCTCCCTGAATAACCTGCTCTCCTGTAACATAATTTCCGTTTTTATCAAAGTAGTAAGTTGCTCCGTCTATATTCTGCCAGCCTGTATAGCGATACTTACCGGTAGTTTTTGAAACTTTTTTATAAAATTCCTTTATGTCACTATTGTAATAATCAGCATACTTTGCTTCCCTGAAATTGCCGTCCCCATCCTTTACATACAATTTTTCGCCGCTGGTTGTGAGCAAATCACTTGTTGTATTATTTTTTGCTTCCTCCGCAGGGTCAGGTGTTGCCGTAGGGGTAGGCGTAGGCGTCGGTGTTCCTGTGGGAGATGCTGTAGGCGTCTCCGACGGGCTTGTGGTCGGAGAGGCGGCAGCTGTTGCCGTAGGTGTGGGCGTCTGTTCAGATACCGGAGTCGGAGTCTGTGTAGCCTGCGGAGCCACGGTAGGCGTCGGTGTCGGTGCTGAAGTCGGCGCTTCGGTCGGCGCCGCGGTTGGGGTAGGCGCCTGGGTCGGTTCCTGTGTCGGTTCCGGTGTCGGCGTGGGAACCTCTGTGGGAACAGATGTAGGCTCCTGGGTCGGCGCTTCAGTCGGTTCCTGTGTCGGTGCTTCGGTCGGCTCCTGGGTTGGGGCAGGTTCTGTGCCCGGATCTGTTCCCGGATTTTCCGTGGTGACAAGCGGCGTGTCTGTAATTCCGCTCAGTAACCGGAATCCTACAGCTGCTTTTGCCCCCGGATCTGATATATTGGCTTTATCCACAACCTCATATTCTTCTGAAGTTTCTTCCGTACCTTCTATTATAGTTTTGGTAGATTCCACCCATTCCACAGTATCCGTATTGGCAGATTCCACCACTGTTTCATTTACCTTGGTATCTTCCGCTTTGGCATTAACCTGAGCCTCTGTCTTTACCTCATCGGACACATCTACTTTCTTATATTCAATGGTATCCCGCACTGTAATTGCCACAGGTTCCGCAGAAAAGCTGTAATCCTCCAAATCGGCGGGAGCCACAATCGCAACCTTATATTTTCCGGGCTCCATGCCTTTCTCATAGATAATACCGTCCTGGTCTTCATCCTTCAAAATATATGTTTTATTGGACGGCGGTGTAATCTCAACTTCAAATTCAACACTCGGAATCAATTTTTCTGTCTTTTTATTTACAAATTTAATTTTAAGGTCCTTTTGAATGGAAGTCAGATTTAACACAACCTCTGTTTTATTATTATTGCTGTTCTTCTTTTCTTCTTCCTGTGCTTGCTCCTCGGCCTCTTCCATTTCAGCTGCCATAAGCTTTGCAGCCTGTGCATCAGCAATTGCAAGGAGTCCGCTTTCACCGATTACCTGAATTCCTTCTATTCCTTCCCCCACTTCTGCAAAAGCTGCTACCTGTTTTTCATCCGCCTTGGCATTTATATAAAGATAGCCGGCGGCGGCTGCCATTATAAGAACAATAATCCCCGTAAACGCTGTAATACGGTCAACCAGGCTCATGCGGCTCAGAAAGAAAACCGATTTTTTCTTTCTTCCATAAGTCTTATCATATTTATCGTCATAATCTTCATCATCGTCTTCGTAATCTTCATCTTCGTCTTCGTAATCTTCATCATCGTAGTCGTCTTCATCTTCGTACTCTTCTTCATCGAAGTCCTCGTCGTCTTCGTAATCCTCTATCTCATCGGATTCTTCATCTTCCCATTCTTCTTCCTCTTCATACTCTTCTTCGTCGTCTACTTCGTACTCTTCTTCATCCTCTTCATCATCATCATCTTCTTCGTACTCCTCTTCATCCTCTATCTCGTCAGTCTCTTCGTCATCTTCATACTCTTCTTCCTCTTCATATTCATCGTCATATTCGTAATCATACTCATCTTCTTCGTATTCGTCTTCAAACTCAAAGTCAAAGTCTTCTTCAAAATCCACCCACTTCATGCTGGATATATTATCATTTTTCCGATTAAATTTTTTCCTGTTTTTCTTACTCTTCCGGGCAAACAATTTGCTCATTTATGTAAACCTCCGAATTTAACACTTTTGTAACATTTAAAAGTAATACCTGATTAGTATAACATTTTTACTATATAAGTACAATCTTTTTATCCCATTCCGTCTCTTAAAAGAATATTAACATTTATTTTCCCGGTTTACATAATTTTTTGTCAATTTGGGCGATAAATTAACGTAATAATCCACTTTAAGTTATTGACTTTTTCAATATACATTATAAAATAAAATAGAAATACAGATTTACATAACATATATAAAATAGAAAAGGGGAATTTTACTATGATGTATATGCATTACTGTAAATGCTGTCAACGTGTTTTCATGCTGAACGGACATAAAATGATATGTCCAAAATGCACGGAGCCTTTAACGGAACTTCGTATTTCTTATCTGGATTATGTAAATCTGGATATGCAGGGACGGGAAGAACTGATAAATGCCTGTGCCGATGAAGAACAGCTGAATAAAATGAAAGCCACTTACCGTATGTATAAATACAGTAAATGGTATCGCGAACTTCAGGCACAAAATGAAAACAATCTTCCCATTACCACCTTATTGGCTTCTCTTGCAGTACATAACACCTGTGACAGCGTTTTACAGACAGGCTCGCCTGTCAGAATCTGAAAACAGAAAGCCTGCTTTCTGCCTTTCATGAAACGTAAGAGAAAAGGGATCGGTTTTTCCGGTCCCTCTTTCTTTTTCTATAAATAATACACCGCGATTCCTGCGAATATAAAAAGCATTCCCAAAAGCTTCCTCTTCGTGATTTTTTCATGAAAAAAGAAATAGCTTAATATAAGAACCATAATGTAGCCGGTTGCTTCCACAATCTGAACATTGGTAAATTCCATTCCCTCATAAGCAATGATTGTCAGGAACATGGATAAAAACATCATGCCATAACCGCAGATTACATAGGGATTCAAATATTCAAAAATTACGGAGCTGTAAGTTTTTCCCGCACTTTTTTTCAGCAGAATCTGGGAAAAAGAGGCTACCAGAACAGAAATAATTAATACCATTAAATGCATGTTCATTATTCTTCCTCCTTTCCGCTGTTTAAAATTACAATTCCTGCAATCACCAGTAAAATACCTGCTATTTTGGGCAGGGTTATCTGTTCCTTAAACAAAAGGCTTCCCCAAATCATAGCCCATATTAAGGTTACCGCTTTATTGGCATATGCTACAGACAGTTCGATTTTCTTAATAATCTGCTGCCACAAAAGGGCATATACTCCAAGAATAACAAGCTCTAATCCGTAAAATACAAAAAACATAATGCTAAAGCGCTCTTCACCTGCTGCCAGTTTAGCCACAATACTGTTAACACTGTAAATTAAAAATACTGCCTGCAGCATCAGAATATCTTTTACCGCAATTTTAGTCTTCATCTTTCCTCTCATTCTGCCGCTTTACGGCTTTTCACCCGGCACTCACGTCTCCGATGTCTGCGCCAAAATGCCTGCTTTTGACATTGGATGTGAACTGTAACATTTTTTCAACCAGATAATTTTAACACACTCTTCTTTTCAGGTATATTAAATTTTTATGAATATATAGATTTTTCGTCCAAATAATAGTAGAATAACAGGGAAAATGCTATCTAAAGGAGATTATTCTATGATTAAAAATAACAATAACTTAAATGAGGAGCAGGCGGACAAAGAACCGGCCTCTGGCAAAAACAATGACAGAAAATTCAGAATTAATCTGCATGTCATTCTGATTTTGGCAATAGTCCTGATTGCCGGCATTTCTGTCTACCGTCTTGTAAAATGGAATCAGGGCACCCGTCTTTCAGATGATGATATGGACGTGGATGCTTCGGAGTTTGATATTGAAACGCTGGATATGATTATTCCCATGGATTCTTCCCGCCTTGAAGGACATGAAGATGACGGCGTCACCACTATCCTCTGCCTTGGAAATAATCCTTTTTCAGATGACAGAAGTGAAGACGGTCTTGCTGCCAAAATCGGTAAAAAAACAAATGCGGTGGTTTATGACTGTTCCTTCCCCGATTCCTCGGCAGCCTGTAAATATCCCGTTTATAATCCCGAATATACCAGAGACCATTTCAATCTTTACTATGTAGTGGAATGCTTCAGAAACAATGAGTTTACAGCAATTAATTCCATTGCAAATGATGAACCTGACCCCCGTTACCTTGAGTCTGTGGATGTAATGAAAACTGTGGATATGGACAAGGTTGATATCATCATTATCATGTATGACAGCACGGATTACAATATGGGAACCCCCTCCGACAACCCTGACAATCCTAATGATGTTACTGCTTTTACCGGAGGACTTCGTACCACCCTTAATAATATCCAGTCCACCTGGCCGTATATCAGAGTCTTCGTAATGTCTCCCACCTACGCCCAATATCTGGATGAGGACGGCAAGCTGCACAGCGGCACCATTACCGATTTAGGCAACGGCACTTTGAATCATTACCTGGTAAAAGAAGTTGATGCCGCTATGGACTGCGGCGTTTCCATTATTGACAATTACTTCGGCACTATTAATGAAGATAATTACGAAGAATACATGGCTGACCATATGCATTATAATGAAAAAGGCCGTGAAAAGCTGGCTGACAGAATTGCAGATATCATCAACAACAGAATGGGAACCGTTTCCTCTGCCGCAGAATAGTAAAAGGGCACCGCAAGGGTGCCTTTTTTATATTATTGTCCTAATTCCTACTTCCGTGCAAGCAGTTCTTCAAAATCAAACTCATCCACGATTTCCCTCATGTGAGAAAGATATTCGTCTATAGTCTTACCTTCTTCGTCACCGTTTTTCGCCACAAGCCCTGTTCCATTTGTAAAACACTCTGTCATAAAACGATTATAATCGGGATGATAATGGCTGTAATCCGCATAGTGATTTAAGTCAAGAATAATATCCTCCCTGTCAGGGAAAAAGTATACCTCCACATTATCATATTCATTCAGCCTTTCCGCAATGTAGCGGTACTCTTCCATGGTGGCTTCCAGGTGATTTTCTTTCAGCACATCATTCCAGTACAGGATGCTGTAGGGCGGAAAGAAGACCACAAACTGCGTATTTGGATTATCCTCAATAAAAGGGCAGATATTCACATCCAGGTTCGCCTTTACACCGGGAATATAAGCATCCGCAGCTGTCTTTTCAAGTACCTGCTCCGGTGAAGTATAATTATGCAGCACCCACTGCTCACTGTAATATTCTTCTGTCCACCAGCTGGCATACACCGTAGCAAGATTGGTGGGATCAGGGTCAGCAAGGGGGCGAAGGATATAATTCAAAAGCACATCCTTATTCAGCACATACTGAATATCATTGAAATAATTATTATCATACAGATATTCCGGAATGGGATATTTGGTTTCCTCCACCCCTCCGGTATAAGTAATCACGTCCACACCCAAAAAAACCTTTTTCACCTGATGATTACCGTTAAAAATAATCTTCATAATATTGGACTGATCCTTAGGAAAAGCCCCGCTGTAACTGAGCTTGATGGTATTCAGTCCCATAAGCTCCTTAAACCAGTCCGTGTTGAAGTTTACAGTCATGGATGAGCCGAGTATAACACTGTCATAATCCATATGTGCTGCCATACCCGGATTTTGCGAAAGCTGATTATCAATCAGATAGGGAAAACCCGAAAGCGGCTTATGATAGTGAAAAAAAGGGTCAACGAAAACCACCAGCGCCGCAATCACGATACAAAAAGCAGCTGCCAGACCCATAAAACCCATCACTGCTCTTTTAAATGGATTTTTCCTGACTTCTTTTTTCTGCATATTTCGCATTTTATCCTCCATTCTTTTTCTTTTACCCTAAAAATTAAAGTAAATAAAGGAGCTGACCTCCGAAAAGGTAATAACACACCATACAAACAGCACTGCCATAATCAGCGTATTAACCGCCGAAGGCTTTATTTTTCCTGCCGCCGTTACGGCGTTTTTGGCAAAAAATACAATACAAAGCGCCACAAGCAGAATCAAAACCATTAGAATATAATGAGCATACTGCCAGCTGTCAATATGAAGCACTTTAATCACATACCAGAATTCATCCAGATTAAAGTAACCTGCCATATCCCAGTTAATTCTTCCAAACCGGCAGGCCGCAATTTTCCGAAGCAGCGAAATCCCATCCTTTACCGACGGTGCACGGAAAAATACCCACGCTATATTTACATATAAAAAAGTTCCAAAACCAGAAATCACATGCTTTATTTTTCCTGAAGAAGCCTTTTTCCCTTTCATCCGCCATCTGGTAATCACATACAAAATGCCGTGGAGCATTCCCCATATGATAAAGTTGATTCCTGCCCCATGCCAGATGCCGCTGACAAAAAAGACAATCAGTGTATTAATATAGGTCCTCGCTTCCCCTTTTCTGTTTCCTCCAAGGGGAATGTACAGATATCTTGTAAAAAATCTTGTCAGGGTAATATGCCAGCCCTTCCAGAATTCCAGAATATTGGCTGCTTTATAAGGCGAATTAAAATTGAGAGGCAAATCGAATCCGAGCATTCCCGCAATTCCCATTGCCATATCCGTATAGCCGCTGAAATCGAAATAAATCTGGAGGGTATAAGACAGCATAACAATAATTGCATCTCCTGAATTCAGCGCTGTCAGATTGGCATAACCATAATCAACTGCTCCTCCAAGGGTATCCGCCAGCAGCACCTTCTTGGCAAGCCCAAGAACAAACAGGCATAAGCTTCTGTAAAATTTTTCCCAGTCAAAAGGAGTCTTTAATACCTTTTCCATCTGCCCTTCCATTTCCCCGGGCAGGGCAATGGGACCTTCCGCCAGCTTGGGGAAAAAGGTAATATAAACACCATAATCCCAAAAATCAAAAGTTTTTATATTTCCCCTATAGACTTCCATCAGAAAAGCCACCTGGCTGAAAGTGAAAAAGCTGATACCAAGAGGAACAAACGCTGAGTCCGTATATTTGAAAAGAAACAGCGACCCCAGATTGAGAAAAAGACCTGTGACAAGAGGGAGTTTCTTTTCTTTTTTCTTCTTCATCCACAGATAAATCCCATAATTCACCACCATGCTTAACAACAGCACAGGTACATTCGCCGGATTTAAAAAGCCATAGAACCACAAAGACATCAAAATGAGAAAAGCCTTGGTAAGTAAGGCTTTTCTGAATTTTTTACTGCCGTAAAATCCTATGAAAAACAAAGGGAAAAAAAGAAACACAAATGCATACGAATTAAATAACATTTATTCAGTCCTCATCCTTATAAACTCATGAACCCGGTCAATCTTCCTCATAATACTGTCCCCAGCTTTCCACCTCTGCCGCAGCTACAGGGTCCTTATAAACACGATAGCCGTCTATGGTGGAAAGAAGCTGAAGTCCCAGCTTTTCCGGGTCGCCCTTTACCTGTCTTACAGGATTAATCACAATATACTGGCAGTATTCCTTCCTTGTGGCCTCCAGCAGTTTTTCCAGGTCAATAATTTCCGTACCTTCCATTGCCTCGTATACCTCATTATAATAATCCCACTGACTGGCTACCATTTCCCTGCCATAGGGCATACGGATAGATGCATTGTACTGACGCACATAATATACCAGTTCCTCCGGAACCACCACCATTGCCTGGCCGCTTTCGCCTTCCGGTGCAATCAGATCGCAGATGCGGATTACTGTATTTGGGATATGATAAAGATTTTCCGCTTTGGAAATATATCCGTTTTTGTACACAAGACTTCCGCACAATATCACAAGTACAGAAGTAATTATGAGTCCGATTCTTTTATGCCTGCTAAAGAGCCGGCAGGATGCATAAGCCGTTATCACGCCCATGGGAATCGTCCAGAGAATCCGGTAATAAGTTTCTCCGTCCAGCCCTGCCGCCACAAAAAGCTTACGGCTTATGGGGAACAAAAACAGAAGTATAATAAGTGGCGGCGCCCAGACAAATAAAAGCCTTACCCTTTTATCCTTTTCCGTAACCAGAAGATATATCCAGGAAAGAGCAAATAACACGATTAACAGCTTCAGCCCGGTATAAAGCTTGAATATGACAAGACTTTCCATAAAAATTCCAAACATAGCCGCACACCTCCTAATGACTGATAATCAGGTAAGTCAGCACATAAACCGCACTGGGAATACAGGTCAGCGCCGCTTTTACAAGAATGCTGAATTTCCGTTTATATGCGGCAAAAAGGACAGCAAGACCCGCCACTAAAAGGGCGCTTAATAAAACTGCCAGGGAGCTGCTCACTCCTGCCGCAAGATTTACACATGCCAGCAAAATCCAGTATCCCGTACCTTTAGATACCTTCTTATCGCTTTCCGCATTATTTTCAAACAGGCATAAGAAAATCAGAAATACCCCGGGTAATATAAAATTTCCCGTTAAGGATTTTCCCTGCCAGGTTCTTGTAAGCAAAAAGGTTTCGTTAGTATAAATGGAAACATTTCCGAACATCTGCAGCAGCGCCAGCACTATCATAAACATGGGCAGCATATCTTTTTTATTATGAAGCAGCCTTTTTCCAATCTGAAAATACACAAGGTAAGTCAAAGCAAGAAAAACCGGGGGCACCACACTGTGGGCAATAATCGTTGCATGAATGCCGCTCATTCTGCCTATAAAGGCTTCATAAACCGGAATCAGCGCCAGCGCATGACGAACATCCAGGGGAGCGCTCCTTCCAGTGTAAGGATTAATGCGGTACAGACTGTCAAGCTGCTGCGCAATCACTCCCTGCACTCCGTAATAAGCATCGTCTCCGTCAAAAGAAGCCCTTGTAAAGAGCATATACATCTGAAATGCCAGCAGCAGGAAGAAAATAAGAAAGCATATCTTTTCTTCCAAAGCCATTTGCTTTAATTCTTCTCTCTTCCAGAAAGCCAGCTTATATCCCTTTTTCCCGCCAAACCAGGTAAGTGCCGTGCCTGCAAGCCCCAGGGCCAGGGAAAGCGCCGTAAACAGGTATGAAAGCAGGGAAAAAGAATGATACGTTACAAAAATGACTATAGGGATTCCCACAAGCTCAAACAATGCAAACATAACAAAATATCCGTAAACAAAAACAGCTCCCGGCGTTCTGTCTTTTTCCGGCAAAAGATATGCCGGCAGAAGCCCTACACCAAAAGGAATGATGAAAAGCCAGATAATCAGGCTGATTATTTTTAATGCAATCATATTTACTGCCCTGCCTTTCTTTCAAACAAGTAATAAGTAAATTCCTGTTCACCCAGCTTCCAGGGCGCCTTCGCTGCCAGTTCATAATTATCCCAAATCACATCAGGCCAGCTGTCCCTTGCTATGACAAAATCTGTCTGTCCCTCCCTGATGTAGCGCTCCTGTTCGCTTAAGACCGTATCCATAATTACAGTCTGGGTCTGAAACCACTGGCAGGTGGGAACAATATCACACACCGTATAAAGTCCCGCATCCAGACATCCGATATTCAGCAGCGTGGGATTTTCCTTCTGCTCTACAATTTCTTTAAACTGATATAAGAAGATATTTTCTCTTTTTTCTGACATAAACGGAATATTCATAGAAGTAAGATATACAAAGACTGCGCCCGCAAGAACTGCCGCCCCGCATCCGGCCGCCGGCATGAGCCGTCCTCTGCCAAAATCCTTCCTCTCCGTCAGTTTCTCACAGATTCTCTCACCTGTTCTGCCAATTAAGGCAAATCCAAGCACAGTAAATACGCAGAGGGGAAGGGCATAATAAGGAAGCTCCGAACCTCCTACGTAAATTCCCAGAAATAAGAAAAAGCTCATGGACAGAATATTGAAGCGTTCCAGCCATTTTTCATTTTTGCCCAAAAATTCATAAAGTACGCCTGCAATGACAAATATAAAGTAACCCATATTTTTAACCGCCACCCAATAAAGAAGCTTCGCAAGGGTGTATACTCTTTCAGCAATTCCCGGTCCTTCTCCGTTCAGATTGCTGTAGGCAAATACATTAATATATACATAGCCCCAATACCAGTAATAAAGGGCATGATTCACCGCAAAATAAATGAGCCAGGGCAGAAAGGTCACTGCCATTCCTCCAAGGAAAATCAAACAGCCCCTGACAGCTCCTTTCAAATCCTTCCGTACGAGAAAGGAAAAGGCAATGCACATCATCCATGCAAAGAAAAATCCAAGCACCGTGAACTTAATATTGGCGACCATCCCCGCCAAAAGTCCTGCTGCGAATATTGTCCTGCCCTTCATTGCCCTGCCCGGATATTCCTTTTTAAAATAGCGCAGGGAAAGATAAAGCCCCCAGATTAAAAAGGGGAGACATATTTCTTCCGCACTTCCTCCCCAGTAAAAGCTTTGGGAAGAAAAGCTTACCGCAAGGGTAAGGGGCGCCAGAATCAGCGCTGATGCTTTTTTCACATAAAGCTGAAGGATTTTACAGATACCGGCCAAATCAAACACCGCCAATATCAATTCCAGCAAAAATACTCCTGTAAAAGTGGTATGTGATATAAGATAGGCAAGCCCGTAAAAAAAGTAAAGATACATTCCCTTCTGGTCAAATACATCCCGATAAGGAACCTTTCCGTTAAAAAGCGCCTTGCCCACGGAAAAATAACTGTTTGCATCATTCCAGTCATTACAGGGATAAAGAAAGGAAGAACGGGTTGCAAAAAGCAGAATGAAAAACGCTGAAACTGCACAATATAATATTAAATAAACAGATTCTTTTTTTATTTTTAAGGCCATAAACCTGACTCCTTTACCTTATGGTAAATCGGGTGATTGCGAAACCCATACTCTTTTCAAAAAAATGCCATTGGTATCAGTATACCATAGCAGCCACACCTTCGCAAATAATTACCGTTTCAAGTTTGTGTCAACACTTTATTGGCAACTTACCTTTCAGTTTTTCCAGGATGCCTTTTTCGGTTTTATTTTTTCAAAATAATGCTTTTGCAAATGCTCTCCTTGAAGCCGTCTGTATGGCATCCCTCATGGGTACATGCAT
>JAGASK010000037.1 GCA_017621815.1 Lachnospiraceae bacterium | reverse complement strand
AATTTCTTCAAAATGGTCTTTAAAAATCTTTTGTAAAACATTCATAAGACTATTATGAAGGAAAAGAGCAAAAAAAGAAATCCCTAATCCCCTCAAGATTGAGGGGCAGGGGAGTTGAAGTGTCGAAGACACTTTTTTACATGGGAAATCACTTTAATGAACATTGAAATAATAGTTTATGTTAAAGGAGTTAAAGCTCAAGACAGGAAAGCCTTATGATATAGAACAACAAAAATGTAGTGAAGTGTTGAAGCGTATGGAAAGCAAAAGATTGATTGAAATTTTAGTATAACAGCATAATCTAAAAACTATTTTTCTATATCACCTTATTTTTTGAAAATTTTATTCTTAAATAGTAATAGAAACTGTAATTGTCGAGAAAGGGGAAAAATATGGAAAAGGAACAGACATTGACAGAATATTATTTTGAAAAAAAAGGTTCTCTCAACGAAAAGGAGTTTTTGTATCTTGCTAAGGAACATATGTTTTTAGCATATTTATCTAAAACACTTAAGGAAACACGGAAAAAATATATTATTCATTTCGCAAAACAGACACAGTCCGAAATCATAACCGATTTTCAGAAAGGAATTCAGGAGTGTGGTCAGGAAGATATCTATGAATATTATTTTGACGATATTATTTCGCATCTGACAGAACGCCAAAAGCAATACTTGAAATTATCTTTCCAAAAAGGCTATTCTGATCGGCAGATAGCGCTCTGTATGGGAATCTGCCCACAGTCTGTCTATGATATTAAAATTGCAGCTCTTAAGGCACTTAGAAAGGAAATTTCAAGTTATGTCAGAAAATAAAATGTCTTATGAGAATTTACTTGTTGTGTATCAAAAATATGAGCGGCTATTGTATAAGTACAGTTACGTTTACGGTCACTTGGATATGGATTTATATAGTGAATGCAAAATTGCGCTTTTTGTCTGTCTTCGTAATTTTCGTTTTAATGAAAAGTATTTTAAGGATCAGTACAAGGAATATATTTTGCTGCATAAAAAGGTAAATTCATAGCTTAAGCTGTTTTATATAGATCTATGAAATCAGATTATCCGGAGATTTGTTTTCACCTTAATAAAACTTAACTATAATTGGAGGATCAAAATGAACGAATTAACATGGACTAAAAATGCTCAAATGGGCAAATATTTGTATCCGGTTAATCAAGCATCTATGAGATGGCAGAACCTGGAAACACTCACCGATAAAATTGAAGCGTGCGCTGTGCCGGATTACATCATACAAGAATTGCCTACAGAAGAATTATTGGAGTTGGTATTGGATTATCCGCTTAATATCAATATTTTTCTGTATACTTCCATGGCAGACGGAATTAGAAATATTGCAACATATAATCCGACTTTACAGGCATTTCTTAATCGCAATGATAGTGCTATGGCTGTTCAAAATTTTTTCAATAATTATGGACAGGAACTATCCAATTCTGATCCATGGCAAATTTTTTTAAAAAAGAACATAATGCGAAGTCTCCTGGAAGAGTGCGCCCCCGCTAATGATGAATTTAACGAAAATTTTATAAATGTCCAAACGCCTAGAGAGACTGATGTGCCTGTATATGATCGAAGTAGTCAGGAGGATTTTAGTGAGGATAGGAAAAGGGAGCTTTGCAAAGCCATGCTGGATACTTATCAGGGAATCGTTATCATGGGAGAACCGACACTGAAATATAACTGTCATTCTTTTGCCTGGTATGAGCATAGCAAGCGGAACACTTATTGGATGAATGATCCCTCGGCATATTGGATGGATGAAAGCTATCATTTTATTGGGAATAGCGCTACCGCTGATTTTCAAAGGATTTACTATCCTGCTACAAATAATGAGCATTCAGGAATTGTGTATGATTGTAATGGAAAATTTGTTATATCTAAGTGGGGAAGAGGACCTTTGGTAATTCATAAGTGGAATGTATGTCCTTATGTGTTCCATACGGTGAATCAATCCGTTAATTTTTTCAAAAAAAATAATGAGATGCCTGATTTTCAATGAATTATCATCTTATAATAAATGTAAGCGCTTATAAAAAATAATAAAAAAGAGAGGTAAAAATTATGTCAAATTATGAATTGAATATTGATTTTAAGGAAAGTGATCTGTCAACGATTTATGCTGCTGGTGAAAAGGTAGTAGTTGTGAAACATACCGCCGGAAATCAGGACAAGCAGGTTGCATGGCTTACCTTCAAGCCATTTGCACACAACACCATCCAGTGGCAGGAAAATTATGCCGTGTATGCATCCGATACGGAAATTCAGGGTGGTGCGGCTATCAACAAGCTGTCTGATAAAGAAGCTGCAACAAAAATCGTTTATGGCTTCGATAAAGGCTATTTTGGTACTGCGACTCCCTGCAATGATTTGGAGGAAAATTCCTATGGTATCAAAAATGATATGACTGATTACCCATTACTCACTTTTGGACTTGCGCAGGATGTAACTGTCAATGGACGGGCATTTGCCAATAACCCGATTAATGCTATCAGCATTCCTTATGGACAGAGTGCCAACATGACACCAATCGAAAAAGTAGATGTTTATCTTCGTAAGGATGTTGATGATGGGACTGTTATCAGCCACATTATGAGCGTTGCACTTCCCGTAACATATGGTGAGGGAGAAAACATGCATTCGATTGAGTATGATGGAAGCATTGGCAAATTTTATCCGGTAAAGTAAGCTTCTGTTAGTCTTCATGGGATAGCGCTCTTCTGGGTAGACAAGTAAAATAAAACTTGTTATCCTTAGAAGGGCGCTTCTTTTTTACTGAGTTTTTTGCATATCAAGACACTTAAAAGCACACATGTTACTCGATTTGTCAGCGTGGCAGATTGGAATTTTTGAATAAAGATATAATGAAAAGGGTGAACAAATGAAGAGAAACATAGCTATTTATATTTTAGGGGTATGCATCTCACTTTCAGCCTGTGGTACGAAAGCGCATATTGTAGAAATACCACAGCAAGCTGCGATGGTGGAGAATGAATCAGAGAATACTGCAGAAGATATAGAATCTGTGGAAGAAAGTATAGAACCGGATATGGATTACCAAAGCATTGAAGATAAAGTGTACAGAAATCTTATCCGGGAAATGTTGGAAACAAACGTATTTCCGGCTACAGAAGGAGTTCAATGTGATGGTGTGCCTTATGATAATAAATATTCCGTAATGGATATTGATGATGATGGCCAAGACGAATTGATGATTAATTTTGGAAATGCGAGTAGCATGGCGGGAATGGTATTATACATATACGATTATAATCGAGAAACAAAAGAAGTATATATTGAATATGCAGGTTGGCCGGAGATGACGGTGTACGATAATGGATATATTAAGGAAGAAGCGTCTCATAACCATGGCAGATCAAGTTTATATGACTTTTGGCCTTATTCTTTACTAATATATAATGACCAGGTAGATAAGTATGAATGTATAGCTAATATAGATGCCTGGCAATACCAAATTTTAGAAGATATTGATCCGGATCCGAAATTTCCAAAAGAGAAAGATTTGGATGGAGATGGAATTGTGTACTATGATATTTCCGAAAACTATTATGAGCCGACCCTGATTATGGATAATGCAGAATATGATGCATGGTGTGAACAATATAATGAAGGAAACACAAAAGAGATTATTTGGTATTCCATTATTTCGGAGGAAAAATATAATGAAATGTTTCCAAGTCAGGCAGTTGGGTAGAGAGCATGCAAATAAAAATAGAACAGATAAAATCAACGAAAATATGCAGATTTCATCCATAAAAAGCATAGTAAGTACATCGAAAAACGCTATGCTATGCTCTCGAATACAATCCGCAAAATATTCTCCATTCTTAACGTCGTATGCCGAATATCATGTACGGTGGTGTGAGAGGGATAGCATTACGGACTTTCCGCAATATTGCTGGTAAAGCCGTAGACGAATAGAAACAGTAATGACATAATTGGATAGAATAGAGGAGAAATTTATGGGATATTGTATGATTTGTGAGAGAAGTCATACGACAGGAAAATCTTGCGGAAAGCTACAAGGAGGATGCAGCTTATTATGTCAGCGTCAGCGGCGTATTAGGAGCGCATACGGAAGAATTAAGTGCATCCATCACCAATATCAACCAGATATTAAATACCATTGATGATTCAGCAGCAGGCTGGAACAAAAATCGAATAGATGATTTTATCAAAATGTGTATGAAAAAAAGGCTGGATTGTTAATAAACTCGATGTTAAAAATCGGGTAGATATCCATGTGAAGGCAGAAGAAGAAATTGAAGATAAGATGCCAGGCGGGGCTGTCGCACTAATCACTTAGTGCGACAGCCCCCTTTTTCATGAAATTGAATTGATAGTAGAGATAAAACAGAAAGCAGAAGTTTTTAAAAATGAATATACATATTTTTGTCACATAATACATTTTTCAATAGTCTAATATACAGAAATAAATGATAGAATTGATTTTAGTTGTATTCATTCAATTAGATTTCAATTCAGAAGCAGGGAGGAAGTAATGAGTCTTATTGAAGAAGCTAAAAATAAAAATCCGGATGCATTTGATCAGCTAATGAGAACTCAACTGCAAAGAATGTATCGAATAGCAATCTCCATGCTGCAGAATGAAGAAGATGCTGCGGATGCAATTCAGGAAACTGTTTTGCGGTGTTGGGAGAAAATTGGACAATTAAAAAATGATGACTATTTTCAAACCTGGCTTACCAGAATCTTAATTAATCAATGCAAAGATCTTTTGAGGAGTAGAAAGAGATTAATTTTCACTGATGAAATTCCGGAGACAGCGCACACGGATAATTATTTTACGAGTGAATGGAAAGAGTTGTTGAGTAATCTAAATGAGAAATATCGTATTGTTTTGGAATTGTACTATGTGGATGGATTTTCAACAAAAGAAATAGCAAGTCTGCTGCATATAACAGATATGAATGTGCGCAGCAGAATGACCCGGGGAAGAAAGCAATTAGCACAATTTCTTAGTGATGATTCAAAAAATAATGGGGAGGATTATTTATGAGAATAGATGAATATATAAATATGTGCGAAAATGTGCAGATTTCAGATGTTGTATCAGCCGGTTATCAGAATGCTATTGATACGATTAAAATGGAAAGAAACAGAAGCAAAAAGAAAAACGGGTTTATTAAACGAAAAAAGTACAATACCTTATCAAAAGCAGCGATTGTAATTGGAGTGCTGTTTATATTATCAGGCTCTACTGTTTTGTCCGTGAAAGCGTATATAAGCCATATGGAAAAAATGAGGAATATGAAGGACGAAGAGATCATTGATTTATATGAAAATGTTTTTCAGTATGACCGGAAGCGTATGTCGAGAGCATTATCAGAAGAGGAGGAGAAGCGTTTTAGTGAATTGTTTGATTTATATTGCAGGGATATGGCAGAACCATCCGGAGAGGCTATAGTTATTTCATCTAAGGATGCTTACATGGGGCAGGGAATTGCTTTTTCTACGGAAGACGGTATTTTATACATGCCGGAAAATGAAATGTCAGATGAAGAATTGCTTCAACTGGTTGTATTTAATTTGTTAGAAAGGTATGTTGATTATGAAGCCTATGTTAAAGCCAGCAACCCGCTTTATTATGTCAATTATCTGGATCAAATGTCCATGACGGAAGTTGATGAAATCTATATAAATTATTATTCTGCAAATACTGAGACAAGTTTTTTCAGCAGGGAGTTGACCTTTGATGAACTGGGCAGAAGAAAAGCACTTAAGATGCTTTATAAAAATAGTGGTAAGTTACCGGAACATCCAATATCAATTATACAGAGTGTAAATGATTATGAGGGAGAAGGAATTGCCTTTTGCAGCAGCAACTGTACTTATTATTTCCCGGAGCATGAGTTAAGCGATGAGCAGCTTTTAGAGCTAATAGATTTTCAAATCAAAGTAGAATATTGCAGACAGAGAATAAAAGATGAGATAAACAGAGGAATCAGAAGCGATTGGCCGGAGATAGAATATGTGGAAAGAGAAAGAATTGTAACTCTGGATACGGACATGAAAGTGGATGAGACTATTATATCTCAGCCATGGCTGTCAGCCTATGAAGGGATTTTGAATCAGTATTTTAAAACGAATAGTGAAATTTATGAGGAGCCGGAACGATATTATGTCAATGTTTGTTTCATATATCTTAATGATGATGAAATCCCGGAAATGTTATTAAGTTATGGGTGCACTGATTTGGATTATGATGATCATTGTAATCGAAGAGATTATTTGTATACGTACAAAAATGAGGAAGCAGTTCTTCTATCGCCCGGAGTGAATACAATGGATGATTTTTATGGCTACGTTGCTCCTTTCAGTTATGCAGAAAGAAGGGGTATGGTTTATTGCGATTACTATTATATTTATAATTTTTCAACATATGATAATGAAACGGATATAATAGATAATGTAAATGATAAGATGTCCAGGATGGATATATGGGATTTTGATACTTTGACGTGCACTTCGTCCAATGCAAATATAGAAATGCTGCATGCTGTTTATAATTATGTGGAAGAAGAGTATTCCGATGCTGATTTTAGTTATGAGTATTACGTGAATGTTACAGACATCATCCGTGATGAAAATACCGGTTATGTAAGTGAAATTGCGGGAGAAAAGGTGGATCGTCAAACATACGAAGCAAGTGAGAAGGCTCTTTGGAACGGAGAACAGATTACTACTCTTTCTGTTAGTGATTTTGATAAGATTTATTCGGATGATAATTTGTCAGAAGCTCTTGCAAAGTGCTATATTAAAAAAATAAAAAATTGAATTTTACTATAGAAAGAATAGTAAACAATGCAGGAAGGAGCCGGGCATTCGGAAAAATCAGTGGGATATGCTACAGAAATTTCAGAAAAGATTTGGTAATAGTAATTTCAGATGGTATAATAGAACGCATAACAGAATGCCCTTTTTTCTTCTTAAGTCATTAGAACATGGAATCGGGTGAAAGTCCCGGCGAGTCGGTCACTGTGAAGCTAATAGAAAGTTCGCAAAGCGTACTTTCCATTGTACGGCGTACCTTTATGGTACGCTTTTGTTGTTTGGAAGGAAGGGTGAAAGAAAAGGAAGAAAGGGTAAAATGCAAACACATATCTTTCACTTAAGGTGTTTGCGTCTCAAATGAAAATGCAGGTGTTTTCGCTTGAGACTTGGTGCAAAATATGAAATTTACAGTTGTAGCGGTATCAGCTCCTGCGCTGGCAGGAATTGCAGGTTTTCAAGAGGAATGGAGGAAAGAACATCCTGACAAAGAACTGGTAATCCGGTCATTTTATGTGGCTGACGCCGGCATGGGACAGGGCGTGGATGCGGAGAAAATCAGAGATGCCATACAGGATGCAGACGTAGCGATTATAGATATTATGGGTGCTTCCCAGCATCTGCAGGAGGTTGTGCGGGACGGGCTGCTGCGCTGTAAGGGTCAGAGAATTGTCATCGGTAATGCTAACCGGGATTTGAACCGGCTTGGAGCATTTGCTATGGATTCCATGAAAATGATGGCAGGGAAAAAGCCGGCATCAACGGCAGCCTCAAAGCGTGCTTCAGATACAAAAAATACTGCGGGGCAGATGATGCATATGATGCGGCGGATGGCAATCATGATGGGCAGTGTGGTTCCGGTTGGAATGATGAAGGATATGAAAAATCTTTTCCTGTTGATAGATTACTGGCAGCAGGCAAGCAGAGAAGATATTTATTCTTTTATGCATCTGATTCTGCGCAATTATTGTGGGATGCGTAATCTGCCCAGGGAAAAGCCCTGTACCATGCGGTATGGAATTTACCTGAAGAATCCTGAAACAGGAGTCTGCTGTGATACGTGTAAGGGTTATTGGAAAAAGTATTCTTTTCTGAAAGAAAGGCCCACTGTAGCTTTATTGTTTTACGGACATTGCTATCCTAATGACTTTTATCCGGTGGTAAAATCCATGATGAAGCAGTTGGAAAAGGACTGCAATGTGCTGCCTGTTGCATTTTCACAGAATGAGGATAAGGATTTAGCCAGACTGGAGCAGTATTTAACGGAGACGGAATATCCGGTGAAGGCTATTGTAAATCTGATGCCCTTCCGGCTGGGAGCGGGACCTATGGGAGGAGATGCGGACGGCGCCGTGGAAATATTGAAAAAGGTGAATGTTCCCTATTTTAAACCGTTTTGTCTGACGAAAGTTGACAGGAAATCCTGGGAACAGGAGGACGGAGTAAATGCGGGAGAATTTTTAATAAGCATTATGCTGCCGGAACTGGATGGAGGAATTCATACGTATCCTGTGGGTATCGTGACCGCAGATGAGAAAGAAGAGAGCACGTATATAGAACTGACTCATATTGAACCGATTGAGGAGCGGATACAGACCTTTTGTGACAGAGTGAGGGGATATTTAAGCCTGCAGCAAAAAAGCAATGCAGAAAAGAAACTGGCGGTTATCTGCTACAATTATCCTCCCGGAGAGGACAATCTGTTCGGAGGGGCATTTTTGGACACCTTTGCTTCTGTTTCAGTATTGCTGAAGGCACTGCAGAAGGCAGGTTATCAGGTGTCGCCGATGTCTCAGGAAAGGCTTCAGTCCGCCTTTGGAGAAGGAGCATGTAATGAGCCGGAGTGGCACGATAAGAAGCAGGTAGAAAATACGAATCCTTACGGATTAATTAACGGCAGCATTTTTATAGGATTGCAGCCCTGCAGAAGCAGCATGAAAGAAAATGACATCAGCGCTTACCATAACCGAAACGGTATGCCTGATGAAAAATATGCGGCATTTTACAGGTGGGTCAGAGAAGATTTCGGTGCGGATGCAATTTTACATATCGGAACTCACGGAACCCTGGAATTTTTGCCGGGCAAGGATTCCGGCATGACGGAAAACTGCCTGCCGGACCGGATAATTGGAACTACACCGCATTTTTATTATTACTATATGGGTAATCCTTCGGAAGCAATGGTGGCAAAGCGGCGGAGTCATGCGGTATTAATCAGTTATGCGCCGCCGCTCTTCAGGGAAAGCGGGCTTAGTGCAGAGTACAGTGAATTAAAGGCAGTGATTGCAGAATATAGGGAAAGCCTGAAAATGGCGCCGGAACGAAGCGGCGATTTGCTGGATGCGGTCGGGAAAGCGGCTGCGGAAGCACATCTTTTAACAGGAGAAGCGATTTCGGCAGGAAAGCTGGAACAGATAGAAGAGCTTTTGTATGAATATGAAACATCCCTGATTCCCGATGGGCTTCATATCATGGACGAGACAGAAAGCCGGGGAATCCTGAAAGCGTTGGACGGAGAATATCTGCCTGCGGCTCCGGGAGGGGATATTTTGAAAAATCCGGATATGCTGCCTGCCGGGCGAAATCTGGTACAGTTTGACCCGAGGCTGGTTCCCACGAAAACTGCTTTTGAAAGAGGCGGAGAAATAGCGAAAAAGACCTTAAAGTGTTATTATGAGCAGAATGGATGTTATCCCGAATCTGCGGCGGTAATTTTGTGGGGACTTGAAACTTCAAAAACCCAGGGAGAGACTATAGGACAAATACTGTATTACCTGGGTATTCGGATGAAACAGTATGAAGGAAGCTTTGACAGCCGGTTTGAAATTATTCCCACGCAGGAGATGGACAGGCCGCGTGTGGACACAGTGATACATATCTGCGGCTTTTTCCGTAATATGTATCCGAATCTGATAAATGATTTTAATGAATTGTTCCGGAAGCTGGAGGAACTGCAGGAAACTGATGAACAGAGCAGTTTTGCGGAGCATACCAGACAATATTATAGACAGTTGGCGGAACAGGGATATGAAGAGGCGGAGGCAAAAGAGCTTGCGCGCAGCAGAATCTTTGGCCCAAAGGCGGGGGAGTATGGAACCTCTCTTACTGAAACGGTGCGTAAAGGTACATGGGCGGACGAAGAGGAACTGGGAGCATGCTTTACCGATAGTTTGTCATATGTTTATTCTACCTCAAAGCATGGACAGAAAATAGAGAATCTGCTGCAGAGTAATTATAAGCAGGTGTCCATGATGTCGCAGGTGCGCAATAATGTGGAATATGAACTGATAGATTTAGACCATTATTACGAATTTTATGGCGGACTGGCAAAGGCTGTTGAGAAAGTGCAGGGAAAGCAGACCACAATGTATGTGGCGGATACGGTAGGGGAGCAAATCAGGCTTTATGATGCAAAAGCTTCCATTGAAAAGGGAATCAGAACCCGGCTTTTGAATCCGGCATGGATTGAAGGAATGATGAAACATGATTACCATGGTGTGAGTCAGATTGCAAAAAGATTTGTAAATGTTATTGGGCTTACAGCATCTACCGGTCAGATAGACAGTGAAACTTTTTCGGAACTGGAAGCATGTTATGTGGGGAATGCAGAGTTAAGAAGCCGGATGCAGGAAAGCAACCGGTGGGCTTACCTGAACCTGCTGAAACGCCTGGCGGAGGCAAAAAACCGGGGGTACTGGCAGGCTGATGATGAGGAACTGGAAGAATTGCAGAATGCCTATCTGGAAACAGAGGGACAAATAGAATAGGGGTATAGAATAGGAGTATAGAAAATGACAGTGTCACAAAAGCAAAATTATCCATTTACTGCCATATTGGGACAGGACCAGATGAAGGAAGCCTTGCTTTTAAATCTGATTAACCCTTCCCTGGGAGGCGTGCTGATACGGGGACAGAAAGGAACCGCAAAATCCACAGCAGTGAGGGCATTAGGCGAGCTGCTTTCGGAAACAAAGGTAGTGGAACTGCCTTTGGGAGCAACAGAGGACAGAGTAGTGGGGACCCTGGATGTAGAATATGCGATTCAGACAGGAAAGAAGAAATTTGAGCCGGGGATATTGAAGGCGGCGGACGGACAAATCCTGTATGTGGATGAAATTAACCTTTTGGAAGACAGAATTGTGGATATTTTGCTGGATGCGGCGGCAATGGGTGTCAATACGGTGGAAAGGGAGGGAATTTCCTATTCCCATCCGGCACGGTTTGCGCTGGTTGGCACCATGAATCCGGAGGAGGGAAACCTTCGTCCCCAGCTGCTTGACCGGTTCGGACTGGTAGTGGATGTAACAGGCGAAACCGAGGTGGAAACCAGGGCAGTCATTATTGAAAACCGGCTGGCATATGAAGAGAATCCGGGAAAATTCAGAAGGAAATATGCAAGAAAACAAAAGGTATTGGGAGAGCAGATTACAGCAGCCAGAGAGCTTCTTCCGTCGGTGACAATTTCCCATAACCTGATTTGCCTTGCAGCAGAAGTGGGAATCCGGCTGGAAACAGAAGGACACCGTGCGGATATCAGCATGATTAAAACTGCAAAAACGATAGCGGCAATGGAAGGAAGAAGCATTGTGGAGGAAAGTGATTTGCGCCGGGCAGCAGTATATACGCTGCCGCACAGAATGCGGCGGACTCCTACGGAGGAGGGGCAGATAGAGAAATCACGTATGGAAGAGGTTTTCTCACAGGCGTCAAACCGTGAAAAAGTTCAGAAACAAAGTAAAGCGGAGGATGGATAGGAAGTGGAAAACTTTCAGAACTTTCCGCACCTGTTTTATATAACGGACAAAGGATATCCCTTGTGGAACTCTTGACTGCAGGGGAATACCTCAGGCAGGGAGGAAGAGGCAGGGCGGATAAGGAAAGTAAAAATGGTTTTGGTATTCATCAGGGGTATCGTCTGCAGAAATTACCCGGACAAAGCCGGATTGATACGGCGGCAACCCTTCGGGCAGCGGCGCCTTTTCAGGGAATACGGGTTTCTAAGGGGCAGAAGGCTGTACAGATAGAGCCGGAAGACCTGCGCTATGAAAGGCTTTTGGAGAAAGAAAGGCGGGGAATTTTGTTTGCAGTGGATACCAGCAGATCACAGGGGATGGAAAAGAGGCTGGCCTTTGCCAAAGGCGCAGTATTTTCTTTATTGGATCAAATTTACTGCAGCAGGGAATATGTGGGAGTCATTACCTTCGGAAACGGAGAGGCAAATTGCAGGCTGCCTTTTACGAGAAGCGTTGAATATGCGAAGAAATGTCTGCAGGAAATTCCCGCTGCCGGAAACACACCCCTGGGAATGGGACTTCGCATGGCTTATGAAATGATTATGTGGGAAAAGAGAAAACGGCAGAAATTTGCGCCGGTGCTGGTTGTTTTGACCGATGGAAAAGCCAATTTTGATAAAAGGCCGGGCAATTCCATGCAGTTGGCAATACAGGCAGCAGAGATGATAAAGGCGGAGGGAATACCGTCTTATGTGATAGATACGGAACGGGGCGCATTTAATCTGGGTCTGGCAGAAAAACTTGCAAAAGTTTTGGGGGCACTGTATTTACAGCTTGAATAAACAGGAGAAGATGGAATGAAAAAGGGATGTGATTAACCAATGAGACGATTTTTGAATGCAATGATTGAGGTAAAGCAGAAATTTCCTGAGATTTTGCCCTTGGTGTACAGGATAATGCAGGAAAATCAATGGGAGGAAAAGCGGAGGCTGTTCTTTTTGGAAGACGTGAATGATGCAAAGACTGAGAGCCGTACGCTTCATGCAATGATGTGCAGGGCATTTCCCCAACTGATGTCTTATTGGCATCCTACGGAAAAGAGTGAAAAGTATGAGGAAAAGTGGTATGGATACTTCAGCAATTTCCCCGAATTTATTGATGGAAATGCTGTATTTATGACGGAAAAGGAAGAGATTACGAGAGGGCTTCTGGAAAGTATTGCGGCTAAGATACCAAAGCCATACTCTTTTTTTCAAACGGATATTGCCCTGGATGATATTTCCTGGTACAAGGATTGTAATACAACACCGACTTTGGATTGGCAGGCGGGAAAGATACACGCCAGTGCTTTTTTCTTTCATGCCATGTTCTATCAGAGTAACAGCGTGTTTTTGGAGAAGCGTTTTGATATGAAGGCGGCACTCAGGATAAGGATTGAATTGACCAGGGAGAATCCTCGTAAAAAGGCTTTGGAGATTGTTGAAAAGTTTCAGGCAGTTTTCGGAACGCCGAAGCAAACTTATACAAAGATTTACACTATTTCCGTATCCCCTTGGGAGAATAGGGAATGGCTGCTGCACAGGACAAACCAGATGCAGGAGTGGTATAACGAATGGTGCAGGATTACTGTAGCCACCCTGCAGGAATTTGCAGAACGTAAAAAACAGTCGATACAAATAGATGCGGCCGCACCTGATATAAAAAATTTAAAAAAACATTTTTGTCAGGAACAGAGACTGACGCGCCATGAGATACGGAATTGGGATGATTACGGCTGGTGCAGAAGGTTAGCACATAATTTCTGGATTTATGTGGAACTGGTTGCCGCACCTGTAGAACCGGATAGCTTTAGCTTTGAGCATGACCTTAACAATTATATGAGGATTTATTGCTATGGTGATAATTTTCATCTCTATGACCATCTTGATATGAGAAGCTTTGTGAAAGCACCCTGGAATGTTATGGGGAATATAGTTTTTAACGGCTATGCATTGTATATAAAACTATTTGAAGAAGAAGTGGTTCCTAAACTGGCAGAATTGTTTGGAGATACTGGTGAAGAATTTTATCAGGAATCCTATGAAATGGATGTATACTGGCAGCAGAATCTTTTGGGCGGTTGGATGGATGAACGTCGAAGGGCAGGAAAAAATATCTGGTAATTGCAACATGAAAACACTGAAAATACCGTCCGCATTTGATATAGCATAAACATCAAATACGGACGGTGTTATTTTTTCTTGATAATAGACTATTATAGTATAAATGCGGATAAATTTACATTAGTTCAGCAGCTCGGAGCCGGTGGACCAGTTTTCGTCTGAAAGAGTTCCGATATTATCGCGGATAATGCAGTTTTTGTTATCTTCTGCAATAATAAGTTCTTTTAAGGCGCCTGTCATCATGGTGTTGTCCTTGATAATGCATTCATGGCAATTTCTGATGATGAAACCGTAATCGGGTGAGAGAACACCGCCGCCGCCGTCATTTTTTCCGACCCGCATAGTATTGCCGAGCATTGTTACATCGGAGCAATTCTGCAATTTCACATGACAGTTGTCAAATTCATCACTATGGCAGACGTCTGTGTAAGCGCCAGACCTTCTGAAAATATTTCCGGTTATGGTTACAAGGGAAACATTCTGGCTGCCTCCCAAGGATAATGCCGGGCCAAAGCTCCGGTCAAAGAAATTGCCTGTGATGTTATAGCTGTCTCCATAGGGAAAATGGAAACCGCCCAAATGATTCCATTCTACTCTGTTGCCTGTTATTGTTATGGAAGCGGAAACCTCTCCGCCTCTGATACCCCAACCGGAATTCAGGGAGAACCAGTTATCCAGCACAAAGCCGTCCCATCCTGAAATGAATAAGCCATTTCTTCCGTTATGATGTATCATAGAATGTCTGACAGAAAAGCACCAGGCATGTTCAAGATGAATTCCGTCTCCTGAAAAATTGCCTATACGGCATTCATCAATACGCGGGTTATCCTCCTCGCCGCCGCCATTGTATTCGTCCCAATATAATTTAATTCCGTGAATGGGATGCGCCTTTGAATCGCCCAATCCGCGTCCGTCCATGCAGATGCCCCTGATAGAGCAGCCAAATGCCCCTGAAATGTCAATCATACAGTCCGCACTGTCATCATTCAATAAAAGCACTGTGCCGCCGTCGCTTCTGTAAGAATAGGCGGAGGTTCCCTGGATAGAAATGCCGAGTCCCTTTGCCTTAAGTTGTCCGACTGCATATTTTCCCGGTGGAATCACTACCTTCCCCATACATTCGCCGGCTTTATCAAGTGCAAGCTGAAATGCCCCCGTGCAATCAGTCTTGCCGTCAGCGGCTGCACCATAATCCAATACATTAAATATAGTTTCCATACGATACCTCCTTGTCATGCACATTTTTAGTAAATTTTTGTATGAAACTTTTGCCCTGATTTCAGGTTTTATTAGATAAATTCTAATAAAAAAGTATATTTACAGGCTATAGACATTTTAGTAAGATATATGCATAAAATCGTCAAATGGAGATTGCTTATGTTTATGAATTATGCAGATCCCTACCAAAAGCCCGGAGGAGTCATGGACAGGACAATTCCGGTCAAAATAATTGCCTCCGGAAATTATAATCTGTCGGGGAAGGCTGCGCTTCCTGTTACAAGGCCGAAGGGAAGAATTGATTATCTGATTATTTATATTGCTTCAGGGAAAGCCCATTTTTTCTTTAAGGAAAACCAGAAGGAAACAATAGTAAGTGCAGGTTATTTCGTTCTTTACAGGCCAAGAGAATATCAGAAATATGCATTTTACGGCAAGGACAATGCCGATATCTATTGGATTCATTTTACAGGGGCGGCGGTAAAAGAACTTTTAAAAAAAGCAAACATGATGAATAACCATCATATTTATTATGCCGGATTTCATGCGGAATATATTCGCATTTTCAGAAAAATCACATCAGAGCTTCAAGCAGATAATCTGTATGCGGAGGAAATGGCTGCCTTGCAGTTCCGCCAATTAATGATAGAAATCAGCAGGGCCAATGAAATGCATAAGAATTCCGGGAACGCAGTAATTCCGGAGGAAATTGAGAAGCTTATCCGGTATCTGAAGGAGCATTACAGTGATGAATTCGTGATGGAAAGATATGCCAGGGAGAATTACTTAAGTTCCAGCTCTCTGCTGAGAGCATTCAGGAAATACACAGGCAATACTCCGCTTCAATTTCTCATAGACATCCGCCTTAACCATGCGATGAATCTGCTGAAAACAACAGACTGCACAATAGGTGAAATCAGTGTAATGATTGGATATGACAATCCGTTATATTTCAGCAGGCTGTTTTCAAAACATGTAGGAGTATCTCCCAGAGAATACCGGGCCGCAGACAGATGATAGTTTATAAAGTAAAATTGATGAAAAGCGCAGGCAGCGAACTGCGGAGGAGATGAATTAAAAAGCATAAAGAATAAAAATGAAAAATCTTGGCAAGATAAAGGAAAGTGATTGGAAATTCAAGGAGGCTTTATGACAGAAGTACTTTACATTATTGCACTTTCCTTAGGCTCTATTATAGCAATTTTTATTTTGACGAAATTGATGGGATACAGGGAACTGTCCCAAATGAGCATGTTTGATTACATTATCGGAATTACAATAGGTTCTATTGCGGCGGAAATGGCCACTTCACTGGAAAATAATTTTGTGCAGCCGCTGACAGCCATGATTGTTTATGCTTTGACGGCGCTTTTCCTTTCATGGCTTTCCATGAAATCCGTTAAGGCTCGGAAGGTGATTGAAGGAACGCCCCTTGTGCTCTTAAAAAACGGGGAGCTTTATCGTGAGAATTTGAAAAAGGCTAAAATTGATGTGACGGAATTCCTGATGCAGTGCCGCGTAAACGGATATTTCGATGTATCAAAGATTGAGACTGCAATATTGGAGGGAAACGGAAAAATCAGTTTTCTTCCCAAGGCATCTGACCGTCCGGTAACTCCCTCAGATATGCAGCTGTCGCCTCAGCAGGATTATCTTGTGGCAAATGTGATTTTAGATGGTAAAGTAATGAGGAAGAATCTTGAGCATACCGGCAATGATGAAAAATGGCTGCAGAATCAGATTAAGGGGCAGGGCGCAAAGAAAATAGAGGATGTACTTCTGGCTACCTGCGATGCATCCAATCAGGTGACAGTTTACCTGAAGGAGAATAAAAAGGAAGCGAAGGATGTCCTGATGTAAAAGTTATACAGGATAAAGCGGCACAGGACCGGACAGGAGTTCTCTGGATACATAGAGACTCATATCAGGTCTTGCTGCCAGGGTCCATTTTACCAGGCTGATGTGCAGGTGTTCAATTTCAAGACAGGTGATGCAGTAAGGATGAACGCAGCTTCCGCTGTTATAGTAAAATGGGTCTGAAGCAGAAAGAGTGGGACGGTGGGTGTGGCCTGTAATCAGAATGTGATTTTCCTGCTCTGCCCAGCGATGAAGTTTCTTTTCTGTTTTTTCCTTTCTTGTATAATTTTTGGCGGCGCTGGTCGGGTCCAGAACACCATAGCGCTCCAGAGGTTTCCAGAAATATCTCACAAGAAAGCGGGAAAGACGCCAAAGGATGGAATTAAATAAATCAGCCTGATGGCCATGGGTCAGATAGATGTCCTTTGCGTCCGGAACAGAGGTATTTTCCAGAATGATACCGGAATGAAATTTAATATCCGGAAAAAGAGGCTGGTTCTCCAGATAAGGATTATTTCCGCAGCAGCAGGGGTAAGTGCTGCAGTTTTTGACAGCGCTGCGGCTGTCTTTTTTTATCATGTCGTGATTGCCGTAAAGCATATGGAGGCGTCCTTGCCCATAGAAGCATGACAGAAGCCGGAATACGTCACTGTGTGCTTCGATTATCTGTTTCATTTTGCGGTTTTCCCATAATTCATCACCGTCGCCCAGTTCAATATAGGTATAGCCGGATTTGTAATAATGCTGCAGGGCGGCAAAATACAGATTTTGGTTTTTAAGAAAATTATCATTTGAAGTTCCCATTCCCCGGTGACAGTCGCTGATGAGAATATATTTTGTGCAGTTGTTCAAAGGGAGCCTAAGTGCTCCCTCAAATGACTTGTTAAGACGTGAATAATAACTCATATTGCCTTCCCCCTGCCGGGTTTATATTTTTTATACTTTCTGATGCGGAGCATTTTGCGGAAGGCAAAAGGCAGATAGTAGTATAAATACAGGATTCTGTCTATAGACAGGCAAAAAGGTCTGGTAACAAAAAGGTATACTTTGCACCAAAAGCGGTTGATTTCCTGGGTGATTTGAATCCTGAACCTGTGAAACGCGCTGTTTTTCTGTCTTGAAGATGCAAAGGTAAAAGCCACAGTGCAGTGACAGACGCAGATATCACTGCGGCAGTATCCTGCCTTTATAAGCCCGCCTGCAAAGGCATCTGCCATTTCAGTGGAAGGAAAGGTAATAGAAGCGTGTAAGGACAATTCCGAAGGATAGGAAAAGCATCCCATGTCAAAGGCGGTAAGCCACCAATGCCTTGCACTGAGATGTGCGATATTGGTATTTTCCCTGTACAAAGTAAGAGACAATTTTAGCATATTTTCGTTGTTCACACATTGGAAAAGGGTGTGTTCCAATTCGCTTTCATTTAATATGCGGTCTGCATAATAAATCCCGATTTCACAGCCGGTATTGATACCATACTGTCCTTTCCAGAATTCCATAAGCCATGTTCTTCCCTGATAATTAAAATAAACAGGAAGACAGTCAAAAATCATGTTAAAGTGAGAGGCAGCTTTGTCATAAAGTGCGCAGTATCCGAATTCTCTCTGCCAGGCATCTGTGCGGGAAGTAAAAATGTCCTGTGAGAGTATATAGGAATAACCAAAAGGCTGAATCAGATCATTTAAAATTCTGCATTTTTCGTCCATGCACAAAGAGCAGACCTTTTTGATAATCTTTTTTCTGCGCCAGCGATTGATGCAAAAGAAGAGCAGAAGAATCAGAAAAAAGAAGCCGAAAAATAAATACATATACAGATTCCTTTTAAAACGGTTTATGATATCTTATGATTTGCGAAAGCAAAAAGTTCAGGAGCGGCTGCAGAAGATAATTATTATGTAGGGAATATCAGGTAATTTCCAGAATATTGGGGCGTTAACATTGAATTCCACAGTTACTCTGTGCTAGAATTAAGCAGATGCAACTAACATATTAATGTGCATATAGGAGAGGATAACCGTGGAGACAAGAGATTATGAAAATATTTTAGATTCTCTGGAAATGACGGGAATCTATGTGATAAGGGAAGATAACCATCAGATCTTATATTTTAATAAGAGAGTTAAGGAAGTGGCTCCTGATATTCAATTAGGTATGGTGTGCCATGAATTATGGGCAGGAAGCTGTTCTAATTGTCCGCTTCTGACTATTGGAAACAGGAAAGAAAGCCGCTCAATCAATTATGACGATCCCTTTGGAAAGGTAGTTGATATTGTGGCTACCAGAATTATGTGGCAGGATGAAATTCCGGCTTTTTCAGTTGCCGTAACGCCCCATGCAGATGTAGCCAGTTATACATATGATAAAATACTGAAAGGTAATCTGACTGCTGACAGCTTTGAAATAGTAAGAATGGGTCAGGAAAGAAGTGGCGGCTTAAGGCCCCAGCGGCAGACTCTGACACAATGGTTCAGAGAAATTATTGATGAAGAAAAAATATATTATAATGACATAGAGCGTTTCAGAAAGTTTACCAGAATAGAGCATCTGAAAGAAGAACTTAAAAACGGAAAAGGAATGGTCATCTGTACATACAGATATAAAGAAGGAAGAGGCTTCAGATGGCATACAATGGAAGTGGTTCCGGATCTTAATTATACTGAAAACAACCAGACAGTTATGCTGTATGTTAAGGATGTGCATGATGTATACCGAAAAGGTTTGGAGTCAGAGGAAATCAATATCCACAACCAGGAAATTATCAAATCCCTGGGAGAGCTGAATTTCGGAGTTTATGTAATTGACCTGCGCACCGGAGCGGTAAATCCGGTGCGGGTGTCTGAAGAAATGAAGGAAATGATTCACCCGGGAATTCCCCAATGGGATGATTTGCTTTTGGAGATGACGGAAAAGTATTTTCATCCGGACTGCAGGGAAAAATTATTGCAGGCTTATTCATGGAATTCCTTAAAAAAGGCATGGGAAGAGAGAGAAAAAAAAGCAGAGGTTCTCTGCAGGTGCAGGATAGGTGGAAAGTATCGTTATGTATCCGCAACGGCGCACTTTTATGAAAATAATGAAGAAAGCCAGTATGTGATTGTGGCTCTTCAGGATGTGGATGAGCGTACCCGTCAGGAAATAAGGCGTAATCAGAATGATGCACGTATGGCTGCTATTATTAAATCAAGATACAGCTCTATGAAAACGGTTTATCTTGATACAGGTACCTATGAAAGTGTTTATTTGAATGAAGATACATGGTTTGATAAGATTCAGACCGGAAATTATGAAGATTACGTGCAAAAGGTAACGGAAGAAATAATCCACGAGGATGACAGGGAAGGCTTTTTGAAGCTATTGTCATTGGAAAGTCTGCGCAGGAAGGCGGAGACCGTGGAGGATTTTGATGAAATAGGATATCAATTCCGGTGCAGAATGCCTGTAAATACCTGGATGGAAGAGCATGCGGTTTTTGTGCGTCGGGGCGGCACAATTATGCTTAACATTCTGTGCAGGGATATTACTGAAGAAAAATTAAAGGAAGAAGCGGATTCCAGGGAGAAGAAGGAAAGAAATCATATCATAAACAGTATGAGCAGCCTTTTTTTCGCCACTTATTATATGGATTTGGAAAACAATACTTTCCGGGCTGTTACTCAGAAAAAAGAGGTTGGAAATGCGCTGAGGGCAAGTCAAAACTGCACCGAAGCTTTTCAGGTTTATGCAGAGCGTTTTGTTCATCCTGATTTCAGGGAAGAATATCTGCAGAAGATGAACTGCAGTAATCTGCAGAATGTACTTAGCAGGGAACATCCTATTTATGCCATTGAATACCGTCTGGTTGACCATAAAAACGGAATCATGAAGGAGAATGGCTGGATTCGTGCGACAGTGGTTCTGTCAGAAGAAAAAAACGGGAAGCCGGCAAAAGCTTTGTATGTGGCGCAGGATGTGACAGAGAGTAAAGAAAAAGAAGAACGGGAGCGCAGAAGCCTGAAAGAGGCATATGAGGCTGCCATACATGCGAATGCATCCAAGAGTGAGTTTTTATCTAAAATGAGCCATGACATCAGGACGCCTATGAATGCCATTATCGGCATGACGCAGATAGCCGCTGCCCACCTGGATGATACTGACAGAATATCCGACTGCTTAAATAAAATTACAATATCCGGAAACCATCTTCTGGCATTGATTAACGAAGTTCTTGACATGAGCAAAATTGAATCGGGAAAAATGGACTTGGCAGAAGATGAATTTAATCTGACGGAATTGGTTCAGAATGTCCTTACAATGATTCGGTCAGCCGCACAGGCAAGGCAGCATGAAGTAACATTCCATACTGTAAATGTAGAACATGAGAATGTAATCGGGGATGTAATGCGGCTTCAGCAGGTATTCATGAATATTCTGGGAAATGCGGTTAAATATACGCCGTCCGGCGGGAAAATAGAGGTGGAAGTGTCCGAGAAGCCATCAAGGACTTACGGATATGGCTGTTATGAATTCATATTCAAGGACAATGGCATCGGAATGTCTAAGGAATATCTGAAACAGATATTTGAGCCTTTCAGCAGGGCGGAGGATTCCCGTGTCAGCAAGGTTGAAGGCACCGGTCTTGGCATGACGATTGCGCTGAATATTATTCAGATAATGAACGGAGATATCAGCATAGAAAGCAAGGAAGGGGAAGGCTCTAAATTTACTGTAACAGTATTTCTGAAGCAGCAGAATACCAACACTGTGGAAATGACGCAGTTTGCCGGACTGCCGGTACTGGTGGTGGATGATGATAAAAATGCCTGTGAGGCGGTCTGCACTCTTTTAGAGGATATGGGCATGAAAGGAGAATGGGTACGCAGCGGAAAGGATGCCATAAAGCGTGTCTGTGATGCCCATGAAGCGGGAGAAGGCTTTTTTGCTGTCATGCTGGACTGGCAGATGCCGGATATGGACGGCATTCAGACGGCCCGGGCTATCAGACAAAAGATAGGTAAGAATGTGCATATTATTATGCTGTCCGCCTATGACTGGAGTAATGTGGAAATACAGGCCAGGCAG
The DNA here is from genome assembly GCA_017621815.1 of Lachnospiraceae bacterium. GTDB lineage: Bacteria > Bacillota > Clostridia > Lachnospirales > Lachnospiraceae > Suilimivivens. The sequence continues at coordinate 25,536 of JAGASK010000037.1, read as the reverse complement.
GCGGGTGTGGACGGTTTTATTGCAAAGCCATTGTTTAAGTCGCGTTTAACATATCTTTTGAAAAAGATTGCCGGAGAAGCGAATAAGACGGAAGAGACAGCTGCCGGTACCAACTCGGATTATGATTTCAGCGGTAAGAGAATTTTGCTGGTAGAGGATAATGAACTGAACCGGGAAATTGCAGAGGAAATTATAAAAAGTACAGGTGTCGTAGTGGAGAATGCTGCGGATGGAAAACAGGCGCTTGAGAAATTTGCCGAAAAAGAGGAATGGTATTATGACTTAATCTTTATGGATATACAGATGCCGGTAATGAATGGACATCAGGCAACGAAAGCTATCAGAAAGCTGAACCGTAAAGATGCAAAAAAAATACCGATTATTGCAATGACAGCCAATGCTTTTACAGAAGATGTGATTGCCAGCAGGAAAGCGGGAATGAATGAGCATATAACAAAACCGCTGAATATAGAACAGCTGATGGAATGCATGGGCCGCTGGATTTTTAAGGTACAGGGATATCGGGAGAGTTAGAAACGCAGAAAGAAGAGAGACAGTAAAGCCTGCGGAGCTCTTGACAAACAGGTTTACTCGTTGTAAACTAAGGATAGTTTACAACGAGTAAACCTGAAAGGAGAGACTATGGCGGAATACAGGCTTGGAGCAATCGAAATGCGGTTTGCAGATATCATCTGGAATAATGAACCCCTTCAGTCCGGGGAACTTGTAAAGTTATGCGAAAAAGAACTGAATTGGAAAAAATCCACAACCTATACTATTTTAAGAAGATTATGCGAAAGGGGAATTTTTCAAAATATTGACGGCAGGGTCACATCATTGGTATCAAAAGAGGAATTTACGGCAAGACAGAGCGAGAAATTTGTAGAAGAAGCATTTCAGGGTTCTCTGCCTAAATTTCTGACGGCCTTTACTACACGTAAAAAATTATCGGACAACGAAATCCAGGAGCTTCAGAAAATAATTGAAGAAAGCAGGAGGAAATAGCCTATGTGGATGTATACCCTTCTGCCCCGGATTTTGAATATGAGCCTTACGGCAGGCATCGTTACTTTATTTGTGCTGCCGGTAAGGCTTATTTTGAAAAAGGCTCCCAGAATATTCAGTTATCTTCTGTGGGCCGCTGTTTTATTCAGGCTGCTGTGCCCGGTTTCTTTTTCCGGTAATCTGTCATTTCTTTCCCTTGTGGATGCGCCCGTTACAGAAAAGAACAGTATTGAATACATACCTGATTTTAACCAATATGACAATACAATAAGTACGTCCGTGCCTGTTTATGAAGTGGGGGAACAGGAAAGCCGGGAAGCACCAAATGGCTGGCAGCAAAGAGCTGAAGAGGCGGAAAATGTATTGATTGTGGCTGCAGCTTGGCTTTGGATGTTCGGTATGGCAGCCATGCTGCTCTATGGCGGCGTCAGTCTTTTTCTCCTGAAAGGGAAACTGGTTGGAAGGATACATTTCAGGGATAATATTTATTTGTGCGATTATATTTCATCTCCCTTTGTGCTGGGATGCTTACGGCCTCAAATTTATCTGCCAAGCACGCTGACAAAGAAGGAACAGGACTATATTATCCTGCATGAGCAGACACATATAAGAAGAGGGGACCACATTATTAAAACAGCAGCATATTTTGCTTTAATGGTTCATTGGTTTAATCCCCTTATCTGGCTGGCATTTATTCTGGCGGAAAAGGACATGGAAATGTCCTGCGATGAGGCTGTTCTGCGGAAAATGGGAAGTGATATCAAAGCGGATTATTCCTCATCTCTTTTGAACCTGTCTGCAGGGCATAAAGCATTGGTGGGAATACCCCTTGCTTTCGGAGAAGGAAATATAAAGAGCAGGATTAAAAATGTGATTCATTATAAAAAGCCTGCACCATGGATAATTCTGCTGTGCGTGCTTTTGGTGGCGGGGATTGCTGTCGGACTTATTGCGAATCCGAAAGCGGCGAAAGAACCTGATGATGAAATAACGTCAGGACATGATTCCTTTTCCACAGAAAATGAGGAAGGAGAAGAGACAGCGGAAGCGTCAAAAGGGGAAGAAACGGAAGAGGCAGACCCAAAGCTTCCGGCTGAATATAGTGCTGCGGTGTGGTTTAAACCGGAGGATATCCATGACCTTATCAGCGCAAGCCTTCTGGTGAATGGTGATATATATCTTGCCACGGATAAAGAGGATTTAGCTTTTCTGGAGCAGGAATTGGGAACGATAGAGGCAGAAATTAAAGGAGGAAGCAAGTGTCCTTTTAGCAGCATTTTGTTCCTGACACGTTCAGATGGCGTCTGCGGTCAAATCATGTTGGCAGAGGACAGTTGTGCTGTCTACCGTTCAGAGGATGTGTATTATGATTTCGGAGCTGAGGATAATGCGGCAATTTATGATATATGGGGATTGACACCGGAAGATTTGCGGGTGGACAAGTCCTCTGATTCTGCGATGGAAGAAGAGAAGGCGTGGGAGAATTTCCCTTTCTTAGAGCGCTGGGCAGAAGCCTTCTGCAACAGAGACGGCAAGACGATTATGTCTTTAAGCTCTCAGGAAATGAAAGCTTCTTTTGAGGAACAGGGAATGACTGCTGCAGGAACCAATGATTTCGGCTGGTCCAGCCCATGGCCCTGGAATTATGAAACTGACTGCATCGTGTCGGTACCCCGGCCTGCAAATGCAGAAATCCTGTATTATGCGTGGACTTCAGAGCCCCATGTTACCGTATGGAAGGAGTATCTGACATTTCATAAGACGGATGATGAATGGCTGGTGGAAACGGAGAAGCTAAAGACATTTGAATATATCTGCACTGCAGAGGAATTTTATGAGGCATATCCTGATGGAATCATAAACAATACGCAGATGGATTATCTGTATAACGGCGCAGGAGAAGTCCTGAATGACAATGCCAGAGAAAACAGAAAAAGCGATTATTATTCTCTGCTCTTTGAACCGGGAACGGCTGCCCGCTGCCTTTTGAATATTCTGAATAATGAAAATAAGGCAGAGATAACAGTGAAAGAGAAAGAAGAAGGCGAAGTACAGGTTATTTTCCACTTTGTGGACAACAGCTATGCTTATGTCAATATGATTCAGCCTTACGGAGAGGACGGAATCTGGATTCCCCGGACATGGGAAAAATAGGAGGGGAAGCTATACCAGTGATACTTTAAACGGCTTAATTGAAAAACAAAGTGGGTGTTTTCTGAAATAACAGCTGATACCTTTCACTGGCAGAATGTAACTGTGCTTGAAAATGGCGGCTGGAGGATAAACGCCGATGTTTATGGAAAAAGGAGACCGGAATGGAAAAATGTAATTGGTGCAAAGACGGCGGATTGAATGAAGAATATCATGATAAAGAGTGGGGAATTCCTCTGCATGATGACAGGAAACAGTTTGAATTTTTAATGCTGGAAGTCATGCAGTGCGGGCTCAGCTGGAGCCTGATGCTGAAAAAGAGGGAAACTTTCCGCAAATGCTTTGATAATTTTGATTTTGATAAAATTGCAGCCTATGATGAAGAAAAAATTCAAAGCATTATGGAGACCCCTGATATGATTAAGTCCATACGGAAAATACGCGCGGTTATCAGCAATGCGTCGGCTTTTCAGAAAATCAGGGAGGAGTTTGGTTCCTTCGATGAATTCCTGTGGAATTACAGCAATCATAAAACCATTGTATACAGAAGTCATCAGAAAAAGTGGGTGGCAAGCAATGAATTGTCGGATGAAATTGCTAAGGAACTGAAAAAGAGAGGATTTAAGTATTTAGGCTCCATTACTGTCTATTCCCATCTTCAGGCCTGCGGCATGATTAATGACCATGAGGAAAAATGCTTCCAATACCAGCGGATTTTGGATAAATATCCCATTCAGTTTAAAGAGTGATCGTTTTATGCAGGAGAAGAAATAATGTGAAAGTCTGTATCTTGTGATACACCCATGAGGAAAAAAGAAAAAAAGTAATGTGAAAGTTCATATTTTGTGATATGCCCATGAAGAAAATGAAAAAATAATAATGGGATAAAGAGAAAAAGAGGTAAGGCGCAAAATGCGCACTGACCTTACTGCAGGCTGAATTTTTTCTTCTGCTTTAAAGCATAAACAATTTTTGTATAAATTGCTATTCGCCTGAAGATATGCTATACTTTTTAAGTTACCTGAAAAAAATAGGGAGTAACTTTAGGTGGAAAGGGAGATAGGAATGTTAGAGAAACTAAAGAAAAAAAGTATTGTGAAAGCACTTCCGGCTGTGATTATTCTTTTTATTGCCGGTATTGTACTGATTGGTCTTGAGGTTTCAAATCTTAAGTCATTAATGAAGGGTCATGTTAAATTTGAAACGCTGGCGCCTGACGAAATTAATGGGGACTTAATTGTGGACGCTTCCATTGACGTGAATTTTGGCTCTTTTATGGAGGAGTATGAGGAAAATACCAAGACTCATGCAACACGGACTACCAGCCTGTATTATATTATCTGGACCGGTGATGAAGACAGTGAAGATTTTAAATACATGGGAATCAAAGTGCCTGCTTCCGATGAACGAAAGATGGAAGAAATGGCAGACGCTACCTATAATTATGAGTATTCAGACCCGATAGAATACTCCGGCGCAGTGAATAAAATGTCCTCTCAGGAATACGAGTATTTTAAAGAATATTTTCTGGATTCTGACTGGTCAGAAGAAGAGTTTGAAGAATATACACTGCCTTACTATATCAGCGTAGGGGCTTTGACAGGCGGTGCAGCTACTACTGTTTACGGTGTTGTCGGCATTGGTGTTATTTTGATAGTAATCGGCTTGATAATGCTGATTCATGCACTGACAGGAGGGAAGCTTAAGTCTTTTAAGAAAGAAATTGAGGATTCCGGTTTCAGTGTATCAGACGTGGAATTTGATTATGAGAGTGCGAAGTTATTCAATAAAGGAAATGATTTGCGCATAGGCAGAAGGTTTATTTTTTACATGAGTGGAAATAAACCGCATATTCTTGTAAATGACCAGGTTATATGGGCATACCAGCAGAATACGACCCACAGAACCAACGGAATTAAAACCGGCACTACCCATGAAATACTTGTTTATCTGTTAAACAATAAGAAAGTTGCCCATATTTATGTTCCCAAAGAGGATGTAGGAACGGAAGTGCTTCAGTATATCAATCAGTTAATGCCCAGGGCAGTGGTTGGATATTCAGATGAATTAGTACGACTGTACCAGAAAGATTATCAGGGCTTTTTGCAGCTTCGCTATAATGCACCCGAACAGCAATATGCGGAAAGCCGTGAAACAGCAGAGCCCATGCAGAATCAGGATGCGCAGTACGGTGAACAGCAGCCTTCACAGTCCGAGCAGTAAATATTTCGAACAATAAAACATAAGAATCCCATATGCAGACTTTAAGTCAACAATCTTGTTGCTCGAAGAAATCATGCATATGGGATTTTTGATGATAATAAAAGGTTTGCGTATTATACTATCTCTTAATGTCGTAATTCATATTCATCAGGTTGCGGATGCTTTTTGCGTCATCAGTGATGTTGGCGTCTCCATGAATGGTATGCTTGATTACGCTGCTTGCTACGGCAAAGTTAATCATATCCATAGCCCGATAGCCGTGCATCATAGCATAAATAAGTCCGCTGGCAAAAGCATCACCGCCGCCTACACGGTCTAAGATATTAAAGGTAAAGAGCTTGCTTTCAAAGGTATGTCCTTCATACCACATAAAAGCTTTCAGGCTGTTTTCGCTTCCGCTGTGGGCATAGCGCACATGACGGGCGATACACTTCAAATTAGGATACCGGGATACAAAAGCCTGGAAGATTTCATCCTGCTGTTCATATGTGGGCTGAAGGGGAACTCCGTCCTTATAATCGCCTTTGCCGTGGTCATTTTCATCTTTCCAGAGATGATATGGCTCAATGCCGAAAAGAACGTCTACATAAGGAAGGCATTCCGTACAGAAATCTCTTGCTTCTTCCCATGTCCACAGGGCGCTTCGGAAGTTGCCGTCAAAGCTTACGGTCATTCCTTTTTCTTTTGCGGTTTTCAGGCTGTCCATAATTAATTGCCGGCAGTTGGCGCCGAGAGCGGGAGTAATGCCGCTTAAATGAAGCCAGTCAAAACCGTCAAGCAAAGCATTTAAATCCACATTGCTGAAATCATATTCCGTAATGGCACTGTGCTTGCGGTCATACGTTACCTTGCTGGCACGGATGCCGTAGCCTGTTTCCAGATAATATGTACCGAGGCGATGGGTGGGAGTTTCTTCGGGGGTACTGAGTATCATGGGCGTGCAGTGTACATCATTGCTTCGCAGCATACGCACGGCGCTTTTGCCAAGGCTGTTATTGGGAACCACGCTGAAAAAGGTACTGTCAATTCCCAGGTTTGCAAGCGCCAGGGCGATGTTTGCTTCACTGCCGCCGTAACTGGCTTCAAAATTGCTTGCCATACGGATTTTTTCGTAATTCGGCGGAGTTAAACGAAGCATGATTTCTCCGATTGTGAAAAATTTCTGGGGACTTTTGTTGTTTTGTAATAAGGGATTAAAATGTTCCATAGACGACTCCTTATTTGTCAGAATATTATTGCGTATTATCAAATATTAATTGATAATTCAATTATAGCAAAGTTATTTGCGGAAATAAAGAAATAATCATAAAATAATGCCGGTTCATTTGTTTTTTTGTATGTATCGGGAATATGTTTTGTGTTAGAATAGAGACAAAAAGTATCGGAAAAGAGGAAAATTAGTATGAAGTTATCGTCAGGAGAAAAAGTTTCTTACGGATTGGGAGCTGTGGGCAAGGATATGGTCTATATGCTTTCTGCCAGTTACATACTTTATTATTATCAGGATATTCTGGGAGTCAGCGCCATTGCCATGGGAATTATCTTAATGGCAGCCCGCGTATTTGATGCTTTTAATGACCCGGTTATGGGGGTTATTGTAGCCAGAACCAGAACGAAGTGGGGAAAATTCCGCCCATGGATGTTGATTGGCACCATATTAAATGCTGTTGTGCTTTACTTTATGTTTGCGGCGCCTCCGGCACTGAACGGGTCCGGTCTGATTGCTTATGCAGCCATTACGTATGTGCTCTGGGGAGTTACGTATACGATGATGGATATTCCTTTCTGGTCCATGATACCTGCATTTACAGAAGGGGGAAAAGAAAGGGAAAATCTTTCTACTCTTGCACGTTCCTGTGCAGGTGTGGGTTCCGCAATTATTACTATTATTACAATGAAATGTGTGTATGCGCTGGGCAGGGGAGATGAAAGGGCAGGTTTTAAGTGGTTTGCCCTTATTATTGCGGTGCTTTTTGTTGTTTTTATTTTTGCGGCCTGTATGACAATCAGGGAAAAATCCACGGTGGATGTGGATTCTCCGTCGGTAGGGCAGATGCTGAAAGCGCTTCTGCAGAATGATCAGGCAATGACGGTGGTGATTACCATAGTCCTGATTAACTGTTCCTTATATATTACCTCTAACCTTGTGATTTACTTTTTTAAATATGATTTTGGAGGAGAAGCATGGTATAACAGTTATACTCTCTTTAATACCTTCGGCGGAGCCGTTCAGATTCTGTCCATGATGATTTTCTTTCCTGTGCTGCGGAAATTTATCAGTGCCATTCAGGTGTTTTATGTGAGTTTTGTGATGGCAGTAGGCGGCTACGCAGCCCTTTTAGTAATAACCTTTATTAATATGTCCAACATTGTGCTTTTGTTTATTCCGGGATTCTTTATTTTTGCCGCATTCGGAATGCTGACAGTGCTTACTACGGTATTCCTTGCCAATACAGTTGATTACGGCGAATTTAAAAATAACAGGAGAGATGAGAGCGTTATATTTTCCATGCAGACCTTTGTGGTAAAGCTCGCCTCCGGCATGGCGGCGCTGATAGCATCCATATGTCTGACAGTATGCAGTCTGAGCAATGATACCGCAAATACCGGGGCGGCAAGGGCAGCTAAAGGTTCCTCTGTTGTGGGACTTAGGCTGACCATGGCGGCGCTTCCCATTATCGGACTGCTTACAGCAGTGTTCCTGTTCCGTAAAAAATATATTCTGACAGAAGAGAAAATAGAGGAAATCACAGCAAAAATCAAGGAGAAACAGGTATGAAGGAGTTAAGCAGAAGAACAGCTGGTTTTACGGACTCGGTTATCCGGAGAATGACAAGAGTTTCCAATCAATACGGAGCAATTAATTTATCTCAGGGATTCCCCGATTTTGAGCCGCCAAGGGAAATAACGGACAGACTTAAGGAAGTGGCGGCTGAAGGACCTCACCAGTATGCCCTGACCTGGGGCGCACAGAATTTCAGGGAAGCGCTGGCAGCAAAGCAGGAGCATTTTTCGGGTATGAAAATTAATCCTGATACGGAGATTGTGGTTACCTGCGGAAGCACGGAAGCCATGATGGCAGCCATGATGAGTGTCTGCAATCCGGGAGACAAAGTGGTTGTTTTTTCGCCCTTCTATGAAAACTATGGTGCGGATACTATTTTAAGCGGGGCAGAGCCAATCTATGTACCGTTAAAGCCTCCTGCTTTCAATTTTGATGCGGATGAGCTGGAAAATGCCATGAAGCAGGAAGGGGTCAAGGCGCTGATTCTGTGCAATCCCTCCAATCCCTGCGGTAAGGTATTTACCAGACAGGAGCTTTCTGTTATAGCTGATTTGGCGAAGAAGTATGATATTTATGTGATTACGGATGAGGTGTATGAGCATATTCTGTATAAGCCCAATGAACATGTGTATATGGCATCTCTGCCGGGAATGAGGGAAAGGACGATTATGTGCAATTCTCTTTCCAAGACTTATTCCATTACGGGGTGGAGACTTGGTTATGTAATTGCTTCACCTGAAATTGTTGACAGGGTAAAGAAGGTGCATGATTTCCTGACTGTAGGGGCGGCTGCCCCGCTTATGGAGGCGGCAGTTACCGGACTCCGGTTCGGTGACGAATATTATCAGGGGCTGCAGGAGCATTATACCCATATGAAAAATCTGTTTGTGGGCGGCTTAAAGAATCTGGGACTTAAGTTTACAGAGCCCCAGGGCGCTTATTATGTGCTGATGGATATCAGTGAATTCGGCTATGAAAGCGACCTTGTTTTCTGCGAGGATTTGGCGGAAAAGGTGGGCGTAGGCGCAGTGCCCGGTTCCAGCTTTTTCAGGGAAAATGTGAATCATCTGATTCGGTTCCATTTTGCAAAGCAGGATGAAACGCTCTTAAATGCCCTTGACAGGCTTGCGGATATCCGGAAAAAGATGAGATAGTGAAAAAGGAAAGCGCAGGAAAGAGAATAAATTGCATCAGGAGCGCTGAGAAAATGTCAGTTCAATGCAATTTTTGTCTGTTTTACTACATTTGGCTTATGTTTAAAGTTTTATCTGCCGATACACTTTTTAAGACAACGGAGTGTCATGGAGTAAAGGAGATGGAGCTATGAAGGTACATAATTCGACAATTTTTATGGGTGATACCGGTAGAAGTGAAAGACATGGCAACATGACTGCCGATGAGAAAAAAAGCGGCAGTACAATTTTTGCGGGCAGTTTAAATAAGACCCTTGATCCCATTGCCCAAAAGAAAAAAGAGGCAAGGAAGCAGGCCATGAAAATAGTAAGCGATACGTGGGCAGGCGATAAGAAGATTGACAGTGACCTGGAAGAGAGAAGAAATAAAATTGCTGAGCTTCGGAGCGAAATCGGACAGGCAAGAAGTGCCATAAATGATATAGAGGCCGAAAGAGAAAAGCTCCGGGAAGCCTACGGGGTAGAGGCTGACAGCCAGGAAGAGAAGGATTTAAAGCTTCTGGAAAAGGAAATAGATGCAAAAATACCTGGGAGCAATGTTTCGATTTCCAAGGAAGAAGCTGAAAAAATTGAGGAACTTAAGGCGGCAGGACTGACAGAGTATCAGAAGCGTTCTCTGGAGATGAAAGAAGAAACTGTTTATTACGAAAACCAGGTTTACGAAAAAGAAAAGGAAATTGAAGTGGAAAATGCAGTTATCAGGGGCACAAGGCTTGAGAGGCTTAAGAAAGACCCTATGGTAAAGGCACAGGCTCAGGCAGAGGATATTCTGGAAGCCGCCAGTAAGGAAATCATCGGTATGCTGGCAGATGAAGCCAAAGAGCATATTGATGAAGAGATGGAAGAGAAAAAGGAAGCTGCAAAGGAGAAGGCGGAAGAAGAGAAGGAACTGGAAGAGAAGCTGGAGAAGATTAAAGAAAAGAAAAAGGAAAGAGAGGAGCTTACCGAGGATATTCTGGAAGCTGCCGGGGAAATGGTGCAGCTTGATGATGTGCAGTCTGAAGTGCAGCAGGAAATCAAGGATTTGGTAAGTAAAATGAAGCTTCTGGAAGAGGACATTAAGGGCGCTGCAGTAGATAAAACTTTATAAAAAGAATTGAAACTTTTTACCCCATATATCTGTCTAATATATATGGGGTTTTTGTTGCGGAAAAAATGCTGCATAGGTTTACCGGAAAGTTATCATATGATAAAATGAACCAGTAAAAGAAGTAAGAAAATCAGATTATTTGAAGTTACAAAGGGTAAAATATGCCATAAGTTTACGCATATGAAAACGTATCATAAACAGGGCGGGTTATAAAATATGTCCGGTAAATATAAGAGTTAAAAATCTCAGGAAGGAACAGGAAAAAGAATGAAATACAAAATACTGGTGGCGGAAGACGATAAAGATATTGCGGAGTTTATTAAGCTCTATCTGGAAAATGAGGGATACGAGGTAATTCTTGCACAGGATGGTCTTCTGGCTTATGATGAGACTTTGAAGCAGAAAATTGATTTGGCGGTAGTGGATATTATGCTTCCTAAGATGAACGGCTATGATTTGATTAAAAAAATCAGGGAAGGCAGCAACATTCCCATTGTAATTCTTTCTGCAAAAAATCAGGACAGTGATAAGATTCTGGGGCTTGATCTGGGAGCGGATGATTATCTGACCAAACCATTCAACCCTCTTGAACTGATTGCAAGAATCAAGTCCAATATCAGAAGGTATTACAGCCTTGGAAGCCAGGCCGGGGCGGGGGAAGAGAAAGAAGAGCACACATGGCGGGTGGGAGATCTGATCCTTGATGAAGAATCAGTTACGCTGACGAAAGGCGGGGAAGTGATTACCATTACACCCACAGAATATAAAATGCTGGCATTGTTTATGAAGTCGCCCGGCAAGGTATTTACGAAAATGCAGATTTATCAGGCAGTAAACGGAGAATGTTACGTGAATGATGATAATACCCTGATGGTTCATATTTCAAATCTCCGTGATAAAATAGAAGAGAATCCAAGGGAACCCAAGTATATCAAGAATATCAGAGGTATAGGATACAAAATTGAAAAATTATAAATCAAAGGACAGAAGTTTATACATACTTCTGATAAAAAATTATATTATCTATACACTGGTCATGGTCTTCCTTATGATGAGTATTTACTTTTTTGAATTGCTTGTGGAAAAAAGTATTATTCAATCACCCAGGGTGGACAAGCCGCTGGGAGGGCAGGAGTTGTTAAAGGCAGGAGAATATGAAAAGCTTGATTTGAAAACACTTCTCGGAGCAACAGGTTATTTTGTAGTCCTGGATGAAAACGGACAGCTGGTTTACACGGATAATCCCGACAGAAATGAAAGCTATACGAAAAGAGAGATAGAATGTATTCCCGAATATAATTCTCCTTATATCTACACTGCCACCGTGTACTGCGACGAAGATGACAGAGAACAGACGCTGGTAACGCAGAGAAGCTTTGAATGGGATACGGGTTATAAAGAAAATATTGCGTACATGGTCCTGGATGAAAACCTGAAGGTGATTCAAAGCAATTTATCAGGGGAAATACAACAGTTTACCCGCAGGGAACTGGATTTAATGACTCTTAATTCAGATACGAAATACTCCGTTTATAAATATGAATTTGAAGAAAGCTCCGGCAGCAGAAGGACGCTTCTGATGCATGTGAAAAAGATGGACAGGCAAAGATATAAGAAACTGGATTCACTGTGGAAAATCTTTATTCCGGTGTATATTCTTTCTTATGTCTTAATTCTGCTGGTTTTTACTATCTGGATGAGGCGCAAGGTTAAGGAACCGCTGGATATGCTGAATGAAGGAATTCTTGCTTTTGCCGACGGCAACAGGGATACTGAGATTAATTATAAGGGACCGAAGGAATTTGAAGCTATTTTTGACAGCTTTAATAAGATGTCCAGGCTGCTTAAGGAAAGCGAAAGCTCCAAGGAACATCTGATTGTGGAAAAGCAGAGAATGCTGGCAGATATTTCCCACGATTTAAAAACCCCCATTACTGTAATCAGAGGTTATGCAAAGGCAGTGTCTGACGGGCTGACCGACCCTGAAACGGAAAAACAGTATTTGAATACTATTTTCCTGAAAACAGAAAGCCTTACTGAAATGATTAATACCTTTTATGATTACAGCAAGCTGGAGCATCCGGAATTCAGGCTGATAAAAGAAAAGCAGGATCTGGCGGAATTTATCAGGGAATATCTTGCAAATAAATATGATGAAATAGATTTAATGGGTTTTGAACTGGAAGTTGAAATACCGGAAACGGAAGTGGAATATTGTTTTGACAGCGTACAGATGAGGAGAGTGTTTGACAATATTTTCTCCAATGCATTGAAGCATAATCCGACAGGGACCACCGTTTATATTACGCTTCAGCAGACGGAAAAAAGCATCCGCATTGAAATTGCGGATAACGGAACCGGCATACCTGAAGAGATAAGAAGCAATCTTTTTGAACCCTTTACGGTAGGTGATGATTCCCGGAATAACAGGCAGGGCTCCGGTCTTGGACTTGCGGTTGCAAGAAAGATTGTGGAGCTTCACGGCGGAGCGTTGCTTCTTGAAAAGCCGGTGAATCCCGGAATCAGCACATTGTTTGTAATCAGACTGATGAAGTAACGGAAGAAATGAATGACACAGGCTGTTATGATGTGTTAGAATAGTAGCAGGCTTAGAGACGGGGGAATTTAACCAGGGAGATAAGACTGTATGACAGAGAAGAAAGAAAAACTAACAAGTAAACCAGGGAGAAAACAATATTTAAAGGCAGTCAGCCTGATAGCTGCGATTATGTCTTTTTTGCTGTTAATGGGAACTGTTATGGGACATGTGGATGAAATCAGGCTGAAGAACTGGGGACACAGTATTGTTGCGGAGTATCATGAAGAGGAAAACAGGATTTACGCAGAGTATTATGATGATAACAATGAGCTTCATACTTATAATCTGAACGGCTATTCCCTGATTCATGACGGAGATAAAATCACTCTTTATTATGAATATTATGTTGATGAGGCAATACCGGAAAGCACTTTAGTGTCCTGGCTTCAATATTATGCAGTATATGGCGTGATATTTGTAATCAGCATGTGGTATTTAAGAAGAGAAAAAAAATAAAAGAAAGACAAAAGAGAAAAAAAGCGGGTCCGTAGTTTCAGCTGCGGACCCGTTATCTTTGATTTCAGAAATACTGTATGATTATTGGAAGGTATATTTTTTTGACTGTTCCGCAATCAGCGCATGGTCGTCAAAATAATTGATTTTCATTGATTTTTTGACATCATCCAGGGTTTTTGAAGCCACTTCACGGGCTGCAAGGCTTCCCTTTTGAAGGATATCATAAACAGCGGGTATATTCTTTTCCCATTCTTTTCTCTTTGCGCGGATGGGCGCAAGCTCTTCCTGCAGTACATTATTCAGGAATTTCTTGACTTTCACATCTCCCAGACCGCCCCTTGTGTAATGAGCTTTCAGTTCCTCCAGATTTGCGTAATCAGGCAGGTATTCCGCAAACATTTCGTCTTTGCAGAAAGCATCCAGATAAATAAAGACGGGATTGCCCTCCACCCTGCCAGGGTCCGAAACCTGTAAGTGATTCGGGTCAGTGAACATGGACATAACTTTCTTGCGTACATCCTCTTCCGTATCGGCTAAATAAATACAGTTATTTAAAGACTTACTCATTTTGGCCTTGCCGTCAATGCCGGGGAGGCGTAAGCATGCCTGATTGTCAGGCAGCAGAACTTCAGGCTCCACCAGTGTTTCGCCGTAAACGGAATTGAATTTGCGGACGATTTCCTTTGTCTGTTCTATCATGGGAAGCTGGTCTTCTCCCACGGGAACGGTAGTTGCCTTAAAGGCGGTAATGTCAGCAGCCTGGCTGATGGGATAGGTAAAAAATCCCACAGGAATGCTGGCTTCAAAGTTACGCATCTGAATCTCGGATTTAACGGTAGGATTTCTCTGGAGACGGGAAACAGTAACCAGATTCATATAATAAAAGGATAATTCACAAAGCTCGGGAATCTGTGATTGAATCAGCAGAGTGGACTTTTCAGGATCAAGTCCGCAGGATAAATAATCGAGGGCAACCTCCACAATATTCTGGCGGACCTTTTCGGGATTTTCCGCATTGTCTGTAAGTGCCTGTGCATCAGCAATCATAATAAAGATTTTATCAAATTCACCGGAATTCTGAAGCTCCACTCTTCGTCTGAGAGAACCTACGTAATGTCCCACATGAAGCCGTCCGGTAGGTCTGTCGCCGGTTAAAATAATTTTTGACATAGTATTAATACTCCTTTTGTTTATCACAACCGAAGGCTCATGATGCGCATCTTCGATTGCTTAATGTGTTTCCGATATGTTAGATTATACACGATTTTGGAAAAATTTCTATAGCGGATTTCCTTTTCCGCTGAATAAAAGTTATGACTGGTGGATTTTATATGTATTTTGGTATAAAATGTATGAAAAGGAAGGGCTGCATCATGAAGCTTTTAAAAAAAGTACAAAATAAACTGACTTATGTGAGAATTATAGCATTAGGATATCTGCTGGTAATAGCAGCGGGCACCCTGCTGCTTTTACTGCCCGGGGCAACAAGGGCGGGAGAAAAAACCGATTTTCTGACGGCGCTTTTTACGGCAACCACCGCTACCTGTGTAACTGGGCTTGTGGTGGCGGATACGGGAACCCATTTTACAACATTTGGGCATGTGATTATTTTATGCATGATACAGATTGGCGGATTGGGTTTTATGACCATGGGAATGCTTTTTGCCATGTTTTTAAAGAAGAAAATAACCTTAAGAACCAGGGGGCTTTTGCAGGAAAGCATGAATGGCCTTCAAATGGGCGGCATTGTCAGGCTGGTGCGCATGGTACTTAGGGGAACTGCTTTGATTGAACTGTTTGGTGCCGCTGTGCTGGCAATTCGGTTTATACCGGTATTCGGTGTGGGAAAAGGAATTTTTTATGGGATTTTTCATTCTGTTTCCGCATTCTGCAATGCCGGAATTGACCTGATGGGCGGATATACGGGGCAGTATTCTTCTTTTGTGGGTTTTTATGATGATATTCTGATTAATGTGGTGCTGATGGCGCTGATTATCGTCGGAGGCATCGGATTTTTTGTGTGGGATGATATAAAAAGAAAGAAATTTCATCTGAAAAAATATATGCTTCACACCAAAATGACATTATTTATGACGGCTGCTTTGTTAATCGGAGGCACTCTTATATACTGGATATTTGAACGGAATCATCTGCTTGCGGATATGAATCTTAAAGACCAGATTCTTGCATCTGCTTTCAGCTCCGTGACGGCAAGAACGGCAGGCTTTAATACCATAGATACAGGCGCCCTTACGGGCGCATCCAAGCTTTTTACCATTGTGCTGATGTTTATCGGAGGAAGTCCCGGCTCCACGGCGGGAGGTGTGAAAACAGTAACCATCATGGTGCTGCTTGTTTATGTCTGGTCAAACCTGCGGGCAAGCAAGGGAGTCAATATTTTTCACAGAAGAATGGATGATGATGTGATTCGCAAAGCCAGTAATGTAGTGGTTATCAGCGCCCTGATGGCGGTAACGGCTTCGATTTTTATCTGTTTTCTGCAGCCCCGGCTTCCGGTAGAAGACGTGCTGTTTGAGGTTTTCTCCGCAATCGGCACGGTAGGTATGACGACAGGTATTACCAGGGAGCTTTGCACGGCATCCAGAATTATTATTATTTTACTGATGTACTGCGGACGAATCGGAAGTATGTCCTTCGCACTTTCCTTTACGGAGCGCAGGAAGGTTGCACCGGTACAGCTTCCGGTGGAAAAAATTATGATTGGCTGATGAAAGGAAGGATAAAAAATGAAATCTGTTTTGATAATAGGTCTTGGAAGGTTCGGCCAGCATTTGTGCAGGCAGATGGTAGAACATAAAAACGAGGTTATGGTAATTGATATTAAGGAAGACAATGTGGAAGCCATGATGCCCATTGTCACCAATGCCCGGATAGGAGACTGTACCAATGTGGAGGTGCTGCGCAGCATCGGCGTTGCCAATTTTGACATTTGTTTTGTGTGCATCGGAACCAATTTCCAGAGCAGTCTTGAAATTACTTCCCTTCTGAAGGAAAACGGCGCTAAATATGTGGTCAGCAAAGCTACCAGGGATATTCAGGCCAAGTTTCTGCTCCGCAACGGCGCAGACGAGGTGGTCTATCCGGACAGGGATATTGCGGAAAAAATTGCAGTGCGCTACAGTGCAAATCATATATTTGATTATATTGAATTTAATGATGAATACTCCATTTTTGAAATTCCGGTAGCGGAGGAATGGGTGGGAAAAAGCATTAAAGAAGTAAATTTCCGTGCCAAATACAGGGTCAGCATTCTGGGGTATAAACGAGGGGAAAATACTACTCTGATGCCTATGGCAGACCATGAATTTGACGAAAATGAACATCTGATGGTAATCGGAAGAATAGAAGACATAAACAGGATATTGAAGAAATTTGAAAATGGAAAAGATAAAAGAAAGCGCTAAACGCCTTTTTAAGGATATAAAAGAATACAGTCCGGCAGCAGTTGTTTTTCTTGTGTATTATCTGATCGTGCATTTTACAAGAAGCGCTTTCTGTCCGCTGATAAACCTGACAGGCTTTCCCTGTGCGGGCTGCGGTCTTACAAGGGCATTCTTGTATATGGCTATGGGACAATTTAAAAGAGCGGCCTATATCAATCCCATGGCATTTCTGATAGTGCTGTTTTTGGTTTACTGCGGTTATTTCCGTTATATAAAGGGAACAAAAATAAAAGGTTTTAAGATATTCTTTACGCTGCTGATAATCTGTATGCTGGCTTTTTACGCAGTCAGAATGTATCTGTATTTTCCCGACAGGGTGCCTTACGTGTATACAGAAAACAGTATACTTGCAAGAAAGGTGCCCGGATATGAAAATGCGGTGAAACAGCTGATTCGCGCAATCAGATTGCGCAATTTATAAGCAAGTCTGTTATCATGCATCAGAGCCTCACGAAAGTGAGGCTCAGCATATGGGTCAGAAAAAAGAATCGTTGTCTGTGCCGGAAATGTACTGCGGATTTTAATCTGCCACCCAGCGTCCTGAAGCACCGCAGGGAAGTACAAGTCCGTTTGAGGTGACAGGAAGGCCGATTTCAGAGGCTTCCACGTGTCCGCCCGCTTTTTTTACAACAGTTGTATGAATCATATAGGAAAGAACTGCGGGCTGCAGTCCTGTTGTATAAGAGTTAATCAGGAAAAACAGGGGCTTATCGGAAAGCAGCTTTGCAGTCAGTTCCACAAAAGGATAAATGCTTTCTTCTATTTTCCAGACTTCGCCTTTGGGGCCTCTTCCGTAGGAAGGCGGGTCCATAATAATGCCGTCGTAGGTATTGCCCCGGCGTATCTCCCTTTCCACGAACTTTACACAGTCATCTACAAGCCAGCGGATGGGAGCATCGGCAAGCCCGGAAGAAGCGGCATTTTCTTTCGCCCAGTTTACCATACCCCTGGATGCGTCTACGTGAGTGACGGCGGCTCCGGCTCCGGCGGCAGCTAAGGTGGCTCCTCCGGTATAGGCAAAAAGATTTAAGACCTTTATAGGGCGGTCTGCCTTTTTAATGAGTCCGGAAAACCAGTCCCAGTTGGCAGCCTGCTCAGGAAAAAGTCCGGTGTGCTTAAAGCTGAAGGGCTTTAAATGAAAGGTAAGCTCCCCGTAATGAATGCTCCATTCCTGTGGGAGATTAAAAAATTCCCATTCGCCGCCGCCTTTTGAACTGCGGTGGTAATGACCGTTCAGTTTTTTCCATTCCTTTGCCTGCTTCGGCGTATTCCAGATGACCTGAGGGTCAGGGCGCAGGAGAATATATTTTCCCCAGCGTTCCAGCTTTTCGCCGCAGGAGGTATCTATTACTTCATAATCTTTCCAGTTGTCTGCTGTCCACATGAGTTATGTAATCCTTTCATGCAAGAATGATAGTTCTTTAATGATAATAGATAATATCGGTTAAAAAAGCAAGAAGTTTGTGTTATGCTGTATAAAGAGCGCATAAAAACAGATGAATTTCGGAGTGATAAAGAGATAAAATGATGAAAAGAAAATGTGCAGGATGTAAAAAAGAAACTTGCAACGGGTGCAGCTTAAATCCCGGAATGAAAATAAATTCAAGCAAGGGGGAGCCTTCCCTGTTTCCTGAGGGCTTTTCGGCAGATGAGGGAGAAGGTTATGGAATTGCCTTTGATATCGGCACAACTACGGTTGCCGCCATGCTGTGGGATTTGGAAAAAAAGGTGCAGCTGGAAACGGAAACCTGTGTCAATCCCCAGCGATTTGCGGGAAGTGATGTAATCAGCAGGATTGCCTACAGCACAGGCGGAGAAGAAAACAGGCAGCGTCTTCACAGTGTTATTGTGGAAAAAATGGAAGAGCTTGCAAAAAGGCTGTGCATACAGGCAGGTATCGTCATGGAAAATACGGATAATGGAAAAGTCGGGGATGGGAAGGATTCGGAGTATTTTCCCATAAGCAGGGTAACGGCAGTGGGCAATACTGCCATGTGTGAAATCCTCCTTGGGCTTTCTCTTGAAGGCTTGTCTGCTGCGCCTTTCCATAAAGAATATACGGGCTGTGTAAGAAAAAAAGGCAGAGAACTCGGATTTTCCTTTCTGCAGGAAGCGCAGATAACGGTACTGCCCTCCATTGACGGATATGTGGGCGCCGATGCCCTTGCGGTTTACACTTATGTAAAAATCAGGGACAGCAGAAGAAATGTGCTGGCAGTGGATATCGGAACCAATGGGGAGATACTTTTAATCGGAAAAGAAAAGTCTTATGCCTGCTCTGCGGCAGCAGGCCCTGCCCTGGAAGGAGCGGCTGTCTTTCAGGGAATGGGGGCGGCAGCAGGCGCTGTTGAAGAGGTAAAGATTTTGGGAAGCTTTCCGAGACAGGATATTTACTGCCGGGTAATAGGCGGCGGCAGCCCCAAAGGAATCTGCGGTTCGGGGCTTGTGGATGCCCTTGCGGTCTTAAGAAAGCTTAAGGTTATAGATGAAACCGGGTATCTTTTAAATGCGGGGGAAGCCCGGAAGGCGGGAGTGCCGGAGCAGATATGCAGACGTTTGGGCACATATCAGGGAGAAAACAGAATTTTATTGACAGAGAGTGATTCGCCTGTTTATCTGACGGCGGGAGATGTGAGACAGCTTCAGCTTGCCAAGAGCGCCATCCGGGCAGGAATTGAAGTCCTGTTGAAAAAGGAAGGGATAAGAAAGGAAGAACTGTCCCATATTTATCTGGCAGGAGCCTTCGGCAGTTATATTAAGATTGAAAACGCAGTGGCAATCGGTCTTTTGCCGGATGTATCTGATGAGCGGATTTCCCATACGGGAAACTGTGCAGGAACAGGAGCAGCTATGGCGCTTCTTTCCGAAGAAATTGTGGAGGATATGGAGAATTATGCGGAAGAAATCCGGCATGTGGAGCTGGCAGAGGAAGAAGCGTTTCAGGAGTTCTTTTTATGTCATCTTGCTTTTTTCCGGAATCTCTGATAGTATCATTAAGGTGTTTCTGTAAGAAAAGCAAATCTGCAGGAAACGGAACGGATACATGAAGGGATGAAGGTCGTGGACAGAAGTTTTTTGAAGGATAAAAAACGTATTGTAATAAAGATTGGTACTTCCACAATCACTCATATGAGCACAGGAAATCTGAATCTGGAAAAGCTGGAGCGGTTTGTCAGAGTGCTGACAGACTTAAGGAATCAGGATAAGGAAGTGGTAGTGGTATCCTCCGGTGCAATCGGTGCCGGAAGAAAGGCCCTTGGAATTAAGGAAAAGCCGAAGACTCTTTCCGTGAAGCAGGCATGTGCAGCAGTAGGACAGGCCAGGCTGATGATGATTTATCAGAAGCTTTTTGCGGAATACAATCAGACCATTGCGCAGATATTGATTACCAAAAGAATCATGTTAAATGAAATCAGCAGGGCCAATGCCGAAAATACCTTTCAGGAGCTGCTTGGCATGGGCGTGATTACCATTGTAAATGAAAATGACCCCATATCCACCGACCAGATACAGGAGGAGAACTTTGGCGATAACGATACGCTTTCTGCCAATGTGGCGGAGCTGGTGAAGGCTGATTTGCTGATTTTGCTTTCAGATATTGACGGTCTGTATACGGATGACCCCAGACACAATAAAGATGCAAAATTTATCAGCTGTGTGGAGAGTATCGATGATAATCTGGAAGCCATGGCAAAGGGAGCTGACACTGCTTTTGGGACAGGAGGCATGGCTACGAAGGTTGCCGCCGCTAAAATTGCAGGCGGGGCAGGCGTGGATATGGTAATTGCCAATGGGGATGATGTGGGCAATATCAATAAGATTTTGAACGGAGAAGAAATAGGAACGTTGTTTAAAGCATAAAGGAAACCCGGAAGGTTTATGATAAATTAACCTTCCGGGTTGTTTTTGTCAATGGAAAGTACGTTTTGCGAACTTATTATTGTTTTTCAAGACTGTGAATAAACAGCCCGCTTCTTAATTTGGGTTCAAACCAGGTGGATTTGGGAGGCATTAAAAGCCCCGCGTCAGCCACATTAAGCAGTTCTTCTATGGAAGTGGGATACATGGAAAAGGCAATCTTCATATCTTCGGATGCCCTTCTTTCCAGTTCCTGCAGTCCCCTGATGCCGCCCACAAAATCAATCCGCCTGTCGGTTCTGGGGTCTTGAATTCCCAGAAGGGGACCGAGCAGATAATTTTGAAGTATGGATACATCCAGTCCTTCTACAGGATGAGGGGACAAAAGTGAGTCATCTGCTGTAAGGAGATACCAGTTACCGGAAAGGAACATGCCGAAGGTTCCCTTTTTGCCGGGGGAGACCGGCTTTTTAAGGGGAGCGGAAATATGAAAACCGGCTTTTTCCACTGCCTTGAAAAATTCATCCTCCTTATAGCCGTTTAAGTCCTTTACAACTCTGTTGTAGGGAAGAATGGCAAGCTGGTCGTCAGGGAAAAGAACGGACAGAAAACGGTTGAATTCTTCTTTTCCGGTATAATCGGGGTGCTCACTGCGGCGCTTCAGTCCCACTTTTACAGCGGAAGCACAGCGGTGATGTCCGTCTGCAATATAGGTGCAGGGTATTTCTTCAAATAAAGACTGCAGGCGGGCAATGGTGTCCTCATTATTGATGCGCCATGCCCTGTGGGTAATGTTGTCACTGGAAGTAAAATCATAAATCGCTGCCTCTTTCTTTGCAGCTTCCACAATTTCATTTATTTCCGGCCTGGAGCGGTAGGCAAGAAAAATGGGTCCTGTATGCGCATTTGTGGTATCTACATGGCGGATACGGTCAATTTCTTTGTCTTCCCGTGTGTTTTCATGCTTTTTGATAATCTGGTTTACATAATCATCAATATCGGAGCAGGCTACTATGCCGGTCTGGGAGCGTCCGTCCATAACAAGCTCATAAATATAGTAGCAGGGCATCTCTTCTATAATAAAACTGCCGTTATCAATAGATTCTGTTAGCAGTTCTTTTGCTTTTTCATAGACACGTTCGTCGTAAGTATCCACATTATCGGGAAACTGTGTTTCGGCACGGTCGATTCTTAAAAAAGAAAGGGGTTCTTTTGTTACTTCTTCAAGGGCTTCCTTTCTGTTATATACGTCATAGGGCAGGGCGGCAATGCGGGACGCCAGTTCAGAAGCAGGGCGTATGCTTTTAAAAGGGATTACTTTTGGCATATGAATTTCCTCCTTAGGTATTGTATGTTTCATTATAAGGGGAATTGCAACCCCCGTCAAATGCTTTAAATAAAGGAATGTGTCACTGTACTACTGCGCTACAATAAACTTTTTGTTGACGGAAAAGGGGAAGTCATATATATTTATAGGAAGATATTTATTATAGAAGAAATACTACATGAGGAGGAAAGATTATGAGTGGAAATTCGTTGGGCTGGACTATTCTTGCATTTGTGCTGTATCTTCTGGCCATGATTGTGATTGGAGCATTCTGTGCCAAAAAGAACAACAATACGGAGGATTATTTTCTGGGAGGAAGAAGCCTTGGAGGCTTTGTAGCTGCTTTGTCTGCGCAGGCTTCCGATATGAGCGGATGGCTTTTGATGGGACTTCCCGGTTCGATTTATGCGTTCGGTACGGGGCAGGCATGGATTGCGATTGGATTATTTATAGGAACGGTTTTAAACTGGCTGTTTATTTCAGGAAGGCTTCGCCGCTATACCATCAGGGCAAACAATTCTCTGACCCTGCCTACATACTTCGAAAACAGATTCCATGATAAGAAAAAGATTCTTTTGTTTATCTCATCTGTTACAATCGTAGTCTTTTTCCTTGTATATACAGCTTCTGCGCTGGCAGCCGGAGGTAAGCTGTTTAATTCCGTGTTTAATGTGGATTATAAGCTTGCACTTACCATTGGCGCTGTTGTTATTCTGGCTTATACCTTTATGGGCGGCTTTCTGGCAGTATGTACCACGGACTTTGTACAGGGAACTCTGATGCTGGTTGCCCTTTTGGTAGTGCCGATTATGGCGTATGCAATTACAGGCGCTGAAAATATTATGAGTAATATTGATGCCAGCGGCGTGGCCGGAGGTTCGGCGGCTTTCTTAAGCCTTTTCTCCAACGGCGGAGAGCCTTACAGGGCGGTTGACATTATTTCAGGACTTGCATGGGGACTTGGATATTGCGGTATGCCTCATATTCTTGTGCGTTTTATGGCGGTTAAAAATGAAAAGGAATTGAACAAGTCTAAGGGAGTTGCAATTATCTGGGTATTCCTTTCCCTGGTATTTGCCTGTGTCATCGGTATTATAGGAAGAGCTTATCTTTATCCCGAAGTATTATCAGGCGGTGAGGAAGAAAAAGTATTTATCAATATGATTATTAAATTATTTGTGGATGACGTATCGATTCCCCTTATAGGAGGTCTTTTCCTTTGCGGAATCCTGGCGGCTATTATGTCCACAGCAGATTCCCAGCTTCTTGTCAGCGCGTCCAGTGTGGCGGAGGATATTGTAAAAGGAATTGTCAGGAAGGATGCAAAGGATGAAACTGTATTCAGAATCAGCAGAATCACAGTTCTTGTAATTGCAGTGCTGGCTTATCTGATTGCGCTGAATCCCAATAATTCCATTATGGGGCTGGTTTCCAATGCATGGGCAGGACTGGGAGCGGCATTCGGCCCTACGGTACTTCTTTCCTTATATTGGAGACGTACTAATTTTCAGGGAGCGGTAGCAGGTATTGCAAGCGGTGCTTTGACAGTTATTATCTGGGACTACCTGCCTGTTATAAACGGTCAGACAATAGGAACCGTTACCGGACTGTATTCCTTAGCAGTAGGATTTGCGGTAAGCCTGTTGTTTATTGTGGCAGTAAGCCTTATTACGCCGGCACCCACAGAGGAAATGCTTGAGGAGTTTGATGATGTCAGTCAAAGAAGAATCGATTTTGATGCTGAATAAGAAAAGTAAAGCTTCCGGCCTTAGCGGTCAGAAGCTTTCTGCTTTTTGGTCCGATAAGACGGTACGCATTGTAAACAGTTGTCTGGTATTGGCGGCAGGGAGTCTCTGGGGACTTATGGGGCTGCTTGTCAGAAGTCTGAATGCAGTAGGGCTGGCTTCCATGGAAATCACCTCCATACGGAGTATCATTACCTGCATCAGTCTGCTTTTGGTAATGCTCTTGTTTAACAGGAAGGCCTTTAAAATAAGGCTTAAAGATATCTGGTGTTTTATCGGTACCGGTGCCTGCAGTGTGACATTTTTTAATTACTGTTATTTTAAGACCATGACCCTGACTTCACTGTCGGTGGCAGCGGTGCTTTTGTACACCGCACCGGCGCTTGTGATGCTGATGTCGGCCTTCTTGTTTAAAGAAAAGCTAAACCTGAAGAAAATACTTGCTCTTTGTCTGGCTTTTCTGGGCTGCTCTTTCGTTTCGGGAATTGTGGGCGGAGCAGGAGCGCTTTCGGCAAAAGGAATTTTATTCGGGCTGGGAGCAGGATTCGGATATGCCCTTTACAGCATTTTCGGAAGATATGCACTGGAAAGAGGTTACACCTCACTGACTATTTCTTTTTACACTTTTCTGTGCAGCAGTGTGTGTACATTCTTTTTGGCAGACCAGGGGAAGATTGCAAATGCACTTTCGGGTAATATTTCTGTTTTATTTAAGACAATTATTCTGGTGCTGATTGTTACATTGCTTCCTTATTTAAGCTATACCAGAGGATTAAAAGGCCTGGAAAACGGCACTGCCTCTGTGCTTGCTTCCGTAGAACCGGTAGTGGCTACCCTGGTAGGGGTTATTATATATAAGGAAGCGCTGAATGTATGGAATGTGACAGGTATCTGTCTGGTACTGGGCTCTATTGTACTGATTAATGTGAATTTAAAAAAGAATGAAAGGGAATAGGAAAATTTATGGAAAGAAAAGCAAAAACAGGAATGAATGCATGGTTGATAATAGGAATTGTTTTTACCATCGTGGGAGCAGTCTTTTCCATAACAATGGTGGGATTATTTTTTGTATTTAAAGACATTGATCCGATGACCGTTTGGCTGTTTTTGCCGATTTTTGGTTTGCTGGGGCTGATTTTTCTTGTGCTTGGATTAATATTTTTGATTAATGATATCAAAAAAAGGCGGCGCAGCAGCAGACTGCTGAATTCGGGAAATTATATTATGGCGGAAATTACGGAAGTGACTTTTAACGGTGCAGTCAGAGTGAACGGGATGCATCCTTTCATTATTAAATGCATATATCAGGATATGGCGGGGAATATCCATATATTTAAGAGCCGGGACTTATTCTTCGACCCGCGGCCGCTGCTGAAAGACCAGCAGGTGAAGGTTTATGTGGATGCCGATAATTTTAATCATTATTATGTGGATGTTGATTCGGTGCTGCCCCAGGTAATAAATCACTAAGGGAAAATTAAAAAAAACTTAAAAAAGTTGGTGAATTGAAAAAGTAAATTCCACTTTGCAAGATTAAATTCCACTTTGAAAAAGTAAATTCAATAGAAATACAGAAAAATAAAGATTTAATATATGAAATACCCGAAATTAGAGTTAAAATACCAGTAAAAGCTGTGGTT
>JAGASK010000036.1 GCA_017621815.1 Lachnospiraceae bacterium | reverse complement strand
CTGTGGGAGTCCTGATGGAGAGATTCGGAAAGAAGGAGGAAAAAGGAAAAAATGAGTAAGCTTTTGGATCTCTTTTTCAGCTTCTTTAAGATAGGATTATTTGCTGTGGGAGGCGGACCGGCAACCATTCCCTATCTCATGCTTGAGTTTCCGCAAATTGTAATTTCAAAATGAAAATAATGTCCCAAAGCACCAATCTGCCGATTTTTTTGAAGTTCTAGAGTGGCAGTTCTTGAGAAGAGGTACTTTAATAAACCCCGCCGGAACCGGGCATTGGGAGACATATTCTTTTATCTATTCAAACAACCAGCTTAAGGCAGAGTTGACGGTATGAAGGACGCTTTGTCCTAAACCACAGCCTGACACCTTCTTTTGCGTACGACAGTATGCCGGAGATACCTTTTGCCAGCCGGTAATAGCAGAAATGTACTTTTTTCTTTACAGGATCAGCTTTTTGTATGATGGAAACCTTAAGGGCGTTCGTTTCCGGCTTCATGGATATATGTGCCAGAAAAGCCATGCATAAGGTAATATAAAAATTTAAAGCATTGATTGCTGCAAGTTTCCGTACCCGGAAGTTTTCAAAGTGGAACATCTGCTTTTTACAGCGGAAATATTCCTCAATACGCCATCTCGAGAAGTATGTCTTTGCAACCTTTATGACATCTTCTTTTGACTTGATTTCTTTATTCGTTGCAAGCATCATGGGATGCTCTGTAATGCCGTAGACAAGAACAAGATAAATGTCTTTTCTGGAAGCAGTGATCTGTACTTTCACATGGGAGAGATAGGCATCGTGACTCTTTCCTTTGTAAAC
Source organism: Lachnospiraceae bacterium (assembly GCA_017621815.1). Lineage (GTDB taxonomy): Bacteria > Bacillota > Clostridia > Lachnospirales > Lachnospiraceae > Suilimivivens. The sequence continues at coordinate 1,037 of JAGASK010000036.1, read as the reverse complement.
AAGAGGCGTTTTGATTTTTCCCTTGCGCTGATTGCGGAGCTGCGTTGCAGGAATCCATTTCCCGTGAAAATAAAGTTTCCGCCTGGCGGTGAGACGGATCACGTAATCCTGTTCCAGCTCATCAAGCTTTAAAAACATCTTGTTGTCATCATATCCCCTGTCCATGACAAAGGTAGCCCTGCCAAACATGGCAGCACCCCGTTCCATGGCAGAAAAGGTGACGTCATTGATGGAGGTGAAGTTCTTTTCCTGTGAGGAATGAATTTCTGAAAAGATGCTGACAGGGTGCCGGCTTTGTGTCATGACACAGGCTTCCGTCACATGGTAGCCTTTTTCATAAATGTTTTTTGTATCAGTGCTTTTAGATCCATCCCGGACAATACCGAGAGCCTCGAATTTATAACCGTCCGGTTTTACGATATCACTGTCATCGATGTGGATGACAGGTTCGTCCGGAATCCATTTGCGGATAACAGAGAGGTAAGCACTTAAGGCTTTTACGGGTGTACCTTTATTCAGATGCCGGGTAAGCCGTTCCACAGAATTGACCTTTTTGGAATCCTCGTGGAGACAGTCAACGATATCTGTCAGAAGGCAGCTGTCGGATGCAAGCATGCCGTAGGTCATGTCAGCAGTAAACTTTTTGTCCGGTTTGGAAAGCTTCTTTGAAATTTTATTGGTGAAATTTAAAATTTCCCGTTTCAAAGTATAAGTATTTGATGTAGAATTAAGCATAAGGAATCCCTTTCATTATTGTTTAGTGAAAATTTTGTTTCGCAGCTTAATTTTACTACAAGAAGAAAGAAGATTCCTTATATTTTGGGCAATTTCTGAAAGTTGTTTATTGCAGCATATGAAAAACCAGGCAGTTGTGGATAAAACAGCGGAAACTCAAGCTTCATGCCTGAAGGTTGCTTTTTTTTACCTTCTGTGATATGATGAGCCTTACAGTTCAGGGAACAGGCTTATAGGACGTTTGATTGTCCATAAGACATTCATTATGAGGTGGATTATGAAACAGGGTTTAATACATATTT
>JAGASK010000035.1 GCA_017621815.1 Lachnospiraceae bacterium | reverse complement strand
TGCATGTACCCATGAGGGATGCCATACAGACGGCTTCAAGGAGAGCATTTGCAAAAGCATTATTTTGAAAAAATAAAACCGAAAAAGGCATCCTGGAAAAACTGAAAGGTAAGTTGCCAATAAAGTGTTGACACAAACTTAAGGGCAGAATCGGTTGCAACGCGGTAGGGTTTGTGATATGATACGAAAATGTGAGAAGTATTTTGTGAATATTAGGATGAAGGAATGAAAAAAATGGAAACTATCATTCAGGTAAAAGATGTCACTAAAACCTTCGTGGGTAAGGACAATAAGGTGGAGGCATTAAAAGGAATCAACCTTGATATACATAAGGGAGAGATTTACGGAATTATCGGCATGAGCGGCGCGGGTAAGTCCACACTGGTAAGATGCCTTAATTTCCTTGAAAGGCCTACTACGGGTACCGTATTAATAGAAGGAAAAGACCTGTCCGAATTAAAAGAAAGCGAACTTCGTAAAACAAGAACGGAGATTGCCATGATTTTTCAGCATTTCAATTTGCTGATGCAAAGAACTGTGGCAGACAATATTCGTTTCCCAATGGAAATTACAGGTTCATCCAAAAAGGAAGCCAGAAAGCGGACAAAAGAGCTGCTTGAAATCGTGGGACTTTCCGAAAAGGAAAAAGCATATCCGGCACAGCTTTCGGGAGGGCAGAAGCAAAGAGTTGCTATTGCGAGGGCTTTGGCCAATAATCCTAAAATTCTTTTATGCGATGAAGCTACCAGTGCGCTGGACCCTACTACTACCAAGGCGATTCTGGCATTGCTTAAGGAAATAAATGAAAAATATGGCATTACGATAGTCATCATAACTCACGAAATGAGTGTTGTCCAGGAAATCTGCACCCATGTGGCAATTATAGATTCCGGTTCCCTGGCAGAAACCGGAACTGTAGAAGAAGTCTTTTCCAGACCGAAGAGCAGCGCTGCAAAGAAGCTGGTGTTCCAGGGAGAAAACAGCAAATATGAGGAGATGCAGGGAAAGCGCTGCATCAGAATCGTATTTAAAAGCAATTCTTCTTTTGAACCGGTAATCGCCAACATGGTGCTTGCCTGCAAGGCTCCTGTAAATATTCTTCTTGCGGACACTCAGGATATCGGCGGTGTGGCGCATGGACAGATGATTCTGCAGCTGCCGGAGGAAAAGGTAACCGCAGAAAAGATGATTCAGTATCTGAAAGAAAGAAATCTGGAAGTGGAGGAGCTGGAGAATTATGTTGGATAGTAAGATGATTGGCTTATTGCTTGATAATACATGGATCAGTATTTATATGACGTTGATTTCCACCCTGATTGCTTATGCAATCGGGCTGCCCCTCGGGGTCATCCTTGTGGTGACGGCGCCGGGCGGATTAAAGCCCAGAAAGGTTATATATAAAATCCTTGATTTTGTTGTTAATATTGTAAGAAGCGTACCGTTTTTGATTCTTCTGATTACAATTATGCCGCTGACAAAGCTCCTTGTGGGAAAAAGTTACGGACCTGCAGCTACGATTGTGCCCCTTGCCCTTGCGGCAGCGCCTTTTGTGGCAAGGCTTGTGGAATCTTCCCTGCTTGAGGTAGACCATGGTGTAATTGAAGCGGCTCAAAGTATGGGAGCGGGTATTTTTACCATTATATTTAAAGTGCTTCTGGCAGAGGCAAGGACTTCACTGATTGTGGGAGCAACCATCGCCCTTGGTACTATTTTAGGCTATTCTGCCATGGCAGGTGTTGTAGGCGGCGGCGGACTTGGCAATATTGCGATTCAGTATGGTTATTACAGAAACCAGCTGCCGGTAATGTATGCTGCCGTAGTTATTCTGGTAATTATTGTTCAGGTTCTGCAGGTGATTGGAACAAAAGCTTCCAAGAAGCTGGATAAGAGAATCACCGGCTGATTTGTTTATGCAGCAGGCTTGCCTGTGAAGAATAAAATCTATTTGGGATAAAACCCGACAGGGTTTATCATAGAAAAATGCAGGAAACTGCAAAAGGAGGAGATTTATTATGAAAAAAGTATTATCACTTATTCTTACTGCAGCGCTTATGGCAGGTGTTTTAACTGCATGCGGCAGCAAGGAAAAAACGGCTGATTCAGCAGAAACAGCACAGACAGAAGCAGAGACAGCTGATACTGCGGCAGCAGAAACAGACACAGATGCAGAAACACAGACAGGTGAACTTCAGGTTATCACTGTAGCGGCTACGGCAGTGCCCCATGCGGAAATTCTGGAGGCAGCTAAGCCTATACTTGCGGCAAAAGGTTATGATTTGCAGGTTACAGTATTTGATGATTATGTACAGCCTAACAATGTAGTAGAGTCAGGTGAAATTGATGCTAACTACTTCCAGCACATTCCTTATCTTGAGAGCTTCAATGAAGAGCAGGGAACTCATCTGGTAAATGCAGGCGGCATCCACTATGAGCCTTTCGGAATTTATGCAGGTACAGAAAGCGATTTAACGAATGTTCCCGAGGGAGCTACCATTGCAATCCCCAATGATACTACCAATGAAGCAAGAGCGCTGCTTCTTCTGCAGGACAACGGTCTTCTTACATTGAATGCAGATGCAGGTATTAATGCAACAATTCTTGATATTGAAGAGAACCCTTACAACATTGAATTTGTTGAATTGGAAGCAGCTCAGGTTTCCAAGGTGCTTTCAGAAGTATCCTTTGCAGTTATTAATGGTAATTATGCTCTTGATGCAGGTTTAAATGCACAGACAGATGCGCTTGCAACAGAAACCTCTGATTCCCTTGCAGCTCAGACCTATGTGAATGTAATTGCTGTTAAGGAAGGCAATGAAAACAATGATGCTGTTAAGGCTCTTGTAGAGACTCTGAAATCTGATGAAATCAAGAAATTCATCGAAGAAACATATGAAGGTGCAGTAGTTCCTTTTGAATAAGGAAGGCTGACGGCTTTCATGAATGAAAAATAAATAATGATCATAACAGAGGCAGCCGGGTATCCGGCTGCCTCTGTTATGATAATAGAAAGTTCGATTGACAGTAATGCAGGTTGGTGATATTATATAGTTAACACGTGTTAACAACATGCGAATGAGGGCAATATGGAAGAATTATCACGGATGACATTGGAGGAAATATCTAAAGAAATAGGTATTTCACGCACAACTATATACAAAGTGCTTAAAAATAAGGGGAATGTCAGTGAGAGGACACGCAGAATTGTAAATGAGGCCCTTGAAAAGTATCATTATGTGCAGAACAGAAATGCCAGAAATCTGGCCATGAACAGGCATTATACCATTGGTTATGTAGGATTTAAGTCAAAGAGTGCGAATTATTTTTCCACAGAGGTAGGCAATGGGTTGAAGCGGGCTGTGAAAGAATTCGGGGACGATGGACTGACACTGATGATTTCGGAATTTGATGTGGAAAAGCCGGAAGAACAGCTAAGCGCTGTGGAGGAAATGCTGGAGCAGGGAATCACAAGCTTTATTCTGGCATATTCTTATTACGAAGTAATTCAGAAGATTTTAAACAGGCTTAAGGAGAAAGAGTGTCTGGTAGTGCTCTTAAGCCGTGACGCAAAAGAATATGAAGAAAATTATTATGTAGGTGTTGATTATTACAGAAGCGGAAGGCTTGCAGCAGAACTTCTCGGGAAAATGCTGCCCCGGGGAGGCAGGGTTTTTATTCCGGTTACCCAGGAATATACAACGAATCATGATATTTTGGACAGACTGCAGGGCTTTCTGGATAAGATAGAAGAATTTCCCGAGGTCAGGCTGCTTCCTGTGGTATATGGATTGATGGAAGAACAGGAAATTTATCAGCAGATTACAGGATGCATTACAAAGGAAGAAGAGCTTGCCGGTATTTTTGATTTGACTTACCGGCTGGATGTGATAAGCAGGGCTTTAAAAGATTCCGGCAGGAAGGATATTAAGCTTGTTGGATTTGATTTGTTTGAAGAAATCAGAAGCTATGTGGAAGATTCTACCATTGATGCAGTGATTTACCAGGACCTGCGGGAACAGGCTTATATTGCGGTAAAGATTCTTTTTGACGAAATGTGCTATGGCAAGCGCCGGGAGGAAAAGAAACGCTATGCCAAGCTTGAGGTTATTATGCAGGAGAATATTAAATATTTTTAATATATAAGGAGGGTTAAGATGCTGTACATAGGAATTGATTTAGGAACCAGTGCGGTGAAGCTGCTGCTCATGGATGGAGAGGGAAAGATTCAGAAGATTGTTTCCAAAGAATATCCCCTTTATTTTCCCCATCCGGGCTGGTCAGAGCAAAAACCGGAGGACTGGTATACCCAGGTGATTGCCGGAATTAAGGAACTTATTTCAGAGGCTGATAAGTCTCAGGTAGCGGGTATCAGCTTTGGGGGACAGATGCATGGCCTTGTCATTCTGGACAAGGATGACAATGTAATCCGCCCCGCTATTTTGTGGAATGACGGAAGAACTTATGAAGAATGTGATTATCTAAATAATGTAATCGGAAAGGATAAGCTTTCCGAATATACTGCAAATATTTCCTTTACCGGATTTACTGCGCCGAAGATTCTCTGGGTAAAGAATAAGGAACCTGAGAACTTTGAGCAGATTGTAAAGATTATGCTTCCTAAGGATTATATTGCATATAAGCTGACAGGGGTTAACTGCACGGATGTTTCCGATGCCTCCGGTATGCTGCTTATGGATGTAAAGAACCGTTGCTGGTCAAAGGAAATGTGTGAAATCTGCGGTATTAAGGAGGAAATGCTTCCGAAGCTTTATGAAAGCTATGAGTGTGTCGGTACTGTTACAAAGGAGATTGCTGCCGAGCTTGGAATTTCCGAAACTGTTAAGGTGGCGGCAGGAGCCGGAGACAATGCGGCAGCTGCTGTGGGAACCGGAACTGTGGGCGATGGAATGTGTAATATTTCTCTTGGTACCAGCGGAACGATTTTTATTTCTTCTAAGAATTTCGGTGTGGATAAATACAATGCGCTTCATGCTTTTGCTCATGCGGACGGTCACTATCATTTAATGGGATGTATGTTAAGTGCGGCTTCCTGTAATAAATGGTGGATGGAAGATATTATCGGAACCGATAAATACAGTGAGGAACAGAAAGGAATTGAAAAGCTTGGTGAAAATCATGTTTATTTCCTGCCTTATCTGATGGGAGAGCGTTCCCCTCACAATAACCCCAATGCCAGAGGAACCTTTATCGGCATGACGATGGATACCAGCAGGGCAGATATGACCCAGGCAGTGCTGGAAGGCGTTGCGTTTGCCCTTCGTGATTCCTTTGAGGTGGCTAAATCTCTTGGAATTAAAATTGAAAGAACGAAAATCTGCGGCGGCGGCGCCAAGAGCCCTCTTTGGAAAAAAATGATTGCCAATATTTTAAATCTGAAGGTAGATGTCATTGAAAGTGAAGAAGGACCTGCCCTTGGCGGAGCTATGCTGGCAGCGGTAGCCTGCAGTGAATATGCAAATGTGGAGGAAGCAGCGGCTAAAATTGTAAAGATTGTGGATACCGTAGTGCCCGAGCCTGAACTGGTTGCCAAATATGAAGAAAGATATCAGCAGTTTAAGCAGATTTATCCTGCCTGCAAGCCTTTGTTTGATATTATTAAGTAAGATTGCAGGATGAAAACCGACTGTGCAGGCAGGCTTGCCTGTGAGAATTTTTAATGACAAATTGAAACCCGGAAAGGAGAAAGGGAATGAAGGTTTACAGTGTAACAGACGAAAAATTCAGGAAATACGGCAGGGTTATTAAAGACATTGATTTTACAGAGCTTATAAAGGCTATGGATGGGACACCTTGTCCTGATGATGTGGTCTATGTACCCGGCGATTCAGAACTTGAAGCGCTTCCTGTTATGAAGGATTTAACAGACAAGACCTATGGAGAGCTGCCTGTTCAAATTGGCTACTGCAACGGTCATAACTGCATGTTAAATGCCCTGGAATATCACAGAAGCTCAGAAATCAATGTAGCTGCTACGGATGCTATTCTGATGCTGGGATGCCAGCAGGATATTACAGATGATTTTACCTATGATACATCGAAAGTAGAGGCATTCTTAATTCCTGCAGGAACGGCTGTTGAGGTCTATGCAACTACCCTTCACTATGCGCCCTGCGGCGTCAACAACGCAGGCTTTAAGGTAGTGGTGGTTTTACCTAAGGGAACAAATCTTGATCTGGATGAAGCGCATAAGGGCGGCGAAGATGGACATTTAACAGCTAAGAATAAATGGCTGCTGGGTCATCCCGAGGGAGGACTGCCCGAAGGAAGTCCCATGGGACTTGTAGGCAAAAATCTCAATATCAATGAGTGACTTTAATGTTGATAATGCAATACAATTAAACACATATATTAAGGAGGATGTTTCACATGAATAATTTACCTAAAGTAAAAATCGGAATCGTGGCTGTAAGCCGTGACTGTTTCCCGGAATCTCTGTCCGTTAACAGAAGAAAAGCTTTGGTAGAAGCTTACAAGGCAAAATATGATGCAGAGGATATTTATGAATGTCCCATTTGTATCGTAGAAAGTGAAATTCACATGGTTCAGGCATTAGAGGATATTAAGAATGCCGGATGCAACGCTCTGTGCGTTTATCTTGGAAACTTCGGCCCTGAAATTGCTGAAACACTGCTTGCAAAGCATTTTGATGGTCCTGCTATGTTTATAGCAGCTTCCGAAGAAACACAGAATGACCTGGTAGGCGGACGTGGCGATGCTTACTGCGGTATGCTGAATGCAAGTTATAACTTAAAGCTCCGCAATATTAAGGCATATATCCCTGAATATCCTGTGGGAACAGCAGCAGAATGTGCAGATATGATTAACGAATTCGTGCCCATTGCAAGAGCAATCGTTGGCCTTAAGGATTTAAAGATTATCAGCTTTGGTCCCAGACCGCTTAACTTCCTTGCCTGCAACGCACCTATTAAGCAGCTTTACAACCTGGGTGTTGAAATTGAAGAAAACTCCGAGCTGGATTTGTTTGAAGCATTTAACAAGCATGCAGGCGATGAGAGAATTCCCGCTAAGGTTAAGGAAATGGAAGAAGAACTTGGTGCCGGAAATCAGAAGCCTGAAATTTTAAGTAAGCTGGCACAGTATGAATTGACGCTGCTTGACTGGGTGGAAGCACACAAGGGCTATCGCAAATATGTTGCAATTGCCGGAAAATGCTGGCCTGCATTCCAGACACAGTTTGGATTTGTTCCCTGTTATGTAAACAGCCGTCTTACAGGTATGGGCATTCCTGTATCCTGCGAAGTTGATATTTACGGCTGCTTAAGCGAGTTTATCGGTACGGCAGTAAGCAACGATATCGTTACTCTGCTTGACATTAACAATACAGTACCGGATGATATGTATGAAGAATCCATTAAGGGTAAATTTGATTATACACATCAGGATACTTTCATGGGCTTCCACTGCGGAAATACCAACTCCAAGAAGCTTGCTTTCTGCAGCATGAAGAATCAGATGATTATGGCCCGTTCACTTCCTGTAGAAGTAACAAACGGAACTCTGGAAGGAGATATTGTTCCCGGAGAAATCACCTTCTATCGTTTACAGTCTACAGCAGACTGCAAGCTGCGTGCTTATATTGCACACGGCGAAGTACTTCCTGTTGCAACCAGATCCTTTGGTGGTATTGGCGTATTCGCTATTCCTGAAATGGGAAGATTCTATCGTCATGTATTGATTGAAGGCAATTATCCTCATCACGGCGCAGTTATGTTTGGCCATTACGGAAAAGCTCTTTACGAAGTATTCAAATATATTGGCGTAGAGCTTGATGAAATCGGATTCAACCAGCCTAAGGGAATGCTTTACAAGTCTGAGAATCCTTTTGCATAAGAATTCCATAATATTTTAAAAGAAAGCGGATGGGCAGCTGCTCATCCGCTTTCTGTATAGGAACAGATTTAGAGTGTCAATATGAATTGTGGAAAATAAAGAACAGGAGAAATAATTATGCGTTTTATATATTGCCCATATTGCGGAAATAAATTAACCCATAAAGAAATCGGAGATGAAGGATTAATTCCATATTGTTCAAATTGTGAAATTCCGTTATGGGATATGTTTACAACAAGTATTATTGCGGCAGTTGTAAATGAAAATGGAGAGATTGCTTTGTTAAGGCAGAATTATGTATCTGCCACTAAATATGTTTGTGTAGCCGGGATTATGAAAATCGGAGAAGCTGCAGAAGATACAGTAATCAGAGAGGTTAGAGAGGAAATCGGTCTTAGAGTAAAGGAGTTGCATTTTATAAAGAGTTACCCATATGAGAAAAAGGAAATGTTAATGTTGGGATATAAAGCGGTAGTAGAAAAAGAAGAATTTACAATATCCGAAGAAGTAGATTCTGTGGAATGGGTAAAATTTGAAAAAGCATTAAATTTGCTGCGGGAGGGAAGTATAGGCTGGCAATTGGTAAAAACAGTAATAAATGAGCGATGACTGTAAATATATATGGCAAGGGGAAAATAGTAATGAATGAGGAGTTTGTTGAGGTATACAAAATGGAGAAATAAATTATCAAAATATAGTTTATTTAAATTGCGAATACAAGATATTGTTAAATATTGAGACATTTTCAATTTTGACACAAGATATTGTGTTGTGCAGTTTGCTGTCATTAAAATTATGGCAGGTATCTTTTTGTTGAAATAAAAACCCTGATGGTTTATTCTAAAAACATCGAGGGTAATCTATTGAAACATGCATTTCGCATATTCAGGCAATTTCTGCCACTTTACTCGGGAAATCAATATTTAGTGGCAGGGAATTATAACATTGAGTGGAATAAATCTCTGCCGGAAGGGAGAGATTTATGGAAAATCTGGCATTACAGGAGGAAACTGTTTTTATGGCAGTTGACGATGGGAAAAGAGAGTATACAGTTGAAGATATTCTGGCGCTGCCGGAAGGAGAGCGTGCGGAGTTGATTGACGGTGAACTGTTTATGATGGCTTCGCCGACTATGGTACATCAGGATATTCTGGGTTGGCTGTTTGTGGAAATACAGCAATATATCAGAAATAGGAAGGGCAGATGTAAAGCATTTCTTGCGCCGTTTGCTGTATTTTTGAAAAATGATAATAAGAATTATGTGGAGCCGGATATCGTAGTGGTATGTGACAGAGACAAGCTGGACGAACAGGGATGCCATGGTGCACCCGACTGGGCGATTGAAATTGTATCACCTTCCAGCAAAGTGATGGATTATTGCAGGAAGTTAGAGGCATACAGGACTGCCGGTGTCAGGGAATACTGGATTGTGGACCCTGAAAGAGAAACCGTTATTGTATATGATTTGGAGCATGGGGAAGCACCGTGTATGTATCATTTTACAGATTCGGTGGATGCAGGAACATTTGAAGATTTTACATTGAACTTTAGTGAATTAAAGGAATATTTGAAAAGATAACCGACGTCGGCCTTTTTACAATAGAACGGTACAGCAGGAGAACTGTACCGGTTGGCAATCAGCAAAAACAGTTGTAGAATAATAAAGCATTGCAAAGCTGATGATTCAGCTATTATCAAAGGCGGTAAAGAACATGATGAAAAGGAAAAGAAAATATATTATTATAAGCGGCATACTGTTATGTGCAGCACTGGCAGGATGTGGTTCAGGCAACGATTCAATGCAGGATGAAATGCCGGAAACAGTTATTATGCAGCAAGAGGAAGAGATAAAACAGACAGCAGCAGAATCAGAAACGGAGTCCGAAAACGTTGTAAGAGGAAACAGGATAGAATCCCAGACTTCTGATGAGGAACCGGGAGGAGAACAGGAAACATTTCAGAATGATAAAGAAACGGATGGAAGGAATCTTGAAGCATGGCAGCAGGCCTATGCGGATTATTTGCTAAATGATTCTGACGCTGCGGCTCAGGAGGGATATACGCTGATTACTATGAGTGATGATGAAATTCCCCAGCTTGTGGAAGTGGGGATTGATGAGGCAACAGGATGCCGCATTATTTATTATGCAAAAGGCGAAGTTCATTCTGCACAGCTGAACCGGCTTTATTTTAGTTATATTCCGGGGGAGAATCTTCTCTGCAATTCAGAAGGGCTAATGGATACCTATTATGATTTAGTCTACAGCATTGTGGACGGAGAAATGACCTTAATTGCAGCAGGTTATTACGGAGCAGAAGATAACAGTAATGTGCAGTTTGATGCAGAGGGAAATCCGGTTTATCAATATGAATGGAACGGCGTGGAAATGAGCAAAGAAGAATATGAAGATGAATTTTTTAGTGTATACGATACCTCCAGGGCTGTTTCATATGATTATAGCAGCTTGTATTCTGTAGATGAGATGATAGAAGTGATAGAAAAATATTTAGAAGGATAAAATAATAGATTCATACTTTTTTCATAGAAGATTTTACTATTCTTTTCCGGAAAATATGATTATACTCATACTTGATTTCAGAAGGTATTGTGTCAGGAGGAAGAGAAATGGCTGGAAATTCAACGAAGGATATGACTGTAGGGTCTCCTATGAAATTAATTCTCGGGTTTTCAATACCGCTTTTATTTGGATTTTTATTCCAGCAGTTTTACAGCGTGGTGGATACTATTATTGTGGGGCAGTTCCTTGGTGTTAAGGCACTTGCGGGAGTCGGCGCTACAGGTTCCATTAATTTTATGGTAATCGGATTCTGCATGGGAGTATGCAGCGGGTTTGCGATTCCGGTAGCTCATAAATTCGGGGCAAAGGATTATTCAGGCATGCGGCAGTTTGTGGCAAACAGTGCATGGCTGTCTGCGTTATTTGCTGTAATAATGACGGTTATAGTAACTGTATTTTGCAGAAATATTCTGACCTGGATGAATACACCGGAGGACATTTTAGAGGATGCCTATATTTACATTCTGATAATTTTTATAGGGATTCCCGCCACTTATTTATATAATATTTTATCCGGTATTATCCGTTCCATGGGGGATTCCAGGACGCCGTTGGTGTTTCTTATAATTTCTTCCGTGCTGAATATCGGTCTGGATCTTTTGTGTATTGTAAGTTTCGGGATGGGAGTTGCAGGCGCCGCTGTTGCTACGGTGGTATCTCAGCTGATTTCCGGGGTTTTGTGCCTGTTTTATATGATGAAGAAATTTGAAATACTGCATATTACAAAGGAAGAATGGAAAATAAATCCTGATCATATGAAAGTATTGTGCAGCATGGGTGTTCCCATGGGATTACAGTATTCCATTACTGCCATTGGTTCGGTTATTGTACAGACTGCGGTGAACTCTCTCGGTTCCGTAGCAGTAGCTTCCGTAACTGCTGCCAGCAAGGTGAGTATGTTTTTCTGCTGTCCCTTTGATGCGATGGGCTCTACCATGGCTACTTACGGAGGTCAGAATGTGGGAGCTAAAAAGCTGGACAGACTTGGAAAGGGATTGTTTTCCTGCAGTATACTGGGGGTTGTCTATTCCATATGTGCATTTGTGGCAATGTATTTTCTGGGAGATAAATTTGCACAGCTGTTTGTCAGCGCGCAGGAAACGGAAATTCTTTCCAATGCAAGATTGATGCTGATAGTTAACAGTGCATTTTATATCCCCCTTGCTTTTGTAAATATCATCCGGTTTATGATTCAGGGCATGGGATTTAGCACCTTTGCTATTTTGGCAGGAGTATTTGAAATGGTGGCAAGAACCCTGGCAGGATTGTTTCTGGTACCGGAGCTGGGCTTTTTCGGAGCCTGCCTTTCCAATCCGCTGGCCTGGGTTTTTGCGGATATTTTCCTGATTCCGGCATATATTCATGTCAGAAGGAAGCTGGACAGGATGCTGACGAAATCGGAAACTGTCTGATTCTTAAGGGTAACGGGCCAAGTGGTCATGGTTTCAGTTTGTTTATCTTTCTGTCATAAGTAAGAATTCCGTTTACCTCTTCCTCCACGTCGGAAAGCTGGGTGTAAACGGCACCGGAAAGTCCCTGTCTTTGTAACGGAAGCAGGGATTTTTGTATTAACTCATCATAAGCTACTTTCAGTTCTTCTAAAGTATCATAACGTTTGTAGCCGAAGATGCGTTCCACACTGGAATGACCCTTGATATGGCAGGCAAAGCCGCCGTATTCTGACAGGAAAAAGGCGCGGCTGTTCCATTTTTTCACCGTTACGCTTAAAGGACGGAAATAGTTGTGCACGCTGATAAAATCGCCGCAGTTCTGGTCAAACCAGCCGCTGGCAGAATCAATTAAACGGGTATTATCCTTTTCATGAATGAGTTTTGTAATCCGTTTCGTATCAAATTGTCCCCAGCCTTCGTTAAAGGGCACCCAGATGGCAATGGAGGGAAAGCAGGAAAGAGTATCTATGGTCTCCATACATTCTTTTTCCCACTGAATGCGTGCAGCTTTATCTTTTCTTGAAAGAGCGGCATAGTGGGAATCCTTTATATGAGAAGACAGACCCGGACAAAGTGTGGGAAGATAACTGATAACGGGCATATGATAAGCGCTTCCGCCGTTTACCATATCCTGACATACAATCATGCCAAGCCTGTCGCAGTGGTAATACCACCTTGCACATTCTACTTTAATGTGCTTGCGCAGCATATTAAAGCCCATATCTTTCATGGCAGTAATGTCATAAATTAACGCTTCATCGGAAGGCGCGGTGTAAAGCCCATCCGGCCAGTAACCCTGGTCCAATACGCCCATAAGAAAATAAGGCTTGTGGTTAAGGCAGAAAACAGGGATTTCTTTATCTGTCGTTTCTTTATGCTTTTCAATAGAAAACAGGCGCATGGCAAAGTAACTGCGGACATGGTCTTTGCCGAAGAAAAGCTTCAAATCATACAGAGAAGGAGTTTCAGGGCTCCAGGGATGAAATTCGGCTTCGGGAATTGTGAATTCCAGTCTGGCGTGAAGGTCGGACAAAGCTGCATGACCATCCTTCGGTACGGGAAAAGTCAGACTCTGTGATGTCAGTTCATTGCCATGGAACAGAGCGGATAAAGACAGGTCAATATCACAGGTGGAAGCGCTGTCAAGACACAGGGATAAATCTACGGAAACCTTCCGGCTGTCGTAATCAGTTTGAATCTTTAAATCCTTTATATAGGAAGGATTCACCCATTCCATCCAGACACTTTGCCAGATGCCGCTTTGTGCCGTATAAAAAATGCCGCCCCGCTTTAAAGTCTGCTTTCCTCTTGCCTGGCTTTTCACTTCCGTAAAATCCTGCACCTTTAAAAGCAGGATATTATTTTCCGGAAGGAGATAGGGCGTAATATCTGCTTCAAAGGGAAGGTATCCGCCTTCGTGAGTGAGAACGGATTGTCCGTTAATATATAGCGCTGAAAGATAATCCACAGCGCCGAAGTGCAGAATAAGATGCTTGCCTGAATAAAGTGCGGCATAGTTTACGGGGAGGGCAGTGCGGTACCAAAGATATTCTTCGGGCTGCAGCTGCCTGTTTACGCCGGAAAGAAGGGCTTCCGGCGAAAAGGGAACCAGAATGCTGCCCTGAAAAACAGTTGGAGGAACGGCTGTGCCTGTGATGGCATAGTCCCAGCTTCCGTTCAGATTAATATAAGAATCACGCACCATTTGGGGACGGGGATATTCAGGCCAGACGTGTTCTTTGTCAAGATTTTCGCTGAAGACGGTGGTCAGGGGAGTGAAAACATCATCCTCATGGGGCTTGATTATACTTTTAAGAGCATCTTTAAAGTTCATGGCAGTCTCCTTCAGAATGTAATCCTGCTGATAATTTAGTGTGTCCGGACTAATTTTAACATATGCATCCGGTATAATCATATGTTTTTCTGATATTTATTATGTAATTATAAAAAACAGCATTTGATTTTGCAGCAGCAATATGCATTAGTGGGTGAAAGACTTTGTAAACCCCGACTCTCCTGCGAAGCAGGATTATGATGGTAAAGTTCATGAATGAGTGTTATAATGTGTATGCCCAAGAAGTTGATAAACTAAAATTGAGAGGGAATTGTTATGGCAGAAAATTTAGCTATACATTTTATTACTTTTGACAGCAGGGTATATGAGGAAGATAAAGTCACGCTAAACGTGGTAGAACAGCTGCTGCAGGCTATTCGGAAAAACCGTCAGGTCGGGTGTGCAGCCTTATCTCTTGACCAATACGGCGAGGAAGATTTTTTTACGGTGGACGTAGAAAACGGCTGGGCAGCCCTTGCTTTCAACACGTGGGATGAGTTGGGAGAAACCCATATGTATCTGCCCGTTAATACCCGGCAAGCCGAATCAGAGGAAGAAGCCCCTGTGTATATCGGTGGCCAATCCCCTGTCTGTAAGCGATATGCGCTGGATGATTTAAATCTGGCGGCGGAATGTGTCCTGCATTTTGCTAAGACAGGAGAACTTTATCCTGATTTAGAATGGGAAGAATCTATATGAAACGATAACTTACAATTTGAAAGGAAGCAATCATGTCAAAGGTAATAATAATCTGCGGTTTGAATGGTACAGCCCTGCCCGGCAGGAAGGAGGAGCTTCAATGGAAGAAAATGAGCTTTTAAGAAAGCGGTTGAAAGAATTAGCAGAGAAAGCTTGGCAGAATAATGTTTATACCTTTACAGGTTTTCTGGGACTTTCTGATTTATCCTGCTTTTATGAGATGGAGAAAGAGCTTGATTTTATTCCGGCAGTGTGCTTTGGGGGAAGCGAGGATGCGGAGCGTGCGATGATACGCTTTGGCAGCCCTGAATTATTTGGCTATGAAGAGGAATTTCCCATTGTATGCCTTAAAATCAGACCTCTGCAGCAGAAATTCGCAGACGATTTAAGCCATCGTGACTTCCTCGGAGCATTGATGAACCTCGGAATTGACAGAAGCACTTTGGGAGATATTATACTGAAGGATAATCAGGGATTTCTTTTCTGCAGCAGGAGTATTGCGCCTTTTATTATGGAAAACTTAAGTAAAGTGAAACATACATCAATTTTGTGTGAAGAGACGAAGGATTTTCCAGTGACAAGGCAGGAGGATTTGACAGAGGTAAAAATTCAGACTGCATCAGAACGTATCGATGGAGTAATGGCGAAGGTGTACAGGCTTTCCCGCAGTGAAAGTATTGAGCTTTTCCGGCAGAAAAAAGTATTTGTAAATGGGAGGCTGTGCGAAAACAACAGCCGGCTGCTAAAGCCCGGTGACAGAATCAGTGTCAGGGGATATGGGAAATTTATTTACACGGAAAAACAGGGCATCAGCAAAAAAGGAAAGCTGAATGCCGCTGTGCTTGTTTATGGAAGAAAGTAGGCATTATTTACGGATGTTTTCTTCATAAAATGCCCAAATGACTCCAACTACAATAATAATAATGGCAGTAACAGAAAAAATATCAATATTCATGGTGTTTCCTCCCGGAATTTAGTTTCTGTGAGCAACGAGCCAGGCAGTTATGCTCACAAATAAAAGATAACAGGAGAAACGGAAAAGAACAATAAAACAGGCGGTTCCTTAACAATATTTTTATAGAAGAGCCCTTGGAATATATGGATTAAAGGAGATACGGAAGTGTTACTTTTACAGCAGATGATTGTACTTTTTATCTTGATGGGAATCGGATTTTTGTGCTATAAGCTGGGCATGATAACGGATGAGGTAAGCAAAAAGCTTTCTGCTATCGTGGTGAACATTGCCAATCCTGCACTGGTTCTTACAGGATGTATGGGAGAAGGGAAAATTCAGGGAAAGGAGCTGCTTTTAATTGCAGGTCTGGTGATAGCAGTTTATGCTGTGCTGCTGCTTCTTGCAATGCTGATTCCCATAGTGCTTAAGGTGGATAAAAAAAGCCGGGGAACTTATCAGGCAATGACCATTTTTTCAAATATCGGTTTTATGGGATTTCCTGTAGTTTCTGCACTTTATGGGAGCAGTGCCATTTTATATGCGGCATTGTTTACCATTCCCTATAATATTCTGATTTACACCTTCGGCGTTGCAGCCATGTCCACCGGAGAAAAAACTGACTGGAGGGAATCCTTTTCAGTTAAAAGAATCTTAAATGTGGGAGTAATTGCCTGTATTATTACTATTATTGTTTATCTGTTTCAAATTCCGGTGCCTGAATTTCTGGAGCTTACCGTTACCCATTTAAGCAATCTGACAGCTCCTTTAAGCATGATGGTTATAGGAGCATCCCTTGCCGCAATTAATATCAAAAAACTTTTTACGGATGGCAGGCTGCTTTTGTTTTCAGCGCTTAAGCTGCTGGTGATTCCTGTAGCAGGCGTACTGCTTATCAGGCAGTTGGTGGATAATGATGTGATTTGCGGAGTATGTATGGTAATGCTGGCAACGCCGGTGGGAAGTATGACAGCCATGCTGGCACAGCAATATGACGGAGACTATGAAATGGCATCAAAGGGCGTGGCGCTGACAACTATTTTGTCGGTGGCAACTATGCCTCTTGTGTCCATGATTGTAGGATAAAAATATTGAGTGTTATAAAACGGAAAGAAGGAATGAGTATGTCAAAGGTCGTAGAAAAGTTTTTAAATTATGTTAAGATTGATACCCAGTCGGATGAAAGCAGCATGTCTTTCCCGACTACGGAAAAACAGCATAATCTGGCGAAGCTTCTTGTAAAGGAGCTTGAAGAGATGGGAGCGGAGGAAATCACTTATGACAAGGAGCATTGTTACGTGTATGCTACCGTCCCTGCAACAAAAGGGCTTGAGGATAAGCCGGTGCTGGGATTTATTTCGCATATGGATACTTCTCCTGCTGTAACCGGGGAAAACGTAAAGCCCCGTATGATTGAAAATTATGACGGAAGGGATATTCTGCTGAATGAGGAAAAAAATATTATCATGAAGGTGGAGGATTTTCCGGAACTTTCCGAATATGCGGGAAAAAGGCTGATTGTTACAGACGGAACAACTCTCCTTGGCGCTGACGACAAGGCAGGGGTAGCGGAGATTATGGCTATGGCGGAATATCTGCTTATCCACAGGGAAATTGCCCATGGTAAAATCAGGGTTGGATTTACTCCTGATGAAGAAGTGGGAGCAGGAGCGGATTATTTTGATGTAAAGCTTTTCGGAGCGGATTATGCTTATACTGTGGACGGCGGTAAATTAGGTGAGCTGGAATATGAAAACTTCAATGCGGCAGGAGCCAGGGTAACTTTTAACGGCAGAAGCGTACATCCCGGAGATGCAAAAAACAAGATGGTAAATGCGCTTTTGCTTGCCATGGAATTCCAGAATATGCTCCCGGTGTTTGAAAATCCCATGTACACGGAAGAGTATGAAGGCTTTTATCATCTGGATGCTTTGCAGGGCAGCGTGGAAAAAGCTTCCTCCGAGTATATTATCAGGGACCATTCCAAAGAAAAATTTGAAGAAAAGAAGAAATTCTTTTTAAGGATAGGGAACTACATGAATGAAAAGTACGGGGAAGGTACTGTAGTAATCGATATGAAGGATTCCTACTATAATATGAAAGAGATTATTGAGCAGCATATGCATTTGATTGAGAATGCGAAAGCGGCAATGGAAGAAAATGATGTATGTCCTGTTGTGGTGCCGATCAGAGGCGGCACTGACGGTGCAAGGCTTTCATTTATGGGGCTGCCCTGTCCGAATCTCTGTACGGGAGGGCATAACTTCCATGGGAGATTTGAATATGTTTGTGCGGATTCCATGGAAAAAATTGTGGATATATTGCTGACACTTGCTGCAAAGCAGGATTAGGCAAGGGTCTGGCAGATAACTTTTATAAAAAGAGCGGCAAGGTTGGAAGAAAAGATGACAAGGCTGCGTTTCATTTGTGTTAAAGCAGCATCGGTAAAAGTTTTTTTCTTTATAACAAAATAAGGGGTGAAGGGAAGAATAAGGATCAACAGGTATTGCAGCAGCTTTTCGCTGATGGACAGGCTTAAACGGGCGCCTATGGAGGAACCGATAAGGGCGGTAATCACGGAAGGAACAGCGCTTGCCAAGTCTGCATATTTATTCCTGCAGTAGCGGATGGTGGAAACGGTGGTTCCGATGCAGGAGGAAAGCTTGTTTGTCCCGATGGCATTGTGAATGGGAACTCCTGCAAGTAGATAGGCGGGAAGTGAAATTAAGCCTCCGCCGCCGGCAATGGCATCTACGAAGCTGGCTAAAAAGACCAGTGGGCATACAATCAGAAACATGGATAGGGAAACCTGCATAGCTGATACCTCGCTTTTTATCCGATAAGACGATACACAGAGCGCATCGGCATTCGGTCCGATAAGCAGACCCGCTCTGCGGTCAGTGTTCGGTATTATTGTATACACAAATCTGTCATTCGTCAATTGAAAGAAATATTGAAAGAAATATTATTGTAAAAGGGATGAAAAATCTTGATTTCAGAAGAATTGTACAGGGAACTTAAAAAAATTACAAAGGAAGAAGAGCGGATTTTAAACGGGCAGACGGGAATCGAAAGAGAACTGTATATGTCTGACGATACGGAGGGTAAGGATGCCAATGTTATTGATGCCGCAAAGCTGTTAGATGAAGGAAAGCTGATACAGGTCCGTCCCCATACGAGATTTGTTCATTTTCCAAGGCATACCCATAACTACATAGAGGTAATTTATATGTGCGCCGGCCAAACCCATCATGTGATTGACGGGGAGGATGTCATTTTACAGGAGGGGGAGCTGCTGTTTTTGAATCAGAAGGCGCTGCAGGAAATCTATCCGGCGTCTGAAGAAGATATCGCGGTAAATTTTATTATTCTGCCGGAATTTTTTGATTACAGCCTTAAAATGATAGGAGAGGAAAAAAATCTTCTCCGGGATTTTGTAGTGGATTGCCTGAGAGGGGAAAATAAGGGCGCAGGCTATATGCATTTTAAAGTGGCGGATGTGCTTCCGATTCAGAATCTTCTGGAGAATCTGATATGGACTATCTGGAACAGGCAGCCTAATAAACGGAGTATCAATCAGGCTACTATGGGGCTTTTGTTCCTTCAGCTCATGAATCATATGGACCGCATGGAGACAAATACAGAGAACCGGAGCCGGAAACTGGTGATTGATGTGCTGGGGTATATTGAGGAAAATTACCGGGACGGAGAGCTGACCTGCCTTGCCGGACTTTTAAATTATGATGTTTACTGGCTTTCCAAAGAAATTAAGAAGCTGACCGGGTGCAATTACACGGAGCTTGTACAGGAAAAGCGTTTAAATCAGGCGGCTTACCTCTTGGAACATACAGGAATGTCCGTTATGGATGTGGGGCTCTCGGTAGGATATGATAATCTGAGTTATTTTCACAGGATATTTCAGAAAAAGTATGGGATGACGCCGAGAAAGTACAGAGTGACTGGCAAATAAGGACACTTTTTTAAACAAAAGGTGTTCTTTTTTTATGCCCGGATTTTTCTTAAAATAAAGATAATAAAATGGAAAGAAAGGGCGGGGCGAATGGAGAAGTATTATCTGGCGGTGGATATCGGGGCATCCAGCGGGAGGCATATGTTAGCCCATAAAGAAGACGGGAAAATGATTCTGGAAGAGATTTACCGTTTCCCCAATGGAATGGAAGAAAAGCAGGGGGAAAAGGTCTGGGACGCAGACCGTCTCTTTGCGGAAATTAAGACAGGAATGAAAAAGTGTAAGGAGCTTTCCAAAATACCTGTTTCCATGGGAATTGATACCTGGGCGGTGGATTTTGTGCTTCTTGATAAAGAGGATAACAGAATCGGAAATGCGGTGGCTTACCGGGATGACCGTACCAAAGAAATGGATAAAAAGGTTTATGAAAGCATTCCGGAAAAGGATTTGTATGAAAGAACCGGAATTCAGAAGCAGATGTTCAATACAGTTTATCAGCTGATGGCGCTGAAGGAAAAAAAGCCTGAAGAACTGCAAAGGGCAGATAAAATGCTGATGATTCCCGATTATTTTAATTTTCTGCTGACAGGAAAAGCGGCGGCAGAATACACCAATGCGACCACAACCCAGCTGGTCAATCCCGAAACAAAGGATTGGGATATGGAATTGATTGACAGGCTGGGGTATCCGGCCTGCATTTTTCAAAAGATTCAGATGCCGGGAACGGAGCTTGGCTGTTTAAAAGAGGAAATAGCAGAAGAAATCGGCTATTCCTGTAAGGTGGTGCTTCCGGCAACTCATGACACAGGTTCTGCCGTTATGGCAGTGCCCGCTGAGGGGGATGACGTGCTTTACATCAGTTCGGGAACCTGGTCGCTTATGGGGACGGAGCTTTTAAAGGCGGACTGCAGCGAAGAAAGCAGAAGTCATAATCTGACCAACGAGGGCGGTTATGATTACAGGTTCCGGTATTTGAAAAATATTATGGGACTTTGGATGATTCAGTCCGTAAAAAAGGAAATCGGCCAAGATTTAAGCTTTGGTGAAATATGTGACATGGCGTCAAAATGTGAAATTACATCATTGGTAAACTGCAATGATGACAGATTTCTTGCTCCTGCCAATATGACGGAGGAAGTAAAGGCCGCCTGCAGGGAATCAGGACAGCAGGTGCCGGAAGGAATTGCGCAGACAGCTGCTGTTATTTACAACAGTCTGGCCAAGTGCTATGCGGATACCAAAAAGGAAATTGAGACAATGACAGGCAAGTATTACGACTGCATTCATATTGTGGGCGGCGGAGCCAATGCGGATTACCTGAACCGTCTTACGGCGGATGCGGCAGGGGTTACGGTTTATACAGGACCTACTGAGGCTACTGCTATCGGGAATATTTCCGCACAGATGATTGCAGGAGGAGAGCTTGAAAGTCTTAAGGATGCAAGGGAAAGGATTTTTGCATCTTTCCCCATTCGGAAATATGAGCCGGAAAAGTGAAGTATCAGACGGATTTGATATAAAAAATAAATGGTCCGGCAGATTCGGAAGAATTGCAGACCTGTAATAGCAAAAATTTAGCGCAGGTAAGCGCAGAAAAGAGGTAAACATGACACAGAAAGAAAGATATGAAGCGGCAAAGGAAATGTATGCGGGAGCAGGAGTGGATACAGATGCCGCAATAGCTGCATTAAAGGAAATTCCCGTATCCCTTCACTGCTGGCAGGGAGATGATGTAACCGGTTTTGACCATGACGGCCCTTTGACAGGAGGCATTCAGGCAACCGGAAATTATCCGGGCAAGGCAAGAACTCCCGAAGAGCTGATGCAGGATATGGACAAGGCGCTTCAGATGATGCCCGGTAAAAAGAAGCTGAACCTTCATGCAAGCTATGCCATTTTTGAAGAGGGCGAATATGTTGACAGGGATAAGCTTGAGCCGAAGCATTTTGCCAAATGGGTAGCTTTTGCCAGGGAAAGAAATATGGGAATTGATTTTAATCCCACCTTCTTTTCCCATGATAAGGTAAAGGACGGCCTTACACTTACCAGTCCCGATGAAGAAACGAGGAAATTCTGGATTGACCACGGAAAGGCATGTATCCGCATTTCGGAATATTTTGCAAAGGAAACAGGAGTACCCTGCGTTATGAATATCTGGATTGGGGACGGATATAAGGATATTCCGGCTGACCGTATGGGACCGAGGCTCCGCTACAAGGATTCCATAGAGCAGATTTTATCTGAGCCTTATGATAAAAATCTGGTAAAGCCCTGCGTGGAATCCAAGGTGTTCGGAATCGGCGTGGAATCCTATACGGCAGGAAGCGCGGAATTTACGCTGACCTTTGCGGCAACTCATGAAGGCTGCCTTCCCTTAATGGATAACGGACATTATCATCCCACAGAGGTGGTTTCCGATAAGATTCCTGCCCTGCTTTGTTTCTTCCCTGAAATTGCCCTGCATATTACAAGGCCCGTACGCTGGGACAGCGACCATGTAGTGCTTTTCGATGACGAAACAAAGGAGATGGCTAAGGAAATCGTAAGAAATGATGCTCTTGGTCGTGTCTATATGGCACTTGACTATTTTGACGCAGGCATTAACAGAGTGTCAGCCTGGGTGGTAGGCTTCCGCAGCTGGCAGAAGGCTCTGCTTTCCGCGCTTTGTACGCCCAATGAGGAATTTAAGAAGCTCCAGGATGAAAACCGCCTGACGGAGCTGATGATGCTGCAGGAGGACATGAAAACATATCCTTTCGGAGCTGTCTGGGAGGAATACTGCAGGCAGTGCGGCGTTGTTGCGGACAGAAGCTGGTTTGACGCTGTTAAGCAATATGAAGAGGAAGTATTATTCAAGAGATAATGCATCCTGATGTTTTATGGTGATGGAAATGCTGCAGAAGATAATAAGAAAAAGATAATGAAGAAAAGATAATATGCGGCGGAATGGAGGATAACATGAATTTTTTGGAGGCTGAATTTGTACAGGGGTTTATGAGGATGGCTGATGACGGCTGGAATCAGGGGTGGCATGAGAGAAACGGAGGAAATCTTTCTTACCGCGTAAAGCCGGAAGAAGTGGAAGCTGTTAAGGATAACTTTGAAATAAAGCAGTGGCAGCCTGTCGGCACTACAGTTCCGGCACTTGCAGGGGAGTATTTTCTGGTAACGGGAAGCGGCAAATATTTCCGCAATGTGATGATTAAGCCGGAGGATTCCTTCTGTATGATTGAGCTGGATGAAAAGGGTGAAAATTACCGTATTGTATGGGGGCTTGTGAACGGCGGCAGACCTACTTCGGAGCTGCCCTCCCATCTGATGAATCATGAGGTGAAAAAGCTGGCTACGGACGGAAAATACAGGGTGATTTATCATGCCCATCCTGCCAATGTAATTGCCCTTACCTTTGTGCTGCCTTTAAAGGATGAGGTATTTACAAGAGAACTGTGGGAAATGGCTACGGAATGTCCTGTGGTATTTCCTGATGGAATCGGTGTTGTGCCCTGGATGGTTCCGGGGGGCAGGGAGATTGCTGTGGCAACCAGCAAGCTGATGAAGGAATATGATGTGGCAGTCTGGGCTCATCACGGAATGTTTGCGGCAGGGGAAGACTTTGACTTAACCTTCGGACTTATGCATACTGTAGAGAAATCCGCGGAAATTTATGTAAAGGTAATGTCCATGAGACCGGACAAACTTCAGACGATTACGCCGGAAGATTTTAAAAATCTTGCAAAAGATTTCAAAGTTACTTTACCGGAACGCTTTTTATATGTAAAATGAAGATAGAAATAAAAAAAATAAAGGAGAGAAAGGTATGGCAAACAGATTTGTACTTAATGAGACTTCCTATCATGGAGCAGGAGCAATCCAGGATATTGCGGGGGAGGCAAAAGGAAGAGGCTTTCAGAAAGCATTCGTATGCTCAGACCCTGATTTGGTAAAATTCGGGGTTACGAAAAAGGTTCTTGATGTTTTGGACGGAGCGGGACTTTCTTATGAGTTATATTCTAACATTAAACCCAATCCTACCATTGAAAATGTGCAGACAGGTGTGGAAGCATTTAAGAAGTCAGGAGCAGATTATTTAATCGCAATCGGCGGCGGTTCCTCCATGGATACTGCAAAGGCAATCGGTATTATCATCAATAACCCTGATTTTGAGGATGTGGTAAGCCTGGAAGGCGTTGCACCCACCAGGAATAAATCAGTTCCCATTTTTGCAGTGCCTACTACAGCGGGAACGGCAGCAGAAGTAACCATTAACTATGTTATTACAGATGCGGAAAAGAATCGTAAGATGGTCTGTGTTGACCCTAAGGACATTCCTGTAGTCGCATTTGTAGACCCCGATATGATGTCTACTATGCCTAAGGGATTAACAGCTGCAACAGGTATGGATGCCCTGACACACGCCATTGAAGGTTATATTACGGCGGGAGCATGGGAATTATCCGATATGTTCCATTTAAAGGCAATAGAAATCATTTCCCGTTCTTTAAGGGGAGCAGTGGCAAACACTCCTGAAGGAAGAGCTGATATGGCGCTTGGACAGTATGTAGCGGGAATGGGCTTTTCCAACGTAGGACTTGGTATCGTACATTCCATGGCACATCCCCTCGGCGCATTGTATGATACACCTCACGGAATTGCCAATGCGATTATTCTTCCTACCGTTATGGAGTATAATGCGGAAGCTACCGGTGAAAAGTACCGTGAAATTGCAAGAGCTATGGGCGTAGAAGGCGTTGACGCCATGTCCCAGGAGGAATACAGAAAAGCTGCAATCGATGCAGTTAAGAAATTATCTCAGGATGTGGGAATTCCTGCTGATTTAAAGGAAATCGTAAAGGAAGAGGATATTCCTTTCCTTGCACAGTCTGCTTATGATGACGCATGCAGGCCGGGCAACCCCAGGGAGACAAGCGTGGAGGATATTACAGCATTATATAAGAGTCTGCTGTAATTCACGGCAATAGAAAGTTTGCGAAATGTGTCGGAGTTTTGTTTTACAAATACAGATTATAGAAGTATAATATTGTTATAATTTGTGTAAAGGAAAACTTTTGTGGGGAAATATGGAAAAGCATAGAGGGGAATTTCTCAGTGTAATGAGAAGTTTATATTTTAAAATGATGAATTCAAGGCTGCTTCGCTGTATACGGGGCAGCCTTGTTTTGATGGCACCGATACTGCTAATCGGTTCATTGGCATTGATGCTGTATTCACTGCCTGTTTCAGGATACCAAAGGCTGATTACAGATTTTTGCGGCGGCTTTATTAGCGGTCTGTTTTATACAATTTATCGTGCAGCCTTCGGAATTCTGTCTTTGTATATGGTGGTCAGTGTTTCCCTGTCTTATATCAGACAGCATATGGCGGCACGTCCTCATAATTACGGTGCGGTTTTCGCGGCTTTAATCAGCTTTGCAATATTCAGCGGAGCTTTTTCCGTGCAGGGAATGGATATGGGCGTGCTGGGGGCGCAGGGGATTTTTACAGCTGTCATCTGTGCTCTTACAGCTTCATTTTTATATGACATGGTGGATGGCCGGTTAGGGAAGAAGATGCGTTTTTATGCGGAAGGTACGGACGCCTCCTTTCATGATATGATTTTTTCAATTGTACCGCTGGGAGTGGTTGCACTTGTTTTTGCCCTGTTAAATGTGATTATATGCCAGGCGTTTCAGGTCACAGGTTTCCATATGCTGTTCACGAATGTCCTGAACCGCATTTTTGAAAATATGGGACGTTCCCTCGGAACAGCACTGCTATTTGAATTTATTTTGAATCTGCTCTGGTTCTTCGGAATTCACGGAAATGATGTGCTTGAATCAGCAAGCCAGAGTATTTTTGTGCCGGCTATTGACATTAACACTGAACTGATAAGTCAGGGGCTTCCCGCAACAGAAATATTCAGCAAGACATTTTTTGATGTTTTTGTACTGATAGGCGGATGCGGAGGTACATTGTGCCTGTTAATTGCACTTCTCCTTTTCGGTAAGCGGAAAAGCAACCGCAGTCTTTCGAAGTTTGCGCTGGTTCCCATGCTGTTTAATATTAATGAAATTATGACCTTCGGGCTGCCGGTGGTCTTTAATCCTATTCTTTTCATTCCTTTTTTGCTGGTGCCCATGGTACTTATTCTGATTAGCTATGGCGCCATGACAATAGGGATTGTTCCGCTTCCGGTGCATGAGGTGGAATGGACAACACCGGTGCTTCTTGGCGGATATCAGGCAACCGGTTCAGTGGCAGGTTCTGTATTGCAGGTGGTGAATCTGGCTGTAGGAGTGATGCTGTACAAGCCCTTTATACGGCTTCTTGAGGATGAAAGCCTGAATGATTTCAGCCTGCGAATGAAGCGGTTAGTGGATATTCTGCAGGAAAGCGAGGAAACCAGGAAGCCGGTGGATTTGCTTGCTTTAAAAAATGATTCGGGGCTGGTAGCGAGAGATTTGGCGGAAGAACTGGGAACCCAGATAAAATCCGGAAAACTGACAGTATATTATCAGCCGCAGTTTGATAATCAGGGAAAATGCAAGGGTGCAGAAGCGCTGCTTCGCTGGAAGCATTCTTTTTACGGAATGGTTTATCCGCCCCTTGTTTTTAAGCTTGCAGAAGAAACGGACAAGCTTTTCGAATTGGAAAAACTGGTGTTTTTGTCAGTGTTTGAAGATATGGAGCGGCTCCTTGCAGCCCTTGGAAAGCAGGCTGTTATTTCTGTCAATATAACGGGGACTACAATACAGTCAGAGGAAATTGAGGACTTTTTAGCGGAACTGGGAGAAAAATATCCGGAGTATTGTAAGCATGTTATGATAGAAATTACGGAACAGGCGTCTCTTCAAATCAATGAAGCGCTGATTGAAAAGCTGACAAGAATCAAAAGGATGGGCTTTGAACTTGCAATAGATGATTTCTCCATGGGAAGCACATCCATTAAGTATCTGCAGACTAATTTATTTAATCTGATTAAGCTGGATGGTGAGTTGAGCAGAGGCGTTATGAATAATTTCAGATGCTGTGATATTATCACATCTATTTCCAGCCTGTCAAAAAACCTGAATATTCAGGTGCTGGCAGAATATGTGGAAACCGATGAACAGCGTAAAATACTGGAACAGACGGGTTGTTACCAGTATCAGGGATATTTGTACAGCCCGGCGGTACCTATTGAACAGCTGGAACAGATAATACCGGAGGAAGCAAAACGGGAACAGCATATATAAGATGAGAATAGCCCGGCAGGGTATTGGATATAATAAGTCTATATAATGAAATAGCTGAATATGAACAGCGGAGAGGAAACAGAACATGGCAAAAAGACTGCTTGATGCGACAGCATCAGAACTGGCGTCATACAAAAAAGAGGAATTACTTGAAAGCATTGTGAAAAGTGAAGGAAGGGTAATTGCGGCAGAATGCATCGGGCTTACCATGCCCCTGCTTACTGATGTGACAAATGCTGAGTTTGTTTCCGCTATGGGAGCTGATATCGTGCTGCTGAATATGTTTGATGTGAATAAGCCGGTTATTCAGGCCCTTCCCGTTGTGGAAGCCGGGGATACCATAAGGGAGCTGAAGCGTCTGACAGGAAGGGTAATCGGATTGAACCTTGAACCGGTAGAAGAGGAAATAGCTTCGGAAAATCAGGGAACCTTGTGGGAAATGTCGGAAGGCAGGAAAGCAACAGCCGAAAATGCTGCTATAGCAAGGGACATGGGTGTGAATATGATTCTTTTAACGGGAAATCCAGGCAATGGGGTCAGCAATAAGGCCATAACCGATTCCTTAAAAGCCTTGAAAAAAGAGGTGGGTAAGGATGTAATTCTTGCAGCAGGAAAAATGCATGCATCAGGTATCGTAACCGAGGCAGCTGAGAATATCATCACCAAAGAAGATATTGAAAGCTTTGTACAGGCAGGGGCTGATATCATACTGCTTCCTGCGCCGGGCACAGTACCCGGAATTACCCTGGAATATGTGAAAACGCTGATAACTTATGCCCATAGCCTGGGTGCCCTTACCATTACCTCTATCGGAACAAGCCAGGAAGGAGCGGACACCCAGACAATCAGGCAGATTGCTTTAATGTGCAAAATGGCAGGAACGGATATTCATCATATCGGAGATACGGGCTATCCGGGCATGGCCCTTCCTGAAAATATTCAGGCATATTCGGTGGCCGTCCGGGGAGTGCGCCATACTTACCATCGCATTGCTTCTTCTGTTAACAGGTAATCAGGAAATCGGAACAATGCGGATAGGATATATTCCCTGACAACCGGGATAAAAGGTTGATTAACAGCACATAGGACGAACATAGCCCGGCATAGAATGTAGTAACAGTTATGCCGGGTGTTTTTATTATGAAGGAATACATAAAAAATATCAGACAGAAGATAAGGATTTTTCCGCCGAGAAAGGAAGGACAGAGCGGAGAGGAATATGCAAAGCAGAGAATGCTTCTGGGACTTAAGTATGGCGTATATGCACTGGCAGCTTTTGCAGTGCTCCGGGGAGTGCTTGTAACAGTAAAAGCAAACGTCAGCGTCAGCAACAGTGTAAACGGCAAGGAGCTTCCCATTTACTGTGTGGAGACGGATGAGCCTAAGATAGCCCTTTCCTTTGATGCCGCCTGGGGAAATGAAGATACCCAGAAAATTCTGGAGATTTTAAAGAAGCATGATGTACGTGTAACCTTTTTTATGACAGGCGGGTGGGTGGAAAGCTATCCTGATGATGTAAAGGCGATTTTAGCGGCAGGTCATGACCTTGGAAACCACAGTGAAAACCATAAAAACATGAGCCAGCTTTCCGATGCGGAAAAAAAGGAAGAACTGATGTCTGTTCATCAAAAGGTGCAGGAACTGACAGGATATGAAATGTTCCTGTTCAGGCCGCCTTATGGGGACTATGATAATGCAGTGGTAAATGTGGCAAAGGACTGCGGATACTTTACCATTCAGTGGGATGTGGATTCCCTTGACTGGAAAGATTATGGCGTGGATTCCATTATTAAAACAGTGACGGAGCATAAGCATCTTGGAAACGGCTCGATTATTCTTTGCCATAATGGGGCAAAATATACCGCAGAAGCATTGGATACATTGATTACCACTTTAAAGGAAAAGGGCTATACCTTTGTTCCGATTTCTGAATTGGTATACAGAGATAAATATCATATGAATCATGAAGGAAGACAGATGAAAAACTAACCGTTCATGACAATGCTTAGGACGAGAGGAAAGATACCTATGAATGAAAAAGAGTTATTTCTGACATTTACAGAACAGTTGGGAGAGTGGTCCCGCACCGGAAAGGAACCGGAATTAGGGGACTGGAATATTCGTGCATATCTGGATATGCAGGAACACAGGCTTCAGAAAAAGGGCATTCAGCGAACTGTAGACTATAGTATTGAAGGGAATGTGCAGCGGGTCGGGGATTATGCCATTAGCAGTTTGCTGAATGGATATAATAAAAGGCTAAATTGTGCTCTGGGAAAAGAGAAAATATCATATAACCATAACAACAAAGAAATTTTTCGTGAAACAAGGGAAATTTCAATATTTCAATTGATTAAGCAGCCGCAGCATGAGAATAAGGACCGGAGAAATGAAACTTATGTCTGTCCGAATTGCGGCAATATAACCCAAATAGCTGCCTTGGAGGACGAAGGCTGTGCTTATTGCGGTACCCATTTTTTGATGTCGCAGCTGTATCCTAAGGTGACTAATTTCTATATCTTAGACAATCTGCCGGTAAAGAAATTTGGTTTGAGGAAATTATTGAAACTGCTTAAATGGTGTTTTATATTTGCAACCGTTTTTACGCCTTTGTTATTAGTAAGCCTAAGTACAGGTGACAGTAAGATTCTGGAGCATTACAAGGCCAGTGAAATTATACCGATGATGTATTTGGGTACTTTTATATTCGGACTTCTTTTCTCACCGATTATTTTAAGGGCAGGTGAATCCATTCCGGTTATGGTAGGCATGGCCGGAGCAAAGGCAAAGATTACCGCAGAGCTGCAAAAATTTGATCCGGCATTCAGTTATGATTACTTTGAAGGAAAAGCGTTATCTCTGATGCGGATGATCTTATATGCGGATGATCCGATGGAATATGTTCAGTATGAAGGAAATGGTATTGCTCCTTCTCTGGGAAATATTGTCGATATGGAATACCGGGGCGGCCTGGGGGTTGAAAAGATAGAAAAGGTTGACGGATATGTTGTAGTGAAGCTTAAGGTATATATGAAAAATATGTATTTTAACGGCACCAAAATCAAATCGAAAAGTGAAGTGGTAAACTTACATATGAAGCATAATGCAAAGTGGAAGGTTCAGCCGGACTTTTCCATTGTCAAGGTATCCTGCCATGGATGCGGTGGAAGCTTTGATGCTACAAGGAATCGATGCTGCCCTTACTGCGGAAATCAATATGATGCAGGCATTGATGACTGGACGGTTCTGGATATCAGCATTTCTGCGAAAAAGTAATAAACAAGAATTTAGAAATGTGCTCTTACTTACTGATTCCTTTATAAGAAACATACTTAATTCCCAGGAAGGATTTTAATCCGAAAGTAATGGTATCCTCGCATTTCAGCTTGTAAGGGGGAAGCAGCACTGTGCCTGCATCTGTTGTGACGGAATAATATCCTTTCCGGGTTTTAAAATGTTCAGCTCTTTTTTCGTCAATAAGCTGAACGTGCAGTTCCGTTATTTCAAAATCTGAATTATTGCTGGTTATTTCTTCAACTACGATAGTCTTTTTTCCCTTTTTTAACATGTAATCCAAAAGGGGCTGTTCATAAATGAATTTCATATAGGACTCCTTTTATAAAAACTGCGCAAAGACGGATGCGCCGATGACGGTCAGAATACCGGCAACAACAATGGAAAGGCTGCTGATGGCGCCTTCCGTTTCTCCAAGCTCCATAGCTTTGGAAGTGCCTATGGCATGGGAAGCGCATCCCAGGGCTGCGCCTTTGGCGATGGGTTCCGTGATTCTGAACAATTTAAGGACAGCTTCGCCGATTACATTTCCCAAAACGCCGGTTATGACGATTACTGCAACGGTAATGGAAACGTAGCCCCCAAGCTCTGCGGAAACGTCCATACCGATGGCGGTTGTGATGGATTTTGGCAAAAGCGTAACATATTCCTCGTGGCTTAAATGAAATAAAAGTGCCATGCCAAGGATGCATAACAGGCTGGTGAGAACGCCGGAAGTAATTCCGACCATGATAGCTTTCCAGTTCTTCTTCAGCGCATCCAACTGTTCGTATAATGGAATGGCAAGGCAGACAGTGGCAGGTGTCAGCAGGTAGCTGATATATTTTGCCCCTTCATAGTAAATATCGTAATCTATACGGAAAACAATAAGAAAGAGGATTGTTAAAATAACAGATATCAGCAGCGGATTAAAAATTCCCAGCTTAAAGCGCTTTTTCAGAAGCATTCCGGCTCCATAGGAAAAGAGGCTTATTATTAATCCGAGAAAAACGGAGGTCTCAAAAAAATCAGTCATGTTCTTTCACCGCCTTTTTGCTGCGGCGTATTGCCAGCTGCGTTACTTTGCCGGAGACTGCCATGACTGCGATGGTAGAAACTGCGGTGATTATAGTGTATTGCAAAATAGAGGGTCTGATTATGCTCCAGGATTCTGTCAGGCCTACGGCAGCAGGAATGAACATAAGGGGCATGATTTCTATCAGAAATTTTCCGGTATCTTTTACCTCTGAAAGAGGAATCAGTTTAAACTGCAAGCCCAGAAACATAATAATAATACCGTATATGCTTGCCGGAACAGGCAGGGGAATCATATAGTGAAGTATTTCTCCTAAAAAAGAAATCAGCAGGATAATGCCGAATTGTTTTAAGTATTTCATAATGAATGTCTCCTGTAATAACTGATACCAGTTTACAATAGCACCTGACAGATTTATATGCAAGCGTCAGTTTCATTTTCCTGTAAGGCCTGCCTGAACTGTGACGGCGTCATATGCATATATTTTTTGAAAATTTTATTGTAATAGCTGATATTGTTAAAGCCTGTCATTCCGGCAATTTCACCGATATCTTTTTCCGTTTCCTTAAGAAGCATAAGGCTTTTGCTGATGCGGTAATAATTGCTATATTCCACAATGGACATTTTGGTCATGGATTTAAAGAAACGGGATAAGTGCCCTTCGCTGAGATTGAATTTTGCGGAAAGCTCAGGCAGGGAGATGCGGTTTTCATAATTTTCCTTAATATATTCGATGACAGCTTTAGTTAAGGTAATATGGTAATCTGCATGCTTATGTCCGGCAGAGATTTCTTTGTCAGAGTGGGCATAAAGAAGGTACAGGATAGTGTACAGCTTAATTTTTATAAGCAGCTCATAAGCTGTTTCTTTCTTCGCAAAGATTTCCCGGATATCCAGAAGTAAATGATAAATTTCTATCTCCCAGTCCTGCCGGGGAAAAATGATTTCCGGAAAAACAGCTTCACTGTTCTTCAGACAGTCAATGTATTTCAGTTGAACGGCATCATTGACAAAGCTGTTTAAAAAGGTCTGGTTGAAAACCACAGCAAAAAAATCAAAGGGCAGATTACCGTTTCCTGTTATGGAATGAAGATGGTTGGAAGAGATAAAAATAATGCTGCCTTCTTTTACAGAATAATTCCGGTTGTTAATATGCACCTGTGCCTGTCCCTTAGTTACCACCATAATTTCAATTTCATCATGCCAGTGGCAGCCGACACGCTCCTTGAAGCTTAAGTCGGTTTCAATTTCATATATCATAAGCGGAAAGCTGGCATTTCCGTGGGAAACCCGTTCCCGTAACAGTTCATATTGCTGGTTTATCATTTTCTGTCGTCTCCCTTTCGCAATTACCTGAGCGAATTAAAAAATATCAGAATCGTGTTAGCATATGTTAAATTAATTCAAGATTTTTTGAAGATTAATCATTATAGTTTTATCATAAGGCAAAAGAAGGAGGTATTTCAATGATTTTTTCAAACGTAAACAACACATTGGTGGCTCGCCATCAAACGGAATTGCTTTGTATCGAAGCCTGGGGGCAGGATGCATTAAGGGTCAGGGCTACACAGTATACGGATTTTACAGGCCGAAACTGGGCGCTTTCAGAGGAAGTGCCGGAAGAACAGAGAAAAGCTGAAATCACGATTGATGGAAATGAGAAGGCCGTTATAAAAAACGGACGGCTCAGCATCAGGGTAAACGGTTCAGGAGTTCTTTCTTTTTACAGGGACGGAAAGCTTTTCCTCAGGGAATATTACCGGAATTATGAAGGCACAGAAAGCAAAGAAAGCAGATGTCTTAAAATAGTGGGAAGGGATTATAAGCCGATTATCGGCGGTGATTATAAGTTTACCCTGCGCTTTGAAGGCAATGACGGAGAAAAGATGTTCGGCATGGGACAGTATCAGCAGCCTTATCTTGATTTAAAGGGCTGTGTTCTGGAACTGGCACAGAGAAATTCCCAGGTAACCGTTCCCTTTGCGGTATCCAGCCTGGGCTACGGTTTCCTTTGGAACAATCCTGCGGTGGGAAGGGTTTCTTTTGGTAAAAACTACACGGAATGGCAGGCAGAAGCTACAAAGGAAATGGATTACTGGATTACAGCAGGGGATAATCCTGCACAGATTATAGAGAATTACACTGCTGTAACGGGACGTACGGCTGTAATGCCGGAAAGCCTGCTGGGACTGTGGCAGTGTAAGCTCCGTTACCGTACCCAGGAAGAGGTGCTTAAGGTAGCCAGAAAGTACCGGAGTCTGAATATTCCGCTGGATGTGATTGTTATTGACTTTTTCCACTGGACAAGGCAGGGGGACTGGCAGTTTGACTCAGAGTACTGGCCGGACCCCGGGGCAATGTGCGACGAGCTTCATGATATGGGAACAAAGGTAGTGGTTTCCGTATGGCCTACGGTAGATAAAAAGAGCATTCATTTTCAGGAAATGTTTGACAAGGGCTTTCTTATCCGCACGGAGAGGGGAAGTCTTCAGACCTACGATTTTCAGGGGGACTGTCTGGAAATAGATGTTACCAATCCTAAGGCAAGGGAATATTTATGGGAGATATGCAAAAAGAATTACGTTGATTACGGCATTGATATGTTCTGGCTGGATAATTCGGAGCCGGATTTTGCGGTATATGATTATGACAATTACCGTTATGCTTTGGGCTGTGCTCTTGAAGTCAGCAACATTTATCCGCAGCTGTATGCAAAGACCTTCTGTGAAGGAATGACTGCTTTGGGACGGGAAAAAGAAATGCTTCATCTTGTCCGCAGCGCATGGGCGGGCAGTCAGAAGTATTCCACACTGGTATGGTCGGGAGATGTACCCAGCACTTTCGAGTCCCTTCGTGACCAGTTAAGCGGCGGCCTCAATATTGGTCTTGCGGGTATTCCCTGGTGGACTACTGATATCGGCGGTTTTATGACGGATGATGTGGATGACCCTGCATTTAAAGAGCTGCTTCTTCGCTGGTTTGAATTTGCAGTATACTGTCCGGTTTTAAGAATGCATGGTGACAGGGGACCTCACGATATTGCGCCCCTTTCCGATAAAGAATACGGCGGCGGATACCTTTACACAGGACGTGATAATGAGCTGTGGAGCTATGGGGAAGAAGCCTTTGCCATTATGAAAAAGCAGCTGGATACCAGACTGTCTTTAAAGCCCTACATTGCGAAGCTGATGAAGGAGGCCAGTGAAACCGGCGCACCTTTGATGCGTACCATGTTTTATGAATTTCCTGAGGATGAAAAATGTTGGGAATTGAATGACCAGTATATGTTTGGTTCCGATTATCTGGTTGCGCCCATTCTCCATGCAGGTGAATTTGAAAGAGAGGTTTATCTTCCGGCAGGCACATGGAAAAACCTGAATGATGATAAGGAATATGAAGGCGGGCAAAGGGTTCTTTGCGCTGCACCTATCGAAATGATTCCGGTATTTAAAAGAGTACAGGCGTGAAAGTAGTAGAATTTTTCTCTCTTCCGCAAGATGATTTTGGGTCGGCTGAGGGATTGGAAAACGCCGGAAATCCGCATAAACTTTATGTTTTTGCGTGATTCCGGCGTTCTCTGATTCATGATAGTGGAGGATTTCATATCTGAGTGATATAATGAAAATGTTAAAGAAGTCTGAAAATCAGAAGCTATAGTGATAAAGTCAGAGAAAATGTGGAGCATTTGAAATGAGAGATTTTATTTTTATTATTGGAACAAGCGGTATTGGCAAGACAACCTTGGGAAAGGGGTTGTTTTACATTATAAGGGTGCTTTCGTTGAACAAAATATGGTTCCTGAATTTGGAATACCTGAAAATGTAGATGAGGGTGTATTTGAAGAACAAGTGTGTTGGGAATGTTGTGTGGCACAAATGATGAAATTCCATGAGATGGGAATTAAGAATATTATTGGCAGTGATTTTGATGATTTAAGAACTGCTGACATACCTGATGTTTTTAAGGGATATAACTATATTACCATTAAACTTACCTGTAATGACTTGTCACAACTTCATAATCAAATGAAGAATAGAAAAAATGGTCTTCTTGATTATGAATTGCAAAGAAAATGCTTTGATAAAATAAATAAAAGACCTCTGTTGATAAATGAAGTAGAAATAGATATAACAAACAAAACATCACAGCAAGTACTGGATGAGGCTGTTAAAATTATTGATAATACAGAAACATTGATAGAGTACAGCTATCAAAAACCTAAAAAAGATTTATTTTACTCGTGGGTATTCAGTAACAGACTGCGATAATTTTGACAGGAAGGAATCGAACAGCCATGCTGCAATTAATTTGCCTGCCGATAAGGGTGGTGTTTTTATCAGCTTTCGGGTATTATTATAAGCAGAGAACAGCGGAGATTTTGGAAAATGGGATTTGAAAATGTAAGAGAAAGGCAGGGCGATGATGGAAGCAGAAGAATCTAACAGGCTGCCGGAGGGGCAGGGCGGACAGCCTCACAGGCGCCGTGTGCGGTATAAAGGGAGCCATCCCAGAAAATACAGTGAGAAATACAAAGAACTGAATCCTGAAAAATATCAGGACACCATAGAAAAGGTCATCAGAAAAGGCAGTACCCCTGCGGGTATGCACCTTTCTGTTTGTGTGCAGGAAATTCTGGATTTTTTACAGATAAAGCCGGGGCAAAAGGGTCTGGATGCAACTCTCGGGTACGGCGGGCACAGTCAGAAAATGCTGCAGTGCCTTGGCGGTAAGGGGCATCTTTATGCTTTGGATATAGACCCCATTGAAATTGTAAAGACGAAGCAGCGTTTAAATGATTTGGGCTACGGAGATGATATTTTAACTGTTATCCACGAAAATTTTGCCAATATTGACAAGGTGGCAAAAGAGCATGGTCCCTTTGATTTTTTGCTTGCAGACCTTGGCGTATCCTCTATGCAGATTGATAATCCGGAGAGAGGATTTTCCTATAAAAATGAAGGTCCCCTTGATTTGCGCCTGAATCCCCAGGCGGGAATTCCGGCATCCCAAAGACTGAGGGAGAGTTCAAAAGAGGAATTGGAGTGGATGTTTCGGGATAATTCCGATGAGCCCTATGCCAGGGAGATTGCAAGAGCGATAGCGGCTAAGCTGAAAAAGGGTCAGGTGATTGAAACGACTACCCAGCTTGCCGGGGTGATTGGCGAAGCGCTTTCTTTTCTGCCCGCAAAGGAACAGAAGGAAGCTGTTAAGA
The DNA here is from genome assembly GCA_017621815.1 of Lachnospiraceae bacterium. Classification (GTDB taxonomy): domain Bacteria; phylum Bacillota; class Clostridia; order Lachnospirales; family Lachnospiraceae; genus Suilimivivens. The sequence continues at coordinate 2,396 of JAGASK010000035.1, read as the reverse complement.
AATCCTGTGCCAGAGTCTTTCAGGCCCTTCGGATTGATGTGAACAGTGAGTTCGAGGTGTTGGATGCCTTTTTGCAAAAACTGCCGTCAGTTATGGCACCCGGCGGAAGAATTGCCATTCTGACTTTTCATTCAGGGGAAGACAGGCTGGTGAAGAAAGCCTTTAAGGAGTTTCAAAAGAACGGCGTTTTCAGTGATATAGCAGATGAAGTTATCCGCCCTTCTGCGAAGGAATGCGCAGAAAACAGCAGGGCACGTTCTACCAAGATGCGCTGGGCGGTGAAGGCATAAAAGGAAAACGGCGGTAAAAATGACATATCAGTTCAGCCCTGTTCAGGATTTTAAAAGCCTGAGCGGGGCTGAACTTTTGAAAATAAGTCCTTTGCCGGACTTGGCATTTGTCTTGCAGGAGCTTTGGATTTAACCGGCAGATAAAGGTCTGAAAATTGTTTTTACTTCTTTTTTCCCGTCTTCTGAAGACTGGGAAATTGTTTTTCCGTTTTCATAATCCGCCAAGTCAGTTTCTTCATAACCGGTGAAAGTACCATCCCAGAGATAAGATACTTCACAGGCGCCCCCGTCTCCCTTTTCAAAAATGAATTTGGCATATCTGGTGGTGGTTCCGTCATTATAAGTCAGATAGTATATGTATTCTTTCTCATATGGTGTCTTCAGCTTTTCCTGCATGAAGCCTGCCGCCTGTTCCTGCAGGACGGGAATGATATCTTCAGCTTCCTTAGTTGTTACTCCTTTGGCATCTGCAATGTCACTGCTGCTGTGTGTGGTGTTCATTAAGCGTCCGTTTTGTGCACTGATGAAGAAATAATAATACTGATGATTAATAATATCGCACCAATTCACGCAATAGTATGGCTCTGCCTGCAGTGCTGACTGATTATCGCCTCCATCGTAATAGTGATTAAATTCCATGCCCTCTCCCGTAATTCCATAAAACTCAGGCAGAAGTGCGGATGCTGTTTCTATGGCCTGCTGCTCTGTAATTCCTCCGTTTTCCACATTTGCTGTAATTGCCGCTTTTTCCAGTTCCTTTTCCTGTGCAATTTCTTCTGCGTGTTCTTTCTCGTAGTTTTGGTTGAAGGCGTATTCTCTCTTTAATATAAAATCAATGATTTCCATAAGTTCTTCATCTGTCAGTTCCCGCTCCGGCAGACAGAAACGACCGGTGGGGGTCAGATAACAGAATTCATATTTATCCGCAGCTTCTTCGCTGTCAGCCTGTGGAATTTCATTTTCAGGGAAAACACCATTCTGATATTGCTGATACAGTTCCTGATACCTTGTCTGTTCGCCGGCTGTATATTCCCTGGAATAGCTGTCTGCCTCTTCAGTCTGGTTTTCAACCTTATCAGCAATAGAGATGATTTCTTCTTCCGGTATCTTTTCCATACGCTCCTGTACAAGTGAATTGACAAAGGCTTTTACCGGAAAGGCAGCTATTCCCAATACAGCAATCACAATTGCCGCAGCTGCGGCTGTTTTTGGCCAGTGATGAGGGCTGCTTATTTTCTGCTTCCCGTTTGTTTGTGACTTTACATTTTTTATTATTTTTTTCTGCATCTCATCATTCATGCTGATGCCGTTTACGGCCTCTTTTAAGTCCTTTACCTTCATGATACTTTCACACCTTTCTTTCTATACAATTACAGGCTCCTGCTGTTTTCCGATAAAGAAAGCTTCAGGCATTCCCTGCCCCTTTGCAGCCTTTTTCTTACGGCATTTACAGTAGTTCCCATCATGGCTGCGATTTCCGTGGTTTTGTAACCTTCTATATAGTGCAGATAAATCACTGTTTTTAATTGACTGGGAAGATTCATTAATTCCGAGAGCACTTCGCCTTGCTCCGGCAGTTCGCAATATTCTGAAATTTCGTCCAGGTTCACTGTGGGATGTCTCATTCTGCTGCGGTACACATCCCTGCACAGATTGGCAGCCACCTTCGTTAACCATGCTTTCTCATGGGCTTTATTCTGAAAAGCAGGAGCATGTTCCATATATCTGATAAATGTTTCCTGTACGGCATCCTGTGCATCCTGCTCGTTGCACAGCAGGACGATGCATAGCTTAAAAAGCATATTTCCATATTCATTGACAATTTCTTCCACTGACATGCCTCTCACCTCCCATATATCATAACACGCATTTAAGCCTCAAATGATGCCATATAATTTTTAAAATAAGGTAATTTAAAAAAGCGTTGCTGCAGAAAGCGAAAATTTTCATAACATTACTGTTGCCGGGATGAAGAATGTTTGTTAAAATCCCATCTTTGACAGCAAAAATCCGTAGATTGCTTTAAAATCAAGCTTTCTGCGGATTTTTTTATAGCTGAAAATGTAGCTATATATTATTACTTTTTCTTCTTTGATTCCCGTATTA
>JAGASK010000034.1 GCA_017621815.1 Lachnospiraceae bacterium | reverse complement strand
TAGCCGTCACTACTATAATCTGTTTCTGTTACAGTATAACCTACTCCATTGGGCAGCCCTTCTATTGTCTTGCTTTCTCCGCCTTTCAGTTTTATGGTTGCCTTTCCATTTGTAAATATAACTTCACTGTAGGTTCCATTAATGCTGGAATCATTCAGCTCGATTGTGAATGTAAAGTCTTTATTACTGTCCGTATCATTTCCCGCAAGAGTCTTACTTACTGTCAGACTTCCTTCTGCATTTCTTGTATTCTTAAATGCTGCCGTCAGGTTACATCCATCAGATATGGTTCCTGTTTCTCCGGTCTTTTCTGTTATATAATATCCAGCTGCAGTATAATCCTCTTCTTCTACAGTATATTCTACGCCTGTAGGCAGGTTTTCAGCTGTTTTACTTTCTCCATGTTTCAGCGTAAATGTTGCAATGCCATTAGAGAATGTCATGCCACCATAAGTTCCACTGATTGATTTATCCTTCAAAGTCACCTTGAAATTGAATTCTTTATTAGTATCTGCTGCATTTCCTGCTACTGTTTTGCTGACTGTCAGATTACCATAGGTATTCCTTGTGTTTGTAAAGGCTGCTACCGCCGGAACACTTTCACTGATAGTTCCTGTAGCTGTCCTGCTCGTTCCAGTAACACCGCTGACCGTTGTCACATAACCGTCACTACTATCTTCTGTTACAGTATAACCTACTCCGTCAGGCAGCCCTTCTATTGTCTTGCTTTCTCCGCCTTTCAGGGTTATGGTTGCACTTCCATTTACAAATTCAACTTCACTGTAGGTTCCATTAATGTTGGAGCCATCCAATGTAATCGTAAATTTAAAATACTTAGTAGCTTCAACATCATTTCCCTCAAGAGTCTTGCTTATTGTTAAGTTACCTGTCTTAACATAAGTGTTCGTAAAAACAACAGGCTGATTTTCAGGATAAATAACAGTAGATGTTAAACTTCCTAATAAATTATTTAATTTTACGTCCACAATTACAATATAGGAATTATCATCATATGTTATCTGTGTCTCCGAACCTTTTACTTCTTCAATTTTATAATAGTATCTGCCTTCACTTTCATATGTAATCTCTGAGAACTTAATCTCACCTGTCTTACTTGCAGTTACAGTCTCTGAATAAGCTGCTCCACCATTTAATTCATTTCCACTGCTATCAACAGACGTTAATTTAAAATTAAAACTATAATCAGCGACATTTGCACCCTCAAGTATTTTAGTTGCCACTATTCCGGCGGTAGATTTCTTAACATTAGTACACGAAATGAAATCACCACCATCTGAAGTCCGTAATGTTTCACCAGAAAAATTCGTATTGAATTTTTCCACCGCTTCGTTATAAGCCTCAGTTTGAGATTTATATATAAAGTAATATTTTGTATTATCTAAAATATATCCATCCGGTGCTGCTGTCTCCACATAATAATACACTTGATCATAAGACAAATTCTCAAAAGTTATGATACCATTATTTCCTGTGGTTTTGCTTTTTATTAATGTAATCTCTTTCGTTCCGACATTGACAGAATATAACTCATATGTTGCACCGGTCAATGTTGTTCCTGTATTCTGTGCATCAATTTTCTGCAATGTTAATTTATCTTTATCTCCCCCTGCAGATGCACTCGATTCATGTACTACATATGAACTCTTATTTTCAGATTTAACATTAGCCGAACCAGATAATACTACTGTATTGCTGACGTTGACTGTATAATCAGCGCCGCTAGGCGTAATTCCTTCCAAATCCGGAGTTACTTCATAAGTAACAGTTACCTTTTTCCCATCAGGAACCTGAATCTTCAAAACTCTGGTCTTAGAATCATATAAATATGAAGTTCCCTCATTTACATCGAACTGAATACTTCCGTTTACCAATTCTACATTTTCAGGTATCGTATCTTCCAAAATGAGATAATCGGAATCTGCAAGGTAATCCATTTCTTTCTCATTTACTACAATTGTATATTGTATATTTGTTTTAGCATCACCAATAACTGTACCCGACTTCTGTAATAAATCTGACTTTGCAGTTACCTTTCCTGTTGCCGTACCAAGTTCATCACTGCCATCGTTGTAGGATACGTGATTAGTCAACTCTTCATCAAATTTTGTTATTTTTGTTTTAAAAGTAATTTTAATCACTTCATTGTGTACGTTATCCACTTTAAATGTCAACGTCTTTCCATCCTCGCTGACGTTCGGAGCATTTCCTGTAAATTCAGCTGCAGGCCAATTACCATTATTATAGCCATAGCTTCCTACATAGCTCCAGCTGCCATCGACATATTCCATTCCATCAGGAAGCGTATCAACAATGTATATTGTTTTTCCTTCAAAATCAGTTACAGGAATTCCTCCGGTTGCATGTTCAGCATTTGCATATATTATCCATTCTGCATAACATGTATTATCATCATCAAACCAAACATTATTGCCATTTTTGAAAATACCACTGCCAACAGAACCTTCCTCTTTTTTATACCATACATAATCCGATGCGGAAGTATTGCCTACCTGGCATACGTTATTTATTGTTTTGCCAGATGCAGCCCCTTCCATATTATCCTGCGATTGATATGTAATCGTAATTGGCCCGTTGTAGGTTCCATTAAATCGAATGGTCATGGTATCATTTGCACTTGCATCGTTGGAAGATTTCGAATATTCCACTGTATAATTCTCTTCTGCAAGCACAGCTCCATCATACGAAATATTTAATGAGTTTTCATCAAATACACTGCCGCACCATGTAAAATAGTTACTCCAATCTGTCCATCCCAGAAAATCACGGAACACAGGATCAACTAATCCATCCGTTCCCGCATCAGGTGTAATAACAGATGTCCATATAACAATACCATCAGATGCTGTCTTATGTGTATCATCATGTTTCTTTGTCAAGCCTACTTGTTCGGTTCTTGTAATTGTTTCTGTATCTCCGCCAATGGAACTGCCACCAAAAGTTCCTTCATTTTTTACAGTTACAGAATTGCCGATTCCAAGAGGTGTAGAAGGCACTGTAGTATAAGTAATCTTATAAGCCGACTTACCTGCATCATCAGGAAGCTTTAAAGTAAATGACTTATCAGTCCATTCAATAGAATTCTTTAAGCTGTCAGTAACATCACTGCCATTCGCATATATTCTAATACTTTCTTTATCATATTTCTGGTTGTCAGATGTGAGTACATCCGTATATTCCTTACCAGAAACATCATTTTTAACCGTTCCATCGTTCAAATTTACTGTCCATTTAATAGACTGACCTTCAACCCTACCTGATTTCGATCCATTTTTCGCCGTACTTATCCATGGCGTAGCATCATCTTCACCTTTTCCCTGTCCATCAACAGACCATGATGCCTTATTACCAAGGTCATCTACAAGACCATCATGATTTTCATCCAAAGCATTATTCTTTATTTTTGCCGGATATGTAATCTCAATCTGATCATTTACATCCAATTCAGTAAAAGTTATCGTGAAAACTCCGTTGCTATCAGGGGTACCGATTTCAAATCCATCTTGAATCTCACTGCCATTTTTTATTACTTTAATAGATTTCATATCTATGGCTAAATTGGAGCCAGGTGTATCAGTCACTATTACATTAGTACACTTCTTATCACCATTATTCAAATGTATTGAAAATGTTATCTCTTCACCTGAATTTGAAACATCCTTCCAACCTGTGATTTCTGCCTCCTTGACACTAATCACTATTGTATCAGCCGTTCCCGGAAATTGGAACTCAATCTTATTTTCAGTAATTGTTGTTACATCAGTTAAGGAAAAATAATAATTAAATGTACCTGATATTGAGGAATTTTCCTTAATAAATGATTTATTAAAATAAAAATGGACAACTCCATCAGCACCTATTTCATAGGTGCCGCATACACCGTTGGTAGATGAATCAATTATATTGCCTTTCTCAGCTTGCGCTACACCTTTTATTTCCGCAGGCATAGTATAGGAAAAGTCAATTGTTCCTTCCGTATCCTCACCAATCTCCGTTTTTAAAAGATTTATCAAAGTATTAATGAGTTCATATTTTAAAGCAAGTTTAAAAATAGTATTAGAAGCATATTCTTCTTCCGAAGAGATTTCCGAACCATTGACTGAAACAGTTGTTTCAATTTTAGCAAAGCTTGTCAAGTCAAATGTATCAGAAAGATTATATGTCTTTCCTACTTCATTACCCTCTGCATCTTTTACTACAATATATATTGAAAACCCCTCAGCATCAAAAGAAACTTTATTGTAATCGATTCCAACATCCGCTACCTTCTCAGCCTCAGCATTTTCATTTTCCATATGATAAACAGATACTTCTTCTGCTTCAGTTTCCTTTAAAACCGGCGCTGAAATGGAAACAGTAACTGCTTCGGTAATCTTATATTCTTTACCATCAACATCCCATATGGTAATATCATAAGCTGCTAATATTTCTTTGCCTTCTATTTCAACATTTACAGGAACTGCTGTCACTGTTACGCCCTCAGGAAGTAAACCTGCAACAGTAACCCATGCTCCGTCTGAAGTTTTAGTCATAATTGATTTTTCAACCAATTTAATTTCAGGTTCTGCTTCTTTTTCTGAAACTGCTTTAATGGATGCGTTTCCTATAAAGCCTTCATCTGTTTCTTCCGGCTCATTGGAAGCATTATAAATAAAGGTTACATCTGTACCCTCTGCTGTTAAAGTAAATTCTTCTTCATTTAATTTTCCAAATGTTATATTAAGGGCATCCTTACCTACTCCGTCCACTTCATATCTGCCATCTTCTTTTGCAGAAAAAGCATTTCCTATAATAGAAACACTATCTGCATCTGTAGACAATACAAGATTAAAAGAATCCTCACTATTCAAATCGGCAGTATCAAAAGAAACCGTCAATTCTTTTAATCCTGAGCCTGATATGCTGTATCCGTCACAGTCAATCTTTGCCTCTGTTTTTTCAGGGCTTGCTGTAGGCGTTGCACTCGGACTGGGTGAAACGCTTGGACTCACGCTCGGGCTCGGTGAAATACTTGGACTCACACTCGGGCTCGGCGAAATGCTTGGGCTTATGCTGGGAGTCGGTGATACACTTGGACTAGTCACCGGTGTTACAGCCGGTTCCGCACTTGGGCTCACACTTGGCTCCATACTGGGTGTTACTTCTGCCGTCTTTTCCGGTGAAGCTGACCCTTCCGGCACTGTCGTTGCTCCCGGTTCCTCTGTTGCCTCTGCCGTGGGTTCCACAGCCGGATTTTCAGTCGGATCTGTTGTGGCTTCCGGCGTTTTCTGCGGTTCTTCTGTTACCTCAGGTGAGCTGCCCGGTTCCTCTGTGGGCTCTACAACCTCCGGTACATTTTCTTCCTGTGCGGGTTCCTGTGTTCCATCTGCAGATTTCTCAGGTGCAGCAGGTTCTTCCGTAGGAGTTTCCGGCACAGGTGTTGCATCCGCACTGGCTCCTCCATTGTCCTCTGTACCCTCTCCCTGCATTTCCATCGCAGTTTCTGCTGCTGGAGAATTATTACCCTCTTCCTCTGCATAAAGCGGTGCCGTATTCGTTATTATAATTGCTGCAAACATAACGAGTGCGGTCACTTTCATCAGTTGCCTCTTAGTTCTTCCTTTGAGTTTCATTTCATGATACCCCCTGATTCACATATCATTTTTACCCGTTAATAGAATATCCCTATAATATATATTATTTTATTCCGTTTACTTATTTTTTACAATAGCATTTTCAATTTTTCTTAATATTTTTTTAAGAAAATCCCAATGCAGCTGCATCATCAGTCGCATTGGGATTTCTATCCTACTTACTTTTTCTATTTACTTTTTTCTTCCTGAAGCTGTTCATAAATCTTTTCCACATCATAATCAGGTGCAAACATTTTAGCTGTATTACAGATTCTTTTTATCTCTTCATGCTCTTCTTCAAGTTCCTCTGCTATTTCTTCAATATTTTTTCCTTTACGGAGTTTTTTACATACCAGATGAATTAGAGTAAGGCTGTGTCCTTTTGCCAATCCTTCTTCTATTCCTTCATCCCTTATATACGCCTTCTCTTCCCACAGTTGCATGTACTTCACCCCCATCTTTTCTGAAGCCCTGATTTTTTTCACTTTTTCATGAATCAGCTTAATATTATCACTATTCGTTTTGTTGGCCATTTCATCCGAGGAATCTGTTACATATTCTACAAAATCCAGAAATTCCTGGGAAAAATTATCTTTATTGTTCCCTTTCGTATTAATAAATATCCTGATTGCCCCATCTTCTATCTTTAAATCCGGGCATTCTTTGCAGACTCCCTCGAAAGTATATCTGTACAGTCCCCTTCCAAAAATATCAAAAGGTGAAATCAATATAAGGCAACTGTCATTCAGCAGGTTAAAGTCTTTGCTTCCAGGTTCCAACAGTGAAACATCCAACTGCGCTTGATAGTAACGGCTTCTTTTGCACAGATTTCCGGTATTCCGGTTCTGCATCTCTGTGTAGTAAATTTTCTTCTCTACGTCCATGCCGATGACATCCAGCCTGATCTGTCGTAGTTCCGGTGACACTCTGAATTCTTTTTCTGTTTCAGGTTTTTCCAGCAGTTCGATTTCGTTCTCAAGCAGAATATTTACTACTGCCTCATAAGCCTCCTTATCCTCCATGACCTCATCGAAAAGGAATCTGTCCATCAGATTCAATTCTTCTAATTTTGTTGTTACAGTGTTTGCCATACATTCTCCTCCTTCGTGCAGGAAAATATATATAAACACTTGCCTTTAAAAAAATACATTTACTGCCATGAAATATCCGACAGCAAGCAAAATGCCGGTTCTGCATATCTCATTTTCCTGCTTCATCATATTAATTGGGTTTTAAAAGCAGGATTTCAAGATTTAATACTTATCGAACTGCCAATGTTCAATAAAGTACGCTCATTGAATTGCCAACATTCAATGAGACAAGAACAGATTGTTCTGTTAGATGCGGCTATGCCGCCATACAAGCTTTCGCTTATAGAAATCATTTGCTTTGAATATATTATAGCATTGTATAATTGTTTTTACAACTACTTTTTTATGTTTTTATATTTTATTACTTTATTGCTTTATAATCAAACCACTGCTTCATATACTTCAAATAATATTCTTCAGCACTTTTGCAGCTTCCCGCACCTTTTCCTCAGATGTCCTCCATATTTCATATTCGCTCATCGAAGGCAGCCCCATACTTACTTCCTGTTTCCGATAACGCATTGGACTGTCTAAGATGATTTTACCAGACATATGATAACTGGTGCCGCCTGTAACAGCCTGCAATTTCCGAATTGCCTGCGCATCTATTCCGCTGCCTGCCATAATATCAATCCTGCCTTCTGCCTGACAGATTAATCTTCTAATCATGTCTCTGCCTTCCCAGGCAGACTGCTGCTGACCGGAAGTAAGTATCGTATTAACCCCTAATTTAATCGCTTCTTCCATCGTTTTAAAAGGGTCTTTACACACATCAAATGCCCTGTGCAGCGTAATCTTCATTTCTCCGGCTTCCTCTATAAGTTTTTCCATGGAGGAAATATCCAAATTTCCGTCTGCATCCAATACCCCAATCACCACTGCCTGTGCTTTTGCTTCACGAAACATACGTATTTCCTCACGCATGATTTCCATTTCATATTTGCTGTAATGAAAATCACCAAAGCGAGGGCGAATCAGGACATGTATACGTATATCCGAGTTTTTTCTGATTTGATGAAATAATGCCAAATCCGGCGTAGTTCCGCCAATCGGAAGATTGGCGCACAATTCCAGACGGCTGGCGCCTCCTTTTTCCGCATTTAATGCAGACTCCACACTGTCAACACAACATTCCAAAATATAGTTTTCCATAATTTTACAACCTTTCTCTCCTTAAAACACAAAGTCCTGAAATCAGGATTCACAGATTTCAGGACTTTATACTTTTACTTATGGCTCACGACTATTAATTTGAAAAATTAATAGTTCATGACTATTAATTCCGCAGGAATTAATAGTTAACAATCTTACCAAAATCAGCTTTAAGAGATGCGCCGCCTACTAAACCGCCGTCGATATCAGGCTGTGCAAACAGTTCTGCTGCGTTTCCTGCATTTACAGAACCGCCGTACTGAATACGTACAGCATCAGCTGTAGCTGCATCATAAATCTCAGCGATACAGTCACGGATAGCCTTGCAGACTTCCTGAGCCTGTTCTGTAGTAGCTGTCTTTCCTGTTCCGATTGCCCAAATAGGCTCATAAGCAATAACCATGGAAGCAACCTGCTCAGCGCTGACACCTGCCAGGTCAGACTTAATCTGCATACGAATCCAATCAAGAGTAATGCCCATTTCTCTCTGCTCTAAGGTTTCTCCGCAGCAAAGGATAGGTGTAAGACCAGCTTCAAAAGCTTTCTTTACTTTCTTGTTTAATAAAGCATCATCTTCCTTGAAATAATCACGTCTTTCGGAATGTCCGATAATCACATACTTAACGCCTGCATCTACAAGCATTGCTGCAGAAATTTCTCCTGTATATGCACCTTTTTCTTCAAAGTACATATTTTCAGCGCCTACTTCTACATTGGTACCTTTAACTGCTTCAACTACAGGAACAATGTCAATCGCAGGTACACAGTAAACTACATCTACGCTGTCAGACTTAACTAAATCTTTTAATTCATCACATAATGCTACAGCCTGGCTGGGTGTCATGTTCATTTTCCAGTTTCCGGCTACAATTTTCTTTCTTGCCATTTTCTTTTCTCCTCAACTCAAATTACATATATTACTATTGTTCTTTTTATTCTGCCTTATCGTCAGCTGCTGCTACACCGGGTAACTCCTTACCCTCTAAGAACTCAAGGGAAGCGCCGCCGCCTGTGGAGATATGGCTCATCTTATCTGCAAAGCCTAACTGATTAACAGCTGCTGCAGAATCGCCGCCGCCGATAATGGTTGTAGCATCAGTTTCTGCAAGAGCTTTTGCCACAGCAATAGTACCTTTTGCAAGAGTAGGATTCTCAAATACACCCATAGGTCCGTTCCAAACAACAGTCTTAGCTGACTTAACAGCATCTGCATAAAGCTCTGCTGTCTTAGTTCCGATATCAAGTCCTTCCATATCAGCAGGAATCTTATCAGCATCTACTACTGTTACATCAATAGGTCCGTCAATAGGATCAGGGAAAGAAGCTGCAATTGTTGTATCAATAGGAAGCAATAATTTCTTGCCAAGCTTTTCAGCCTTAGCCATCATTTCCTTACAATAATCAAGCTTTTCATCATCTACTAAAGATTTTCCGATTTCATAGCCCTGTGCTTTTAAGAAAGTGAATGCCATACCGCCGCCGATGATAAGTGTATCACATTTTTCAAGAAGGTTATTAATAACATTCAACTTATCTGCAACTTTAGCGCCGCCGAGAATTGCTACGAAAGGTCTTACAGGATTTTCCACTGCATTGCCAAGGAAGTTGATTTCCTTCTGCATAAGATATCCAACTGCACATTCTCCGCCTTTTGCACGAATGAATTCTGTAACACCTGCTACAGATGCATGTGCTCTGTGGGAGGAACCGAAAGCATCACATACATAAACATCAGCAAGGTCAGCCAGTTCTTTAGAGAATTCTTCACCATTCTTTGTTTCTTCTTTACCGCGGAAACGTGTATTCTGAAGTAATACTACATCTCCTTCCTTCATAGCTGCAACTGCAGCTGTTGCTGCCTCACCTGTTACGTTGTAATCAGCTACAAAATTAACTTCTTTTCCTAATTTCTCGGAAAGTCTTTTAGCAACAGGTGCTAAAGATTCGCCTTCATTGGGGCCATTCTTAACTTTGCCAAGGTGGGAGCAAAGGATTACCTTGCCGCCGTCTGCCAGTAATTTATTGATTGTAGGCAGTGCTGCAACAATACGTGTTTCATCTGTGATTTCACCATTCTTAAGAGGTACGTTGAAATCACATCTTACAAGTACACGTTTTCCTGCCACGTTGATATCATCAACTGATTTTTTGTTTAATCCCATGATTAATTCCTCCATAAAATTTATATTTTTAACAGGACACACCATATATAACAGAAAGTACGCTTTGCGAACTTTCTATTGTTACGAAAAAGGGGTCCGGTCCAAAAGACCGGACCCTTAAGGTCTTCTAACTCAACCTCTCATTCACACAAAGCATCGCTTTATAAAGCGGTTTTTATGCTAACTCTGAGAAGTATTTAATTGTTCTTACCATCTGGCTTGTGTAAGAATTCTCGTTGTCATACCAGGAAACAACCTGTACCTGAGTATTGCCATCTTCCATAGGAGCTACCATTGTCTGTGTAGCATCGAAGATTGAACCATATGTGCTTCCGATAATATCAGAAGATACGATTTCATCTGTGTTGTATCCGAAGGATTCTGTAGAAGCAGCCTTCATAGCTTCATTAATCTGATCCTTTGTAACAGCACCCTTAACAACTGCAACTAAGATTGTTGTAGAACCTGTAGGAGTAGGAACACGCTGTGCGGAACCGATTAATTTTCCGTTTAATTCAGGAATAACTAAGCCGATTGCTTTAGCAGCACCTGTAGAGTTGGGAACGATGTTCTGAGCGCCTGCACGGCTTCTTCTCTTATCACCCTTTCTCTGAGGTCCGTCAAGGATCATCTGGTCACCTGTATAAGCGTGTACAGTTGTCATGATACCGCTCATAATAGGAGCTAAATCATTTAAAGCTTTAGCCATAGGAGCTAAGCAGTTTGTTGTACAGGAAGCTGCAGAAATAACTGTATCTTCAGGCTTTAATGTTGTGTGGTTTACATTGTAAACGATAGTAGGAAGGTCATTTCCTGCAGGTGCGGAAATAACAACCTTACGAGCGCCTGCTGTAATGTGTGCGCTTGCTTTTTCCTTGGATGTATAGAAACCTGTACACTCAAGAACTACGTCTACCTTTAATTCTCCCCAGGGAAGGTTCTTAGCATCTGCTTCTTTATAAATTGTGATAGTTTTTCCGTTAACTGTAATGGAATCATCACCATAAGAAACGCTGTCTGCATATTTGTATTTACCCTGTGCGGTATCATACTTTAATAAGTGAGCCAGCATTTCAGGACTTGTTAAGTCGTTGATTGCTACTACTTCATATCCTTCTGCATCAAACATCTGTCTGAATGCAAGACGACCAATACGGCCAAAACCATTGATTGCTACTCTTACTGCCATTTTAGATTCCTCCTAAAATTGAATAATTATTTATGCTTATTGAACTGCTAATGTTCAATAAGATTTATTATTTTGCAACCATTTAAGATTGACAAAATTTTATCAGCAGGATTATTTTACCTAATTTGTCCTAAAAGTGCAAGATGTAAATCAAAAATAATTCCATTTTTCAGGTATTTTTCATAATTTTTTTTCATTTGCACCATTTATTTTACATTTCATTGCGTTTTTTATTCAAATCAGCTAGACTTATAAACAGGATTTTACAAGGAGGTTTTTATTATGCCCATTACTGCTGATTATCATTTACATTCCTGTTTCTCCGGGGATTCCGATACTCCCATGGAAGAAATGATTCAGAAGGGAATTTCCCTTGGTCTTACTTGCATGTGCTTCACAGAACATATGGATATGGATTATGTCTACAGCAAATCCGAAGAACAGGGAATGTTCGAATTGAATACGGATTCTTATTTATATGAACTTGCCACTTTAAAAAGCAAATATGAAGGACAGATAAAACTGCTCTTCGGTGTGGAGCTTGGCGTGCAGCCCCATTTAAAAAAAGAGCTTGCCCTTTACTCCAAAAGCTATCCTTTTGATTTTATTATTGCATCCTCCCATATATGCAACAGAAAGGATCCTTATTACCCTTCTTTTTATGAAGGCCGCAGCGATGAGAAAGCCTATCGCGAATACTTTTCCTCTATTCTTGACAACCTCAAAGCCTTCAGTAATTTTGACGTATACGGACATCTTGATTATGTAGTCCGCTACGGAAAAACAAAGGATTCCGAATATTCTTATGAAAAATATAAGGACATTCTGGACAAAATTCTGGAAACCCTGCTGGAAAAAGAAAAAGGCATTGAACTGAATACAGGCGCCATCGGATATAATCTGAAAGATTTGAATCCCTGCATGGGTATTATCAAACGTTACAAAGAACTGGGAGGCGAAGTCATCACTATCGGCTCCGACGCCCATAATCCTTCCGCAATTGCAAGGGGCTTTGACAGGGCAGCCGAAGTGCTTATTGCCTGCGGCTTTAAATACTATGCCACCTTTGAAAACCGCCTGACGGAATTCCACAGAATCTGACGGATACCAAAATTTTATCATATATAGAAGAAAACGTCCCTGCGAATTTTCCATTATGAAGAAAATGGCGGCGTTATCTGATAACGCCGCCGCCTAATACATATTCTCCATCATAAAATACAACTGCCTGTCCCGGAGTAATTGCCCGGACAGATTTTTCAAATCTGCAGCATACCCTGTCCTCTCCTGCCGGTTCTATGGTACACCATTCTCCCTGATGGGCATATCTTACTTTTGCCCATACTCTTACAGGCTTTGTAAGTCCCTCTACACTCATGAAATTCACATGGTCACAGGTCAGTTCCGATTTGAAAATATCTTCCGCCTCACCGATTACCACTTCATCTGTTTCCGGCCTGATTTCCGATACAAAAACCTGATGCCCCATAGCAAGTCCCAGGCCTTTCCTCTGTCCGACAGTATAATGGGTAATTCCTTTATGCTGCCCAAGAACAGTACCGTCCGCAGTAACAAAATTGCCGGGGCCGGGCACTTTCCCGGGAGCCTGGCTTTCAATAAATCCCGCATAATCCCCGTCCGGTACAAAGCAGATGTCCTGACTGTCGGGCTTATGTGCCACGGGAAGCTGATTTTTTACTGCGATTTCACGAATTTCTTCTTTATAATATGCCCCAACCGGCATCAGCGTATGTGCCAGCTGAAACTGCGTCAGATTATAAAGTGCATAGGTCTGGTCTTTCTTTGCCGTCACTGAATTCCTGATGGCAAATCTTCCGTTTGGCAGCTGCTCCACCCTTGCATAATGTCCGGTAGCTATGTAATCAGCGCCGATTTCCATGCTTCTTTTCAAAAGCGACTCCCATTTTACATAACGGTTACAGGCAATGCACGGATTGGGCGTTCTTCCTGCCAGATATTCCTTCACGAAATAATCCATGACCTTTTCTTTAAACTCATTTTTAAAGTTCATTACATAATAAGGGATATCAAGCACCTGGGCAACCCTTCTTGCATCCTCCACCGCGGAAAGCCCGCAGCATCCGCTGTTTTCTTCCTTGACAGCTTCCTCTTCATCCTGCCAAATCTGCATGGTAACGCCCACAACATCATATCCCTGTTCTTTGAGAAGCCAGGCGGCAACGGACGAATCCACTCCCCCCGACATTCCTACCACAACCTTTTTTTTCATAGCCGAAATATCCTTTTAATATTCTTCCTGCTGCTCCTCTTCACCTTCATGAATATCGGACTTGGGCTTTTCCAGCCCCTCTATGGTAATTCCATTCTTTTGCGCATAATCCCAAAGCGCTGCATGAATTGCTTCTTCTGCAAGCAGAGAACAATGCACCTTTACAGGAGGAAGCCCGTCCAGCGCTTCCATAACCGCCTTATTGGTTACCTGCATTGCTTCTTCCACGGTTTTTCCTTTGACAAGTTCCGTTGCCATGCTGCTGGTAGCCACCGCAGCGCCGCAGCCAAAGGTCTTAAACTTGCAGTCTTTAATAACATGATTTTCATCAATATCAAGATAAATCCTCATAATGTCGCCGCATTTGGCATTTCCCACGGTGCCTACACCGCTTGCGTTTTCTATTTCTCCCACATTTCTCGGATTGTTAAAATGGTCCATTACTTTTTCACTGTACATTTATTTATTCTCCTGTCCTGTCAAATCTTATTGCTGCTTTTTTATAAAATCCTCATATAAGGGTGACATCTGTCTTAATTTTGTTACGATTTCCTTAATGCTCTCAACTGTATAATCAATTTCTTCCTTTGTATTTTCCTCACTTAAGGTAAGCCGCAAAGAACCGTGGGCAATTTCATGAGGAAGACCGATTGCAAGAAGCACATGGGACGGGTCCAGGGAGCCTGATGTGCAGGCTGAACCGCTGGAAGCACAAATTCCTTTCATGTCCAGCATAATCAGCAAAGACTCTCCTTCTACAAACTGAAAACTGAAATTTACATTGTTAGGCAGCCTTTTTGTCCTGTCGCCGTTTAATCTGCAATAAGGAATTTCCTTTGAAATTCTTTCAATTAAATAATCACGGAGTTCTGTTTCTCTCTTAATACGTTCTTCCAAAGAAGCCATTGCTCTTTTTACAGCTGCGCCATAGCCTGCGATGCCCGGAATATTTTCCGTACCGGCACGGCGGCTTCTCTCCTGCTGTCCCCCATGAATAAAGGAACGGATTTTAACACCTTTTCTGATATAAAGAAAGCCGATTCCCTTCGGACCGTTAATCTTGTGGGCACTGGCAGAAAGCATATCGATATGATATTCATCCACATTAATAGGAAGATGTCCATATGCCTGTACCGCATCCGTGTGAAACAAAATTCCGTGCTCTTTCGCTATCTCACCGATTTCTTTTATGGGCTGAACGGTGCCGATTTCATTATTGGCAAACATAACGGAAATTAAAATCGTATCGGAACGAATTGCTCTTTTCAGTTCGTCCAGCTTAAGAATTCCGTTTTCATCCACATCAATATAAGTAATTTCAAAACCTCTTTTCTTCAGATAATCACAGGTATGCAAAATAGCGTGATGCTCTATTTTAGAGGTAATAATGTGTCTGCCTTTGGATTCATACGCTTCCGCTGCAGCAATCAACGCCCAGTTATCCGATTCTGAGCCGCCTGCTGTAAAATAAATTTCCTGGGGTGCGGCGCCAAGGCTTTCGGCAATTACTTCCCTCGATTCATTCATAACCTTTTTGCTTGCTGCTCCCAGCCCGTAAATACTGCTTGCATTGCCATAATTCTCGGCAAAATAGGGAAGCATGGCATCAACCACTTCTTTTGCTGTCTTCGTAGTTGCCGCATTATCAAGATATATTATTTTATTCATAATACAAATTGTCCTTTCTCAAAACAGTTTCTTACTTTCCCTAGTTTTTTTCTAGGTTTTCTATGTCATAATATATCATTTAAGGCCGGTTCTGTCAACGTTCGTAACCGCATATATTTATCAATAAAAACAAGCAATGGTACTACTGCTTATGCTGCATCTGAACCGTAAAAATCCTCTTATTACAGGAACAATAATTTTAACAATCACCGGCTTTGCAAGCCGTTTTATCGGTTTCTTTTACCGGATTTTTCTGTCCCGGATTTTCGGGGCGGAAGGTATGGGCATCTATCAGCTGACTTCGCCTGTACTGGCTCTGTCCTTTTCCCTGACTGTCGCCGGAATGCAGACCGCCATTTCAAAGTATGTGGCAGGGGAAACTGTTTCTAAAGATTATAGGTATTCTTTTTCCCATTTATTCGCAGGTTTTGTGATTTCCATGTTCGTTTCCGTACTGTGCACTCTGGGTATTTACTGCTATGCAGATGAAATTGCAAAATACTTTTTACTGGAAGAGCGGACTGCACCGCTGCTTCGCATTATTTCCCTGTCCATTCCCATGGCAACCGTTCACTCCTGCATCAACGGATATTTCTACGGAATCAAAAAAACTGCCGTTCCATCTCTCTGCCAGCTTGCTGAACAGATAGTGAGAGTCGGCAGCGTTTACATCATTTATTATTTATGCCTGCAAAAAGGGATGCAGCCTACCATCAGTTTTGCGGTGGTCGGTCTGGTTATCGGGGAAAGCGCATCCATGATTGTATCCCTGATTGCTGTCAAGGCGCACTTTGAACATGTGCTGCCGAAAAACTATGGTCCTCTCCTTAAATTGAACCGGGGAGATTTCCGTAAAACATCTTCAAGACTGCTGGCTCTTGCCGTGCCCCTTTCATTAAACAGGGTAATTATCAATTTCCTGCAAAGCGTGGAATCCATTTTTATTCCCAACCGTCTGATGAGTTACGGTTATACTCATTCCGCAGCCTTAAGTGTCTACGGCATTCTGACGGGTATGTCCCTGCCATTAATCCTGTTCCCCAATGCCATTACCGGCTCTATCTGCGTTCTTCTGCTTCCCGTTGTTTCAGAAGCGGATGCTGTGGGAAACAAGCGTGCCATTCAAAAGGCAGTGCATAAATCCATACAGTACGGCTTTTTGCTGGGCATTGCATTTACTTCCCTGTTTCTTATATTCGGACGTTTTCTGGGAAAGCTTTTATATCAGAATGAGCAGGCAGGAAACTTTATCATGGTACTTGGCTTTCTCTGCCCGCTCATGTACATAGCCAGCACCTTAAACAGCATCTTAAACGGTATCGGAAAAACAGGCCTTACTTTTGCCTACAGCATGATAAGCCTTCTTGTCCGGCTTTTATTTGTATTTTTCGGTATTCCCCTTATGGGAATAAACGGATATCTCTGGGGACTGCTTGTAAGCCAGCTTGTACAGACTTTGCTTTGTATGTTTGCCGTCCGTCCTTATTATTAATCAGATATTATGCACGACAGAAAGTACGCTCTGAAAACTTTTCATATACAATAAGCAGTCTTCCTTTTTTTACGGAAATAATTGCTTCTTCACCTATAAACTCATTACTGACGCCGAGAGGAAACGTATCACAAAGCTCTTCATCCTTAAGGGGATATTTGAGCCCCTTTATAGTAACGTCCTCTGCCTTTTCACCATAAGCAAAGACAGAAATATATCCTTTCATGTCCTTTTGGAAGGATATACTGCTGTTTTGAATTAAAGTTGTCACCTGACTATTGTCAATCAAATATCCTCTGGCATTTTTACCGGCAAGATACGCAAGGCATTGAATGTTAGCCAATGTATGGTCAAACCTTCCTCCGCAGCCTCCATAGATATGAAAGATTTCATATCCTGCTTTCAGCCCCTCCTTCAGAGCTATCATCATATCGGTATCGTCTTTTTCCGGTTCTAATTTAATCACATTGGGATGCTCAGGCACAAATTTTAGTGAATCAAAATCACCCACCACCAAATCAATTCTCTGGCCTTTTAAATATTCATAACCGCCATCCACAGCAATCACAAAATCTTCTTTTTCCGGATGTAACAGGAGCCGGCTGCAATCACCGGCTCCTGCAATATAACATATTCCCTGTTTCAAATTTAGTCCTCTCTTAACTGGAATTGTTCTACCAATCCCTTTAATGACACTGCCTGTGCAGACAATTCTTCACTTGTCGCTGAGGTTTCTTCAGCTGCTGCTGAGTTATTCTGAATTACACCGCTTATCTGTTCTACGCTTGTTTCAATTTCCTTAACAGAAGTTGCCTGCTTATCGGAAGCCATCCTGATGCTTGCTACTGCCATTACAAGCTTATCCATTTCATCAATAACACGATTCAAAGCAGCTGCCGTTTCTTCTGTAATTTCGTTACCCTTCTGCACTTCATGAATTGATTTATCAATCAGTTCCTTTGTGGTTATAGCGCTTGCAGCACTGTCTTCAGCAAGCTTTCTAATCTGGTCAGCAACTACCGCAAAGCCCTTACCGGCTTCTCCGGCTCTTGCCGCTTCAATAGCTGCATTCAGGGAAAGGAGATTCGTCTGTGAAGCAATTTCTTCGATATCCACAATAATTTTTTCGATTTCTCCGGAAGTTTCCTTTATATTTTCCATTGCTTCAGTCAATTCGGACATTTTTCTCTTACTAATCTGAGCCTGTTCTCCGATAACCTTTGCATTATCATGAGCCTTATCCGTGGTTTTGGTATTTTCCACTACCTGATTGGTTACTTCCGTTACCGTTGCCAGAAGTTCTTCCACTACTGCTGCCTGGTCAGTTGTTCCCTGTGCCAAATCCTGTGAACTGGAAGCCAAATCATTGGAGCCTGCCGATACCTGTTCTGCTGCCGCATCAATATTTCCCATGGTATGGCTGAATCCCTTTACCAGGTTGGTAAGTTCTTCCAAAAGCACTGAAAAGCTTCCTACATAAGCTTCCTTGTGTTCGCTTCTGACATTGAAATTTCCTGTTTCAAACTGCTGAAGGATATAAGTCAAATCTCCTACTACCGTTTTCAATATGGCAATAGCATTTCTGAAGCTTTCTGCCAGTTCTCCGAGTTCATTCTCTTCTTTATATGTAATTTCAACATCCAGATTGCCCTGAGCTAAATTCGTAACTGCATTTTCCATTTCAGATAAAGGCGCCAGCAGTTTCTTGGCGAATACACCATATCCTTTCACTGCAATTACAATATTAATAATCAAAAGAACAGCATGCAGGATGATGTTAATCACTTTATTTCCAACACCAAGCATTCCGATAATTGCATATAATTCCGATACACAGCAAATACCGATTAATAAACCGAATATTAATTTCAATTTTTGGCTGAAACTTTTCTTGTCTTTCATTTTGAATCCTCCGTGATAAATGTAATTTTCTTTACTTGCGCTTGTTTTTCTGCCAATTTATTTCATTATAACACCTTATTTGTTTTTTTACACTATGCTTTTTATATAAAAATTGTTAAAATAAAATTAATTTAAAAACAAACAAGGAGGTATTTCTATGAAAGTTTTATTTATCGGCGGTACCGGCACTATCAGCATGGCTATTTCACGCCTTTTGCTCTCGGAAGGGCACTCCCTTTACCTGATTAACAGAGGCTCCCGCAACACCGGCCTGTCAGGAAATTTAACAGAGCTTAAAGCTGACATTAATGATGAAGCCGCTGTTGCAGAACTGATTCAGAATTTAGATTTCGATGTTGTCGCTGATTTCATTGCTTTTGTACCCGGACAGCTTGAACGCGATTACCGGCTGTTTAAGAATAAAACAAAACAGTTTATCTACATCAGTTCCGCTTCCGCTTATCAGAAGCCCCTCTCCGACTACCGGATAAATGAAGGCACTCCCCTTGCCAATCCTTACTGGGAATACTCCAGAAATAAAATTGCGGGAGAAGAATATCTTATGAAGTTGTACAGGGAAGAAGGCTTTCCTGTTACTATTGTCCGCCCCAGCCATACTTATGATGAGCGTTCCGTTCCCCTCGGCGTCCACGGAGACAACGGAAGCTATGCCGTTATTAAACGAATGATGGAAGGAAAGCCCGTTATTATCCACGGAGACGGTACCTCCCTTTGGACTCTGACTCACAATACCGACTTTGCAAAAGGGTTCGTGGGGCTTTTGGGCAACATTCATGCCATCGGCGAGGCCGTCCAGATTACTTCCGATGAATCCGTAACCTGGAATCAGATTTATGAAATAATTGCAGATGCCCTGGGCGTTAAATTGAATGCCCTGCATGTATCATCAGAATTTCTGGATACCTGCAGCAATTATGATTTTGCCGGAAGCTTACTGGGTGACAAAGCAAACACGGTTGTTTTTGACAACAGCAAATTAAAGAAACTGGTTCCCGGCTTCACAGCCACGGTGCGGGCCGACCAGGGTATACGCAGTACCGTGGAATATGTTCTCTCACATCCCGAATGCCAGAAGGAAGACCCTGACTTTGATGCCTGGTGTGACAAAGTGGTTTCTGTTTTATCGGAAGCGGTCTCTAAAGTAAAAGGTTAAAATTCAGGCACCGGAATGGAAATGCTGCTTAATCTGCGCTGGCACAGCCAGAAAACGGCACGCTTTGCAAGTTTTCTTACGGAGCGTGCCACGGCATTGTTTCTGATTTGACTGCTTCCCCGGGATTTTGAACTGCTTTCTGCATCAAAATCCATAAATATGCATCTTCCAACGACTCTGCCAACGGATAAATTTCTTTTCCTTCCTCAATAAAAGCTCTCATATCAAGCATCATGGATGCTATTGCATATTCATCCTGCCACTCATCCAGTTTCAGAAACGGACTCCACTGTCTGTTGTTTTCCTTTGTTTCTTTCGAAACAAGAGTTTCATATGCAGTATCAAAAAATGGTGTCAGTTTTTTCTCCGCCGGACAATTATTTTCATCTGTATAGCGCAAAACAGTGTCATTCCATTCCCAGTTTTCTCCCTGCACATTCAAATGTCTTGCCCTGATAAAAGAATGGTACTGCACGCCGGAAAAATCATAAAAAGCTGTTTTACCGGAAGCAAATTCCATTGTAATTCTTGTTCTGTCCCTGTCCTTTACCGTTCCATCCGTAACCGCACCATAGCGGGAGTCTGTCTCCACAACCGGAAATGTATATTTCTTTCCCTGCATCTTCACAGGCTCCATTTTCATATGCAGCAGGTGTCGTATCAGGCTGATACCATGATAATCATGGGCTGCTGACAGGGTAACAGCATAAGGCTCTGCCAGATTCAAATGGGCCGTTTCTGTATTTTTAATGATATACCGTAAGCCGGCTGCCAGCAAAGGATATCTGTGATACTGCTCTGCCACCTGAATCCCGGCACCTTTATTCTGCTTCAAATTCCATAATTCCTTCAGCTGCCACAGTTCCATGGCTGCCGGAGTTTCGCTGAGCACAGGAAACCCTTTTAATGCCCATTTTTTCGTCACATCAAAAACAGCATTTTTAGTGACCGCTGCCACTACAAAATCAGGCCTGGCTTTTTCACACTCCACTTCAGACAGGGTAACAGGAATCCTCTGTTCTTTTCTGATACGCTCCGCTTTTTCTTCCGTGCGGCACAGCATATACTGCAGTCTAAACAAATGAGGATATTTTTTTGCTATTCTTACATAAAACATTGCCCGCCATCCGGAGCCGATAATTATAAATGACAGTGGATTCATCCTTTATTTTCTCCTTCACACCTGCATTACCTGAATTATTTAAAATCCCAAATACGCAAGAAACGCTTCGCAGCCCTCAACAATATCATCATAAGTCACATCGAAATTTCCCGTATACCACGGGTCAGCAATGTCTCTGCTGCTGCCTGCAAATTCCAGAAGTTTTTTGATTTTTTGTTCCGGGTCTCCTCCTGTGATACGAAGCATATTCCTGATATTCCAATCATCCATTCCAATCAGATAATCATACTCTGCATAATCCTTTTTAGTCATCTGTCTGGCATATTTTCCGGCTGTACTGATACCATACTGCGCCAGCTTATTTCTGGTTCCATGGTGAACGGGATTGCCAATTTCTTCTGTGCTGGTTGCTGCGGATGCAATATAAAAGGAAGCTTCCTTATTTTTCTTTTTAACCATGTCTTTTAAAATGAATTCCGCCATTGGGGAACGGCAGATGTTGCCGTGGCATATAAATAGTACTTTTATCATCTTTTTATAACTCCATATAAGTCTTGTATTTCTTCTCAAATGCTTGGTATCACAGGGTTTTTCGGGTTTTGATACCCCTGCTGTTTCCGGGGTATCTTCTCAAATCGTCCCGTATCTTCTCATGTTTTTCCCTGCAATATTGGTAAATTCATTGGTATAGTCAGCGGCTTTACCAACGGGCTTTTTCAGCCATTCGCTACCCGAAGCACCTCGGCTTTGGCATCATCGAAGTTTACATGGGCGTAGACATTCAGGGTTACGCTGATGTCTGAGTGACCCATGATATACTGCAATGTCTTCGGGTTCATTCCGGATTTTGCCATGTTGGAGCAAAATGTGTGTCGGCATACATGAGGGGTTACTTTCGGCATCTGGATGCGGTAAATCTTGTTGTACTTTTCAACGATGTGTTCCAAATACTTCTCCCAGTGCAGGGCTACCTTTGGCATATCGTTTTTATCCAGACACAGGAAGCGGATATACCCATCCACCATTGGCTCGACCTTCGGTGCTTCACGACTGGCAATGATTCTGCGGAAACAGGCTGCAACTTCTTCGGTCATCGGCACATAGCGGGTACCGCTCTCTGTCTTAGGCTCCTCAATCACATATTTCATCTGGGAGGTGCGCTGCAACTGATGGTCTACCTTGATACGCATTTCATCAAACTCAATCTCAGAAACCGTCAGTCCGCAGAACTCCGAAATACGAAGCCCGGTATGAAAGAGAATATAGATTGCATCGTAGTATCTACTGAAATGTGCATCTTCCTTGATGAATTTCAACAAATCCCGCTCCTGCTTCCGGGTGATTGCTTCTCTGGTCACGGAATCATTGACAATCACCGATGCCAGCTCAAAGCCAAAAGGATTTTTCCGAATCAGGTCATCGTCCATCGCCATCTGAAAAGCCGGTCTGAGAACGCCCCGGATGGAATGAATGGAGCTGTAGCCCCTGCCATCCACCTGCTGAAGCTTGATGAGCCACGCTTTTGCATCCGACAAGCGCACCTTGTCAATGCGCTGTTTCCCGAATGCTTCTTTTTTCAGGACATTGATTACCGTCTTGTACCCGGCAACGGTATTGTGCCGGACACCCGTTTTCAGGGACACATACTTCTCCACCAGTTCCAGCACCGTGTAATTGCCGCCATTGGTTACGATGTGGTCAAACAAATCCGCTTCAATCTGCTTTTCTTTCTCTCGCAGCGAAAGTTCCCGTTTCTTGCCTTTGGGCATTGGGTCGTTTTTGTCCAAACGCCAACTGTACACATTTTTCTCTTTTCCGTCCTCGTCAATGTAACGGAACCGATACCTCCCGTCTGCACGCTGGTACTCGCCTTCATGCAAAATTCGATTACGGTTGTCTCGTCTTTTTTCACTCATTGAAATCTCTCCTTTACTGTAAAAGGAGAGCCAGACTTGCACCGTTATAATAGCACAAGTTTGGCTCTCCGTATAGGTCTATCATAGGAAATCGGCAATTCTGCCAAGCACTTTTTTATACTGCCGTTGCCTGATCCAGATACCGCTCGAATTTCTCACGCTTAATGAGGGCACGATTTCCGTTCATCACATAGAAATCCTCGTTGGGATGCCCGTCAATGAGCATCCGCAGTTTTCCTTCTCCGATGTGGTAATATCCGGCAGCTTCTTCAATGGTCAGCGTATATCTGCGCCAAACAGGAAT